>NC_014218.1:0-1200000 GCF_000092365.1 Arcanobacterium haemolyticum DSM 20595
ATTACACAGATGTAATATCCACAGCTGCGATTAAATCTGTGGATAACTTCGGTATTTATGCGCGGAGTCTTTTATCATGGAAGACAGAACCGCATTCAACGCACAAGGGGAAAACATGTCAGACGGATCTTTTGCTCAGGACGCCTGGGCGGCCGCAATTGAACTTTCGCGAGCCGAAGGCCGTCTTTCTGACTCACAAACAGCCTTTGTTCGCCTTGCAAAGCCACTTGCCATCGTTGACGATCGTTTTATGATCGTGGTTGCTACCGAATTTACGCGGAATCTGCTAAATACCAGCGTTGTTCAGGCATTGACGGATAAGCTTTCGGCGATTATCGGCCGCAAACTTACCCTCGATATTTCAGTAGATTCGTCACTTTCAGAAGTAGCTGTCAATCCACCGCCGGCAGCAAAAATTCCTGCTCCTGTTGCTACTCCCTCAACTCCGATCACGACAATTCCACAACCAACACCAGTGCGGCCACTTCGCTCCGTATCTCAACCAGAAAACGTTGATATGCCAACATTTTCTACGCCTGCTACGCCGTCGTCGGAACCTACCTCTATCTTCCCTAAACCGGACTACGTGACGGAACCAACAGCGCCAACCCCGCGTCGAAACGATCATCGTTCGCAGGGAACCCGCGAATCTGCGCGACTCAACCCGCGCTACACCTTCGAAACGTTCGTGATCGGTGAATCGAACCGTTTTGCGCACGCAACCGCGCTGGCCGTCTCAGAGCAACCAGGCTCCACCTACAACCCACTTTTCCTCTATTCGGAATCCGGAATGGGCAAAACCCACCTCTTGCACGCGATCGGAAACTCAGTGCAGGAAATGTTCCCCAACCGAAAAGTACTCTACGTTTCGGCCGAAGAATTCACGAATGCCTTTATTAACGCCCTGGCAAATGGCCAAATGCACAACTTCAAAGATCAGTTCCGAACCGTAGATGTGCTGCTGATCGATGATATTCAATTCCTTTCCGGGCGCGATCGTTCCCGCACACTGGAAGAGTTCTTCCACACGTTCAACGCACTTATTAATGCAAACAAGCAGATCGTGATTACGTCTGACGTGGCGCCGAACCTGCTTGTGGACTTCGAAGACCGCATGATTTCCCGCTTCAATTCGGGCATTACCGCAGCAATCGATCTGCCAAACCTCGAAACGCGTATCGCTATCTTGAATAGGAAGGCTGTGGCCGAAGGGTTGGATGTGCCGCGTGACGTGGTGGAATTTATTGCGTCGAAGATGACCACGAACGTGCGAGAAATGGAAGGCGCCCTGCGCCGCGTGCGGGCGTTTGCGGATCTAACCAAGCAGAGTATTTCACTAGAACTCGCGGAATCACAGTTGAAGGATATGATTTCGGATCCGACGTCGATCCAGGTCACGGCCGGAATGATCGTGGCGCAAGTGTCCAGCTATTTCAACGTTCCTCTGGCTGATCTGAAATCGCCAACACGTACCCGATCGCTCACGCAGCCACGCCATGTGGCCATGTATTTGTGCCGCGAACTCACAGATCTTTCTTTGCCGAAGATTGCGGAAGAATTCAACCGCCGTGATCACACCACTGTGATGAACGCGGTACGGAAGGTTGAAGCACTCATGACGGAAAAGCAAACGATCTTCACTCAAGTCTCTGAACTGACCACAATCATCAGAAATGCGGCGAAAGATCACGCTCAAATCGCCTCTGAATGACATAAAAATCGTGTTGTGTGAAAACTTGTGATTTAACCTGTGGATAACTGTGGATAAATTCTGTGGATCTGTGGATAAAAACTACTTGTTTTTGTCTCATCCACAGAACTACATGTTTTTCTCGCACGGAACCCCACTAAAAATCCACTGACGATTTTCTTGTCATTACGCGAAAAGAATCACTTATCCACAGTTTCCACAGAGCCTATTACTACTACTACCTAGATAGTTACATGTAATTCGGGCCGCCACCGACTGCGAATAACTTGAATCTTTCCACGAATATGTCATTTGCATTCCGGAGTCTGCGGGTAATCGCGTACAGTGTTAGATAGTAAAAATGAGGAAAGTAGGTTGCGGTGAAAATTATCGTTGAACATGACGTCTTCACAGAAGCCGTCACATGGGTTGCCCGAACCATTCCGAACCGTCCAGCAATCCCTGTGCTGGCTGGTTTGAAAATTCAGGCCTCACAAAATGGGATCGTTTCCCTTGGTTCACGCGATTCTGATATTTCATCTCATGTTGATATTGAGGCGGACGTTCTTAACGCAGGTGATGTGCTTGTTAATGGCCGTCTTCTTGCAGATATTTGCCGCGCACTCCCGCGCAAGCCTATTGAACTCACCCTTGATGGAACCAAACTTGACATCGAATGCGGTTCGTCCCACTTTTCCATGAAAACCATGGCAAGCGAAGATTACACTGACGGCACCGATATGCCTCCAGTAATCGGCACCGTTGATGGTTCCGCATGGTTAGAAGCAATCAGCCAAGTCACTATCGCTGCGTCGAATGATGATACGCTGCCACTTTTAGTTTCCGTGTGCTTGGAAATCAACGGCGATTCGATCGCTCTTATGGCTACCGATCGTTACCGCCTCGCGGTTCGCGATCTGGAATGGACTCCTACTGACACCACGATTTCCAAGCGAATCTTGGTTCGTGCATCCCGTCTCCTCGATATCGCCAAGGCACTCGGATCCGCAGGCCCAATCGAAATTTCTTTGTCTGATTCGCTCATCGGCTTTGCAGCCGGCGGCAAGCAGAACACAGTTCAGTTGATCGACGGCGAATATCCGCAGGTCCTCTCCCTTTTCCCTGCCGAAAGTGCAGGCTACATGGTGATGAACCGTGCCGATATGCTCGATGCGATCAAGCGTTCCCGCTTGGTGGTGGAGAAGAACGCGGCCGTTCGCCTTTCCTTCACCGAAGGCGAAGTGACGATCGAAGCGGGCCAAGGCGATCAGGCTCAGGCGTCCGAAGCATTGCCGGCTGACGTGGTTGGCGAAGACGTGAAGATGGCCTTCAACCCGATCTTCCTCCAGGAAGGTTTTTCGGCGATGAACTGCGAAAAGGTCCGCCTTTCCGTGACTCATCCAACCAAGCCTGCAGTGATGACTGCCGAAAAGGACGGCGAATCTGTTGAAGATTTCCGCCTACTCCTCATGCCAGTTCGAACATTCGGTAACAACTAAGCGCCGTGTACATCTCTGACCTCGCGTTGAACGATTTTCGTTCGTACCGCGATGTTGTTGTCTCCTTTTCGCCCGGGATCACCACGTTTGTTGGGGAAAATGGGCAGGGGAAGACTAACCTTGTTGAGGCAATCGGTTATCTGGCAACGTTTTCTTCGCACCGCGTGAACGCGGATGCGGCTCTGGTACGCCAGGGTGCGAACGCTGCGGTGGTGCGCGCGAAGGTGATGCATGGCGATTCGCCTACGATGGTTGAGTTGGAAATTCTTTCTGGCAGGGCGAATCGTGCGCGGATTAACCGTGGGAATGCCCAGCCCTCTGACGTTCTGGGTATTGTTCGCACGGTGGTGTTTGCGCCGGAAGATCTGGAGCTGATTAAGGGTGATCCGGGTGTTCGGCGCCGTTTTTTGGATGACGTGATGGTTCAGCTTCGCCCGCGAATGGCCCAGGTCAAGGCCGATTATGAGAAGGTTGCTCGGCAGCGCGCGGCGTTGTTGAAAACTATCTGGAAGGCTCGGCGCCGCGGTGGGCCTGTGGACGAAACGATGTTGGACATTTTCGATTCGCAGTTGGCCGCGTTGGGTGCGCGGATTATCGGCCAGCGCGCGCGGATTGTGAGCGCGTTGCGCCCGTATGTTGAGGCGTATTATCGCGAAGTTTCGGGCGGGAAGGGCGTTGCGCGGATTGATTATGCCGCGAATATTGACGCGCGTTCTGGCTGGGATTTTCCTGCTATCACTGACATTTCGGCCGATTCTTCGGGCGCGTTGGCGGCTGAGATCGCGCAGCACGAGCGCGAGTTGCAGGACGAATCGGCCACCGCTGCCCGTTTGCAGGCTACGTTGCGCGAGTGGCGCGAGCAAGAAATTGAACGCGGGGTTAATTTGGTGGGCCCGCATCGCGATGATTTTGTGACTTTTTTGGGCACGCTTCCCGCGAAAGGCTACGCGTCGCACGGCGAATCGTGGTCATACGCGCTGTCGTTACGCCTGGCGTCATGGCGCGTGTTGCGTGACGACGATTCGGGGAATTGGACCGACGACGGCGAACCTATCTTGATTTTGGACGATGTGTTCGCGGAACTTGATGCGCGCAGGCGCCAACGATTGGCTGCCATCGTGCGCGAAGGCAGCCAAGTGTTCGTGACTGCCGCGGTGGGTGACGATTTGCCGGATGAACTTGACGGTGCCACATTCTATGTTCACGGCGGGACTGTGACTCGAGGTGAGCAGCCGTGAGCCGTATTGAGGTAGCCAAACGTGAAGCGGCGCACAAACACGGTGACGTTCTGCCACTCCAAATACTCGAACGGGTCCGTAGAATGGCGGCAGATCAAGGATTTGTGCGTCGTCGTTCCGTTTCACGTGAAACGTTGGCAGCCACGAAACCGACGCCAATCGGCGATGCTCCGCTGGTCCCCAGCCCGGGGCAAGAGGTGGGGTCAGGCGCACGCCCGTCCTATCGCGATCCGAAACCCGTGTTCGAACTGATGAAAAAAGCGATCGAAGAACGCGGCTGGAAATCTCAACTGGACGTGGCCTCCGTAGCTGCTCGCTGGCCCGAAATCGTGGGCGAATCCGTGGCTGCGAACTGCGCCGTTGTTGAATTTACCCCCGATGGAACCCTCACACTCAAAGCGCGAACCGTGGCGTGGGAAACCCAAATGCGGTCGCTTCTCCACCACTTGGATGCGCGCCTGGCGCAAGAATTAGGCGAAGGTGTTGTCAAAGAAATCGTGCTCAATGGGCCATATGTGCCGTCATGGAAGCACGGCAAGCTCTCTGTTCCTGGGCGCGGCCCGCGCGATACCTACAGTTAAGAGCATCATCTCTATGTTTAGTGCCAAAAACACGCTATAATTATGTGAGATGTCTTGAGGTAGGTCCCTACCAATTTAGGGTCAAAATCAAGCAGAACCGATTTTACGCACGTCCTATGATGTAGCACACACTCCGTGTGCTCGTTCTGGGTGTGCCCACCAGAACGAGGGGAAGTCTACGCGTGTCAGATGAACAAAAGACAGCCGAAGATACCGAACAGCGCGCAGGTACAGTAGCTCAAGGTACCGAATACAACGCGTCAAACATTACGGTTCTCGAAGGTCTTGAAGCTGTTCGTAAGCGTCCAGGTATGTACATCGGTTCCACAGGAGAACGCGGTTTACACCACTTGGTGTACGAAGTCGTGGATAACTCCGTTGATGAAGCCCTGGCAGGATACGCCTCAGAAATCACCGTAACGCTACTCGATAACGGCGGCGTGAAAGTTGAAGATGACGGCCGCGGTATCCCTGTTGATATTCACCCAACCGAAGGCGTTGCCGCAGTTCAGGTTGTTATGACCGTCCTTCACGCCGGCGGCAAGTTCGGCAACGGATCCTACGCGGTTTCAGGCGGTCTGCACGGCGTGGGTATCTCCGTTGTGAACGCACTGTCCACCCGCATGGATACCGAAGTTCGCCGCGATGGCTACGTCTGGCGCATTTCCTACGAAAACGGCGTGCCAGTTGCCCCACTCGAACAGGGCGAACCCACCGATAAAACCGGCACCACCCAAACGTTCTGGCCAAACGCTGACATCTTCGAAACAGTCGAATTCGATTTTGACACCCTGCGTCAGCGCTTCCACCAGATGGCATTCTTGAACAAGAGCCTCAAAATTACGTTGATTGACGAACGCGAAACCGCCGTCGTCGAAGGTGATGAAGTAACCGGCGAAGATGACGCAACCGAAACCAAGCACACCCAGGTCACCTACCAATATGATAACGGGCTCCACGATTACGTCACCCACCTGATCAAAACCAAGAAATCGGAACCCGTCCACGAACACCCAATCTACTTCGAAGCCGAAGATAAAGAACGCGTGATCTCCGTAGAAGTTGCCATGCAATGGACTAACGCCTACTCCGAATCACTCCACACCTTCGCAAACACCATCAACACAACCGAAGGTGGAACCCACGAAGAAGGCTTCCGTACCGCACTCACGTCCATTATCAATAAATACGCTCGTGACAAGGCGATTTTGAAAGAAAAAGACGCCAACCTTACCGGTGATGACATCCGTGAAGGCCTCACCGCGGTTATCTCCGTCAAACTCGGCGAACCCCAATTCGAAGGCCAAACCAAAACAAAACTGGGCAACACCGAAGCGCGCACCTTCGTGCAGCAAACCACCTACGCCCAACTCACCGACTGGCTGGATATGCACCCGTCAGAAGGCAAAGAAATCATCCGCAAGGCAATGCAAGCCCAAACCGCGCGTCTCGCAGCCCGCAAAGCCCGCGAAGCAACCCGCCGCAAGTCCGTTCTGGAATCGGCCGCAATGCCAGGCAAACTCAAGGATTGTACCTCCCGCAAGCCAGAAGAATGCGAAATCTTTATCGTTGAGGGTGATTCCGCAGGCGGCTCCGCAGTGAACGGCCGCGATCCAAACCACCAGGCCATCATGCCAATCCGCGGCAAGATCCTGAACGTGGAAAAGGCTCGCCTAGATCGCGCACTCTCCTCGGATTCCATCCAAAGCCTCATCACCGCATTCGGCACAGGCGTTGGCGAAGAATTCGATATCGACAAGCTGCGCTACCACAAGATCGTGTTCATGGCCGATGCAGATGTGGACGGCCAGCACATCGCCACCCTCCTGCTTACGCTCGTGTACCGCTACATGCGCCCGCTGATCGAACACGGCTACATTTACCTCGCAATGCCGCCGCTCTATCGGTTGAAGTGGACCAACGCAGAACACGAATATGTGTTCTCCGATAAGGAACGCGATATCAAACTGGAAGAAGGCCTGGCAGCCGGAAAGCGCCTGCCGAAGGCCGAAGGCCAGGGCATCCAGCGTTACAAGGGTCTTGGTGAAATGAACGATCACGAATTGTGGGACACCACAATGAACCCAGAAACTCGTACGCTCAAGCGCGTGAGCATCGGTGAAGCCGCAGCCACGGATGAATCCTTCTCCGTGCTCATGGGTGAAGATGTGGCCTCCCGCCGATCCTTCATTCAGCGTAATGCACACGACGTCCGTTTCCTCGATATCTAAAGCTGAAGGCTGGTTTTAAGACTCATGGCAGAAGAAATGATCCAATACAACCACGGCCTAATTAAGGACGTCGATCTTCAGCGCGAAATGGAAACATCGTACCTGGATTACGCGATGTCCGTTATCGTTGGCCGCGCACTCCCAGACGTTCGTGACGGCATGAAGCCAGTTCACCGCCGCGTGATCTACGCGATGTGGGATGGCGGCTACCGGCCAGATTCGTCGTTCTCTAAGTCTGTGAAGATTGTTGGTGACGTGATGGGTAACTTCCACCCTCACGGTGATGCCGCAATTTATGACACGATGGTTCGCCTAGTGCAACCATGGAACATGCGCTACCCGCTGGTGGCCGGCCAGGGTAACTTCGGTACGGCAGGCGATTTGGGCGCCGCTGCCCCGCGTTACACGGAAGCCCGCATGGCCCAGTTGGCCGTGGAAATGGTGCGCGATATCAACGAAGAAACCGTTGATTTCGTGCCAAACTTCGATGGTTCCGTGCAAGAACCAACCGTTCTCACGGCCCGCTTCCCGAACCTGCTGGTGAACGGCTCCGAAGGTATCGCGGTTGGTATGGCCACCCGCATTCCGCCGCACAACCTGCGCGAAGTTGCCGCCGGCGTTCAGTGGTTCCTCGATAACCCTGAAGCCACGCGTGAAGAACTTTTGGATGCGCTCCTCGAGCGCGTCAAGGGACCAGATTTCCCAACGGGCGCAACGATTTTGGGTACCAAGGGTATCGAATCGATGTACCGCACGGGCAACGGCTCCATCACTCAGCGCGCGATCGTTGAAGTTGATGAAATCAACGGCCGCCAGTGCCTGGTTGTTACAGATTTGCCGTTCCAGGTGAACCCGGATCGTTTGCTAGACAAGATGGTTGAAGGCATCAAGGATGGCCGCCTGCCGGGCATCGCGGATATCCGCGATGAATCGTCAGGCCGCGCCGGCCAGCGCATCGTGATCGTTCTAAAGAAGGACGCGGTTGCCAAGGTTGTCCTGAACAACCTCTACAAGCACACCCAGATGCAGAACAACTTCCCGGCCAACATGTTGGCGCTGGTGGACGGCGTGCCGCGTACGCTCTCCCTGGATGGCTTCGTACGCCACTGGGTGAACCACCAGATCGAGGTCATCCGCCGCCGTACCGAGTTCCGCCTGCGCAAGGTTCTTGAGCGTTTGATGATTTTGGAGGGCTTAGTTAAGGCTCTTGACGCCCTGGATGAAGTTATCGCCTTGATCCGCCGCTCCCCTACCGTGGACGAAGCACGCGAAGGCTTGATGAAGCTTCTGGACATCAACGAAATCCAGGCCGATCACATTTTGGCGATGCAGCTGCGCCGTTTGGCCGCCTTGGAGCGCCAGAAGATTCTGGATGAGCGCGATGAAAAGCTTGCGTTGCGTGACGACTACCAGGATATTTTGGCCAAGCCGGAGCGCCAGCGCACAATCGTTTCGGACGAGGTGGGCGATATTGTGGCCAAGTTTGGTGACGATCGCCGTACCAAGATTCTTCCATTCGACGGCGAAGTGTCCGATGAAGACCTGATCCCTGAAGACGACGTGGTTGTGACCATCACCCGTTCGGGCTTCGTGAAGCGCACCAAGGTGAGTGAATACCGTGCGCAGCACCGTGGCGGCAAGGGCATCAAGGGCACCACGTTGCGTGATGACGACATCGTTGAACACTTCGAAGTCACCTCCACCCACGATTGGCAGTTGTTCTTCACGAACATGGGCCGCGTCTACCGCATCAAGGGGTACGAACTCCCTGAAGGCGCACGTGACGCCAAGGGCCAACACATCGCGAATTTGCTCGCGTTCCAGCCTGATGAGCGGATCGCATCCATGGTGTCGATCCGTAGCTACGACCAGGCCGATTACCTTGTGCTCGCCACCGAAGACGGCCTTGTAAAGAAGACTCGCCTTGCCGATTACGATTCGGCGCGCACGGGCGGTTTGATCGCGGTGAAGCTGCGCGAACGTGAAGACGGCACGATGGATCGCCTGGTGTCGGCTCGTTTGCTCGACGACGGCGCCGACGTTCTCCTCGTTTCTCGCGGCGGCCAATCGTTGCGTTTCACTGCCGACGATGCCACCTTGCGCCCAATGGGCCGTGCAACCTCCGGCGTGACGGGCATGAAGTTCCGTGGAGACGATCGCCTGCTGGCCATGGACGTTGTTGACGAAGGCGCAGAAGTCTTTGTTGTGACCGAAGGCGGCTACGCCAAGCGAACCGACATCGAACAGTACCGTGTGCAAGGCCGTGCCGGCCTAGGTATCAAGGTTGCCAACGTGGTTGAAGCCCGCGGCGATCTTGTGGGCGCACTCATCACCCACCCGGGCGACGAAGTCATGGTAATCATGGAATCCGGCAAAGTCGTTCGATCCGCTGTGGACGAAGTCTCCCTGACCGGCCGTAACACCCAAGGCGTCAAGTTTGCTACCCCAGACAAGGGCGACAAGATCATTTCCATCGCCCTCAACCTAGAAAAGCAAGAAGACGACGAAGAGGTGACCACCGACGTCGTCGAACCAACAACTGAACCTGTTTCGGAACAAGACGCTGAAACCACCACCGACGTAGAATAAACGTAGCTGTGGACCATTCGTAAATGGAGACTGAGATGACAACCCCAACCGAAACGATCGCAACCCCCACCATGGTGGATACAATGGCAGTGCAGGACACCCATGAAGTTGGTATTCGGCGCGTAAAGATGACCATCTCCCGAGTGGATCCGTGGTCGGCGCTGAAGCTGTCCTTCCTCATGTCCGTGGCCATAGGCATCATGATCGTGATCGCAACCGCCGTGCTGTGGTTCGTGCTCGATTCCATGTACGTGTGGTCGCAGATCGACGGCCTGTTAAAAACGTTAAATTCGGAAGCATTGCTGCAACTGGGCCAGTTCATGGAGTTCGGGCGCGTGCTCTCCTTCTCCGTAGTGGTGGCCGTTGTGGAAATCATCCTCATGACTGCGTTTGGTGCGCTCATGGCGTTGATCTACAACCTTGTGGCGATGCTCGTTGGCGGCCTGCACGTAACGGTGACCGACGAATAATCGGTGGCTGTTGCGCGGCCGCACGGCTAAGCGGCGGCCGTTGCAAGGCGGGTTTTCGTACGGCGATCCATTCGGAAATCGTGTGAAAATCGTGTAAAAATGTGACGTGCATTATGTCAGGGCTTTGTGGTTTGATTCTTGGTTCGAAAGTGAGTTAATCTAATTCGGCACCAAGGAATTGAAAAACTCCTTGAGAATGCACTCCGGGCCTATAGCTCAGTCGGTTAGAGCGCTACACTGATAATGTAGAGGTCGATGGTTCGAGTCCATCTAGGCCCACGCTAGCGCAGAAGGAGGAGAGATGAAGAAATTCGTTCTTTTCAGTCTCGTGCTAGTTGGAGGATACGCATTCTTCCTGAGAGCATCGGAAACGATGCAACGTCAGGCGATGTGGCAATCTGTCACAGATCCTGTAGAATAGAATCGAACTTCGGTTCAAAAGGGGCTATGGCGCAGCTGGTAGCGCATCTGCTTTGCAAGCAGAGGGTCAGGGGTTCGAGTCCCCTTAGCTCCACAGTGAAAAACCGCTCCGGTCGTAAGGCCGGGGTGGTTTTTTGGTTGGGCTAGGGCGGTTTTCAGTTGGGCTTCAGGGTAGCTGGGGCTTGAAGTTTGAGTGAAGCCTGGCTGAGCGGGCTCAACTCCCCTCCCATTGCTCCTCCCTATTGGTTTCCCTTCATTGCGCTGGTTAGTTCCTTCCATTGTCCTGGTTGGTTCCTCCCACAGTCCCCTGGTTGAGTCCTCCCACGGCCCTGGTTGGTTCCTCCATTGCGCTGGTCGGTTCCGCCTATGGCCCTCATCGTGCTTCCCTGCCGTGTGCATGGTCCCAAAAAAGCGGCTGGCTCAACAGCAGTGCCGTATATGGCATTGCTGTATTGCTGGGCGCCGAAATAGCCCCATGTGCCGCGGCATGCCTCTTCTATTAGCTGTGCGGTAGCCGCTCATTCGGAAACTAACAATATAGCTGAATGCCAAACTGGTAATTCAGACTTGGAAACTTGGAGTTAAAGTTGGAAAATTTTCCAACTTTAACTCCAAGTTTCCAAGTTTCGCTCCAACTTTGCACAAGTCTTCTATTTATCGCGGAATGTAATACTGTGTACCACGATTCCCCTGTCCGCCGCGCATTTCCACAAGTTTTTGCTCCAATAGAGGCCCAAGAGCATACCTAACTTGATTTTCTGTTAATTCTGTGCGGAAAAGTATGTCCTTCAACGTCAGAGAATCGCTACTGAACAGGAGGTTATAAACAATGGGAACGTTCTTTCCTAGCTTAGAGAGGTCGTTAGGAACTCGGGTTACCTCCCTGTCTGGCTGCGCTTCTCGTTTTTCTTTGGGTGAGAAAGCGAAATTATAGAGTGCCAATCCCTCATCTGTTTCAACAATGATGTCGCGTTCGATGAGCTGATTAACCGCAGACCGTAAGGCTTTTTCAGAAAGATAGTGGTACTCCCTGCATAGATATGAGAATGAGATTCTGGCGCCCTCACGTAGAGCAATAAGGAGGTCTTCTTGCATTGCATTAAGCGTAATTTCGTGGCTATCTAACCATTCTTTATCTTCTTCGTTAAAGCGTTCTCCACGTGGGAAGATAACTTTAAACTGTGTACCAGTATCGATAAATTTAGGCGGGTGAAGGCGTGCTTCATGTACTGCGGCTAAGACTTCGCGTATGCCCCCGCCTTCGCCTTCGATAACACGCTGTCCATCATCAGTGTGCAGATTCTTAGCGATTTCGTAAAGCCGTTGATTTACGGCAGCTTTTGTTAATTCGCTGCTTTCAAGTTGAGCAACAGAAATTCCTTGTAACCCGCCAGGGTTTTGAATAATGAGTGCTTTATCGCTGACTCGTATGTCAACTCTTTTCCCTACATCGAGCGTTGGTCCCAGGTCTCTGTGGACAAAAGCATTCGCTACGACTTCGCGGATAGCAGATGGTGGAAACTCGGGGCGGTCAACCATATGCCCATTCGGCTTATAGGCCGTTACTGTGTTTGTATTTTGTTGAATCCATAGCATCGCCTCATTGATGAGCTCTGGCAAAGGACCTTCTAGATCTTTAAGGTTCTGGTTGCGCTTTAGGGAATCGGTGCGGGCTAAACGTACTGCTACTGTGGCGCCAAGAGCTGGTTCAGTGGTTTGGGGAAAGTAGCCAAGAGCATACAGGCCACCGAGCCTAAGATTGCCGTCGGAGTCGGTGATATTGAGGATCTGGAGAAGCCGTGCATCGTCGTCGATTTTACTAAGTCTTGTACTGTTTCTTCGAACGTTGCGCAAGTACGTGTCTAACAAGGTGGAATCAAGTTCTGCGATGCTGGTGCCGGGGAGGACTCGGCGGTCGAAATTCTCACGTTCTGAGGAGTGCAGAGCGGAGATTTGGAGCATCCGAAAATCGTTGGAATTCATTGCGTAATCGCCGTCAGCTTGCCGAAGATATGCTGTTCCGCGATAACGGGCAGGTTTTTCCGATGGTTGTAAGGAATGAACCGTAACGGCTACTACGTCTTTTCCATACGCTTTAATATGTGTGAATGAGACTTGCGGAGCTGGGTCCACCGCGTTTCTACATAAGGAAGTAACACTTTTTTCTAGTTGGGCTGGATCTGGGACTCCTGTAACGCGGAAACCTGAGCGTTCATCCACGCCTAGAAGGATTGTTCCGCCTTCAGGCATGTTGGCGAATGCGCATAGTGTTTCGCCAAGGTTTTTTGGGGTGCCTTCTTTGGCTCGTTTGCACTCGATAAGGGTGGTGTCATCGCCGAAAAGTCGGAGCTGTTTGAGGGTTTTGTGAAGTAGATTTTCGTCCCATTCCATAGTGTTATTATAGAAATTCCAAGTTTAAATTCCAACTTTAATTCCAAGTTTCCAAGTTTCGCTCCAACGTTGTTGCAACTTTCTCGCTCGACTGTCCGACTCTCTGGCTCGCCGGCTCTCCCCTATCATTGCTGTATGTAGGGGAGTTAGTTGAGGAGAATTGACGACGACCTTGCTCATCTCGTCTTGTGTAAACGTGACTGCTCCCCTGAAAGAGATTCTTTCAGGGGAGCAGGTTGTGTGTTAGTTATTGTTAGTTGTTGCGGCGGCGGATGGCTGTGGTTCCTCCGATGATGCAGAGGGCTGCCAGGGCAGTGATGATGCCCAGGGACAGGCCAGTCTTGGCCAGACCTTTAGATTCAGCCTTGGTGTCTGCCGTGATCTTGGTGTCTACCTTGTCCTGTGGAACATCCTTCACCTGCGGGCTAGGATCCTCGCCTGGCGGAACTGGTGTTGGATCAACAGGTTTAGGTCCAGGTTGTGGATTTTCTTTCGGATCCTTCTTAGCTTCCTCAAGTTGCTTCTTTGCCTTCTCAAGTTCAGTCTTGGCCGTATTGATTTGATTTTCTAGATTTTGTCTCTGTTTATTAAGTGTGTCAATCTTAGTTTTGAGAGCTTCCTTGCCATCGATAGCCTTTTCATATTCTTTTTGAAGTTTAGCTAGCTCGTCATTGATCTTAGTGAGACTTTCTTTAGCTTTCTGGGCAGCGTCTTCAGCTTCCTTCTTCTTGGTAAGAGCTACTTCCTTATCCTTAGTAGCTTGATCGAGCTTCTTTTCAAGTTCAGCCTTGTCAGCTTCGAGCTTTTCGATCTTCTTAAGATCTTCATTGCCGGTCTTTGGTTTCTCTCCTGCGGCAGTTAACGTAATGATTTGTTCTTTTTCTGCTCCCAAACCGCTTAGTTTAGCGTCTCCGTCCCACGAGCGTTGTGGAGTAATAATTATTGTTGCATCGTTAAAACCAAGAGCATGTCCGCTGTAACGGTTGATGAGACGGAATTTTCCGTTGCGCTCGCCACTGGTTTTATCTGTTGTTGGAACAATAAACCATTGCTGTCCAACATCTTCTTTCTTCGCATCCAAAAGTGTAGGCTTTGTAGTCCATGCACGTCCTGCATCCGATGAAGAATCGACACCTAACGCTTTACCGTCCTTATTCAGAATCATGTAAGAACCATCGTCAAGATACTTGAAGGTCCATGCTTCTGTATTGGTGGTCTGATCCTTAAGAGTGTTTCCTTGGCTGTTGGTAATCGTGTAAGAAATGTCAGACTCTACTGGCTTGTATGGATTTTCTGCATCGACTGTAAGATTAAGAAGTGAAGTGTTCCACTCAGCCCCATTAATCAATCTATTGCCAGAATACAGAGGCTTAGCACATCCAAAAGAGCAGTATCCTCGGAAATCTTTCCCTACAATTGCACTATTGGTCTTATTGGCAGTATCTAAGAACCAACGATACCAAGAGGCGCTCTTGTATTTTTCTCCAGTATCGCCAATTTTGATCCACTTTTGGGTTGCTAAGTTGTCTGTAGCATAAAACTCTTGCGATGCATTACCGCTTTGATCGGGATTTTGTGGCTGTCCAATGTATAAACCTAAGTACGCATTGTAGGAAATATCCATAACAAACAATGGAGATGTTTTTGGTATCTGATCCGTTTGGAATTGGTTTTGTACGTATCCTTGTGTCTTAGGATTATATTCTTTATCAATAGGGGTATATCCGTTTGGATTCTCTTCTGTTACCGGAAGGATATTTGATTCTTTACCTTTGATTCCTGGTTCGCTCCATTGGCCGTTGTACCATTTCTGCCAAGAACCTTTTGCCATCTTTTCAGAAATTGGTGCGCGTGCTACATGCTCATGGAATGCTACCCAAGCTGCGTAAGGTGGCTTATTTAAAATTCGAGAACCGTAGAAAACATAGAAATAACCCGATGCGTAATCAACATAAAGACGTGGGTCTCCATCACCATAATGATAAGTCTGATGGGGGAATTCCGTTGTGTCATTTCGTTCTGTACTATAAGGAGAAGTGATTACATGGTCTTCAATAGTCCAAGATTTTCCTTGATCTTTTGAGACCGCATAATCAATTCCATCGTAATGATAACCATCTCCAAAAGGGCTTGGTGTAAATTCATTATGAACTAATCCGTACCAGTCACCAGTATCTGGATCAACCCACACATTAATAAGATCGCAATAATTCTTCTCAGAGTGGCTTGCATTTGGATCGTTATGGTTTGGTGAGTATGTTGATTCTTTACCAGTCACACTATTGTTACAGATAACCGTAGTATTAGCATTTGTACCACTATTATTTAATTCTCCATCGTAGAACATGTGATCCATATTTTGGCCTTTATAGAATTGCCAATGACGCGGATCGTTTTTCTTATATAACGCTGCTGCATGAACGTAGTGGAAAGATCCATCTTTGTCTAGATAAGGCCATGCGGGAGTGTCTGAAGGAGTCTTCCAGGTTTTACGATCTACGGAAGTTACATCAATTCCTGCTTTGAATATATTGTTTGGAATAACTTTTTCCACCGGAGGACGAGGTTCTTCCTTTGGCTTTGGCTGTTTTCCGGTAACAATGGATACATTAAATTCGGCAAGACTCGAATCTGTAAATTCCATTCCGCGATGGTCAATCTCATTACCGGATGAAGTCCAGGACTTTAGGAATGAGATTCGTACACAATGTGCAGTAGTTTGTTCAAAATCTACATGAATTGTTGTTCTATCCTCATTGTAAGAAATTCCTTTCTCCTCCAAACGCTTATCCCATTTTGCGTTCAATGTTGTATTTTTAACAGAACATTTTGGATCGGAAGATGTGTATACATTGATAACACGAGCGTGACCTGAAAGATTATCCTGGCGAGGAGTTAATGAAATACGTCCAACATTTGTAGTATTTTTACCTAGGTCGTAAATAAGTTCATGTGGTGCGGGTGCTCCAGCTTTCCAATCTGAATGCCAGAATGTTTCATTATTACCATCCAGAGTAGAATCAATAGTTCCAGGATTCTCATACGTAGCTTCCGATGAAACATACACAGCTTTAATGGTGCTCTGATTTATTGCTTCATAAGTAAGTTCGTATTCTTCATCGGCTGCTACTGCGGGAAGCGATAAACCGGCTAGAGCTAAAGCAACAACGCTTGCCCCTCCGATTATTCTACGACTTTTCATTATTCTCCTTAAAACGCGTGTTTCTTCTCCCTACAACAGTTTTCAACTTCGACGCTGACGCTGAAAATGCGTTGCAGAGATGTAATGAAGACTCCTTTATCTTCATGTAAGGCCATCTATGGAGGTAGATGTTCCCTATGTATTAGAGTACGACATTTCGTAGGATATGTTTTAAATATTTACAAAAATATTCCGCTTTCTTATTAGCGGACGTAATAATATTTTTATTTAGAATAACTTTTCTGCAATTGTGGAATATTTCTTTGCGTTAATTGTAGTAATACTCGGAGTTTTGAGTTTAGAAGTAGTTGAACGGTTAAGTTGTGGGTGAATGTTGATTATAGACTTGTTGAGATGTACATCAATAGCTTGCCGCGTATCCCCTGTCCTCAATCTGGGAGGAAGCTGCCATAGGAATTCCGAATGGTTGGCATAAAACTTCTTAAACCCCTGCAAAACCACCAAACCTCACTTCACTATTGTGTGGGGTTCCGCATATCATAGCACAGTAATTGTCTTTCGTTTTTTTAAGGTCAGATTCTTTACTCGTTATGGTTATTGGTATTCAGATTGTGTTGCTTGCTGCTGTGGTGGCGTTGTCGTTGTGGGTTTTTGGCCGGTCGCTTGGATCGGCGTTGAGGGGCCTTGCGGTAGGTGTGGTTGCGAATGCGGTCACGTTTTACGGGATGGTATTTTTCCTTGGGAATGTGGGTATTTATGGGGCTATGCCTTCGTGGACTGTTCTGTTAAGTTACGTCGTTTCCGTTGCGATGCTGAGTGCTTTGCTTTTGGGTGCGTTGGCTTTTGCGTATAAACGGCGCGGTTTGGAGAAGAGGGGAGAAAGGAAGATTCTGGGGATGATTCTTTTCTCTGTTGGGGGCGCGCTTGTTGGTTTTCTGACGGGCCTGCTGTTTTTTATTCCGAAGTGGTTTAACGAAACGCTGGGTGATATTCCAGCAGATCACTTCGTTTTCCTTTTGACCCAGGGTAACGGTTCGTCTACGGTACAGCAGGATCTTGAGGTTCTTAACAAGATGGTTGTGCCGGTTATTTTCTTGACGCTTCTTGGCGCGCTGATTGGTTTTATTCGTTCTGACGTCGTATTTTTCTCTAGGAAGGACGACGACGAAGTGTTCCGCTTCCGTTATCTTCGCGGGACGTCGATGCTGGTAATGGTTGCTCTCATGGTGGGTGCAGTGCCTTATGCGTTTGCAAAAGTTCCGTTAGCAGGCGTGTTGCGTCAGTCTTATGTCCATTCTGACTATATTGAAGGTAATTTCGTTTTTGCTAATGATAAGAACGTTCGTTTGCCTGAAAAGAAGAGGAATTTGATCCATATTTATATGGAGTCGATAGAGAATTCGTATTATTCGTCTGATTTAGGTGGGTATTCGCGTGATAATCTGATGCCTGAACTGGCGGCGTTGTCAGATACGGGGGTGTCTTTCTCGGATAATACGAAGCATGGCGGCCCTCAGCAAACGTATGCATCGGGCCATTCTGTGGCTGCAATGGTGAATATGTGGGCTGGCACGCCAATGCTGTCATCTGGGGCTGGAGACGGATCTCAGATGTCGTTCCCTGATTTCCCTACGATTGGCGATATTCTCCATAAGCATGGCTACGCTACCACGTATATGGTTGGTTCTGATTCTTCATGGGGTGGTACGGGAGAGTACTATCGGCGTCACGGAAAATTCAAGGTTGAAGATACGCCATATTTCAAGAAACAAGGCTACATTCCAGATGATTATCATGTGTGGTGGGGTGTAGAAGATGACAAGCTTTATGAGTATGCCAAAAAGTCACTGACACAGCTTGGAGAAGGAAAAGATCCTTTCTACTTCATCTTGGAAAATGCAGATACGCACTTCCCACGTGGCTATGTTTCGAAGAATATGACGGATGCTCCTTTTGCTCAGCAATATGCCAATGTTATCCACTATTCACAACGCGAAGTGGTCAAACTTGTGGAGTGGATTAAGGCACAATCGTGGAGTGATAACACCACGATTGTTATTACTGGCGATCACCTGTCAATGGATGGCGAATTTTTTGAAGGATGGGATCCGGCGTACAACCGCACGATTGTGAATATGATTCTGAACCCAGTTCCAGGGCTAGATACCTCCGATAAGATCACGAAGAACCGCCAGTATGCTCCGTTCGATTTCTTCCCAACGATTCTCTCCTCGATTGGTGCTCAGGTCAATGGCGGCCAACTGGGTTTGGGAACGGATCTTTTCTCTGGAAAACCAACGCTGCTTGAACGCCGAGGAAAAGATCTGATCGATCAAGAGTTCTCAAAGAAATCTACATTCTACGATTCTCACCGAGAAACGAAGGCGAAAACGTCAGGGCCACAATAGGTCAACGCTGTAAACCAGAGGGGTTTGGGTGGCACGCGCCACCCAAACCCCTCACGGTCAACAGTGTAGGAGAGTCAGTAATTCAGCCCGAATTCCCCGCTAACTTCCCGAACGATCTCCCGCATCCGGCTCATCTTTTCTTCCAGATCACGCACAAGCGCCATCTGGTTACGCGCCCGAACTAGGTTGTGTTCTGGGTAGGCGATACCAAAATAGTTATCGCCATCAAGGTAGTCGGTGAGGAACCGCAACCCGCATTCGAGAGTCATCAACCGCACCGAATCGGGAAGTAATTCTAGCTCCCGCGGGGTGATCGAATCACGCAAAGCCCGAATAAATCCACGGCAGTACGCTTCGAAGAGTTCCAGGCTGAAGCCAACCAAGGCCACATCCTGTTCATCTTCAGCAGCCACGGCGCCGCCCGTGCGTAACGCATCCCCGAAATCGTAGAGCAACGAACCTGGCATCACAGTATCCAGATCGATGATCGCCCGAGCCGTGCCCGTATCCGCATCGATCAAAATATTGTTGATCTTCGTATCATTGTGAGTCACGCGAACAGGAATGGAACCATCGGCCAAACAGTCAGTCACAACCGATGCCTCTGCCCTACGCTCCTCAAAGAATCCGATTTCTTCAGAAACGCCAGCCACCCGGCCAATCCGATCGGCGTCCACAGCCGCATCAAACAAGACGTACCGGTTTGGCGTGTGATGGAACAGTGGAATCGTTTCGGCCAGCAGCGACGCATCGAACCCTGCCAGCTGGTTTTGGAATTCCCCGAATGCTTCCGCGGTGCTCTCTAGCGTTTCGGCGGAATCCACCAGGCTGTAAGACACCGTGTTGTTAATAAACACGTACATCCGGTAGCAGCCGTGCGCTTCATCCTCATAGTAGAGTCCCCCATCGAGCGTTGGAATGAGCTCCAGCGTTTCGTGGCCGGCATCGGTTAGATACCCGGTCACCAGATCGATGTTCCGGATAAGCGCAGTTACGTCCCGGAAAACCGTGGTGTTGATCTGCTGCAGAACGTAGTCCCGAGCCGTGGTTGTTACGCGAAAAGTCCGGTTGATGTGCCCATCGCCCCACGGTACGATTGTGGTTATTTTCCCTGCAATCAGGAACTTTTCGGCTATCGACGTGGCGTCCATCAGTATTCGATCCATTCGATTCCAGAACCAGGCAAGGTGAGTTCTCTGGTTGCGTTATCGAGCGTCACGGTTGTGGTTTGCTCGATTTCCGTATTATTCACGACGGCGATCAGGCGCTTTTCTGGGTAGTGTGCCACTTCGCAATCTGGGTTGGACGAGCTCCAGATGCTGTACTCATCTTCCTTGCCGGCGGCGAAGAAGAGCGCACGCTCAAGGAGACGAGCGTGAGTAGCAGAGTATGGTAAGCCAGAAAGGTAGACACCACGGCCGGAACCATAGTTGTTGGTAGCCAACTGGACTTCGCCATCACGATCAGATAGAACAGTGACCGATTCATTGATCGGGAACGTATTAATGATCGGATCTCCGAAATCGAGTGAATCAAGATCAATATCCTGGTTCATGAAGTGTTCGCCAGTGGTCTGCGGCCAATATTTATCCACGTTCAGACTACGGTAGACTTCCTTATCAATACCCATCACGTCTGCAAGCTGGAAGTAACGGCCACCGTGTGTCACAGCGGTAGGCTCACCAACACCCACAAAGCCCTTACCGGAACGGACCCAGGAACGCAGGTAAGACACGAGTTCAGAGTTAGTCCAGATGTCACCACCAGAATAGGCACTGCCTGCCGGGCCAGCGTTGATCACCACGTCAATAGACGGATCTATTCCGTACGCTAAAACGTCGTCGAAACTCAAGAACGTCACGTTTACACGCATACCCGAAAGCGATTCAAGCAAACCGTAGTAGGAACGGTTGTACTTGTTTGGAAGCGCGTGCGCAACCGTGAATTCCTGCCACGAACGGCGCTTACCCCACGCATCCACAAACGCAACATTCAAATGGGTAGCCGACTTCTTGCCGCCGCTCCGATCATAAATATCGCGGAACTCATCGGCAATCTTCGCAACCGCGTCCACAAACGTTGGGAACTTCGCAGCCAACGAAAGGTAGCCGCCGTAACCCATACGCTGCAACGGCGAACGTAAAATCGCGCGGCGAGCCTTACGCCAATTATCCCACGCCTCAATTGACGGATCGGCGCCCTCAAAGAACGAATCCGGGAAGAAATACGGCAAGAAACGGCCCTCATGGTAACGAACGCCCGGAATATCAGCGATCATACGGGTAGTTGAACCATCGCCAACCGAACCCACAATCGCATCCATACCCAACGTGCCAAAGTTTTCACTGTACGGCTCAGTGCCAATCCACTGATCACCCAAGAACATCATGGCTTCCTTGCCCGCGTCATGAACCAAATCCACCATCGTTCGCATCGTTTCCTGAACGAAACGCGACGTGAAATCAAGCCAATCGCGCTGGCGCTGCGATGGGTAAACAAACGACGAACCGAACGAACCCGCATCCACAAAATCTTCTGGACGCAAACGGTAGCCGTATTCGGCCTCAAACTCAGCCAACGCGCCCGGAGAAACCGTGACCTGGAAACCAGTCCAATCCACAATCTTCTCCTTACGTTCATTGTTGAAAATCAACGTGAACTGGTAGAAGAAGGTGGTAAAACGAACCACGTCAACATGTGGATTATCAGCCAACCACGTGCGCAACGTGGTGAACATGAAATCGCGAACCTCAGGATCACGCGGATCGAACGCGATCTCGTGCTCCTTATCGCCCCAATCGTTCGTGATGTGGTTATACATCTGCACCGGATCCCAAATCACGTACGCCAAGAACGTCACAGTGTATTCGTGCATCGGCTTCGCGCAATGAATGTGGACAACATCAGATTGTGCATCCAACTCCCACTCAGACGCATCCACAACATCGCCCGTGGTGCGATCAATAACTTCCCAAAACTCCGCCGGAGAAGCATCCCGATTCACCTGGAGCTGTTCCGCAAAATATGTGTCCATCAACGGAACATCAAGCGTGATATCTTCAGCAAGCGTACGCTCCGATAGCAAAAAGACCATCGGCACCGTGTGCATACGCTCTTCCATAAAATCGTTGTGGCCACGAGTAGGGAAATAAGCAGAGTAGATGCGCTTCCCCATGGATAAAACATCGTCATCAAGATGGGTGCCATCAGAATTACGGATAGCATCCGCACCCCACTTTTCCGCTAGAGCGCGGGAAACTTCAGCGAAATTCGATTCGCTTGGCAACGTAAAACGGCCTGTTGACATGGGTTCCTCCAAAAAGTTAGCAAGAAATGAACGCCTCAACATAAAGATGGAAAATCCGTTGCTGAGAGGATGCATCCTTGAATCTCCTCAACTGCAAAAATGGTAGCACAGGTAGCTGGGCTGGGAATATGTCTGAGAGAAATTGGGTTTACATTATTTTTATTTAAAGAAAGGTATATGATTTAGGGGAACTATCGCAGGCGTCACATAAAAAGGCGCTATTCGCAACCTCTAAGAATCTTCGATCGGACAAGAAATATGGATGCAGAACGCAAGACGTCTACAGTGAGCGAACGGTTAATCCATCCTGCATATCAACTCATTAAAACAGGCGCGGCCATCCAACGGTCAGATCTTGTGCGTGAACTAAGCATCTCCCCTTCCACCGCCTCAAATCTGGTGCGTACGCTAGTAGAACGTGGGCTTGTGCGTGAAGCCGAACTACGGCGGGCCACCGGCGGGCGGCCAGCCCGCAAGCTGGAGCCTGTAGACGAAGCTGACGTGGTGGCCGTAGCTGAAATCGGCACCCGCCACATCCGCTACTGGATCGTCAATTCCCTCGAATCGATCGATGAAGCCCGCGAAATCAGTTTTGAACGCCTCGATTCACCACGTGACACCATGGAAACAATGCTTGGGCTCTGGAATGATCTGCGCGATGAACTCTTCCCCGGCGCCAAAATCGTTGCCTACGGCATTTCCGTGAGCGCCCCCGTAGATTCCACCACGCAACGCATCATCATGCCTGCACGTATGGTTGGATGGCACGACGTCGATTTGCGGGCAATTGTGCACGAACTCACCGGGTGCCCTGCCTGGATTGAAAACGATGCCCGCGCGGCTGCCCTGGGCGAAATTCGCTCCCAAGAAGGAACCGGCACCTTTATATACATTAAAGCCGGTTCAGGTATCGGTGGTGCTCTAGTTATCAACGGTGAAGTGTTCGCTGGCGGCGGAGGTATGGCTGGAGACGTTGGGCACGCCCGCGTCACAACCGGATCGGATGTGACGTGCCCGTGCGGACGCGTCGGCTGCTTGGAAGCCGAGGCGTCCGGTGGCGCAATCCTGCGGCAGGCGCGGGAAGTGGGCCTAGAGCTGGCATCCATGAGCGATCTGGTTCAAGCAACGATCGTGCAAACTCCAGACATCATGACCATCATTCGGCGCTCTGGTGAACTTGTTGGCAACGCGCTCAGCCCGCTTGTGAACTTCGTAAATCCAGATGAGGTGTTGGTGGGCGGATCGCTGTCCAGTATGAACACGTTCATGAGTTCTCTGCGTGCTGCCTTGTTCTCCCGCGCCAGTTCAACGGCCACAGCCAAACTGGTGATCGAACCGGCACGGCTTGGCCAAAATTCGCCGCTCATGGGCGCGGCCCGCGGAGCATACCGCGTGCTTTCTCACGAACGCGGAACGTCTACATCAGAGTGAGGAAGCTTGTGATGGTGAGGATGTTGAAGAAATCGATGAACATCCCGCCAACTACAGGCAGAACGAAGAACGCGGTGGGGGCAGGGCCGTACTTGCGCGCGATCGCTTCCATGTTTGCCATGCCGTTTGGCGTGGCGCCCATAGAGAATCCGACGTGGCCGGCAACCAGTACGGCGGCGTCGTACGTTGCGCCCATCGCATGGAACGTGACGTAACGCGTGTAGAGCGCGGTAAGAAGCATCTGCGCAAGCAGGAGAACGCCTAGCGCGATCGCCAATGAACCAAGTTCCCACAGTTTCACAGACATGAGTGCCATGGAAAGGAAGATGCTGAGCGTAACCGTGCCGAGCATGTCGATTTCCTGGTGTGGCACGAGTTCTTTGGCGCCGCTTTCTTCGCCACCTTCGCGCTTGAATCGGTTATCTGAGTACCAGCGTGCGAAGATTCCGCAGATCATCGGACCAATGTAGGCAGGGAATTGTGCCATTGAGGTCCAGTTGCCCACCAGTAAGTTCAGGCCGTCAGTCACATAACTTCCAACGAACATGGCTACGAGCAGGGACATGAAGCCGGTGAGCACACGTTCCGCGTCAAGTGCGTGGATTTTTTCGTGGAGGAACGAATCGTCGAAAGGCGCGTTATCGTGAAGATCGATGAGGTTACGACGACGTAGCAGGCGAGTTGTAATCGGCCCACCCATCAACGAACCGGCAACCAAACCAAAAGTAGCTGCAGTGTAGGCGATCGATTCGGCGCCTTCGAAGCCGGCCGCTTGAACCAGAGGAGCAATACCCGCTGATGTTCCGTGGCCTCCGCTCATCGCGGTTGACCCAACCATCAAAGCCAGCGGACCCGGCAAATCAAGAATCGGAGCCAATCCCAAAACGATCAGGTTTTGGGCAATAACTAGACCCAGCGCAACCAACAAGAACGTGGCAACTTTCGGGCCCGCTTGACGCAAAACTATCGGGCTCGCGCCAAATCCGATCGACGTGAAGAAGAGAATCATGAAGAAATTCTGCAACGTGGTATCGAACTGAAAAGATACCGTTTCAGTAAGGTAAAAGATCAAATTAACGATGGCAAACGTGAAGCCGCCAATCACTGGTGCAGGGATGGCGAAGCGTTCGAAAAATGAGATGCGGTTCCGGAGGGAACGGCCGAAGAACAGCAAGAGAACGGCGAAACCTATTGTTTGAATCATCGAAAATTCAATCGTCATAAATACCTCTTTCACATCGGGTAGGTACCAGAAAAACCGATACTTCTCTTTGCAAACTATCACAAAACCATCCCATCCCACTATCATGTTCCTCTCTCAGAGCAGAATGTGGGACGCCCACAGCGCATGGCTATCTTTCTGCACGGTAAGATGCTTCCCGTGCGTGATCTATCTTTTGAAACACTTTCCGTGATCGAATCTGCCACTATACGTGCCGATATGATCGATTTTTGGCAGCGAAACACTGAGGCGGGTGCAGCCATCGGTGCACAAGCTGGAGATCCCCTATCTCACTATGAGGCTTTGCTTGCTGACCATGAAAAAGCTATGGCTGAAGGCAAAGCGTGGCTGTGTGTGATGCGTGATGCGGATTCTGGTGATTTGCTTGGTTTTGCGTGGTGGGCGCTTGGGGTTCCGGAAGGGCAGCCGGAGCACATTGCCACGATTAAACGCCTCCAGCTCCATCCGGAACGCCAGGGTGAAGGGCTGGGCAAGGCATTACTGGATTACCTGCATTCAGAGAGCGTACTGAATAGGCTTGGGGATCAGGTTGATTTCTTACACCTGCAGTTCCGTGCTGGGCGCGGGCTTGGCCGGTTGTATGCCAAGTATGGGTATGAGATGAATCTCCGCTGGGATATGATCCGCAAGAATGAGGCAGGGGAATACGACGGCTGGATCGAAATGATCCGCCGCCGTGACGGCCAACCTATGCCTGAGGTTCGCTGGTAGGTGTGATTGGGCGTGTGAGCCGTACAAGTAGTTGCGGCAATACACGTACCAGATATTCGGTGAGGTTCGTTTTTCCTTCGGAGAGCGCCAGGTTCATGGAGCGTTCTGCGGCTGCAAGAATGAGTTCGGTGGTGTCATCGAGCGGCAAAATATATTCGCGGCCGATAGCAGCGATGTTGACTTCGAGTGCATGCCCGAGTTCTTCTTTGAATGCGTTTGCGCCTTCACGAAGTGGCGTATCTTTGTCTTCTGAGCGCGCAAGATAGATGGTTAATTCCATCGCAAGCAGGTAGAAATCGCGAGAAAGCGGGAGTGCATCGAGGATGCGTTGTGCCAGTTTTCCGACTGCGGTGATGGTTGCGTCTTCTGAGGTTTCGCGGGCACTGGCGATATCTTCTGATGAGAAGGTTTTGTTCATGGCGATCATGATGCTAGCCCATTGGTTATCTGCCAATGTTTGGATGAAATGATCCATGTCTGCAAAGTTCGAATAGAAGGCGCCACGGGAAAAATCGGCACGTTCGCAAATATCCCCGACACTTGTTCCCAAGATACCTTTTTCGATAATCAGAACAGAGCCTGCATCTAACAGTTTAGTGCGGGTGCGTTTTCTGCGTGGTGATAAGGGTGTGGCAGCGAGCTTTGTGATCGTTTGGCGCCGAAGTGATCTGGTGTGGATTTCCATGTGGACTCCTTTATCTACTGGAGATTAGTCTACCCCATCACTCGATACAGGTGTGTATTGAACGGTTTGGATACATAGGTGTATCGTTTCGGGTGGATAAGGCAAAAGGAGAATCGATCATGATGACACGTTTGAAGGGGCCACGTTTAGGAACCGCGATTGTTATTTTCGCGGTAGCGTTGATCCCGTTGCTATACGCAGGCTTACTCACGATGACGTACCAGAACCCCACGAATCGCCTCTACACAATGACGGCAGCGATCGTGAACGAGGATCAGCCATACTCTGGCACACTGGTAACCGGTACGCAAGAAACGTTTTCGCTTGGGCGCGAATTGAGCGACGCCCTAGTTCACCCCGAATCTGGCGAAGATGTGGGTTTCACCTGGAAAACCATGGATCGTGATGAAGCTACGCGCCGTCTGAACGACGAACGAGTGCGCGCGATCCTCTACATTCCGCGCGATTTTTCCAAGAACGTTGCGAAGATTGGTACAGACATCGGTTCGTCTGCCACACAAGAGTTGCGTTTAGTAACCGACGACGGCGTGAACTACCTAGCCGGCACCATGGCGAAAACCGTATCTGAGGCCATGACGAACCGTATCAATGAACGCGGAGCCACACGGATCACTGATCGCCTGCTCGTCTCCATTGAAAAAGTACGCACCGGTTTGACTTCTGCTGCAGACGGTTCTGCTACCCTGGCCGACGGCACAACCAAATTGACCGATGGCACTAAGAAGTTTGCCGATGGGCTTGGGGAACTCTCCCGAGGAACAGGTGAGCTTTCGCGAGGAACTGGCCGCCTCGTCGTCGGCATGAATGACCTTGCCAACGGAACCGTGACCTTAAGTGACGGACTCACGCGACTCAACGCCGGAGCCGGGCGCGCCGCTGATGGTTCTGGGAAACTATCTGCAGGTTTAACCGACCTGAGTGCAGGGATCACTAAAGCGAAAAACGGAACCGCGGACGTGAAAAACGGCGCCGATCAACTAGCCGGTGGAATCCACCAACTCACCGCTCATGCAGGCCAACTAGGCGATGGCGTAACTAAACTAGACCAAGGAGCACAACAACTTCTGCCAGGAATCAACGCATATACTGCAGGTGTTGACCAAGCGCAGGCAGGAAGCGCCAAACTCGCAGGCGCCGCTGCAGCACTACCTGACGCCCTCAATAACATGAGTGACGGCGTAGGAAAACCCGGAGACTACACTCCTACTAATCCAGAATCAGCCACCAAGAGCCTCACAGCTGGAGCTGAAGCCCTCAACGCAGGACTAAATAAACTACATTCTGGTGTTACTCAACCGAATGGCACCACCCCTTCCTTGCAACAAGGAGCAACTCAATTAGCAGGACTAACTAAGCTACTGACCGACTCGCTTTCTATGATTGATACTAGCGATGTTCAGAAGCTTGGAGCCGGAGCTAAAGACCTACTGCAAACAACGAATTCCTACACCGAAAGTGTGGATAAGTTGGCGCAAGGATGCGAACCTAAGACGTCGGAAACTTGTGTTGGCCTCCAGAAACTTGCTGAAACCTCAGGAAAATTACGTGCCGGAACGAAAGTTGTTGAACAAGGCGCATTTTCAGTCACAACCAAAATCCAAGGCTTCGAACCGTTTACCAAAATCATGGCGAAACTGACCGAAGGAACCCAAGGACTCAAGCAAGGAATTGACCAGGTAGCAGACGGATCCGCACAACTTCGCGACGGAAGCGCCAAACTCACCCAAAGCCTCGCTCAAGCAAGCCAAGGGATAGGTGAGTTGAAGAAGAAGGTGGGAACGGCGTCGTCGGCAGGAGACGGAACTCTGCTCGGTGGAATCAACGATCTCAACGCGGGACTCACCAAGATCAGCGGAACCAACGCCGCGCAATCGGAGAAACTGCGCGCCGGAACGCGGGCGCTTGCCGACGGAATTGGGAAAATGAACGGGAAACTGCCCGAACTGACAGCGGGCGTCATCAAACTGGACCAAGGTGCCGGAAAACTTTCTGCTGGAATGGGCGAACTGTCCTCCGGAATGACCGCGCTTTCTGACGGAGCAAACACGGCGGCAGGAAAGTCGCGCGAACTGGCCACCGGCTTGGGTGAGTTGAAGAATGGGGTGGAAACGGCGTCGAACGGAGCGAATAAACTCGCGTCTGGAAGCCAAAGCGCGAAAGACGGCGTGCAGGCACTCGATCAAGGTGCCCACAAACTCGACGCGGGTGCTGCCGAAGCTGCCACCAAAGCAGGCGAACTCGGCGGCGCCGCAACGAAACTCAACGACGGAGCCCACAAACTCCACGACGGCCTAGCAGCAGGCGCCCACAAAATTCCGCAACTGACCACGCCACAACAAAAGAACGTGGCCGAAACCGCTGGAAAAGTCGTGCACGTGCAACCTGTACGCGAACACGCCGTAGCAAACAACGGGGCGGGATTCACGCCAATGTTCATGTCGCTGGCACTGTGGGTGGGAACAATCGCGCTCTTCCTTGTGCTACCGGCGCTCGATCACGACGAACGTGCGCGCGGCCGCTGGGTGCGAGCAGTAACGCGACCTGCGGTAACTGCAACGTTGCTCGCGATCGTTCAAGCAGTAATCATGATGGTTGTTGTAAACGCGATGGGTGAGCTCCATGCGGCAAACCTGGTTGGGTTGAGTGCTCTCGCTGTGCTTGCCAGCATCTGCTTCATGGCGATCAACCAGGCGTGCGTGGCTGCGTTCGCGTTCCGTGGCCGCTTCCTATCGATCGTGTTGCTCAGTTTGCAGATCACATCCATGGGTGCAACGTTCCCGATCGAAACCGCGCCGCGATTCTTCCAGTGGATCCATTGGTTCCTGCCGATGAGTGATACGCAACTTGCGTTCCGTTCGCTCATCGCCGGTGGGGGTGTGGATGGCATAGTTGGGAAAACAGTCCTAGTACTTGTGTTCTGGACTGTGGTTTCGTTTACCATCAGTCTATTTGCCTCAAAAGTGAGGATTGTGCGGAATAGTCCGCGTGTTCACGACGAGGCACTTGCCCCTACTGCCGGTTGATATTTCAGTGGATGTGCACGAATGTGCAGTGTGATGATTTAACGAAGAAAAGTCTCACGTTTTACAAACGTTGGGAAATCAACGAAAAGTAAGGGTATCGAAATATACTTACGGAAATCGTGGGATTTGTTCGTTTTGCCGTTTGTTAATATCGCTAGGTTATCTGACAATGGAATCATTCCATTACTTTTGTCCTAGGAGAACATTTGTATTCAACGGTGATGCACGCGGTCACTTTCGTGCCGTCCACTGAGTCCATTGGCGGCTCAACCGTCCTATCCGCACTGGTAGGTATTTTGCCGCTTATCGCATTCTTCATCATGCTTGGCGTGTTCAAGATGAAAACACACTGGTGCGCGCTCGGATCCCTCATAATCGCACTCATTATCGCGGTTTTCGGATTCCAGATGCCAACAGCAATGGCTGCGAATTCGGCACTCTTCGGTATGGCGTTCGGCATCATGCCGATCCTCTATATTGTTGTTGCGGCTGTGTGGCTCTACAACCTCACGGTAGATTCTGGACGTGATGAAGATGTCCGATCCGTCTTCTCGGCAGTAGGAAAGGGCGATATCCGTATCCAAGCCCTCCTCCTCGGCTTCTCATTCTGTGGCCTCCTCGAAGGCCTTGCCGGCTTCGGTGCGCCAGTGGCCATCGTTGCCGCAATGATCGTTTCGTTGCGAATCGATCCAATCAAGGCCGCGCTCGTGACCATGGTCGGTAACGCCATTAACGTTGGATTCGGAGCTATGGCTATTCCAGTCACTACTGCTGGAAAGATCGGCGGGGTCTCCGGTGCGCAAGTTGCCAACACCGCGTCGTCCCTCACCCCATGGATCATCGTTCTGGTGCCATTCCTTCTGCTCCTCATCCTTGATGGCGCGCGTGGAATCCGCCAACTCTGGCACGTGGCACTCCTGCAGGGAATCGTCACCGCAATCGGGCACTTCGTGGCCGCACACTACGTTTCCTACGAACTCACCGCAGTATTCGCATCCCTCCTCGGGTTCGCGGTGGTTGCCGGCGCACTCGTGCTCCTTACCCCAACCACTCCGGAAGAATGGCGCTCCGAATCTTCCGCAGAAGGCGTGCCAAACGCAGGCCGCATCACCCTTGCACTCATGCCATACTGGTTAGTTGTTGTGATCTTCGCGATCGCCAAGCTCTGGACAATCGGCGTGAACATCCCGGAAACTCTGGCAAAAACCACCATCCCAGTGGAATGGCCAGGTCTCTATGGATCGCTCCTCACCCACACCGGTGAACCATCAACTGGTGCGATCCTCAACGTTCAAACGCTGTCTAACCCAGGCACAATGATCGTGCTCACCGCACTGATCGTCTCACTTGTGTACGGAATCAACTCCACCGAACGCTTCACGTTCAGCTTCGGCCGCGGCTTTGCCGTTTTGTTCAACACGATCCACGCGCTACGCTGGTCGCTCCTCACTATTGCGCTGGTGATGGCCCTCGCATACGTCATGAACTTCTCCGGCCAAACCGCCGCAATCGGTGCTGCACTCGCAGCAACCGGCGCAGCATTCGCATTCCTGTCCCCAATCCTTGGCTGGATCGGAACCGCCGTTACTGGTTCGGCAACCTCCGCGAACGCACTCTTCGCCTCCCTCCAGTCCACAGCGGCTGCCGGTGCGAACCTAGATCCAAACGTTCTCCTATCCGCCAACACCATCGGTGGCGGCCTAGGAAAGATCGTTTCTCCACAAAACCTTGCTATCGCGGCTACCGCGATCAACAAGCCAGGATCAGAAGCAGAAATCTTGCGCAAGGCAGCCCCGTTCTCTGGAACGTTGCTCCTTATCTTGTGCGTTCTCACCTTCCTGGCAACGCAAGGAATTGTGCCAATCGTTCAATGATGCACCTAAACGTCTCATGATGCACGTAATCGTTCAATGATGCACCGATAAGAAAGAAAAGAAATGAAAGTAGCACTATTTGCAACTTGTATTGCGGACGCCATGTTCCCGCAGGCACCGCAGGCAACAATGCATCTACTCAAACGCCTTGGGGTTGAAGTGTTCTTCCCGGAAAGCCAGGCTTGCTGCGGGCAGATGCACATCAACACAGGTTACTATCCAGAAGCGATGCCGCTTATCAAGAACCATGTGAAGACCTTCGAACCAGTTCTTGACGGCGAATGGGACGCGATCGTTGTTCCATCCGGTTCCTGCACCGGTTCCATCCGCGAACAGCAGGAAATGGTTGCTAACACGCTGGATGATCACCCGTTGGCAGTGAAGGCCGCTGCGATTGCAGAAAAGACCTTCGAACTGTCCGAGTTCCTGATTGACGTTCTGGGAACTGACGACGTCGGCGCATACTTCGCTCACCGCGTCACCTACCACCCAACCTGCCATTCGATCCGCGTTGCAAAGGTTGGCGATAAGCCACTCCAGCTCCTGCGCAAGGTTGGTGGCATAGATCTGGTTGATCTCCCAAGCGCCGAATCTTGCTGTGGCTTCGGTGGAACCTTCTCTTTGAAGAACCATGAAACCTCTGCATCGATGTTGACCGACAAGATGAACAACATTATTGCTACCAAGGCTGATGTTCTCGTTGCAGGCGATTACTCCTGCCTCATGAACATCGCTGGTGGTCTCTCTCGTAACCGTGCTGGCATTCGTGCAATGCACCTTGCAGAAGTCCTTGCCGGTACTCAAGATGAGCCATGGTCGGCTCCAGAAACAACCACGAAAGCTGGTGTGTAATGGGTACGTTTTTAGGTATTCCGAAGTTCGGGAAGCGCCACAACGAACAGTGGGTCAATGGCGATCCGTTGCCAGAGCACACACTCGATTGGGGCACCGCTTTCCCACAAGGTGCAGCAGTTACACTCCGTGATAACCAGCTGCGCAAGAACCTTCGCCACGCAACCACCGTTATCCGTAACAAGCGTGCACAGCGTGTTGAAGAAATGCCAGATTGGCAGGCACTGCGTGATGCCGGTTCGGCCATTAAGCACAAGACCATGAGCAACCTTCCACAGTTGCTGGCACAGATGGAAGAAAACGTCACCAAGCGTGGCGGTATCGTCCACTGGGCACGTGACAAGGAAGAAGCCAACAAGATTATCCTTGAAATCCTTCGCGAAAAGAACGCTGAAGAAGTTATCAAGGTCAAATCCATGGTTACTCAGGAGATCAACCTCAACGAGGCTCTTGAGAAGGAAGGCATCGTTGCCCACGAAACCGATTTGGCTGAAATGATCGTTCAGCTCGGTAAGGATATGCCATCCCACATCGTGGTTCCAGCAATCCACCGCAACCGTGCGGAAGTTCGTGAGATCTTCAACCGTGAAATGAAGGATCTTCCAGCTCCAATCGAAACCACGGAACCACGCGTTCTTGCTATGGCGGCCCGCGCACACCTCCGTGAACTCTTCTTGAAGACGAAGGTTGCTATCTCCGGCTCCAACATGATGATTGCTGAAACCGGAACTCTTTCCGTGTTCGAATCTGAAGGCAACGGCCGTATGTGCTTGACCCTTCCAGAAACCCTCATCTCCGTTGTTGGCATCGAAAAGATGGTTCCAACCTTCCAGGATGCTGAAGTCTTTGCTCAGCTCCTCCCACGCTCCTCCACCGGTGAGCGCATGAACCCATACACCTCGATGTGGACCGGCGTTACCCCAGGTGACGGCCCTCAGGAATTCCACCTCGTTCTGTTGGACAACGGCCGTACCAAGGTTCTGGCTGACGAAATCGGCCGCCAGGCCCTCCACTGCATCCGTTGTGCAGCATGTATGAACGCATGCCCAGTGTACGAACACGTTGGCGGCCACGCATACAACTCTGTGTATCCAGGCCCAATCGGCGCAATCCTCACCCCGCAGCTTCTTGGCGCGATGGATCACCACGATCCAGCATCGTCGCTCCCATACGCATCTTCGCTTTGTGGTGCGTGCTACGAAGTGTGCCCAGTGAAGATCAACATTCCAGAAGTTCTGGTTGATTTGCGCCACCGCATCACCGAAGCCAACCGTGGCGGTATCCCAGATATTTGGGACGTCTCCATGAAGGCCGCTTCCAAGGTGATGGGCAACGGCAAGGTGTGGGCTGCCGCCACTAAGGGTGTGAAGGCAGGGCGTACCGTGGCCGGTAAGGATCGCAAGATTCACAACGTTCCACTCCCAATCGCTAAGCGGTGGACCATGGTTCGTGACGTTCCTGCGCCACCAGCACAAACATTCCGTGAATGGCTCAAGGAAGAGCAGAAGAAGGAGACCGAAAAGTGAGCAGCGCACGCGACGAAATCATGCAGCGCATTAACGATGCGCTTGCCGCCTCTCAGCGCGAACCAGCACCGGAACCACCACGCGAATACATTCGCGAAGGCGAGTTCGCTCCAGGTGCGCCTGAGGTAATCGACGACCTGATCGAAAAGCTCGTGGATTACACCGCGGTTGTTGTGACTACCGATGAAGCCGGCATCCCAGATGCTATCGACAAGTACTTGGAAGACGTCTCCTCGGTGGTTGTTCCTCACGGTCTGAACGACGAATGGAAGGCTGCGGCTGGCCGCAACGGCCGTTCCGTTTCTGAAGATTCCCGTGAAAAGGCACTCGGCAACTACGATCTGGACAAGATCGACGCCGTTGTGACCGCTTCCCGCGTGGCAATCTCCATGTCCGGCACCATTGTTCTTGACGGTGAACCAGATCAGGGCCGCCGCGCCATCACCTTGGTGCCAGACACCCACGTGATCGTGCTCCGCGCTAAGGACGTGTACCCAACCGTTCCACAGGCCGTTTCGGTTCTCAACGAGAACCCAACCCGCCCAATCACTTGGATCGCTGGCCCATCCGCCACCTCGGACATCGAACTTGTCCGTGTTGACGGCGTTCACGGGCCGCGAAACCTGCGCGTCATCATCGTGACTGACTGATTGGGGTTTGGCTGGCTTGGGCTCGCATGAAGCGGCTTGAGCTAGCCTGGCTACCTACCTTGTAGCTAGCCATAACCAACTCGGAGTTTGAATAGCTGAGCTCGGGGGCCGGATCTTGGATTTTTCCAAGATCCGGCCCCCGTTGGCGTCAGCAGGTGTTGGCGCCAACGTGTGCTGACACTAGCAAGATGTCCTGGCGGACGTTTGCCGGACCGGCATCAACTGGGGTGCATGGGCGGACACTAGCCGTGCGCTGATTAAGCCCCGATCGACATAGGGAGGCAGTATTTTGAGCCAAAAATGCTGCGTTTTCGTGAAAATCATGGGTCTGGCGCTTCCATATGTCCGATTTCAATAACTTATGGGTTGGTAATGCTGATTATTTCGAGAGTAGTGGCAATATTTGCCACTACTCTCGAAATAATCAGGGAGCACGTCGTCGCTAACGTCATCAAACGTGCTGGATCCCGGCTACTCGATCCCGGCTACTCGCCCAAAAATTTTCCGGCTCCCGGGCGCGAACGCGAAAAATCGAAAACGTACACCACATTGGCGAAGAAATGCAAGTGAAATTTGGCGATTTCATGCCAAAAAATCACGCGGCATAAACATCCATATGAGCAACCTAACTTAACAAACCGTAATCAGGATTTTTTCAGAATATTTCCAGCTAGCGTCTATTAATATAGGCGATTGTGTTTGGTCTTTGCAGCCGCTTGGTTGCAAAGACATTTTGTTTGACGATAGGGAGAATAACGGTGGCAATGCGCGTGCAGCATCCTGGGAAGACGACGTCTTTCCGCCGATCAGTTACTAGTTTTCTGGGAGCGGCTCTACTTTTTGGACTGGGCGGGTTGGTGCCGGCTTATGCGGCGAATGGCACTTCGGGCGCTGCCGAGGCTCCTGCTCCTGGGGCTAAAATCATGGCTACCCCAGAGACTCTTCCGAACCAAAATGGAAAAAATCTTCCAGAAATCGAGATCGGTGAGGTCACTGGTCAGCTCGTTGGGCACACGACTAAGGGCCATCCTGAATTAGATGCGGGTAACAAGATCCGTTTTGGGGTTGCTACTACTCAAGGCGGTCAGGCTATTCCTAGTGGTGAAACACGCGATATGATTTCTACAGGAAAATCGCCAGAGGTTAAAAGTGGTGAAAATAAGACTGCTCTGGTCTCTCATGGACAACCGTTTCAAGTGATTCCAAAAAAAGAAGATGAAAACTACTTTCTTAAACTGGGATCTAGTATGGAATATGAGCTAGAACATAATAAGACTTATATTTTTGAGAGATATTCAGGTCAAACGACCATACGTTCTGCAGGGACATCTAACAGATTTCAGTTGACAGAAGCTCAGTCAGACTTAGTTAGTCGCATAAAGAATCTTGATGTAAGGCAGTATGTTTTTTATGCTGGAGCGTGGTATCCACTGCGTACTAGCCTGTATCCACCGTATACTCGCCTGAATCCAAACGAACGGATTGAAGATAAAGGTATTCATTACTTACCGAAAAAAATAAAAATGGGTCAACTTGGTGATGGCTACAACATCGGTAATGGGCACAGTGTATTGGCTTTTAAGCCAATAGCGAATGAGTATAAAGTGAAGCCTGGAGAGAAGTTTCCTATTGGTATGTTCACTCATTACAACAATCGAGTAACGATTGTTTCTGGAGCTCCAGGGGTGTTTTTAGGAAATATTAAAGTTGGAATTCTAGGTCAAACGTTTTCATTCCCCTATACATTAACCGAGACAGATAATGGAAATGATTCGACAGCAGATGAAGCAGATGACACGTTATCGTTTGACAAAGAAACAAATCTCGAAAAGAAAATTACAGTAGGTAACGTTGAATATACCTTACGCCTTCATGGATTTTCGCAGGCAAATGGACATAAATGTGAGAATAAAATTGATGATTCTCAGATAGACAAACCTTTGAAAACAAAAGAAAATCAACAAACTTCTGGGTGTCTGTGGGCTTCACTAGAACAAGTTCGTACCTTGCAGATCTCGAAAGAATTAGTCAATGGGCCTGAGTCTGAAAATAAAAATGAATTTAGCTTTGGTATTGATTCTAGAGACGTGACTTTCAAAGACCCAGAAAAAGATCTACAAAATCTAAAGGCTAAGCCAACAACCACCGGAAAAGGTGGTCGCGCGAAGGTGTTTACGACCCCGGCGAAGTTTGTTGTGGGTAAGGAACTCTCGATCGAAGAGAAGGACCTTCCTGCGAATTGGAAGCTGGATTCAGCGAAGTGTTATGAGGGTTCAGACAAGGATGAAAAGAAACCGTTAATGGGTGTGACATTAAAAAACACCAAATTGACTCTGCCAGCGAACTTGTATGCAAAAACTACTGAAGACCTTCCGATCACCTGCGTGTTCACCAACAAGTATGATTCCCCAAAGGCGAAGCTCACACTCAAGAAAGAAGTGAAGAATGAATTTGGTGGGCAAGGTGTGCTTGATGAGAAGTCATGGAGCGGAAAGCTCACTGCACAACGTGTTGACAATTCTGAAGGAAAACCAACCGTTCATTCAGGTGCGTTTGAATTCAAGGACGGCAAGTGGCAGAAGCAGGAAATCGATCCAGGCAAATATGAACTCAAGGAAGAAACGCTTAACGGATATGCGTTTGAATCTTTGGTTTGTAAAGATGCGAAGAAGCCTGAGAAATCAGCCGAATCACCGATTGAACTTGTGACTGCTGGAGACAAGCACTTCATCGACCTGAAGCCCGGCCAAGACGTTGAGTGTACCTTCACCAATAAACAGATCCCAGGCGAAATCACCTGGGAAAAGGTTGATGCCGAAGCCAAAGAGAAACTTCTTGAAGGCTCCGAATGGACGCTTGTTCGTAAAGGTGGCACAGACAAAGACAAGATCACCGTCGTCGAAAATAGCGAAAAAGATACCGAAAAAACCAACGGAAAGTTCCACGTGAAAAACCTTGCGTGGGGTGAATGGGAACTCGTCGAAACGAAGGCGCCGTTTGGATACTTGATTGATGCGTCGCAGAAGAAGACCATCACAATCGGCCCGGACAAAACGCAACAAAACCTAGGCAAGATCGAAAACAAAAAAGCCCACACGCCAGTCATCCCACTGACGGGCGGTATGGGAACGCAATCAATCGTGCTCGGAGGGCTGTTCCTCCTGGGCATCGCAGGATTCGCAGTTATCCGTTCACGGCGCGCGCACGCCTAAAAATACAACGAAAAGGAAACGTTAATGACCAAGAAAATCTTCCGCAAAACGGCGATCGCGATCGCGATTGCGCTTGTGGGCGTAAGCACAAGTGGCGCGTTGGCAGCGGGCGCGGAAAATAAAGGGAACGACGACGTTCGGGTCGAAAATATTGGCACGTACAAGCGTGGTAGCGTCACCGTTTTTAAGAAGGGAGCGGAGAACGACGAGGCTGCGAAAACCGGCGATCCGAAGGATAAGAAACCTCTTCAAGGCATCACCTTCAAGATCGAAAAGATCAAGGACATCGATCTGACCAAGGTCAAGGGATGGAAAGACGTTGCGAAGCTGACGGCCGCTGACGTTAAGCCTGAACGTCTTGATACTGAGAAGGCTGAGAGTGCGGTGACAAACTATGAAGGCAAAGCCAAATTTGGCCGCCTGCCCCTGGGCGCATACCTGGTCACCGAAACCTCGATCGGCAAGCAGTTCGTGAAGAGCAAGGCGGAGCCGTTCATCGTGACGATCCCACGCCCGAAGGCTGACAATATGCCGCTTGGCACGCCGGAAAAGATTGACGGATGGGAGTACGACGTCGTCGCCTATCCAAAAAATGTTCTTTCGGAACAAACACAGTTTTCCAAGAAAGCCGTAGCCGTTGACGGCTTGGAAAAGAAAACGGAGGTGGAGCAAACGGGCGTTGTAAAGTCTGATAAGGCGGGCGCGAAGGTGACGTGGGAACTCGCATATGATATCCCTGACCTGGCCGAATATACGGAACTGACGCTGGTGGATACGTTGCCGGCGGGTGCGACGCACGTGACTGAATCGCTCGTCTTGGATTCGGTGATGTTGTTGCGTTCCGATTACGAGCGCACGGAAGCGGACGGCAAAGTTACATTTAAGTTTACTTCCAGTGGTTTGGCGAAACTCAAGGCGGGAATGAAACTTACGGCAAAGATTGAGACGACGCACGTCGACGCGACTGGAAACGTTGATAATTCGGGCGAATTGACTATCAATGGAAACAAGTTCACCAGCAAAGATTCCGTGTATTTCCAAAAATTTGAGGTGACGAAGCAAGACGCAACCTCGCAGCAGCGGCTTGCGGGCGCGAAATTTGATATTTACGACGACGTTAATCGCAACAAAAAGCTGGACTCGGCGGATCGTAAGATCGGTTCATTCGTGACTCCCAAGGGCGGCGTGAAGGAAATGAACGTTTACCTGGGCCGTGGCGATTCGGAGTCCGTGTACCGGACGATTCTTTTGAAGGAAACGGAGGCGCCGGCGGGATACTTGTTGCCGTCTGACGCGGTGACCGTGGTGGAACTGGCCGCGATGGGGGAGCCTGCAACGGCGAAGGTTGCTATCGACAACTACAAGCCGCTGGTTCCGGGGTTGCCGCTGACGGGTGCATCTGGGATTGTGGCGATGAGTGCGATTGGCGTGGGATTGCTAGGGCTTGGCGCGTTTGCGGTTCGTCAATCGCGGAAGGCGCGGCAGGGCGTGGAGGATTGATGAGCGGCCAGAGAAACGCTTATTACTCTAGGTAAACTTAGGAGAGGGAACCTATTTTTCCTTACGTCCGTGATACCGCGGTATGCTGAAGGTGAGCTGGGTTTTGGGGCGCGCGATCGTGCATGGAAACGCACGAAAGCGCGCCCCGCCAGCATATCTACTAGATGATGTTCTCAATGGAGAGGAAATGCGGGTATGAAGGGTGTGCGGGTTACGGCGGCGTGTGGCGCTGCAGTGTTGGCATCGTTGGGGGTGTTGCCGGTGGCGGCGGCCGAAGGGTCTGAGGCGCCAGCTCCAGTTTCGGCGCCGAATCCAGCATCAACGCCAGAGGCTTCGATTTTGTTTTTCCAGGATGGCCACGATGCGATGCCTGTGAACCAAGGTAAGAAGGATGCGCCTAATTTCCATGGCGGCGCGGCACGTTTGGCCACGGTTGTGAAGGATCAGCGGGCGGACGGCGTGCCCTCTGACCTGGTGTTTGGCGGCGATCTGGGCGGTGGCACGCTGTTTGGTGCCGTGTTCCATGGCGAAGCGATGGTTGATCTGTTCAACAAGATCGGCGTGGATCTGGCTGGGTTTGGTCAGCACGATTTCGATTACGGCGTGGAGCAGACCCGCAAGAACGTTGCCGATTCACGGTTCCCGTGGGTATCGTCGAACCTCACGGTGGCAGGCCACCCGTTTAACGGTGCCGAAAATATAACCGCAGTGCGCACAGTTGGCGGCTTGAAGATCGGCTACATTGGCTTGACCGCAGGCATGGATACCACGTCTGTGAGCGGCCAGGTCATGGAGGAAGATTATGTTTCCGCCGCGAAGTCGGCGGTGGTACGGTTGGGTGAGGTGGACATCGTCGTCGCTCTTGCTCAATTCCCGAAGGCGGCCGACGCAACGAAACTTCTCCAGGAAGTCCCGCAGATTTCCGTGGTTTTGCGTGAGGAAAACGAGGCGAAGCAGGAGGGCAACGACGTCACCATGCTGCCAGATGGCCGTTTCGCCGTTGCGCCCGAGGGAAATTATGGTTCCGTGGCGCGGATTGATTTTGTGCGGGGTGCCGACGGCCATGTGGTTGCGAAGCATCGTGAAGTTCAGGTGGATGGTACCGTGGCTGAGGATCCGGCAATTGCGCAGGTGGCGGGTGAATACCAGGATAAATTGGATGCGCGGCTTGCTCAGCAGGTTGGGTGTTCGGAGCGTGCGCTGGCGAAGCCGACTGAGCTTGGGCACGTTGCCGCCGAAGCTTTCCGCCGCGTTGCAGACGCCGATTTTGGGTGGGTGAACGCTGGCGGCGTGCGGGCGGATTTGCCTGCCGGGCCCGTGACCATGAAGGATGTGTGGGCCGTTTTCCCGTACGGAAATAAGGTGATGAAGATCGAGGCTACTGGTGCGCAGCTCCGGGCCGCGTTGGAGCAGGGTGCCGATTCTGTGCCCGAGGGCAATAGTGCTGGGTACCCGTTAGTAGCCGGTTTTGACTTCGTGTACGATGCGGGCGCGCCGGCCGGTGCGAAGATTTCTGGGCTGGTTCGCGCTGACGGTTCCGAAATCAAGGACGCGGATCGCGTGGTTTTGGCCGTGACGAATTACGTTGTGAACGGCGGAAACAAGGTTGAGGCCTTCAAAGGCGCGCGGGTGCTTGCGGGCGAGGGCACGCTTGATACTGATTTTGAGGCGTTGGAGAAGTTTTTGACGACGACGCAGTGCGGAAACCCTGCACCGTCTCCATCTCCTGAAACGTCTCTATCGCCTGCGCCGGTTCTGTCCCCGGCTCCTGGTGCGACTGGATCTGACTCGCGCAAGGTAGCTCCGGGGGCGCTGGCGAATACGGGTTCGTCGGTGCTGTGGGTGTGTGGGGTTGCGGGTGTAGCGCTCATGATTGGTGTGGTTTTGCGGCGTAAAGTGAAGGTTAACTGATGGTTGATCGGTGATGTGCAGGCGGAAATTTTTCCGCCTGCACATTCATGGGTGAAAGGATGATGGATTTCAATATTGATCAGACAACTGATACTTTTTTGGTTATTATTTGAAGTTATGGATAACTCTATCCACCGGCAATGATGCCGATCTCATAGAGGAGTTAAAAGAACACCATGAAATATCAGCACATCCGCAAGGCCGTTCTGGCCGGAATCGCATCTAGTACGCTCGTGTTTTCGGGCTTGGCGATGGCGCCGCTCGGCCACGCAGCCGACGCGGAAGCGCCGCATCCAGAAGCTGCTACTGCTGCTCCGGCATCTGAAGAAACACTAGGTACTGCAGAGGCAGTCAATCTGCCTGCGAAGGAAGGCCTGAAGCCGCAGCCTTCGGCGCAGATAGGCCTTGGCTTCAGTGATATTACAGAACCTATTGCGATTCAAGAAAATGTTGAGGGGATTAATTATCGAATTCCTGCGATTACGGCCACACCCAAAGGTGATCTTATTGCTGCTTTCGACGAACGTCCTTTGAGTTCTGAAAAAGCTTCATGGACTCAATTGTTTGGACGTCGTCATTGGAAAAATGGTGGAGACTCACCAAATCCTAATTCTATTGTGCAATATCGTTCTGTTGATAATGGAAAATCTTGGCAAAAAGAAAATAATATCTGTGACGGTACTGTTACTTCAGATATGGAAAAAATTAGTGGATGTTCTGATCCCTCTTATGTTGTTGACTGGGATACAGGCAAAATATTTAATTTTCACGTGCGTTCTTATCGTGCGGGCTTACATGAATCTAAGAGTGGTAATGATGCAGCAAGCCATGATGTAGTGCAAGTTGAAATTTCTGAATCAATTGATGATGGAAAGACTTGGAATTCTCGAATTATAACCAAAAATGTAACTCCTGATGGGAATGTCAAGTGGAGATTTGCGACATCTGGCCAGGGGATTCAATTGACTCATCGCAGTCATAAAGGTTGGTTAATACAGCAATTCACCCTTGGACAAGGAGAGCCGGGGACAAAACAAGAAGCATTTTCTTTTATTTCTAAAGATGGCGGAACCACCTGGAACGCGGGTGATGCTGTCGGCGCGGATATGGATGAAAATAAAGTAGTCGAATTGTCAGATGGGCGTTTATTGCTCACTTCACGCCATAAAAATGGGAAAAGACTTGGTAAGCGTATACAAGCATTTTCTAAAAATGGTGGTTTCTCATGGGAGAGAGAATCTGTGATGCCAGATGTTGTTGATCATGGAACAAATGGTCAAATTCTAAAGGTATTCCCAGGAATTCCATCTGAAGATCCAAGATCTAAAGTTCTACTATTTGCTAATTCCACGAGCAATATAGGAGATAATGACCGTCATAATGGGACTGTATGGTTGTCTTGTAATGATGGGGAAAATTGGACGTCAAAAGAGTTTAATAAAGGATCGACAGGATACGTTACTATTACTACCCAGCATGATGGGCGTATAGGGATGCTTTCTGAAGATGGAAAGAATGGTAAAAAAGAGCATGGTATTTACTACCGTAGCTTTGGCCTCGACTGGGTTGGCACCTGCCCTGGCGTAAAAGAAGCAATTGAACTCGATAAGGCTAAAGCTGATCTTGAAAAGGCTAAATCTGAGAAGGCTAAGCTAGAAAAGCAGGTAGCCAAGCAAGCAGAAGGGCTTGAGAAGTTACAGCAAAACCTTGAAAAAGCAGAGAATAAGGCTGTTGCACTACAAGAAAATGTAGATAAGCTAGCTCTGGATATCAAGGCTAAAACTGAAGCGTTAGATGAATTGAAGGCTGATTCGGAAACTACACGCGCTGAAAAAGCACGCTTGCAGAAAGAATTTGACTCTATCAACGCGAAACTGGAGGTTGCTAAGGCTGAAAAACAACGCGTAGCCTCGGATCTTGCTGTCAAAGAAGCTAAGCTCACCGAATCCGAAAAGCAGAAGGCTGCCGCCGAAAAGAAGGTTGCCGAACAGCACAAGCAGATCGAAGATCTCAACGCCAAGGTGAAGAAGGCTGAATCTGAACGCGATCAAGCCACTGAATCCGCCAAGAATTTAGAGGAGAAAGCCAAAGAAGACGCCAAGTCCATCGAAGGACTAGAAGGTAATCTTTCTGAATTTGCCGATGAAAACGATGCTCTTCGTTCCAAGATAAACAAACTCACCAAGGAAAACACTGACCTCAAGGCTCAACTTGAGAAGGTTAAGAAGGAACTGGAAGAGGCTAAGAAGGTTCCACAGGATGATGTAAAGCCAAAGCCGGCACCGCAGCCGGCACCGCAGCCTGAGCCGGCTCCTGAGGTTAAGGGTGTCACCCCGCACGTTGATGGTATTACTCCTGACGCGTCTGATCCAGCAGCATGTATGGTCACTCCATATGTCAAGGTCAGTCCTGTAGAAGGTGTCACCTATGAGGTTACTGTTGACGGTCAGGTGATCAGCCCAACCAAGGATGATCTCTTTACTTATGAATACCTCTACGGGAAGACCGTGAAGGTTAACGCCATTCTCAAGGACGGATTCACTTTAGCTAAGGGGGCGAAGACCACCTGGTCGTGGACTGCTCCAAATCGTGATGAACTCAAGTGTGACACGCCAGCACGCCCTGTTGATCCAACACCAGTTCCGCCAGGCGAGGATCCTAGCCCGCAGGTGAAGGATGTTCCACAGGACAAGGTAGACACCAAGATCACGGCAGACACCAAGGCTGAATCTAAAGGTCTGGCCAAGACTGGCCTGTCCCTGGGCATCATCACCGTCCTGGCAGCCCTCTGCATCATCGGAGGAACCACAGCCACCCGCCGCCGTCACGACTGACGAAAAATAGTGGCGGCACCACGCACGCCACTACACAGAAATCCCGGAGCGTACTCCACACAGCGCTCCGGGATTTCTCTAATAAATACTGCGATAAAATCTTTAGATATCGACTCAGCTGATCAATTCCTTCAAATGGTTCAGAATATGACTTATCTAAGGAATATTGCGGCGCATCAAGGGCGTCTGTGGAATCGTAAGTTTGATGGGTATGTTGCACTGCCTGATATTGCGTTAAGAGTGAAACGAGATTATGTGAATCCTAAGACTCCCGCAGCTATGATCGCTTTAATAGCTGGACTTGTGGATCAGATTTTGAAGAGTAACCAGTACTCAACGCGTTTATTAGATCGAATTCATTCCACTGAAGATTTTTTGAGCGGATACTATTATCCACGTGCTTGAACACGGTTATGAGGTGAGTATGTGGCCGCATAACCTTGGATATGGGGCTAGAAAAGCGCCACGGTGCACAGCGGTGCCGTATACGGCACCGCTGTGCCGGCTCCCGCCGATCGGGAGCCGGGTCACCCAGTAGCCGCCGCAAATCTGCCACGATCCCACCAGATAAAAACCCTAAATCGCCCACAAAAGCCCCGATTTTTGGCAAACGCGGCAGTTTCGGGAAGAATGTTCCTATGGATAGTAACGATAGACCTGATAGTAACGTAGAAGAAAAGACCGAAAATAAGCCATTAGATGCTACTTCCAGCGCCACGTCCGCGCTTGCGGCAATTCTTTCAGTTGAGCAACATATCAACGCTGCAGATATTCAAGAAAAACCAGTTGAGCTTGCGTCGGAGACAGAAGATACGACGATCGCGTGGTCGGTTGTTGTTCCCGCTATGATCCTGGTTCTCGGGACGGTGGTGTGGGGGCTGTGTGCTCCAGAAAATTTCTCCACAGCGTCAAGCGCAGCATTCGCATGGGTGCTCAATAATTTGGGATGGGCGTTCGTCCTATTCACAACCATATTCGTGGCGTTTGTTATTTTTATTGCCGTCAGTAAGTTTGGCACGATCAGGCTGGGTGCAGCTGAAGAACAGCCAGAATTTTCTAACTCGTCATGGATCGCCATGATGTTTGCGGCCGGTATGGGAATCGGCCTTATGTTCTATGGAGCATCGGAGCCGCTCGCGTTTTATCGCGACGGCGTGCCAGGACACAATCCGCATGAAGTCGGCACTGCGATGGCAACCGCCATGTTCCATTGGACGCTCCATCCGTGGGCAATGTATGCGATTGTTGGGCTAGCCATCGGATATTCCACGTATCGCGTGGGCCGCCGCCAGCTCATCTCAGCAGCATTCACGCCGCTCATCGGCGAAAAACACGCCAACGGATTCGTTGGCAAAACAATCGATGCCCTCTCCATTTTCGCAACCGTATTCGGAACCGCCTGCTCGCTCGGGCTCGGCGCTCTCCAAATCCGCGCCGGCCTTAAAGCCGCGGGTTTCGTAGAAAATCCAGACACAGGCCTGATCGTCACAATCGTTTCCGTACTAACGCTGGCTTTCCTCGTATCGGCAATGTCCGGCGTCGGAAAAGGAATCCGTATCCTTTCTAACGTGAATATGGTGTTCGCGGCGTCGCTCGCGGTGTTTGTGTTCGCGTTCGGGCCGATGATCGTGCAACTCAACCTGCTCCCAACGTCCCTTGGCGCATACGCCTCCCAATTCTTCGAAATGGCGGGGAGAACGGCGTCGTCCGTAGACGGAACCGCAGGCGAATGGATCTCCTCCTGGACGATTTTCTACTGGGCGTGGTGGATTTCGTGGTCGCCGTTCGTGGGCATGTTCATCGCGCGAATTTCCCGTGGCCGAACCATCCGCGAATTCTGTACGGGCGTGCTGCTGGTGCCGGCGGGCCTTTCCACAATCTGGTTCGCGATCTTCGGCGGAACCGCGATCTCCATGGAACAGGGTGGAAATAGTATTTACGCAGATGGGGCATCGGAAGCACAGCTCTTCAACCTGCTTCACTCACTCCCAGGTGGCTTCGTGATGGGAATCGTTGCGGTGTTGCTGCTCGCCACGTTCTTCATTACGTCCGCGGATTCGGCTTCCACCGTGATGGGGTCGCTTTCGCAAGGCGGACGCTCCACCGCAACGCCATGGCTTACGGGCGCGTGGGGCCTGGTCACGGCGCTAATCGGGCTGACTTTGCTTGTATCCGGCGGCGATAAGGCGCTCAATTCGATCCAGAGCGTCACCATCGTTGCTGCAACGCCATTCCTGTTCGTGGTTGTTGCACTCATGTTTGCAATAGTGAAGGATCTGCGCGGCGACGTAATCTACCTCGATCAGCGCGAACAAGAACGCTTCAACCGCCAGTTGGCCGTGGAGCGCCGTCACCATCGCGAACGCGAAGAAATCCGCCGGGCCAAGAAGCGCATGGCGCGGATGGCACATGCGAGCGGAGCCGGTGCCGCGAAGCCGAAGGTGAAGGCAAATCCGAAAGCGAAGGCAAATCCGAAGGCGTAGCCAGCTGGTTGGTGCCGGAAGCCAATGCGTGATGGTGCCAAAATAGCGCCACAGTGAACAGGAGTGCCATATACGGCACTCCTGTTCACCCTCCCGCCGATCGGGCACCGAGTCGCACAGTAGCCACCGCAAATCCACCCCAACCCCGCCCATATCAGCCACCCCACCCGCCCCAAACCGCCCGAAATAGTGCAACCTCACAGCGGTTCGCTCAGCCGGGCTTGTTGAAAACCCACTAACCTGTTTGGTGGGGCCAGCCTTGGCCTCACCCGTTCACTTTCCAGCTCAATTTTTTGCGGGGTTCCATGTCTAACCGCGGTGTTGTTATCTCCTTGTTGTCGTCGGTGGCGTTTGCGATGTTTTCGTATATCGCGGCCTTGACCGAGCCGCTGACCGGCGTGGAGCTGTGGGCTTGGCGCATGGTGATGACCGTTCCTGGCGTCCTCCTTGTTTTGCTGATAACAAAGCGTTTTTCCTGGTTTACGGGCGAATGGGATCGGGTTCGTTCTGATCCGAAGAAGCTGATTGCGTATGCGTTTTGTGCGCCGATGTTGGCTGGCCAGATGTGGTTGTTTGGTTGGGCGCCGCAGGTTGGGCGTACGTTGGAAGTGGGCATGGGTTATTTTTTGATGCCGCTTGTGATGGTTGTGATCGGGCGCGTTTTTTATAAGGAGCGCATGACTCCTTTGATGATGGTTGCAACGGTTATTGCTGCGTGTGCGGTTGCGTATGAGGCGTGGCGTGCTGGCGGGATTGGCTGGGTTGCATCGTTTATTGCGCTTGGCTATCCGGCGTATTTTGTGGTTCGGCGTTATTTTGAGACCGACGGCGTTGGCGCCCTCGCCTGGGAAATGGCTCTTGCGTTGCCGGTTTCGTTGTGGGTTGCTGCTGGGAGCCATTCGATTCAGAGTGCGTTTTCGTCGGTTTCGCTTGTGTTGATTTTGCTTTCGCTTGGCGCACTGTCTGTTTTGGGTGTGATTACGTATGTTTTGGCGGTGAAGTGGCTTTCGTATGGGATGTTTGGGCTTCTTTCGTACGTCGAGCCCGTCCTTGTCATCATCGTTGCGATTTTGCTTGGGGAGCGTATTGACCCCACGCAGTGGTGGACGTACGTTGGGATTTGGCTTTCGGTGTTTTTACTTGGGGTCGACGGCGTTATCGCCTTGTCTAAGCGCGTGCGTTGGTCGGTTCCTGCGGTGCGTCCTTGGCGACGTCGGCGCCCTCGTCATCCCCGTACCGAACCTGATTCGTGGGCGCGGTTTTTCCGGACTCGCAAGGGCGAGCTGGTGGAGAAGCCGCGGTAAAACTGACTCGTCCTATAGTTATTCCTGACTTTAGAATCAACCCCTTTTGCCTTTTCTGCTGACTAAAAATAGCAATGACATATTTACGACATGGCAATTTCGTGAATAAAATCCTTTATTGAGCTTTTGTCTAAAATGAACTCTTGATTTCTTTGTTAGTGTTCATTTAGATAAGTAGTTTTTTGTGTGAGTGTTGTGTTTGCGGGGTTGATGGCTGTTGATTAGAGTGATAAATGTTCGAAAGTCGGCCCGTAGAATGGTGATGTTGGCTGTTGGCTCTTTGACGGCGCTCACGCTGGCGGGTGTTGCATTGGCCGCCCCGGTGGTTGATGGGGAGGGTAATACTGCCGCACCTGAAATTGTTGACATTGCTGAAAAATCTGCTGACCTCACTCCTACTGTCGGCTCTACTTCCGAAGGTAAAAAGAGTGGATTTACGTGCGGTGTTGGTGAGGTGTACTCTCTGCGTGGAGATGGGCGTATTACTAAAATTAACTATGGGGAAAATAGTAATATTTCTAGATCAAACGTTCCGGATCTTCCTGTTGCTGTAGATGATGAAGCAAATCAATATTACAATGGCTTAGGCATTAGTCCCAAGGGTGATGTAGCTTGGGCATATAGAAGAGTGTTTGCTGATGGTAGTAGATATCCGTATGCGAAGGAAAATAAATTAATTCTCTATCGGTTTGAAGGAAAAGATTGGGCTGAGGTTGGGCAGATCGATCTTTTAAAAGGTGACTATTCTAGACTTGAATTAGCAGCAAACAGGTTCATTTCCGGCGCAGTGGATGAACATGGGGATTTTTATTTTTCTACCACGGTTACGATGACGGGGACGAACGTAAAGCCAGGCGGGAAGAAAGGTGAGAATTCAGCTGCTGCGGTTTTAGTCAAAGCTTCTATGAGTCAGGGTAGATTCTCGGACAGTGTAGTAGCAGTGGTGAAAGACTTGACTCGTTTTTATACTAGTGATGGGCGTCCTAGTAATAATGGTGATATCGCGTTTGATTCTTCTGGAAATATGTTCCTCATTAATGCTGAGCCTGTGAGTGATGAAGGCGGCGGTATTTTTGAACTTGCCACAATATCTTCCGACGTTCTGGATGAAGCCAAAGCGAAGGTGCGGCATGAAATTTCAGGCAACGACTACACTCTTGTGAAAGAAGTTTCGGTAGAGCCTAAATCGACTATTAATGGTATTGCATTTGATTATGATGGGCGAATATTCGTAGGCGAAGCGATCAGCGTTCTGAAGACGGATGTTTCATCGAAATCTGAATATAAAATGCGGAAAACGATAGAGGGTACTCGTAAGGATGAGAATCTTCTGTCGTCGACAGATCTTGCTTCCTGTGGTGTTCCTCCAACGGTTACCTTGAAAAAGGAATTGCTTGGCAATCGTTTAGATTCAACAGACCAATTTAAGCTATCGCTTCAAACCGGTAGGAATAAAGCGGTGAGCGTAGATACTGACGGGAGTGGTAAAACTGTCGAAAATCAGGTTGGACCTATTCCATTTATTCCGGGTGAACAGCTAGCAATTTCTGAAGAAATGGCGGAGAATTCGGTTTCGGGCGAGGATGCATACGAAGCGCAGTGGAAATGTTATTCTACAGTACGCCATTCTGATGGATCTGTTGATGGAAAAAAGCGCCTCCTTTCGCAAAATAAGGGGGTGAGGGGTACTATAACCCTGAATTTGAGTATTGAAGCAGGTCATAGCTCTAGTGTGGAATGTACGTTCTTTAATAAACCAAAACCTAAATTAACTCTTGTGAAAAAAGTGGACGCTGGGAAATCTGCCGAGATGTTGGTTCCTGAAGACTGGACTCTCGCTGCCTGGCAGGAGGAAAGAGAGTCTAGAAAAGAGCCTGTCTTTGAAGGGAAATCATCCGTTAAAAAAGTTGTTAATGTTGGGCGATATGAATTGACGGAGTCTCCAACGCGTGCTGATGATGAACGCGTGAAGCGGTACCAGCTTGAATCGTTAGTTTGCCATGACCAAGTTGCGAATGAGAATCTGAAGATCGAACATGACGAATCTGGTAATAGGAATTTTATTCACCTTAAATACAATCAAGATGTGACGTGTACATTCACAAATAAGCTTCAAGAGGCCACTCTCGAACTGAAGAAAGTTGTTCAGAATAACCATGGTGGCACAAAGAAACCTGAAGATTTTGAATTAACTGCTTCTAAGCAAGGGGCCGAACAGAAAAAGTATTCTTGGAACGCTGATTCATCGGATAAAACAATCCTTAAAGTAATTGAACCTGGAGATTATCTTTTGAGTGAAAAGAACTTGTCAGGTTATAAACTCAAAAATTTGGTTTGTGCTGATGAAAGTGGAAAGTCGCTTCAAGATTTTAATGCCAAAGATAAGAAGCTGTCTGTAAAACCTGGCGATAAGATTTCTTGTACGTTCACGAATCAAGATTTACCTGGAAAAGTTCGGTGGAAAAAGATTGATTCTGAATCCAAGGAAAGTCTAATAGGATCTAAATGGAAGCTAACGAAAAAGGATTCTATTTCGCGTGAACCTGTTGTTGTAGAACAAGATGATAATGGTGTCTTTAGTGTAGATAACCTTGAGTGGGGTACTTGGACATTGACCGAAACTCAAGCCCCATTTGGGTACTTAATTGATTCAAATTCGACGCGTACATTCGAAATTAATCCAGAAAAAAACTGATGGTAAAGATGTGAATATTTCTATCAATGATCAGGCTATCGTTGCAGATCTTGGAAATATTGAAAATACTCGAGCTCAGGCTCTCAAGGTCCCATTGACTGGCGGAATGAGTTCTCAAGCTTTCCTCTTTGGAGGATTGATATTTTTCGGTGCAACAGTATTTGCACTGTGGCGTTCACGTAAATCTCACGCGTGATGGCAAATTACACACTAGGAAAGGAAAATTCTGATGAGTCGGAATTTTAAGCGTTCAGTCGCTCTTCTAGCGACGACGACGTTGGCATTTGTCGGTCTCGGCGTGAGTGCTGCAGTAGCAGAGACGAACAGCCAGAGATCGTCTGCGGAAGTCGTTAATATCGATAAAGAAAAAGAAGGTAGTCTAACTATTCACAAAAAGGCCGTGGATAAAGAAGAAGATATTAAAAAACCAAATCCAGATGAAAAAGATGCACTTGAAGGCGTAACTTTTGAGATCCGGAAGATTAACGATATTGACCTTAGCAAAATTGAAGGATGGCAGAAAGTTGCGGATCTGAAAGCGGAAAAGATTGATCTTGATGCCGTTGAGAAGCTAGGTCTTACTCCCATAAAATCAGATAAAACTAATATTAATGGCGAGGTGAAATTTGATAACCTCAAGATTGGGGCGTACTTAGTTACTGAAAAATCCATTGGTTCTCGTTATATTAAGAAGATTTCTGAACCTTTTGTTGTGACTATTCCTCAACCTAAAAAGGATGTCGCTTTAGGTAGTCCAAAGAAAACTGACGGGTGGAATTATGATGTAGTTGCATATCCAAAGAATGTTTGGTCCAAAGCAACGCCACTTTCGAAGAAAGCTACCGCTATTGAAGGACTTCAAATCGGGGGAACCATTGATCAGCCTGGCATTGTGAAGAATTATCAAAAAGGTGTAGTTGTAACTTGGGATCTTGAATATGTGATTCCTGAACTAGCTGAATATCGTGAGTTTGAAATTTCGGACAAGCTACCAGGTGGTGCAAAACTTATAGATGCCGATATTAAAATGGATGGTGCTATTCCCCTAACTAGCTACTACACGAGAACGACTGATAATAATCTTGTGAAGTATGTTTTTACCCCAGAAGGGTTAGCAAAACTAAAAGCTGGACAGAAAATTACTGTTAAAGTGAAGACTAAGTTGCAACCAGGTAATGGTTCTATCAAGAACGAAGGCAACGTCAATATAAACGGTAACAAGATTCCTGGACAGGATATTGTTAACTTCCGAAATGTTGAGCTCACCAAGCAAGATAGTGCGTCGAAGGAAAAGCTGGCAGGTGCAGAGTTCGATATTTATCAGGACGTTGATAACGATTCGAAAGTGACCGATACGGATCGTAAGATCGGGCAACTCATTGTTCCTGCTGGAGGTGTAGCTCGCTTCACCACCTACATTGGACGTGGCGAGGCAAAAGAAATGAACCTTCTAGTGAAGGAAACTCATGCTCCAAAGGGTTACCTTCTTCCATCTGATGCAGTGACTCCGGTAAAGATCAGTTCTTTGAACGAAACTGATCCGGTGAAGATCGCCATCGACAACTACAAGCCAATCGTGCCAGGTCTCCCATTAACCGGTGCAACCGGCATCCTCGTGCTCACCCTTGCCGGTGGTGCGATGATCCTCCTCGGCGTCTTCGCCGTTTACAAGGCCCGTTCACGCAAGGCTGCCTGAACGTAAAGGCTGAAGCTGTGGGCTTGATGCAAAACATTTTGCATCAAGCCCACAGTGCATTAACAATAGCTAGAGCAAGAACAGTAGGTAGAAAGGCCATTAGTGAAGAAGTATTACTGGAAAACAGACCGATGGACAGTTATCGCTGCCCTAAGTTTCCTCATGGCGACCGCGCTTCTCACCTATTCGCCCATGTCTACCTGGCTTTACCAATACAATCAGACAGCCATCCTCACCGGTTATCACGCCGCTGCAGTCCAGCAGCGCAACCCATCGGCAGTTGAACAGCTAGAAGCCGCCAACGAATACAACAAGAAACTCGTATCTGGCGCCACCTATCATGCCAACGCTAACAATGCAGAAGGCTCAGCGGAGTCCAACCGGCAACGATACAACGAACTCCTTGCAGTAGGACCAGAAGCCATGATGGGCCGAGTCAAAGTCCCATCAGTCAACATTGATCTCCCCATCTTCCACGGCACCACCGAAGAAACACTTCTCAAAGGGGTAGGCCATCTGGAAGGCACATCGCTCCCAGTTGGTGGCCTATCAACCCGAAGCGTACTCACAGCCCACCGTGGCCTCGCTTCCGCCAAACTCTTCACCGATCTTGTAAACGTGAAAAAGGGCGACGAAATCATCGTAGAAGTCCTCGATCAAGCCCTCGTCTATCAGATTGAACGCATCGAAGTGATCGATCCAGAAGACACCTACAAGATCCTCCCCGAAGAAAACCGCGACCTTCTCACCCTCATCACCTGCACTCCATTAGGCATCAACTCCCAGCGTGTAATCGTGACAGGATCGCGAGTAATCCCAACACCAGCAGTGCACGAAAACAACATTGGCGGCCCAACTGATATTGGCTTCCCATGGTGGCTCGTAATCCAGGCATCAGCCGTAACCTTCACGCTGGGTGGGCTTTTCCTGGCAGGCCTTCACAAAAAGAAGGACGCTCAGGCGCCTATGACGGCATAATCAGGATCCCAAACAAGCGCCCAGTTGAACGGGAGTGCCATATACGGCACTCCCGTTCAGTATGCCGCTCATTGGGCACCGAGATCAGGCCGGAAGGCCAGCAAAGCGCACTGCCGGGAGCTCATCACCGCACCCGAATCGCCGGCACCTGCCCGTCCAGCGCAGATTCCATCCACTGATCGAAGAAAGCATGGTTGGCATCGGCCAAATCGCGCGTTTCTGGGGTGAGTTCCAGCTCCAGAACAGGGCGATCCTCCTCAGGAGCGGAAGGTACGTCCGCTCCTGAGGTAGACGCGCCCATAGCGTGATCGCCTACCGCAACCGGCGAAGTAGCCTTCCAAGCCGCGATAGCCTCAGCGTACGCCTGCCCGATCGGCTTCACAGCCCCTTCAGAATCGAACAGCCCCAACGTGTGTTCAAGTTCCGGGAAATCGGCCAGCGAACGGGAAACATCGTGCGAACACCACCAGGTGATCGCATCCAAGCGAGGCGAGGTACCGCCGCCATGCACGCCCATCAACCGCTCCACATTCGCGGTCAAGAACGCAGCCGAATCGGCCGGATCTACGTAGTTCGAAGGTGAACCGATTTCTTGCAGCCACACCTTCCGGCCAACCTGCCCGTGAGCATCGCCCCAGGCAGCAGCCAATTCGCATAAGTACCGAGAGAACCATTCAAGCTGGGGAGTGCCCGCGCCAAACCGTGGCCCAACCTTGCCGAAAACCCACGAATGTACCGTGGTGTGATCGCCGAATGTCACAGCAGATTCAGGCCCGAATGGGTGGCCGGTATCAAACCAGACGTCGTCATCATGCGTGTGCACGTGCAACCCTTCCGGCCACACGTCACGAGCCACGCCCAAGAGTTCACCCAGCCAGGTCTTGGCCTGGTCGGCAGTGATTTTATGCTGTTCTGGGTGGCGATCGGCCGCGAACTGAATGAATTCGTTGCCCAAGCTTAAGCCAGACGCCCCAGGCACGTCACGCAGCCGTGTAGCTAGCGCGTTTACCAGCGCCTTTTCACCCGAAATCACGTCCGGATCAGTAAAAATATTCCGGCGGTGCCAGGCGTTCACCCACGACGGTAGGTAGTCAAACGACGAAAGGTGCCCCTGCAACACATCCACAAACGTGTTCATTCCGCGTTCGTGCGCGAGTTCTACAACGGTGGCCACGTCGTCGAGTGCCTTTTCCCTGATCAGGGTACGGTTCGGCTGGATCACTGGCCACAGTGGGAAGATACGCACATGGTCGATTCCCAGCCCGGCGATCGAATCAAGATCGGCGCGCACATGATCCGGGTTGAAATCCAGCCACGAATGGAACCAATCGATGCGCGGTGTGTAGTTGACGCCGAATTTCATGCCTGATTCTCCTTATTCTGGGTGACGCGCAGGGTGACTATCTGGAACGCGCCAATCTGGAACGTGTGCGTATCGCCGTGCGAAGCGATTGCGGGCGCGTGCGCCGATTCACGGTAGCACAGGTCCGTTGCGCGCACAGTTACGCCTGGCCACGTGAGGGTTGCGGTGGTTTCGGTTCCTTCGCCTTCGTAGAGACGGACGACGACGTCGCCGCTCTTGTCCGGTGCCATCGATACAGATTCAACGATTGCGCCGTCAACCGTAAATGGGGCGGCGATGCTGACGGGGACGTCACGCAAAGGCAGGTTGATCTGCTGGCCGTCCGCGATTGCTTCACGCAACGATGCGTTCGGGTGGATGCGGAAGTTCCACGTGAAACGGCCTTGATCCTGATGCGGATCCGGGTACACTGCAGACTTCACCAGCGTTGCCCGAACCAAGCTCCAGGTTCCGCGGCGCCCAGAACTGTGCCGGCTCACATCCCATCCATACGTGGAATCGTTAGCGATAGACCAGGCCGCGCCAGCATTTTCCAACCGCACCCAACGATGCGTGCTCACTTCAAACTTCGCGCTATCCCACGACGTGTTCGTGTGCGTAGGCCGCTCAATAAAGCCCATCTGAGTCTCATACTGAGCCTTATTCGTATGAATATCCACAGGGAACCCAAGCTTGAGCAGCTTCTCCCGCTCATGCCACTCCACCTCAACATGAACATCAACAAAATCAGCGCCCGGCGCCAACCGCCACTCAATACTCATCTCAGACTTACCGAAAGTGGAACGAGCGCGAGCTGTAGCAACCGCGTCGTCCATCCCCGTCCCCACAAACTCAAGCGGCAAAACCTGTTCGGACCCCTTGTAGAACGGATCAATATCCCACGCATCCCACATGTTCGGGAAATCCTGGAAAATCGAAAACTCGCCGGCACGCTGGCCTTCTGGAATGAACGTGCGCCCGGTGGCGTCGGTGATTTGGGTGCACGCGCCAGAAGGTGCGAAATCGATGGTGAGTACACCGTTGGAGAGGCTCGATTCGGCTGCATTCGCGCGATCATCGGCGCCACCGGAGAATGGCTCCGCACCCAATGCCACAACGCCATGTGAGGAGAAAGATGTGGCGTTCGCACGGGCACGGACAGGGGTACGGCCATGACGCAAGAACTCAAAAGCGTCATTCATGAGGCGTTCACACGTCTCTTTAACAGCCGTATAAATATCTGCAACTTCCCGATACACCCACGCCACCGACGTGCCGGGGAGAATATCGTGGAATTGGCACAACAACACGTTACGCCACGTATCGCGAAGTTCAGCGTACGGATACTCCGCGCCCGCCAACGCCGCGATCGTGCACCACAACTCAGTCTCACGCAACAATGCTTCACTACGGCGGTTCCCCTGCTTCGTAGCGATCTGCGACGTGAACGTGCCACGATGCAACTCAAGATAAAGTTCGCCCACCCACACAGGAGGCTCCGGGAACTCCTCTTCGGCGCGATCGAAGAAATCATGCGGCGATTCGCGCACAATCCGCGGCGCCCCGCGCAAATCCTCAAGCCGATCCAGGCGTTCCATCATTTCGCGGGTTGGGCCGCCACCGCCGTCGCCATAACCGTACGGAAGCAGCGAACAATTCGCCTCACCCTTGTTCTTAAAATTCTCAACCGCGTGGCGAATCTGGGCGCCCGTGATCTCCGAACCATACGTATCCGCAGGTGGGAAGTGGGTAAAGATCCGCGAACCGTCAATGCCTTCCCACTGCAATGTGTGGTGAGGGAACACGTTAGTCTGGTTCCACGAAATCTTCTGAGTCAAGAACCGTTCGATCCCCGCTTCGCGCGCCAACTGCGGCAACGCCGCCGAATAGCCAAACGAATCCGGCAACCAGATTTCCTTACATTCGTAATCCAGCGCCTCGCGGAAGAAACTAATGCCCTCCGTGAGCTGGCGGGCCATCGCCTCACCACTAGGCAACACGGCATCCGGTTCCACCCACATGGAGCCAACCGGCACAATCGATCCCTTCTTCACGCATTCGCGCACTCGTTCAAACAATTCCGGATCCTCTTCGCGCAACCACGCCACATGCTGGGCGGCCGGCAGGGCAAACACCAGGCCGGTGCCGTCTTCGATCAGGCGCACCACGTTGGCGATTGTGCGGTTGACCTTGCGCTTCGTTTCGCGGATCGGCCACAGCCAGGCCGAATCGATGTGGGCGTGGCCCACGGCCGACAGGCGGTGAGCGCCCGGGAGCGCGCTACGAGACAGGATCGGCTGGAGGGCTTCGCGCGCGTAGGCGGCAGTGCCGGGGATGTCATCGAGATCCACGCGATCCAGCGCGGCGTTGAGCACGTAGAGCGTTTCGAAATCGTCATTCGTAAAGGCGGCCACGCCCTTCGCTTCGAGCAGTTCGTAGAGCACCGTGATATCCGTAGTGAGCCCAACAACCTCCGTATGGCGGATCACGATATCGGCCTTGGCCAGCGTGTACATATCGTTGTGTGAGGAGGTGAATTTATCGCCGTCCATCGTTACTTGGAACGGCAGGACTTCCAGCAGGAGCGGGTTTGCTGCGGCTTCGATGCTGAATTGCACGTCCGTTTCCGGCGTTTGGGGGAGCGGGATCCACTGGTTGCGTGGGTTGAGGGCTTTGATTGTGCGCCCGGCCGTATCACGCACCAGCCCTTCGCTCTGGAACCCCGCGGAATGATCCGCCCAGCCCAGATCGATATGCGCTTCCACAGTATCGCCCGCAGGTACGGTTCGCGGGGTGGTTCCGCGCACGTTGAACCACACGGTTTGCCACGGTTTTCCCCAGGTTTCGCCTACGTTTAGTGGGGTGAAGATAGCCGACGACGGCGGAGTGGTTGGTTCGCCAATAACTTCTTGGCCGTCCACTAGTTCATCAGGGACGCGCCATGTTTCTAACTGGAGCTGGGAGACTGGCGTGTACTGGGCGCGCGCGATTCGTTCGCTGAGTGTGCGCTTCACACGAGTAAGGAGTAATCCGGCGTCCATAGCGACCCTTTCACTTGAGAGCATCATTGTTCCCGTTGTATATTCAGATTAGTGACTAAACCGATTTAGAGCAAGTCCGTATTTTCGTGAGGTTATAACACTGACGTTACCGCCTCAAGATACTAAGATAGACCCCGAGCAAGAATCGCACCAGAAAGCCAAAAGGTATCCCTCATGAGTAGAAAAACGATCAAGGATATCGCCCACGAAGCCGGCGTCTCCATCACTGCCGTCTCCTTCGCCCTCAACAACCGGCCAGGAATCTCCGACGCCACCCGCGAACGCATCCTCGCAATCGCCAACCGTATGGACTGGGTACCCAACTCCCGCGCACAATCCCTCTCACTCGCCAAAGCAGACGCAGTCGGACTCTTCATCGCCCGCCAACCAGACTCCTACACAACCGAACGATTCTTCTTCAACTTCATCATCGGCCTCCAAGAAACACTCACCACACACAACTATGACCTCGTGTTCCACACAGGCCCAGACCTCAAAGCAGAAATCTCCACCTACCGAACCTGGTGGGCGCAAGGGCGAGTAGACGGCGTCGTCGTCGTCGATCCAATCCCAGGCGATCCCCGAATCGAAACACTCAACGATATTGGAATGCCCGCCGTCGTGGTCGGAACCGAAACCCCACACACAGCCTCCGTCACCGGCGACGAAGCCGCAATCGTCACCACGCTAGCCGACCACCTCTACGAACAAGGCGCCCGCACAATCGGCTTCGTTACAGGCATCCCAGACCTCATCCACACCCAAGAACGAATCCGCGCACTCGAAGAATACGCAGCCAGGCGCGGTTTCACCGCAATCGTTGCCAGCGGAACCAACGCCACCGAAGAAGCCGGCCGCAAAGCAATCGCAGAACTACTCGCCGGAAAAACCCAACCCGACGCCATCATCTTCGACAACGAAATCCTCACCCTCGGCGGATTCAACGCACTCCGCGAAGCAGGCAAAGAAATCGGCCGTGACGTGCTCATATGCTCCTGCGAAGATTCGCCACTCTGCCGAATCGTCACCCCCGCAATCACAGTCATCGACCGCGAACCATCCGTACTCGGGCGGAAGGCTGCAGGATTGTTACTCGACGTGCTCGGCGGGCAAAAACCACGCATCGAAAAACTCGACCCCGCGCCAATCCTCATCCGGGAATCGACCAAACGGCTAGGACGTAGTGCAAGCGCGCGGGCCTAGGGACGCGGACGTTTGGGCGTGAACCAATCATCGAAACTGAAGGGACAACCATGAGCATCCTTATCATTGGTGAAGCAGTCATCGACATCATCAAACAAACCGACGGCACCACCAACGAACACCCAGGTGGCAGCCCGGCCAACGTGGCCATCGGGGCAAGCCGGCTCGGCGTTGCACCAGAACTGCTGACGATGGTGGGCGCGGATCGGCGCGGAGCGGTGATCCGCGAATGGCTAGCACAAGACGCCGTGCACACCACCTTTGTAGAAACCGAACGGACAGCCACTGCGATTGCTACCCTGGACGCCTCCGGAGCCAGCACCTACACCTTCGACATGGGGTGGGACCTGGCCGGGATCCAACCCGATCTGGCTGGCGTTTCACACATCCACACCGGATCCATCGCCGCCTACATTCAGCCGGGCGCCGGCGACGTTTCCCGGATCGTTGCCGCCGGGCGCGCTGCTGGGGCCACCATCAGCTACGATCCCAACATTCGGCCCGCACTGATCGATGACATGGAGGCCGTGCGCGCACAGGTACTGGATCTTGTGAGGCAGGCCGATGTTGTGAAATGCTCCGATGAAGATCTGGGCTTCCTGTTTGAGCGCTCCGCACTTTCGCGGGACGAAGCCATTGAACTGGCCAAGAATTGGATCGCTGAGGGGCGAGCTGCCGGGCACGGGCCGCTAGTTGTTGCCATCACCGCAGGTAAAGACGGGGTTATCGCCGTGAACGCTGCCGGTGAAAATGTGCATGTGGCCGCCGATCCGGCCGTCAAGGTTGTGGACACCGTGGGAGCTGGCGATTCCTTCATGGGCGCGCTGGTGTACCAACTCTCCGTGCGAGGCCTTGCTGGCAACCGTGCCGGAATCGCTGGCCTAAGCGTGGAGGACCTCCGGGAGATCGCCGAATTCGCTGCTCGCGTGGCCGATGTGACCGTCTCGCGAGCCGGGGCGAATCCGCCGCGCCTCACCGAACTGACCCGGCCCGGCATCTGAGCCTTGCCTTAACCTTGGTCTTTGACGAAAAAATCACCCACAGCCGGAGATAGGCCTCTATATGGGGCTGTTACCGGCTGTGGGTGAATTTTGTGTCAGATCCAGATGTAAAAGGTTGGCTAGAAGGTTGGTTAGAAGGCAGGCGAGGTGTGGCTGTGCCAACCAGCGAAACACGGAGTCAAGCCAAGCTCAGGCATCAACATGCACTGTGCCGCATGGTAAACATCAGGTTTCCCAGGCCAGGTGATGCCAGAAGGCGTATTCGTCTGATCCAGTTCATGAATCCAGCGGCCCGGTGCCTCGATCAAATACTCGCGAGCATAATCCATGAACGTATCAAACCAGAGCTGCATTTCAGCAACCTTCTCCTGATCGCCAGACTGCTCCGCATACGTTGCGAACGCCGCCGACGCCGCAATTCCCTCACAGATAGTCCAATGCATGCGTTCATGGACTACCGGTTCGCCGTCGAAATCAGTCGTGTACACAATGCCAGGCGCGCCATCCGCATCCCAGCCGTCCGCCAAAGCCACCGTGAACAGGGAATATGCGGCGGCCGGAAGAGAATCCACAAACTCCATGAAATCCGCGGCAAAATCGCCAGCCAGCCGGTGGATCGCCGCCCAGAAATGCAACGCCAATCGTGCCCATTCAATACCGTGACCTGGGGTTAAACCAAACGGGCGGAACGGATCCGCCGGGCGATCCTTGTTGAAATCCTTGAGAAGGTTCCAAGACGAATCGAAATGCTCCGGAATACGCCAACCGATCTTCTCAGCCTCGCCAAGCACAAACATCAAAATCGATGCCGACTTCTCCAGCCAGCGCGGATCCGCCGTCGCATCCCACGCGGCCAACGATGCTTCCAACGTATGCATGTTGGCATTCGCGCCGCGGTAATTCTCGGTTTCCGTGAAGGAACGGTTCCACGATTCGCGAGCCAGGCCAAAACGCGACTCCCAGAAATGATCCTCATGGGCTGCGCGGGCCAAGTCGTACAATTCACGGGCGCCCTCAATGCCAGCCTGCAAACCAGAACTTGCCGCCAGCAGGACGAAGGCGTGGGCGTAGGCGGCTTTGCGTTCGCCGTCAGGGCCTTGAGGTTCGTTCGTGTCAAAACGCAGGTTCGTGAAGAAGCCGCCGAACTCTGCATCATAGAAATGCGTACGCAGGCAATCGATCCCATGCTGGGCGAATTCGCGAGCGGATTCATCGCCCTTCAAGGTGGCGAGGCAGAAAACGTGGGTCATGCGGCAGTTGATCCACAGCTGCAGGCCGGCGTCAGGATCGGCCTGGCCGTTGGCATCGAGCGTAGAAAAACCGTGTTCGCAACGGGACTTCCGTGCAAAATCAACGAGTGCAGTGAATTCATCCGCAAGCCACGTGCGGGTTGTTTCGTCAATGACCATGAGACTTCCTTGTCAAGTAATCGGCCGGTTTCGATCTGAAGTTCAGGCCGCGATGGCGCCAAACTCACTACCAAAAGCCTAACAAAAACGGTTTAGTAAGGCTAGGGGTGTCCGGGTGTGTGGGGAGGCTGGGGAGGTTGGCTGGGGGCTGGTGCCGGTAAGGCTGGTTGGGGGCTGGTGTCGGTAAAGCTGGCGCCGGCGCCCGGATAAGGTCGGTTGTGGTGCCTGATGAGGTTGGTTGTGGCGCCCAATAAGCGCCACAGAGCACAGCAGTGCCATATACGGCACTCCTGTGCACCCTGCCGCTTATTTGGCGCCGCGGCCCATAGTGCAAGGCGGTGTAGGGGTAGGTGCGGACACCGGGTAGGGTGTTGCCAGGATGCAGGGTGGGTGCAGGCGCCGGGCGGGGTGTTGCCGGGATGTAGGGGTGGGTGCGGTCACCGGGTAGGGTGTTGCGGGCGCCCGGGGTGTTGCGGATGGCGGAGGTGGCCCGGGCGGCAGACTTCAGCCCCATAATTTTATTTGTTAGATACAAATAAAAGTGGTGAAAAGCATGAGGTTTTCCATCGTTTCATTTTAGAAAATGCCCGAAATTCTAGTAAAAGATAGACATTATTTGATTGTTGTGGATAAACTGAAAGCGTTGTCAGGAACGGCAAAGTCAGATAGATATTCCAATGGAGGGCATAATGTCTGCACAAATACCCGCAACGATGCGGGCCGCTGTATTACGTGATCCAAAAGTAGGGTTACAAGTAGAAGTTATTAAAACGCCCAAGCCGCGCGATGGCGAAGTTCTTATTAAGGTTGCTGCGTGCGGAATGTGTCATTCGGATCTGCATGTTATCGGTGGAAAAATTGCATTCCCTATGCCGTGCGTGCTTGGTCATGAAGTGACGGGTGAAATTGTTGAAGTTGGCCCAGGTAATCAGCATACGGGGCTTGAGGTGGGGCAACGTGTTGCTGGCGCGTTCTTGATGCCGTGTGGTCAGTGTGAGTTTTGCGCTGAAGGGCGGGATGATTTGTGTGCGCCTTTCTTTGATATGAATCGTTTGAAGGGGCAGCTTTATGATGGGCACACGCGCCTCTTCGGCTTGGATGGTGAACCTATTGCTATGTATTCGATGGGGGCTTTGTCTGAGTATTGTGTGATTCCGTCAACGTCTGTGGCTGTGCTTGATGAGACTATGGATATGGTTTCTGGTTCTATTCTGGGTTGTGCGGCTTTGACGGGGTATGGTGCGGTTCGCCGCGGTGCGAATTTGCAGTATGGAGAAACCGTTGCGGTTGTTGCTACTGGTGGCATTGGGTCGAATATTATTCAGGTTGCGAAAGCGTTTGGTGCGTCGAAGATTATTGCGGTTGATGTTGCTGATGACAAGCTTGAGGCTGCGAAGCGTTTGGGTGCTACCGACGTTGTTAATTCGTCCGTACAGAACGTGCGTGAAGCTGTTTTTGCTCTGACTGATGGTCGCGGTGTGGATGTGGCGTTTGAGGCGCTTGGCCGGCCGGAAACGTGGGCGTCTGCCTTGGATTCGTTGCGTGATGGTGGGCGGATGGTTCCGATTGGTTTGGGTGCTGGGGTTCAGACTGCTGCTGTTGAGATTAATCGTACGGTGCGCCGTTCGCAGTCGATTTTGGGTTCGTATGGCGCTCGGACGCGTCAGGATCTGCCTACAGTTGTGAAGATGGCGTCTGAGGGGTGTATCGATTATCGGCATATTGTGACTCGCAAGTTCTCGCTCGAGGAGGCTGGATCTGGGTATGAGCTTTTGTCTCAGGGCAAGATTCAGGGACGAGCAGTTGTTGATATGTCGCTTTAGGGCCGGTTTACTGGCCGGTTTTCCTGCGTGCGATTGTGGGTTTCATATCACCAATCGCACGCAGTTTGTTTGATACTAAATTAATTTTTTCTTTGAAATGTTATAGACATTATGTGTAATTAAACTTACAATTGGAGTGTGACTACGGAGGTGGCGGCGTCTTCAAGAACGATCACCAATGGTGGTGGGCTAAAAGGAGGTCTCTTAGCGTTTTCGGAGCGTCATTACTTTTCGTACTGTTCGATTCGGGTGCGGATTTGAACGACGACGTTGGGTCGAATTTCCGATCAGCGTCTTTAACTACTCTCAGAATTTGTCAACATATTTCAGAATTATCGTGGATCGCAGTGTTGGGGTTCATTATTCTGAAATAACCATCACTTAAGGAGATCTGATGGTTCACCAGGACATGAAACGAGTCCCTATTGAGGGGTTAAGTAAGAATGATCTGCGGCAGATGGTGGAGGAAACTCCAGCTTCTGGCAAGCATCGTGGGGTCATCGCGATTGCTGGCGTTGCAACTCTTGGATCATTACTTTTTGGTTATGATACGGGGGTTATTTCCGGGGCGTTGCCGTATATGCATATGCCAACTGGGGCTGGCGGTTTGGGATTGACTGCTGCTGAAGAGGGTGCAATTGGCGGTGTTTTGACTGTTGGTGCTGCTTTTGGTGCTCTATTCGGCGGCCGTTTGTCTGATCGCTACGGCCGGCGCCACAATATTATTCTGCTTGCTATTTTGTTCTTTATCGGGGCGATTGGAAATACTTTTGCGCCAAATGTGTGGGTAATGTATCCGTTCCGGCTCATTTTAGGTTTGGCTGTTGGCGGTGCTTCCGCAACAGTTCCGGTCTATTTGGCGGAGACTGCGCCTAAGCGTATTCGTGGAACGATTGTGGCGTTGGATCAGCTGATGATTGTGACTGGTCAGCTTCTTGCGTTTGCTATGAATGCGGGTATTAACGCCGCTCATGGCGGTCCACAGTTAACTGTTGCTGCTGATCCTTCGGGGAAGATTGAAGCCGGTGCTTACTCCTGGGATGCTTTGCAGAAGGCTATTGAGCAGGCAACCAATACAACGGATATGAATGTTATTCGTGATTTTGCGATGCAGCTATCTATTCAAGAAGGAACCGGTAACGGTGCGGCTTGGCGTTGGATGATTGTTCTGTGTTCTATCCCGGCCATCTTGTTGTGGATTGGCATGCACTTCATGCCAGAATCATCGCGCTGGTACGTGTTGCGTACCGAAGTTTACGCAGCTATTGGTTCGCTCAAGACCGTTCGTGAAGGTGAAACGAATGCTGCAGTAACCGATGAACTTTACGAGATGGTTGAGAACCGCCAGAAGGCTGCTAAGCAGGCCCACGCAAAGGGATTGCGCGAAGTTTGGCGTACTCCATGGCTACGAAAGTTGCTTTTGGTTGGTATTTTCTTGGCGATTGTTAACCAGACGACTGGTGTTAACACGGTTATGTACTATGCTCCAAAGGTGCTTGGATATGCAGGTATGGGCACGTCAGCAGCGATTAGTGCTCAGGTTGCTAACGGCATCATGTCCGTGATTGGTTCGGCAATTGGTCTGATCTTGATTACGAAGTTCTCGCGCCGTCAGATTCTGATCTGGGATGTGACCTTGGTGGGTGTTGCTCTGCTCAGCATCGCAGGTATTTTCCAGTTTGCTATTGCTCCCTACATGAATGCGGGAACTGTTCCGCCAGCATGGGCCGCATACGCAATTTTGGGAATGATGGCGTTCTTCATGCTGGTTGTTCAGTCCTCCAATGGAACGGTTGTGTGGACAATGCTTGGTGAAATGTTCCCAGCATCTGTTCGTGGTGTCATGAACGGTACGGCAATCTTCTGCATGTGGATGGTCAACGCTCTGATCACTTGGACCTTCCCAACGATGATGAACAGCTTAGGTGGCGGTCTGACCTACACGATCTACGGTGTCATGAACTTGGTGATCGCAGTGATCTTGTGGAAGATCATGCCAGAAACCTCAAACAAGTCATTGGAAGAGATCGAAGTTTACATGGAGCGGAAGTACTCTAACTGATGTGATCATACTGTTGTGGGGCCCTCGGCATTGCCGAGGGCCCCACAACGGTTTATTTTCAGTGCTGTAGACGCATGTAGAGATCAACGAATGCGAACACTGGGATCATGATTGCTGCCGCAATTCCTGTGAGGAATGCAATCATGGATGCTTGTGCAACAACCGCAAGGATGGTTGCGGTAAAGAGCATTCCCAAGATGAATAGGGCTGGTGTGAGGTTGAGCGCGGTAGCTGGGGTCTGTGCGTTTGGTTCGCTGGTGGAGTTCGTGCGAATCGTAACCTTGGCTGGGTTAAGGGTTGGTGCGAACGTGGTGGTCATTTCTTCTCCTGCATCGTATTCATCTTCTGTAGAAACTGGGGCTTTGTGGGGTAACTGTTGTGGGCTGTAGTGGGCGATCGTTATTTCAATCTTATGTGGCGATATGTCAGCCATTAGTTAGTGACGATCGCTCCTTGTTCTAGGTTGCCTGTCTGTTGTTATGCCAGGTGAAATTTTTTTCTGAAAAATTTCACTTGTTTCGCCGGTATTCACTTTAGTGAAAAGAAAGCCGGTCATCAAGATTTGATAGTGTATGTTCTATCACGTGCGCCCATTTGTAACATACATTTGAAACTCTGTTCTGGGCGCGCAAAAGGCCGGATCGGAACTTATTGTTCCGATCCGGCCTATCCGATGAGCTATTGACGAAGTAACAAACTCACTTACAACATTCCATGAAGATTACTCTTCAGTGTCCGTGGAATGTTTTATAGCTCAGTGTGCGAGTGCACGGAGTGCATCGAACGATTTCTTTGCGTCAAGAATTGGGCCTTCACCTGGTGCTGGTTCGCCGTCGATCATGATGTCCTGTTCAAGAACGTAGTAACCATCGAAGCCAACCTTGTCCAATTCAGCAACAACAGCAGCGAAGTCAATATCGCCTTGACCAATAGGTGCAAACATGCCAGCCTTAACGCCCTGGCCCCATGTGATCGCGCCTGGTAGAAGCTGATCGGTCATGTCCTTGTGGATGTCCTTCGCGTGAACGATCTTGACGCGATCCGCATACCTGCGAACCAGTTCAAGAACGTCGGCACCGCCACAAGCCAAGTGGCCCGTGTCGAGGCAGAGGCCCACCTGAGAGTTATCAAGGACGCGCTCTACTTCATCAACGTTTTGCACCATCGTGCCCCAGTGTGGGTGGAGTGATGCAGTGACTCCACGTGCGGCAGCAACTTCAGTGATCCGTGACAGGTTGGTGAACAGGGTGTTCCAGCCGGTTTCATCAAGCACTGGGCGGCTATCGTATCCATCCTGACCAGAATCTGCAGCCAAGATCAGGTTGGTTCCACCAGCGACCTCAAATGCATCGAGTTCTTTTTCTACGGCAGGAATTGGATCGACGTCCGGATCGTGCATAATTGCCAAGAAGAACGAACCTACTGCCTCCAAGCCGTAGCGAGATACTGCTTCAGCACGCTCGCTAGGTTCTTGCGGCAACCAGCCTTGTGGGCCGAATTCAGTGGCGGTAAGGCCCATCTCTTTCATTTCGGTGAGGACGCGTTCAGGCGATAGCTGGTATCCCCAGTTCGGAACTTCACATACGCCCCAGCTAATTGGTGCACCTGCAATTTTCATGAGAAATTCTCCTTTGAATTTTCGTCAGTTAGTTTGTGTTTCAGAGGTAAACGATTTTTCCGGTGTGTGCGGATTCTTCGGCGGCTTCGGCGATGCGCAGTGCTTTCGCACCATCTTCGATCGAGGTCGCTGGCTTGCGGTTTTCTGCAATCGCGGCAAAGAATTCGTTCAATTCAATTGCGTATGCTTCTTCATAGCGCTCTAAGAAGAAGTCAAGGTAGACGTCCTTTGCATCGGTGTATTCGCCGTTTGATACGCGAACCTGATGGGAACGCATATTTTCACCATTCAAGGTGGCCTTATCGCCGAATACTTCAAGACGCTGATCGTAACCAGAAGAGCAGTGACGGGAATTGGTGATGGTGGCCGTTGCGCCATCAGAATTCGTCAGTGTAATAACTGCTGCATCGAAATCGCCGGTGTCTGCTAATTCAGGATCAAGGTTCTGACCCACAACGTAAACAGACGTAATATCGCCCAAGAAGAAGCGCGCCGTATCAAAATCGTGAATCGTCATATCCTTGAAGATTCCGCCAGAAACTGCAATGTATTCCTTAGGGGGTGCGGCTGGATCACGCGAAATGATTGTCACCTGCTCAACCTTGCCAACAACGCCCTCATCAACCAACTTGTGCATCCGAGCAAAAGTTGGATCGAACCGGCGGTTGAAGCCCAACATGGTGGTGTGCTCAATGCCCTCAAGCTCAGCCATCAACTGGGTAACAGTCTCAGTTTCCATTGCAACAGGCTTTTCGCACAACGCTGGCTTGCCAGCCTTAGCAGCCTTAAGAATATGATCAACATGTAGTGGGGTAGGTGAGCAGATAATAACTGCATCTACCGCAGGGTCAGTGAAAACGTCGTCGGGATTCAAAGAATAGCGAACCCCATACTTTTCAGCCAAAGGCTTGACTGCGTCCTCAACAGGATCTGCAATAAATACCAATTCTGCGTTGAGATGTGCTTCAACGGTACGTGCGTGAACGCGAGCAATACGCCCAGCGCCAACAAGTCCAATACGAATCATGATGAATGTCCTAACGTCGTTGTTAACGGAAATTTTTTACTGAGCTGGAACCAAAATGTTCCGAATAAGAATGTCAAGATCGTTATCTGCATTAAGGAACTGACGCAATGTGCGGGCAGTTGGGCCAAACGTTTCGAATTCTTCGATGTTCATGCCATCGACTTCGTATGCTCGGTTGAAATCTGGGATTCGGCGGAGCTGTTCGAGGTAGTGCTCATCGACGTCGGCGCTCATGCGTTCAAGTGGTTCGTAATCCGAATCGTTGATGAGCTTCTGCCAACCGAATGGCGGCGAAACAACCAGATCGCCGCCCTGGAATTCACTCCACTGCAACACGTTACGGAACGCAGCCACAAGGACGCGGGAACGGTAGTTTCGTTCCTGGAAAATCTTGTATGCTCGCTTCACTGCGGCAACGCCTGCCCATTCAAGGGCTGAAGGATCGACGAAAATCTTGTCACGCTTCACGACGTGCTTGAGCCAATCATCAAGGCGGCCAACCATGATCGTGACAACCGGGCTCATCTGAGATGTATCGTGGCCGGCGGCTTCACGCTTCTCAAGACCACGCTGAATTGCCGCGGCGGCTTCTACTGCTTGAGGGACCGAGAAGGATACCGTGACGTTAACGGAAACGCCACGTTCGGTAGCAAGTTCGATTGCTTCAATGCCAGTCTTTGTTGCTGGGATCTTTACGATGATGTTTTTCGCTAGGTTATGGAAAGCCTCTGCCTGATCTGCAAGTGCTTCCGCATCGCGGTGAAGGCGAGGATCTGTTTGTACCGAAAGGCGACCATCGTGGCCGTTTGTTCGATCAAAAGCGGGTTCGAGCAGTTTTGCTGCTTCGATAGACATATCCATGACTGCCTGCCAGCCAATAGCGGATTCACTCCATGCTGGGTGATCGTCTGCAATCTTCTGGATTCGTTCTGTCCAGATTTCCGGGTGCTTTGCGATGGTTGTGTAAGCGATGACTGGGTTACAGGTTGCCCCAACACCGCCCCAAGAAATTGACGTGCGAAGTTCTTCTAGATCTGAAGAATCGTTCCACAACACCGTGTCAAAGTTCTGGCATGCGGTGAGTAGTGGACCTGGTATGTGTTTTGTATCTGACATGGTCGCTCCTAAACCAAGTTGAGGTAGGTCACGCAAATTGAGTCAACTCACGGTCACCCCCATTGGTGACGTATCGTGTGAGACATACGTTACTTACATTATTAGCTAATGTCAAGCATATGTTTGGACATTTGGTGGGGTGGAGCATTATTTTAGTGGTTCTATATGAAAACTGGTCACGTTCCTGTGGGAAACGTGACCAGTTTGTCCTTCAGTAATAGGAGATAAGTTTCTAGTTAAGCGGTGTAACTAGCGGAAACGTCATCTTATATTGTTGTGCGTCATACACGTGGTTTCCGTGCTCGATCACCTTTCCAGAGGCATCGTAGGCTGTGCGCTGCATAGTAAAGAGTGCCATGTTCGGTTCGATATTAAGCATGTCAGCTTCTGCACGCGATGCATTTTTTGCCCCGAGGGTCTGTAGGGCGGAGACCGGCGTAATGTTGTTGTGTCCGAAGGACTCATAAAGGCCGTAGTGGGAAAGTTCGGTGAGTGTTGGTGCGATCCGGCTAGGGATAGTGTTGTTGAGAATGGCCAGCGGGCGATCGTCGATCCACCGCAAACGTTGAATGGTCACCAATTCTTCGTCTGGTTCGCAGCTGAGGAACTCTACTTCTTCGGCAGTCGCTAAATGAATCTGATACTTCAGGACTTCGGTACGAGTGCTGTGACCTGCTTTGAGCAGATCATCGTTGAGCGAGGTGAGTGCGAGTTGTCTGTGAACGTGGGAAGGGGTGACGCGAGTTCCCACCCCGCGGCGCCGTACCAGTAAACCAGAATCGACGAGTTCCTGGAGCGCGCGCCGTGCTGTAGGGCGCGAGATGTCTAGCCGATGGGCCATCGAAATCTCATCTTCTAGAAGTTGGTTGGGCTTCAGTTTGCCGCTTTTGATGAGCTGGGAGATCGGCATGAGGATCTGTTGATATAACGGCTCGGCAGAGTTGCGGTTGAGCTTAACATTTAAAATGAAGGGCGAGTCGAGCGAAGCGTCTTTTTCGGTATCCTCCACGGCAGTCTCCTTCGTTGATATAGCAATATGAAGATATTCTAGTCAGCTTTAGGCTATCATGTAACCATTTTTCCGAATCTTCTCACTTTGTAACACCCATGTTAGGACATTACCTTGACATAGTATCTCTATTGGGGAAGAATGTGAAATGCGTGAGAAAGGAGTCCGCAATGACGCGTGAATCTCAATACCCGGAAGTTATTACTATGGGACGCTCCGGGGTAGACATTTATCCCCTCCAGGCAGGCGTTGGCTTGGAAGCCGTTGAAACCTTCGGAAAATTCCTTGGTGGATCGCCAACAAACGTGGCTGTAGCAGCCGCCCGAATGGGGCATAGCGCCGCTGTTATCACTGGCGTAGGTGACGATCCGTTTGGACGTTTTGTGTGCCAGGAAATGCGCAGGCTAGGTGTATCAGACGAATACGTCATCACCACTGACAGTTACAAAACCCCTGTGACATTCTGTGAAATCTTCCCTCCTGATACATTCCCTCTCTATTTTTACCGTGAACCATCGGCACCAGATTTACAAATACGAGAAGAAGATCTGCCCTGCGAGGCGATTAAGCAAGCACGGGTGTTTTCGCTTTCTGGCACAGGTCTATCAGATGAACCTTCCCGTTCGGCGCACTGGGCTGCGCTCCGCGCCCGGAAAGAGAGCACTGGCTGGACTATCGCAGATCTGGATTACCGCCCGATGTTCTGGGATTGTGAAGAAACTGCCACTGAACAAATCGGGTCAATGCTCGAATATGTCAACGTTGCAGTAGGTAACAAAGAAGAGTGCCGCATCGCGGTTGGCGAAACTGAACCGGACCGTGCGGCAGATGCTTTGCTGGAACGCGGCGTCACGTTGGCAATCGTGAAGCAAGGACCTAAGGGAACCTTGGCCAAAACACGTGAGCAGCGAATTGAAGTGCCGGTAACGCACGTTGACACTCTTAACGGTTTGGGTGCTGGAGATGCATTCGGCGGTGCGCTGTCCCACGCTTTGCTTACGGGCTGGGATTTCCCGAAAGCGATCCATTTTGCATCCACAGCGGGAGCAATTGTTTCGTCGCGCCTTGAGTGCTCCACTGCAATGGCCTCTGAGGAAGAGGTTTTGGACCTCATGAATCAGCGTCCTGAAACGAATCCTCGAGTTCAGGAGCTCCCATGATGACGATCAATGAACTAGCACAGATTCGCCTTCATTCCCCTGAGGTTATTGAAAAGAAGCTTGTGGAACGTGTGCCGGGAACGTATCCTAATGGTCGAAAACTCATGATTATCGCGTGTGATCACCCGGCTCGCGGAGCGCTGGGGGCAGGTAAAGATCCGAACGCCATGGCAAATCGAAAAGAACTGCTGGCACGATGCCAGGAGGCGTTGTCACGGCCAGGTGTTGACGGTTTCTTAGGCTCGGCAGATATGATCGAAGATCTCACGCTGCTCGGTGCTTTGGAAGGAAAACTGGTGTTCGGTTCGATGAATCGCACTGGTTTGCAGGGATCATCATTTGAGATCGACGATCGTTTCGGCTGCTACACACCTGACGCGATCGAACGGCATCGGCTAGACGGCGGAAAAACATTAACCCGTATCTGTTTCGAAGATGCGAACACGCCACGAACGCTTGAAGCGACCGCGAACGCAGTCAACGAGCTAGCAAGGCGCAAGAAAATCGCGATGATTGAACCGTTTATTTCCACATGGAATGATGGCCGGACCGTCAACGATTTGAGTCCAGAAGCCGTTATTAAGTCAATAACGATCGCGTCTGCATTAGGTGACACGAGTGCCTACACATGGCTGAAGTTGCCTTATGTGAATGACATGGAGCGTGTTATGAGCAGTACTACGCTTCCGTCATTGATCCTTGGCGGTGAGGTTTCGCAAGATCCTGATACGGCACTTTCTGGATGGGCCAAGGCGATGACCTTACCAAACGTTTGTGGCCTTGTTATTGGCCGTTCCCTACTTTTCCCTCCTGATGGGGATGTTCAAAAAGCAGTCGACAACGCAGTGGAGTTGCTATGAATGACAATGATAAGTACGTACTTCCAGCTGGGAGTACGGCACGTGAACAATTTGATACATACATTACGGCTAAGCAGGCAGGATGGGAGTTTTCCAGTTTGCGTATTGCCCGGTTAGAACAGGGAGAGTCGGTTGAACTGGACACGGGCGACGACGAAGTGTTGGTTCTTCCGCTTTCTGGCAGCATCGACGTCGTTGTGGACGAAACGTCGTACACGCTTGCGGGACGTGAGTCAGTATTTACGTCAGTAACTGACTATATTTATGTGCCGCGTGGAAAGAACGTAACGTTGATCGCGCGAACTTCTGGCCGGTTCGCGGTGCCTGGCGCCCGCGCCACGCGGGATCTGCCCGTACGATACTGCCCGGCCAGTGAAGTAAACTCAGGCCTCCGCGGCGCTGGCGTGTGCTCCCGCCAAGTGAATAACTATGCGTTGGGAAATGACGTAGAAACGTCGCACCTTCTTGTAACGGAAGTGCTTACGCCAGGCGGAAACTGGTCCTCTTATCCTCCGCACAAGCACGATGAGCACAACGAAAACGAACGAGTATTAGAAGAAATCTACTACTTTGAACTTCGTAAAGGTGGGCCAGAACGGGCCACTGATGGTTTTGGTTTGCAGCGAGTTTACCCATCTGCGGGTAAAGAGATCGACGTCTGCACCGAAGTACGTTCAGGCGATACCGTGGTTGTTCCATTTGGATACCACGGGCCGTCTGTTGCGGCTCCAGGACATGACATGTACTACCTGAATGTCATGGCGGGCCCTGCAGAAGATTCCGTCTGGATGATGACGGACGATCCAGTTCACACATGGCAACGGCAATCGTGGGAAGGCGAAGATGTGGATCCACGACTCCCGTTCATGCCATTAACTAAGGAGAAGCTATGACTACAGTACGCCTTACAGTTGGGCAGGCTACTATCCGTTTCCTCGTGAACCAGTACGTAGAATCTGATGGGCATGAAGATCGCCTTATTGCTGGCGCTTTCGGCATTTTTGGTCACGGCAACGTTGCTGGACTCGGCCAAGCACTTTTGCAAAATGAGATCGATCCGGAACCAGATGGCGGTTCGATGCCGTACTACATGCCTCGTAATGAACAAGGAATGGTGAACGCCGCAGCCGCTTACGCGAAGGCGAAGAATCGTACTCAGACGCTGATGTGTACGTCGTCTATAGGACCTGGTGCGTTGAACATGGTGACGGGTGCTGCGTTAGCAACAACCAATCGTGTTCCGGTTCTTTTGTTCCCATCAGACCAGTTTGCGACTCGCGTTCCTGATCCAGTATTGCAACAAATTGAGAACGCTCAAACGCTTGATACATCGGTGAATGATGCATTCCGTCCAGTATCCGTTTTCTTCGATCGGATTAACCGGCCAGAACAGCTTCTTCCATCTCTCATGCAGGCGATGCGCGCCCTTACTGATCCTGCCGATACTGGCGCAGTGACCATTGCGATGCCGCAAGATGTGCAAGCCGAAGCATTCGATTTCCCGCAAGAAGCATTCGCGAAGCGCGTGTGGCATATCCGCCGCCCACCTGCCGAAAAGTCTCAGTTGGAGATTGCTGCGGAAAAGATCAGAGCCGCGAAGGCACCGCTTGTGATCGCTGGTGGTGGCGTTATCTATTCGAAGGCCTCGGAAGAGTTGCGCGAGTTCGCACGAGTCACAGGAATTCCTGTTGCTGATACTCAGGCAGGTAAGGGGGCAATCAACTGCGATCACCCGCAGTCAGTTGGTGGTGTTGGCTCCACAGGTGGAGATTCTGCAAACCACCTGGCTGATGAAGCCGATCTGATTATTGGTATTGGAACCCGTTATTCGGATTTCACCACGGCATCACGAACCCAATTCAAGAACCCAGACGTTTCCTTCATTAATATCAATGTGAAGGCCTTTGATGCGGTCAAGAACGGTGCTCAGATGGTTGTTGCGGACGCTCGCGAAGCGCTCGCAGATCTCACCACGATGCTTGCTGATTATCATGTTTCAGACGAGTATGCGGCGAAGGTGGACAGCGAACGCACTGCATGGTTGAAGATCGTTGACGAACTCACTCACATTGGTCATGGGCCACTTCCTGCTCAAATCGAGGTGTTTGGTGCCCTAAATGAAATGATGGGTGACAACGATATTCTTATCAATGCTGCAGGCTCCATGCCTGGAGATCTTCAAGCGCTCTGGCAAGCAAAGACTCCGGTCCAGTATCATGTAGAGTACGCCTTTTCCACCATGGGATACGAAATCCCTGCAGGCATTGGTGTGAAGATGGCATGCCCAGAATCTGAGGTTGTCTCAATCGTTGGTGACGGCACATACCAGATGCTCCCAATGGAATTGGCAACCGTAGCACAAGAAGGACTGAAGGTTATTTATGTTCTTCTGGAAAACCACGGCTTCGCATCAATCGGTGCGCTTTCTGAATCGCGCGGATCGCAACGCTTCGGTACTCGCTATCGTATGGGTGGGCATCCACACAACGAAGAAGGCGAACTCATTCCAGTCGATATTGCCAAGAATGCAGAATCGTGGGGCCTCACTGTTCTTCGCGTGAAGAGCATTGCCGATTTCAAGGAAGCATACCGTCAGGCAGCTGACATGACATCGGCTGTGATGATCTATATTGAAACCGATTTGTATGGGCCAAACCCCCCGTCGTCGTCCTACTGGGACGTGCCTGTGGCGCAAGTGTCCCGTCTGGAATCGACGCAACAGGCATACCTTGACTATCGCGAAGGGGTGAAGCCACAACGCCACTATTTCTAAACAAACTTTCTTCTCACTTTTCTCCTCTCCATTAGAGAAAAGCGGGCCCATTACCCCTGAAAACGCGGGTAATGGGCCCGTTCCACACCCTCTCAAGAAGGGGACGTAGGTCCAAATGTTAATACAAACGAACGTGAATGTGCTACGATTGTAATGTTCGTGATTGTACATCGGCGTGCAAAAACAAAGGAGTTAACATGGAAAACCTAACCCAATGGGTAGCCGGCGAACCTTACATTGGATCCCCAGAAAAATATGCGGATGTTGAAAATCCAGCCACGGGAACCGTAGAAAACCGCATAGCGCTCGCGAGCGAAGAAGACCTCAACCACGTTGTTGCCGTAGCGCAAAAAGCCCAAAAAGAATGGGCAAAAACATCGCTCGCACAACGAGTCGCAATCATGTTCAACATGCGTCAACTAGTACTCGATCATCAAGACGATATAGCCCGCGCAATCGTTGCCGAACACGGAAAAGACTACTCAGATGCCATCGGCGAAATTCAACGCGGCCGCGAAACGCTCGATTTCGCATGCTCCATCAACACGGCTCTCAAAGGTAACTACTCCTTCGACGTATCACGCGGGGTAGACGTCCACACCATTCGCCAACCCGTAGGCGTTGTTGCAGGAATCTGCCCATTCAACTTCCCAGTCATGGTGCCCATGTGGATGCACCCCATCGCACTCGCCACAGGAAATGCCTTCATTCTTAAACCGGCAACCACAACGCCGTCGGCTTCGCTCATCATCGCACGTCTCTACAAAGAAGCCGGCCTGCCAGACGGACTCTTCAACGTGCTCTCCGGAAGTCGCACCACCGTTACCCGAATCCTCGAACACCCAGGAATCGACGCCATCTCCTTCGTAGGATCCACGCCAGTTGCCCACATCATCCAAGAAGTTGGCACAAAGAACGGCAAACGCGTGCAGGCACTCGGCGGAGCAAACAACCACGCGATCGTCATGCCAGACGCAGACCTGGATTTTGCTGCTCAACACATCTCAGCCGCGGCCTTCGGCGCTGCAGGCGAACGCTGCATGGCGTTACCTGCCGTTGTGGCTGTTGGCGGAATCGGCGCGAAACTGGCCGAAAAAATCAAGAAACACGCTGAAAAAATTCACGTTGGAATGGGGCTCGACGACGGTGTACAGATGGGGCCAGTGATCGATCGTGCCGCCAAAGAACGCATTGTGGGACTCATCGATGATGCAGAAGCGCGCGGGGCCACTGTTGTGCTTGACGGGCGGAATATCACCGTGCCAGGATACGAAAACGGCCACTTTGTTGGGCCAACTATTCTTACCGGCGTTGGATACGATGCCGATATCTACCGTGAAGAAATCTTCGGGCCAGTCCTCACCATCCATGACGCCGAATCATACGACGAAGCGATCGACGTTGTGAACAAGCAGCCGTTCGGCAACGGATCTGCAATCTTCACCAACGATGGCGGGATGGCACGCCGATTCCAGCTCGATGTGGAAGCAGGAATGGTAGGCGTCAACGTTCCTATCCCAACACCTGTTGCCTACTACTCCTTCGGTGGCTGGAAAGAATCCTTGCTGGGCGATCACCATATTCACGGGCCGGAAGGCGTTAACTTTTATACGAAGGCTAAGGTAATCACCACCCGGTGGCCATCGGAGCAGAGTTATGATGCCACGATGTCGTTCCAGAGGGAAGAATAGCTGGTTGTGAGTGCTGGATAAGACTGGTATTGGTGCCCAATAAGCGCCACAGAGCACAGCAGTGCCGTATGTGGCACTGCTGTGCTGGGTGCCGCCTTTTGGCGCCGCGGCCCATAGGGTAAAGGCAATGTAGAGGGTGTTGCGGACGCCGGGCAGGGTGTTGCGGGCGCCGCAGCGCTGGGATACGGCCGGGGAGGGTAGGCGTTGCCTACCTCCGAACCACCTCAAGCTCCACATTTTCTGGATCATCGAACGGGAACATTGGCCGTTCGATGTGTGAATGGCCCAGGCGTACCAGGTTCTGATCCACGCCGCCTGGGGTCAAAGCCAGGATCCAATCCGCGTGGATATCATGCAGATATGGCTCTAAGTAGCCGATCTTCACGATCACGATGTCCGTCAATTCAGGTTCCAACCCAAGGCGAGTGAACTGTTCGCGCATCGTGTACTGGTTGCGCCGGGTGGTCACGATTAGGCGCAACCCACCCACAGCAAGAACAGCCGTGAGCAATCCAGCCGGATCGTCCACAAGGTTGTCAACTCTAGCAGTTATGGTCACTGGCCCTGGATCGCGGGTGTCAACCTTGCCACCAACAGAAACGGTTACGTCGGCACCAATGCCGGCGCCGGCTGCCATGGCAACCGCCGCCGGATCAAAGATCGACGCAACAATCACCGACACGTCCCCGCGCACCACCTCAGGCCGCTTCAAGACTTCGGCCAGCGCCACGGTCACGTCATTTGCGCCGCCCGCGCCCGGATTGTCCCCAGAATCAGAAATGAAGAACGGCCGCTTATCAGATTCGATCGCCTTGGTCACGGCCACGTCGATCTCATCCACAGGCGCCACAAAAACGAATTCGTGCCGCGCCTCCCACGCCGCCCGCGCAAACCGCATCATGCCAGCATCCAGCACGGCCTGATCGTCACCATACGCGGCGAACGCGGCAGAACAACGCGGCTGATCAGCCCACGCGAACCCGATCCAGAAACTGGCGTCAATCACGCCGTCGGTGTGATCGGCAAACTCAGCCACGGCGTCGTACAGCCGGGCGGCAGGCTGCATGCGCGTGGACGTCTTTTCGCCAGGCAACAAAATCGGCACGTGAACAAGCGATTTCTTCGGGCGCCCCTTGCCGGAACGCACCCGCTCCACCAGCGTGCGGGCGGCGCGCTCGCGGGTAACCCAGGCGTCCTCGTGCGGCGCCATGCGGTAGCAGGTGAGCATGTCGGTCTGCTCAAACAGCTTGTGCGAAACGTTCCCGTGCAAATCCATGCACGCCCCCACCAGCAAATCCGGCCCGATCGCCATGCGGATGCCGTCGATCAGGTAGCCTTCGGCGTCGTCAAAACCAGGAACGCTCATCGCCCCGTGAATATCGAAGAAAATCGCGTCCAACGGCCCGGCCTCCGCCAGCCGTTCGCAGATTTCGCGCCGCCACGCAAGGAACGCCGGCGGATCGATCGGCCCGCCAGGAAGCGCGGAGGCGTGCAGGATCGGCACCCATTCCACGCCGTCGGTCCATTCGCGGTGCCCGGTCACGCCCCATTCGGCGCCGGCCAGGTTTTCGGGCACGCGATCGATTAGGGGGATGTCTGATTCGGTGATGAAGGGGTAGCGTTCGAGCAGCTCCTCACCGCGCCGCACCGTGAAGTCTGACTCCACTGATAGATAGGGGGTGAATGTTGATGATTCGATGTGGATTCCGCAGATTGCGATGCGCATGTGAGGCTCCTTTGCTCTCGTGGAATTACATGGTTTTTTGGCGGGCCAGGATGGCGAGCCCGATGAGGGGTGCGTCTGGCCCTGAGATTGCGGTGTCTACGGTGAGGTTGGCCGTAGATAGGGGGAGGCATCGTTGGTAGAGCTCTGATCTTATGCCCGCGATGAGTGTGCGGGTTTGGGAGAGGGATCCGCCGATGATGATGTGTTGTGGGTTGAGGAAGTTGACTAGGCCGGAGAGGGCTTCGCCGATGTGCGCGCCTGCGTTGCGTACGAGCGGTGCCACCGTGTAATCGCCTGTTTGGGCGGCTTCGATGAGTTCTGCCGTGGTAGTGATGGGGGAACCGATCGAGGCAAGGTGGCGGAGCATTGCGGCGCCAGAGGCTACGGTTTCGAGGCAGCCCGTGTTTCCGCACGAGCAGAGAATGGGGTTGAGTGTTTCGACGCGCGTGTGCGTGAGTTCGCCTGCGAAGCCTTGGTGGCCGCGGAACACGATTCCGTCCGCGATCCAGCTTGCGCCGATTCCTGCACCGGCTTTGATATAGATTGCGGATTCTGTGGTTTCGCCGCGTTTTGCCCATTCGCCTACTGCGGCTGCGCGGGCATCATTTTCAACGACGACGGGGCGGCCAGTTGCGTCCGCCAGGAGGGTTGCGAGGTTGGTATTGTTCCAGCCGGGCATACGGGCTGCGGAGATAACGTGGCCTTGGGCGTTGACGGGGCCAGGAACTGCTGCGCCGATGACGGACGCTTGGGGGATTGTGGGGTGTTCTTTGTGGAGTTGAGCCCAGCCGTTGTAGAGGGTGGTGATGGTTGCTTCGGGGCCGTCCGCAATGTTGAGCGGGATGTTGGTGGTGGCGCGGACGTTTCCGAAGAGATCAACGATTCCGAGCCGGGCGTGGTGTGATCCGAGTTCTACGACGTCTGCGATATCGCGTAGTGGGGAGATGCGGATGAGTGCCGCTCTGCGGCCGCCGGTGGATGATGCGAGTTGGAATTCTTCTACCTCATTGTTGGCGATTAGCCGGCGGATACAGGCGTGCACTGTGGATCTGGGCAGGCCGGTTTTTTGGGCAAGATCGGTGCGTGATTGTGGCCCGTGGGAGAGTTCGGCAAGGAGGATGGAATCGTTTGAACGGGCGTCGGTTAGTGACGAACTGCTGGGGGCTGCGATCGAGTTGAGGGTGATCGTTTCCATGTACTCTGCCTTTTGTGGATGTTTAACTCATAGTAATTCTTGTTTGTTTGATACTTATCCTAGCCTAAGTGAACAAAGTTTGAAATAAATTTGTAAAAAGTCAACGAAGTCTGGTTTTGAGTGCTAGTGTTGATGTAACAGCCGGTGGGAACCACCACCACGCGTATCTCAATGAGGAGAATTACTATGCGTTCTTTTAGTCGAGTAGCTAAAGTTGCTGCTTTCGCTAGCGCGATGTTGCTGGTCGCATCGTGTTCTGGCCAACCAACTGCAAACACGCCCTCTAACAACGGAAGCGTAGCGCCCACTGGTGATATCCAAGAAGGTGGGGAAGCTACGATTGCATTGCGTACTCCAACCTGGATTTTTCCCATCTCAGCACCGGGTAAAACTCAAGGTGAAAATGGCATTTTTATCACGATGCTGTACAAGTCATTCTTCGATTACAAGCTTGATACAGATAATAAGTTCAACCTTGATAAGCGTTCTTTGGCAGAAGATCCGGTGGTATCGGATGATGGCCTCACCTACACGCTGAAGATGAAACCTGCTAAGTGGTCTGATGGTAAGGAGATCACTACCCGTGATGTGGAGTTCTGGTGGAATATTCTGAATGCGAATAAGGAACAATGGTCGGGCTACCGAAAGGGTAACTTCCCGGATAATGTTGCCGAATTCAAGATCATTGATGATAGAACTGTTTCTTTCACAACGAAGGAACTGTTTAATCCCGGATGGTTTGTTGATAACCAACTTTCTTCAGTAAAGCCGCTACCGCAGCACGTGTGGGGTAAGACCTCGCCTGATGGTGAGATCGGTGATCACGATCGTACCCCTGAAGGTGCTCAAGCAATTTTCACGATGCTCACTGAGGCATCGAAGGATCTGCAATCATACGGGACTAACCCGCTGTGGCAGGTTGTGTCTGGTCCGTTCAAAATCGAATCGTTCGTACCAAATGGTGAAGTCAAGATGGTGGCAAACAAAGCCTATGAAGGCGCGGATAAGCCACACCTAGATTCGATCACATTCCGTCCGTTTACGTCTGATGATGCTCAGTTCAACGTGCTGCGTTCGGGTGGAATCGATCATGGCTATATTCCAGCAGGCTCAATTAACCAGCGTTCTGCTATCGAAGGCAAGGGCTATTCGGTTGAACCGTGGGCTGGCTGGTCGATCACCTACATGCCATTTAACTTTGCTAATCCGAAGTCCGGCCCGATCTTCCAACAGAAGTACGTGCGCCAAGCGATGCAGATGCTGATCGATCAGGAAGCGATCGCTAAGACGGTGTGGGCTGGAACGGCTACCCCAACCTGTGGCCCAGTCCCACAGAAGCCAGGAACGGCCGGTTCCACTGAAGGTTGTGCCTACAAGTTTGATCCAGCCAAGGCAAAGAAGCTCTTGGAAAGCCACGGCTGGAAGATCAACGGTGGTGGTACGTCCGTATGTGAAAAGCCAGGTAGTGGCGATGGAAAGTGTGGCGACGGCATCGACAAGGGTGCTGAACTGCGCTTCAAGATGATTTCGCAATCTGGCTTCCCAGCCACCACCCGTATGATGACTGAAATCAACTCCCGCTTCTCCGAAGTCGGCATCAAACTAGACATCCAAGAAGTCCCAGATTCAGTGGCCGTTTCGCAAAAGTGCAAGCCAAACGAAGCGTGTGATTGGGATCTGTCCTTCTTCGGATCGCAATCGTCGTGGTACTACCCGGTCTACGCATCGGGCGAACGCCTCTTCCAAACGGACGCTCCAGTGAACCTGGGATCCTACTCAAACCCGGATGCAGACAAGCTGATCGAAGCGTCGCTGCGCGCCAAGGATACGTCCGCACTCAAGGAATACAACGATTTCCTTGCGGAGGATCTGCCGGTGCTGTGGATGCCTAACCCGGTAGCCCAGATTTCGGCATGGAAGAAGGATATTGCAGGTATTAGCCCGCAGGATCCAATGCTTGGCCTGTTCCCACAGGATTGGGCGCACACGAAGTGACACACCATGAGCGTCAGGCTGGGCCTGATACCAGTCCAGCCTGACGCGCACTCTTTAATTTTCATCGAAGGAGGGTAGTATGGTCCGCTATATTTCTCGCCGGCTTCTACAATCGTTCGTCGTAGTTCTTCTTGTCACGGTTATTACGTTTACGATTTTGCACATGCTTCCGGGTGGTGCGGCTCGTTCGGCGTTGGGCCTGCAGGCAACTCAAGAACAACTAGACGCCTACGCCCACCAGATGGGGTATGATCGCCCAATTTATGAGCAGTATATTTCGTACCTCGGTCAGCTTATCCGGGGCGAATTAGGCACGTCGTTTGCGCTGAATATGGACGTGTCTCAGGCGATCGCGCAACGCTTGCCGAAAACCATGCTCTTGAGCTTCTGTGGCCTCGTGCTCGCGGTGATCATCGCGATTCCGTTGGGCATGTTGCAGGCGTGGAAGCGTAACCGTTGGCCAGATTATTTGATTACGGCGCTGGCTTTGTTGATGTATTCTACACCGTTGTTCTTCATGGGTTTGCTGCTGATCGTCGCGTTTTCGCAGGTGTGGCCGATTTTGCCGCCGGAAGCTCCGCAGGGCTTTACCGTGTCGGAGATGTTAGCTGATTGGCAGGGTCTGATTTTGCCGTCGGTTACATTGGCGATCGTATCGTTGGCTGCCTATACGCGGTATGTTCGTTCGTCGATGGTTGATAATTTGGAAGAAAATTACATTCGTACGGCGCGCGCGAAGGGCTTATCGGAGTCGCGTGTGGTGATGAAGCATGCGATGCGTAATTCGTTGTTCCCGGTGATCACGTTGCTTGGCATGTCTCTTCCTGGCTTGTTTTCGGGCGGCTTGGTTGTGGAGTCGCTGTTTAATTATCCGGGTATGGGCTTGATGTATTGGCAGGCTGCGCAGGGGCGCGATTACCCGATTTTGTTGGCTGTGACCACGATTATTTCGATTGCTACTGTGATTGGTGCCTTGTTGGCGGACATCATGTATGCGATTGCTGATCCTCGTGTTCGTTATGGAGGAGGTGATGCGCGATGAGTGCTCCGAAGAACGTTTTCCGCCAGGGCGTTTCGGTTTTCATGTCGAACCGTTTGGCAGTTGTTGGGTTGTCTATTCTTATTGCGTTTACCTTGTTTTCGTTCGTTGGCCCGTACGTGTGGGTGACGGAGCAACAGTATTCGTCGCTTTCTGACGCGTATCTTCCGCTCTCGTCCCAGCATCCGTTGGGTACGGATGGGGTTGGGTTCGATCAGTTGGGCCGGTTGATGGAGGGCGGAAAGACCTCAATTATTATCGGTTTAGCTGCGGGGATTTTGGCAACGACGATCGGCACGATTTGGGGTGCAATCGCGGGCTTTATTGGTGGCTGGGTTGATTCGGCCATGATGCGCATCGTGGATGCCATGATGGCTGTTCCGGCCTTGTTCTTGTTTATCTTGATAGCATCTGTGATTACGCCAAATGTGCCGTTGCTGGTGTTGACTATTGGCGCGTTTGCGTGGCTGAATCCGGCTCGTTTGATTCGTGGTGAATCGTTGGCGTTGCGATCGCGTGAATATATTGTGGCGATGCGTGGCATGGGTGGTTCTCCTATGCGCGCGGTTCGTACACATATTGTTCGTAATGCGATTGGAACAGTGATTGTGAATGCCACGTTCCAGGTGGCTGACGCGATTCTTTACGTTGCCTATCTATCGTTCTTGGGGCTTGGTGTTCCACCACCGGCCGCGAACTGGGGCGGCATGTTGTCTACAGGCATGAACGAGGTTTACAACGGGCATTGGTGGCTGTTGTATCCTCCAGGAATCATGATCATCATGCTGGTTGTTGCGTTTAACTTCGTTGGTGACGGTTTGCGTGACGCGTTTGAAGTGCGTCTGCGCAGCCGTTAGGAGGAATTATGACAGGCGAACCGTTGCTCAGTATTGACGATTTGAACGTCACGATCACTCTCCGCAAGGGGCACGTTCAGCCGTTGCGTGGAGTTAATCTTCAAGTCCTTCCGGGTGAAACCTTAGGCATTGTGGGTGAATCCGGGTGCGGAAAAACGATGACTGCGTTATCCGTCATGGGTTTGTTGCCCCAGATGGGTAAGGTTTCTGGCGGCAAGATCGTGTTCAAGGGGCGGGATTTGACCGGGCTAGCTCCAAAGGAAGCTCGGCGGATTCGTGGGCTGGATATCGGCATGATTTTCCAAGATCCGCTTACCAGTTTGAACCCGACCATGAAGATCGGCGATCAGGTTGCTGAACCTCTCCGGGTGCATCGGGGAGTGTCGAAAGCTGAAGGGCGTCAGGCCGCGATTGACGTGCTACGCAAGGTTGGTATGCCACGTCCAGAAGCGATCGTCAACGATTATCCGCATCAGCTTTCGGGCGGCATGCGCCAGCGCGTGATGATCGCGATGGCGCTGATCTGCCAGCCGTCGTTGTTGATTGCAGACGAACCAACAACGGCTTTGGACGTGACGATTCAACGCCAGATTCTGGATCTGATCGATTCTCTGAAAAAAGAATTTGATACGTCAGTTATCCTGGTAACCCACGATTTGGGTGTGGTTGCCGGCCGTGCTGATCGAGTTGCCGTGATGTATGCAGGCAAGGTTGTTGAAGTTGGCACAACGGATGAGATTTTCACGAATCCGCAACACCAATACACCCGATCGTTGATGGCTGCTCTGCCAGAAAATACGCAGGATTCACGCCAGGAACTCTACGCGATTCCGGGCATGCCGCCGTCGCTCCGTGAAGACATCGTTGGATGCCCGTTCGCGCCGCGCTGCCCGCGGGCAACGGACGTGTGCCGCACTGATGCCCCGGAACTCGTGGCCGTGGGAGAAAGCGCCCACACCTATTCCTGCTGGCATCCCGCCGGTGCTCCGTTGGAACGCCCAACAACCATGCGCCCAGAACGCGATCTCACCAATCGTCCCGTGATCTGTTCGATCCGCAACCTTACCAAACACTATCCTGCGATGGGCGGAAAGATTATCCGGCACAATATCGGATCCGTTCATGCGGTATCGGACGTGTCATTGGATGTTCACGAAGGCGAAACGCTCGGCATCGTCGGCGAATCCGGGTGTGGAAAATCTACTCTCGGCAGGGTTGTCACCGCGCTCGAACCAGCCACAGGCGGAAGCGTGCTCATCGGCGGGAAAGACATCGCACAAGCGTCCCGCAACGAACTGAAAAAGATGCATCGCGATGTACAAATGATGTTCCAAGATTCCTACGCCGCTATGGATCCACGCATGCGAGTGGACGAAATCCTCACCGAACCACTCAAAATCCAAAAAATCGGAAACGCCCGCCAACAACAAGAACGCGCCGATGAACTCGTTGAAAAAATCGGCATCGATCATGGAGCCATGTGGAAATACCCCCACGAATTCTCCGGCGGCCAACTCCAACGCATCGGGCTAGCACGGTCCCTCGTGCTAGAACCACGCCTGATCGTCTGCGATGAACCAGTATCCGCACTTGACGTCTCGGTACAAGCCCAAGTGCTCAACGTGATGAGGAAACTCCAAGAAGAACACTCACTCACCTACATATTCATCTCACACGATCTCTCAGTGGTGAAATACATTTCGGATCGTATCGCCGTTATGTACCTCGGAAAGATTGTTGAAATCGGGCCGGCAGCCAGCGTCGTCGAACAACCACGCCACCCGTACACGCAAGCCCTCATCGAAGCGATCCCCGTAGCGGACCCGCACCACAAACGCGAAGAAATCGTTCACCTCACCGGCGAACCCGCCTCCGCAATCAACCCGCCAGCAGGGTGCCGTTTCAAAAACCGGTGCCCGTTCGCTACGGAACTGTGCGATACGGAACCGGTGCCCACAGGTGATGCGCACTCGGTTGCCTGCCACTACCCTCTCCGGTGATTCCCATGGATAACCACGAAACCATCCGGATAGGCGTAGACATCGGCGGAACCACCATGAGCGTGGCACGGATACACAGCGGCGGAAAAATCACGGAACGCATAGAAATCCCCAGCCCAGCGCGCATATCAGGAGCCGCAGTGGTACGGGAACTGCGCGATATCGTTACCCGTAACTGGCCGGGCGCCGCCTCCCTAGGGATCGGCGCCGCCGGCGTGATCGATTCCCACGGACGCATCCTCACCGCCTCCGATTCCTTCAACGGGTGGGCCGGATTCCACCTCAGGGAAGAAACCGAAGCTGCGCTTGGAATTCCTGTGGGCGTAGAGAACGACGTGAATGCCTTCCTCCTTGGCGAAACCACCTGCGGCGTGGTGGCCGGCGAAACCACCTGCCTAGGCGTGATGCTCGGAACCGGCGTGGGCGGAGCCATCATGATCGACGGCCAGATCCTCCACGGTGCCCGCGGGGCCGCCGCCGAAATCGGGCACATGCCAGGGTTCGGCACTGCACCATGCACATGCGGCGGAAACGGGCATGTGGAATGTACATCCTCCGGCCGTAGCATCGCAGATCGCTACGGCCGAGCGACCGGCCAACACGTGCCGAGCGCCCGTGTTGTTTCTGACGCCGCCCGATCCGGGGATCACGTGGCCCAGGAAATCCTGAAGGACGCCGGCAGGGTGGTGGCGCTCGCGATCTTGCAGGTGGCCACGATCGTGGATTTGTCCAGCGTGGTGATCGGCGGCGGTGTAACCCGTGATTGGGATTTTGTGAGTGCTGGGATTGCTGAAGTGACTTCGCGCCATCCTCTTATTTCAGGCGCTGACCTGACCATTCACAAGTCCACCTTGGGTGGGGATGCCGTGCTTATCGGCGCCGCCCGCAAAGGAGAGTTAGCATGCTGAATTTTGATGAACGCCAGGGCGATCGCACCGACGTGGCGTATCCCGATACCACCGTTCCGGAGTGGTTCCAGGATGCCAAGGTTGGGTTGATGATCCATTGGGGGATCTATTCGATTCCCGCTTGGGCCGTGACCAGCGACGAACGTTTCAGCGCCGCCGAAGAATACGCCTTCCATCGCTACGCCGAATGGTATGGGAACACGGTGCGGATTCCAGGTTCGCCTACCGCGCTTCTTCACCGGGCGCGCTACGGTTCCGTGGCGTATGAGGACTTGGTGGATCGCTGGCAGATTCGCTCCGGCGCAGTCGAAGGCATGGTTGCGTTGGCTTCTGCGGCAGGGGCGCGTTATGTTGTGCCGACGACGAAGCATCACGATGGCCTGTGCCTGTGGGATACGCAGACAACCAGTTTTTCCACTGTTCGCCGAGGCCCTCACATGGATCTGATCGAGGATTTTGCTCGATCTGTGCGTGCGGAGGGGCTACGGCTGGGGCTCTATTTTTCTGGTGCGCTGGATTGGCACGTGAGCGATTTTGGGCCGATCACGTCTGATGAAGAACTGTTCGCATTCCGCCGTAACGATGCCGAATTTTCACAGTATGCGGCTACTCAACTGCGAGAATTAATCGATCAATATTCGCCGGATTACGTGTGGAATGATATCGATTGGCCTGATGGCGGAAAGGGCCATGAGGATTATGGGCTGGCGTCGCTGTTTACACATTATTTTGCGAAGGTTCCGCACGGTACGATCAATGACCGATGGGGAGTTCCCGCTCAGGGTGTTATTACCCGGGAATACCGGGACGTTGATGGTGTGATGGATCGGCCGTGGGAGGCCGTGCGTGGGATCGGACGATCGTTCGGATACAACGCCGACGAGGCAGAGAGCGTGAGCCTTAGCGGTGCAGATCTGATCCGCTACCTTGTTGATGTTGTGGCCAAAAACGGCAACCTTCTGATCAATATTGGCCCACGTGCTGACGGTAGTATCCCCGATGTTCAGCGGCGCGCCTTGCAAGAAATGGGGGAATGGCTGGACATCTTCGGTGAAGCGATCTATTCCACCCGCCCGTGGGGGCCAGGCACCTTGGGAGATTGCTACTTCACCCAGCCGAAGGGCAACCCTGACGTTGTGTACATGTTGCAACGGCCAAAAAATCCACGTGTTGTGCCTGCCGAACTCGAAGATTGGCATTTCGAATGGATCGGTAGCCGCGATCACCCGATTGTGGTGGGGAAATTCGTGCGGGATGAGGCATAGCCGGCGTGGGGTGAGGTATAGCCGGCGCCCGATCGGCGCCCAGCGCGACAGGAGTGCTGTATATGGCACTCCTGTCCCGCCAGCCGCTTTTTTGGAGCCAAAAGGTGCGGGTTTTGGGGCCAGAAGACCAACAAAGTAGGGGGGTAGAGTCAGGGCGGCGGTGAGCTGTGATGGGACTTCGGGGGTTAGATTCGCCCAAGTGGGGTGATATCCGCGGCGCAAGAAATGAGCGCGAGCAACACTAAAAGTGCGGACTGTGGGCCGCGAGCCCGGTGTTGCGGTGTGGCTTTATAGGTGTGGAACCGGTTTATTGTGCCACCTCAGTTCCATGACGCATAGAGAAGTAGAATAGCTGACGGAGCAGTGTTGCTCAATTTTTAACGTGTCGGATAGGGCGCTTCGCCCGGGTTTTTCTTAGGGGGTTTTATGCTTGAGATAATTGCGTTGAACGTGGAGGACGCGCTGGCGGCCGCAGAAGGCGGTGCGGATCGTATTGAGTTGGTTGGCACGATGGATTCTGATGGGCTTTCTGCCACGGTGGAGCAGGTTCGCCAGATTCGGGCCGCGTGTTCGATTCCGATTCGTGCGATGGTGCGCGATCAGGCGGGGTTTGTGCCGCGGGATCTGGGGGCGTTGGCGCAGGTTGGGTGTGATTTGCGTGATGCTGGAGCGGAGGCTCTGGTGATTGGCTGGGTCCGTGATGGGATTTTTGACCACGCTGCCGTGCATTCCTTTATTTCTCGCGTTGGTGGGTGCGAACTGACTATTCATCGGGCTGTTGATAATGTGGCGGATTATGCGGCGGGATGGCGCGCAATTCTGGGGTTGCCGAATGTGACGAGCGTGTTGACTGCGGGATCTTCTGCTGGTGTAGATACTGGGATGAAGAATGTGTTGGCACAGGCTGCGGATCCACGGATCGCTGATTTGATGATGGTAGGCGGCGGTTTGCGGTTGGAGCATCTTCCAACGCTGAAAGCTGCCGGAATTGGGAAGTTTCACGTTGGTTCTGCCGTGCGTGACAGCTTTGATAGTCCGATTGATCCGTTATTGGTGGAGAAATGGGTGGCGGCAGTTCGGGCATAAGATCGATTCTGATGCTCGATCGGCGGCACACAGCACAGGAGTTCCATATGCGGCACTCCTGTCGCGTATCCCGCTTATTTGGCCTGCTATTTGATGCTATTCGTCATGAAGACCACCACGTGCATACAATAGAACCATGTCAGCTACGCTCTCAACAATCCATGTTGTTACGATTGCCTTCAATCCAGGGCCAGAACTCGATGCGATGATCGAGTCGCTGTGTCATGCCGGTGATGGAACAGGCGATGTGGCAGGAGTTGCTGTTCGGTTGACAATCGTGGATAACGGCGAAGATCCGCAGCGTGTAGATCGGCTCGCATACGAATACGCGGAGCGTTTAGGTGTTCGCGTTATTCGCACCGGGGAAAACGTGGGCTATGGGCGGGCTGCCAACGTTGGTTTAGAAGACGCCACAGAGCCGTGGGTGTGCGTGGCTAACCCGGACACGGTGTTTCATCCCGGTTCGCTCGCCCAACTTGTTTCTGCAGGTGAACGCTGGGATAAGGGCGGTGTTTTTGGCCCGCGATTATTAGAAAACGATGGATCAACGTATCCATCTGCGCGCGCGCTACCATTGCTCAGTAACGGCATCGGCCATGCTCTTTTCGTTCACATTTGGCGATCAAACCCATGGACTCGGGCCTACCATGGTCGCACAGATAAAGAACATGCGGCCGGGTGGTTATCTGGCGCCTGCCTCCTCATCCGCACCACGGTATGGAACCAGCTTGGCGGATTTGATCCGAACTATTTCATGTTCTTCGAAGATGTCGATTTAGGCAGGCGAGCAGGCGAAGCAGGTTATCTAAATATCTATGTGCCTTCAGCCGTTGTTACTCACGAACAAGGTGCCTCCTGGAAGAAGCGCCCAGCCAAAATGATCCGCGCCCACCACGATTCCGCCAAACGCTACCTCGCCGGAACATATTCCGGCGCGCGCTACGCTCCGCTCCGCGCGCTGCTCGGCACCGCCTTGAACTTTCGCGCATGGTGGCAAACACGCGACGCGCGGTGAAATTTTGTTCATTAAAAAGTGCAGGCGGAAGCGCGAATGCTCAACGTGCATTCTCAACTTTTCATGGAAAATACAGACAGCGTAGTCTCTATGTGGAACATATCAAAGGGGATAGTGAAAATATGAAACATTCGTTGTTGAAAAGGCAGGTCATCGCCCACCGCGGCCTGAACCGTCTTGCGCCAGAAAACACGCTGGCTGCTTTCCGTTTAGCGGCAGAACACGGATGCCAATGGATCGAAACCGATGTTGACATCCTCAAAGACGGCACGCCAATCATCATGCATGATACGCTCCTTGACCGCACAACGAACGCCACCGGCTATTTCTACGATCTTGACTCAACCGACGTCGCCAACATCGACGCCGGATCCTGGTTCTCGTCACAGTATGCTGGCGAACCCATCCCAACTCTCCGCCAGTTGGTTGACCTTATGAACGAAACTGGCCTTAACGCAAACATCGAACTCAAATCGAATGAACGCGGCAAAGCAACATCGATGCAGCTCATCGATAACACACTCGCAGAACTCGATCGGCTTGATCCGGAGCGCGAGATCATTATTTCCTCGTTCAATCACCTACTTTTGCACCACGTCCATGAAGCACGCCCAGACATCCCCATCGGCGCGCTCTTCGTTGTAGACAACCTGTGGGAAGATTGGAAATCCATCCTCGAACTCGTAGGCGCCACCTACATTCACCCTGAAGATGCAGGCCTCACCCCGCACAAAGTCGCGGCATTCCGCGAAGCCGGTTATGGCGTAAACGTCTGGACGGTGAACGGAAAAGACCGCGCCAACGAACTCTTCAATTGGGGTGTGACCGGCGTTTTCACCGATATCGCTAACGAATTCCGTCAGTAAACTTCCGGTTTCCTGACGAAGGTACGGAATTTACGTATCTTTTGAGGTAGACGACGACGGCGGCCTCGTCGTCTACACTTTCACGCACATGTGAGGCAAAGTTGCCCACAAACTTAACCATGAAAGTTACTACTATGAACGAATCTGGAGTGCTCTCAAAGCGCTTTCCAAAATTCCTCCAGCGCGGAAAACTCGGCGCTTTCCTGACTGTTGTTTTGACGGGGCAACTTGTTTACGTATCTTTTGAAGCGTTCAAGGGATCGCTGTTGTTGCCGTTGTCGGAATCGCTCGGAATCAGTGTGGACCAATTCGGTATCCTCATGGGCTGGATTGGCATCGCAATGTTTTTCTATGTGCCAGCTGGCTGGGTCAACAACCGATTCACGATCCGATCGATCCTGATTGCCTTCGCTGGATGGCGCCTGATCACTTTCCTTATCCTTTTCCTTGTTCCGGGGCTTTCCTTTAAAATCATGGTTGCTATCGCGGCCAGCTGGGGTATTTGGGATGCGATCGGGTGGCCGGCCGTTGTGAACGGCGTTGTGTTTGTTGCTAAGGACGAAGATACGAAGGGCCGCGGTTTGGCGATGGGCCTTTTGGAAACGGTGCGGCGCGCAGTCGAATTTGCCATGAATGCCGTGATTTTAGTGTTTATTGGGATGTTCCCAGATAGTGCGGTGTCGATTCTCAAGGGATTTGCAATCGGTTACGCACTTCTTCTCATCCCACTGATCTTCGCGCTTCTCCGTTATGTGCCGAAGAATGCTGTTGCTGAAAGCGTTCAGATCGGTGAGAAGAAAGCTGGAAAGAACGTTGCAGCACTTGCTGGTTTGGTGAACGTTTTGTTGAAGCCACGTGTGTGGATGGCAGGCGTTGCGGCTATGTGCCTTTACTGGACGTACGTGAACCTTATCTACCTGTCTGCCCCATATATTAAGCTCGTATTCAACGCGTCCGACGCCGTTGCAGGCGCCTTTGGTATTTTCAATACTGGGTTGATTGGCGTGTTTGCTGGATTGGTTTCCGGAGCTGTTGCCGATTACGTGTTTAAGTCTTCTACGGTGATGCTTGGTATCTCCTTGGCTGTGACCGCTGGCGGCGCATTCACCGTGTCATTGTTGCCTGCTGGTTCAGAATCTATGTGGCTGGCTATGATCCTCTTGATGGTGATGGCAATTGGTATCTTTATGGGCAAGGCCGTTATTTTGGCGCCGATTGCTGAGCTTCATTTGCCTGAACACATTTCTGGTTCTGCCATGTCTGTTGGTTCGTTTTTGGCATTCGCTTCGGTTTTCTGGGCGCATCCTATGACCGCAGGCCTTGTGGAATCCCACAAGAACAACGTCTATGAAGGCTACCAGCAGATTTTGTGGATCACAATTGTTGTTGCTGGTATCGGGGCCGCCTGTGCATTGATACTTGCGATCGTGAACAATCGTATGGACAAGGCTGGCATGCTGGAAGACCACGGTGAAAACGATCCGCTAGCTGTTAAGGCTGAAGTTGTTGGCGAAGGTTCCACGATTCTCTGATACAGAAACGTGAGACTACAGAAACGTGAGATGTGCGCGAGTTGATCACGCGCATGAGAGAGCGCCCGCAGCGTGACGTGGAAGATGCGTCATGGTGCGGGCGCTGCCTATATCGTATTTATGTAGGTTTGTGGATAGTGTGTAGTTCATACTTGTTTAATCTATGCGACTTCGTTTGGGGACGCTATGGGAGATGAACGCGTTAGCTCAATATTTATTGATGAATCTGGTGCTAAGAATACTCGAGGGGGTTCGTTTGTTGTGGGCTTCCTTAAAACGAGTTCACCAGCGGTTCTATCGCGTGAAATACGGGATCTTCGCCAGCGCAATCAATATTATGATGAAATAAAATTCTCAAGCATTAATGGGGGCAATGTCCGGTTTTATTTTGATATTGTAGAGGCTATTGGGGCTGCGAACTTACGTGTTGGTGGGTCTGTTTACGATGCTTCGCTGGGTTTTGTAGATGATGTTGACTCTCGGGCTGTGGATCTCGTTCAACTAGCAGATGTTGTGGCTAGTTCTATCAACTATCTTCGAACGCATGAAGAGGTTGTTAACCAGAAGAAAGTTCCAGTGAAGAGGCAAGTTGCGTTAAGGCTTGCTCGGGCATTGGGGCTTTTGGATTTTAGTGATGTGCGGGAGGGAAAGGTAAATATTCTTACGATGCAACGGCCCTGTGTAGGGGATTCGACATTATTTTAATAGTCAAAATATAATAAATTCCTCATTAAGATATTTTGATTATTGTTGTATTTGGTGCAATAATCGGTTTGTTGAGTGATCTTGATCTAAACAGTCAGTACTCACTTGATCTGGAAAAGAGAGTATCTCTACTCCAGTGCGCATGTGTTGTTGCGCTATATAGACTCAGCCCCGCCCTTCTGCAGAAGGGCGGGGCCTTTATGTGAACTGCTCCCCTTTAGTTGGACTGGGAAATCAGACACCGACTAATGGGGAGTGTTTCTTTTGAGAGTACGAAGTTCTTTGTCAGAGGAATAACGAGAACAGCTCGTTGGCCTATTTGAGCAAGACTTGGGTTTTGTGACTGCGGCAAGTCGGATTGGGGTCCGGCACGACCCGGCTTGTAGCCTGTACCGTCGCTGGCTTCTACATGGCAGGCTATGTCTTGTGGAGAAACCAACCAAGAAGCAATACTCCTTCGAGGTCAAGAAGGAAGTGGTCGACGTTTCGGGTGGCTGGCACGAAGGTCTATCTCTGACCGATCATGGATCTAAGCGACCGGAGCATTCTGGCACACGAGTTGTCGACATCCCCGTCAACGAAGTTCACGTCTACCTCGTTAAAGAATGCGATCATGTGGCATGAACCTGGTGAAGGGTTGATGGTGCACACTGACCAAGGGATCCATTACCAGCACTCCAGTTGGTGCCAGCTTCTTGTGTCCAATGCGTTTGAGCAGTGGCTGGAAGAGCGCGTGCCCAGAACTCACCGGGTTATTCGGCGCTTGTATGACACGTATGGCTTCCCGGTTGGTTCAGAAATACTGATCGGTTGTGAACTTCAGTAGGCAAGGGAGGCAGATACGGGTCGCAGTAGCGCAAAGTGCTAATGTTTGAAGCCGCCACCCAGTTTTCTGGGAGACGGCTTCAAGGGGGAAATGCTATTCGCTAAACAGTCCAGTAGGAATCCTTACTGGCGTGCATTTCGGATACGTGATCCGCCTGCTGCAACCGCAAGGCCTACGAGTGCGATCGCGAGGTAGCCCCAAATGTTATCGCCACTGGTTTGAACGTTCTTCGGCGGTGCAGGAGTGTTTTCTGCAGTTAGAACGCTTTGGGTGTCGCGGCCAGAGACAATGTTGTCGATCCATTCGGTGATGCCTGCGATAGTGGTGATTGCAGCACTAGGGGAGGGAAGGTCCGGATCCCCATTGGCAGTTCCAGCGGTAGCAAGTCCTGCAAGCTTTCCGTTAACAAAGAACGGGCCGCCAGAGTCACCGCCCTGCATGCCAGCTCCAGAAACTGACTGCACATCCAGGATAGAGGTCTCGATCCTAGGCTGCATGGAGTTGTCAGCTGTTTGGCCGGATTCTGACATTCCAGGTTTTGACTGTGAAGCCTGTGGCGGGGCAGTCTCTGTAGACGCATCAGCGCCGGTAGGTGCCTTGGAATCGGAAGGAGTTTCGGGAGCACTCGGCGTGTCAGAACCGGAAGGCGCGCCACCTAATATTTCTTTGACAACCATTTTGGCCATTGGTAGCTGTCCGGATCGTGCCATGGACGAGCTGCTACTCCAACCGTATAGAGTTCCTGTCTGCCCTGAGCTTGGAGTATCGTGGGAGATTTTTGCGGGGGTAGCGTTAGTGACTTTTTCAGTCAGGTGAAGTAACCCTGCGTCAGATGTGGGCGAAACGGCCCAGGAATCAGCGTTGTAGATCTTTCCAGCGATCCGTGCCTGGGTTCCTTCATTGTTGACTGACTCTAGGCAGTGGCGCGCTGTCAGTACCCACTGGTCGGCAATGAGTGTGCCTGTGCAGTCACCAAAGTTGCCGATTTTGCCCATTTTGAGCGCGGCAACGGAACTGCTTTCCGCATTATCGGGCGCCGGATCTCCATATTCGAGTGCGAGAGCCGGAGTGGCAGTCATTAGGAGGACGGCGCTGGCAATGGCCGCGATCGAAAAAGATGTTTTTTTCACGGTTATTTCCCTTTCTTGGAAGGAACAATGGCCTTGATTGCGGTGGCAACGAGTTTCTCAGCAGGACCCTGTCCTACAAACTTCTTCCAGAGGGTGGCTGCGACGAGGAAGAATACGATGAAACCGATTGCTGACAAGGTGGAATGCAACGCGACATTTTGCTGCCAGTAGAAAGCGGTGAGAATGTGCAGAATGTAAACGGTTAGTGACATTGTTCCCATGGCAGCGAAAGGGTAAACCAAGGTTGAAGAGAGATTGCCTATGAGCACACATAGGTGGATCACTACGGCTGCAACGGCAACGGAGAGGATAATTTCTCCGGCAACACCGGTGTGACCGGTAAATCTGAGCCAGCTAGGAATGTTTGGGTCAAACCGGTAGTACAATCCAATGATCGTGATGACAGCGCTGATAGCGGTCACGATCCAGCTCAGTCGAGTGTTAGTGCTGGTATTCGATCCAGAATCGCGCTGTAGGCGGCCGCGCAGGTACACATCGAAAAGAAGCATGCCGCCGATGAAGTATGCAATCCACGCCAGTAGCGGATAAATCAACAGGTCGACAGGTGCGTAAACGACTGTTGCGGCGATTGTGGCGGCAATGAATAGACCGAGCCTCCACCATGTTCCCAATGCGGGTATCCAGGAAACCAGGATCATTACTAGGCCCATCACGATGAGAACCACTTGAATTTGTCCACCCACGGGCAATAATGCCAGGCCGATGAGGATGATTAAGGCGCCTCGGGCGATCAGCCGCAAGAAAGCGGTGCTGGTGTAGTTTCGTCCGATAATCATCATCGTCGCGCCGGCGATAATGGCAAATAATGATGCAGGTAGGCCAGAGAGCATTACTTTGGTACTCCAAAGTAGCGAGGCCATGTGGATAGTTATCATTCCGATGATCGCGAGTGAGCGCGCCACATCAAGCCCCACGATTCGTGAAGGTTTAGACACTCAGTTTCTCCTTTACTAATACTTTAGAGAACCGTTCTTTGGATAAAAATGCTCCCTAAAACCGACGTGTCGGAAATTGACTATCTATAAAATAACCGCCGAATCTGGTAAATAACTTGGAACTTTCTGAGGGTCTTCTGGAAGTAGTGCCCCGTAGAGTGGTGTAACTCGGTGGCCGAGATTGTCTACAGGTTAGTGTTGCACACGGATTGTAGAGCGGTCACCGTGTGACCCTTCGAATCAACATTCTAAAGAATCCTCGAGGAGTCATCATGATGACCGCACCCCATATTGTCGACTCTGTCGGCCTGCTTGGACAAGCCCTCGCTGAGGCATCCCCGGATCTGAGCGACTGGAGCATTCTGGCACACGAGTTGTCGGCATCCCTGTCAACGAAGTTCACGTCTATCTCGTTAAAGAATGTGATCACGTGGCATGAACCTGGTGGAGGGTTGATGGTGTACACTGACCAAGAGGTCCACTGCCAGCATTCCAGTTGGCGCCAGTTAACTGAGTCCGTTGGTGGCATCCAGTCGTTGTCGTGAAAGGGCAACTGCTACGACAACGCGGTGATGGAGAACTTCTTCGGTTATCTGAAGACTGAAATGTAGTATGGCGAGTACTTCGCCAGTGTTGATGAGCTTTACCGGGCCGTAGATGATTACATCTTCTGGTACAACAACGCCCGGCTTCAAAAACGATTCAAGGGCCTGACCCCGATGCAATATCGGAATCAGACCCTTGAGGCCCTAACCGCCTAGAATTAAGCCAGTCCAACTTCCGGGGACTAGTTCAATGTGTAATGGGGGCTTCCTCTTCAATGAAGAGGAAGCCCCCACTCAATCGCGCAGCTTACTGCCCGTTCTTGGCGTACTTTGCTTCAACAGCTTCCTTTGCTGGGCGCCACCAGGCTTCGTTGGTCTTGTACCATTCGATGGTGTTGTGGAGGCCGTCGCGGAAGTTCTTGAACGATGGCTCCCAGCCGGTTTCTTCAACCAACTTGGAGTTGTCGATTGCGTAGCGCTGATCGTGGCCTGGGCGGTCATTGACGTGATCGAAATCGCCCGCGTCGCGCCCGAATTCTTCCAGGATCATTTGGGTGACTTGGAGGTTGTTGAGTTCGCCGTCGGCACCGATCAGGTAGGTTTCGCCAAGGCGGCCCTTGTTGATAATTGCCCACACGGCGGTGTTGTGGTCACGTACGTGGATCCAGTCGCGGATCTGTTCGCCGGTTCCGTAGATACGTGGGCGAATGCCGTCCATCAGGTTGGTGATGGTGCGTGGGATGAACTTTTCGACGTGCTGGTATGGCCCGTAGTTGTTCGAGCAGTTGGAGATGGTTGCTTCGATGCCGAAGGAGCGTACCCAGGCGCGCACGAGGTGGTCTGAGGCTGCCTTGGAGGACGAGTATGGGCTGGATGGCACGTAGGCATCGCCTGGCTGGAAGCGGCGTGGTTCGTCGATTTCCAGATCGCCGTAGACTTCGTCCGTGGAGATGTGGTGGAAGCGGGTTCCATGGCGGCGTACAGCTTCCAGAAGTTCGAACGTGCCCACGATATTCGAGCGAATGAACGGGGACGGGTCGTTGAGAGAGTTATCGTTGTGGGATTCGGCGGCGAAATTGACGACGACGTCGGCGTCCTTCACCAGCGGATCTACCGTGTCACGGTCCGCAATATCACCTTCGACGAGCGTCACGCGGTCTAAACCTGCAATCGACGCCGGGTTCCCAGCGTACGTGAGTTTATCAAGAACGACGACGTCGGCGTCCGGCATCGTTTCAACCGTTTGGTGAACGAAGTTTGCACCAATGAAACCGGCTCCGCCGGTGACGAGTACTTTCATTATTTCTCCTTAATGTAACAACTAAAATACTAGCTGGCGGATACAGAAACTTCAGGGAATGCCTTGACTAGGCCGGTGGTTTTAGCGTCGGATCCAACCTGGAGTACAAGCGCGTTTTCTTTATGGGCAAGGACGATCCCAGTGCTGTCGCTAATAACGACGCCGAATACGAATTGGCCTTCGCCAAGGAAGAATTGTGGAATCTGGATGTTGATAGTTCCAGATGTGGTAATTGGCGGGAGTGCATAATCGAGTTTCCGAGTATCCATGGCGAATACGCGAGTGCCATCAAGAGCGTCGATAGTTAGTTCAACGTTGTAGTTAGATAGTGGGGATTGAGTGGTGACGTCAGCCAAAATAGTGAGATCGGATCCGGAGAGGAAGAGATCTATACCGCTTGGAAGGGTTGTGAAGCCTTCTGCTCGGACGCAGTCGATTGTTAGCTCGTGTGCCGCTTCGGCTGGTAGTTCAGGGGTGGATTGGGCTGCGCGATCAGCCTGGATCTGTTGGGCATACGATTTGTGCAAAATATTCATCGATTCGCGGGTAGGGCCAATCGTGACGAGTTTTCCTTGTTGGAGCACCACAGCACGGTCGCACATTTCCACGATCTGATCTGGGGAATGAGATACGAGAATAATGGAGCGGCCGTCGTCTTGGAACTGATGGATGCGTTCCATGCACTTGCGTTGGAATGGTTCATCGCCTACAGCCAACACTTCATCGACAAGCAGGATATCTGGATCTGAGTGAACTGCGACAGCGAAGGCCAAGCGCACATACATTCCTGAGGAATAGAACTTCACTTGGGTATCAATGAACTTTGAAATGCCTGAGAAATCAATAATGGAGTCGATTTGGGAATCAATTTCTTTTTCGGAAAGGCCCATGATTGACGCATTGAGGAAAATATTTTCCATACCAGTGAGATCGGGATGGAAACCTGCACCTAGTTCTAAAAGTGCGGCGAGCCTACCGCGTACTTTTACGTGCCCAGAATCGGGTGAAATAATCCCGCCGATCAGTTTGAGAAGGGTTGATTTTCCGGACCCGTTTGCCCCTGTGAGGCCGAGTGATTCTCCGGCGGCAACGGAAAAAGATACGTCATCGAGTGCCATGTAATGTTCAATATGTTGGCGGTTGCGCGCGGCATTAACGATACGTTCTTTCAGAGATTTGTCTTTACGAAGGGTGAAATGTTTAGAAACATGTTCGACGCTGATGACATCAAGTGAGGAATTAGGCGAAGTCGTCATTTTTACAGATCCTGAGCAAAGTTACGTTGGGCGTGTGCGAAATAGCGTTGAGCGAGGATGCCTAGCAGAAGTCCGATGGCAAGAACGGTGAAACTCCTAGCTAGGAGTTCAGATGGCAATTCTGCTCCGGTGAGGGTGCCTTGCTTCCAGATTCCTGCTTGGAAATCTGATACGGCGATCGTGATTGGGTTCCAACTGTAAATCGCTGCGATTGTGGAATTTGCTGCGTTTTTGACCATCTCGAATGAGTAGACAATAGGGCTGAGCCACATGCCAATCAAAAGGCCAACTTCTACAAGATATTGGGTGTCACGCATACGAACATTGACAGCTGATAGCCAGAGAGCTAGTGCTGATCCCCACACAACAAGAATAGCTACGCCAATAGGAACATAGATAAGGAACGGGACAATGAGGATGCCGCGGATAAAGAACGCGCCAGTTAGGAGGACGATTAACTGTGCCCCGAAGTTGATGAGCGCAGCCCCAGCGGCTGCAAGTGGGAAGATCTCACGAGGCAAATAAACTTTTTTGATGATTCCGCCATTAGAAACGATGGAACTTGTTCCCATAGAGACGATTTCATTGAACAGTGCCCAGGCGGTAAGCCCCGCGAACACGTAAACACCAAAATCAGGGATGCCGCGTTCTGCACCAAGAATCTTACCGATGGCGAAATAGTAGATAAAGAGTTGCACGAGGGGGCGGATGAGGGTCCACGCAAACCCAAGGAAAGAATCTTTGTATTTGGATTTTAATTCCCTGCGAACTAAGAGCCATAGGAGATTTTTATGTTCCCAGATCGTGATCCATGAGGGAATCATTCCACTCAAGAAACCGGAATCCGGTGAAACGCTCCGCATTTCTTGGCTGGCAAGACGTTCGAAACGTTGCTGGGCGGCCGTGGTTGGCGCTTTGCCGGAGGTATGTTCTCGCATGGCATCCAATCCTAGGTAATAATCTACTGAGATTAATAGTAATGCTCGATAGAGTAATAGTAATGCTCAATAGGGGATGAAATATAGGTGTGGCTCTAGACACGGTAATATGTCCCAGCAGAACCAATAGGTAATCGACGGTAGCATTGCACACAGTACTATGTCTGTCTCTAGTGCGGAGGAAATCTCAGTGAGTGTACTCGTTATTATTAACGAAGGTGAGGCTCTATCACCAGCGTGGAAGAAAGCGCTTCCCGAAGATGCGATCATTCGTGAGGCTACTCCGAAAGGCGTTGGAATGGCGCTGGATCATCTTGAACCTTCCAGTGTTCTGATTGTTCTTCCTGGTCAGCGTGCTGTTCGTAATGGCGGTATAGCAGAATTAGTAACATCGGGTGTTGCTTCGGCGCTAGCGGGAACTAACGTCGCGTATGTGGATTCTGCTAAAGATATGCCGATTGTTAGTACGTCCGCGCCCATATATTTCTTCAATTCTGAGCATGTGCATCACGCAGGTGGCATTGATACGTCGTTGTCCGCTCAGGGTATTGGTATGGATATTATGTATCGCCTAAATAGGCGAGGTGAGAAGGTTACGTGCACGGTATCGCGGCAACTTTCCGCTTATTCTCTTGCGCCGATTACGGATTATCTTGATGTGGTTTCGCGAAATATGGCGATAGAAGAACAGATGGCTGAATTGGCGCCTCTTTATCTGGGTTTGGTTTCGGTCCCGTTGGAAGGAACGGATACGGATGCGCTTGACTTGCAGTTATCGCCGGGGAATGACGACGACGAATTTCTTTCCGTTTCTCCACAAGCACTCGATGGTGCTCGTACATTGCACATGTGGAGTGCCAGCTTCGGAGAAGCCCGTACTGCTTTTGAGTTAAATGAAACAATGGCTCGTATTCCTGATGGAGATCTTGCTGGCCGCGATGCTTTTATTCAAGAGATGTGGGATGCAAGTGGAATCACGCCAGAGAAATCGTGCTATTTGCATAATCTTTTCCATGTTTCACGTGAAACTGAACGCCGTTGTGTTATCGCCGTGTCCTCTACAGATACTCACTCTGTAGAGCGCGTTATGCAGATTTGTGAACATACGCAGGCGTCCATCGTCGTCTGGGATGTGGCTACGCGCCGCGTGCTTACGCCTGAAAACGGAAAGCTTGTGGAAACGTCGATCGAAACTCAAGAATTAGTCAACGAAACGTTACTCATCCTTGTTGGTACGCAAGCGCGCCAAGTGCCCTGGATTGCGCAATATAAAGGCATGGTTGTTGCTGATATGACTACCGTGGATCTGATTTCCGATATTCGTCTGGACCCCACGGGATTCGGTGCCGATTTCCTTGGGCCACGAAGCACCATGTGGGGTGAAACGTTTAGCCGCGCCGATCGGATCGTGGTTTCAGATAGCGAACAACGCGATCTCTACTTGGGCTTCATCGCTGGTTTAGGGCGATTGAATCCTATGGCGTACGACGAAGACCACTCCTACAGTAACTTGGTAGCCGTTGAAAACGGGGTGGAGCAAATCGAATCTGTACTTTCGCAACCACGAAAGTCACTCGATACCGTGAAATCTGTTGAACTCTTTGAAACAACTCCGTACGGAGAACTGGCAAAACGGAAGTTGTCGTTTACTGATGGTGTAAAGAGCATTGGCTCAGCCGCTGCTGGCGTGATGAAGAAAGTGATACAGAAATGACTAAAGTTTCAGTAATTCTTGTGAATTTCCGCGGTAGTGATGACACGATTGCTGCCGTCGAACACCTGCGCGCATGCGATTGGCCCAAAGAAGATCTGGAAATCGTTATTGTTGAAAACGGCTCCGGGGATGGTTCGCTGGAACGGCTTCAGCAGGCTGTTGGTAACGAAGTCATTGTTGATGCGGGGAAGAATCTTGGGTTTGCTGCGGGGTGTAACACCGGCGTCGCTCATTCTTCAGGCGATATCGTTGCGTTTCTGAACAATGATGCTCGGCCGGATAGCCAGTGGATCAAAGAAGCGGTGAAGGCGCTCGAATCGGACCCGTCTATCGGCTGTGTTGCCTCCAAAGTGCTTGACTGGGGCGGGCACAAAATCGACTACGTCGATGGTGCCTTGACCTGGTTTGGTATGAGTTACAAGCAACAAGTTGAACAAGAAGATCAAGGGCAATGGAACACCCCGAAGAACGTCCTCTTCCCAACGGGTGCAGCAATGTTTGTGCCTCGTGCAATCTTTGACGAACTTGGCGGGTTCGATGAACGATTCTTCATGTTCTATGAAGATGTTGATTTCGGGTGGCGCGTAACGCTCGCGGGCTACGACGTCCGCTACGTTCCCACCTCAGTAGCGTTCCATCGCCATCACGTTTCCATGAACAAACACGGGAAATTCAGGGAAAACTACCTTCTTGAACGCAATGCGCTCGCGTGCCTATACAAGAATCTTGACGACGAACACCTCCAAGCGGTTTTCGCTGCAACTTTGTTGTTGACGAACGAACGTTCTGCTGCGCGCGTTGAAAAGCACTCTACGATGGATGCTTATGATGGCGGTACGATAAGCAAGGATGCGGCAACAGGCCCATACGCTATTGCTTGGTTCACTAAACACATGGATTATTTCCGTGCTCAACGTGAAAGCATCCAAGGTGCCCGTAAACGCACGGATGCAGAGATCTTGCGCCTCATGCGAAATGCATATGAGCCGCTTTTCTCTTTCCCCAAGTATCTTGATCTGTACGAAAATCTGACCAAGCATTTTGGCCTGTTCGATACCTTCTCGAATCAATCTAAAGTTTTGATCATTACGGATGATTCGATTTCAGAGAAGATGGCTGGTCCTGCTATTCGTGCGTGGGAAATGGCTACGCGCCTCAGTTTGACGCACGATGTGCGCCTTTTCTCCACGGCTGGCACCGCTAAAGCTCAGTCTCCTTTGTTTGAGGTTCTCAGTGGTAGCGAAGCCGTGTTCCACGGTTTGACGGACTGGGCTGATTTCATTATTTTCCAGGGTTTTGCCCTGGAGAAGGCGCCGTGGTTGATGGAATCGTCGAAGGTTATCGTTGCGGATATTTATGATCCGATGCACCTTGAACAGCTTGAACAGGCCAAGGATTTGGGGCCGCAGGGACGAAAAGAAACGATTCAAGCTGTGACCGACGTGCTCAACCGTCAGATCGCCAGAGCGGATCTGTTCTTGTGTGCGTCAGAAAAACAGCGCGCGTTCTGGATGGGGCAGCTGGCGGCTATGGGGCGTTTGAATGCTAATCTTCTTGATGGAGTAGAAGATCCGCGTTCGTTGATTGAGATTGTTCCTTTTGGCTTGAACGAGGAACGACCAACGCAGGATTACCATGCGATTAAGGGCAAGGTTCCGGGCATTTCGCTTGATGATAAGGTGATTTTGTGGGGCGGTGGCGTATACAACTGGTTTGATCCATTGACCTTGATTCGCGCCGTTGATCGTCTTGCTAAGAAGCATAACAATGTTCGTTTGTACTTCTTGGGCGTTAAGCATCCGAATCCTGGGGTTCCGAAGATGCGTATGACTCAAGAAGCGATGGATCTTTCTGATTCGCTTGGTTTGACTGGCAAGCACGTGTTCTTCAACCACGATTGGGTTGATTACAACGATCGGCACAACTATCTGCTTGACGCCGATTGTGGCGTGTCTACTCATTTTGAACACATTGAAACGCAGTATTCGTTCCGCACCCGAATTTTGGATTACTTGTGGGCTGGTTTGCCGATTGTGGCAACGAATGGGGATTCCTTCGGTAACGTTCTTGATTCGGAGAAGATTGGTGTTTCGGTTTCGCCTGAAGACGTCAACGAACTGTCCGATGCGTTAGAAAAAGTTTTGTTCGACGACGATTTTGCTCGCGTTTGCCGTGAAAACGTTGCGCGGTATTCGGTTCGGTTTGAATGGAACAATGCGCTGGCCCCGCTTTTGAGGTTTGCTCAGAATCCTCGGCGTGCAGCAGACATGAAATATATGACTGCAGGGCATTTGCCACAGAGTTTCTTGGGGTTTGTGAAGGTGAAGTTTAACCTGTTGCGTGACGTTAAACTGGTAGCCTCACATTTGAAGGCCGGTGGGCCAAAGTTGCTTATTCATAAGGTGCAATCCCGGTTGCGGAAGATGCTTCCGTAAATGATGGGCGAAAAAGGATGTAGACGATTGTCATTATCTGATTCTGAACACAAAATTGATGGGTGGAATGAAAAGCTGGCCGATCAAACGTGGCTTGTTATTCCGCTTTACAACGAAGGTCAGGTTATCTTCGACGTTTTGGACAAGGCCAAACGCGTCTTTCCGCGTATTGTCTGTGTTGACGATGGATCGTCGGATAATTCAGTAGAAGAAGCCCGCCGCGCAGGCGTGGCTGTTGTTCGGCATCCAATCAACCTTGGCCAGGGTGCTGCGTTGCGTACAGGGCTCGATTACGCCCTTATGCAAGAAGGCTCGGAATATTTCGTTACTTTCGATTCGGACGGCCAGCACCGCGTCGACGACGCTCAACGAATGGTAGTTCGCCTGAAAAATGAGCCACTCGACGTCGTCATCGGATCTCGTTTCCTTGATGGCCGAACGAAACCTGGGACCTTGAAACGAATCGTGTTGAAGATGGCTGTTGTTTTCCAACGCATGACCACGGGAATGAACTTGACGGACGCGCACAACGGTTTGCGGGCCCTCAATCGGCATGCTGCGCAATCTATCGATATTCAGCAAGACCGCATGGCACACGCATCCGAAATCGTATCGGCAATTTCCGCACACAAATTACGCTACGCCGAAGAACCCGTGCTGATTGAATACACCGATTATTCGCGTGCAAAAGGCCAATCATTGTGGAATTCGATCAATATCCTGTCAGATCTGTTGTTTAAGTGAGTGAAAATATGAGTTCTGGACAAATCCTCATCAAAGTCATTCTCGTAACGATTTTTATCGTGTTAGCTCTGGCAATTATTGTTCCTCGTGAAAGCGCTCGTGGATTGGCCATCCGGCGAATTTCCTGGCTGTTAGGTATCTTTTTGGCGATTATCGCTGTTATCTTCCCATCGATGACCGATCATGTAGCTAATTTTGTTGGCGTGGGCCGGGGTGCAGATCTGATTTTGTATCTATCGATTGTGTTCTTTATTGGTTTTGCGTTCGCTACGGGGAGTCATATGCGAAAGTTAGATCGCAAGTTGACGTTGCTTTCGCGTAAATACGCCCTGCTTGAGGCTGAACTTCGCACAGATAATCACCGCCTTGGAGAATGATGAACAATGACAGCGATCGCACAGAAATATAAAGAATCGTATAGCCGGTTTTACCTGTGGTTCTTAGGGAGTGGCCAGTACTGGGTGCTTGGATTCCTCATCGTCGCAACGATGCTGTCGTATCGGGCACGGTATGCCGCGACTATGTCGCCTTTTGACGAGGCGACGTATCTTGATTCCATTCTTTCTTTGCCCGATAACATGATCGCTCAACGTGGTGAGTTCTACGGGGATGATATTAGGGAGAAGTTTGCGTGCGACGGCGTTTACTACTTCGGAACTTCTGGCCCCCCATGTGGAGGAGACTATTCTGAGGTTGAGCGTTTTCCGCAGTATGGAAAGAATACCGCCGACGCTTACACGCCGATCTTTTTCTGGGTAACGTGGGTTTTTGCTCGAGTTTTTTCGGTTTTTGGTATCGATATGATGGTTGGCGCTCGCTTGGCCATGATTATCTACGGCACGGCCGCGTTCCTGGTTCTCTACAAGACCATGCGTATGCTCAACGTTCCTATTGCTGTTGGATATACAACCATTGCTTTCGCTCTGACATCACCGTTTGTGTGGTGGACGTACACGTTCGTGACAACCGATTCAACCGTCTTGCTTATTGGTGCTCTTGCTTTGTTTGTGACTATACGATTCTTGCAAGGAGCTGGAAGTTTGTGGCCGCTGGTTGCGGTTGGTGTGCTTGGCATGGCGCTCAAGATCACGAATATTTTAGCTATTGGTTTGGCTGGTTTGATCGTGCTGATGTACGTTGCTTTTGAACGGTTCAGTTCTGATTCTTCTGCGCAGAAGCTACCGCTTCGTTCCTGGCTTGTTCCAGGTCTCGTGTCAGTTTTTGCTGCGTTAGGAACACATGTAACCTGGGAAGTTATTCGCCGTTTGATTGCGCTCGGAGATTCTCCAGATCAAGGTATTTCAATGGAGCGAAATACTATTGGTGAATTGATCAATCAAGCCCAATCAGGTTTTGGATCGTTGGTGAGCAACGGGCACGGAGAGAGCATATCCTCCCCCTTTTCGTTCCTGATTTCGCGTTTCCTAGTCTTTTTAATCATCGCGGCGGTAATCGGAATGATGCTGAAGAAACCGGCATCTCAATTAGAGTTTGCGCTAGCGTGGGCTACAGGAATCGCGGCAGTAATATTCTTGCCGATCTTATTTATCATTGTGCAACGGCTTGTGCTGCCATTCTCGATTCCAGCGCGTTATGCCGCAGCGATTCTCCCGGCGATGTTCTTATGTGTGGGGCTGTCGATTAGATGGGCAGGTGCCCGATGGCTTATGGGCACAGTTGCGGCAGGAGCGTGGATCTACGTGGTTTTCAGCGGGATGACGTACCTGTAAACGTTACTGTTTATTTATAAGGTAAGTGAGGCGATCGACGTCGTGGCGCAAGATAGCAATTTCTTCCGTTAAGCGGCGTCGATCTTCTTCTAACTTACTTACGGTAAAAGCCTGATGGATTTCGACGAACACGAGCACCGCCATAACAACAAAGAAAACCATGTTGGATGGGACATCGAAGCCTGCAAAATCGGCAATTTTTGTTAATCCGCTTGGCCACAGAATAAAGATGATGGCCAGAATATCGAGGCAGAGCCAAAGCCAGACGTATTTTTCTTTAATCACGCGGTGGCGGACGAACCGAATAAGCTGAATACCGATGAGTAACGTAGCAATGAGAGAAATAATCTGAATGGTGGTCATTATTATGCTTTCCGGCTTCGGCTCATTAACGCGATGCCAAGTGCGAGTGTTGCTCGAACAAGATAAATTGCTGCTTTGATTGGAGAATGAGATGGCGTACCTGCAGTTCGTGCATGCATTTCAACACCAATTTGTTTAACCACAAGGCCAGATTTAATACCTAAAACAAGTGCTTCGATCGTATCGCCAAGATATTCTGCAGGGTAGTTTTCACTGTAAAATTCCAGTGCTCGCCGTGAATAGAGTTTGAATCCGGACGTTACATCTGTGAGCTTCACTTTGGCAAGGCGGCTCATAATTTTAGACATAACAACCATTGCCCACCATCGTGGCCCACTTGCGGTGTATGTTCCAACGCCAGCGAAGCGCGCGCCGATAATAACATCGGCTCCTTGCTGAGCTTCCGTGAGCATCTGGGCGATGTAACGCGGATCGTGTTGGCCATCGGCATCAACCTGGACCGCATACGTGTATCCTTTACGAACCGCATACCGGAAACCTGCACGCATTGCGCCGCCGACGCCAAGATTAATCGGTAAATCGAGGACTGCTGCTCCTGCTTGAGCCGCTACTGTGGCAGTGGCATCACGAGACCCATCATTAACAACGATGCAATCTGCAAACGGAACATGCGTTGTAATCGCATGAATAACATCAGTGATTGATTTTTCTTCATTCCAGGCCGGAATAATCACAAGGAGTTCGTTATGAGTCAAAGCTTTACCTTCCATACTGTGGGAAATTCTACACCAGGTTAGGCTAAGAGAACGAAGTCATATAGTGCACTCGCGATAAGATTGTGCGAGATGACGTAAAAGTAATAATCGGTCACTGGCAGCGAGGAGAATTTGTATTAATGGAGATTACTACACACAGTCGTTTCGCGAATACTGCGCAAAAGATGCGTAATCCGCGAATCCTTGCTGTTGTCTGTTTACTTGGCCTCTTGAGTGCCGGTTTTTCTTGGATCGTGGCATCACCGATTGGAGGTTCTCCCGATGATGATTTCCATATGGGGTCTATCTGGTGTCCTCGCCCGGCAGGTGAGTCATGTGCATCCAAAATGGTTGATGGCACTCTTCGAGTTCAAGTTCCAGAACCTGTTGCCCTAGCTACAGAATGCCACGCGTTCAAAGAAGCCCAACCTGCAAGTTGCCCGCGAGAATTATCAAATGACAAGCTAGCATTCACGTATCGTTACGATGAGGGGAATTACCCCACCACATATTATCGTTTCCATCATTTACTTATTTCTCATTCTGTAGCAGATTCTGTGATCTTGATGCGAACAGTGAATTTCCTGATCGCCGTTTTTCTTCTTGGCACAATCGGTTGGTTATTGCGGCCGGAGCACCGCCCAGCGTATGTATTCGCCATGCTCGGCGCATGGGTACCCATGGGTTTCTACTTCCTTACCTCGATGAATCCAAGTGCATGGGCGATTACAGGAGTTTTTGCATACGCAACAGCAATGTATGCGGCTTTCTTTGCAGAAGGTAAGCGCCGTTGGGGGCTCTTAGCGTGTGCCATTATTGGCGCATTCATGAGCTTTGCTTCCCGTGGAGATTCTGCGTTCTATATTTTTGTTGTAACTGCAGCGTTGCTCTGGGCAATCAAGATTAAACGATCTGATTGGCGTTTGTGGAGCTTAGCTGGTGCGTTGAGTATCTTCGGTTGTTACATGATGCTTGGCGGTGGCCAAGCAAACATTGTTGCCAATCATGCCACTGTTTCAGATAACTTCATCGGTAGTGTTTTGAGAACAACAATGGATCTTCCGCGATACTTTGCTGGATTTGTGAGCTTTGGCTATGGTCCAGGATGGTTTGATGTTCCACTTGATGTAACATTCCCACTCTTGGCTCTCTTTGCGTCAGGTTCTTTGCTTATGGCGGGCTTCCGTAGAGGAACATGGCGAAAGTGGATGGCAGTGTTGATGATCGCAGGTGCCATGTGCGGTATTCCAGTGCTTATCGTGGCAGTTGGTTCTTATCCGCATCTGGGGCCATACCAGCCCCGGTATATGTTGCCTTTGTTCGCTGTACTTTTCTTCTTCCTATTCGTACTGAGTAAAGAACGAATCCGTATTCTCGATTTCTCACAAAAAGTGGTTCTAGCAGGGATTCTTTTTATCGTTAATTCCTATACGCTTCACGCAGTGTTGTGGCGTTACGTTTCAGGAGCGCAAGGAATACGTCCAGTTAATATTGATGCTCACATGCACTGGTGGTGGGATATTCCAATTTCTCCAATGGGTGTGTGGTTCGTTGGTACAGTTGGCTTCCTGATAGCTATTGTGGCTGGGATGCTCTTATCCAGAGCCCCGGAAGAAAAAGAGGTTCTTGCGAATCGTGAAGTATCAGATTCTACGCTCGCGGTCTGAACGTAAAATTGTTGAAAAATGAATAGCGATGCCTAATAGAGGCCCGAACGTTAATGTACTGAGCGTTCGGGCCTCTAAGCTGAACGGAAGTAACATGAGCACGAAGCTTACCGTTGCTGTGGTGTACCAGCCTAGAAGGCATGCTTTGTAATTAGTGAGGGCAATGGTGATGGTTCCGCCTAAAACAAGAAGTGCAAGAAGCGTTGCATCCACAATCAATATTCCCAATATCATGCCTGTGGAACGGTAACTCGCACCAAAAACAGCATGCATGATCGTGGGTCCAATCAAGGCAACGATAGGGGAAGCACACAAGGCGAACCCTGATAATCCTAAAAATAACGTGCGCGTAGTTGACCGACGTTTTTCGGGATGAGTGACGTAGTGTGCAATGACTACTGATTGGAACGCGAAAATAGGCACCAGTAAAGGGGCACGAGTAATAGATACGGCCATCACAAGATCTGCTGAATTCTTATACTCGTCAAGCGAGGTCGTGAGCGCCATAAGTAGGGGGAAACCATTGATGAGTAGCGCGGTGGCGCCACTGGCAGCAAGTGCGAGTCCGATCTGACGTGTCATTTTTTTCCACGATACGCTCACTAAGAAGTGACTCGATCGGCATACCTGAGGATGTAAAAAGAACAAAAGCCAGAGAGCGAAAGCGATCACGGTTGCAATTTCGAACCGTAACGTCGTTGCTGCAGTTAGAGCCACGAGAGTTATGAACGTGAGGCGCCCAAGCGCTTCACAAGACGTTATAGAAGCAAACAAGTTCCAGTTTTTATTTCCGCCAAGAACTCCCAACAAGCTGACTTGGCCAGCGTAAAGTGTAAGCCCACACGCGATTAAAAGTGAGGTGAATGCGGCCGGATAATCTGTTTCTAAAACATGAGAAAGCAACGGAGAGACGGCTAAAAAGGCAAGACTTGCCAGAACGCCAATGGAGATCCCAAGAATCAGTGGACGTACTGATTCTTCCTTACGCGATATGAGGCTTTCGTTCGCAACAGCGCGGGTGACTTCTTGCTGAATTCCCGAAAGAATGCCTGTAATCAGGAAGAGCGTGGACCAGAACGCCAAGAAAATAGCATTATCTTCGGCCGTAAGTGTACGTGCCGTGATGATGAGAATAGAAAATCCGCTAAGTGCGGCAAAAATGGCACCGACCGATACGATTGCACTTGACTTAGGGGTTGTCGCTTCGGCCATGATACCTCCATTGCTAGACTTGGTTTAGTTTATCGTTGATGAAGGAATATGCAATGGTTATCGATATTATGGTTCCATATTGGGGCCGCGTTGATTGGCTTGAAGAACTAGTTTCTTCGGTGAAAGCACAGGATTGTGATCACTGGCGTCTTGTTATCATCGATGATTGTTACCCTGGAGATGCTGCTAAAAAATTCATTGACCAATGCGACGATGATCGAATCTCATACATACGCAATGAAGAAAATATTGGCCTGGCAAAGAACTTCCAACGATGCTTAGAACTATCATCTGCTGAATACGTTGTTATTCCTGGATGTGACGATCGGTTCTTACCCAACTACATTTCAGCGATGCAACGCACGATAGCGCAGGAACAGCCTGACATTGTGCAACCAGGTGTGAGAACCATTGATGAAAACGGCACAGTCATTTCCGGGCTAACCGAAAAAGTAAAGACTCTCATCCAGCCCAAAGATAGCCACTTATTAGAAGGCGAAATTGTTGCAACATCCCTCATGCGTGGGAATTGGCTTTACTGGCCATCTTTGATGATTAAACGAGAAAAAGCATTAGCCCACGGCTTCCGTGATTTCTTCATCATGCTAGATCTAGGCCTTATCGTAGACATGATTTTAGACGGAGCACGCTTATACGTTCTTGAAGAAATATGCTTCGAATACCGCCGTTCCGCATCGTCAGTATCAGGAAAAACAGCCATTGACGGGAAACGCTTCGTTGATGAACGTGCGTATTTTGCGCTCGTGGCTCGCCTTTTTGCGGAAAAAGGATGGAAAAAGGCAGCCCGTGCCGCACGTTTCCATATCACGTCGCGTATCCACGCAGGATTAAGAATGCCGAATGCTCTTATTCACCGTGATTTTTCTGGAATGAAAATGATCCTCGATCACCTTATCCGATAAACAACGGTGAGTGAACAGCGCAACTGGAGCGAACGTCGCGTCAATCCACATATAGTAAAATAAACCGTGAGAACACAAGGGAACGCAAGTACGCGATGCCCAAAACGTGTGGGGAGCACAAGAATCTATGGCGTTTATCAGTATCATTATTCCGGTCTACAACTCGGAAACATATCTAGCCCACTGCTTGGATAGTATCCATGCCCAATCATTTACAGACTGGGAAGTGGTGCTGGTGGATGATGGTTCGTCGGATTCATCGCCAGAATTGTGTGATCGATATGCGGAAAAAGATTCGCGTTTCACGGTGATTCACCAAGCCAACACAGGTACAAGCGGTGCGCGCAATGCCGGAATCGCTGCTGCGAAAGGTGGATACGTAACGTTCGTCGATAATGACGATTGGTGGATTGATTCTAATTGTTTGGAAAATATCTATCAAAAACTGACATTGCATCCGGTAGATATTTTGTGCCATAACAGCCTGTTGGCATCAAGTGGCGGCAAAGATATTGACTATGGGGAAGAAACTCATTATGCAGAAATAATTGATTCGTTATCAACCCCCGATGCGATAAAATTCCTGGTTGATAAAGACGTTTTAACGCGCGCAGTTTGGACTAAAGTGGTGCGGCGTGAATTGCTGGACATCCATTCAATCGAATTCCCAACCGGAATGAGAAATGAAGATACAGATTGGAGTGCGAAGGTACTAGCGTATTGCACATCGATCGGTTGGATTGATCAAAAGTTCTATGCCTATCGCGTAGGGCATAGCTATGCGCAAACAGCCCACAAACTTGCTGTTTCGTCCGTAAACGATTTACAAAAAATCATTGAAGAAAATCTTCTTATTGCAGAGCAGCTTGACGCCGAAAAAGGCGAAGCTCTAAAAGCCTTCTTGGCTTACCCTCTTTTCGTTTGGGCAGGCCAAGCGTCAGCGTTGTCTCTCTTTAAAGATGGAGATCGTTCAAGGAAGGCCTTGCGTGCCAAAATGCCGCACATATTCGCACACTGTAACACCCCAGTTGTTCGAATAGCGGGAATGATGGCACGCATTTTCGGTACCGCGTTTACAGCTAAAATGCTAGGGATTGCATTCAAGAAAAAGTATCCACAACACAGCTGATCCACTTAAGTGTATTAAATGGTCATATAAGGCCCGAAATCGATCAGAGCGGCAGCATGGTTAACTCGTTCATTTTCGGGTGGGATAGTCATGTAATCGCCGTACCCGCGAGTTAAAATTGCATCCACATCGCGAGGAAGCATCACAGTTATATCGTCAAATGGGACGCGCTGTGCGGGAAACATTTCTTCCAGAGAAGCAGACCAGCGTTTGGGATCGCGGGTAGAAAAGTCACCGAATAAGGTGGAGCCAGAATTTTCATACTGGCGTGCTGCCCGTTCCCACTTGCGAACTAATGCTTTTGGTGTGATACGGGTGGACTTGATGCCCCAATGGATCACATGGGTAGCTACAGAAACTATGGCTTTTACTGGCCTAGGGAGAGAAAGCTCAGCGTGTGGGGTTCCTTGAAGGTACAAGAGACGACCCCAGAACCATGTGGCGCGTGACTGTTTCGCGAACTGCTTTGGATGCGAGGGAATTGGATCCAGTGGAAAAAGATCAATGCCAAGCGGGATAGGGAAAGACCTATTTGCAGCTATTCCAGGAATAAAACGACTACCTTTAAGACCTAGCACACCGAAAGTCTTGGGGTAATCAGGGTTGGTACGAGAATCCATAACAACGAAGGCTTCGTTCAGTAGCGCAGGGGCTTCAGTGAAAAAACGATCATAATCTGCACGAGGCATGCAAATGTCGATGTCATCATCCCATGGAATCAAACCCTGATGTCGTACGGCCCCGATAGCTGAACCGCCATAGACGACATATCTTAATTGAAGTTCGGTGCAGATGCGGTCAAACTCAACAAGAGACAAGCGCATGGCTTGCTGGATTTTGCTTAACATTTTAGGATCATAAGCCTGATTAATCACTGAAATTCCTTAAGATTGATGAGTTGAGCGGTTTAAACGCGAGGGTGCTATTATCGTTTTCCAATCAGAGGTTGCTGCAAGAGTAGTTCCGCATAGGATAATTACACAGCAGATCATCTGGAAGGCAGTAGGGATAGTACCAAATATAATGAACGCAAAGAGTAGCGCCCAAGCTGAATAAGATATATTGGCCGCCATAGCTCGAGAAGCTCCGATGGTGTCTATGGCTCGATAATAGAACAGATAAGACGCAGTGCCTGCTAGCGCCGCGATGCCTATGACTACGGTCCCCCAGCTAAATGTTGCGTGAGAGATAAAAGGCAATGTTCCCATCAAAGGAATCACTACCAGAAGATAAGTTAACGCTGATGTTGTCTGTCTGATGTGCAAAGCGGTTTGATTATCAACAGCCTCATTGCGCATTCCCCAGGCAAGAATAACTGCTTCTGATCCCCATCCGAATACACACGCGAGAGCTGCAATTATTCCTATGAGTGTAGAACCTTCAGCAGTAGTTGACGAAGACCAGCCAACTGCAATGATCGCACACAAGGCTACTACTAAAGCAATAATCTGTTTGAAAGACATCCGTTCTTTTAGGAATAAATATGCGAGAAAAGTGCCAACCGCAGGGTAGAACGTGGAAATGATTGCGGTGAAACCTGGGCCGATATGGTTAATAGCAATTAGGTATCCGGTCATTCCTACTGGTCCGCCAAGAATGGCTGCGATCATAACTGCTCGGCCCGAGTGGCTCTTAACAGCGTTATATGTGTCTGTTAAGCGCCTGCGAACTCCCATAAACGCAAGAAGTAAGAGCGCGGCAATAGTGTCATGGATTGCGGCGCTTGCCAAAGCAGCATGTGGTGAGGACAAGAAAGGGATTATCGTAAAAGCGATTCCCAAAATGACAGTGTCAAGGCCCCAAAGTGAGCCAGATAAAATTCCAAATTTCACGATAGGCTCTCGATTTGCGTGTTGGCAGATGCGAATTCGTATGCTGCCAAAGCTGCATCAATATATTGAGAGGCATAATGGTAATAGGTGAGTAACCATTCGCCTACGTCATCGCCTTCGGCCTCTTTGAGTAAAGCCCAAACATACCAACACCACCCAGCAAAAACGATATATGCCCAGAAGTGTCGGTGTTCTTCTGCCGTAGGAGTGCGCCCAAAATAGTAGGACAGTGCTTGATCGGCTCGGACATCTCCGAGCTCTTCAGAACAGACAACCATTGTGCCAAAGTCGGCGGCTACGTCAGACATTCCTGCATACTCCCAATCGATAAGATCGATCTTTCCGGAAGGGGCAACAAGGAAATTCATTGGAAAGAAATCATTGTGGCTTGGAACGACGGGGAAAGCGTCTGCATCCGCATATTCTTTGAGGCGGAAAACTTTTTCTTTGAGCTCCGCATAGCCGGGAACATCGATTGGTTCGAATTGTTCAAGAAGTTCTTCGTAGCGTTGCGCCTCTTTGATAAAATCGAATTCCCGATCGAGCTTGATGTCAGATGTGTGTAGATTGCGTGCCATCATCATGGCTTTTTCGAGTTCGTCGTCATTTGTGACGTCCAGATTTCTCACTTCAGGTAGATACTGCGAAATCTTCCAGCCTTTGTGCGGATCGCCTGTGATAAACGTGGAGTCCAAACCGAGTTTTTTAGCTGCGTTCAGAGCGGTATGTTCTGCCTGCCGATCGACTATCTTGTTCGTTCCCACTCCGGGGTGCCGGTAAACATAGTGTTTATCTCCAACGGAAAAACGGCAAGAAAGGTTAGTGAGACCCTGTTTCAATGGTTCGAATCCGCGAATTTCTGATTTATCGCAGTCAAGGGCGGACGCAATATTATCGAATACTTCTGAATCGACATTTTCAATAAAGTGAGGATCGAATTCACGAAGTTCGTCCACAGAATCGAACTCATTTATAACGCCATCGGGATACTTTCGGATGACCATGTGAAGATCTTTGATGTGATCTAAATAGATAGATTCCCACAGCTTTGATGCTGTTTCGGGCAAAGTGTAGACGTCTTCTAAAATTTCACAGAATTTCTCTGAGAACTGCTGATCGAAATATACGTGCCCGAGCATAGTCCAGGCATTTTCTCCTCCGATCGTACATCCGGTGATACGCCCTCCGCTACCAGTTTTTATACACCATTCATTTGTTTGGCCGTGTACGTAAACAGCTGAGTAGTACGCTTGATATACGTGAGAATCGAATGGGTTTTCTGCAAAGTAGTTGTCGGAAGAACAGATAAAAGTTCGTGCTAGTTTATCGCGCACTAGCCACAGGGAACCATTGTTGTTGCGGGTTGTGTATTCCTTATTAACGACGATTTTTACTCCATATTTCTTCGCTAGATAGAAGAAATATTCTTTTTTGTATCCAACGACGACGGTGATATCCGTAATCCCCGCTTCGTGAAGTTGTTCGATTTGACGTTCGATGAGCACTTCTCCTCGGACACGGAGTGTGCCTTTCGGGCGTTCATAGGAGATTGGAGCAAAGCGGGAAGAAAGTCCAGCTGCCATAATGATCGCATTGTCTACTTTGTAAGGAGTAAGAGCTACACGGCCTGCATCCGTGATGAGACGGTCGCGGATTAATCCTTGTTCTGTCAACTCGCGAATAGTGGTGTTTACTCGGCCGAGTGAAAGCCCGGTATAGGATGCGAGTTCGCGTTGAGTGAGTGTCTTATTTTCTCCTGTAAGCACGTGGAGTATGTCGAATTCCGCGGCGGTTAAAGTTTTACGCATAACAGTCGTCCCCCTATGGATCACCTATGTCGTGTTCAAATCTACACTATGAAGTGAATTAATTGAACAAGGAGATTCTGTTTTATGTGTGAAATAGAATGTAAAGGAATTTTTCGCTTATAAAAGCGAACCGCAAATGTGTGCATACACCCGCGCTTGCCGTGGCCACGTGAACTCAGTGATGAGTTCCTGGCTGGCGCGTGGGCGCGTATGTGCCAAGATGTTCCGCAGGCCAGCGATAAGGGCTTCCGCAGATTTTTCGGAACAGATCTCAACTGGTGCTCCGCGTTCTGCCAACATGGCGGCGCCAGCAACAGGGAACGTGACAACCTGCCCGCCTTCAGCCAACACTTCCACTAGAGTTGTTTGGAACCCTTCAGAAAGAACTGTGGGATTAACTAACGTTGCCCCGCGTAACCGTTTCCGAACCTCCTGTGGGGCAACTCGCCCCGGTACGGAAATAACCTGCTCAAGCCCACGTTCTGCAACGATACGCTGAGCATCCGCAAGTTGTGGACCGTCACCTAAGATTTCGGCGTCGATATCGTAACCTTCGGTACGTAACCGGGCTACGGCGTCGATAAACGTATCCCAACCTTTCCCCGCAACCATGCGTCCCACGAACACAAGGTGAGTGGAACGATCCGGAGTGTGCGGACGCAGTTGTGGCGGTGTGATCGCGTTGTAGAAAACGGACGCGTCCACGCCGGAAAGTTTCTTAACAAATGTGGTAACTTGCTCGGAAACTCCCAGTACTTTATCCGCGTGACGCAACGTGTAGCGTCCCAACGTGAGGTCCACAGTGCGCGAACCAAGCCAAATAATCGGATTCTTCGTTGCTACAAAACCACTCCCGTGTTCGGTATGTATTACGGGAATTCCCGCGCGTTTCGCGGCACGAAGCCCCACGAAACTCATGGGGAAGAAGCGAGTGTGGGTAGAGACGACCTCGATCGCGTGAGCTTTGAGGAAACGCGCCAGTTTTCGTGTGGTTCCGAGGCCGGGAGTGCGGATGATATCCGAAATATTGAAATGGCCTTGGTGGGTGATGACCGTAACGGAACCATCGCGGCGAGTAGCGGTTGGCCCAGCAAGGTTGATTACCCAAACGTCATGCCCTAAATCGGCCAAACTATGCGCTAAATTTTCTTCATGGTACTCGATCCCGCCCACCATCGGCGGATAATTATTCACGATCAGCGCTATTCTCATGACACTAAGTGTAGCGAAAGTCGGGCGTGAATCTACTGGGGGCAAACGCGGTTTAGGGAGAGTGAGCGCCTAATTTAAGGAATGTAAAATATGGCGCATCTTTGCCTATCGTATAATGTCTTGATTAATATGGAAATATTCCGTTAGATTTGAATGATGCGTGATAAGAATATCTCTCTGCGGCAAAATATGGTCTGGAACTCTGCAGGGTCTATGACACGATTAGCCTGTAATTATCTCATAACGATTGCGGTTGTTCGTCTTTCTTCTGGATTTGATGCGGCCGGTTCTTTGGCGCTTGCAATGTCAATTTCGAATGTGATTTGGCCACTTGCCGATTTTCGGCTCAGAACTGTGCAAATCACTGATGTACATAATGAACATTCGTCTGGTGAATATGTCGGTTTACGAATTCTGACTTCACTATTTGCTGTGAGTGTTGGCTTAATATATGCACTTGTGACAGTGGCATGGGAATCGATATTTGTCATCTTTTTGTATTGCATATACACAATAGCAGTAAATTTCATCGAGGCTTTCCATGCGATCGATTGGCGCCACAAGCGTATGGACATTTCAGGCACGTCATATATGCTGCAAGGCGTATCGAACCTTACCGCGTTCTGCTTGGTGTTGTGGGGAACCAACTCTTTGATACTGGCTATCGTTTCACTTATTGTGACAACGGTGCTGGTGGGTGCGCTTTATGATATGCCGCGTTCGGCCTACTTCGAGCCGATCACCCCGAGTATTGAACTGCGTTCCGCGGTCAAGACTTTACTAGTTCTGTCCCCGCTCGTTTTTGCGCAAGTCTGTAGCGCTGCTGTACTGACGATCCCCAAACAGCACCTTGAGCTGATCCTGGGTTCTTCTGCGCTCGGTATCTATTCTTCTGTGGCTTCGCCAGTTGTTATCGTTCAAATGGGCGCAACCTATGTGTATAGCCCGTTAATGGGTGAGTTTGCGGAACGGTTCGCCAACGTGAAGAGTTCCGGGCTGGAGCTCTTGCGGAAGACGGCCGGGATCGTTATTGCGGCAACAAGTTTCGTATCTGTGACCTTATTGGTTGTTGGCGATCCCATTTTGAAGCTGATGTTCGGACAACAGATTGGAGAGCACACGTATCTGTTGCAACCAGCAATTCTCTGTACGTTAGTGACCGCCGCAGTGTGGTTTATGAACGATCTTCTGCTGGCCATTCGTGACTATCGAGGCGCGTTTGTTGGCAACGCTGTAGCGGCGCTTGTTGCCGTTACGATTTCCTATCAGTGTGTTATGCGGTTTGGTATGAATGGCGTGAGTTGGGTAGGCGTCATTGCTTACGGTGTTGGTTTGCTTGTGATGGCAGTTTTCTTTGTTCTTGATTACCGTAAAATGACGGACCCGCCGGTAACCTTGCCTGAAGATCTGAAGGAGTGATTGCGGATGCGGGAGTGCGTTCTGAAAGGCACTCCCTGCATCGCGTAGCAGTTTAGGTATTGCGCGGTTTACTCCCCAAGCACGATTGAGGCAGCTACCTGCCAGCGTTCGTTCCACTCACCGATTGGTTCAACCCCGATCGCGGTGAGTGCATCGTGGCCGAGTGCTGAGAACGATGGGCGCTTGGCTGGACGATCGAAGGCTGCTGCGGTGGTTTCGTGAACCATGTCAGGGCTCTTGCCAACCGCACGCATGATTTCCTTGGTGAACCCGTTCCACGACGTCTGCCCCTGGCTGGTGCCATGGTAAACCCCAGACGGCGCTTTAGCGTCAACAAGGCGCACAATCAGATCTGCTAAATCAACAGTCCAGGTAGGCTGGCCGACTTCGTCCACAACCACCTTGAGGGTTTCGTGTGTTTCGGAAAGGCGAACCATGGTTTTCGGGAAGCAGTTTCCGAACTTTCCGTACAGCCACGCGGTGCGCACGATCAAGAAATCGTTAGTGTAGGTGCGTACTGCCCATTCGCCGGCTGCTTTGGTGCGGCCGTAGGCGGAGACTGGATCCATGGGGGCTTCTTCGGTCCATGGGGTTTCGCCGTCGCCACGGAACACGTAGTCGGTTGAGATATGGACTAGGCGGGCGCCGATTTTCGCGCACTGGCGGGCCAAGTTCGCGGGGCCAGTTGCGTTGACGCGGAACGCTGTTCCTTCGTTTTCTTCGGCAGGATCAACTGCGGTGAACGCGGCACAGTTGACGACGACGTCGACGCCCTGCACAACCTGTTCTACCGAGTCCATCTTGGTGATATCGATATCGTCGATGTCTACTGCGCGAACGTCGTGGCCATCTTCCTTAATTCGGGCCACAAGATCAGTTCCGAGCATTCCTTTAGCGCCAACAACCATCCACGTCATTGCAGTAGATCTCCTCTATGTTTTTGATCATTCTATAAATTGATCTTACATGGAGTTGGCAATAGAGAGTAAAACTAGTCGGCAGATACTTTTTTAGCTGGGGTTCGGTCCATTGATCTTTATCTAGAGATAATCCATGCCGGATCGCCAGAACGTAACCTACCATTTTTCTTCTGCTCTTCTACCATCTTATCGACTTGATCTATAAGGGAATGTGGATCGGAGTGGCGCCCAGTTCTAACGATAATTTGTATGGTAGATGGGAAGGCATTAGTTCAAAGTAGCGTTTTTCCGTTTCTCCTTCGACGGCAAGCAGATAGATCTTTTTGATGTCCCGCTTAGGTCGCTTCTCTCTTGTTAACCGTGCCATCTCAGTAATTCCTTATTCTTTTTCAAGAAAAATACTAGTTGATAGGAGATCGGGCTGTACGTGAGGCACACCGCCGAAGCGTCCGTCAAGGTAGCTACGGCGTACATCTTTATCGGCACGGATACCTTCATAATCTGTGAGTGCGATGAGTGTTGATCCTCCAGATATGCTTTTCTCCACGATCCATATTTCATCTCGGCGGAAAATATCCAGATCCATAAGCATAAGGTCGTGTGTAGTGAAAATAAGCTGAGAACGTGAGTTTTTATGGACATTTCGCAAATAAATACTTACAAAAGCTATCGCGAGTTGAGTGTGGAGGCTTCGATCCAATTCATCAATGATGAGGATGTGTCCTTTAGAAGACGGGTGTAAAAGACGTTGAATCCATGGTGCTACTGTTCCCACAATGTAACGGGTGCCCTCAGACTCTTCGTCCCAATCGAAGGCTTCTTGCCGGCCATCGCTTGTTGTGTGAGTAAGTGAAATTTCACTACCTGAGATTTCACCGTTTGATTCGCGCGTGAATTCAAGGAACTTTCCGTTGATGTTAGCTTGTATTCGATTTCCCTCAGTGAGATCATCGAATAAGCCGTCAATGGCGATGGGCTGGGGATCAATATCTCTGATCACAACATCGGAAATTCCTGCACCGATGAATGGGAGCCATGCCCCAGCCTTTTTAAGTGTTTCTAAACCCTGTGGAATTGGATCATTGCCCGATGTTGGGTTAATGAAGTGAACACGCTTGAACCATTGAGAGACCTTACGGATCGCACTCAAGTTTCCAGTATTCGTACCCCATTCGGACGCAAAACGTGCAATGGTTGATGTTGGAGAGACGCCTTGAAGTATTGCGTTCTCGATCGGCCCTAAATCAGATTTAACTGAGAGTCCTTCGCGAATGAATACGGCTTGTTCGTCTCCGTTGCTCATGATTTTCCACAGTTTTTCCGAATGGATTTTATCTGCCGTATAAGAGAGGAAATAGCGGTAGATGATGTCATCGTCTGCAAGGAAAAGAAGATCAAATTCAGTTGGTTCAGTGCCAGATTTTTTATCGAGTTTAAATGGCTTGTACTTTAGTGCTTCTCCTGGTGAAGTAGGTTTTAAAACCAGTTCTTGCATGCATTTTAGGGCGCGGAATAGGTTGGTCTTTCCTGAAGCGTTTGCACCATAAATGGAAGCGGTTGGCGTGATGAATTTGCGGTATCGCTTGCTTAAATATGGGAGACGGTCACGGTATCGTTGTTCACGAGTAGCAACCATGTTGAGAGACTGTTCTTCATGGAATGAGAGGTAGTTTTTTACCGTAAATTCGATGATCATAGGGTTCTCCTCATGGATGCGATAATGTTGTCATTATATGTTGAAGTGGAGAAAATTTCACATCTTTCGCGTAATATTTGTAGTGTAACTATCCCCAAGGAGGATCCATGCTTATCGAACCATTATCAATCGAGGGTGCATACCGTATTACCCCAAAACAGTTCCCGGATTCACGCGGCCTGTTCCTTGAAGCTTTCAAGCAGCAGACCTTCGTTGAAGCTGTTGGGCGTGAATTGGACGTTCAGCAGGTCAACACATCCGTTTCTAAAGCTGGAACGGTTCGCGGTATTCATTTCGCGGAGATTGCCCCGTCGCAGGCAAAGTACGTGATGTGCCCACAGGGCGCTCTTCTTGATTTTGTGGTGGATATTCGCGTGGGATCCCCAACGTTTGGCCAGTACGAATCGGTTTTGTTGGACGACGCCGATCGCCGTGCAATCTTCATTTCTGAAGGCTTAGGCCACGCATTCATTGCGTTGGAAGACAACACGGTTGCCACCTATCTCTGCTCAGCACCTTACGCTCCCGGGCGCGAACACGGCGTGAAGCCAACGTGTTCCACTTTGGGTATCGAATGGCCAACTGTTGATCGCCACGGGAACCCGATGGAACTCTTGCTTTCCGAAAAGGATACGGCGGCTCCAGGCTTGGGTACGGCAAGCCGTATGGGTTTGCTTCCAACTTATGAAGAAGCGATGGCGTTCGTGAACTCGCTCAAGAAGTAACAGCAGTTATTTTCCTATAAAAATGCCCCTACTCTAGGTAGACTGGGGGCATTTTTAATATATGGACGACAATAATGACATTATTTTGTAGGGTATATAAGTCAGGATATGTAGTGGATGTGCGCGGAGGGTAGTTACAGGCTTGCGACGCGCAGGGAAATCCACGCTCCTATATGGCATTGTGCAAGACCTTATCTCCCAAGGAACGCCGTGGAATAACATTATCTATATTAATTTTGAAGACGAACGTCTTGTTGAGTTTACAACTCAAGATTTCAACTCAATTATTACGTTGGCAGCTTCTATGAGTGATGGGGCGCCTGGCCCGGGCTGAAAAAACTAGACCATCTGGCTTGAGAGTGTCTTCCGTGACAGCCCCGGTTGGGGCAGGAAGATTGGAGAGCATGAAGAAGTTCTCGAAGCACACACCCGAACAAATCGTGGTGAAGCTCGACAAGGCCAGGTCCTTGAAGGAATCTGGCAGCACCGTGGCAGAGGTTTGCCGTGAGCTTGGCATCAGTGAGGCAACGTATCACCGGTGGCAGAGACAGTACGGCGACATGACTCGCAGTGAAGCACGGCGGTTCAAGGAGCTGCAGGAAGAAAACGAGAAGCTCAAGCGGTTGCTTGGGGAGGCTGAACTCGAAAAGTCGCTGCTTAGGGAGTTAGCAGAGGGAAAATTCTGACCCTGGCACGCAAGTACGAAGCGATTGACCATGCCCTATCGTTGGGGTACTCAGTGCGCTTGGCATGCCGCGTTGTCGGGGTTTCCCGCGGGGCGTACTACAACGCCCGACGCCACACAACCGGGCCTTCTGCCACCGACAAGCACGCCTCGTTGCGTAGCTGGTTGGTGACCTTCGCTGCATCCCATCGTCGCTGGGGCTACCGCCGCGCGTGGGTTAAGGCTCGTGAGGCCGGGTTTGACTGCGGCCGCGATGTCGTGCGCCGCATATGGCGCCAGGAGGGTCTGCGGGTGTTTCCACGCAAGGCTCCCAAGCGGCGGTGTCTGCCCCTATCCACCCCTCGGGTTGAGCCAGCTGCGTGTCCCGGTGATGTGTGGGCATTGGACTTCCAGTTCGACACTGACTACCACGGTAAGACGTTTAAGATCTGCAACGTCATCGATGAGTTCACACGTGAGCACGTGGGATTCGAGGTCGGGCGGTCTATTACCGCCGTGTCAGTCATTGAACTGTTGAGCAATCTTGCTGCCTCCAGAGGTGGCCGTCCGCGAGTGTTGCGCATGGATAACGGCCCTGAGTTCATCAGCCACGAGCTGAACAAGTGGGCAGCCAAGGAGGGCACTGTTGAGGCGTTCATACCACCAGGAAGGCCATGGCACAACGGATTCGTGGAGTCGTTTCACAACCGCCTCCGCGATGAGCTACTCGAAGACGAGATGTTCGACGACCCGGCCCACGCCAGCCACTGCCTCAGGTTGTGGTCAAAGCGCTACAATACGTGTCATCCGCACTCAAGCTTGGGCTTTGTCCCGCCAGCGCAGTACGCCAAACAATGGCACCTAACCCAGGGAGGCCCTCAAGCCGCCCGGTCCTAGATTTCAGCCCGCTCCACGCCCATATACTTTTTTGATGAAATTCAAAATGTGTCTGGTTGGGAAAAATTTGCGCGGCGCCTTGCTGATTCTTTTGAACGCGTATATATAACTGGCTCTAATGCAAAAATGCTCAGCCATGATATCGACACAACTCTTGGTGGACGGTATTTAACACTTCACGTTGAACCATACAATTTCCGTGAGTATTGCCAAGCAACGGGATTGAGCGTCGAACATCTACAAAACTTGACAACGAAGGTAAAAGGTAAATTACTTCACGCGCAAAATACATACCTCGCTTTTGGAGGCTTGCCTGAGGCACCCAAATATCTTGATAAACGAAGCTACTTTCATACAGCAAGTTACATAACATACTCAAAACAATTGGGATGAAGCTCAGTAAAGATACTGTTATTCGCTATGTTGCGGAACTAGAAGCTGCCTATGTGCTCTTTTCTCTACGGAACACACGAGATAAATTTGCTGAACGCGAGAGTAATCCGAAGCAGTATTTTAGTGATAATGGAATTCTCAATCTTTTTCTTCTGAACAAAGATTCTGTTTTGTTGGAAAACCTCGTTGCTATTTCTTTACGAAGAAAATATGGCGAGAATGTAGGATATTTTTTTGAGCCGACGAAGAATATCGATCTAGATTTCTATGTACCAGATCAGGAATTCGTTGTTCAGGCTTGCTACTCCATGGGTGATCCGATGACGCGTGAACGCGAAATTAAGAGCATCATCAATTTTTCACGGTCGTATCCACACTCACAGCGGCGGTATTGCATTGTCACGCACTCAACAGAAGAAACGATCAATACAGGGAATGTGGAGATTCATGTTACTCCGTTATGGAAGTTTCTTCTTGAACTATAAGTTAAGTGGAAGAATAAGTGTGCTATTTGCCCATCTTGCGCCGAACGCCGTCGTAAAAACCGCGCGAAATAAGTTTGGCGCGTTCTGTGCGATCCTTGCTGGTGAGGACTGTAAACACGGCGAAACGCGTGATCCAGTAGCCGTACCGGAAACGCCAGGTGGCAGGCAAATCAGGATTGCGCATCAGCTCAATCGTGTTTCGGGTGAGGTAGTAATTACGGATGGGGGAGTGAACGTGAATAGTCCGCTTACGGCCCTTCACCTTGATCCCGCGGTCGCCTAATGAGTGAACAAGCCGTGCCGTAGGGATCGCCAATAAGCGATAACCGCACGCGCGCGCACGCATCGACCACGCCAAATCAACATGGTCAATAAAATACTCAGCAGGCATTAACCCAACCTCGCGCAAAACATGCGCCGGAATCAAACAACCAGAAGCCAACAAGAACGACGCTTCGATAGGATCCGTGCCGATCTCGAAATTGTTAGGCCGCTTTGGCCCCCACGTATGATCCGTGTACACCAAAGGCTCATCGCCGTCGAAAGGCACGGGGCCAACCGCGCCCACGCCCGGCCCCAAATGAACTGCCAAATCGGCAACCATACGCGGCCCAGGAATCGAATCCTGATCGGAGAGGATAACAGCATCGGCACCGTCGTCTAGCGCGCGTGTGATACCAATGTTCTGTGCGGCAGCAATCCCAACGTTTCGGCCAAGCGGCAACAAAATAGCGCCCGTCCGCTGGCACGCCTCACCCAATTCGGTATCTAACGTGGGAGAATTATCAACCACGTACACAGCCGAACACTGATCAGCAAAGCGCGCCAGTAGCGGATACACATCACCAGGGTGATATGTAACGATCACCGCGGCAATACGTTCACACATTAAGCGTTCTTCCCACGCGCCAAAATACGCATCAAGTATTCGCCATACCCAGACTTGCGCAACGGTTCGGCGCGTTCGGCCAGTTCGGCGTCGTTAAGGAAACCCATACGCCACGCAACTTCCTCCGGGCAACCGATCTTCAAGCCCTGGCGGGCTTCCACGGTGCGGACGAACGAGGTGGCGTCTGCCAGCGAATCGAACGTGCCTGTATCTAGCCATGCGGTGCCGCGTGGCAGAACTTCAACGGTGAGCTTGCCTTCGCGCAAGTAATGCTTGTTCACGTCGGTGATTTCGTATTCGCCGCGTGGGGATGGCTTGAGGTTCTTAGCGATCTCAACCACGTCATTATCGTAGAAGTACAGGCCTGGAACCGCGTAGTTGGACTTCGGCTGGGCCGGCTTTTCTTCGATGGAAAGGGCGCGGAATTCGCTATCGAATTCGACCACGCCGTAGCGTTCCGGATCGTCCACGTGGTAGGCGAACACGGCGCCACCGTTCGGGTTGACGTGGCGGCGTAGGCGCGTGCCCATGCCTGGGCCGTAGAAAATGTTATCGCCCAGCACCAGTGCGGCCGATTCGTTTCCTACGAAATCCGCGCCCAGCACGAATGCTTGCGCCAGGCCGTTTGGTTCTGGCTGCTGCACGTAGGAAAGGTTCACGCCCAGTTGGGAACCGTCACCGAGCAGGCGCTTGAAGCCGTCCGCGTCATGCGGAGTGGTGATCACGAGGATGTCCTGAATGCCAGCAAGCATCAGCGTGGTCATTGGATAGTAGATCATTGGCTTGTCATACACCGGCACAAGCTGTTTCGAAATGCCTTGGGTGATGGGGTGGAGCCGAGTGCCGGAACCGCCTGCAAGAATAATGCCGCGCATGATAGTTACCTTCCGTGAGGACAAGCTTGATATATGCCCACTATTATTCCGTATTTTGTGCCCGCGTGGGGTTACATGGCGAGTGTTAGTTTTTGGATGAGGGACGACGCCGGTGGGCGCGGCGTTCCTGGTAACGTTTCGGAACGAATTCGTGCCAGTTGTGAGAGGCGGCGAGCATTGTTGAGATGAGGATAACGATGCAGCCGGCGATTTCGATCGGGGCGGGGATGACCGCTGTAAGGATGAATGCGAAGATGACCGCCCAGGCGGAGTACGAAATGTTGATGGCCATAGCACGGGCGGCGCCAATTGTGTGGATTGCGCGGTAGTAGCACAGGTAGGAGATTGTGCCAGCTACTGCGGCACCTGCGATGATGGCCGTGCCTGGCGTGAACATGACGCGGGAGAGCGAATCGAGGTTCCCCGTGATAGGGATGACGAATAACAGGTATGCCAGGGCAGAGGTCGTTTGACGAATATGAAGAGCGACGTGGTTATCGACTCCTTTATCGCGCATCGCCCATGCCAAAATAACTGCTTCGGATCCCCAGCCGAGGATACACATCGTGGCGCCGATAGCGCCAAGAAGCGTAGATCCAGGAGCATCCTCCAGGCTGGACGAGCCCACAACAATGATGGCAAGGATAGCAACCGCGAGGGCTAACAGTTGCCGGCGGCGCATCTGCTCTTTCAATAATCCTGTGGCCAGGAATGTGCCAAGGGCCGGGTAGAACGTGGACAGAATGGCCGTGTAGCCTGCACCGAGGTTCTCGATCGCTAAGGCGTAGCCGAACATTCCGATAGGGCCACCGAGCAGTGCCGCTGCGCTCACTGCCTTGCCGTGGCTCGTGGCCCACCCGCGGCGCGTATCGCCCAACTGCCCAGATCCAGCCATCACGATCAACATGAGGAGAGCGCAAAGAGAATCATGGAGTGCGGCAGTAACAAGTGGGCTTCCAGTGAGGTGCCCGAATGCGCTGGTAGCCAACGCGATGCTCAAAATAACCGTATCTAGGCCCCACAGCATCCCTGAGAAAATCCCCCACATCATGAGGCTCATTTTACTATGTGGATGCGCGAACTATGTGGATGCACAGGCCTGGGGCCTAGAAAATTTCTAGGCCCCAGGTAAGTGAGCAAGGTAAGGGTGAGCTAGTTGTTAACTTCTAGCTCTTACTTTTCTTCCTCAAGGCGTTCTGCGATATCGCGAGGAGTTACCGCTTCCTTGGCATCTTCAACAGTCTCAACAGCCTTCTCTGCCGTTTCTTCCACCTTTTCCTTAACCGTTTCAACGGTATCTTCAAAGGATTCGAATGCGGCTTCAGCATCCGTTGGCACAGCCAGATCTTCCCAGTAGGCTTCAGCCCATGGATCCTCAACAGGCTTAGAACGTGCCCATGCTACGTATGCGGCGCCAAGCGCGGAACCAACAAGAAGAGTCCAACCAAAAACCTTCTTGCCACGGCCCTTCTTTTCCTGCTTCTTCGTAAGCTTCATCGCCTTCTTTTCCGCCTTCTTAGCCAGCTTGTTTGCCTTCTTGAGTTCCTTTTTAGAAAGAGTCACAGCCTTCTCCGCCTGTTCGTTCGCGCTAGCCTTAATTTCTGCAAGAGCAGCGTTGGCAGCGTTCTTTGCGCGTGGCAAGTAATCATCCTTGACCCGATCCGCACTATCAATAACAAACGCTTGCGCATCATCCACGTATGGCTTCGCCTTTGCTACAGCTTCTTCCACGTACGGCTTGGCCTTCGCAACAGCATCATTAACATATGGCTTCGCCTTAGTTACAGCATCCTCAACATAAGGGCGCGTACGAACATAAGCATCACGTGCTGCAACATTCGCGCGAGCCACAGCATTCTGAGCTACAGGCACAAACTTTTCTGCAGCTTCTTCCAAGCGTGGTTCAGCCCATGTACGAGAAGCCTTATAAGCATCCGCCACCTTGGCAAAGAAAGAACCGGTTGCGTGAGCGGCCTGATCCTTGAGCTTCGTAACCTCGTCTGCTGCCTTTTCCGCGGCAGTCTTGCGCTTAAAGAAAGACATTGCACCACCTCCAGGTTTCTTCACTGCAGATTCCTACAGTGAGCCTTCTTTACTACCTATTCTTTCACGAAAGTGTAATGCCGTGCACATAATGACGTAAATTTCCGCCGAAATGTTCGCGCTCAACCGAATTACACACATCCAACAACTCTGATTACGCTCTAAGCCAGTTTTCTTATGGCCTCAAACCACAAGGTATGGAAAGATGGAGTGCATGGAAGCACTTATGACAACATCTGTTGGTGAAATTAAAATCGAGCTCTTCCCAGAGCACGCCCCGCAAACCGTCGCAAACTTCGCAGAACTTGCCATGGGCAAGCGCGAATGGACCGATCCGGCAACCGGCGCAACATCCACCGAACCGCTCTACAACGGAACCATTTTCCACCGTGTCATTGACGGTTTCATGATCCAAGGCGGCGATCCGCTCGGAACCGGAACCGGCGGCCCAGGCTACGTGTTCGACGACGAAATCTCCCCAGAACTCACCTTCACCGAACCATACGTTCTTGCCATGGCCAACGCCGGCAAGCGCATGGGCAAAGGAACCAACGGTTCCCAATTCTTCATCACCGTTGCCCCAACCACCTGGCTCCAGGGCGCACACACAATCTTCGGCAAAGTTGTTGATGAAGAATCCAAGGCAGTAGTAGACAAGATCGCTACCACCGAAACCGGCCCAATGGATCGCCCAGTCGAACCAATCTTCATCGAATCAGTCACCATCTCTGAATGAACCTGAACCACTAGAGGATGGCTGGGGGAGAACCCCAGCCATCCTCTTTTCACACCCACAAAGAAAAACCCATGTCTAAACTCAACATTCCCCCAGTAACAGCAGTCATGAGTGCCCTGTGCATCATCGCCACCCTCGCCTCATACGCAGTACCCGAGGTACTCTTCAGTTACGCCTTCATCCCGCTCTTCGCAGAAGCCGAACCATGGCGATTCCTCACTGGTGCCTTCCTTCACTCCGGGTTCATGCACATCCTCTTCAACGTCATGGCCCTCATCTTCCTCGGCGCAGAACTCGAACCGGCCCTCAAATCCGGACGCTTCGCCGCCCTCTACCTAGGCAGCGCAATCGGCGGAAACGCCGCAGTCTACGCCTGGAGCGCCTGGACCGGCGAATGGAACACCGCAGCAGTAGGAGCATCAGGCGCCATCTTCGGACTCTTCGGCGCCCTCATCGTCCTCACCCGCGCCCTCCACACCGACATGCGCGGAATCCTCATCCTGCTCGGAATCAACGCCCTCATCGCCATCACCACACCACAAATCTCCTGGCAAGCACACCTCGGCGGATTCCTCACCGGCATCATCCTCACAGGGATCTGGTGGCCACTCCACCGTCGTCGTCACAACCAACAAAACCACGGATGGTAAAAACTGTGCCCGATAGAAAACTACCGGGCACAACCACAACGCGGGCGAAACTACTTCCAACCCATCGTCATCAAGAAACCAACCAGCATCAAACCGATACCGATAAACAAGTTCCCGTTACCAAACCCTGGAACCGGAGCCTGTCCATGTGACACGTAAGCCATCACAACAACAAGCAAACCAATCAGAGCCAACGTAACCATTAACGGCGCCCACCACTTAGGCGAACGCTTAATCTCCGGAGCCGGATGCTCCTGGCGATCACGCGACGCAGCAATGCGGCGCTCTTCAACCTTCTTGCGCTTCTTAGATTCAGGCATCATTTTCCTCGCTAAAAGTGAAACTACCGGTATAAGACTATCGGTATTGCAGCGTTCGCGGTAGTTTAGACCCGCGGATACCCGTATAGTGGGAAAATGAACGAACAGTGAAAGGAATCGGCCAGTGACACACGAGCCAGAGACACCTGGAGAGATCGTGCCACCGCGGCGCCGATCTGCACTCCCACGCGAAGCCCGAATCTACACCGGCACCCAACCTGCCGTCAACACAGACCAAAATCTTACACAAGCGCGCCGCACCGCCAAATTCCCACCAGTCGGCGTGCCAGAATCACAAAGCCAGCCAAACCCCCCACACAAAAAACGGAACATTTTATCTGCCATCATCGGCGTTATCGGCGAACTCCTCATCACATTCGGCCTCATCGTAGCCGGATTCATCGGATGGCAACTTTGGTGGACAAGCATCCTGGCCAACCAAGTTCAAACCGAACTCCTTGACGAATTCGCCAAAAAAACCACCGCCGCACCAACCGTGGCAGCCGAACCAGCCAAAAAAGATCCACCACCATTCGAACTCAACCCAACACACGGGCAAATGTTCGGCGTCATCCACTTCCCATCCTTTGGCAAGAGCGCCACCCGCTCAATGGCAGAAGGCACCACCAACTGGGACATCCTCGACCACGGCGGATTCGGCCACTACGAAGGCACCGCATGGCCAGGCGAAATCGGCAACTTCTCCCTAGCCGCACACCGCCGCGGCAACGGCGACGCGCTCATGTTCGTGGAAGAATTCAAACCAGGCGATCCCATCATTGTTGAAACCGAAACCGCCTACTACGTCTACAAAATGACAGACCACGAACTCGTAACCCCAGACAAAACACGAGTCATCCAACCAGACCCATACCAGGCACGTGAAGCCGAAGAAAACGGCACCGGGATCACCGCCCCAACCAAGCGGCTCATCACCCTCACCACCTGCCATCCGCAATACAACGCCACCCACCGATGGATCGTTCACGGCGAATTCGACTCCTGGATCAGCAAATCCGAAGGCATGCCAAAAGAACTCATCGAACTCAACAAGAAAGAAGGCTGACAATGTACCGAGCACTGTGGAAAATCCTTCCCGGCCCAACATGGTTCAAAGCCATCGAAGCATTGTTGCTGCTAGCCGGCGTTGTTTTCGTTCTCTTCCAATACGTGTACCCATGGGTCTACTACAACACCAACTGGTTCGACACTACGGTTGGGTGATGTGCGCTTAGGAGCGAGAGACGGTTGAAGGGGTAGATCGCCAAGAACGACGCGTACGGGGCGCCAGGGTGCTGAGCATCCTGGCGCCTTCGATTGCTCTACGTGGCTGTGCTTTTGCCTCGTTTATCAAACTTACGGTTAGGTAATGCTGATTATTTCGAGAATAGTGGCAATATTTGCCACTATTCTCGAAATAATCAGCATGGGGTGCAGCATGGGGTGCCTGGAGCGTGATAGTAGGGCGCGGCTGGGGGGTGCCCCTATGTTGTGTGTCAAGCTGCCAGGGCGGTGTCGGGGACGTCGTAGAGGGTGCCGTCTCGGAGCATGGCGTACAGGACTGTGAGTCTGCGGTGGGCGAGGGCGATGATGGCTTGGTTGTGTCGTTTGCCTTGGGCTCGTTTGCGGTCGTAGTAGGCGCGGCTGACCGGGTCGGTGCGGATCACGGCGAAAGCTGACAGGAACAGGGCGCGTTTGAGGCGTTTGTTGCCTGAGTGGCTGACTCGTTCAGACTTGATCGATGACCCGGACTGACGGGTGGTCGGTGCCAGGCCAGCGTAGGAGGCCAGGGCTGCTGAGCTGGTGAAGGTCTTCCCTGCAAGTTCAGCGATGATCACGGCAGCGGTCCTGAGACCGATGCCGGGCATGGATCTCAGGACCAGGTAAAGAGGGTGGGTGGCCACGATCTTCTCTACCTCTGAAGCGACGTTGGCGCGTTGAGCGTGCAGGCTCACCAGTTGGCGGGCCAGGTGCGGGATGACTAGGCCCGCGGCTTCGGTGCCGGTGACTATCACCGACTGCTTCGCTAGCGCGGTAAGAATATCCTCGGTCCATGCAGCGTGGCGGCGAGCTCCGTGCTTTTTGAGTTTCGCATCCATTCTGGCTCGCCCGGCTTTGCGTAGAGCCTGCGGGGTTGGCCAGGTAGCGAGCACTTCGAGGATCGCGTCATGTTCCAGGCGTGGTCCGAGAACTCTTTCCAGTTCAGGGTGGATTTGGGTGAACAGCCCGCGGATCCGGTTGGAGACTTGATTGACCTGCCGTGAGAGGTCAAGGTCGAAACCGGTGAGCATCGCCAGTCCTGCCTCGTCCTGGTCGGTCTTGGTGAGCTGGCGCAGGGTGTGGGGAAGGCTGCGGGCTGCGTCAGCGATAATGAACGCATCCTTTTCATCAGTCTTCGCCTCGCCCGGGTATAGGTCAGCGATCCGGCGCATGGTCAGCCCCGGCAGGTAGGCGACCTCGATGCCCATATGTTGGGCGACCGCGATGGCGAGAGCGCCGATTGTTGCCGGCTGATCCACGACCACCAGCACAGAGCCTTTCGCTGACAGATTCGTGTAGATATCAGTGAGTTTTTGTTCGTTGTTGGGCAGGGTCTTATTCCATAACACCTGCCCGGAATCGGTTAGTGCGCAGGCCCAGTGGTCGGTCTTGCCGACGTCCAGTCCTAGAAAAATGTCTGGTCGGTCAGTTCTCATGGCAGTTGTCCTCTCGGTTTGCACCATAAGTCGGCCGAGCCTAGACAGCACGCCTCACATCCACGTTACGACAGGCATCCATCCTTGGTGCCGAGTCCCTAATCAGCGATCACATGCTGGCAACCGACCCTGGTGGCAACACCCCCCGGATCATTGGATAGACAGGGGCAAGACACCATGCCAGGGCGGCTGGCCGACAATCCCAATCAACACCCGCCAATCAGGACCTGTCAACAAGGTAACGGGCGGGTTTTGCCGAACCCAGCCGAACCTGCCTACCAGCCCTTAAGCTACCAGCCCTTAAGGCCGTTCTGAATCCTCAGGCGGGGCCGGCACCTGATCGCCGCCAGGCTTGCGTGGTTTATTAGAATCGTTGCTGCCCGGACGATCGTGGCTGCCACCACCGTTGCCACTACCGTTGCCATTGCCTGTTCCCGGCTGGCTTGGGGCTGGCACGCGTTCGGCCGGCTTCTTCGCCACCCACAAAGTGACCTTCGTGTTGAACGGAACCTTGCCAGGCATTGGTTCCATGCGTGAAATCGTTCCTTCGGTGAAGGCCTGATTTTCTTCGGTTTCTACCGTGATGGAGGAGATCTTCAGGGTGTCATTCAGATAGGCTTCGGCAGCTTCGCGCGTTTGGCCGATGATCTTTGAGGTCACGCTTTCGTCGATCAAGATTTCGCCGGAAGCCACCACAATGTTGATGGATGTTCCTGGTGCAACCTGCTGGCCAGCGGCCGGCAAGGTTTCTGTGACGGTATCCTTGGCGCGGCCAGGCACGTCCTTGACGTCAACGCGCCCCACCTTCAACCCTAGCTTTTCCAGTTCCTTCTTGGCTGCATCCTGGTTGAACGTGCCGCCGGTAAGGTCAGGAATTGCCACGGTTCCCGCGCCTGCAGAGAACGATACAACAACGTCCGAACCGCGCTTCACTTGGGATCCGAACGCCGGATCAGATGAAACGAACTGCCCTTCGGGAATGTCCTTGTGTTCTTGCGGATCGCCCAGAACAAACACCAGCCCGGCATCCTCCAGCCGTTGCCGTGCGGTCACTTGATCCGTCCCGGATAGATCCGGAACGGTCACGGTTTCGGTGGCCTTCTCGTCGTCAGATCCGCCAGAAGTCAACGCCCACGCCAGCCCCGCAACAGCCAGTACCAATAGCAGAACGGCAAGAACGATCATCACCACGTTCTTTTTCTTGTTCGGCTCAACAGCAGGGGTGATACCGGTTTGAGTGAGGGCGGGGCTCACTGTTGTAGCCGCGCCGTCTGTGGTAGCCGGAACGTGTGGGGCAGCCATAACCTGCGTGCTCCACGAAGCGGACGCCGGAGCGCTCACGTTCCCGCCGCGCAGAGCGTTGAGTAGATCGGATCGCATATCGATGGCTCGCTGGTAGCGATCTTCGCGCTTCTTCGCCAACGATTTCATAACAACGCGATCGATGCTATCTGGAATATCCGGAGCGATCGCGGCAGGCGATACTGGCATTTCAGAAACGTGTTGATAGGCCACGGCCACAGCGGAATCGCCGCGGAATGGCGGGCGCCCCGTTAAGAGTTCGTAGAGCAGGCAACCGGTGGAGTATAGATCGGAGCGGGAATCCACGACTTCACCGCGCGCCTGTTCTGGCGATAGGTATTGTGCGGTGCCAACCACGGAGTTGGTTTGGGTCATGGTGGCAGACGAATTGGTGAGCGCCCGCGCGATCCCGAAGTCCATCACTTTTACCTTGCCATCGTGCGTGAGCATGATGTTGCCTGGTTTGATATCGCGGTGAACGATACCTTCGCGGTGTGAGTATTCGAGTGCGGAGAGGATGCCGACGGCGATTTGCACAGCTTCGTTGATTGGCAGGGCATCGCCGTTTTTGAGGAGTTCTGAAACGGTGCGGCCTTTAACGTATTCCATCACGATGTAGGGGAGGGAGACGGTTTTGCCTTCGTCTGACGTGATGTGTTCTTCGCCGGTATCGTATACGGCAACGATGGCCGGGTGGTTGAGTGCGGCGGCGCTTTGGGCTTCGCGCCGGAAGCGAGCAACGAAGGTTTGATCTGAGACGTGATCGGAGCGCAATACTTTGATCGCTACGGTGCGAGAAAGTCGCGTGTCATACCCAATGTGGACTTGCGCCATTCCGCCGCGGCCGATGAGATCGCCAACTTCGTACCGGCCCCCCAGCATACGTGGGATGTTTGTCATTACTCGCATTCCTTCCTGGATGACATAGATACTTTCCAGTCTGCCTTATCTTGCGCGTGAAGTGGATATAGGTTTGGTTGCGATTCAGTCACGATTCAGCACCGCCGAGAATACGCGTTGTGCGATGGGTGCGGCCACTTTCGATCCGCTTTGGCCTTCTTCGACGACGACGGCAACCGCCACTTGCGGATGTTCTACCGCATCGAATCCGATGAACCAGGCGTGTGCATCGCCGCCCGTGCCGATTTCTGCAGTACCAGTTTTTCCTGCTATTTGAGTGTTTTTGAGCCCTGCATTTACGCCAGTGCCGTGGTTGACTACGTTGATCATCATCGTGCGTAGGATATCTGCCGTGCTGGGGCTGATTGGTGTGCTGAGTTCGGATGGCTGGGTTTCGGAGAGCACGCCGAGATCTGCGGTGAGGGTTTGGTCTACCAGGTAAGGTTTCATGAGGACACCGTTATTTGCTACCGCGGAGGCCACCATTGCCATGGCGAGTGGCGAGGTTTCGATGTCGCGTTGTCCGAATGAGTCCATGGCGAGTGCCGCGCTATCTTCCGGGTAGGGGAATTGCGATGGGGTGACGGGCAGGGGGATGGAGAGTTTTTGGTTGAAGCCGAAGGCTTTGGCCATGTCTACCATTTTTTCTGCGCCAACTTTTGTTCCGCCGATGGCAAAGGGGGTGTTGCAGGATTCGGTGAGTGCGGTGATGAATGGGACGTGCCCTGAACCGTCGCCGCATTTTTCCTTATATGGGTTAAAGATTTCGTGGCTGGTTCCGGCTGGTGTGAAAGAGTCTGGGGCTTCCACAACGGATTCGGCATTGAGGCCGAGGTGTTCGATCATTGCTGCAGCTGTGATGACTTTAAAGACTGATCCTGGTGGGTACAGATCTCCGCCGATTGCCCGGTTGATGAGGGGTTTGTGGGGATCGTTATTGAGCGCGTTCCAGGCATCGTTTGCGACGTTAGAATCCCGGCTTGCGAGCGAATTTGGGTTGTAAGCGGGTTTGGAGACGAGCGCAAGGATTTTTCCGGTTGAGGGTTCGATAGCGACGACGGCGCCGCGGCGATCCCCTAACGCATCCCATGCGGCTTTCTGTGCCTGTGGGTTGATCGTGAGTGACACGGCGCCACCTTTTGGCTGACGGCCGGTGATGAGGCGTTCGATTCGCTGGCTGAACAGGCTGGAATCAGATCCGCCTAGAACCGCGTTTTCTTCGCGTTCTAGGCCCGTCATGGAGTTGAACGTAGTAGAGAAGTATCCCGTGATTGATGCATACAGTTCGGCCTGGTGATAGGTGCGGAGGAACTTGTATTCATCTGGGAAGGGTTCGGAGGTGACGATCGGTTCGCCCGCCACGATGATTGGGCCGCGGTCTGTGCCAAATTCGCGCCAGAGTGTGCGCACATTGCGCGCATCCGCATTCAGTTCTGGAGCTTTGAAGAACTGGATGTAGCTGATGGCCGCCATGAGCGTTAAGAACATGACGATGATGATGGCAGTTAGTTTACGGATTGATGGGTTCATGAGATCTCATGGCCTCCAATGCGAGGGACTGCCGTGGTTTCGAGTGAATCTTCAGACGATGTTTTAGGATCGTCGCGTGGTGGTGATTGCAGATCTTGAGGCAGTTCGCCGGTACTGATTGTTGACAGAGGTGTTGATGCCGGAGTGAACGGCCGGCGTGCAGAATCAGACATACGGATAAGGATGCCAATAATAATGAAGTTGGTGAGTAGTGCAGATCCACCCTTGGCTAAGAACGGCATGGCCAAGCCGGTTAATGGAATAACGCGAGTAATGCCGCCAACCACTACAAAGCATTGTAGGGCGATTGTGAAACCTAATCCGGCAGCCAGTAACTTTCCAAACCCATCACGCAACGTGATGCCAATCTTCATCGCACGGGTGACGATGAGTACGTATAAAGAGAGAAGAGAAAGAAGGCCGACGAGCCCGAGTTCTTCACCAAGCGACGCAATAATAAAATCCGAATTTGCTGCGAACGAATTGGCCGGGCTGCCTTCACCTAAACCAGTGCCAAACAGGCCACCCGATGCCATGCCGAACCAGCCCTGAACTAGCTGGTAGGAACCGTATTTAGCGCTGTAGACCTCCGGATCTAACGCGTGTAGCCAGATTGTAAAACGCGCCTGAATGTGAGGCATGATCTGCACGATCGCATAGACACCTAGTGAGGAAAGCACGCCGCCAATCACGATCCACGACGTACGTTCGGTGGCCACATACAACATCGCCACAAACAAGCCAAAGAACAAGAGAGCAGTACCAAAATCGCGTTCTAGAGCCAAAATTCCCATACATGATAGCCATGCAACGAGGATCGGCATCGAATGCCGGAGCCGCGGGAAATGAATCCCCAACACTTTAGGGCCGGCAAGCGAGAGGTTGTCACGTTGAGCCACCAAATAGCCCGCGAAAAACACAGTAAGTAAAATCTTCGCCAATTCGGCAGGCTGATATGAAAAACCAAGAATATTGATCCACAGTTGGGCGCCATACACTTCAACACCCAAAACTGGCACCAGTGGTAAAAGCAACAAAACCAGGCCGGCGATCAATGAACTGTACGTAATACGCCGCAACCACCGGTGATCGCGCAAAAAAGCCACCGTAGCAATCAACAACAGGATCGCCACCACCGTCAACACCAGTTGGCCGCGAGTCTCTGGCGGATCACCACGATTCACCAGTTGGAAATCAATCCGGTAAATCATCGTTAAACCAATACCAGTTAACGCTACCGCAGCAGGGAACAAAATCGGATCAGCATACGGTGCTAACCGGCGAATCACCATGTGGCACGCCAACAGAAAAACAGCACCGCCGCCAGCAATGGCACCAAAATACGGCGGGAGCACGTCATCTGGATGCGACGATGCCACCCCGTAATGAACCAAAATCCACGCAGCCAGCGGAATCACAAACGCAAGAATAAGCAGCCCCAACTCCTGATTCCTTCCGGAACGAGCTGGACGCGTGCTCACCACGCTCATCGCGAATCTCCAGACCCCATAGGATCATTCTGCTCCGGAATCTGATATCCCGGAGGCGGCACAACAGAAGGCGAAAAAGGCGACGGTTGCTTCACAGGATTTTGAACAACCAACTTCTGGGCAGCCAAATCTTTCACAACCTGGCGGGCTTCTTCAAGACTACTTCGCGTAATCGGCATATCCAAACGCTGCCGCGCAACCGGGTTCAAGTTCTTCACCATAATCCCAGTCTCCTCAAACTTCTCCGACAACTCCAACGGGCCCACAGTTTGAGGAATACCCTTAAAAATAACAACCTTACCCTGATCAGCCGCTACGTAATATCTGCTCTGAGTCCACATATACCCAGCCCCCAATCCAACAGCCAGCGCCACTACCACAACCAGCCATGCGGCAAGGCGCGCAATCCAACGGCGACGAGGTGGCGCTGCGTCGTCGTCATCATCCTCAACCGGCGCAACCGCAGGGCGCGACGCCGCAGCCAACGCAGCAAGCTGCCCCGCTGAAGACGAACCAGCCCGCGTAGGCTTGCGACGATCCACCGCAGCAGACCCAACCACAAGCGGGCCGCGATCATACGACGAACCGGTACCAGAATCGTCAATCACATCCGCCAACACAATCGTCACGTTATCAGGCGCGCCGCCCGCCAACGCCAAATCAATCAAACGTTCGCCACACTCATCCACATCGCGATACGAGCGCAACGTATCTTCGATCGTTTCATCCGAAACCACATCAAACAAACCATCAGACGACAACAACCAACGATCCCCAGGCAACGCCTCACGAACCGACGAATCCGCCTCCACCGGCCCCGACGCATCCCCGACATTACGCATAATCACATGACGCTTCGGATGATGTAACGCTTCCTCCGGAGACAACTGGCCATGATCCACCAAATACTGAACCAACGTGTGATCCCGCGTAATCTGAGTCAACCGCCCTTGACGCAACAAATACGCCCGCGAATCACCCACATGAACCATGCCCAACTTATTAGCTGTACGCAAAATCGCAATACACGTGGTGCCCAACCCAGCCAACTCCGGATTCTCCGCAACCCGAACAAGCAACTCATTCTGAGCCTGATTCAACTGACGCTTCAATAAGGGCAACAAATCCTCAGCCTGATGCGAATCATCAATCTGAGCCATCTGGCCAACCACAACAGACGACGCCACATCGCCACCAGCAGCGCCACCCATCCCATCAGCCAACACAAGAAGATGAGACGACGCGTAGCCGGCATCCTGATTCGACTTACGAACCAGGCCGACATCACTAAACGCGGCATACTCAAAACGAATCATCGACGTAACTCCATCGAGGTCTTACCAATAACAACCGGCACACCGACCTCAAGCTGGACAGGGCCAACAATCTTCGACGTTCCAACCCATGTGCCATTCGTGGAATTCAAATCCTCAATAAACCACTGATCGCCCTCACGGTAAAAACGAGCATGGCGGGAAGAGGCATAGCCGTCGTCTAACACCAACGCCGAATCAGGCGAACGCCCAACCGTAATCGACGACGAACCAAGCGGCAAAGCCGTACCAGTCAACGGACCCCGCACCACAACCAGGTGGCGAGGCAACGACGACACCGGTTCCTCACGCGACGACTGCGCCACAGCCGACGGCTTGCGCGCCCGATCCCGAATCTTTGTACCGAAAATATCGTTCCGAATAGTCACCAACATAAAAATAACCAGCAACCAGACAAGCACCAAAAAACCAAAACGCAAAAGCGTAACAACTAACGCACTCATGCCGGCTCCGCAGATGTCCAAAACATAATACGCGTACGGCCAATCGTCAGCGTATTACCATCCACCAACGTAGCCGCAGAAATACGATGCCCCTCAACAAAACTGCCATTCGTACTACCCAAATCAGTAGCAATCACCCCGGCAGGAGTAACACGCAACTCAAGATGCTTGCGGGACACACCGGCGTCGTCCACCTGAATATCCGACACAGAACCACGGCCAATAACCGTAATCGCGCCAGTCAAAATATAACGCTGCCCCTCCACATCAATAATCGGATTCTGCGGCGACGCCTCCGACGTAGTAGCCGGCGCAACCGGGCCACGGCGCGTATGGCACGCAACCTCAATCTTCCCGCGCGGCTGAACCTCAGACTCCGCAAACTCAATCGTTACCGGGCCTAAGAAAACATACGCCTGCTCACACGCATAATCAGTAGCAACCCCCACCAGCTCGTCACGCAACGCATCCTCATCCCACTCAGAAATCTTCGCGAAATCATGAGATGACAACGTCAACGTAAACTCATTAGGCGATACAGTACGATCCCGGGACACCTCAGCCGCACGATCATCCATCGTACGTTTCAACGCCGAAGCTAACTCAATCGGCTTCACATCCGATTTAAACGCGCGCGAAAAGACGTTCTCAACCGCGTTTTCCACGCTCTTTTCGAACTTATCGAACGCACCCATACGTTAAGCTCCTTGACCTTAAAACCACGTAACGCTCATGTAAACGAAACACCTATAGTGCTCGCATACACGACACACTTATTTAACTCTACGTCCTTTTGGTGTGTGGTAGCTACTACGGGCACTCATTAGCGAGCAAAAATACCAAAATAGTCGCAGATTGGTGGGGGCGGTCACGTGAGTTGCGTGATAGAGGAAGTGGGTTGTAGAATGGCGGAGTTAAAGCTCAAGTGGCGGAATAGGCAGACGCGCACGGTTCAGGTCCGTGTGCCCGCAAGGGCGTGGGGGTTCAACTCCCCCCTTGAGCACGAAATCCCCGGTTTGACCGGGGATTTTTTGTTGGAGGCTGGGGCGGGGCCTTGTACGCCGCCAACACCCCTTGGCGGCGGCCAGTGTTTACGCAAAACTCACTTATTTCCGGCGATAGGGCCATATAAGGGCCTATCGCCGGCTGTGGGTGATTTTTTCGTCAAAGAGGGGCTGAAGAGATGGTGAAGGGGCTGGTGCCGGATCACGTGTCTCGCAGGTTGCGCGGCACCCGCGGTTCATCCGGGCGAATCTTGTGCCGGAACTCGCGCCCAGCCTGGGCCACGCCCTTGGTGCTGGCCGCGGCAATATCGGATTCGGCCAGCGGAGACGTAGAATCAACGGCATGCCGTGGCTTGATCCGCAACTGCCGCAACCGCGCCGAATACTGCCGCAAATCGTAGGCGTTCCGCGGCAACTGCCAATCGAACTTCCGCGCCAACAAGCCGAAAACGGCACACATCAAAATCGCGGATCCCATGCCGGCCTTATACATTCCGTAATGCTGGAAAATCACCATTTGGGTAGCGGCAACCACGGAGAAGGTGGCGTACAACGGGCTGCCGCCGAAGATCGCCGGGATACGGTTCACCATCACGTCACGCAACAACCCGCCCATCGTGGCCGTCACTACGCCCAAGAAAATAGACGGAATCCAATCCAGCCCAGCGCTTAAGCCTTTGGAGGCGCCGGTTGCGGACCAGCAACCGAGCGCCAACACATCAGCCAACGACAGCATCCGTTGGGACCATTTGCCTTCGAACGGGATCAGATAGGCGATGATCGATGCAGCGAACGCCCCACCCAAATACCAAGGGTCGGTGAGCGCCACGGGGAAACCAACGCCCAACATGACATCACGCGTGATCCCGCCGCCCAGTGCGGTTCCCGTACCGAGCACAAGGAACCCGATCAGATCGTATCCGAGGATTCGGGCAAGAGCCGAACCAATCAGGGCGTTGGCAATAACGCCCAGAACATCCACAAGCCGGAAGAGGCTCTCTGGATCCATAACACCGCCTTTACGGGGGAGATTGTTAGCTTTCGATCCAGGTGGCGAGCTGACGAAGAACCTTTTCGGCGTCAGAATCGGTACGCAGAGAAAGAACAACCAGATCAAGAATGTGATCGTGCTGGTAGATCCACCGTTCCACGGCTGTCAACGCGATCTGGGTTGCTTCTTCCAGTGGGAAGCCACCGTAACCGGTGGAGATGCCTGGGAAGGCGATGGAGCGGATGTCACCTTTAGCACAGGCGAGTTCCATACAGTTCCAGTAGGCCTTGAACAGGGTTTCGCGATCCTTCTTGGTAACCTTCCCGTTCTTGATGCGTGGGCCGGTTGTGTGGATAACGTACTTGGCCGGCAGGCGGTATCCGCGGGTGATGATGGCATCGGCAGGTTCGAGCCCCTTGCCGCCATTGAGTTCGCGAATCGTGGTGGTATCGGTGCGCATCCATGGCCCGGCTTGTTCGTGCAGCATGGAATCGAGGCAGCTGTGGAGCGGCACCATGCAACCGTTGAGATCTGGCACGGCTGGGTTCACAACGGCGTCCACAACAAGCTGACGCATATCGCCACGGAACAGCACGGTGCGTGGGGCTGGGCCGTAATCGCAGTCCGGGATCATGTCCGATACACGGCGGAGGTTTTCGGCTTCAACGCGCCCGTGGCGGCCAACTTGCCGGAAAAGAAGTGTGTTGATTGCGCGCGAGGAAATCGGATCGAGCGGCTTCGGATCGCGCACGGCCAGTTCGGATTGGAGCCAGCGTAGCAGGCCTTCATCCGTGGAAAGATGAGCCAGCGATGACGTTCCCGTGTAGTGCTTTTCCGTGATGCCACCGAGGGCAGTCATGAGCAGATCGTAGTCCGATCGAGTATCATTTTTTGGTTCTGGGAATGGTTCGTCTAGGTTGATCGCTTGACGATAGTCCGACAGTAGCAGCATTATTCACCTTTCTCGCTACCTCAAGGATACCTGGGTTCGTAGTTAAGGTCATGTGAGATAGGCTTGTTGCATGAAGTTTTCACATCAAGAGTCGTTGTTTTCTATTTTTTCGGAGATTGACGACGACGAACAGTCGGTTGCGTCTGCCTCTACGCCTCGTGTTCCAGCGGGAGCCGTTGAAACGAATGTTGGGCATCCGATCGGGCGTCCGTCGTCGTCCCACACTCTTGTGATCGCAACGGATGGTGCCTGTTCCGGAAACCCGGGGCCAGGCGGCTGGGCGTTCGTGGATCAGACGCGCGGGTACGGGCTTTCTGGCGGCGCGGCGCAAACCACGAATAATATTATGGAACTTACCGCGATGATGCGGGCGCTCGAATATGCGGGGCCGGACGTGGATCTGCTGCTGCGCGTGGATTCGAAATACGTGATCGATTCGATGACTAAGTGGGCGCCGGGCTGGCGCAAACGCGGCTGGCGCAAGGCGGACGGGAAGCCGGTGCTGAATCGTGAACTGATCGAACGAATTCTCAACTTATATGAAGCGCGCACGGGGCGAACCGACGTGGAATGGGTGCGCGGGCACAACGGCGATCCGGGAAATGACCTGGCCGATCGGCTCGCGGTGGAGCAATCGAACGCATATAAAAAATAGGTGACACGAACGTGTGTCGGAGGTGAAAGGTAGGCTGTGAATATGAGTGAAGAAATGATGCACGCGCCGCGATTGGCGAAGAATCCTGTGACGCGATCCTTCCACGGGGATGACGTGGTGGATAACTATGAATGGATCCGGGAAGATTCAAACCCGGCCGTGATCGCCCATATCGAAGCCGAAAACGCATGGGCAGATGCTCGTACGGCGCACCTGGCGCCGCTGCGCGAAACCTTGGTTGGCGAATTTGCCGGGCATACTAAAGAAGATGATATTTCTGTGCCCGTGCGCGATGGTGACTATTGGTATTGGCGGCGTACGTTTGAAGGTAAATCGTATGCGGCGTCCTACCGTTGTGCCGCTGTAGGTGATGGGTGCGGGGCTGCAGATATTCCAGATGTGGGATCCGTGGAAGCCGAACTTCTTTACGATGGCAACGTGCTGGCTGAAGGAAAGGAATTCTTCAGTTTGGGGATTGCGTCCGTTTCCCCGAACGGGAAGTTGCTGGCGCTGGGCGTAGATAATGCTGGTGATGAACAGTTTGCGGTTCGTATCTCGCGTATTGACTGCGATGAAACTGTGGACGAATCGTTGCTGAACATGGGGTATGGGCTGGTGTGGTCTGAAGATTCTACCCGCGTGTACTACACCCGAAACGATGATGCATGGCGTTCCTACCAGGTGTGGATGCACACCGTGGGGGAAAGCGCTGATCAGGATGTGTTGCTCTACCAGGAAGATGATGAACTTTTCTGGGTGGGCATCGATGGTTCGCGCGATGGCGAATGGCTGGTTGTGCAGTCCGAATCAAAGATGACTGCCGAAGTGCGTCTGTTCGCCACCCAAGCGCCAGAACGCAACTTTATTGTGAGTGAACGCCGATCCGGCCTGCACTACACTGTTGAACCGGCTGGCGATTGTTTGCTGATCGTACACAACCGCACCAACGTTGATTTCGATCTGGCGCTGGCGCCGATCGGGCCAAGTGAACCGGAAACCTGGGTGCCACTATATGAGGCATTGCCGGGGCAACGGTTGGCGGAAGTCGTGGCATTCCGCGATTTCGCTGTGTTGAACATGCGTGATGGGGGCGCAATGCAGTTGCGTGCCTTCCCACGTTCGGTTCCGGCAGAAGGCGAAGGCGTTTCTGGTCTGGGCGTCTATTCTGGAGAAGCCGGGTATGCTGGGCCGGGAGCGAAGCGCGAAACGTGGGGAACCGGGATCGTTATCCCCACCGAAGAACTCGCCACCCTGGGCTTCTACGGAAATGACGTGTGGGGCGCTCGCGAAGTCGGCTTCAGCGTGGAATCCGTGCTCACGCCGGATACGTTCCAGCGGTGGAACCTTGATACGGGCGCGATCGTGACCGTGAAGGAAACCGAGGTGCCAAACTATGATCGATCTGCGTTCGTGCAGTACCGCGAATGGGTTGACGCTGCGGATGGTGCGCGGATTCCAATGACCATCGTTCACCGTGCTGACCTGGTGAAAGACAGCAGCAACGCCGGCATCATATACGGGTATGGATCCTACGAAATTTCCAACGATCCATGGTTTAGCCCAACCATTCTTTCGGCTCTTGAACGCGGCGTGGTGTATGCCGTGGCGCATGTGCGTGGCGGCGGTGAAATGGGGCGCGCGTGGTATGACGATGGCAAGATGCTCTCCAAACGCAACACGTTCACCGATTTCGTGGCGTGTGCTAGGTGGATGGCTGAAAGCGGGCTTGTTGATGCCGGGAGGTTGGCGGCTGAAGGCGGTTCTGCGGGCGGCTTGCTCATGGGGGCTGTGGCGAATTTGGCGCCGGATGCGTTCCGCGTGGTTCACGCGATCGTGCCATTTGTTGACGCCCTCAACACGATCCTGAAACCTGAGTTGCCGCTTACCGTTGGCGAATGGGAAGAGTGGGGCAATCCGATCGAAAGCGAAGAAGTCTACCGGTACATGAAGTCCTACACGCCATACGAAAACGTGGCGGCAGTAGAATATCCGGCGATTATGGCCTCTACATCGTTGAACGATATTCGGGTTAGCTACATTGAACCAACCAAGTGGATCCAGGCATTGCGTGACACCGTTACCAACGACGAAATCGCGCGGCCGATCATCCAGCGCACCGAAATGGTTGCCGGGCACGGCGGTGGTTCTGGCCGATACAAGAAGTGGGAAGAACGCGCCGCTCAATTGGCATTCATCTTCGATCAAATCGGGGTGAAGTAAGGGGTAGGATCTGCTACATAAATCGGAACCGCACTGACTCGCATAGACGCATGTTTTGCAAGCTTGCACCGCACAAATTCGTGTTCCGCAACCCGAAAATGTGACGTGCTTTGACTAATCGGGTGTGGATATGTGGAGGCTTTCCACATATCCACACCCGGCAACATTTCGGGCGGCTGCGGTGTGCGATCATGAAGGCATGCACCCTCACATTTATCGAGCGGAGCACATCCTTGGCCAGGTCCACACACGTGGCGCCGCATCGATCAACGCTTTATGTAAAGCCGGAACCGTTGTTGATGTTGGCCATCACCGGTATGCCTTCGCGGAAGAACTCGGACGCGGGCTGGACGCCCGCGTCGTCTACGCTGCCGAAAACGGCTTACTAATCGGCTGTTTGACCGCATGCGAACACTGGGGATTGTGGACCCCGCCGTCGTTAACAACTCCCGATACCCATTACATTCAATCGCGCGGATCCAATCGGAACCAGCCGAGAACCGGTAAAGTGCACCGGCAACTTGCCCATGGATGTTTTGGGAACCATCTTTCTCCGGCACGATCGTCGCAGATTATCAGCCCGCCTAATGACGCGATTGAACATGTTCTTCGCTATCACGATGCTGAAACCGGGCTGATCGTTCTCGAATCCGCACTGTATCAGCGATTCATTTACCCCAACCATGCCGACGCCATGATCGGCATAGCGCAAAAAGTAAAGCGCCCAATACTTGAAAGATATGAGCTGGAGACTCAATCCGGGAGTGAAACACGGGTGCGTAATTTTCTTCAATCACGCCAAGTATCCGTGCAGCCGCAAGTTTTTATTCCGCAGCTTGGGCGAGTGGATCTGCTCGTGGGCACATCGTTGATTATCGAATGCGATAGCCAAGAGTTTCACTCTCAACCACTGAATGTTGCAGAAGATCGGCGCCGGGATCAGGTCGCTCTACGTCTGGGATATACGGTTGTGCGGCTGAGTTACCGGGATGTGTGGTTTCAGTGGGAGAAAACCCAGGAATATATCTCGAATTTACTTAAAAAGCGGGTGCATCGGCGGAGGATTCCGTGAATATACGAACTTACGGTTCGGTAATGCTGATTATTTCGAGAATAGTGGCAATATTTGCCACTATTCTCGAAATAATCAGGGGTGGAGAAGGTAGGAACGAGATGGTGGGTGATATGTCGGGATTTTGGGTGAGGGAAGAGTGAATCAAGGCCGTTTTGGGTGCGGGGGTGCGGGGGTGAGGCGAGATCGCACCGGGAGTGGCCGGGAGTGGCCAGGATTGTGCCGGAGTTGGTTGGGAGTGGGCTGTCTTGGGTGCGGGGGTGCCGGGGTGAGGCGAGATCGCACCGGGAGTGGCCAGGAATGGCCAGGATTGGCCGGGATTGTGCCGGAGTTGGCCGGGAATTAGCGCGATGCGGGCCCGAGTTGCGATAGCGAGCTACGGGGTTGGCCATACAAAGCCGGAAGCCAGCCCCGGATTTCAGTTAGCCGCTTCTAACGCCTTACTCCACGACCCGAAATGCTGGCGAACCGCCGCACCCGACGGAAGATTCTCCATATCCGGCGCTTCTTTCACATACTCCGAATAGCCGGCAAACGATGGCTGTACGCCTGTGGCCTGCGCGTTTGTCACATACGTAGCGATAGCATCACGGTAATCTTCCGGCGAATACTTTACGCCCCCGCGCGTACGTCCCTGGCGTGGAATTAAACCAATGGCCTTGAGAGCTTCGTTCCAGTAGCCATCGAACCGTTTGATGATAGTTTGGGAGGTTGGCGGCCAGGCAAAAGTGCCGGTCTGGGCGCCTGCCACAGAATCGATGAATTCTGCACGCAGCCGATCATAATCTTTCACGGTCAACACGGATCCCGGTTCGGCCTTCGCCAGTGCCTTACCGGCAGACATGTCATCGATCAGCTGTCGGATCGTATCCGCACTAAACCTGCTGATGTCCTCATATACGGTCTTCATGGCTTCGGGATCCAAAATGGCCGGATCGCCGGCAGGCAGCCTATAGCGCCGCGCCAACATGACAAACAGGGCGCTCGTTAGAGTCGGCACGGCGAAACGCTGAGTCGTGCACCGAGCCATAGAAATGTATCCGCTATTCTGCAAAGCGAAGCACGCCACTTTGGCAGCGGCCCCGGCCACCTCGGAAAGTTCAGCATGGAAGGAAACGGCCTGGTCATCAGGCTTTCCGCACAGGTCAGAAATGCCGCGGATAGAAACGAATGGGATGCCCCACGCGTGGGCAACCTGAGCGGCGGCATGGGATTCCATGTCGGCAGAAAGGGCGCCAGGGAAGGCCTCGCGCGTATCGGTCACATTGGCTTCGGTCACGAACGCATCAGAAGAGAGCATGCTCCCCACACGGATTGTGAGCCCATCGGATTCGGGCGAAGCAACGAATCGTTCGATGGTTTCGATCATGGTGGTATCGCCATGGAAGGATACAGGCTGCCCAGGCACTTGCCCGCGGGTGTAGCCAAAAGCGGTGCCATCGGCCCCGCCGTTCATGTAATCGGCACCAACCACAATGTGCCCCACGCGCGAATCGGCGGCGAGCCCGCCCGCAGACCCAATCGACACAATCACCTTCGGCGCATAGTGCCCCAGTGCCCAGCCAAGTGCGCTCGCGCACGCAGTCATTCCTACGCGCGTCACCATCAGCACCATTCGCATGCTGCCTTTGGAAGCTTGGTATGCGGTTCCGGTAGGCGATTCGATCGGTTTGAGGTTGCATGCACGGACGAGGTCAAGGAATGGTGCCATTTCTTCATCCATGGCGGAGATGACGAGGGCATCGATGTGTTTCATGCGTTTACATTCTCCCAGGTGGTACGTTCTGCGAGCATGGCGCGAACTGCGGTTTGGGCTGCTTCGAGCGAATGGTTGGCGCCCCAGCCGCATTGGATGTTGTTGGCTGCGGGCACGCTGGTTGCGTTGAGGATGTCGTGGAATGTGGTGGCGATCAGATCGAGTGTTCCGGGGATGTCTGGTTCGCTTGCGCGGATGAGGTAGAACCCGGTTTGGCAGCCCATGGGGGAGAAGTCAACGATGTCGTCTGCATGGTTGCGTGCGTATTCTGCGAACGAGTGTTCGATTGAGTGGATTGCAGGCATGTCGAGGTGTGCCACGTTTGGTTGCGTGAAGCGTACGTCGTATTTGGTCAGGACGTCCCCGTGTGGGAGGCGCTTGACGTCTGCGATTCGTACGTATGGCGCGCTGACGTGGCGATGGTCCAGGTTGAACGATTCGACGTTCATATGAGGCATGAGTTTTCCTTCGACTTTCTGTGTTTGTTGTCATTCTTCCACACGGAGTAGTGTTTTTCTTTCTTCTGACGCGAGTTGGGTTGGGTGGTTTTCTTCACGAGTAACGACGACGGGGCAGGCAATGTGTTGATTTAGGCGGAAAAGTGTTCGAGACACATTATCTAGTGCCATAGCGATTATTTTTCACTAGGTGTAGTGTTATGTGCCGTAGCGAAAAAATGCCAAACAAGGAGGAAAAGATGTCTATTACTCTCTACACGAAGCCTGCATGCGTCCAGTGCACGGCAACGAAGCGAGCCCTTGTTAAGCATGGCCTGGACTTCACAGAAGTGGACCTCACACAGCATCCACACGCTCTAGAAACTGTCAAGGCACTCGGCTACCAGCAGGCTCCGGTTGTGTTTGCAGATGGCGATCACTGGTCTGGATACCGCCCTGATCTTATTAAGCGTTTAGCTGGAGCATCGGCGCCGGTCGCATTGCGCGCCTGAGCGTCGTCGTCAATTAAAAAAATAAGGAAAACTCGTGGTCTACGTCGTCTATTTTTCTTCTACAACGGAAAATACGAAACGATTCGTAGAAAAACTAGGGTTCCGTGCGGATCGCATCCCGCTACTGCCAACCGAAAAACCGCTGGTGGTGGGCGAAGACTACGTCCTCATCGTGCCAACGTACGGTGGCGGAAACGAACGCGGGGCCGTACCCAAACAAGTCATCAAATTTCTTAATAACGAACACAACCGTTCGCACATCCGCGGAGTCATCTCCGGTGGAAACACAAACTTCGGAGAAGCGTTCGGGCTGGCAGGCGATATTATCTCCGCGAAAACCCACGTACCGCACATGTACCGGTACGAACTCTTAGGAACGCCAGTAGACGTTCAGAAAGTGCGCGAAGGATTAACTCAATGGTGGACAGGATCATGACGGATACCGGTGAAGAAACAGTAGGCGACGGGCTCGATTACCACGCCCTCAACGCGCAACTCAACCTCTACGATGCGGACGGAAAAATCCAATTCGAATCGGACCGGGAGGCCGCGCGGCAGTACTTCCTGCAGCACGTGAACCGGAATACGGTGTTCTTCCACTCGCTCGAAGAAAAACTCGACTACCTAATCACCGAAGGCTACTACGAACCCAAAGTTTTTGACGCATATTCGGACGACGACGTGAAGGCCCTCTACAAACAAGCCTACGCGCACAAGTTCCGTTTCCCGACTTTCCTTGGGGCGTTCAAGTACTACACGTCCTATACGCTCAAAACGTTCGATGGCAAACGCTACCTGGAGCGATTCGAAGATCGCGTGGTTGTGGTGGCACTCACGCTGGCTGCGGGGAATGTGGAGCTTGCGAAGAATCTTGTTGACGAAATCCTCACCGGGCGATTCCAGCCGGCCACCCCAACGTTCCTTAATGCGGGGAAGAAGGCGCGCGGCGAACTCGTATCTTGCTTCCTGTTGCGCGTGGAAGACAACATGGAATCTATTTCGCGGGGAATTAATTCGGCGTTGCAGCTTTCGAAGCGTGGCGGCGGCGTGGCGCTTAATCTTTCTAATCTGCGCGAACTCGGGGCGCCGATCAAGCGGATCGAAAACCAATCTTCCGGCGTGAATCCCGTGATGAAACTTTTGGAAGACGCATTCTCCTACGCAAATCAACTGGGCGCGCGGCAAGGGGCCGGTGCGGTTTATTTGCATGCGCATCATCCAGACATCATGCGATTCTTGGACACCAAGCGTGAAAATGCGGACGAAAAAATCCGAATTAAGACGTTATCGTTGGGCGTGGTTATCCCTGATATAACGTTCGAACTGGCCAAGAAGAATGCGGACATGTACCTCTTCTCGCCATACGATGTGGAGCGCGTGTACGGCGTGCCATTCACCGAAATCTCTGTTACCGAAAAGTATGAGGAAATGGTGGATGATAGGCGGATCCGCAAAACCAAGATCAACGCGCGGCAGTTCTTCCAGACTCTTGCCGAAATCCAGTTCGAATCCGGGTATCCGTATATTGTGTACGAAGACACCGTGAACCGTGCCAACCCGATCGATGGCCGTATCACCATGTCCAACCTGTGCTCCGAAATCCTGCAAGTATCAGAACCGTCCAGATACAATGCTGATCTTTCGTACGAACATGTGGGTAAAGATATTTCGTGTAACTTGGGATCGCTCAATATTGCGAAAACCATGGATTCGCCGGACTTTGGGCAAACCGTGGAGACCGCTATCCGGGCGTTGACTGCCGTTTCTGATCAGACGAATATTGCAGCTGTTCCATCCATTGAGCGTGGAAACGACATGTCTCACGCAATCGGGCTGGGGCAAATGAATCTGCACGGGTATCTTGGACGCGAGAAGATCTTCTATGGATCCGACGAAGCGCTCGATTTCACCAACATCTACTTCTACACCGTGGCCTACCATGCGATCCGTTCCTCTATGCTGATCGCGAAGGAACGCGGCGTGCGGTTCGAAGGGTTCGAACGGTCTGCCTATGCGGATGGTTCTTACTTTGCTAAATATATTGAACGCGAATGGGCGCCGGAAACTGCGCGCGTGCGGGAGCTTTTCGCTAACGTTCACATTCCAACCGTGGCAGACTGGGTTGCGTTGCGCGATGCCGTGGCGGCTCACGGCATGTACAACCAAAACTTGCAGGCCGTGCCGCCAACCGGATCGATTTCGTACATTAACCACTCGACCTCGTCGATCCACCCGATCGTATCGAAGATCGAAATTCGTAAAGAAGGCAAGATCGGGCGCGTCTACTATCCGGCCGCATACCTGACTAACGACAACAAGGAATACTACCAAGACGCCTACGAAATCGGGCCGAAAGCGATCATCGATACGTACGCGGCCGCCACGCAACACGTTGACCAGGGGCTATCGCTCACGCTGTTCTACCCGGACACCGTGACAACCCGTGACGTCAACAAGTCCTATATTTACGCCTGGCGCAAGGGAATCAAATCCTTGTACTACATGCGAATCCGGCAGGCGGCGCTGGACGGGACGGAAGTCGAAGGCTGCGTGTCCTGCATGTTGTGACAAGCTGCTGGTGAATGTAGCTGGGGGCTGAATCTGAAGGGAATTCTTCAGGTCAGCCCCCTTGCTGGCCTGTTCAGGTATTCCGCTGGCCCGTATGGCTTCTGCCATCCGGGCTGGCCCCAAGCCGCCAATCCTGCCACCAGCAAAAACGCCGGCCGCACCCATCGCAGACTTAATAAGCACCAACAACAGTGGCCCCGCAACAGCACCAACGCCCGGCCCACAATCCGCAACCGAGCCTGCAACGCTCGCCAACATACGGTTCATCCCGGCCAGTCATCAATGTGATCGACACGCCGGCAAGAAACGAAAAAATCGCCGAACGACCATGCGGAATCCGAGCTAAAACCCAGTTATGCCATGATTTTCATCGAATACCACTAGATGTGCCCAAAACATTCCTACGATCGCAACCCCGCGAGCGAGAGCAAGACCACCAATACGAGATTTCCCGCTACCTGAAACGGAAAGAGTTGGATGCGCGTTCGTCGTCGTCATAAAACCATCCTAAACCGCAAACGAAACCGTTGGAAGCGGGCGCGAGGCGTGAGAAAATGGGGAGACAGAGCAAACGGGAGGCGAATATGTCGGAAAAAATTAAACTCGTTGATTCAGTGCAGGCGATCAACTGGAACAAAATCATCGACGAAAAAGACCAAGAAGTATGGGACCGGCTCACCGGAAACTTTTGGCTGCCCGAAAAGATTCCGCTCTCCAACGATATCCAATCTTGGAACACGCTCAAGCCGCACGAACAGCTGATGACCACGCGAGTGTTCACCGGACTCACGCTGCTGGACACCGTGCAAGGGACCGTGGGCGCGATTTCCCTGATCCCGGACGCGATTACGCCGCATGAGGAGGCCGTCTTAACGAATATCGCCTTCATGGAATCGGTGCACGCGAAATCGTATTCGTCGATTTTTTCGACACTGATTTCGTCGCAGGAGATTGAGGAAACGTTCCGCTGGTCGGAAGAAAACCCATACCTGCAAAAGAAAGCCCAGATCGTTCTGGACTACTACCGCGGCGACGATCCGGAAAAGCGCAAAGTCGCATCCACCATGCTCGAATCGTTCCTCTTCTACTCCGGGTTCTACGCGCCAATGTACTGGAGCGCCCACGCGAAACTCACCAACACTGCCGATTTGATCCGGCTGATCATCCGCGACGAAGCCGTACACGGATACTACATCGGATACAAGTACCAGCAGGCGGTGAAGAGGGCGTCGGCGGAGAGGCAAGCCGAACTCATGGACTACACGTACTCGCTGCTCGAGGACCTGTACGAAAACGAAGAAGGCTACACCGAATCTCTGTACGACGAGATGGGGCTGACCGAAGACGTCAAGATGTTCCTCCGCTACAACGCCAACAAGGCGCTCATGAACCTCGGGTACGAAGCGCTTTTCCCGGCCGATCAGACCGCGGTGAATCCGGCAATTTTGGCCGCGCTTTCGCCGAATGCGGACGAAAACCATGACTTCTTTAGTGGGTCGGGATCGTCGTATGTTATTGGCACTGCCGAAGCCACCGAAGACGAAGACTGGGATTTCTGAGGGGCTGGAGGGGCTGGCGGGGCTTAATAAGCTGCTTGCCGGCGCTCGATCGGCGCGGAGCGGGACAGCAGTGTTCTATATGGCACTGCTGAGCTGTGTGCCGCTTATTTGGGACTTTCACGGTGTCGGATTGGGCCGGCAAGGCTCGGGTTTGGTGGAAGATTGGGCCGCGCGGGCCTGATTTTGGTGGAACTTTGGGCCGTGGGCGGCCAAACACCGCCAACAGAAAGGGATGGCATGAAGATTTTAGTTGTGTGCACCGGGAACATCTGCCGGTCTCCGATGGGCGAGATCGTGCTGCGCGATGTGGCGGCACGTGCAGGGCTGGCGGTGGAGGTTTCTTCAGCAGGCGTGTCCGCTGAAGAAACTGGGAATCCGATCGATCGCCGAGCTGCCGCGGTATTGCGGGAAAAGGGGTACGACGTGCCTCGCGATCATTATGCTCACCAGGCTAGTGCGGCTGAACTTGCGGATGCCGATCTGATCTTGGCTATGACCACCGGGCACGCCCGCGCACTCCGGCGGATGGTGCTGGCGGCTGGGCTCGGGGCGGACCATGTGGAACGTATCCATTTATGGCGAGAGTTCGACGGCACCACTCGCGTTGCGCCGCGCGGCGCCTTCTGCCCCGGCGGCCCCCTCGAAGGCCAAGAAAAAGTGGCGGCTGGGCGCGGATCGGATTTCTACACGTCCAACGGAGAACTTGATGTTCTTGATCCTTGGTACGGCGATTCTTCAGGATTCTACGACACCTTAGAGATGGCTGAAGTTGGCGCTCGCGGCATCGTGGAGTGGGTGTCGCGGAGCTAGCCTGCGATCTGCAGAAAGCGCGGGGTTAAGCTTGATCCGCCGCACCCAGCCGGCGCCGCCACACGAACTGATGTTCGGCAGAAAAACGCTTCGGCTGGCAGGTGGCACAACTCATCGGGCGAGTAGGCCGGCGATGCCGCTGAATCTCATGCCCGGCCGGACATTTCCCGACCCACGCTCCCGGAATCTGCGGCGCGCCTTCCAGCCGCGCCGCCCCAGTCCCACCAATTTTCACACAGGTCCGGCGCCATACGTCGTCGTGCCCGTGACGCGGCCCCACGATCGCGTGCGCAATCTCGTGAAGAATCGTGTCCCGTACTGTGGTTTCGGGGCAGGCTTCGGTGAGCGCGCGCGAGAGCGTGATTTTCGTGTGCGCGAAGTGTGTGGCGCCGGCGCGGCGTTTGGCGCGGTCGAATTCGAGCGTCCACTCCGCCAGCCCGTGCTGGTCCATGAGCCGCCGCCCCATCCGGTAAGCATCGTCAAGATTCACGGTTCCTTAGTATAGCTGGAGAAACTTCTGATCCGGGCTTGGCTATACTTGAAACCATGTCTGGAACTGATCTTGTGCTTCGTATGAGCCGCGCAGCATTGCCGGCGAACCGCCCCATCGACCACGCCCGCCGCGCCAGCGCCGCCCTTGCCGCCGGCTTTTTGTTTGGCGCCGTGGTGGGGATGCTCCTTTTCATCGACGAAGTTCCCCTTCTCCGCATGCTTTTGGTTCTGCTCCCGGCCGTTGCGTTTGGCCTGATCGCGGCGGCTTTCTGGTGGGTGTGGATTCCTGCGCGTGGGGAGCCGATTCCCGTGGTGGCGCGAGTTGTGGGAACGAACGAATCGACCTTCGCCCGCGAAGTCCATTCCGGTGGTGGCCGTGGCATTTTGGTTCCGGTGGTTGCGCTTCCGGTTGGCGGCGGAGCGCCGTTCAGCACGATGGTCACGGTCCGTTCGGCGGAGCCGCCGGTGGGTGCGTTGCTTCCGTTGTTCCAGGTGGAGCCGGGTTTGGGTGAGCTTGTGGAGGGTTCGACGACGACGCCGGCGCAGCGCGAACTCATCGATAAAATTGTGAAGCGTCCGAAGCTCTTGCCAAATAAGGCGGAGATTTTGCCGGTGCGGCGTGGCCCGTTGGAACGGACGCCGTTGTGGGCGGCTGTTGAATGGTGGGCCTGCGCTGGTGGAGCCGCGTTTGCCGCGATGCTCTTTGTTGGCTCGTTACGCGGTTAGTAGTGTTTATGTATGGATTTATCCACTGAAGGTTTCGCAAATTGTCTAGCATCTTGCTTTGCAATTTGTTGCAATCGCCTGGTCGCATTGATATCCAACGCGATTTGTCGAGGTAGCCATTCTCGTTCATCTTCGTTGAGAGGCGTAGGGGGTGCTGTTATCTTGTGCTTTACACTTATCTAATTTACGCATCAACCTGATTTTTACGGTAAGCGTAGAATCTCGCAGGAGATTAGATTGATATATGTGCTCATCTCATTATTGCTTAGGACCTGCGGATTTAATGACATCGTTGCAGCTAAAAGCGGGTACATCGGCACGCTCAGTCGAGTTTTTGGGACATGAGCAATGCTTAAACATTGCTTGGTTGGCATGGCTGCATGGCGACGGTAAGAGTGCCCAGTGCTCAAAAAGCGGCCTGCTGGACAGCAGCGCCATATAAGCGCTTCCTGTCCAGCAGGCCGCCGATTGGGGCCGGGCTGCGCCCTACAGCACCTTCGAGAAGAATTCTTTAGCGCGCGGGCTGGTTGGATGATCGAATACCTCGGCTGGTGAGCCGGCTTCGATGATCTTGCCGTCATCCATCACGATAACCTGATCGGATACTTCGCGGGCGAAGCCCATTTCGTGGGTGACAACAACCATGGTCATGCCATCCCGTGCAAGATCTTGCATAACGCTCAAGACTTCGCCCACGAGTTCGGGATCAAGCGCGGAGGTGGGCTCATCGAACAGCATGAGTTCGGGCTTCATGGCCAAGGCGCGGGCGATTGCCACGCGCTGCTGCTGGCCGCCGGATAGTTCGGCCGGGTAGTGCTCCATACGTTCGGCCAGGCCAACGCGGGTGAGGAGTTCTTCGGCTTGCTTCTTGGCTTCGGCCTTTGCCATGCCGAGTACGTGCACGGGTGCTTCCATCACGTTTTCTAGTGCCGTTTTGTGTGGGAACAGGTTGAATCGCTGGAAGACCATGCCGATTTTGGCGCGCTGCTGTGCGGCCTGCTTGGTGGTGAGTTCGTAGAGTTTTCTGCCTTTTTCGCTGTATCCCATGAGTGTGCCATCAACGTGGATTGATCCGGCTTGGATGGTTTCCAGTAGGTTGATGCAGCGTAGCATGGTGGATTTTCCGGAGCCGGATGGCCCCAGAATGGAGGTGACGGTTCCAGGGGCGACGTCGAACGACACGCCTTTGAGCACGTGGAGATCGCCGAAGAATTTGTGAACGTTAGTGACGTGAACTTTTGGTTGAGTGGCAGTATTCATTGGGGTTCCTCGATTATGGCGTGTATTCGGCGAATGGATCGTCGGTGGTGGTGCGTGATGCGTTGATTGCCGCCTGCCGCCCGGCCCGCGCCTTTTTACCGCGCGCGTTCGGGGTTTGTGCGCCAGATCCGGCGCCGCGGCCGTAGAACTTTTCGAGGTAGTATTGGCCAACCATCAGCACGGATGTGATCACTAGGTACCAGATGGCGGCCACGATCAGGAATGGGATTGGCTTGAAGCTGGAGAAGCCGCTGGCGTTCGTCACATGGGTGAGTTCTAGGGAGAGTGGAACGGCGGTCACTAGCGATGTTGTTTTGAGCATCGAGATTGTTTCGTTGCCGGTTGGTGGCACGATCACGCGCATGGCCTGTGGCAGCACGATCCGGCGGAGGATCATCCCGTTGCTCATGCCGAGCGCCTTGGCTGCTTCTTCTTGCCCTGGATCAACGGAGTTGAGGCCGGAGCGAACGATTTCCGCCAGGTAGGCGCCTTCGTTGAGGCCTAGCCCGAGTACCGCGAAGAGGAACATGGTGTATTGACGTTCCGCAAAGATGGTGTTTGGGGCGAAGGTGAAGAAATCAATGACGCCTGGGATTCCAACAGTGATTGTAGGGAAGAGGGTTCCGATCAGGCCCCAGAAGATGAGTTGGGTGTAGATCGGGGTTCCGCGGAAGAACCAGATGTATGCGGTGGCTACGGAGCGGAGTACCGGGTTTTCGGAGCGCCGCATGATTGCCATGGTGACGGCAAGAATTATGCCGAGTACCATGGCTGCCACGGTGAGTGCCAGAGTCCAGCCTACGGCTTTCACTATTTGGATCTTGAACAGGTTTGCCCAGACAACGTCCCATTGGAATTGCGGGTTGACGATGAGCTGGTTGAGGATCGCGTAGGCGATGACCGCAACGACCGCGGCTGAGATCCAGCGGCCCCAGTGGCGTACGGGGACTGCGTGAATGAGTTCGGGTGAGCTGTTTTCTGGCATGATGTCTACTTCGCTGGGTTGAGCATGGGTGAGGTGGCTACGCCGTCTTTGATTCCCCACGTGGTGAAGATTTTGGCGAGTTCGCCGGTATCGATGAGGTGTTGGAGGGCCTTGTTGATGGCTTCCGTGGTTGGGCTACCTTTAGGGGTTGCGATGGCAAGGCCGACGACGTCGATTGGGTCACCGATTTTTTCGATCTGCTTGTTTGTTTGGAGAACGGCAAAATCGACGACGGGCGTATCTGCGAACATGGCATCGAGCTGGCCCTGTGCAAGTTGCAGGCTGATGCGTGGCTGTTCTGCTTGGCGCTGGATCTGGACTGGCTTGTCTTTGCAATCGGTGGTGTTGAGTTCGGTCAAGTATTCGTCTTGAGCGGTACCGGTCTGTACGCCAATGATCTTGCCGCAGACGTCAGCTGGATCGAACTTCTTTGGGTTTCCTGCCGGGACTGCCCACTGGAGTCCGGCTTCGTAGTACTGGTGGAGATCAACGGTTTCTTGACGTTCTGGGTTCACGGAGATGGCAGCGATTCCGGCTTCGTATGTTTTTCCGATGCCGGGGATGACGGCTGCGAATTCTGCGTTTTCGATCGAAACTTTGAGCCCGAGTACTTGCCCGAGTGCGTGTGCGAGGTCAATATCGAAGCCCTGCAAGGTGGTGCCGTCTTCTGCATAGAATTCGGCTGGTGCGTAGAATGCGTTGGTTCCGAACGTGAGGGTTCCATCTGCGGTGACGGATTCTGGCAGGAGTGCTGCGATCTCGTCTACTTTTTTGATGTGCGAAACGTCGGTGGCGCGGACGTCGCCGGTTGTAGCTGCGGCGTCAGCGTCTGTTGACGTGGCGTCGGAGCCACAAGCGCCCAGGGTGAAGATGAGTGCTGCGGCTGCAGCAGTAATTTTCAGGGTTTTCATGGTTTCTCCTCGCGGATGGAATGAGTATGCAGGCTCGCGCCCATAATGGAAGTATATTCTAACAACCGCATAGTTATGCAACTATGTGTGGCGTAACCTTGAGCACATTACGCCGGATTTTCACGCTATCGCCGATCAATTCACAAGTTTACGGATTCGTTGCACCGATACCTTTCCGCTTGTTCCCAACTGCTGTGCGAAGAAGGAGACGCGCAGTTCTTCGATCATCCACCGCGCTTTCACAAGTGCGGCAGCCTTGACCGGATCATACATAGTTTGCGCCGCCTCTTCTTCGGCTATTGCGTCACTGATGTCGGCCACTTGCCATGCTAGAGAATCGTCGGCTGAATTGGTGGGTGCCTTTTCTAAACGGATTCGCGCCGCTGCTAGGTAGCGTGGCAGATGAGCCAGGTATTCGTACGGAGTGCGTGCGATAAATCCGGGGGCTACCAGGCGATTTACCTGATCTCGCACGTCCGTGACAGTATTTATCAGCGCCAATGATGACGCTCCACGGATCGCACTATCGACTTCCCCGTACGTTTCCAGCACACGCACAACAATCTGCGCAACGCGATAGATTTCATCTTCCACGCGAATCTTTAGCCAGGTTCGCAACGCCTCATAATCAGTGCGTTCTCGCAGTTGACCGAGCGGTTTCTTGTTTTCCCGTGCCCATTGTGTAGCCAAGTTTCGCACGGCCGCGATATGCAGATCGGAGATGAGTGCTTGCGTAGTTTTGTAAGGAGACGCCGCCATAGCCAACGATTCGCGCCTGGTCCACCGTGTGCTCACGCGAGCGTCCGGCAGTGCCAGTTCACCGGCCAACAATCGCACGATTCCGGCCGCGTGGTCACGTACTTGTTCGGCGGGCTGTGCACGTACAACGAGTTCGACGACGGTGCCTGCTTTGGCTGAAACTTCGGCCAAAGCAGGATAGCCGCGCACGGCGTGGCCGTGCGCGCCGGAGGTCTCGATGACCTCGGGAATAGAATCCATCGCTGGCCAGGTGGTGAGAGGAACGCCGGTACCGGCCAGTGCAGGCGTATCGACCACCGGAGTGTTCACGGCTGCCGCAACGGCACTTTTGACTACTTGTGCCACAGCCGATCGGGTTTGTGGAGCCAACGATCGCTGTAAATGTTCAATCGATGTGCTTTCATCTAGCACAGCTCCGCGTTCTGAACGAGCCCGGAACGTGATAACAAGATGGGGAGGCAAGGAGGCTTCCGCCCAGGCATCCTTATCAATGTCGATCGACCGCAGTTTCCGTACAGCATCCGTGAATGCCGCTTCGAAGGTTGGTGCGCCGGGTTGCCCGTGTGCCACCGAATCCCAGGCTGGCAGGAGGCTGCGGATTTCCCGCGCCACGTCCGGAGCCGGAACCAGATGCCGGCGAATCCGCTTCGGCAAGGCGCGTATTGTGGCGACCACGAGTTCATCAAGCATGCCGGGAACAAGCCAATCGAAGCCGTCATCGGTGAGTTGAGGGAGAAGAGTAATAGGCACATCGATAGTTAGACCATCCGCATGGCTACCCGGCGTGAAGGTATAACTGATCGACAACGTGATATCGCCCTGGCGCCACTGTTGTGGGAAATCATCATCTGATGCCTCCGTTTCGCCCAACAAAAACTCGCGCGTGAAGTCAAGCAAATCTGGGTTCTGGTGGCGTTCCTTCTTCCACCACGAATCGAAATGACGTGCAGAGACTATCGACGCCGGGATACGTTCATCGAAAAACACGAACTGGGCTGCTTCATCTGCCACCAAACCGTGACTACGTAAGCGTTCTTCGACATCGCGAGCATCAGCCAACGCCTGCCGATTATCCTTCACGAACTGGTGGAACGTGCGCCACTGATTCTCCACCAAGGCGTGGCGGATAAACATTTCGCGCGCCAATTCCCGCGCCGAATCAGTACCCACCGAAGACAACAGAACCTGACGATCCGCCGCCACCGTAAGCCCATATAACAACACCTTTTCGTGCACCTTCGCGGCACCATCACGCTTCGACCAGAACGGATCAGAATACGTGCGCTTCACCAAATGAGCTCCCGCACGTTCCACCCACGCCGGATCAATCTTCGCCACAGATCGAGCAAAAAGACGCGACGTTTCTACTAATTCAGCAGCCATCACCCAATCAGGTGTGCGCTTCGCCAAACCAGAACCAGGCCACATCACAAAATGAGTACCCCGAGCACCAAGGTAATCACGCTTACGCTGATCAAACGACCCGATATTAGATAGCAAACCAACAAGAAGCGACCTGTGGATAGCATCAGCCGCTGGAGCATCCGCCGATGCTCCCACAGCCTTCACCGCATGAACAATATCCCGATTTTGGGAGACGTCATTATTCTTCTCCCCAGCCTGACGGATCTGCGCAGCCGTAGGCAACGCAATGTTCTTCAACGTGATTCCCAGCGGCTTTGCCAGCTCACGCAATTGAGACACCACATCCTGCCATTCGCGGAACCGCAACCAATTCAGGTGTTCCGCCCGGCATAACCGCCGGAACGCCGAACCTGACAGATCGCGCTGCTGAGTACGCAGGTAGCGCCACAAATTCAAGTAGGCCAAGAAATCCGACGACGGCTCCGTGAAACGCGCATGAAGCTGATCCGCCTGCGCCTTAAACTCCACTGGGCGCTCGCGAACATCCTGAACCGACATGGCGGCCACCAACACCAGCACTTCTGTAGCCGCACCATTATCCACAGCCGCCAACAACATGCGGCCTAACCGTGGATCAATCGGCAACCGTGCCAACTTGTGGCCAATCTTTGTCAATACAGGAGTGCGAGTATCCGGCTCCAACGCGCCGATCTCCTCCAACAACTGAACGCCAGAACGTACTGCCTTCATATCTGGTGGATCAATAAAAGGAAAATCTGCAACCGTGCCCAACCCCAGCGACGCCATCTGCAAAATCACCGATGCCAACGATGTACGCTGAATCTCCGGCTCCGTAAACTCCGGCCGGCCTGCGAAATCATCCTCCGAATACAAACGAATCGCAATACCATCAGCCACACGGCCACACCGGCCCGAACGCTGATTAGCAGACGCCTGCGAAATCGGTTCAATCGGCAACCGCTGCACCTTAGTACGTGGGGAATAGCGTGAAATACGAGCCGTACCCGGATCAATCACATAACGAATACCAGGCACGGTAAGCGACGTTTCCGCAATATTCGTAGCCAACACAATCCGCCGATACGCATGAGGCAAGAAAATCCGCTGCTGTTCCGCGGCAGACAAGCGAGCAAACAACGGCACCACTTCCACCGCGCCCGGGACCGACGAATGATCACCCGGATCAACAAACCGATTCCCTAACTCATCACGCAACGCCTTCTGAGTTTCACGAATCTCACCCTCCCCCGAAAGGAACACCAAAATATCTCCAGGGCCCTCATCCATCAACTCACATGCAGCATCCACAATCCCCGAAATCTGATCCACGCTGTGGTCAAGATCAGGAGAATCCGCCACCGCGTCGTCGATCCCATCCAACGGACGATACCGCACCTCAACCGGGAACGTGCGCCCAGAAACCTCCACAATCGGCGCCGAAACCCCAGGCCCTCCGCCACACATACGCGCCCCAAAATGCTCCGCAAACCGCTGCGAATCAATCGTTGCCGACGTAATAATAACCTTCAAATCCGGCCGCTTCGGCAAAAGCTGCGCCAAATATCCCAAAAGAAAATCAATATTCAGCGAACGCTCATGAGCTTCATCAATAATAATCGTGTCATACCGGCGCAACAGCGGATCAGACTGAATCTCAGCCAACAAAATACCGTCAGTCATCAACTTAACCAACGTAGACGGCGAAACTTGCTCTGTAAACCGAACCTGGAAGCCAACCGCGCCACCAAGCTCCACACCCAGTTCATCACAAATACGCGACGCAACCGACCGCGCAGCAATACGCCGCGGCTGCGTATGGCCAATCATCCCCGCGATACCACGCCCCAACTCCAAACAAATCTTCGTCAACTGGGTAGTCTTACCAGAACCAGTTTCACCTGCAACAATCACCACTTGACTTGCGGAAATAGCCGCCTTAATATCCTCACGGCGCGCAGAAACAGGCAACTGAGCCGGATACGAAATCGCAGGCAACACCGCCCGGCGAGCATCAAGCTGGCTAGGTGAAAACGGGCGCCACCCACGGCGCCGGAACTGGGTACGGAAATCTTTTGCCACGAAACTATTTTCTCACGGGGGTCCGACAATGTCAGGACGTCACTTTTCTCTCAATCAAGCGAAGCGCGAACGTGCTCAAAACTCTCCCCAGCTCGTAGCCTAAACTAAAAAAGTATTCCAGCCAAGAAAGGGTACTTTATGAAATTCGTGTGGGGCACACTCTCACTAGCCATAGCCGCAATCGGTATTCTCCTCTGCCGGCCAGACCTTACCGAATACACCTCCACCTTGGCGCTTTCCACCCCACTCGCCCAAATTATTTCCATGCGATTTTGGATCGGAGCAGGGCTTATTTTCAGCGCCTTACTCCTAGCGATCTTTGCGGTTGTACGCCGGAAACTCCTGAATATGGGACGGATCGCCGGCGCGCTGGCCGCCATGCTGGCCGTGTGCGGCGTGCTCCAATTCGGAGTGATACTTGAACGCGGCCTGGCAAACCCTGGAAAACTCGGGCCAGATCACGGAATCACCGCCACCGCGCGCGGAAACGGGGACATCACGGTTCTCACCTACAATACGCTCGGTGGCAAAACCACCCCAGGTCAGATCGCCCAGCTAGCCGAAGCCAACGGCGCAGACGTGATCGTACTGGCCGAAACGGCAGGGGATCGCGGGCACGAACTCGTGCGGCTGCTGGCCAAACGCGGCCTTCGGTTTCAACACTTTGACACCGCCACCTCCAAATACGATCCCGAATTCCGCTCCACAATCCTCCTCATATCCGAGACCCTCGGGAAATACGAGCAGAGCGATACGGCCCCGGCGGAGGCCGCCGCCGTATCCGCTCGGCCCGTTGCCGGAAACGGCCCAGAAATCGTTGGCGTTCACCCTATCGCACCCATGCCCCGGTTTGTGGATTCCTGGCGGAAACAAACCCGCTCTGTATATGAACTGTGCTCCCGGCCAAATATCATCGTGGCCGGCGATTTCAACTCCACCATCGATCATCAGCTGGCTCAAGGCTTCACCTGCGGGGATGGCGCCAAAGATGCTGGCTCTGGCGCTGTTGGCACGTGGCCTGTGAATACTCCGGCTACTCTTTCGGCTCCTATTGATCGGGTTTTATATAGTGGGTCGTTCCGTGGGGCAGATGCTGCAATCGTGACTGTTGGCGGCTCTGATCACCGCGGCCTGCTGGTGCGGTTGAGCACGAAGTGATCTTGCCCATGCCAGTATGTTTCTGGCGATCAGTATGTTTCTGACGAAAAATTCACCCACAGCCGGCGATAGGCCCCTATAGAGGCCCATCGCCGGAAATAAGTGAGTTTTTCGTCAATACCCGCCCCCCTTACCGAGGAAACCCGCGCCGAGCCGCCACATCCAACGCAAATCCGTCTTTCCCACGGATTACGGGCACGCCATCGCCTTCCGAATCGCAATCTTCACGGTTTTTCCCGAATGCTTCAGGCGATCCGTGGGAGAGGACTTGTTCTACAGGGTTGAGTTCGCGCAGTGCGATACCGCGAACACGCGATGGGTGTTCGCGGGCGAGTTCGTCGTAGATGAGGGGGTCGTTTTGCCCGTCGTCGCCTACGAGGAACCATTCGATGTTGGGGAACATGATGAGCAGGTTCCGCAGTTGCGTTTTCTTGTGTTCTTGCCCGGAGCGGAAGAGGCCGGTTGGGGTGGGGCCCCAGTCGGTGAAGAGCATGGGGCCGATGGGGAGTTCGTTTTTCTGGATGAAGTTGAGGAACGTGGGGTAGGTGTTCCAGGCGCCGGTTGAGAGGTAGAAAACGGGCGCTTTGGGAGAGTCTTCTAGTAGTGTGCGGTAGAAGCTGTTCATTCCGGGTACGGCTTGGCGGGTGTTTGTGTGTTTGACGAACGAGTTCCACGCCGCGAGCATCGCGCGCGGGAGCCATGTGACCACGATCGTGTCGTCGATATCCGAGATGAGCCCACGGGTTGCGTCCGGCGAGACGATCATGATCGGCGCATTGATCGACTCACCTGCGGCGGGGGTGATGAGTGCTTCGTGCCAGCCGGGTTCGAGTCCATGATTTTCGACGATGATGTCCAAGTATCCACTTCGATCAGTACGTGTGTGGATGGTTTGGTTCCCGATGGTAACTGTGACTGGGAGGAAGCCTACCTGTGTGGTGAAGAATTGGCGCCATCCGCGTTCTGCTTCTGCCGCGGTTTCGGCGGCGAATGTGGCAATATCGCTGACTGTTTGGCTGGCGTATGTGTGGGTGAGGCTTGGCAGGAATGGCAGGGTGGCGGGTTTTTTGTGTGCGTGGGGATCGGCCATGACTGCGCGCGCGAGTACGCGAACTGCGGAAACTGAACCGTATCCGGTGTATCCGATGATGTTTGGTAGCCAGCCGGCGCGGCGCCGTTTCACGATACCGCGTCGGTTAATAGAATCTTCGATTGTGCGTGCCATATGTGCAAAACCCATAGGTGCAAGCCTACCTAAAGTTGAGAGATGATTGGTACAGGTAGGTGGTTGGCGGCGAATTTCAAAAGGAATTCTTTGTTCGCGCATAGTTTGTTTCAAAAAACAGATTGAATAAGGTCACTATGTGTCTCTTATACACATAGGCCTATAAAAGAGGAAGTTAATAGTGGGCTCGCCCAACCCTTCCGCCTGCTGTGCCCCTATCCCTGCTCACCTTGAGCAAACACGGTTGATTCGTAAGTGTAGAGATCCCCGCGGTAGGTGTGGATGCCCCATTCAATGATGTCCCCGTGTTCGTCGAACGCGGTGCGGTTGATGGTGAGCACTGGCTGGCGGGTGGGGATGGTGAGGAGTTTGGCGTGGCGGCGGGAGGGCCGTTCGGCGCTGACGGATTGGGTGGTGGATGCGATGGTGATGCCGGAATCGCGGATGAGTTCGTAGAGGCCGCGTTTTTCGAGGTCTGCAAAGCTGGGGGCAAGATCGGCCCGCATCCAGTTATACAGCACGGCTACGGGCACGCCGTCGCGGTAGCGGAGACGTTCGAGTTCGAGGATGGGAGCCCCTTCTAGGCAGTCGAGTTGGTGTGCCATCTTGTGGGATGCGGGCATCACATTGTAGGTGAGGATATGTGTGGTGGGATGTTTGCCTTGTCCGCGTAGCTCTTCGTTGAGTGAGGTGAGTTTGAAGATTCGGTGGCGAGGCTTGGGCGCCACGATGGTGCCCTTGCCTCGCCGCCGGATGAGTAGCCCTTGCTCCACCAGTGTTTGCATGGCTCGGCGCGCGGTTGGCCGCGATACGTTGAGCCTGCGTGCCATCGAGATTTCGTTTTCGATGGCAGTTCCCGCGGCTAACGTGCCATCGGTGATGGCACGTTCAATCGGTTCAGATATTTGCACGTGAAGTGGGGTATCTGAGGTGCGATTGAGTTCGATGCGGGGTTGGTACTGGTGGATCACCTAGGCTCCTAGAGCTGCGGAAACAACGGCTTTGGCTTCGTTTTGGACACGGACGAGGTGTTCCGGCCCGTGGAACGATTCGGCGTAGATCTTGTAGACGTCTTCGGTTCCGGATGGGCGGGCGGCGAACCACGCGTTCTCGGTAGTCACTTTGAGACCGCCGATTTTTGCGCCGTTTCCGGGTGCTTCCACGAGCCGCGCGGTGATCGGTTCGCCGGCGAGTTCGGTTGCGGTCACGTCCTGCGGAGCGAGCGCGGCGAGCTTGGCTTTTTCGGTTTTGCTTGCGGCCGCGTCGATTCGGGCGTACGACGACGATCCGAACGTCTCCACCAACTCACGGTGGAGTTGGGATGGGCTCTTGCCGGTGATTGCCGTGATTTCGGATGCCAACAGATCCATGATGATGCCGTCTTTATCGGTTGTCCATACTGTGCCGTCTTTACGGAGGAAGGAGGCCCCGGCAGATTCTTCGCCGCCAAATCCGATTTTCCCTGAAATAAGGCCTGGGACGAACCATTTGAATCCAACAGGTACTTCGATGAGTTCGCGCCCGATGCTTCCTACAACACGATCGATGAGCGAGGACGAAACGAGTGTTTTGCCCACGCCAGCGTTGGCTGGCCACTGTGGACGGTGGGTGAAGAGGTAGTTGATTGCTACTGCCAGGTAGTGGTTTGGATTCATGAGCCCAGCATCTGGGGTCACGATTCCGTGGCGGTCCGAATCCGCATCGTTTCCTGTGGCGATGTCGAATGGGGAGCGGCCGTCAACACCTGGCTTCATGCGTTCTAGGAGGGATGCCATGGCGTATAGGGAGGAGCAGTCCATGCGGATCTTGCCGTCCCAATCGAGAGTCATGAATGGCCAGGCTGGATCAACGGTGGGGTTCACAACGGTGAGATCAAGGCCGTAGCGTTCTGCGATTGCACCCCAGTATTCTGCGGACGCTCCGCCCATGGGGTCTGCGCCGATTCGTACGCCGGCGGTGCGGATCGCGTCCAGATCGATGATCGATTGGAGATCGTCGACGTACGCAGAGAGATAATCGTGCCCGCGGGTGGTTTCTGCCTTGAGCGCCAGGTCATAGTTGACGCGCGCCACGTTGCGCCAGCCGTCACGCAGGATGTCGTTTGCTCGCGCCGCGATAGCCGAGGTGGCGTCAGAATCTGCTGGACCGCCGTGTGGCGGGTTGTATTTGAAGCCGCCGTCGCGTGGCGGGTTGTGGGATGGGGTGACGACGATGCCGTCGGCTAATCCTGGGCCGGACGTACGAACACCGTCAGCAGTATTGGCGCCGTTAGCGGTAAGGATGGCGAGGGAGACTGCAGGGGTTGGAGTCCAGGAACGGCGAGCATCAATACGGACTTCAACGTTGTTCGCGGCAAGTACTTCTAGTGCTGTACGTTCTGCCGGTTCGGACAACGCGTGGGTGTCACGGCCGATGTATAGCGGGCCGTCAATGCCGTGAGCGCGGCGGTATTCCACGATTGCTTGCGTTGTTGCCACGATGTGGGCTTCGTTGAAGGCTCCATCAAACGCAGATCCGCGGTGGCCGGAGGTTCCGAATACCACCTGTTGGGCTGGGTTTGAGGGGTCTGGTTCGATATCGTAATACGCACTAACGAGTGCATCAATATCAGTGAGATCGGATGGCTGAGCCAATGTTCCTGCGCGTTCGTTCATGGCTCTATTCTACTAAACGTCACACTTAAATGTAGTTACGCTTGGTAGCGATCTGCAGAGCAATCCACCCGAGTGGTACACGGCCCCAGAATGTGAAGAGCCGGTAGAGTACGGCAGTTGAGAGAGCCACAGAATATGGAATTCCTGCTAGTACGAGACCGCCAGTCAATGCGGCCTCAACTGGGCCAATTCCGCCTGGGGAAGGGACGAGCGAACCAACAGAATTGGAAATAAGGTAGGTGACAGCTAACGTAACCAGCGGAAGTTGATATCCGAATGCTGCTAATGCACAGCCAAAGCAGGCAACAAATGCAATAGTCATGATGATTGAGCCAAGGAATCCGAAGGCCAATCGTTGAGGATGCGTTCCTAACCAGACTAGCCGGGGCCAAATCTGCTCCACTGTAGGTTTGATTTTTACCAAGATCCAGGTGCGTAGTGGCTTGATTAAGAAAACAGAACTTAGAATCAATGCCGTTACGCCGATTCCTAATATGATTGAACCAGATGGCATAGAAAGCGCCCCGAATTCGCCCGTAACCAAGGTAAGAAGAATCAGGAAGATTACTGTGGTAACGAATTGGGCTAGCTGAACTACAGTTACGGTAGCCACTGCTGGTGCAATCCCCACGTTCTTCTTCTGTAAGAAGCGTAGGTTTAAGGCCGCCGGGCCGATACCGGCTGGAGCCACGAGGGTGACTAACGATGCTGCCACCTGTACTAAAATTGATTGGCCTAACGGAACTCGTTCTTGGGTGTAGGCCTTCAATGTGATCGCGGCACCAAGGTACGTGAGTAAACCGGAAGTAAATGACACGATCATCCACCATGGATTGGCAGTTTTCAGCGCAGCCGAAAGATCAGTGAAATTCACTGACGCAGCAAGAAGATAGACGGCAATAACGCCGATAGAGACTGTGATGATGGTCTTTGGTGAAAAGCGCTTGAGCTCCACAGGTTCCATGGGCTCCACATCTGGTAGCCGCTGTTCTAACACTTCACGAATCCGCGCAACGTCTTTCGATTTCGGGAAATCTTCGCGGGTCCGTGGCGGAAGAATTGCCTTTTGTAGAAGTGGAACGAGGGACATAATGCGTTCAAATGGAACAGAACGAATGAGTGAAGACACGGCCCGATCTACGCCTACAATGCCTGCCAGCATCGCCAATCCCTGAACAAGATCCACTAGGCGAACAGTTTCAGACGCCATTAGTGAACCATCTTGCCAGTGGGAAATATGAAGCCCCGCATTATCCAAATGTACGCACCCTGCATGAAGATCCCCATGGGAAAAACCACGTGCATGAGCTTTTTGCAAACGTTCCCATAACGAATCCAGCTGAGAGTCAGAAATATCTTCCCCATCGACGTCATCTAGTAACGGAGCGTCAGGAATCCGATACACCAAGCATACGGAAGAATCTGCGTGAGCATCAGAAACGAATGTTTCCCGTGAAACGCCCGCGTGTTCAACCGCAAGCTGCATCACCACGTGCTGCTGTGCTGCCTCCTGCAAGGTGTGTGCCGCGCCATGGTATGTAATCTTCAACCGGAGCTGGCGCCACAAATCCGCAAGAGCTCCAACAATAATCCGATCGTCATCTAACACATGGACTCGGAAAATATCCCCAGACGCATCCCGAACCACATACACACGCGATACCGATGCGGGCTTAAACGTAGGGTATTTATGGCGCGCCGTTGTAGCCAGCATGTGGCCGTGATGCCCATCCAACGAAGAAACTACGCGAGATGGAGAAATAGACGGTAGGGTGATGGCGGGATCGTCGTTCCACATGGCCGCCAACTTACGAATCGCACCCGAATCCACGTACCCAACCGGGCCGCGCGCCTCCACAGACCATGCCGAAACTGGGACTGAATCTGGCGAATCGTAACGAATAATCTCAACCGGATCCACACCAGCGCGGCGAACCAAATCCACAAACGCCGCGCCCGTCACGCGCTGCGGCGGTGCACCAATCACAAACCGCAACAAGAGTGCAACGCTCACACCTAACAAAATTGTGGCCACCGAACCCGGCAAGGTTTGCTTACCCTGCAGCACAAGCAACAGTGCCACAAGTGACGTTAAAATCCAGCCCCACCGCACCAAACGCGAACCCTGGAACGACCCCGCAACAGTCAACAACGCGGCAATCGCCGCCAAATACGGAACAGGGTGAATAAAAGTCTGAAGCGAGACAGTGCCGTGCAACCCCGCCCCATAAATCAATTCGGCGGCCACAGTATGGGCCAACCACGCCAAAAAGGGAGCGGTTAGATTCGCCACGATCGCAGTAACCAGCGTTCGCCACCGGCGCTTGAACACCATCTCCACGATCAGCGCCAGCGGTAAGAAAAACGACACCACGCCTTCCAGCACGTTAATCGGCACAAAAAACAATTGTTCGATCAAACTAGACGTGGCTGCGCGAACATCATTCGTCACACCCAAGACAGTCAGGCGCGCATAGGCAGACAACACAACTACGCCCGCAATCGCCAGTAGCGCCACGATGGCGCCCACAAGATCCGCAGGCTGGCGCATCCAGCGTTGCGGAACATCAACGAGGGTCACGGTGCGTGAAGAAAGAGGAGTGCTCACGTTAAAAATTATCCCTCACAATACCGCCCGATGTCCCCTTCAAGCGTGGAATTAGGGGTTTTCTCAGGAGGTGTCAGGCGTTACGAAGGCGCAACGAATTTGCTACAACAATCACCGACGAACTTGCCATCGCGATCGCTGCCAACCCCGGCGCAATCACGCCGAACATCGCTAGTGGGATCGCGATCAGGTTGTAGCCGAACGCCCAGGCCAAGTTTTCCTTGATGATTCGCAGAGTTTTTTCGCCGATTCGCAGCATGGTGGGGATGGCGGTGATGCGCGATTCTACGATGATCACGTCCGCGCTGGCTTGCGCCACGTCCGTTCCGCTGCCCATGGCGATGGAAAGATCGGCGGCGGCTAGGGCGGCGGCGTCGTTGATTCCGTCTCCCACCATGGCAACTTTGTGTCCGCTGGCTTGGAGCGAGTGTACGAGCGCGAGTTTGTCTTCGGGGAGCACGCCCGCGTGGATTTCGGTAATTCCGAGCGCGGCTGCGATCGGGGCCGCGCTGGCTGGGTTATCGCCCGTGACCATGATTGGCGTGATACCGCGGTTTCGTAACGCGTCGAGCGATTCGGTGGCGTGGGCGCGCGGTGTGTCTGTGAGCGTCACGTGGCCGAAGTAGGTTCCGGGGGTTTCGCCGGTGCCTGGCGTGCCGGCGGCCACCACAGTTCCGTCCGGCTCGTTTTGCGGCACAGGAATTCCGTTCCTGACCAGCCACGATGGGTTTCCTACGTACACCGTTGTGCCGTTCCAGGTTGCAGTTATTCCGCGGCCGGCTTCTTCGCGTACGTTCGATACGTCCGCCAGCGTTACGTTCCGTTCGCGCGCGTGAGCCACGATCGCTTGCGCGAGCGGGTGGCGTGAATGGCGTTCGATTCCGGCCAGTAACGGGAGCAGATCGAACGACGCTGGAGCGGGAGAAACGCTGGTGATGGCCAGTTTTCCTTCGGTTAGGGTTCCTGTTTTGTCCAGTGCGATCGCGGTGAGTGAGTGTGCGTTTTCGAGTGCTTCCGGCCCAGAGATGAGGATTCCATGTTGGGAGAGTTTTCCGGAGCCGACGAGCAACGCCGTAGGCGTTGCGAGTCCTAGCGCGCAAGGGCATGCCACCACAAGAACGGTAATGGCAGAGGCCAGAGCCAGATCGGTGGAGTTATTGAAGAATACGATTCGGGCAATGAATGTGAGGGCGGCCAAGATGAGTACGCCCGGTACGAATACAGCGGCGATCTGGTCTGCCAACCGTTGAATAGGGGCCTTTCCAACCTGAGCCTGTTCGAGCAGGCGGCCCATGTGCGCCAACGTCGTATCTTTTCCAACCCGGGTAGCGCGTACGCGAATCGAACCGTTGGTTACCAAGGTAGCGCCAATAACCGTGCCACCTGGCTGAATATCAACAGGGATTGATTCGCCGGTAACAAGCGACGTATCGATGGCGCTGGAACCGGAAACTACCAGGCCGTCGGTGGGAATTTTCTGGCCGGCATACACCATAAATTCGTCCCCCACCTGCAGATCTTCGGCAGGGATCTGGCGTTCACCGGAATCGGTGATGAGGTGAGCTACGGGTGCGCCGGTGGAAAGAAGCAGGCGAAGAGCATCGCCCGCTTTGCGGCGCGATCGCGATTCCAGCCACCGCCCGAGCAGGAGGAATGTGACGATCATAGCTGCCGATTCAACATAAATATGCGTGTGGCCATGCGAATCGAGGCTCAACATTCCGCTCATAGACATGGTGTAGCCGATGTGGCCGGCGCCGCCGAAGATCAGCGCCCACACTGACCAGCCCATCGACGCGATCACGCCCAATGACACCAGCGTATCCATGGTGGACGTGCCGTGCCGGCCTGCGGCAAACGCCGCCCTGTGGAACGGCCATCCGCCCCAGAAAGCCACCGGGATGCCCAGCGCGGTGATGGCCCACTGCCATCCGGCAAACTGCCAGGCAGGGATCATCGAGATCGCAATGATTGGGATACTCAAGATTGCGGACACAACAAATCTGCGGCGCATATCAGCACTTCGCGCGGCAGCCGAATCGGTGTGATCGGCTTCTTCTACAACGCTTGCCCCGTATCCTGCCTTCTCCACGACACTGATGAGATCAGCTTCGGTAAGGGTGGCAGGGAATTCGACGTGGGCGCGTTCCGTTGCCAGATTAACAACCGCGTTCACGCCGGGGACTTTGTTGAGTTTCTTTTCCACGCGTGCAGAGCACGACGCGCAAGTCATACCCGAAATCTTGAGATCAATGTTCACTTGGTTTCGATGCTCTCTACCGTGTAATCGCCGGCCTCAGCGATGGCTTCGCGGATCGTATCGTCCGTGAAAGGTTCGCTGGATTCGAACGTCACTGTAGAAACACCGCCAGCGTTCAGATCCACGTTGAGTGCGGAAACGCCCAGTTCCGTGAGCTCTTCGGTGACGTGCTGTGCACAGTGACCGCATGTAAGACCAGAAACTTTAAGGGTTGTGTGAGACATAGGGATTTTCCTTTCGAATTTAACTACCCCGCTATCTACAGCATGGCACAGATAGCGGGGTAGTTAAAGAGCGGATATTTAGGCCTCATCCGGCGCAGGGGAAATATCGGCCGTTAAATCGATCGGCATATCTTCTTTCTGCGACGCACCTGGGCCGAATGCGCTTCCGCTGCGAGGCAGGGAAAGCGCCTTGGCACTAAGCCATTCGGGGATCGGATGGCCACTGGCACGGAAGATTTCCAATTCCTTTTCCCACTGCTCATCAGAAACCTGATCCGCGTATGGCGGCTGTGCTTCTGCGTTCAGCGAAACAGAACCTTGGCCGTCCTTTACGGCCTGGATCACGATAGTGAAGAATGGGCCTTCGCCTGATGCGATCCGCAGCTTCTTCAGCTGGCGCATGTAGTGGAGGATGGCGGTAGGCACCACCTTAAGGCGAGCACCCTGATCGCCTTCTAACTTGGCATTAGCTTCATAAATCACCGAATCTCCAATGATCTGAGCCTGCATAGCAACCTCGGTCCACGCTGGCGGGCACGTTTGACCAAGCAAGTTGAACGCCTCTTGCACGATCGTGTTCTGATCGTGGGAGTGGAACGGTTCGCTGCGTACAGCGGTGGCAGCAGGGCGCCCTTCAATCGACCACGATACTGGGGTGGCTTCCTGCTTGTGCTGGTTTTCCAAATGCTCTGGCAACGAAAGTGCCGTATACGTTCCACCTGCCCAGCGCTGGAAATTCACTTCCGCACAGTATGGAGCATCCGTGAGGAGGGAGACGATCTGGAACATCACGTCATGTTCTTCGCTGGAAACTGCGCGGATGATGCGTACAGGAATACCTGAAAGCTGAGCCACCACAAGTTGGGTGTAGATCCGCATCGAATCATCATAGGCAATACGTTTTGCCCACAGCCCGTTTCCGAGATCTTCGAACCCAGATTCGGCTTCCGGGTTGAACGGTGCAATCAGTGTAACAGCAACAGGCGTATCGCCATCGATTTCCACATCACATGGAACATCGCCCCATTCGCGCTGCACAACAGCACCCGCGAACGGCGACGGAACGCAAGCAACAAATTCGCCAGTTTCCACATTCTCCCAGCCGAATGCGATGCCGTGGTAGACGCCGCGAAGTTCAGGTTCTGCCTGGCCAGGGAAGAAACGCCAGAGGCGAGTTCCGGCCGTGAGACGGCTTGGATCAAGGAGGAGAAGATCGGTGCGAACGCCGCCGCCTTCTGCAATACCGGACCCATCGTATGGAGCGTAATCAATCACGCCGCCGCGGAACGCTTGCGGGTGAAGCGGGCCAACTGCGTGGCGCGCGTGAGTGAACGCATCGGCTGGAATATGAAGAATGTCCAGCGGAAGATCGTCACGGAACGGAGAACCAGGAAAACGCAGTTGAAGGAGATCAAGTAGCGCACTCACATCGGTAACGTCGGCAACATCGGCGGCATCCACCGCAAAACCAGCAACCAGATCGTACCCGTTGCTAAGAAAAGATTGAGCCTGGCTATCAGAAACAGCCACAAGATATGTGGTGGTCACGTTTACTCCTTCGTTGGATTCCTTCACCAACGATACCGGGCGAAAGAGAAAATCGGTAACTCGTTACATCTTTTTCCGCGAACGCACGCGCACGATCACCCACGCCACAAGTCCGATGAGCACGATACCTGCCATCACCTTCGACGCCGTTCCAACATAATCTTCCACAATCGCCCAGTTTTCTCCCAAGAAGAACCCGGCGCTGATCAGAGCCATATTCCAGATCAAAGAACCGATCGTGGTCAGCACAATAAACAGTGTGAGGGGCATATTTACTACGCCCGCAGGAAACGAAATCAGCGACCTAAAAATAGGCAACATTCGCCCAAAGAACACAGCCGGACGTTCATGTTTTTCAAAAAACACTTCGGTTTTATCGACGTCGGACTCTTTCGTTAACGGCAACCAATTCAGAAACGCACGCGTACGTTCCCGGCCAAAAAGAAAGGCGATCCCGTAAAGAATCAACGCACCCACCAATGAACCCACTGTTGCCCAAAACACTGCACCCACAAACGTTAACGAACCGCCCTTAGACGCAGTAAAACCAGCCAACGGCAACACCACTTCAGACGGAATCGGCGGGAACACATTCTCAACCGCGATGATCAAAGCAACGCCGATACCACCCAATTTTTCCATCAGATCAACTGCCCAGCCAGCAAAACCCGAAAGATTCTGCGAATCAGCACCCTGGGCAAGAAACGTCAAGAAACCCGACATCAATGCTTTCCAGGCACCAAAACTTCAAGAACAGTATTCACAACCGAAATCACAATACCGCCAACAAGAGCCCACACGAACCCATCAACCGCTATACCCACGCCAACCTGGCCAGAAATCCAGCCAGTCAACATCAACATCGCACCATTGACCACAACGAAGAACAAGCCCAAAGTAAGAATGTACATCGGCAACGCCAACAGCTTAAGAATTGGGCGAACAAACGAATTTACGATCGCCAAAATCGCGCCAGCCACCAACAAGGCAACGCCCGTACGCATCTGCGGATCCAACGACGACAACTGTTCAATCGTAGGTTCACGCAACGTAATGCCAGTAAATAACAACGTGGCAACCCACAAAGCCGCCGCGTTAAAAACAATTCGAATCAAAAACTTCATAAACCCAAGTCTAACAGGTGCCACCACTACGAAACCTATCCGCTTTTAGCGAATAACCAGAGTCAACGTCACCAGCAAGCTCGCAACAATCTCACCTACGCCCAGAGCTTTCGCAGACATCCAGCCATGCCGCGCGCCCCATAACGGAACAGCCACAGCACGCACCACAAGCAACCCCCACACAACGCAATGCCAGAAAGAAACGGAAGCACCGGCGTCGAACCCACAACACACGCACGCAAAAATCAAACCGCACACATGCCACGCAACCGACAACCCTAGCCACACAGAACTAGAACGCTTACGAATATTCGTTTTCACATAAAAAACAGTGCCCAAAAAATACGCAAAAACAAGGACCGTCACAATCCAAACCCGGCTCCAACCAGAAACGTGACCCACATGCGCCGCAACCGGAAGCATCAACGAAGCAGCCGCAACCGTCACCGTATCATTCAACATCGAACGATCCGCACGCACCGCAGACTGCCAAAACGTGATCCCCACAAGCGGCGCAAAAATCGCAACCCACACCAACAAAAACGGAACCCACAACGCCAAAACCACGCCCAGCGCCACACACGGAACCGTATACGCAACCACCGGCGGCCAAAAACGCGCCTTCCTGCCACTCCGCAACCACAAACCAATCGCGAAAAAATCAAAATAACCCAGCCACCACAGTGCCAATAACACCACGTGCGGCCACACAAAACCAGACTCAAACACGCCCAACAACGGCGGAATCGCCACCATCGCCCACGCACCATGATAATTCGGAACCCACTGAGCCCCACGGCGCTTAACCATCAAAACTCCCGGAAATTTTCGCGACTTAACTCAAAACCATGCCCAGTAAACTCAGACCAACACGACACCCCCACCGACTCAAGCGAACACACATACCCATGATTCGCCAACGCCGTGCCGTAATCGTAACTAGTCTCAGCCACAATCGGAGAACCACACGAAATACGAGGCCCTTGAGAAATCGAAGAAATCGTGAACGTTGTAGGCTTCGCACCACAACCACCCGCATCCCAATGATGCGAATGAATCGTGCACGCCGCACCATCCGCCCCAATAGAACAATGAATATTCTGCAAACCCGTAGTAAACCGACCCGTAGGCGCCTGCGCCGTAGCCGGCGCCGGGCGCTCGCGGGTAATCCACGCAGCATCCTTCACCAACGCATTCATCTGCGGCGGCGCCTGCGGATCCACAAACGCCTGCTGAAGCGCCAAAAGATGCGGCACATTATGGCGGCAACGCTGATTCAACGTAGCAAGCGCATCAGTGACGACCTTTTGTTGTGGCGCGAACCATTCATGTGCTGACGTGGCGGCCACAACATAATCGAAGAAAGGAGCCGTGTCCTTGTTTGGCTGATCGCATGACGATGTGGAGACGGCATCCTGGAGCGGCGCCGGGTTCACAGCCTTGCTGGAATCCGAGCCCGGATCGTGCGGGGCATGAGGATCTGCCGGAGCCTGAGGGGAATGCGCTTTATCCTGCGAATTCGCATGCGATTTTTCCTGGGCCGTTGGGGCTTGTGCAATATAGCGGCCCTGGCCGATCGTGAACATAAACAAGACGATAATCGCCACCAAGGCAAGGATGCTCGCGCTGGCCACCAAAAAATAGAATGGAGCACGCGACGGTTGCGGCTGCCCCTGATTCTGCGACGACGGAGGAGGCGTGGCGGAATCGGCTGGGGTGAACTGGTCGAAATTAATCGTCATTTAGTCCCTCTTTTTCAGCTTCCATTTTTAAGCTTCCAGCTCTCTATATGTGAGACACTCTACCTGATAGGGAGCCTGCTACGGTATCGTTGATTTAAGCGCCAACGTGTGATCCCAACGTGTGAGCCAAAGGAGCCGCCATGATTTTTTCACGAGATGCTCAAACAATCATCGTTCCCGTGTTAGGGACAACCCCCGCTATGCTCGTAGACGAAGTACGCGAAACACAGGCCGCCGGGGCAGACGTGATCGAATGGCGCATTGACATGCTCTTCGGGGACCATCCGAACTTTTCTTTCTCTACGCTCGGTTCGGAGATCATCCCGCAATTACTTGAAGCCACGGACCTGCCGATATTGCTGACCATTCGCACCGCTAACCAAGGTGGAGAAATTCGCGTGAGCGAAGGCCGCTACCGGCTGTTGCTGGCAGAAATGCTCGATACGCTTTTGCAGTTGCACGTGCCCAGCGAACGAATTGGTGTGGACATCGAATATTGGCACCGGGCCGCCCCTGACCTGGCCAAACGTGCTCAAGAGCTCGGGTTTACTGTGGTGGTGTCCGATCACAACTGGCTCTCCACACCTGATTCCGACATTTTGCGGATCATGTTTGATGACATGCTAGCAATCGATGGTGCCGTTGCTAAGCTCGTCGTGACTCCGCAGTCAGATGAGGACGTTGATCGGCTGCTTGCCGTGACCAAAGACGTGACTAGCGAAACCGGGCGCATGGTGATCTCAGTAGCTATGGGTGAACGGGGGCAGCGCGCACGGCTAGCCGGCTGGACTTACGGGTCAGTTGCCACATTCGCGGCGGTTTCGCGGCCCTCCGCTCCGGGGCAGCCACACATTTCCGAACTGCGGTAGGCTGGCGGCCTGGGCTCCCGGCCGTTCCTGTCTGGTTTATCCTGTTTTTGGGCTGTGCTTTGCCTGCTTCTGGCTGTGCCGTGCCTGTTTCCGGCCCCTCCGCCTGTTTCTGGCTCCCCTCTGTCCGGTTTCTGGTTGTTCATGTCCGGTTTCTGGTTGTTCCTTGCGTCAAAAAAAGCGCCTGGCGGAACAGGAGTGCTCTATAGGACAATGCTGTGCAATGTGGCGCTTTTTTGGCGCCAAACACATGCGCATATGCCTGAACATATGCGCATGTGGGGTATGGTTTGCCAGGTGCCAGGTGCCAGGTGCCAGGTGCCAGGTGCCAGGTGCCAGGTGCCAGGTGCCAGCTCGGCAGACCGCCAGCATAAAAAAGTGGTGCCAGAAAAATCCTGGCACCACTGAAAACTAACCGCTTACTTGTTGGGGGTCACTGGTGGTTCGGAGGACCATGGGAATACGATCCACTTGTCGGTTGCCTTCCAGGAGTAGTCTGGTGCAATCACGGAACGTGGCTTATTGTAAATAACTGCGGAACGGACGTCCGCTTTAAGATCGGCCAGCATGTCAACGGCCATCTTGAGTGTGCGGCCCGAATCGGCAACGTCATCAACAACAAGGAGCTTCTTGCCCTTGATGGACTCCATGTCGAGGAGTGGTTCAAGGAGGATCGGATCTGGCAGAGTCTGTTCAATGTCCGTGTAGAACTCGATGTTCATGGCGTCTGAAAGCTTGGTGCCAAGGGCGTAAGTCAATGCGCCAGCTGGGAGGAGGCCTCCGCGGGCGATCGCGATGATGACTTCTGGTTGGAATCCGGAATCCGCGATGGTCTGAGCGAGTTCGCGCATAGCTATGCCGAATTGATCCCAGAGGAGTACTTCTTTACCGGTCAAATCTGTGGTGTCTGCATGGTATGCCATGGCACGATATTACAGCCTTTTGCCCGCATGGTTGTGGAGGACTCAAATAGTGAGAGAATTTTCCCGAAATGTGGATGCTGCCGAACAAAGAACCATTCCCAATTCTTCTCTCCTTGGGGGTGCTTGTGTAGGTTAGCCTTCGCTTATGGCGGATAAGCTCCTGGGGCATTTATCCCTGTTGGGGTGTTTGTGTGGAGTGTGTGGCGTAGGGAACAGCCGGACGAATGTCCTTGTTTTTAGGTGAGCCTAAGCAGTACCGTATCTATATTACGAGCGTATGTCGCTTAAATGTTCCCAATAGTGAACATGTTGTTTCATTCTACTGAAAGAGTTTTCTATGAAGGTCCGATCTGCCCTAAAGGCTGGTTTCACAGCACTTGTTGCCAGCGCTTTCCTCTTGGCTGGATGCTCATCTGCTCCGGCAGGAAAGGCTGATAAGCACCTAGATATTTTCGCAACCACGGGTTACATTGCCGATGCTGTCGCGAACATCGCCCCTGATGCTCACGTGACAACGATGGTCGGCCCGGGTGGCGATCCGCACACCTACCAGCCAACCACTAAAGACATCGAAGCCCTCCAAAACGCGGACGTCGTAATTTGGTCCGGCCTCCACTTGGAAGCGCAGATGCTCGATAAGCTCGGTTCGCTTGGTGATAAGCAGATCGCAGTGGCGGATACGCTAGATGAAAAGTACCTTCTCCCTTGGCCGGAAACTGATGAAAACGGCCACGAACTCCACGATCCGCACATCTGGAACAACCCTGAAGCGTGGTCACTCGCAGTTCAGGCAGCAGCAGATAAGATTTCGGAAATCGATCCAGCTAACAAGGCCACCTACCAGAAGAATGTGGCTAAGTACCGTGAAGAAATCACCAAGACCGTAGCAGAAGCCAAGAAGCTTCTGGATAAGGTTGCAGAACCGCGCATCCTTATCTCGGGCCACGATGCGTTCAACTACTTCGGTAAGACTTTCAACTTGGAGGTTCACGCTACCGATTTCGTTTCCTCCGAAGCTAAGCTGTCCACCCAGGAAATTTCGGAACTGGCAAAGTTGATTGCAGATAAGAAGGTTCCGGTTATTTTCCTTGATAACTTGGCGAACCCGCAGGCGATTAAGGCTCTTCAGGAAGCTGTTCACGCGAATGGTTGGGATGTGAAGATTTCTGATAAGGAACTTTTTGCTGATTCGTTGGGTGCTGAAAAGGGTGTTGATACTTACTTGGGTACGTTGATGCACAACGCTAGGACTATTTCTGAAGCTTTGAGTAAGTGAGAATTTTTGAGTCTATGAAAAAAGATTCTGCTGGCACACTGGCATGTTCTACGTCGAACATGTCGGTGTGCTACCGCATTGATCCGGTTTTGTACGGAGTTGATTTTGAGGTTCCGCAGGGTGTTGTGATGGGTATTGTTGGCCCGAATGGCGCCGGAAAATCGACGTTGATTAAGGCCATGCTGGGTTTGGTGAAGCCGTTGACTGGTTCGGCGAGTTTCTTTGGCCAGCCGCTGGCGCGTGTGCGAGACCGAGTTGGGTATATGCCGCAGAGCGTGAGTGTGGATTGGGATTTCCCAACCACGGTTATCGACGTCGTTACCATGGGTACGTACGGAAAGCTTGGGTGGTTGCGCCGTCCGGGGCGTGCGGAGCGTGCTCAGGCGTTGGAGGCTCTGGAGGCGACGGGGATTGCTGACTTGGCGTCGCGCCAGATTGGCGAGCTGTCGGGCGGCCAGCGTCAGCGTGTGTTTTTGGCGCGTGCGTTGGTTCAGCAGCCGGATTTGTATTTTATGGATGAGCCGTTCCAGGGTGTGGATGCGAAGAGTCAGCGTGCGATCGTTGAGGTGCTGCATCGGTTGCGTTCGCAGGGGAAGACTGTTGTGATTGTGCATCACGATTTGGCTACGGTTGCGGATTATTGTGACCACGTGACGTTGTTGAATCGGCACATTGTGGCGGCTGGCCCGTGTGAGACTACGTTGACTGACGCGAACATTCGTACTGCTTACAAGGTTTCTGACGACGACGAATGGGAGAGTCTCGCGTGAGCCTCACCGAATTCTTTTCAGACCACACGTTCCGGATGGTGTTTTTTGGCACGATGACGATCGGGTTCGTTGCCGGTGCGTTGGGGTCGTTCGCATATCTGCGTAAGCAGTCGATGATTTCGGATGTTATTTCGCATTCGGCTCTGCCTGGAACGTTGGTGGCGTTCTTGTTTTCCGTGGTGATTGTGGGGTCTGACGGCCGTAATATGTTGGCCCTGATTGTTGGCGCCGTGATTGTGGGAACGTTGGCCGTGGTGTTCACGCAGTGGATTGTGAACAATTCAAAGGTGCATGTAGATTCTGCGATGGCAGTAACCCTGTCCTTGTTTTTCGGGGTGGGGATGCTTTTGATGCGTATTGTTGCCGATGGTACTTTCCCGGGTAAGGGTGGCATTCAGGACTACCTGTTTGGCAACGCTTCAACGATTACGAAGGAAGATCTCTACACTTCGCTGGCTGTTGGCGGTATGGCTTTGGCAATTGTGGCTGTGTTCTGGAAAGAATTCGCGGTTCGTACGTTCGATCCGGTCCACGCACACATGATGGGTGTGCGTGGACCGTTGATTGACACTCTGATGTTTGGTTCGATCGTGATCGCATCCGTAATTGGTGTTCGTGCGGTTGGCCTGGTAGTGATGATCGCGTTCGTGATTACTCCGCCAGCTGCGGCACGGCAGTGGACGTCCCGCTTGGGGTCTATGGTGATTCTTTCTGGAACGATCGGCGCACTGGGATCAGGAATTGGAGCATACCTGGCCGTCTCCCTCGGCAAGGTGCCAACCGGCCCTATGATCGTGATCGTCTTGTCCGCCATCTTCATCGTGTCACTTATTTTCTCGCCTCGCCGCTCGATTATCATGCGAGCGCTGGCCCGCAAAAAGGCACGTATGGAACTCAAAAACCAGCTGTTAGGACGCAACGCATGAGCTTCGTCGTCGGAACAAGTCTTCTCGCAATCGTCACGGCACTGGTGTGTGCGCTCCCCGGAACGTTCATTGTTCTGCGGCAAAGTTCCATGCTTGTGGACGCAATGAGCCATGCGATTTTGCCCGGAATCGTGGTGGGCTACTATGTAACTCACGATTTCGATTCGCCGTTACTGATTATCGGTGCTGCGGTTGCGGGCTTGATTGTGGTGCTCGGAAATGATTGGCTGATGCGGTCAGGATTCGTGTCGGGCGATGCGCCGCAAGGGCTCGTGTTCCCGATGCTGTTTTCGATCGGAGTGATCCTGATTTCGCTCAACTTCGGAAACATCCACCTAGACACGCATATGGTGTTAGCCGGCGATCTGAACTTCGCCGCATGGCATCAGCTCATGATCGGCGGAGTGTCCTACGGACCGATCTATATGTATGTGCTGTTGATTGTGCTGGCGCTCAACGCCATCGCCATGTGGTTCATGTACCCGCGCCTTAAAATCACTAGCTTCGATCCCACGTTTTCCAGCACGATCGGGATTCGGGCACGCGTTGTTGACACGGCGTTCATGTTCCTTGTGGCCGTCACGGTAACCGCAGCATTCAACGCGGCGGGAGCAATTCTCATCGTCGCGCTCATGATCGCCCCGGCGGCCACCGCCCGGTTGGTCAGTAACTCCATGTCACACATGATGATCTGGACCATGGGCGTTGCTGTTGCCGGAGCGATCATAGGATTTTGGATTGCGTACGTTGTGCATGCGCCAACGTCGGCTGCGATGGCCGTATGTTATGGCCTGACCTTTATCGTCATTTTGGTGACGACAAAGAAAAGATCAGCCCTCCGTAGGACAAACCCAGATCGCACGCAACGCGCCGATGCCTAAGAGAACTGGCGCCCCGGCGTCGACACTCACTTCAATCGATTCTGAATACGGTGCCGGTGGTTTTACTTCCAACCGGGAACCGTAGGCGATCCCTTGGGCTTCAACGAAACGTAAGAGTTCGGGATCCGCGTCAGAAATCCGCTCCACGCGGAAAATTCCGCCCGTCTCAATCGAACTCAACAACACAGCCTGCGGGCGAACCACCGTGCCATCTGCGGCAGGGATAGGATCCCCATGCGGATCGCGATCCGGATTCCCAAGCTGAGCAGATATCCGTTCAACTAGTACGTCGGACACGGCGTGTTCCAACACTTCCGCCTCCGAATGGACCTCATCCCAGCTGTACCCCAAAACTTCCACCAGGAAAGTTTCAATCAACCGGTGGCGGCGAACCATCGCAACGGCAAGCGCCTGGCCTTGTTCAGTCAAATGAACTGCGCCGTATGGTGCGTGGTTAACCAAGCCTTGGTCCTTCAACTTGCGGATTGCGTCCGAAGCTGTGGAAAGTTTGACTCCGGCGCGTGCAGCCAAACGGGAGGCGGTAACGGGTTCATCGGACCATTCGCCCAATGACCAGATCGCCTTGATATAGTTTTGTGTACTTTCAGATAATGCAGAAACTACCATGTCTGCATGGTAACACGCGGACGAGGGAACACTGGGGGCAGTTCCGATTTTCGTGGACGTTTCGGACTTGCGTGCGTATGTGAGAAATCTTGTGAGCGGCGAGTGGCAGAATGGGACCATGCTTCTTTCTGATCGTGATATTGCCCAGTATGTTGAGTCCGGACGCATCGCGTTAGATCCGTGGGATCCGGCCATGATTCAGCCGTCCAGTGTGGATGTTCACCTGGATCGGTTCTTTCGTTTGTTTGATAACCACAAGTATAACGTGATTGATCCCGCTGCGGAGCAGGCTGAGATGACGCGCCTGGTGGAGGTGGATTCTGACGGCGCTTTTGTGTTGCATCCGGGGGAATTCGTGTTGGGTTCCACGTTTGAGGAGGTCACGTTAGGGGACGACGTCGCGGCGCGGCTTGAAGGGAAATCGTCGCTGGGGCGTTTGGGGTTGCTTACCCATTCCACGGCTGGCTTTATTGATCCGGGGTTTTCGGGGCATGTGACGTTGGAATTGTCGAATACGGCCACGATGCCGATTAAGTTGTATCCGGGGATGAAGGTTGGGCAGTTGTGTTTCTTCCAGCTTTCATCGCCTGCGCGCGAACCGTATGGGGCGGGTGCGAATGGTTCGCGTTACCAGGGGCAACGTGGGCCAACCGCGTCCCGTTCACACCTGAATTTTCATCGGGTGGATGTGACACGGTAATGTGTGGGAGGCCTCCCATAGACTTATAGAAAGGTGTGACGGGAGGTTTCTTATGCTGTGGGTGCTTGCATTTTTCGTTGTGGGCGCGTTGGGTGCGCCTCGATTGATGCGGGCTGGCCGGCTGGGTTTTTTGGTGCTGGCTGTGATTCCGGCGGGTGCTTTCGCGTGGCTTGTGGTTCAGGGGCCGCGGATTGTTGCGGGCAGTGTGGTAACGGAATCGGTGCCGTGGGTGCCGCAGATGCATGTGAGTGTGGATGTGCGGATTGATGCTCTTTCGTGGGTGTTAGGGCTGATTGTTACGGGCGTTGGCAGTTTGGTGCTGGTGTATTGCGCCCGGTATTTTTCTCCGAACGCGCAGGGCTTGGGCCGTTTTGCGGGTGTATTTGTGGCGTTTTCGGGTGCGATGTTGGGCCTGGTTACAACCGATAACACGTTGGTCTTGTACATGTTTTGGGAATTGACAACCGTTTTTTCGTACCTGTTGATTGGGCACAACTTTTCGGCATCGGGTTCGCGGCGTGCGGCCGGGCAGGCGATTATTGTGACTACTGCTGGTGGGTTGGCGATGCTTGCAGGAATCGTGATGTTGGGGCAGGTGCCGGGCGGATCGTATCGGCTTTCGCACCTGGTTGCGGCGGGTGGCGAATTGAGTGCCACGCACGGGGTACTTGTGTCTTCTGCTGTTGTGTTGGTGCTGGTGGGCGCTTTATCGAAATCTGCGCTGGTGCCGTTCCATTTCTGGTTGCCAGCGGCGATGGCTGCTCCTACTCCGGTATCTGCATATTTGCACGCGGCGGCGATGGTGAAAGCGGGCGTCTATCTGATTGCACGGTTGGCTCCTGGTTTTTCGCATCTTGATTCGTGGCGGTACTTGGTGGTGAGTGCCGGTTTGACCACACTGATAGTTGGCGGTTTCCGGGCAATGAAGCAGTTTGATCTGAAACTGGTGTTGGCGTTTGGAACTGTGTCTCAACTGGGGCTGATTATTGTGCTGGTGGGGTATGGAACCTCGGCAGCGCTGTTGGCCGGATTGGCTTTGCTGGTTGCTCATTCGCTGTTCAAATCAGCTCTTTTTCTCTCAGTTGGATCTGTGGATTGGTCTACGGGAACACGTGATCTGCGGGAACTTTCTGGAGTGGGGCGGAAGTGCCCGAAGGTGGCCGTTGGGGCTGCGTTGGCTGGGGGATCAATGATGGGATTGCCTCTTACCGCGGGATTTGTTGCTAAAGAAGCCGCGCTGGAAGGGCTACTTCACGGTTCGAGTGTGGATACATTCACGTGGGTGATGATTGCAATCGGCTCAGCGTTTACCGTGGCTTACACGCTTCGTTTCTGGTGGGGCGCGTTCGCTACAAAGAAGGGTGTGGACCCAACCGGAACTAAGGATGCTTCGTGGCTGATGACTCTTCCTATTTTGATCCTTGCAACACTGGGCATCATCGCCGGAATCGGAGCAAGCGTAGTAGAACGTGTGCTGATCCAGCATGCTACGTTGATCCCCGGAAACCCCGGCCATCTGGCTGTTTTTGCAGGATTCCACGCGGCTTTCGCGATTACGTGTGCGATCGTGGCAGGGGGAATTGGGCTGTTCGTTCTTACGAAGCGCCATGCGGCGGCGATGCATCGGTATGATGTGCCGCTGAGTGCCGATGCCGTGTATCGCTGGATGATCGGGAAACTTGAAGTGCTCTCCGGTTGGGCCACGGCGCTCACACAACGCGGATCACTGCCGGCCTACATTTCGATGATCGTCATGTTCATACTGGTTACTGTGCCGTTAGCTTTCTGGTGGGGAGGCGTAGGCGTGATTCGTGGCGTGCGCTGGTGGGATACATGGGCCCAGGCGGGCGTTGTGCTCATCACGATTGTGGCAGCAGTGGCGGCCGCGCGGGCGCGGCGGCGGCTCAAAGCAGTGATGCTCATGGGCGTTTCCGGATATGGCGTAGCGCTGATCTACGAACTGTATGGTGCTCCAGATTTGGCGCTCACCCAAGTGTTGGTAGAAACCATGTCTCTGGTGGTGTTTATCTTGGTGTTGCGCAAGCTACCCGTCTATTTTTCGTCGCGTCCGGTACGAACAATGCGGTGGGTGCGAATTACGCTGGCGGTTTTGTTCGGAATTCTTATGTCTGTGTTCGCCTGGCTTGTAGCGGGTGCGCGTACTACTCAACCGATTTCGCGCCTGTTCCACGATGAGGCCTACGCCTACGGGTATGGCAAGAATATTGTGAACGTGACCTTAGTAGATATTCGCGCATGGGATACTCTTGGCGAAATGTCGGTGTTAGTGGCGTGTGGTATCGGGATATCGTCGCTGCTGTTTATTAGGGATCGCGAAGGGCGCGTGGATCGGTTCCGTAACATTATTTTCCCGGACGGATCTAAGCACGCACATGCCGGAAATCGGGTATGGCTGGCAGCCTCCCGCTTACAAGATTCACGCTACCATTCGGTGATTGTAGAACTAGGAACGCGGCTGATTTTCCATGCGATTCTGATTGCGTCGCTGTTCTTCTTGTTCTCCGGGCATAACTTGCCTGGCGGTGGATTCGCAGGAGGTTTGCTGGCTGGGATCGCGCTTGTTTTACGATATGTGGCCGGTGGCCGCTATGAATTGGGTGCGGCAGTACCGTTGCATCCGGGCCACTTGATGGGATCAGGCATGGTGATCGCTGCGGTAGATGCGCTGGTGCCTATTGCATGTGGCGGAACAGTGTTGCAAACGGCAGCCTTCGAATTCGTGTTGCCGGCATTCGGGCACGTCAAGTTAGCCACGGCCTTGTTCTTCGATATTGGCGTCTATATTGCAGTGGTTGGTTTGGTGCTGGATATCGTGCGTTCGTTGGGTGCAGAAATTGATCGGCATGCGGAGGATACGATGGCAAAGGAGGCACACTGATGGAATCATCATTGGCATTGATTATTCTTGCAGGCGTGTTGATGGCCGTGGGCGTCTACCTAGTGCTGGAACGTTCATTGGCTCGCGTGATTATTGGGCTTTCTGCGATTACTAACTCAGTCAATATCGTGTTTCTGATCGCGGGTGGGGCGTCTGGAGAACCTCCGCTCGTTGGAGGTGCGGCACCGGAGAAGATGGCAGATCCGCTGGTTCAAGCAATGATGCTCACCGCGATTGTGCTTTCGCTTGGATTAACGGCTTTCTTGCTCTCTGTGGGCTACCGTTCGTGGCAGTTACACGGGAACGATGAAGTACAAGACGATCTAGAAGATCAACGCTTGGCACGCCGGAGTGAAGCGGCCAAGATCGCCGAACGTGCCGATAAGCCAGAGCGTATTGAAGTGGACGCGGAAGCGGCACGTGACGAAACCGAATCGTTTGAAGGAGAGCGCGTATGAACCCGAACGTGTTGGTTGCCTTGCCGGTTGTGGTGCCGATTTTAGGCGCAGGATTATCGCTGGCATCCGCGTCTTTTCGGCGTTTGCAGGGGTGGATTTCGGTGTCGATTTTGAGCATCGTGCTAGTTGTGGATGGAATGCTGGTTGTGCTGGCTGGTTCTGGCCCCCTTGTTCTCGATATTGGTGGATGGGCTTCTCCTGTAGGAATCAGTTTAGTTGCGGATAGGTTATCGGCAATCATGCTTCTGACCTCGGTTGCCGTGACCTTGAGTGTGCTCATATATTCAGTTGCACAAGGCGTGGCAGATGGAGATGACGCAGCCCCTATCGCTGTGTATCATCCTGCTTTCTTGCTTCTCTCTGCTGGCGTATCGAACGCATTCCTATCTGGAGATCTGTTCAATATTTACGTGGGGTTTGAACTCTTGTTGATGGCGTCATTCGTCCTGATTACATTGGGTGGAACCCGCGATCGCATCCGTTCAGGCACGGTCTATATTGTGGTCTCCCTGATGTCTTCCGTTGTGCTCCTGATTGCGATTGCACTGGTGTATGCATCGGCGGGTACAGTGAATTTGGCCCAGTTGGCATTGCGGCTTCCTGACGTCGATCCGGGAGTGCGCCTGGGAATCCAAACTCTGCTTTTGATCGGTTTCGGCATCAAGGCTGCCGTGTTTCCGCTATCCGCGTGGCTTCCAGATTCATACCCAACGGCGCCTGCACCCGTGACAGCCGTGTTTGCTGGCCTACTCACAAAAGTGGGTATTTACACGATGATCCGCACACAAACGTTGCTCTTCCCATCGAATCGACTTGACGTGATGCTAGGCGTATTTGCAATCGTCACCATGCTGGCAGGTATTTTCGGTGCAGTGGCGCAGCAAGACATCAAACGCCTGCTGTCCTTCACCCTGGTGTCTCACATCGGCTATATGCTCTGGGGAATCTCCACGTCAACCGATGATGGACTCGGTGCCGGCATCTACTACGCCGTTCACCACATCACCGTTCAGACAGCACTCTTCCTTGTGGTAGGGCTCATTGAACGCCGCGGTGGAACCACGTCGCTTGTCAAACTCGGATCCCTAGCAAAACTGGCGCCGGCGCTCGCGGTTATCTACTTCATCCCCGCGCTCAATTTAGCTGGCATTCCGCCACTTTCTGGTTTCTTCGGAAAGATCGGGCTGATGCAGGCATCTGTTGATCGAGCATGGGGAATCGACTGGTGGCTGATCGGGGCAGGGATCATCACGTCGTTACTCACGTTGTATGCCGTGACTCGCGCCTGGAACATGACCTTCTGGCAGGAAGCCCCACAACCGTTAGAAAGTAAACCGATCCCGCGCGGAATGATGCTATCTGCCACCGTGCTTGTTGGCCTCACCATCGGGATCTCGATCGGGGCTGGCCCGATCACTGCGTACACCCACGATGCTGCCGCGGAACTCAATGCTCGAATGCCATATATCTCGGCAGTACTCCCAGATGCTGAACGCGGAACAGGGCAGAGTCCGCATGTGACCGAACAAAAGGAAGTGCCACATGAATAAACGCAGTTCACGATCCGTACGTCACGCGGTCTTACAGTCTGAACGTTTCCCTCACGCATCAATGGGGCTCCTGATCGGGCTCATATTCGTATGGGTGATGCTCTGGGGCGAATTCACGGTAGGGAATGTAGTTGCCGGGTTCTTGCTCGCGCTGTTCGTCACCACGGTGGCGCCATTCCCATCAGCACCTTTCGACGGCCGATTCCGCCCCTGGGGAGTTATTCTTCTTGTTCTCTTTGTGGCGTGGGAAATGATGCAGGCAACATGGCAAATCGCATGGTTTGTTATATGCGGATCACGCCCACATCCCGCTGTGATCAAAGTGCACTTAAAATCAAAATCAGATATTTACATCGCCACCGTTGCAGGCGTGACAGGCCTCATTCCTGGAACCGTTGTTATTGATACAAACCGTGAAGAATCAACGATTTACGTGCATATCTTCGATTGTCGCCTTGCAGGTGGAACCGATGCCGCCCGCGAATCAATCCTGATCGTGGAAGAACGAATCCTGCGGGCATTCGCATCCCATGATGAACTCGTATCGGCAGGCTACATACCCGGCCCGTCACGAACATACGGACGATTGGAGGACCAAGCATGATGTGGGTTATTGGCGCAAGCGCCGTCGTCGAACTAATCGCCATCGCACTGTTACTGTGGCGGCTCGGGCGCGGCCCAACCACGCTCGATCGTGTGGTAACGCTGGATATGATCACGTCCGCGGTGGTGGGCGGAATCGCGATCCTCTTCGCGTTCACGCGGCGAACCGATCTTCTGCCCGTGTTCGTGGTGTTATCGCTCGTAGGGTTCGTGGGCTCAACCGTGGCTGCTCGAAACGCAACGGAGGAACGGCAATGATCGCATTCATGGATTGGCTGGGAGTCAGCCTCATCTTCATCGGAAGCCTTCTCACGCTCATCGCCGCGATCGGAGCGGTGCGTCTGCCTGACGTCCTCTCCCTGCAACACATCGCAACTAAACCCCAGGTCATGTCGCTTATGTTGTTCATGATCGGAGTGATGCTGGTGGTGCGGGACAGCACGGTTACCTGGACTCTGCTGGCAGTGATCGCCTTTCAACTCGTCACCTCGCCGATTTCTGCTCACGTCATTTCACGAGCGGCATACCGTACCCATAAGGTCGATAACTCGCGGTTCGATGTTGACGATTTGGATCAAGACCTGCGTTCCGGATGGGATCTCACGGTAGACTAAAACAAGGTGCGCCACCTACTGGCGCTGACGGAAAGGACCACAATGAACCTCGGATATCGCCTCTTGAGCCTCGCTACCGGTGCCGTAGCAGGAATGGTTGCACGCCAGGTTGTGACCGTTATTTGGGAAAAGGGTTTCGGGCAGACTGCGCCTAGTGGCGACGAAACCGACGTCGATCTCCCGCTCGCACAAATCGCAACGTTCGCTGCCGTAACCGCTGGTGTTACCGCCTATGTAAACGAAGCAATGCAACGCAAAACCGCCCAATGGTATGGAGAAACTCCACATCAGTGAGATTTAGGTCAAACGTCCTCCTGCACACAAGATGTGCGGGAGGCGTGGTGATAGAGTTTATACGTCACAGGGGAGCGCGAAAACGCGCTGAGAGTGCGGAAACCCGCAGACCCTCACACCTGATCCGGATCATGCCGGCGTAGGAAGATGAGTACCTCTCCTTGTTGCCATCTATCGGTGGCGGCATGCCCTCCATTAACCACGGAGGACATCATGAAAACCCGTAAGTTTGGGCTTGCACTTGTTACCGCAGCCGCTCTGGCATTGAGCGCCTGCACATCCAGCGTTCCAGCCAAGAAAGCTGAAGAACCAGCCAAGGAAGAAAAGAAGGCTGAGGTAGTCAAGGTTGTTACCAACGGTTCCTTCACCCTGCCAGATGATGTGCTGGCTGAGTTCACCAAGAAATCCGGTTTCAAAGTGGAACTGCTTAACGGTGAAGAATCCGGCACGCTCGAATCCAAAATTATTTTGACCAAGAACAAGCCAGTTGGCGATGTGGTTATTGGTTTGACTGCGAATAATGTTGCTCAAGTTGCTGAAGCTGGCGTCTTCGATTCCACAGTCAAGGTTGCTGGGCCAGCAGGCGCAGATAAGTACACCGTTAAAGGCGCTGAAGGCGCGATCGCCGTTGATCGTTCCGATGCCTGCTTCAACTACGATATCGCCTACTTCAAGGATAAGGGCCTCACTCCGCCAGCCGGATTGGAAGATTTGGTGAAGCCGGAATACAAGAACCTCACCGTTATCCAGGACCCATCCAAGTCTGATACCGGTTTCGCGCTCCTCGCCTCCACCATTTCCACATTCGGTGAAGAAGGATACGTGGACTACTGGAAGAAACTCTTGGCCAACGGAACCAAGGTTGACGCAAGCTGGAAGGACGCCTACCAGGTAGATTTCACCGCTGGTGAAGGCAAGGGTGCATACCCAATCGTCATGTCCTACGCGTCCTCCCCATTCTGGACCATCACTAAAGCTGGCGATTCCTCCACCACCGCAAACGTTGCTGGCGGCTGCTACCCAGTAGTGGAATACGCAGGCGTGCTCAAGGGTGCTAAGAACACCGAAGGCGCAAAGAAGTTCCTCGAATGGATCTCCAGCCCGGAAATGCAGACTGTCATTGCTAAAGAAAACGTCACCTACCCAATCGATGAATCTGCACAGCTACCAAAAGGAATGGCCGAATTCGCGCCACGTCCAGATGCAGTCAAACCACTCGAACCAAAGATGATCGTCGAATCCAAAGAAAAGTGGATCACGTCCGTCACTGAACTCTTCTCATGATGAAGCACCCCGCACAGCGCCCACTGATTTTGTGGGCGCTGTGCGCGCTTGGGCCAGCACTTTTCCTCGCACTATTCTTTTTCGCTCCGGTTGCTGACCTGTTGAGCCTTGGCGTTGACGAACTCGCTGGGAGCTGGGCTGAATCCGGGGTTTCCGGGCTAATCGATCAGTTGAGCAGGGCACGGGCGTTTGAGGCCTTGCTGACCACTCTTGGGCTGGCCTTCGCCGGCACGATCCTCTCCATTGCCGTTGGTATTCCAGCAGCCTACGTGGTGTATCGGATACGATTCCGCGGGCAGACAATCGTGCGATTTCTGATCGTGTTCCCGTTCGTGCTGCCAACCATCGCCGTGGCCACCGCATTTCGCGCACTCTACGATTCCGCCGGCCTGTTTGGCGGGCTTGGGCTTGCCGGATCACCTGTGCTCATCGTGCTCGCCATGATGTTCTTCAACATCTCCGTGATCGTGCGAACCGTGGGAGCATCCTGGTCCACGCTCAACCCCAACCATGAAGCGGCCGCCCGCACACTCGGCGCATCACCCGCCCGTGCGTTCCTTACCGTTACCTGGCCCCGCCTTGCTCCAGCCGTCTACTCGGCATCCACCCTAGTATTCCTCTACTGTTCCACCTCATACAGCCTAGTCATGATACTTGGCTCAACCCGCACCCACACCCTAGAAACCGAAATCTATCGGCAAACATCCCAATTCTTAAACCTCGGAACCGCCGCTCTTCTGTCCCTCGTCCAAGTCATCGTCGTGGTGATCGCCCTGATCATCTCCCACTACGTCAGTAAAAAAGCAACAGTTGCCGATTCCTATTCACGATTCATCGCCGCTCCACCACGCATCACCACCCGGCAGATTCCACTAGTTGCCGGAGTGCTCGGGATCGTCACCGCCCTGATTATCCTCCCGATCGTCCAAGTCCTCATCCGATCCCTCCGCCGCAACGGAGAATTCACCCTTCAAAATTACACAGACCTCTTCCGGTCCGGAGCCGCCCGCTCCGTCGATTTCCCCATCGCCACAACCATCGGGCAATCACTCGAAGCGGCAGTCTATGCAACCGTGATCGCCGTCGTCGTCGGTGCAACCGTATCGCTCCTCGTCACCCGAAAACTCCGAATCCACCACGAAACCTGGCAAAAAATCACCGGAATCTACGATGCGCTCTTCATCTTCCCCGTAGGAATCTCCTCCGTTACGCTCGGCTTCGGAATGCTCGTAGCGCTCGGCGGCTCACTCGCCTTCATCTCAGAATCGCCACTCCTCCTCCCACTCGCACAAGCACTCGTAGCCCTCCCCATCCTCATCCGCACAATCGTGCCCATGCTGATGCGCACCAACCGGAAACTCTACGGCCCCGCACTCACACTCGGAGCCAGCCCACTACGCGCATTCTTCACCGTTGAAGGGCCCACTCTCATGCGCGCCCTCGGAGTAGCCGCCGGATTCGCCTTCGCCATCAGCATCGGCGAATTCTCCGCCACCTCATTCCTAGTGCTCCAACGCGAACCCACCCTGCCCGTCATGATCTACCACCTCATCGGGCGCGCCGGCGCTACCGATCAAGGCATGGCCTACGCCGGAACCGTGTTCCTTTGCGCCATCACCGCGATCGTTATGCTGATCGTGGAGAAGTTGAGTGCGGTTGGTGCGGGTGTCGGTGCGGGTGCGGCTGTCGGTGCTGGCGCGGGTGCAACTACCGGTGCGAATCACAGCACGCATGCCGATGCTGGCGCCACCACACTCTCCCTACCACTCACTACAAAGCAACCAGCCACTACAAAGGAACCGCGATGAGCGCAATCAGTGTCTCCCACGTTAACCTCACCTACCCGAACGGCTACCATGCCCTGCGTGACCTCAGCATCGACGTAGAACACGGGCAAACCGTGGCGCTGCTCGGCGCATCCGGGTCCGGGAAATCCACTCTGCTCCGCGCAATCGCCGGACTAGAGCCGATCAGCAGCGGCACAATCTCCATCGGCGGCACCAATATGGCTGGCGTTCCCACCCATCGCCGGCACGTTGGCATGGTGTTCCAAGACGGCCAACTCTTCCCACACCGCAACGTAGAACGCAACATCTCCTACGGGTTAGAAATGGCTGGCATGAAACGTTCTGAACGCGAAGCTCGCGTTGCTGACATGCTCGAACTTGTGGGCCTGGCGGGATTCGGGCAGCGTCCCGTAGGGACTCTGTCCGGGGGCCAAGCGCAACGAGTTGCCTTGGCCCGATCGCTCGCCCCACGGCCACAGGTACTTCTTCTGGACGAACCCCTATCGGCACTAGACAAAGAGCTGCGCGAACGGCTGGCAGTAGATGTGCGCCAGATCCTGCGAAACTCCCAGATGACAGCCATTTTCGTCACTCACGATCCCGACGAAGCCACCATCGTTGCCGATCGCGTGCTCCGCATGGCAGAGGGGGCATTCGTTTCCTAGCTAGTACATGGCCAGAAAAAGCGGCAGGGAGGGCAGGAGGCTCATATAGAGCACTCCTGCCCTCCCTGCCGCTTATTTAGCACATGGCCAACGCGCCTAGAACGCGTTTGAAGTAAAAATCAGCGGAAACAGGCCTAGGAAGCCCAGCACCGCGCCGCGAATTCGCGCAACGGTTCGCGGATTCCGGCCGCCACTTCCTCTTGAGTCTGCGCATCCGCCCTATCCGCCCAAATCGAGAAGAACGCGCCCACCAGCTGCTCTGGATACGCGCCGCCAATAGTTGGGATTTCTTGAATTGTTTGATCCACGGTTCGCATGGCGTTCGACGACGTCGATACCCGCGGTGGCAACTGCGGAAAAAATCCCGGATGCCAGTTCGCGTTGATAATACGTTCGGCAGTGGGGTAGCGGTAACCGGCGTTCTCTCCCAACACATAGTAGAAGAGCGAATCGTTAAAATTGACGATCCGGTAGTTGGCCTCCAAGGCGTCAGCCACCGGCCGCATATCAGGATGCCAGTTAGTCCACCAGGTCAGCACGATATCCGGATCGAGGCCCACCACGTTGCCGCGCAACATCCCATCATTCCAGACGCGCGGAGTAAAGCCCAGACTCTTCACATAGGCACCGATCTGGTTCACAAAATCCGTGAGCAGATCGAATCCATTCGCGTCCGCCCCAAACTTTTCGCGGGCAGCCTCTGCCAACATTGGGTACTCAGAAATCCGAGCGAAATCAACAAATTCATCGCCACCAAGATGCCACGAACGGCATCCCGCGAACAAATCTGCAAAATCATCAATCAGCTCACGCGCAAAATCAAGCGCCTCCGGCAACGCAATATTCAACGCATGGCCGGTATCAGGAATCGCCAACGGTTCCGCATCAGGCGCAAGATCAGCAGGTGGAAGTTGCAAGTGAGGGAAGGATGCGAGCGCCTTGCGCAAATGGCCAGGCATATCCAACGACGGAATGATCTCCACATACAGATCGCGCGCCAACGCCAAAATCTCACGAGCCTCATCACGCGTAATCCGATGCTCCGACACGATCTGAGGGAATGCCTCCGATTCCAACCGGAACCCTTCATTCTCAGAAAAATGCCACTGAATAACATTCAAACCGATCGCAGCAGCCTCACGGATCCGATCCTTCATCCATTCCGCATCAACATACTTACGAGCAGCATCAATATGTAAGCCACGTTCAGCCACCAGCGGGGAAACCTCAAACTCCCCGCATGGCACCGAACCGGTTTCATCAAACGCCGCCAAAATACGGCGCGTAGCACGGAAAATCCCAACAGGGGCCGATGCCGTCACAACAATCGTGGACTCATCAACTACAACAGTTGCCGTCTCAGGCGTAGCAAGATCTTCCGCAGCAACCTGCAAAATTACCCGAAGCGCCACCCCCGGAGCCTCATCAACCTGTGCCGCCACACCACGATCGCCCAGCTCAGACGCAAGCCGCTCACCTTCGTGACGGAAAGCCAAATCGGAAACGACCGCCACCGTCGTCGTCGGAACCCACACGCCCATTACTGCTTCACGCCGCCTTCCTCAACGCCCTTGAAGAACTGCTTCTGCAACGTGGCGAACAGGATAATAATCGGGACCAAAGCAATCATCGTACCCGCCGCAATCACACGCGGATTCGCCGCAAAGTTCGAATTCAAATACTGCATACCAACCGTGAGCGTGTACTTCGCAGGATCAGACAACACAACCAACGGCCACAAGAAATCATCCCACGCGCCAATGAACGCAAACAGTGCAATAACCGAGACCATACCGCGAATATTCGGCCACACAATATGGCGCAAACGCTGCCACGTGGTAGCGCCATCGATCGTGGCGGCATCCAAGACGTCCGGCGGAATCATGCGGCACGCCGCCGCAATCAGCAACACGTTAATCGCAGAAATCGCGCCCGGCAAGAACACGCCCCACAGCGTGTTCGCCATACCAAGAGCCTTCACCGTGAGGTACTGGCTGGTCAGAGTAACTTCGCCTGGCAGAAGCAACGTAGAGAAGAAGATCGCCATAATCAGGCCCTTGCCCTTGAACTTCAAACAGCCAAGAGCGTAACCGCCAAGCGTCGCAAAAATAACGTTCGACACCACAGTGCCCACGCCAACCAGCAACGAATGCCATGCGTAGTTCAACACTGGTATCGTGCGGAACACTTCCGCATAATTATCCAGTGTGGGAGCTTCCGGGAAGATCGTTGGAGGAAAATCGTAAATGTTCTCCGTGGCGCCCTTGAACGACGTGGACAGCTGCCACAAGAACGGGAACACCATCACGGCCAGAACCGCGAACAGCATCACATACTTGCCAATAAGCCCAGCTAGGGACGGCTTCATGATGTCTGAAGAACCGCGGCTTCGGTAGGCGCGATCGTGGCGGACGAAATCTGGTGAGGTGTTCGTGCTCATGCTCATGCTCATGCGGACATGCCCTCCTCGGTAATCGTGCCCGTTGTTACTAAGGCCGTTTCTTTCGCGTGGCGGAGTGCCGCCTTATGCGCTTTGCGCATGCGGCGGGCGGCCAGCATGTCGCGGATCATGTCGCCATTGTTAGAGATACCAACGATCAAGAGTGGGATCAGCGTGAGAGCGAACAGAACCAGGGAAATCGCGGATGCGTAACCCACGTGGCCGTTCAAGCCCTTGCCTGCGGATTGGATCAACATCACGACGCTCATCGCCCGCCCGCCCGGGCCTCCCGAACCGTTAGACAAGACGTAAAGTTCGGTGAAGACTCGCATTGCGGCAACACAGATCAGAACCGACACGAGCATCATCGGGCCACGCACGCCAGGAACCGTAACGGACCAGAAGCGGCGCCACCGGCCAGCGCCATCGAGTGCGGCCGCTTCGTGGAGATCACGGCCCACATTGCCCAACGCTGCCAAGTAAACAACCATGTAGTAGCCGAGGCCCTTCCACACGGTCAAGCCGATCGCGGCGCCAATCAGCAGCCAACGATCCGATAAGAATTCAACCGGACGATCGATCATGCCGAAGAACTTCAAGGCTTCGTTGATCGTGCCGTTTCCAGAAAAGAGGAACTCCCACACGATTGCCACAACAACCGCCGAAGCGATCACCGGGAAGTAGAACGTGGTGCGGAAGAAGCCGATGCCCGGGATTTTGTTGTGAACCAGCAACGCGAGCAACAGTGGGAGGAACGTGAGGAGTGGGACGCACACCACGACGTACACAAGCGACGTCGTCAACGCATAGATAAACCGTTCGTCACTGAAAAGGTTCTCAAAGTTTTGGAGCCCAACAAAGTTGGCTGGACGGAGGGGACGAGCGTCTGTGAAGGCGAGCGCCACGGTATTGAGGAATGGCCATAGGGCAAAAACAAGTACCCAAATCACTCCTGGTAGTGTCAGCAGGTACGGGGTGTACCATTTCTGTCGTCTCATTCGCTTGTCCCCTCCGTTTAGAAATTAGTTATCACTTGAGGTTCTGCTGAGCGTGCTCAACAGCCTTGTCGAGTGCTTCCTTAGCAGTGATCTCACCCTTGACTGCGAGCGCGATTTGCTGCTTGGCGAACGTTTCCATTTCGGTGGTGAACTTGGAATCGCCGGTCATCTTGGCTTTGTCCATCTGCTTTGCGGCAAGATCGGTTGCGACCTTCTGCTGTTCGTGTTCTGCCTTGATTGCGAACGACGACGGATCAGCGTTCGCTGCGATTGTGCCTGGGAAGAAGCCGACTGCGAGCTTGACGAACTCGATCTGGTTTTTGGTGTTGGTGACGAACTCCGCGAACTTCATAGCAAGTTCTGGGTTCTTGGAATCCTTGGAGACAGAAATGCCTTGGACGAAGAGTGGTGGGTTTCCGAAACCAGCGGTGACCTTGATCTTTGGAAGGAGAGTTGGGGCGTTAACGGCAACATCCTTATCGATGTAGTTCGGGCCAGCGGTTGTCCATGCTGCGGTGCCCTTGTTGAAGTTGTTGACGTTAGCGTTTGCTGTACCGGCGTTCTGGAGTGCTTCTGGGGAGATAGCGCCCTTCTTGTACAGTTCGACGTAGGTGTTGATGATCGCTTCAGCTTCTGGGGTGTTGAATACGAACTTGCCGTCCTTGATGATGTCTAGGTGGCCGCCTGCATCCGAGACCATGATCTGGAGGCCCTTCGGGCTTGGAAGATCCGAGATGGTCTGGATTCCGCTTTCGCCGAGCTTACCTGCAACGTCCCACAGATCCTTGTAGGTGGCTGGTGGTTCCTGGAGGCCGGCCTTCTGGAGAAGTTCGGTGTTCCAGTAGTTCAGTTCGGTGCCGAGGTACCATGGGAAGCCGTATGCGCCTTCGATGCCGTCGAAGGCGTATGCGTCAACGCCGCCTGGGACGTATTCGGAGATTGCCTTGGATTCCTTCTTGAGGTCCACGAGCTTATCGACGGATGCGAGCGCATATGCGTATTCTGGTGGGAGGTTGACGACGTCTGGAAGCTCACCAGATTCTGCCTGCTGGAGAACCTTATCTTCGTATCCATCGCCTGGCTGATCGATCCACTTGATCTTGGTGCCTGGGTTGGCTTTTTCGAAGTCAGCAATGAGCTTTTCAAAGTATGGCGTGAACTTATCGTTCTTCAGTGACCAGGTTTGGAAGCTGATTTCACCGCTGAGCTTGCCATCTTTGGAGGATTCCTTAGCGGTATCGGTGGCGCTACCACCGGTGCATGCGCTGAGGAGGAGTGCAGTTGCGGCCAAGAGGCCGATAGATGCGGAACGGATCTTCATCGATGTTCTCCTTGTTTGTGTTGTCTGGCGATTCTTCATTGAAATGCCTGTTACCGTTTTGGTTATTGTGCGAATATTTGGGATTCCCATGTGTATCGCCAGTCACAACTAAACCGGTAAAGTAAGATTAGTGTATCACTCCCATTCATTCCTGAAAAGCGCAAAATTGATATAGGTGCACGCGTATCGGCGGAATGTGGGTGAATGTGCGCCTAGCGCCTAGTAAGCGCCGAGTTTCATGGGGGTGCGCGAAAGTGTGCAGAAATGCGGGGCTGGGCGCACGAAAATCAGAGTCGGTGAAGGTTTGGTTCGCTTGGTAGGGTCTGTAGCCTAGAATTGTTCCGATATGTCCGGTTTTTGGGTGTGGGGAGGTGAGGGTGCAAGGACGTGTGGGGAGGTCAGTGTGCGGGGAGGTCAGTGTGCGGGGAGGTGGGGTAGGCCAGTGTGCGGAGACAAGACGTGCAGGCCGGGAAACGAGCCCCACGAGCGCCCCACGAACCCCGCGATCTCGTGGGGCGCCCGCCTAAAACGCCAAGTTCGGGTTGTACTTCAGCGAATTGGGTTCGTTACTGCATTCGGAGGCGATGGAGATGTTGTGCGCGATGGCGCCTTCGGCTCGCAATTCCAGCAATCGCGGCACAACCCGGTCCCGCAAGGCCCACGGATCGATAGTGTTCACGTAGATCTTGGTGCCGCCTTCGAAGCCGGCCAAGGTGGACACGCGCCATTTGATGAGGACTTTCCACGGCATGCTCACGTCGGCATCGATTGGTTTGCAATGCCATTCTTCGTTGGTTGGCACGTCGGCGCCGGTGGCGGCGTGCATGGCGTGGATCAGATCGCTCATGCCGCGCCGCTCGTCGTCGGAGTGTTCCCACGGTTGGCATACCGGGGATTTAGACCAGACTTCCAGCGTTGGGTACCGGTGCCCGAATCCGGCGATGGCCACGGCATGCCGGTTTTCTGCAAGTACCAAATTGTGATAGCCGGCGTAGTCCACGGCGGCTTCGTTGTAGAGGTTGGGGTTTTGCCGCACGCGCTCGACTTCGAGTTTCCCATTCACGGATCGCTGATCGATCGCCACGAGCTGTTTGTGCAGGTGATCGAAGGATGCGCCGGCGGGTTTGAGCCAGTTTTGGAATACTTGCACGTAGCGTGCGTACCGATTTTGTTGGTAGAGATCGTGCATGGCGTCCACGGTGAGGCGGATGTACCATTCGTGTTCTTGCGGGGTGAGGGTTCCGGCGGAGGCAAGTTGGGAGGTGTCGGTTGCGCCGTCCACGAAGTGCCGCCGGGCCACGATCAGATCGTGCCCGCCGCCGAAGAGCGGGTAGGCGAGTTCAACGATGTCTTGATCGGTGAGCGCCCCGAATTCGTCATCTGTGTAGGTGTTTCGCAGTTTCATGCGAAGCACTTTCATCACGTGGGAGCGCCCGGCCGGGTCTGCCATGTACGCTTCGAGCCGCCCGCGCGCGCTCGCTGGCAACCGGTAGTCGTAGTTTTTGGCCCAGTAATCGAAGGAGAGGATTTCAAACAGGTTGGGGATTCGGCGGAATTCCCATTCGCGCGTGAGCATATCCACGTTGGTTCCGCGGTAGACCACCGCATCGTCGCGTTTGCGCACGATTCGCGCTTTTTCTGGTGGCGTTTCGAGGATGCGTTGGGTACAGAATGCGCATGAGTGCCCGAGCCGGTTGGGATCGATTGGCCGCACGTCTGTGTGCGTTATTTCGATTGGCCGGTTTGCTCGCCCTGGTATCGTCCAGACTTCTGTTCCGGAGAAGGGGTTGATTTGTTTAATGGTGCCATCTGCCATTTTGGTGATGGGTGGTGGGAAAGAGTACGTGTCAACCATGTGACTCAGTTTATACGTGTGTGAGGGCACGTGGCTACAGCTTTATTTTCGTGCGCACGCCTGATAGACCTTATTTTGTGGGGAGAGATGTGGAGAAAGTGCGGCTTCCGCGCGAAATTTGGGTGATTGTTGCGGCGTCGGTTGCGATTTCGTTGGGTTATGGGATTGTGGCGCCGGTTCTTCCGCGTTTTGCGATTCAGTTTGGGGTGACGACGACGGCGGCGACTCTGGTTGTGTCTGCTTTCGCGTTTACTCGTCTGGCTTTTGCTCCTGCCGCAGGCCGGCTATCGGGTAGGTTGGGCGAACGCCGAATGTACCTGTTGGGCATTTTTATTGTGGCAATATCGTCGGCGGCCAGTTCGGTATCGCAGGAATACTGGCATTTGTTGGTGTTGCGCGGCATGGGTGGTTTTGGTTCGGTGATGTTTTCAGTTGCCGCCATGTCACTGGTGATTCAGTTGGCGCCGGCAGATGCCCGTGGGCGGGCATCTGCCGCGTTTGGTGGCGGGTATCTTGTTGGCAATATTGCCGGCCCTGCATTGGGTGCGCTTATTGCTCCACTCGGTTACCGGTGGCCATTTTTGATTTATGCCGTGATGCTTCTTATTTCTATGGCGATCGTGGCGTATGAGATTCCGGCAGATGGGCACCGCAGGCGTAAATTGCGTGAAGTCTGGTTTAAGAAAAACGCACATAAAACACAACCACCTGCGGATTCGTTCCCTGAGGTGGCGGCAGCGGCGGCTGTGGGAGCACCCGATGGCCGCTCGGTTATGAGCGTGTCTGAGGCATTCCAAAACCCACGTTTTCCACTGGTTTTGCTCACCGCGTTTGTGCAGGGCTGGGCGAACATGGGTATGCGTGTGGCGGTGGTGCCGCTGTTGGCGGGAACGATCGTGGCTGGCCCATCGTGGCTGCCGGCCGGGCCGTGGCTTGCGGGTGGAGCAATGACGGCGTTTGCAATGGGCAACGTGGTGTCGCTTCTACGCGCCGGGCGCTGGACTGATGTTTATGGGCGGCGCGTTGTGGTGTTGTGGGGCCTGCTTGTATCAGGCGTGTTCACGATCGCGCTGGGCTTTTCTGTTACCAGCGTATCGTTCCTGCTCATGTGCTTTTTCGGTGGGCTTGGTGGTGGGTTCATCCAACCGGCTCAGCAAGGTGCGATGGCCGATATTGTGGGCGATCGGCAAGGCGGCCGCGTGGTCTCATTCTTCCAGCAATTCAACGATTTTGGCACAATCTTAGGGCCGATCATCGCCGGTCTGATTATCGATTATTCCGGCTACCTTACCGCATATATTGTGGGCGGAAGTGTGCTCATTCTGGCCGCATTCGCGTGGATTTTCTTCGATTCGAAAGAAACTGACGCGCTACAAGCGGCACAAAAATAAGCCTGGAACGTAGCCTGTTCGTACCCTAGGCAGATCTCGACTATTCTTGTAGTCATGCTTCTTGATATTAACGATCCAGTCCTCACCGAACGTTTCGATTCCTTTATTGCCACCAGCCCATACGGCAACCTGCTCCAAACCCGCGCCTGGGCACAGGTCAAAGCCGGCTGGGACAGCCACTACTTCTACCACGAAACAGACGGAGAAATTGACGCCACACTTTCCGTGCTCTCCGTCATGGACTCCCGTTTTGGCGGGCGGTTGTACTATGCACCGCGCGGCCCGGTCTGCGATCTGAACCGCATCGACGCCGTCACCCAACTCATCACTGAAGCAGAAGAATACGCGAGAGAACACGAAGGGTTCCTGCTCCGCGTCGATCCAGGAGTGCCAGACGACGAAGCACTCCGCGAAACCTACGCAACCGCAGGATTCCCTATCGCACGCGATCCAGGCAACACAACCCAGCCACTCATGAGCCTCGTGCTAGAAATCAACGGGCGCACCCCGGAACAACTCCTCGCAGACCTCTCCAAAAACACGCGCAAAAACGTACGCAAATCATACCGTTTGGGCGTCACCAACCGGGTAGGCGGGCGCGAAGACCTCCCCGAATTCTACCGACTCTTCGAAATGATGAACAAGCACCACGGAATCTCGTACCGGCCATACGAATACTTCGAACGGCTCTACGACGCATTCGAAGACCACGTGCGCCTCAGCTTCTCCATGTACGAAGGGCGAGCAATTACCACGTCGTTCCTTGTTACCTTCGGCCGAACCGCAAACGCACTCTATGGGGCAGACAGCCACGAATTCCAGATCGGCCAGTCATACCAAATCAACTACGAAGAAATCTCATACGCAGCCGAACAAGGATGCGATTTCTACGACATGGGCGGCATCTTCCACACCGATGAAGAAAACGGCCTCTACCACTTCAAACGCAAATTTACCGAAGACAACGTGATCAACTGGATCGGAAACATCGATCGCGTGGTGGACCAAGAAAAATACGATAAATTCCACGAACTCACCGGGCGGAAGGAAAACTAGTGACCACCGCACTCGTTGTACTCGGAACAGACGAAAACTCCTACACTCACGCCCGCAGCTATCACGAAGCGTTCGGGCGCAAAGCGATCGTCTGCGGAACAGGGGTGCTGGCGCCGTTCTACCGCACGAAGATCGCGGACGTTCACACCGTTTCCGGATTCTCCTCCGATCGCAACGTGTTCGCTCAACTCCTCAACGAACGATGGGAACAGCGCGAAGCTGGCGTGGATGCGTTCATGATCGTAGCGCCCACCGAAGAATACCTTCACCTACTCTACGAATCGCTAGAACTCCTCACGTTCACGCCAATCCTCCCCTACCCGGAACGTGACCTTGGCGTACGGCTCATGGACAAAAGCTACTTCTATGCGCGCATGGAAGAATGCGGAATCACCGTGCCAAAAACCAACATCGCCACACCAGACAACGTGGATGATGCCGTGTTGGACGGCGAACAATTCATCAAAGCCGACGATTACGAAACCTTCAACTCCTTCGATTTTCCCGAAAAACACAAAGGTTTCCACGCGCGAAACACGGACGAAGCGCGCGGCTACCTGCGCGCCGTTTTTGCCTCCGGGTTCACCGGAAACATGCTTGTGCAAACCTACATTTCAGGCGACAACACGCAAGAATTCTCCGTGAACGGGTACCGGGGAACTAATGGGGATATCGTTTTTGTGCAATCGCGCAGCGTGTTGACCGACATGCGGCCAATGTGGGTGGGAAATCATTTATTGCTCACCGATACTGATCGTGGCGATCTGCAAGGTGCGTGCCGGACCGCCGTAGAACACTTAGAGTATCGCGGATTTTTCAATATTGATTTCAAAGTGGATGCCGCAACCGACGTGCCATATATGCTCGAAATGAACACACGCTTAGGGCGCAGCTCCTACTACGGCGTGCTCAACGGCGTGAACTTCGTACAATGCGCGATCGAGGACTCCGAAGGGCGGGGCATGCCGGACTTCGAACGGCGCCCATTCTCTTGGATCACCGCGCACCGCGCCCAAGTGGTAAACCAGCTGTCTGGGGCTGCACTCGAATATTTCATGGAACCTGAACGGTATGCCAACACTGGGAACGCCCTGGACTATGCCGTTGATGACGATCCCGCGCGCGTTGCCCGCATCACGCGGTTGCGCGACGATATCGGCCGGAACCTCGGCTGGTAAGGGGCTGGCGCCGGATGTTTGAGCATCCGGCCGTTGCACTGCTATCTAGCCGGCGAATAAGGTAGAGTGAATGTGTGTGATGTGTCTCACCGGGCTGTGTTGATCGTGTGGGCGCATCGGAATATCACGTGAAAGAACCTGACATCTAACAAGAGGAGTTCATCATGGCAGAATATGCAGGCCAGTTTGACGATCAGGGGACGAAGCCGTACGTCGTCGATATCGAAAAAGCAACACTGGATAACACCACGTTCCGCACAACCATGTGGACTGGCGAAAAGCTCCAGCTCACCGTTATGGAAATCCCGGTTGGCGAATGCATCGGCCTGGAAGTCCACCACGGCATCGATCAGTTCCTGCGCATCGAAGCAGGCGAAGGGTTGTGCCAGATGGGGCCGGCGGAAGACGATCTGAACTTCGAACGCAAAGTCGCTGATGATGACGCCATTTTTGTGCCAGCCGGCATGTGGCACAACGTTACCAATACTGGCGATGAAGCCCTGAAACTGTACACGATTTATGCTGGGCCAGATCATGTGGCTGGCACCGTGCACCCAACCAAGGCGGATGCTGAAGCCGATCCGAATGAGGACTGATTCTTAAGTTCTACAAGCTGTGGCCGGGTGCGATGCACCCGGCCACATGTGTGATAAGCCCGGCCGTGTGCATTCAGTTTGCATTTTCGGGGCAAAAGTCGGCGGAACGCCGGTCCAAACGCCAAAAATGCAAACTGAATGCACAGGAGTGCGTTTATTTGGCCAGCGTCTGATCCAAGAATGAGATAATCAGAGCCATCACCTGGGCCGTTTGCTTGATGTCGGCCGCCCCGGCGTGCCCGCCTTCCGTGTTTTCGTGATAGTAGGCGGTAAATCCAGCATCGTGAATCTTTTGGAAGAATTTGCGTGCATGGCCTGGGTGAACGCGATCGTCGCGGGTGGACGTGGTGATGAGGATCGGCGGATATGGCCCCGTGCCAACGTTGTGATACGGCGAGTAGGCCTTTAAATATTCCCAATCGTCAGTATCCGGGTTGCCATATTCTTCCATCCACGATGCGCCGGCCAGCAAGTGCGAGAACCGCTTCATGTCCAGCAACGGAACGCGGCACACGATCGCGCCGAAGTGATCCGGGTAGGTGGTGTACATGTTCCCCATGAGCATGCCGCCGTTGGATCCGCCGGTGGCGGCCAACTGCGGCACGGTGGTGATGCCGGATTCCACCAGGTCACGGGCTACTGCGGCGTGGTCTTCGTAGGCTTTGTGGCGGTTTTCGCGCAGGGCGGCTTGATGCCAGCGCGGCCCGAATTCGCCGCCGCCGCGAATGTTGGAGAGTGCGTACACGTATCCGCGTTCGAGCCACAGTTTTCCATAGGTGACGTTGTAGGACGGCAGCCGGGAGACCTCGAATCCGCCGTATCCATCTAGCAGGGTTCGGGTTGGCTGCTTGCCATCGAGTGCCACAGTTGGCCCAACAACGAAGTATGGGATTTGCGTGCCGTCGTCGGAGGTTGCCCATCGTTGCCGAACGTCGAGTCCGTCCGTGTTGAATCGTTGCGGTGCTTGGCGCAGTTGTGTGAGAGGGAGTTCACCGGGGGAGACGGTTGCGTAAAACAGGGTTGTTGGTTGCAAGAAGCCGGAGGCAGTCACCCAGACGTTATTTGATGTTTCCGCATCAACCGCGGCAATGCTCACAGTAGAGAACTGTGGAATATCGGGATGGAGTTCGCATGTCTCCCACGAAGAATCACTATCATACGCGAACCAGAACCGTTGCTGAACATTGTCAAGGGTGGTGAAAACAATTCCGTCTGCTACTGGAGACATAGACAGTAGTGACGAAGTTTCAGACGGTTGGTAAAGAACGTGAATATCGCTAGCGGACGGGCCGGCAAGAGCGGCTGCATAAGGAAGTGTCAAAAGCGAGCCAGCCGAGTAAGTTTGATCATCAACGCTCCACGGGTAGCGCAATTCTAGAACCGCCCAATCACGGATGGTGCTGACCATAGCCGATCCGGGGAGCTTAATTGGCGTGGCGATAACTTCGGCATTGTTGACAACAGACTGTAGATCAACATCCCACAGTTCTTCGGTACGGAAATCGGTTGCGCGGTAGGCGAGGATTTTTTCGTAGCCTGGGGTGTGATCGTAGGCGGCGCTGACAATAACATCATCATATTCTCCGCGAATGATTTCACACGCGTGAGCTAAATCTTCGCCGCGTTTCCAGACCCGAGCGGAGATGGGATAGCCGGATGCGGTGAGTGAATCGGGGCCGAAGTCTGCTGCGATGAGTACGGTATCGCGATCGATCCAGGTCATGTTGCCTTTGGATTCGGGCTTGATGAAGGCATCGGATGGATCGACGAACGTGCGGGTGGCGAGGTCGAATTCTCGCACGACGTTCGTGTCCGAACCGCCTGGGTGAAGCGAGATGAGTGCGCGATCGTAAGTGGGGTAGAGGAGTTGAGCTCCACCGAAAACCCAGGCTTCCTGTTCGCCAAGAGCGTCAACGTCTACAAGAACGTCCCATTCTGGTTCTGTTTCCGGGGAAACGTACGCAAGGTAATCAGTAAATAAGGTGCGGCGCCACAAGCCACGTGGGTGTTCGCCGTCGACGTAAAAATTGTATGCGTAATCGCCGCGCTTCGCGGCCACGATCAGCTTGTCTTTCGCGGAAAGAATCGTGTCCAATTCCTGCTGGCGCTGGGAAAACTCGGGGCCGCCGAAGCGGGCGATCGTGGCGTCTGACAGGCCGCTGGCCCAGGCCATGTTGGCGTCGTTTAGTTCTTCTAAGTGGAGGTATGGATCGTTCATAGTCATGAAGATATCCTACCTTTTTCAACGAAAAGTCGAAGTGTCACGAAAATGTGTGGGAGGGTGGGAATAAAATGGAACGTGAACAAGTTGAGTGATATGGACTCAAGAATGAATTAGTGGACTGGACATAAGTTCCCCACTGAGGCACACTTGAGAGGTAGAAGTTTTGATCGGCGCGAGGCGCCGGGATGAAAAGGAGTCATTTCAATGGCACGTGCAGTAGGTATTGATTTGGGAACCACGAACTCGGTTGTTACCGTGCTCGAAGGTGGCGAACCAACCGTTATCGCAAATGCGGAAGGTCAGCGTACTACGCCGTCCGTCGTCGGCTTTTCTAAGACCGGCGAAGTTCTTGTTGGTGAAATTGCTAAGCGTCAGGCTGTTAACAACGTCGAACGCACAATCTCCTCAGTGAAGCGTCACATGGGTGATGATTGGACCGTTGAAATTGACGACAAGAAGTACACCCCACAGCAGATTTCTGCGTTCATTTTGCAGAAGCTGAAGAAGGATGCGGAAGCATACTTGGGCGATACCGTTACCGATGCGGTTATCACCGTTCCTGCATACTTCAACGATGCTCAGCGCCAGGCAACAAAGGATGCCGGCCAGATTGCTGGCTTGAATGTTCAGCGTATTGTGAATGAACCAACCGCGGCGGCACTCGCCTACGGTTTGGAAAAGGGCAATGAAGATGAACTTATCCTCGTCTTCGATCTTGGTGGCGGTACATTCGATGTGTCGTTGCTTGAAGTGGGCAAGGATGAAGATGGATTCTCCACCATCCAGGTTCGCGCAACCTCCGGTGATAACAAGCTCGGTGGCGATGATTGGGATCAGCGCATCATCGATTGGCTGGTTACCCAGGTGAAGAACAACCACGGTGTTGATCTGTCCAAGGATAAGGTTGCGTTGCAGCGCCTGAAGGAAGCGGCTGAGCAGGCCAAGAAGGAACTCTCCTCCGCAACCTCCACCAACATTACGTTGCAGTACCTCTCCATGTCGGAGAACGGCCCACTGCACTTGGATGAAAAGCTCACCCGTGCGGCTTTCGAAGAAATGACCAAGGATCTGCTCGAACGCACCAAGGCTCCATTCAAGAAGGTTATCGAAGATGCAGATGTTACCATCTCTGAAATCGATCACATCGTGTTGGTTGGCGGTTCCACCCGTATGCCAGCAGTAACCGAGGTTGTCAAGCAGCTTACCGGCGGTAAGGAACCAAACAAGGGCGTGAATCCAGACGAAGTCGTTGCCGTTGGTGCAGCGCTCCAGGCAGGCGTTCTTTCCGGTGATCGTACCGATGTTTTGCTGATTGACGTCACCCCACTCTCCTTGGGTATCGAAACCTTGGGTGGGCGCATGACAACCCTCATTGAACGCAACACTGCTATCCCAACCAAGAGCTCCCAGGTATTCTCCACCGCGGAAGATAACCAGCCATCGGTTCTCATCCAGGTTTACCAAGGTGAACGCCCATTCGCTCGCGATAACAAGTTGCTCGGCACATTCGAACTTGGCGGCATTGCTCCGGCTCCACGTGGCCGCCCACAGATCGATGTGACCTTCGATATTGACGCCAACGGTATCGTCCACGTGTCCGCAAAGGATCTGGGCACCGGTAAGGAACAGTCCGTTACCATCACCGGCGGTTCGGCACTGTCCAAGGAAGATATCGAACGCATGGTCAAGGAAGCAGAAGAACACGCTGTCGAAGACGAAAAGCGCAAGGAAGAAGCCGATGTGCGCAACTCCGGCGAACAGCTTGTTTACAGCATCGAATCGGTGCTCAAAGACAACGCAGATAAGCTCGATGATGCCGTCACCACTGAAGTCCGCACTGCAGTTGATGCACTGAAGGAAGCTCTCAAGGGTGAAGACGTTGCGGCTATCAAGACCGCTACGGAAGAGCTAAACACGAAGGCTCAGAAGATTGGCGAAGCCCTCTACGCTCAGGCTCAAGCAGAACAGGCCGCAGGCGCTGCACCAGAAGGTTCTGCCCCACAGGCTGATGATGACGTGATTGACGCAGAGATCGTTGACGAAAAGAACGACTCTAAGTGAGTGAATAATCCGGGACCACGATGTACCCGTGGTCCCGGATTTTCCTTACCTATTGTGACGATAAAACCGGAAAGGACGATCCTGACTCATGATGGACGAAGAAAATACCCCGCTTCAGCCCGAAGAACCTGTCACGCCAGAAACTGACGCCGCAGATCAAGAGGTTGGCAAAACCGCACAAGAAGACGGCGAACCAACAATTTCCGAAGCCGATCAAGCACTACTGAAAGTTGCCGAGCTCGAAGAACAACTGGCTCGTCGTAACGCAGATCTGTACAACTTGCGCCAAGAATACAACGGGTATGTGAAGCGTTCGAAAGCAGATGGCCTCGTCCAATACGATGCCGGTATCGCCAAGGTCCTCGACACCTTACTTCCGGTTTTGGATGACATCATGCTGGCTCGGCAACACGATGACCTCACCGGACCAACCGGAACCATCCTGGAAAAGCTCGAAGCAACGTTATCAACGAACTTCAAGATGGAACGTTTCGGCGCCGAAGGTGATGTTTTCGATCCGAATCTGCACGAAGCGCTCATGGCAACCCCATCGGCTGACGTTACCGAAGAACAAGTAGGACAACTTATCCAGCCCGGATATATGGTTGACGGGCGCGTGATCCGTCCCGCGCGCGTCGGCGTCTTTAAGCCAGAATAAGACGTTAACGCGCGGGTAAAACATAGAAGAAGGAGGTGAACATATTATGGCTAGTCAAGACTGGATGAACAAAGATTTTTATCAGGCCTTAGGCGTATCGAAAACTGCGTCAGCAGAAGAAATTAAAAGCGCCTATCGCAAACTTGCCCGCAAATATCACCCGGATCGTAACCCTGGGGATACCGCTGCAGAAGCGAAATTCAAAGAAATTTCGGAAGCATACGGAGTCCTGAAAGACGATCAAGAGCGCAAACAATACGATGCTATCCGCTCGATGTCTGGTGGTGCGCGATTCACGCCAGGAAGTGGTGGCTTTGAAGACATCTTCTCGGGAATGTTCAATCAAGGCAGGTCACAAAGCGGATATTCAACAATGGGAGACGCACCTGGCTTCGAAGATATTCTCAAAAATATGTTCGGCCAGGGAGCTCCGCAACCGAACGGCGCCGGCGGATTCGGCGGTTTCGGTGGATTTGGTAAACGCGGCCCAGAGCGTGGCGGTGACATTAAAGCTAAAGCTCAACTCACGTTCCGGCAAGCCGTCGATGGCGCCACAATTACACTGAATATCAACGGTAAGCCGATTACTGCGCGTATTCCAAAGGGCGTGACTGACGGTCAAAAAATACGTCTGAAAGGCAAAGGCCACCCCGGAACAAACGGTGGAGCTAACGGCGATCTGCTCGTGACAGTCTCAGTGGAAAACCATCCAGTATATGAACTTCGCGGACATGATCTTTACGTCAACGTTCCTATTTCTTTCGACGAAGCATTGCTAGGCGCGATTATTGACGTTCCTATGCTCAACGGTGACTGCGTGAAAGTAAAAATTCCACAAGGATCAACCACTGGCAAAACAATGCGCGTGCGCGGCAAAGGCCTCGACGGTGCCAACGGCAAAGTGGGGGACATGTATGTCAAACTCACTATTAATGTGCCTGGGGAAGTTTCTGACGAAGCTCGCAGAGCAGTTGAAGCCTACCGAAACGCAACCACAGATATCGATCCGCGTGCCGATTTTATTAAAATGACACGTATCTAAGAGAAGTTCTCTGGCTACAATCGCATCGTGTAGCCAGAGAATTTCATGCACCTGAGCCCATAGGAGAGGAAAAGATGGCGAAAGTGTCGAAAACTGCTCCGATCCTTACTGTTTCGGTCGCTGCAGAACTTGCCGGAATGCATGCGCAAACAGTGCGGCAATATGACCGTTTGGGTCTTGTGGTAGCCAAACGTACCCGCGGCGGCGGGCGGCGTTATTCGTTGAACGACGTCGATCGGCTCACCGAGATTCAGCGCCTATCCCAAGATGAGGGAATTAACCTCGCTGGTATTTCGCGAATTTTTGAATTGCGAGATGAACTAGAAAAAATTGTTCGCGCCAAAAACGCGATGGAAAAACAGTTAATGCGGTTACGTCTTGCCTATGCTGAGATGGAAAAACATATCCAATCTCAGCGCGAACGCCAAGAGCGTGTTTTTGCGGTTGACTCTTCGGGCGAAGTTACTGCTTCGGCGTCGTTAGAACTTTTGCGACGTCAACTCTATGCGGCTCGGGAAGACGAACGGCAGCGTTCCTCGCGTAATGCCGCCCATCAGCACGGCTCTTCGCATGCGGCCCTGGTCCCGCAATCGTCAACCGACTGGCTTGTTGCCCTGATCGAGCAGCATGTGCGTCAAGAAATGAACGCCTATGAGCCAGTAACGGATGACTATATTGACCTTGAAGAGCTTGATACGTACATGAAAACTCGCGACTGATGAGCATGATATCGGCCCTACGTGGTCAATTGACGTCGGCGGAACAGTGGCCTGAATACGATCTTGTTTCTGGGGATTACGTGCCGCTAGTATCCGCGGTTGGGAATCGGCGCTTAGCGGCGGTCATGATTGCATTGAACGATCGCGGTACCCAATCTGGCGCTGGTCCTATCGAAATTTTGCTCACTCGCCGGGCTGCGCATATGCGCCACCATCCAGGGCAGATAAGTTTTCCGGGCGGTGGCCAAGATGGCGCGGAGACTCCTGCGCAAACGGCGGTGCGCGAGACTGCGGAAGAGGTAGGAATACCGGCGGAAAAATTAGATATTCTCGGGGCGTTACCGGCGTTGCACGCGCCACGAACTAATCATTGGGTGGTGCCGGTGGTATCGCGCGTCACGGGGACGCCGTCTTTGGTTCTTAACTCGGATGAGGTTGCCAGCGTACATTGGGTGGATGTATTGGCGTTAGCTGATCCGCATCATCGAGTGACGTGGCGGCGTTCGCACTATTCGGGGCCAGGTTTTCTTGTTGACGGGAAGCTCGTGTGGGGCTTTACCGCGACCTTGTGTGACCAGCTTCTGGACCGTGCCGGGCTGGCGCTTGCGTGGGATTCGCGCCGGGTGATTGACGTTGACGCGGGTTAGTTTTCGCGTGTTGTGTGTAGCGTGGCGATAACGTCGTCGTAATAGTTTGCGAAAACGTTTGGTTCGGGATTGTTCCAGCGGCGTTCGACGACGTCGAACGGGTAAATAATGACTTGTTGCTCGCCGAGGCTTCCTACCAGGACGACGACGGACGTGGTGCCGTCCGTGACGCTCGCCCACTGCATATTGGTATGTTGCTGAATGATATATCCGAGTGCCGCGCCAAGGTTGAGACGCATTTGCGGGGTCGGTATCTCACCTAGTGAGCGTAGACGTGCAAATTCTTGGTCAATGCACGAAATGTCGGCGAGGAGGCCGTGTTGTTCGGCGTAGGTGACGCCGGAAATGATCTGATCTTGAGCTTCTGGCGAGAGCTGGCGGATATGCAGTTCAGTCATAGGGGCATTTTATCCCACAAAGGAAGGGTGTGAGAATTTCATTAACGAAAACGTCTCATTATGTTAAACATATGTATCAAAATGTAAAACCGGTCACTCGTATGATGTTTTATTGGTAGTCTCGTAATGATTCTGTGACACGGAGTCAGATCATAAACGAATGAAAGGTAAAGGGCATTGAAACTTTCGCATTCGAAACGATGGGCGGCCATGATTGTGGCGCCTATGGTTGCACTGCCAATGATGGCACTTCCTGCGCAAGCGACTACTGCTAATGATGATGTTGTCATTAGTGAGGTGTATGTTAAGGGTGATACGAAAGACGGCAAGTATTACGACTTCGTTGAGTTGTATAACCCAACGAACAAAAAGATTTCTCTTACAAACTACTCGGTAGAATATTTTTCCAGTAAAGGAAAAGGCACAGGGGCCGTTAAACTTTTGGGAGATATTGCTCCGAAAGGTCATTTCCTGATTCTTGGAAATGGAAAAAATCCAAATCAAAAACTGCAGCAGGATGCCAAAGGTAAACTGAATATGGCAGTTGCTTCTGGGTCTGTAAAGCTTACCAAGGATGGCGCAACAGAAGTTGATCTTTTTGGTTGGGGAGCGCCAAGGCTCTTTGAAAAAGTTGCACTTAATAAGAAAACAGACGCTGCCACTTCTTATCAGCGCACTAATCCTGATAAAGATACAAACGATAACAGTGTAGATTTCACGGTAGCTGAAGCAACGCCAACTTTTACTGGCGGAGATGCTAAGTTAGCAGATAATCCAGTTCCACCAGTCGATAAACCAGCTCAGCCAGGTGGGGATTCTGGCGAAAGAACTACTCCGGCTCCAGAGGCTCCGGCGGATCCGGCTCCGGCGGGTCAAAAGCTTGCAATTGCAGACATTCAGGGAACTGGCAGCGAGTCGCCACATAAGGGCAAGGAAGTAACAACCACAGGTGTTGTAACTGCTGTTTACAAGTACGGTTTCTATGGTTTCTACATGCAGACGCCTGGAGATGATAAGACCCCTGACGCTTCTGACGGTATCTTTGTCTACTCTCCAAAAGAAAACTCAGTGAAATTTGCTGACATCGCTGTCGGAAAACAGGTAGAAGTTACCGGAACAGTCGATGAGTATTACGGTTTAACTCAGATTAAGCACAAGTCATTGACCGTGCTTCCAGATGCACCAGAAAAAGTAAAGCCAGTTGTTCTTAACAAAATTCCAGATGGCGATGAGGCCCGCGAAAAGCTGGAAGGCATGCTGGTGAAAGTAACTGGCAAATACACAGTTTCTTCGAACTACAACACTAACCGTCACGGCACCTTGGATCTCGCTCCTGGTGAAAGCCCGTTCCGTAACCCATCAGATGTCACTGCTGACAAAGCACAGTGGCCAATGATTAAAGAAAAGAACGAACGCGAACGCATCGCTCTCGATGACGGCTCATCGGTTGACTACACCAAGAAAGATAAAAAGGCGTGGACGCATTACGATTCCCCAGTTCCTTACCTTGATGTGAACAACCCATTGCGAGTCGGAACCGTTGTCACCCTGCCACAAGAAATGATTCTTGACTATCGAAGCAACCAGACAAACAAGGATACATACGAAAAGTGTTGGTCCTTGCAACCAACCAAGCCATTGTCGGATAAGAAAGATCTTGCGAATAAAGAATGGACTAACTGGGTACAGTTCACCTCTACTCGCCAAGATGCACCACAATTTACCGAAGGCAATCTATCGATCACCTCGTTTAACGTGCTCAACTACTTCACCACATTGGGTGAAGAGTTTAAGTGCAAGGGATACTCCTCACATGACGGTATTCAACTGACGTCGAACAACACGTGCAATGCACGTGGCGCCGCATCTCAAAAGGCTTTCGAGATGCAACAATCGAAGATCGTCAAAGCGATTAACGCTCTCGACTCAAGCATTGTTGGGCTTGAAGAAATCGAAAACTCGGTTAAATTCGGTAAGGATCGCGACACGGCACTTAACGCGTTAGTCGCTGCGCTCAATAAAGACGCCGGAAGAGAGAAATGGGTTGCCGTCAAGTCTCCTGCTGCCGATAAGCTCCCAGCACTGGATAAGCAAGATTTCATTCGCTTAGCTTTCATTTATCAAAAAGACAAAGTAAAGACTGTTGGCGAATCAGAAGTACTTATTGACGGAAAACAATGGGCCTACGCTCGCCAACCACTAGCACAAAAATTTGTTGCGCTAGAGAACGGCAAAGAATCCGGTAAACCATTTGTTATTGTTGTCAACCACCTCAAATCTAAAGGATCAGACAAAGATCCAGGTCATCCAGATGACGGATTCCAAGGAAACAACAATCATTTACGAGTTCTTCAAGTAACTGAAATGGCTCAATGGGTAGCGAAGAAGTTTGCTGATGAACCAGTGTTCATCCTGGGCGATCTCAACTCCTACACATTCGAAGATCCACTAATGACACTTGAAAAAGAGTTTGGATACACGTCTATCGCACAAAAGACAGGTATCAAAAACCACTCCTACCAGTACGGCGGACTCGTTGGATCTCTCGATCACGCACTGGGCAACCCAGCAGCTATGGCAATGGTTAAAGCAGCCGACGTGTGGAATGTCAACGCTATGGAGCCACTCGCCTTCGAGTACTCCCGCTACAACTACAACATCAACTACAAGAACCTGTTTGATGCTGCTTCCCCATTCCGCTCTTCCGATCACGATCCAATCAAGGTAGCAATCGAGACCCGTGAGAAGAAGGCTGAAGAACCAAAGACAGTCAGCCCAGGAGCAACCGCAGTCATGCCGCACGCTGACGATCCAGCTGCCTGCAAGGTCAAGCCATTCGTTACCGTAACCCCAGTCGATGGTGTTACCTACAGCATCACCGTCGACGGCAAGGAAATTCAGCCTCGTGACACCGACGCTAACACGTTCGAATATGACTACGGCAAGACCGTCGTCGTCACCGCAAAACTGGCCGACGGATACACGTTAGCCGAAGGCGCACAAACCACCTGGACGTGGACCGCGCCAAGCCTCGAAGAACTCAAATGCGTAATCCCGCAAACTGAGCTCACCCCGGCCACAACAAAGCCAGCGGAAACCAAGAAAACTGGTACTGCGGCACAAGACAGCCAGAAACAAACCGAGCCAACCCAACAGGTTACCGGGCTCGCAAAGACTGGCGCTAGCGTCCTCGTCATCACCGGTGTTGCACTCCTACTCATCGTAGGCGGAACCGTGCTGACCCGTCGTCGCCAAAAATAATCTGACACACAGCAGATAAAACCGGAGAGGCTAGCAGAAAAATCTGCTAGCCTCTCCCAATTATCGTCTCATTCAGCAATTGGACCAACAACCGCATCGCAAACCGTAACCAAATCCGCCGGCGCGATCCCCACCGAGATATCTCGTTTGCCGCCCGACACCAGAATCATATCTAGCTCCAACGCCGAGGCATCGAGAAAAATCGGGCTGCGCTTCTTCTGGCCCAGCGGAGAAATACCGCCCGTCACATACCCCGTCAGCTTTTCCGCCTGCTGCGGGTCCATCATCGCCACCGACTTCACCCCAGCTAGCTTCGCCAACGCCTTCAGATTCAGCCGACTACTGGCCGGAACCACGCCCACAAACGAATCCCGCCCAGATTCAACCATCAAGGTTTTAAACACTGCGTTCGGGGAAATCCCCAACACGCTCGCCGTATCCAACGCATAGCCTTTGTCCATGTGCGTCGAATGTTCATACTCATAAACTTTAAACTCCACGCCCGACTTCTCCAGCACATTTAACGCCGGAGTGCCCGCGTGACCTGATTTCTTCTTACTGGCCATGACACAATACAATCATGAGTCAAGATATTCGTTTCTACCTTCGCCCGGCCGCGCGTGTCGACGCCGTCGCCCTCCATGGTCTTCGCACCGCACTTTTCGCTGAAATCACGCCCGATGACGTCCGTGATACCGCCGCTGACCTCGACGAACTTATCGCAATTTTGACCGATCCGGGCTCCACAAGCATCTGGGTGGCCGACGTTGACGACGAACTAGCCGGATACGCACGTGCCGACGCTCTCGGAGCCGGACACGAACGCATGATCGCACTTAACGAAATCGGGGTACGAGCCGACCTGCGTCGCCACGGACTCGGAACCAAACTGATGTATGCCGCGATCGGGGACATGCCAGCCTACGCCCAAGGCACACGTACCGATGCGGAAACTGCAGGTAAAGAAGCAGAGCGAGAATTCTTCGTCGCCCACGGATTCACCTTAACCGAACAAGCCGGCCGATATATTCGCTAACTGTTTAAACGAGCAATCTCAGTGTTTAACGCAGTCGCAAACAACGTCCACGCGGCATACGGGGCAAGCCCAACCCCAGCAAGACGGGAGACTTTCCAGGCCCGATGAGTCAAATACGATGACGACGCGGCCAACAAAGCCACCTCACCGGCAGCCAGCCACTGATTGCGCACATTCCAATACAACACACTCCACGTCGCGTTAAGTACCAGATTCGCGGCGAGAGCGCGCTTGAACCGGCGTCGCTCCTGATCAATCGCAGCTATCTTTTCACTATCGTCTCCGGCGGCAATACGCTGTTTATCCAATTCGGTCAACACGTATGCAGACGCTGCGGCAATAGCGGAATACAGGGCCGACCATGCGATCGGGAAAGCAATCTCCGGCGGCTGCCACGACGGCTTTTGCTGGGTCTTATTCCACAGCGTCTCGGTGTTTGTGGCATAAGAGGCGAGGCTGGCGGCCAGGCCGGTAACGGCGGATGTTTTAGCAAAATTTTTTATAAAGGACATAATGTCAGTATTCTCTTTTATAGATGCTGGCACGCGAACTTTAGCTTACGGCGGATTATGGTGTGAAGGCTGGCTGCTGTGCTGGTTAGGTGTGGTTGGTTGGGGCGCGCTGGGTGGCTCCGCTGGTGCAGGCGAGGTCTTGGAACACGAAAGGAAGAAGGGAACATCATGCTTGGCGAGAAAAAATCTGCCGGAAAGGGGAGGTTTGCGCCGTCGCCAACTGGAGATTTCCACATTGGTAATTTACGGACTGCGCTTTTGGCTTGGGCGTTTGCGCGTCATGACGGACGCACTTTTCATATGCGAATAGAAGATCTTGACGAACGATCGCGTCCGGAATATGTGACTCGGCAGCTTGAAGATCTGACAAAAATCGGAGTGACGTGGGACGGTCCTGAGCTGTTTCAAAGTAAGCGGCTGGAGCGATACGAAGAAGTATTCTCGGGGCTTGCTAGCCAAGACTGGCTGTACGAATGTTTTTGTACGCGCAAAGAACTAGCTAACGTTGTATCCGCGCCGCATCAGCCACCCGGATCGTATCCTGGAACATGTCGAAATCTTACGGCAGACGAACGCGAACAACGTCGCGCGCGTTTTAATGGAACAAACCGTGGCGCAGCATACCGATTAAAAACCCGAGAAAATAGCGGAAGTGTGCATGATCGGCAGTGCGGAGCCTATCAAGGGGCCATCGATGATCTTGTTGTGCGTCGCGGGGATGGGATATTCTCCTATAATTTCGTGTCAGTTGTAGACGATGGTGACTACGGGGTTGACCAAATCGTGCGTGGAGATGACTTATTGCCGTCAACTCCACGTCAGGTATATCTCCAACATGTGCTCGGCTATCAAACTCCCGAATATGCTCATGTTCCATTAGTCCTTAATACGGCAGGGGCGCGCTTGGCTAAACGGGATGGGGCAGTGACATTGCGTCAGCTCGGCGAATGTGGATGGGATGTTAGCGATATCGTGGAATTATTGGCTGGATCTTTGGGGATCAGGCATGATTTAACGGATCGGGAAGGGGATCCGCTAGTAGATCGGGTAGCAGACCAGGTAGCAGATCCGCTAGTAGACCAGCCGGGAATAATTCCTAGATCGGGGATACGTAGCGCGGATGAATTTTTGAAGCATTTCGATCCGGATTTGTTGCCGAGAACGCCGTGGCATCTTGACGTAGAAAAACTTGAAAAAGGACCTGCCGCTTATTACAACGAACGTTAAGGGGGCCGCGGGATGCGTTAGGGGAATGCACGTGTTAGAGCTCTGCCAGTGTTAGAGCCTCCGCTAGTGTGATGTGCACTCTGGCGTTCCTGTTCTGTGTCTGTCTTGTCTCCGTCCTGCGATCTCGGTTTTGCGGGCAGATGTAATGAAATAGCTTTTATCTCTTATATCAACCGAGTTTCCGGACAGAGATAGAAATATAAACAGGCTTAGAAGGCAATCATAGTCATTGCTGACACTGCGTCATTGGTTGAGAATAAGCGAAGACCGCAATGGGCCTTAAATAAAAAGTCGAGGGGGTGAGTCCGAAAATAGCGGACTCACCCCCTCGACTTTAACAAGATGAATTAGGAAGCGTGGCTTCCTTTCCTGACTAGCTTTTCTAAAGAGACGCTAGTTTTGCACATCTTGAACGTTAGATAGCAAGTATGTAGCAACTTTTATTCATTTCCGATTTTGGAATCGAGCGTGCCACGAACTTGAGAAATTTTATCGGAGTGCTTTTCTCCAGCAACTTTCTTGGCAGCATCTTCAGCCTTGTCCAAGACCATATCTGAAATTTCCTCAGCTTTGTCACTCTTGAGGATGTCTTTGTTGCTGTTCAGGGCTTCTTTTGCCTTATCGAAAATCGACATAAACAGCTCCTTTCTCTGAGAATACCGGTTTTGAGTTAATACGATCCTACCGTTAACTCTTCAGGAGTTGCGGCAAGGAGATAGATGTAACTGGATTAATCTCTACAATATCGAGATCTGGGGTTTTCGTCATGTTTTTGAAGAGTGAGGTCTTTTCCAAAGATGGATACGGCGTTGAAGCTGTTGTTTCAGCCAGCGCCGAGTCGTCCCGGAGTGGCAACCTAAGTCCACGGTGCCTATTCTAGAAATTTTACATTGAAATCTTAGGGATTGGATAAAATTTCGTACACGAGTTTCGCTTCCGGACTGGCTACTTACACATAATCGTGAAAGAAGTTTTTCAGCACGATTTCTGGGGATTTTCTTAATAATTTCTCGTGCGGAGTCAAGGCTAATAAGGCATTTGTTGATCGCCGACTCGAAAACGATGAAGGTTCGTGAGAGTCATACTTTGCGACGTGTAAAAGCGCTGTATCCAACGATACGAGTGCTCCCGGAATTTTGTGCCGATGGGCTGGGGTGGTAGGTATTTTGTTTGCAGTTTTATTCCTTGCGGACATGTCGCTGGGGCTGCGTACCCTGCGCACTCAGAATCCCCACCCGCACCCCACCTCCAGAAAGTACACCCCAAAATGCATCTGAATATTGTCAAATAAAATTGAGTGGAATAGACTCAACCTTAGAAGCGTTTTGAAACTGAAAGGTGTTAGCGCTATGCGCCTACACCAGAAGGAAAACTTGTAAAAGTAGGAGTTGTCATGGATAAGTTCACAACAAAATCCCAAGAGGCGCTCGCAGACGCTATCGAGATGGCCACCCGTGCCGGAAATCCGCACGTTGAACCGGCCCACTTGCTGACGTCACTAGTAACACAAACCGGCGGAGTCGCGCGCGCTCTTCTCGACGCGGTTGGCGCAGACGCCGCCCAAATCTCGCAGCGCGCTAAAGCACATGTCGCCACTTTGCCGGGCATGCAGGGTCAGTCTGCCGCGCAACCGCAGGCCTCGCGGCAGCTGAGTCTTGTTTTGTCGGATGCCGGCAAGGAAGCCACGGCTCTGGGGGATGCCTATATTTCTACCGAGCATCTGTTGCTCGCGCTCGCGAATAGTCAAAGCGCGGCCGGGGATATTTTGCGTTCTGCGGGCGCGAACCGCGATCAGCTGAATGCGGCTTTGCCGAACGTGCGAGGAAATCAGCGGGTGACTTCGCCGGATCCGGAGGGCACGTTCAAAGCTTTGGAGAAGTATGGGTCGGATCTGACTCAGATGGCGCGGGATGGCAAGCTGGATCCGGTGATTGGCCGCGATTCGGAGATTCGCCGCGTGGTTCAGGTGTTGAGCCGCCGCACGAAGAACAATCCGGTGTTGATTGGTGAACCTGGTGTGGGTAAAACTGCGGTCGTTGAGGGGCTCGCGCAGCGTATTGTTGATGGTGATGTGCCGGAGTCTTTGCGTGGTAAGCGGCTGATTTCGTTGGATATTTCTGCGATGGTTGCGGGCGCGAAGTATCGTGGCGAGTTTGAGGAACGGTTGAAGGCGGTTCTTCAGGAGATCAAGGATTCCGACGGCGAAGTGGTCACCTTCATTGATGAGTTGCATACCGTTGTGGGTGCCGGTGGTGGTGCTGATGGTGCGATGGATGCTGGGAATATGTTGAAGCCGATGTTGGCTCGTGGGGAGTTGCGTCTTGTTGGTGCAACGACTTTGGATGAGTATCGGGAGCATATTGAGAAGGATCCTGCGTTGGAGCGTCGTTTCCAGCAGATTTTTGTTGGCGAACCGTCGGTTGAAGATACTGTGGCGATTTTGCGTGGTATCGCTCCGAAGTACGAGGCTCACCATAAGGTAACTATTTCTGATGGTGCGTTGGTGGCTGCGGCCACCTTGTCGGATCGCTATATTTCTGGCCGTCAATTGCCAGATAAGGCGATTGATCTGGTGGATGAGGCGGCGTCTCGGCTTCGGATGGAGTTGGATTCTTCTCCGGAGGAGATTGATGTTCTTCAGCGGCAGGTTGATCGTTTGAAGATGGAAAAGTCGTATCTTGAGGAGACTGACGATCAGTCGGATCTCGCCGCTCAGGATCGACTTGAACGTCTTGTTGCCGAGTTGGCGGATAAGTCTGAGGAGCTGGCTGCGTTGAATGCGCGGTGGGAAGCTGAAAAGGCTGGCCGTAACAAGGTTGGCGATTTGCGTGTGCGGCTTGATGAACTGCGTACGGAGTTGGAGAAAGCGATTCGTGAGGGCCGTTATGAGGATGCGGGACGTTTGCAGAATGGTGATATTCCGCAGGTGGAAGCGCAGATCGCGGCGGGTGAAGCGGATGAACAGCAGCCGTCTGATACGCCTCCGATGATTGCTGAGAAGGTGGATGCGGATGGGATTGCGGAAGTGATCGCGTCCTGGACTGGGATCCCGGTTGGTCGCCTGATCCAGGGGGAAACTGAGAAACTGCTCACCATGGAGGAGCATATCGGCCAGCGTCTGATTGGTCAGCGCGCGGCGGTTCGTTCGGTGTCTGACGCGGTGCGCCGTTCGCGCGCAGGCGTGGCAGATCCGAATCGCCCCACGGGCTCATTCCTGTTCCTTGGCCCCACGGGCGTTGGTAAGACTGAGCTCGCGAAGTCCTTGGCTGATTTCCTTTTCGACGACGAACGCGCCATGGTCCGCATCGACATGTCCGAATACTCGGAGAAGCATTCCGTGGCTCGCCTCGTAGGTGCCCCTCCGGGATACGTGGGATATGAGGAAGGCGGCCAGCTCACTGAGGCTGTGCGCCGCCGCCCATACGGTGTGGTGTTGCTGGATGAAGTTGAGAAGGCACATCCGGAAGTTTTCGATATCCTCTTGCAGGTTCTCGACGACGGCCGGTTGACCGACGGCCAAGGCCGCACAGTTGATTTCCGGAACACGATTCTGATTTTGACATCGAATCTGGGATCGCAATTCTTAACATCCGGTGATCTGACCGCGGAAGAAAAGCGTGCAGCTGTGATGAATGCTGTCCATGGCAACTTTAAGCCAGAGTTCATCAACAGGCTCGATGATCTGATCATCTTCGATCCGTTAAGCGTTGAAGATATTGAAAAGATCGTCGATTTGCAGGTGGCTCAACTGGCCAACAGGCTAGCATCGCGCCGAATCTCCCTTGATGTCACGCGGGCAGCAACCTCAATGCTCACCCTCGACGGCTATGATCCGGCATACGGTGCACGCCCACTTCGCCGCCTAATACAGCGCGAAATCGGCGATCAGCTCGCACGCATGATCCTAGCCGGAGAAGTAGAAGACGGCACCACCGTCGTCGTCGATGCGAAAGAAAACGAAACCTTCGAAGGTGACCATCGGCTAACGTTGCACGCGGCGTGAGCCGTCCCAAGGAGTGAACGGACACGAAAAATGCGGGAAAACGCAGGTAAACTCGTGTCCATGGCACATAACGAAAATTCAGCAGGAGCGCCAGCAGGAACCACGATTCCTGCTGGCCAGACTCCTCCACAGGCACATACGCAACTTAAGCGTGGGCTGACGTCCGCGCAGGTTTCCATGATCGGACTCTCCGGGGCACTCGGAACGGGTCTGTTTTTGGGCTCGGGCTCCGTTATTAGCTTTGCGGGCCCGGCAACTGTTTTTGCGTATATGATCGCTGGATTGATCGCGCTCACGGTGGTGTGGGCGCTGGCTGAAATGGTGTCGGTGCATCCGGTACCGGGCGGGCATGGAACTGTTGCCGCGTCGTACCTTGGGCCGCTGGGCGGATACGTGACTCGCTGGAACTTCGCAGTCACCGTGCTGATCGCGGTTGGTGCAGAAGTGACCGCCTCCGCAACATATCTGCAATTCTGGTTCCCGCAGCTGCCGCTGTGGGCTGGAACCGTCCTATGCTCGCTGTTCATCATCGGGCTGAACCTGTTTTCGGTGCACCTGTACGGGTCCAGTGAATACTGGTTCTCGATGATCAAAGTTGTGGCAATCGTCGTCTTCATTTTGCTCGGGGTGGCACTCATTGTGGGTGCTGTGCCGGGTGTTGAAGCCGTTGGCACTTCTAATCTGACCGAACACGGCGGGTTCATGCCGCTCGGATTTGGTGGCGTGTTGGCCGCGATCTGCTTGGCCGTATTCTCCTTCGGTGGCATCGAAAACGTTTCCGTAGGTGCTGCCGAATCTGAAGATCCTGAAATCAACGTGCCGAAGGCCGCGCACGCTATGATCTGGCGTTTGCTGATCTTCTACGTGTTCGCAATTCTTGTTGTGTTGATGCTGCAGCCATGGGTTGAAACGGCGGCGTCGCACGGAACCATCAATGAATCGCCTTTCGTGCGAGCACTCGAACTCACCGGCGTTGCCGGTGCTGCACACATCATGAACGCAGTGCTGATTATTGCGGCGCTTTCGGCCGCAAATGGGTGCTTGTACTCGTCTAGCCGCATGATTCATTCGCTGGCCGTGGATCGGCAGGCCCCAAGCTGGGCGGCTGTGACCGCTAACAACGGTTCGCCGCGGCGCGCTCTGGTAATCGCCATGGTGGGCATGGTGATTGCGGCGGTGCTGGCCATTACATCGCCGGCACACGCATTCATGTGGCTGTACGGCTGTGCAACTATCGGCATTTTGACAACCTGGGTAATGACCATGATTACCCACTGGGAGTTCCGTAAGAAGCGGGCGGCGCGCGGCTTGCCATTGGCGCCGCGCCGGCTGTGGGCCGCAAAAGTTGTGGTTCCAGTTGTTGTTGCGTCTGCCGTTGCTATTTTTATCGGGCTGTACTGGCTGTTGCCGGTGGTGTGGTATGCGGGCGTTCCATACCTGGCCGTGCTGATCGGATCGTTTTTCATTGTGCGAACCGTTCATCCGATGCATGTCAGAGATTTACTTGAAGAAGAACTCGCGCGTTAGGAAGCGTAAATGATGAGGGGAAGCAGTTGGACTGCTTCCCCTCATTTTTGTTGGAATTATAAGGATCGACTGCCGAAGCTTTTTGGCTTCTGGTGCTCACCTTTGGGGTCTATCTCTGCCGTCTGCTTTTGTTACGTGTTTCTGCCGTTCGCACTTGTTCCTCATCTGTCCCAAAAACTCGACTGAGCGTACAGGCGTATATCTGAGAGCGGACATCTACTCTCTGAATCGAGTTTTTGGGACAACAGGTTGGGGTATAAGACAGTAGGTTAGATATTAGGTAGCAAGTTAGGTATAAGACGGTAGGTTTTGGAGTGCAGAGTGGCAGGTTTTACCGTTCGCGTTCGCCGCGAATGTATTCCTCAAGGCGTTCGCGTGCCTCAGAATCGCGAAGTTGTTCCTTCGGAGATTTCATCAGGTATGACGAGGTGGAGAGTAGGTTTCCTGCAATTCCGCGATCGAGTGCAATCTTGCATGCACGAAGCGCATCAATCACAATGCCTGCTGAGTTAGGAGAATCCCAGACTTCAAGCTTGTACTCAATCTGGATTGGCACTTCGCCAAATGTGGTTCCTTCAACCCGTACGAATGCAAATTTCCGATCTTCCAACCACGGCACGTAATCGGATGGACCCACGTGAATATCGTGATCGTTCACAGCTCCAGACATGTTGGACGTGACCGCGTTTGTCTTTGAAATTTTCTTGGATTCGAGGCGATTGCGCTGCAACATGTTCTTGAAGTCCATATTTCCGCCAACGTTCAACTGGTACGTGCGGTCAATTCGAACTCCGCGAGATTCCATGAGAGCAACAAGGTCGCGGTGAGAAATAGTGGCACCGAACTGGGACTTAATATCGTCGCCTACGATAGGCAAGCCGGCATCTTCAAACTTCTTCGTCCATTCTTCAGTGGAAGCGATAAACACTGGTAGGCAGTTAACGAAGCCGCAACCAGCGTTGATAGCGCACTGTGCGTAGAATTTATCGGCTTCTTCTGAGCCAACTGGCAGATACGAGATGAGAACATCAACGCGTGCAGCCTTCAGCTCTGCCACCACATCGACTTCTAGTTCGCTCGATTCTTCGATAGTGTCGCGGTAGTAATCGCCGAGTCCGTCCAATGTGCGTCCACGAAGCACAGTGACGCCAGTCTGTGGAACATCAGCAAACTTCATCGTGTTATTTTCCGAAGCAAAGATGGCATCGGCAAGATCGATTCCCACCTTCTTCGAATCAACATCGAACGCCGCAACAAATTCGACGTCACCTACGTGGTATCCGCCAAAGTTGACGTGCATAAGGCCAGGGATTGGCACGTTCGGATCTGCGTCTTTATAGAATTCCACACCTTGCACGAGCGAGCTGGCGCAATTGCCAACACCTACGATGCCCACGCGAATCTTTGCCATGATGGCTCCTTCTTTTTAAGTCTTCGACGTGCAATATCAGCGGTCGGTATGTTATGAACGCTGATGCCCATCTCGAATTGTCATGACAATCTTGTCACGACAATTAAGAGTCTGGCCTGTTTTCGATAACCGTGCAACCCGACTGTTCTCCTTGTCCGCTTTCTCCCCATGTTTCTTTCACACCTGATGGTCGCGCCCGCAATGTCTCGGCTTCCCCCGTCCCAAAAACTTGATTCTCCGTGCCGATGTTCCTGAAAACGGTGACATCTGCATCCTCAGTCGAGTTTTTGGGACGGGGTGGCAGAAGGTGTAAGGCCCGCCTGCATATGCGAGACTGGAGGTATGTATGAAGACTTCCTCCCTGCAGATGCTTTCACGTTCGATCGCGCTTACATGACGCTGAGCTGTGACACTCAAACCCAGGCCCTCACGGTTCACGGAATTGCGGGTGATCCGGATGACGTATTTCCGTTGGCGTCGGTGACTAAACCGATCGTGGCTTGGTCTGCACTTGTAGCGGTTGAGCAGGGAGTATTGGATCTAGATGTGCCAGCAGGGCCGGAAGGTTCCACAGTCCGCCACCTGCTGGCTCACGCTTCGGGCGTACCAGCCGCGCAAGGTGCCCCAATCGCAGCCCCAGCCACCCGCAGGATTTATTCAAATTATGGCTTTGACCTGCTGGGGGAAGCAGTCGAGCGCGCCACATCCACGCCGATTCATGAATGGGTGGCAACATCGATTTTTGTCCCACTCGGCATGGATTCGGCGGAAATCCACGGTTCGGTGGCGTTCGGTGGGCGAGCATCGTTGGATTCGCTGGCACGCTTCGCGGGAGAGTTGCTGGCGCCATCCCTTATTTCGCACGATCTGGCAGCGGCCGCGTTCACCCCTCAATTCGACGGCCTATCTGGCGTTCTTCCCGGCTTCGGCCGCCAGAAAAATAACGTGTGGGGGCTCGGGTTGGAGATCCGTGGGGAGAAGTCGCCGCACTGGACGGGTGCTGATTTCAGCCCGCGCACATTCGGCCATTTCGGTCAGTCGGGATCGTTCGTCTGGGTCGATCCGCAGGTGAATAAGGCAGGAGTTTTCCTTGGCACAAAGCCATTTGGAGAAGAACACGCGGCGATTTGGCCAGCACTAACTGACCAAATGCGCGCCGCGTAATCTCCAGTAGCACTCCGCATCCCCGATAACACACCCGCCAGCAAAGCCTTACCGGGCCCCGTCACTCAAATTCAATAATCACGGGAACGTGGTCAGATGCGCCCTTGCCTTTGCGTTCGTCGCGGTCGATCGTCCCGTCGATCGACCGCGCAGCCAACGCCGGCGACGCATACACATAGTCAATCCTCATCCCCTCATTCTTAGGGAAACGCAGTTTTTGATAGTCCCAGAAGGTGTAGTTCGTGGCGTATTGGCGCGAGAGCTCAACCATCCCGGCATCGGCGAAGGCGTGGAAGGCCGCACGCTCCGGCTCGGTCAGATAGATGCCGTCTTCCATAGCGGCCGGGTCCCACACGTCGGCGTCGGTGGGGATTACGTTCCAGTCGCCCACAAGCGCAAGCTGTGCTGCGTCGTCGTCCCGCATCTGCCCCTCCGCGAAATCGCGCAGCCGCCGCAGGAACTCGAGTTTGTAGTGGTAGTGCGGGTCGCCGGTGGCGCGGCCGTTGGGGACGTAGAGCGACCACAAATCGATCCCGCCCACGCGCGCCCCGATGGCGCGCGCTTCGGCCGGGCCGGGGATAAAGCTGCGCCCGCCTTCGGGTTCGCCCTTCACGAACCCCGGCTGACCAGGGAATTCCCGCCGCACGTCCTCTAGTCCCACGCGCGAAATGATTGCAACGCCGTTCCATTGGTTGAGCCCGTGCGCGGCTACTTCGTAGCCGGCGGCCTCGATATCGGCGGCGGGGAATTGTTCGGGTTTGCATTTGATTTCTTGGAGGGCGAGGGCATCGAGGTCGTGGCGCGTGAGCACGTCGAGGATGCGGTCGGCGCGGGCCCGCGCGGAGTTGATGTTCCAGGTTGCGATCTTCATGGGGCTAGTTTACGCGGTGGCGGGTAGGCTTGGGGTATGGGTAGAGCACTTGTGACTGGCGCGAGCAGCGGGCTTGGCCGCGCGTTCGTTGAGGAATTGGCCGGATCTGGGCATGATGTGGTGTTGGTTGCGCGGGATCGGGCGCGGCTGGAGGCGCTGGCAGCGGCGGTGCGGGGCCGGTTTGGGGTCCGGGCGGAGGTGCTGGTTGCGGATTTGAGTGTGGACGACGACGTTGCTCTTGTTTCTCGCCGCCTTGCCGATGAGGTGGAGCCGGTGACTTTGCTGGTGAATAATGCGGGTTTTGGGCTGGGGCAGGATTTTGTGGCCGGCTCGTTGGATCGGGAGCTTTTTGGTTTGGATGTGATGGTGCGGGCGGTGCTGGTGTTGAGCCATGCGGCGGCGCGGGCGATGCGCGCCCGCGGCCGCGGCGCGATTATTAACGTTGCGTCGATGACGTCGTTGACTGCTCAGGGCACGTATTCCGCACATAAAGCCTGGGTGCGAACGTTTTCTGAGGGGCTGGCTGTGGAGTTGGCTGGTAGTGGCGTGACCGTGACTGTGGTGAATCCGGGCCTGATTCGCACTGAGTTTCATGAGCGTTCGCATGTTGATTCTTCGCAGTGGCCTAGTGTGGTTTTTGCTTCTCCGGAGCGGGTGGCGCGGGATGCGTTGGCTGCTGCACGGGGTGGGCGTGTGGAGGTGACGCCTACCGTGATCTATAAGGCGGCGAGTGTTGCTTTGCGGCATGCGCCGCGTTGGTTGGTCCGGCGGGTTGCTGGGCCAGGACTTTCTGGCCGGGAGTAAACTCCCCGCCAGAAAGTGGCAAAAACGATAGGAACAGAAACACGCCGGCCGACCGTTACTGCGATTATGGTCGATGGAGGTTTCTACCGGCTCCGTTCTAGGAAAGTTTTTGGTGATAAGACACTCAAAGGTTGCCTTGCGTCTCGGTCTGGATATTGCGTCCTTGGCTGAGTCTGATGTGGTGAATCAGATTGTGATGATTTCGGGAGATTCTGATTTTGTTCCTGCGGCTAAGTTGGCGCGTCGTGCGGGTATTGATTTTTTGTTGGATCCGATGTGGAGCGAGCAGATTTCTGATTCGTTGAGTGAGCATATTGATGGTACTCGGCAGTGTGTTCTTAGGCCTCCGTTGAGTCTTAATGATCCTTTGCATGTTTGTCATCCGAGTTTTAATTTGGGCGAGGATTCTGAGGATATTGAAATTTGAGTATGTGGTTTTCAGGATGGGATTGTAGGGAATGAGTAAGAAATTGATTCACGTAGTTGGCGCGGTTTTCGAGCGCGAGGGCAAGATTATGGCTGCTCAGCGCGGTCCTGGCCGCGCGTTGGAGGGCTTTTGGGAGTTCCCGGGTGGGAAGATTGAGCCTGGTGAGGCCCCGGAAGAGACGCTTGCGCGTGAGTTGCGTGAAGAGTTATTGACCGACGCCGAAGTGGGCCCTTTCGTTGCCAGGTCCGAGTTTGATTATGATTTCGGTACGGTTCGGCTGGATGCGTATTTCTGTACGATTGTTGGCCAGGAACCAACGCTGACTGAGCATCAGGAAATCCGTTGGCTGGGCGCAGAGGATTTGTTCAGCGTGGAATGGGCCCCGGCTGATGTACCGATTATTAAAGCGTTGAAGGATCAATTAGAAAGTAAGTAACAATGTGGCCTGCAGGGGAGTTAACTCATTCCACGATTTTTGGGTTTTTGGATAAAACTCACAAGAGTCATGGGCATCTTTTCGATCCAGAAATGATCTGGAATGAGGCTGACGGCAAATCGATGCTGAATGCGATTCGGCATGAACTCCAGCGTTCTGAGAGTTTCATTTTTTCGATTGCGGTCATTACCTCAAACGCGTTGACGATGCTGAAACAAGATTTGATAGATGCAGCTGCCCGCGGCGTTCAATGAAAGTTGGCCTGCGGTATTCCCGAAAAAATGTGTGCAAGATGCTTGGGTTTGATTCAAATCAAGAGAGCACAATCTACGGCTATAAGGTTGATAAAACAACAAAAACTTGTCCGATCTTCGTTACGTACAAGAAGGCCGAAGATATTTCAGCGTCTACAAAGTATGGCGATCGGTCAGAACGAGCGTTGCATTGGTTCACTCGTTCTAAAGTAAAATTGACAAGCGAGGAGACACAGGACATCTTGAGTGGCGATGCCCAGCTATATGATTATTTACGAGTTTCATCGAACACTAGCGCCCTAGTGCAGGCATGATTCGTCGAGTTTTCTGAGAGAAAGATATACTAACCACCGTGTTTAGCAACGACCCACAAAAGACCGCCCTAGCCGGCCTCCTGCGCGCCGCCACCCGCGAAACCGCGCCCGAAACACTCGCCGCCATCCGCGCGCTGCTCCACAGCCACGATGCCGCAGTACTCGCCGGCCACGTCATGCTCGATCTGCTCGAAGAAAACGGCTACGGCCCCCTCGACATCGACGCCATCGGCGCCACCCCCGCCGACCTCCCACTCGCCCTCGCCATCCAACACGCTGCCGCCTCACGTGGCATGCAATACGACGCCTTCACCATCGCCGGCACCAGCCTGATCGGCCCAGACCTGGACGGCCGCCGCGTCGTCGTCATAAAAATTTTCGACGACGAAACGGTACCCGCGAAACTCGCTGTGGAAGCAACTTCGGCGCTCGTTGGGCGCGACTTCGCCGCCTACCAGCCAACCGACTTGGAGCCAAACCATGAATGATACCGACTTCGAATACTGGGGAAATGGCGAAAAACCGGGCGGAATCAACGGTGTTGGGCCGTGGGAAGGGCCACTCCCAACCGAACCACACTACGATCCTGAGTTGCTCGCGAACGGCGACCGGCGCAACGTAGCAGACAAATATCGGTACTGGAGCGTGGACGCAATTCGCGATGATCTGGCGAAAACCAGCACCAAACTCCACATCGCAATCGAAAACCTTGAACATGACCTCAACATCGGATCCATCGTGCGCACCGGAAACGCATTCAACGTGAGCGGCGTACACATCGTGGGGAAGAAAAAATGGAACAGGCGCGGGGCGCTTGTGACCGATCGCTACCTCAATGTGCATCACCATGCCGAAGTGAGCAGCCTGGTGGAATGGGCGCGCGAAAACGACTACCAGCTGGTGGCCGTGGATAACATGGAAGGCTCCACGCCGATCGCCGAAACTGCGCTGCCTGAACGTGCCGTGCTGATTTTTGGGCAGGAATCAAACGGGTTGTCGGCAGAACTGCTGGCTGCGGCCGATTCTGCGGTTTATATTCCGCAATACGGTTCAACGCGGTCCATGAACGTGGCCGCCGCTGCTGCGATTTCCATGCACATGTGGATTATGCAGCACGGGCCGCGGAACGCGCCCGCGCCTGAGAGTCGGCCGGTGCTGTAAGCATTGTGTGCGTGCATTTAGTTTGCATTTTTGGCGGTTAGAGGGCTGATTTGGTTCAGAAATTGCCAAAAATGCAAACTCAGTGCACGGGAGGGTGATATCGGTGGCGATCGGCTGATTAATCAGTGCGGAGAATGGCCAGCAACATCTCCTGAGTGCGAGCCCAATCCATCCAGACTTGTTGATATGACAGGCGGATAACCCGATACCCTGCATGTTGGGCAGCCAAATCACGCCGATGATCTTGTTCGAATGTGCTTTCAGCGATGTGGTATCGGCGCCCGTCGCATTCAATAATTGTGTTGCCAACCAGCAAATCGACCCGCCCTACGCCTGCAATCTGAACCTGCTCTTTCACTGAGAACTTATGCTGAATAAGGAAGAGCCGCACGCGAGTTTCGCTTCCTGATTCAGATTTGGCAGAGAGTTTGCGGAGCGTGCCGCGGTTTTCTTTCCGAGCGTGCTTGATCAGCTCCCACGCTTCGTCGAAACTCACCAACTTCTTGCAGATCGCCGATTCTAAAATGATCAGCACGGTTTCTGGGTAACGGCATCGAATGAGGTCAATCAAAACATCAGAAATATGCAGGTGGGGTAGATGTTTCGGGAACAAGGTGCGGTGGATAATCGCGTTTTTTGGAGGGGAGATGTTTCCTCTTCGCGGGTGAAAAGCAATATGTAGGCCCACATCTTCCTGCGGAGGAATCCAGAGGTTTAACAACCGGCATGCTGAAATACATGTCAGCCTGCCTCCTGATCCGAATGCGGCTTTTATTGTTGGATCAGTATCTGGCGTTGCAAACCACCCACGTGTGACACGCTCGAGCAACCCAGTTTCGGTGAACCGGTCTATCGTTCTTCTGGAGTATCCCATGGTGCGCAAATCTTGGTAGCTGTAGATGCCTTTCATGCTGTCAATTCTGGGGTATTTAGCGAATTGGCGTTTTTAGTTATGCACAGGTGGATAACTGTTGCCTGCTTATGAGCCTACCTGTGCATTCAGTTTGCATTTTTGGCGGTTAGAGGGCTGTTTTGGGGTGAAAAATACCGAAAGTGCAAACTCAGTGCACAAGTGGGCTGGTAGCGGCTGGGGTGGGCTGGGGCCGGTATTGATAGCTGGTAATAGCGGAAGGGGCAGGAATGCACAAAGTTTCACGAACGGGACTGAGGGCTTAACAAGTGAGCACGGAAAGTGAGATAATGGAGTTGTTCTATACCACTACTAGAGGAGTATTCCCGTGGCAATCGCAACCCCTGAGGTTTACAACGAAATGCTTGACCGCGCTAAGTCGGGCAAGTTTGCATACCCAGCAATCAACGTTACGTCTTCGCAGACTCTTACTGCTGCTATCCAGGGCTTTGCTGAGGCAGAGTCGGACGGTATCATTCAGGTTTCCGTTGGTGGCGCTGAATACTGGTCAGGTTCAACCGTGAAGGATCGCGTCGCTGGCTCTTTGGCAATGGCTGCTTACGCTCGCGAAATTGCTAAGAACTACGATGTCACCATCGCTCTCCACACCGATCACTGCGCAAAGCAGAACATTGACTCTTGGGTTCGCCCACTTCTTGAGCTCGAAGCTGAGGAAGTCAAGGCTGGCCGCCTCCCATTCTTCCAGTCCCACATGTGGGATGGCTCCGCTGTTCCACTTGCTGAGAACTTGGAGATCGCACAGGAACTTCTCGATCTTTCCGTTAAGGCAAACACCATCCTCGAAGTTGAGATCGGTGTTGTTGGTGGCGAAGAAGATGGCGTTGTTGGCGAAATCAACGAAAAGCTTTACACCACCGCTGAAGATGGTTTGAAGACTGTTGAAGCTCTTGGCTTGGGCGAAAAGGGCCGTTACATGACCGCTCTTACCTTCGGTAACGTCCACGGCGTTTACAAGCCAGGCCACGTCAAGCTCCGCCCAGAAATCCTCGGCGAAATCCAGGATGAAGTTGGCGCAAAGGTTGGCAAGGAATCCCCATTCGATCTTGTTATGCACGGTGGCTCCGGCTCCACTGCAGAAGAAATCGCAACCGCAGTTCGCAACGGCGTTATCAAGATGAACGTTGACACCGACACCCAGTACGCCTTCACCCGCCCAGTTGCTGAGTGGATGATGCGTAACTTCGATGGCGTTTTGAAGATCGACGGCGAAGTCGGCAACAAGAAGCAGTATGATCCACGTGCATGGGGTAAGGCTGCTGAAGCTGGCATGGCTGCTCGTGTTGTTGAAGCATGTGAGCGCCTCGGTTCTGTTGGCCAGAAGATGCGCTGAATTTAGCGTGTGGCTGTGTGATAGCGTTTAGTTACATATAGCGTCATTACGCGATTAGAGTTCAGGCGGGTACCTTCGGTGCCCGCCTGAACTGCCTTCTGGCGGGGAGATTTCTTGAGAAACTAAGGGAATTTCTTATTCACCCTCAACGTCCTAGAAGTTCTTATTCACCCTCAACGTCCTAGAAGATTGAGTGCGCCTCTGGATAATCTTCCTTCGACGACATATGAGATTCGGTTCGGACTGCCAACTTTGTGCGGCGGTGGGGCCGGTATTTTACGTAAACGGAATTGAACCGGAATGGGTGTACTACTGCGTCTGCCAAGAAACCAACCTGGCAAACCAATTCATCGCGCAACTCTCAACCGGATTCGTGGATCCATTTTGGGAAAATAACGCAGGTGGCGGGTTCATTTCGGGGGATCCATTCATCGTCTATCCGGCGCCAGGCGGGCACGTGTGGGAAAGCCTCCGGCACCACACTTCGCTGAACGGGGAGTGGCGATTCCGTCTGCATCCCACGGCCCAGATCGACGAATCGCGTGAATGGGAAACGATCACGTTACCGTGCCACTGGGCATCACGTTACCGTGCCACTGGGTGTTTAGTTCCGAACGTGGCGACGCGAGAGATCCAAGTTTCATGGGCAGAATCGATCGACGATATCAGTGTGGAAGGCGTAGAAATCGTTGCCTTCAACGTGAAAGAAAAAATATTAACAATTAATGCCGGAACCTTTGTCCAATACAAGGAAGTTTGAGTAAAAAATCGTCAGAATAAGAAATAATAAGTCTATGAACTGGGCTTTTAGATAAACATATTGTCTGAAATCGCGTACTTTTGCCAATATGGGCGTAGGGTAATGTGTTATCTGATTGTTACTTAGGTGTTTTGTTACCGGGTTCACTTATCGGTGATGAACGGTATAGTGTAATAACAAGCAGAATTAGTCATTCTGAACTCAAAGGGGAGAATAACAATGACACTGTCTCATCGCAGCAAAGTTGCTGCTGTTTTAGCGACCGCTTCACTCGCCGTCGCAGGCCTAGCAGGATGCTCATCCGATTCTGACGCCAAGGAACCTTCCGCATCTAAAGGAAAGTCGGACGCCAAAATCGAATACGTCCACCGTCTGCCAGACGGCGAAGGCATGGTTAAGGTTCAAGAAATCGTTGACCGCTGGAACAAGGATCACCCGGACATGACGGTGAAAGCAACCAAGTTCGATGGTAAGGCTTCGGATCTCTTCCAGAAGCTTCAGAAGGACGTTGCAACTGACACCGCCCCATGCTTGGCACAGCTCGGCTACTCCGAAGTCCCAGAAGCATTCGTTAAGGGCATGGTTGAGGACGTCACCAAGCAAGCCGAAAAGTACAAGAAGAACTTCTCCGGCGCATACGGTCAGATGGCTGCAGGCGGCAAGGTTGTTGGTCTGCCACAAGATACCGGCCCGCTCGTGTACTTCTATGACAAGGCTGAATTCGATGCTTTGGGCTTGAGCGTTCCAACCACCGTTGAAGAACTGAAGGAAACCGCGAAGAAGGCTGCCGAAAAGGGCAAGTTCATCCTCAACTTCGAACCAGACGAAGCCGCACACTGGCTCTCCGCACAGGCAGCAGCAGTTGGCGATCCATGGTTCTCCACCGAAGGTGGCAAGTGGAAGGTAAACGCACAAAACAAGGGCTCGGAAGTTGTGGCCAACTTCTGGCAAGAACTTATTGACGCGAATGCCGTTGGCACCATCAACCGGTGGGATGACGCCTACACCAAGGCTCTCACCGACAAGAAGATCATCGGTAACATCGGTGCAGCTTGGGAAGCAGGCTTCATGCTTGATCCAGTTGTTCCGGAAGGCAAGGAAGGCACCTGGCAGGTTGCTTTGCTGCCAAACTTCGGTGAAGGCGTCAAGTCCGGCCCAGATGGCGGTTCTGGCGTTGCCGTTATGAAGGGATGCAAGTTTATCGATGAAGCAATGGAGTTCAATAACTGGTTCAATACCCAGACTGCTGACCTCGCAACCCAGGGCCTCGTTGTTGCCGCTAAGGGCGATGTTGTGACCCCAGAAAAGATCAAGCGTCAGTTCGGTGGCCAGGACGTGTTCGCAGAACTCGCCAAGGCAAACGAAAGCCTCAACGCTGACTTCCAGTACATCCCAGGATTCTCTGCTGTAGGCCAGAAGATGGTTGACACCGCCGCTAACATCATCGATTCGAAGGGCAAGATTGCTGACATCTTCGCTGCTGCACAAGAAGAAGCAGTGAAGACTCTGAAGAATCTCAAGTTGCCAGTTGTAGAGTAACGGCTACTCCGCCGCCGAAAGAGATAAGAACTATTGAGACTACTACTGAGGTAAAATATGACTACTGCAGTAAAAACCGATAGCAGTGAAACAACTGCCGTTGCTATCCCACGGCATAGGCGTACACGGGAACGCCACGAAGCGCGAACTGGCTGGATCTTCATGTTGCCGTTCGTGTTGGGGTTCACCCTGGTATTCCTCCTGCCAATCGGTGCTTCAGTCTACTCATCGTTCTTCCAAGAAGTCTCTGACGGCGGCGGACTCTACGGCGGTAGCGAACTCGTCAAAGAGTTCGTTGGCCTAGAAAACTATTACAACACCGTTGCCAACGATCGTTTCTGGCTAGGGATCTTGCGGGTTATCCTCTACACGCTCATCCAGGTTCCTGTGATGATCTTCGTAGGTTTGGCATTGGCTCTCGTGCTCGATTCCATGCTGGTACGGCACGTGGGAATTTACCGGCTCGGCTACTTCCTTCCGTTCGCCATTCCCGGTATCGTGGCAGCGATTATCTGGCTCTACATCTACACTCCGGAAATTTCGCCTCTTGTATCCGTACTCAATTGGTTCGGACTAGATGTGGATTTCATGAGTAAAAACATCATCTTCTTCTCCATGGCCAACATGACAACATGGACCTACACGGGCTACAACATGTTAATTTTCTTGGCCGCTTTGCAGGCGATCCCAGCCGAACTTGAAGAAGCAGCCCGCCTTGATGGAGCTACCGGATTCCAAGTAGTCACCAAGGTAAAGGTTCCCATGGTTCGCGGTGCGGTTCTTCTCTCCGTGCTCCTCTCCATTGTTGGAACGATCCAGCTCTTCAACGAACCGGCTGTGCTCTCCACAGTGAATCGATGGATGGGTGCGGATTACACGCCAATGATGATGGCTTACAACACCATGATCGGCCAAATCACCCCATCAGGTGATGGTCCGGCTGCTGCAACATCCATCGTGATGGCAGTGATTGCTGGTGTGCTTGCCGTGGCCTACGCGCTAATCGAGAAGAAGGTGAATGACTAATGTCAAAGATCATGAAGCAAAAGCTTGCTGATGGTACCGAATATGTTCCATCGCGTGAAGGAATCCCAGCCCGTTCTATCGCGCCATCATCGGTTGCCCGATGGGTGACCGGCGCAGTCCTCTTCCTCGTACTCGTGTACTTCCTTTTCCCGGTGTACTGGGTGATCGTGGCTTCCACGAAAACCAACTCTCAGCTGGTGTCTACTAACGGCTTCTGGTTTGACGATATCAACGTGCTCAAGAACCATGAAACGCTGATGGTGTGGACTCGTGGAATGTTCTGGCGCTGGGTATTCAACTCGCTTCTCTACTCAACAGTAGCAGGCGTTGTTGGCACACTAATTTCGGTGATGGCTGGTTACGCAACTGCTAAATTCAAGTTCCCAGGCAAGGGAGTCACGATGGGCGTGATTATGTCTGGTTTGCTGATGCCAGCAGCGCTCCTCACCATTCCGCTCTACATCATCTTCCATCACATTGGAATCACAAACACCATGTGGGCCATCATCATCCCGGCCTGTGTGAGCCCATTCGGCGTGTTCTTGGGCCGTGTTTATGCCCAAACATCTGTGCCAACCGAACTGATCGAAGCCGCCCGTATCGATGGCGCAAGCGAAGCCCGCATCTTCTTCACGATGGTCCTCCGCCTGCTCGCCCCGGCCATGGTGACCATCTTCCTCTTCATTTTCGTAGGCACCTGGAACAACTTCCTCCTGCCGTTGATGATGGTTACTGCCGATGAAATCAAACCAGTCACCCTAGGCCTCTACGGTATGATGAGCTACTTTGCTCCAGAAAAGGGTGCGGTTATGCTCGGTGCGCTCCTCGGTGTGCTCCCACTGATCGTCCTCTTCCTCGCGCTCCAAAAGTACTGGCAATCCGGATTGGCCGCTGGTTCTGTGAAGGGCTGATCGCAATAGTGCCCCTACACGGATGTGCCGATCACGTTAATGATCGGCACATCTTATCAACGAATTGCAGCAACTGTCAGTCACTCACGTATGTAAGAACACCCGAAGCTATCCCAGCCACAATCGCAAAGCGCGAATGAGCAAAACGCTTACCTTTCTGGCGCCGGCGTTCGCCGCGATTAAAAATCGCACGCTCTGCCTTCACCGATAGCCAGATCGATGCAGGAAGGACTGCGCCAAGAGCGATTGCTGCTAACGCGATGTTCTGCTTCATAGTCAAAGCATCCGGTGCGAGCTCTGCAGGATCATCTACACCTGTTTCGGAGGAATCAGCGGCAGAGGCATTTGCAGGTGCATCACTGGTACGAGGATCAGTAGCGAACACGTCTTCGGCATCGATTATATCTGCTGATTCCTCCGCCATATCATCGCGCACGTGAAGATATGTAGCAACGCCAGATGACGCGAGGATTGCAAGCGTTTTCGTAACTCCGCGTGCCGTACGTGAGCGAATAACATCAGGGCAGGCGTAATACGCGAACGTACCAAGGCCATACAAGGCTGCCTGCGTGACCGCGGAACGCTTCGCGTTCGTTTCACATGTTGTTTCTAGCATCAAAGCACGTCCTTTTCTGTAGATTCAGGTTGCTCCAACGGAGTAAACCCATACGGAAGCGGTTCATCCGCAACCGGCTTCTTGCGAGTGAACACAAGAGTAAGAATAATAATCAAGCCCGTAATGCCCACACCGATAGCAATCCAGCCCCACCACGGAATCCCGCCAGAAATTTCTGCAGGTTCAAAAATACGTGAGAAATCGGCGTCGCCAGTTTTCTTGCCCTCCACGTACAGCGGGCCAGAAGTCAACGAATCAAGGCTAGTAAAAATCGCGCGGTTCCCATCGATCAAGGCGCGGTCTGCGCGAATAATATCGCCAGGCATCGCAATAATGACGCGCAGATCGATGAAGGTTTCTGCCATCTTAATGAAGCTCGTTGCCTCAGGCGGGAGCTTCGCGTCACTCTTGACAATAAAAGTCGAATCGGTTTCGGTAACCAGATTGCGTTCGCCAGAATTCTGCGGAGCATCCCATGAAATCCGGCAGGCAAACTCATCGCCCTTGGCAATGTCAGTAATCTCGATCGCATCCCGTGCCTTATCGATCTCATCTTGAGAAGGCAACGGAATATTCTTTATATCAGGAGAACTCTTGACCTGCCTCAAAATATCATCAAAAAGCGACGAACAATCTCCAAAACCTGCACTCTTCATCAGCCCATCAGAATCGTGGAACTCCACGGCGGCAAGCGTGCTCTTATCCGGATGAATTCCAAGCGCTGCATCTACCTTGCAGGAGGACAAAACAAGCACGCTGGCACACATAGCTATCACAGCAACTTTGCGAGACAGAGACAAGGCGGATCCTTTCGGCAATCTTGATTACGATTCTACAGGGTGAAAGCGACAATTTACGGTAACCCGCAAAAACACGGAAACCTAGAGCGGGGCAGGCCATCGGCCTGCCCCGCTCTGTCAGCGATTGGGGGAGTTACTTCATCTGTGGCTCATCATCAATATTGCCGGCCTGTACGCCTGGCTTATTTAAGCCGTCTTCCATGATGTCCTCCATAGATGGTTGCGGTTCTGCTTCCGCTGGCATGCCCTCTACGGCTGGAGTTTCTTCCATAGTTGGCGCATCCGCGGTAGGGGTTTCCTCTGCAACTGGCGCATCCGCGGTAGGGGTTTCCTCTGCTTTAGCCATATTGCCTGCTGGGGCTTCTGGCATTACTTCTTCTGGAAGAGGTGTTGTGGCCGGAGATTCAGATTCTGCTGGGGTTGCAGTCTTTTTCTTACGAGTGAACATAACAATAAGTACAACAATTAGTGCGATGATAGCGGTGCCAGAAACGATCCAGACCCAGGTTGGAATGCCAGAATGTGCGGCGCCAAGCTTGGCATCGTCGATAGATCCAGATCCAACCTTGTAGCCTTCAACAGAAAAGCCAGTGGCTAGCTTTTCAAGATCGGAAAACATTGCAAGATTGCCGTCAATCTTTGCCCCTTCAGCCTTGACGATATCGCCAGGCATGGAGATTGTTAAGGTGAATTTTCCAAAGTTTTTCAACATGCTTAGCTGTTCTTTGGGCACCGCGGTGCTAGCCTTTTGGGTGGAGAGGATAAAGGTTTTATCGGTTTCAGTAAGTGTTTTACCATCAACCATGTTCTTGCCTGATTCGGCGGTAAACTCGCATGAAAGTTTACCTTCTTTGCTCTTATCTTTTACGTCAAACGTGCCGCCAGTAATGCCAATTTGAGTTTTGACTCCCGAAGCTAACTCTTCACATGAAGATCCCAACCCGATGGCCTTCAGCTTACCTTCGCTATCATTGAGCGTAACAACCGATTTAATGGAGCCATCAGATTTTACTCCAACTCCGACGTCGGTGTGGCAGGCGCTGAAAGCACACAAAGCTACGGCTGCGATAGCCACAGCCTTTACGCGGGCAATTCTTTTTTGTGAAGTCATGACCATTTCTTTCTGTAAAAAGGTTCTTGCTCCAGATCATATCTGGACACTTACGGTTGGGTAAATACAAGTTCTTGTGAGGGTTGCATAAAAGGGCGAAAACCCGCCTAAAGGCGAATAACTCATCTGATAGCGAACACGAGTAGGGGAATTTCGATAGAAATTTACGGTGACCTGCCAGTAAACATAGGAAAAATGACGTTGACGGACCGAAGTCTCGGGTCCGATAGTCCCAATAATAACCGCTCTGTACAGGTAACATGATGAGTGGCATAAAAACCAGACGTCGTCGTCAACTCTAGGAGGAAAAAGGATGACTGACATGTACACTGTTGAGGCTGTTCGCGAAGGTGCACCATCGGTTGCTCCGGCTGATTTGATCGAATGGGTTACCGAAGTCGCTAACCTCACTCAGCCAAAGAACATCGAATGGGTTGATGGTTCTCAAGAAGAATGGGACCGCCTCACCTCGATGATGGTTGAATCCGGAATGTTCACTCGCTTGAACCCAGAGAAGCGCCCGAACTCCTTCTTGGCTCGTTCGCTTCCATCGGATGTTGCCCGTGTCGAATCCCGTACCTTCATCTGCTCGGAGAAGGAAGAAGACGCTGGCCCAACCAACCACTGGGCAGATCCAAAGGAAATGAAGGAAACCCTCCTTGGTGAAAAGGGCGTTTTCCGTGGCGCAATGCGTGGCCGTACTATGTACGTCATTCCATTCTCCATGGGCCCATTGGGTGGCCCGATCTCCCAGCTCGGTATCGAACTTACCGATTCCCCATACGTTGTTGTTAACATGCGTATCATGACTCGCATGGGTATCAAGGCTCTTGAGCTCATCGGCGAAGGCAAGCCATGGGTTCCAGCAGTTCACTCTGTTGGTTCACCTCTTGAAGAAGGCCAGGAAGATACCTCGTGGCCATGCAACGATGAAAAGTACATCACCCACTTCCCAGAAACCAACGAAATTTGGTCCTTCGGTTCCGGTTACGGCGGCAACGCACTCCTTGGTAAGAAGTGCTTCGCTCTCCGTATCGCTTCCACCATGGCTCGCCGTGACACCTGGATGGCTGAGCACATGCTCATCCTCCGCCTCACCAACGAAAAGACTGGCCAGCAGTTCCACGTCACCGCAGCATTCCCATCAGCTTGTGGTAAGACCAACCTTGCTATGCTCCAGCCAACCATCGAAGGCTACAAGGTTGAGACCGTTGGCGATGACATCGCTTGGATGCGCCCAGGTGCAGATGGCCGCCTCCGCGCCATCAACCCAGAAGCTGGCTTCTTCGGTGTTGCACCAGGCACGTCTTACAAGACCAACCCAATGGCTATGGAAACCATGAAGGCCAACACCATCTTCACCAACGTCGCACTGACCGACGACGGCGACGTTTGGTGGGAAGGCATCGATGGCGAAACCCCAGAGCACCTCATCGATTGGCACGGTAACGATTGGACTCCAGAATCTGGCGAAAACGCAGCTCACCCGAACTCGCGTTTCACCACTCCTGCATCCCAGTGCCCAATTATTTGCCCAGATTGGGAAGCTCCAGAAGGTGTTGCGATTGACGCAATCCTCTTCGGTGGCCGCCGCGCAACCAACGTTCCATTGGTTGCAGAACAGTACACTCCAGCACACGGCGTCTTCATTGGTGCAAACGTGTCCTCCGAAGTCACTGCTGCTGCTCTTGACGTCAAGGCTGGCGCACTCCGCCACGATCCATTCGCAATGCTCCCATTCTGCGGCTACAACATGGCTGACTACTGGGGTCACTGGCTCGACATGCAGGAAGAACTTGGCGAAAAGTTCCCGAAGGTCTACCAGGTTAACTGGTTCCGCAAGGATGCAAACGGCAAGTTCCTCTGGCCAGGATACGGCGACAACGCTCGCGTCCTCGACTGGATCGTCCGCCGCGTTGCCGGTGAAGTCGAAGCTATCGAAGGTATGACTGGTCTCTACCCACACCGTGAAGACTTCAACCTTGAAGGTGCTGGCGTTTCCGAAGAAGATTGGAACGCAATGTACACCCTCGATCCAGAAGCTTGGGAAGCTGAAACCGTTGACACCGAAGAGTACTTCGCTAAGTTCGGTGACAAGGTTCCAGAAGCTCTTGTTGAGGAACTCAAGGCTCTCCGCGAACGTATCGCAGCAGCCAAGAACTGAACATCTTATCGTGTGCTGATTAATCAGCATGGTTAAGTAGAGGCGCGGTCCGGATTTGATCCGGACCGCGCCTCCTTTGCTCCGCCCCTGACAACACCGGCGATGGTCCGTGTCACTATGCGAGAGAAACAGATTTTCCCTGGAAAGCGCCATGTTAGAGACGATAAACTTATATCCAGGTATCCGGTCCAATGAAGGAGGAACCACGATGGCAGCGTTTGCAGGCGGAATATCGATCCCTGGATGGTCGCGCATTTATGCTGGGAAGGTTCGGGATATGTACATTCCGATCGATCAGCAATGGCATGCGGGTGTTGAAACAATGCTCGTGGTGGCTTCAGATCGTATTTCAGTACGAGATCGCGTTGTGCCCACGATTATCCCAGATAAGGGCGAACTTCTTACCACGTTAGCGCTGTGGTGGTTTGAACGTTTAGAAGATATCGTTCACACGCACGTTACGAATGCCCGCGTTCCAGCCGAAGTGGCAGGGCGTGCGATGATCGTTCGCCGCCTGCGCATGTACCCGATCGAATGTACGGTTGCTGGATACATGACGGATTCGTTGTTTTCCGATTACACCGCGAACGGTTCAGTTAACGGGATCGATCTGCCGGCGGGGCTTCGTGAAGGCGATAGGCTTCCGTCCCCGATTTTCCTTCCGGCGCGCAAGGGCGCCGTGGGTGCCGACGACGTCGATATCACGTTCGACGATTTTGCTTATGTTGTGGGTGTGGACGTTGCGCGCCACATCCGTGCTACTGCCATCGATATCTATAATCGTGGCCACGAATATTGCGAACGCGCAGGCATTGTTTTGGCGGCCTGCAAACTCGAATTCGGTAGGTCGACTGACGCGGGAGATGATGTGATCGTGCTCGGGGACGAAGCGCTCACTCCCGATTCGTCAACCATGTGGCTAGCGGCCGATTATGAACCTGGCCGTAGCCAAACATCGATGGGCAAACAGTTCGTTCGGCGCTGGCTGATGAATAGTGGATGGGATCGAGATGCCGGCACCCCGCCGCCACCGCTACCACAACACCTCGTGGATGCAACAAGGGAACGCTACCGCACCGTCGTCGATCTCCTCACCTCGTCAGACTAACGTCCCTCATGGTGGGATACGCCACGCACGCAGAGTGAGACGAATCCTCAAAAACCGGAACACCTACTTTTTCTCACCCCTTATCGGGGTTTACGCTGTGCAGAGAAACTCAACGCGAAGGAGTATTCCGTGGATCGACACATCGAAGAAGTGTACGAAGAATCGTTACGCCGTAACCCAACCCAACCTGAATTCCAGCAGGCTGTACGCGAGGTTATCGAAACTGTTGAACCGTTGCTCGTGGCACGTAAAGACTACCGTGACGCCGCAATCTTGGCCCGCGTAGTTGAACCAGAGCGCCAGATTATGTTCCGTGTGGCCTGGGAAAACGATCAAAACCAGGTCTGTGTGAACCGTGGATATCGTATCCAGTTCAATTCGGCGCTCGGGCCTTATAAGGGTGGTTTGCGCTTCCATAAATCCGTGACGCTTTCCGTTGTGAAATTCTTGGGTTTCGAACAAATCTTCAAGAATGCGCTGACCGGCCAGGGGATCGGTGGCGGCAAGGGCGGTTCTGATTTCGATCCGCACGGCAAATCTGACAACGAAGTGATGCGTTTCTGCCAGGCGTTTATGACCGAACTTTCGCGCCATATTGGTGCCGATATCGATGTGCCGGCTGGCGATATTGGCGTAGGTGCGCGCGAAATTGGCTACTTGTTTGGCCAGTACAAGCGGCTGTCGAACCGAAACGAAGCTGGCGTGCTCACCGGTAAAGGCCTGAATTGGGGCGGATCCTTGGCGCGTACTGAAGCAACCGGCTACGGTTTAGTGACCTTCGCTCAGGCCATGCTTGGGGAGCGTGGCGAAGATATGGAAGGTGCGCGCGTTATCGTGTCCGGTTCGGGAAACGTGGCCACCTATGCGATTGAGAAGGCACAGGCGTTGGGTGCGAAGCCGATTTCGATCTCCGATTCGTCTGGCGCGGTCTATGATCCGGATGGGATCGACGTGGCTCTGCTCAAGCACGTGAAGCAGGTGGAACGCGGGCGCGTGTCCGATTATGCGGAACGCCGGCCGAATGCACAATTCTTGGCAGGAGAGAACGTGTGGGGGATCGCGGGTGATATTGCGTTGCCGTGTGCTACTCAAAACGAAATGAGTGAATCCGATGTGGCAACCTTGGCAGGCAATGGTGTGAAGCTCATTGCTGAAGGTGCGAATATGCCACTGACTCCCGAAGCGATCGCTGCCGCCCAGAACTCCCATATTCTATACGCTCCAGGTAAGGCGTCTAATGCTGGTGGCGTGGCAACGTCGGCACTCGAAATGCAACAGAATGCAGGATTAACCCGGTGGCCATTCCACAAGGTGGAATCACGGCTCGATCAGATTATGTTGGACATTCACCGCGAATGCTTGGAAACCGCGGCGGAATTCGGCAAGCCGGGGGATTATCTTGTTGGTGCGAACATTGCGGGCTTCCGCAAGGTGGCGGACGCGATGCTCGATCAGGGCATCATCTGATTGGTAAAGCTCGAAATTGGGGATATTCCGTGTGGGATGTCCCCGATTTTATTCTTCATATCATTTAATGAACAAAATACGTACTAACGAACTCGTTTTCTATCCATATATCGAAACGGGAGGCCGGTAAACTCGATAACGTCATCTGTACTTTTATAAAGGGAGCACTATGAAACGCAGATTCTATGCGCGTGCAACAGTCAGTACATTGTCTGCACTTGCATTAGGAACACTGGGCATGACGTCCGTAACGACGGCGTTCGGCGTCGATACCCCAGAAAAGGCCGCCACCGAAGAAACGGAGGCCGCCAAAGAAGCCCCAGCGGCTGAAGGCGATAAAGTAATTGATTTCGCGGTAATTTCAGACCTTCACGGACACATCGAAAACGCCGCATCGCTCGCATTCGAAATTAACAAGATGCGCGAAGCTAACGCAGATACTCACTTCATCTCAGCAGGCGATAACGTTGGTGGTTCTGCATACGTTTCTGCTGTTGCTAAGGATGAACCAACAATCGAGATCCTCAAGGCAATGAAACTTGAAGTGTCTGCTGCTGGTAACCACGAATTCGATCAAGGCGCGAAGGATCTTGCCGAACGCATCGTCCCTCACTTCGGCGATATTCCAATCCTTGCCGCAAATGCTGAAGGCGGAAACGAAGCCTTCAAGAAAGACTACGTTATCAAGGATTACAACGGCGTGAAGGTAGCCTACATCGGCACCGTCACCCAAGGAATGCCAGCACTCGTATCGCCTCTCGCGATCGAAGGCATCACGTTCAAAGATCCAGTAGAAACCACCAACCGTATTGCAGAGCAGCTGAAAGATGGCAAGGCTGAGAATGGTGAAGCCGACGTCGTCGTCGCCCTCATGCATGAAGATCTTGCCTACGTCAAGAAACTCAACAAGTACGTTGATCTTGGCTTCGGCGGGCACAGCCACAACGGCCAAAAGGACACCACTGCTTCCGGCGCTGCCGTATGCGAACCATGGAACTACGGCCAGAGCAAAACCAAAGACGGCGATAAGAGCATCGAAAACTACAGCTTTGTGAAGGCTCAAATCAAGATCGGTGCAGACAAGAAGGTCACTTCATCGTGCGATATCGTCAACGTTCCTAAACCAACCAAGCAGGTCCCAAATAAAAAGAATCCAAAGGTGATGGACACCGTACTCGATACGGAACATCCAAACCAGGATCAAGTAATCAAGGCTCTCTACGATGAAGCTGCCGCCAAGGCAAAAGAACTCGGATCGGCACCAGTCGGCTACCTGAGCGGCGACGCCAAGCGTGCAACCACCGGAAAAGACGAAAACCGTGGAACCGAATCCCCAGCAAACAACCTCATTGCTGAAGCATTCTACCAATACGGCCAAACTATGAACACCAAGCCAGCCTTCGGCATCATGAATGCGGGCGGTGTTCGTACCGATTTCATCTACAAAGCAAACACCACCGATAACCCGAAGGATGAAGACGGCCTGCTCACCGTAGGCGAATCCAACTCCGTTCAACCATTCGGTAACGCTTACGCAATGATCGATCTTACCGGCGAACAGGTCTACACCATGCTCGAACAGCAATGGAAGGCCGAAGGATCCCGCCGCCCAGTACTCAACCTCGGTTTGAGCGCAAACGTCAAGTACGTCTTCAACCCAGAAGCCGAACAAGGCAAGCGTATCCTCGCTGTTTACGTTGACGATAAGCTCGTGCCACGCGACGCTTCCACCACCTACACGATTGCATCAAACAACTTCCTCCTAGTTGGTGGCGACGATTTCCCAGTATTCAAAGAAGGCAAGAACTTCATTGATACCGGCGTGATCGACAACGCTGCATTCAACAAGTACGTAGAGAAGTTCCAGAAGGACAACCCGCTCAAAGTTGACTACACCCAGCGCTCCTTCGGCGTTGTTATGCCAAAGGACGTCAAGCCAGGAGAAACCTTCACCGTGAAGCTCTCAGGCCTCTCCCACACCAGTGATGAACCAAAGCCAGAAACCGTAACCATCTCCATTGACGGCCTTGGCGAATGGAACGCAAAAGTGGACACCACCCCAGAAGCCACCCCAATCGACGGAACTGGCAAAGCAGAAGTATCCATTACCCTCCCCGCTACCACTAAGGCCGGGAAGTATACTCTGAAGATTGCTACCAAGGGCGGCGAAGGCTCCGATAGCACCATCGTGTACACCGATGCCATCACCGTGCCAGGTGCAGACGAAGCCGGAACTACCCCAGACGGTCAGGACGGCAAGGCTGACGCTGGCAAGGACGGCAAGACTGGCGCCGGCAAGGATGGCAAGACTGACGCTGACAAGAACGCCAAGGGCAAGCAGCTCGCTAAGACCGGTGCTGACGGCATCACCACCGGCCTCGCAGGCGCTATGATCCTGCTTCTTGTAGGCGCAACAATGGCCTCCCGCAAGCGCGCCTGACACTCAGATAGGCACCTGGCACTAAACAACAAAAGGTGAAGCCGTATCGGGTTCGATACGGCTTCACCTTTTATCGATCTTTTACCAATGGCATCAGGCGGTCACTGTCGTTTGTATGATGGAGATATGAAACGACGCATAGACCCGGCAACCGGCATCGCAATCATCAAAAAATATGCCGCCGAAGAAGAGCTCAGCGTGAGCGAACAACGCACCGCCGCCCGGTTCGCATTAGAAGAATTCGCAGAACGCCACCCCGGCCGATCCGTTGAAATTCGAATCCCTTGGGCCGGCGCCGTTCAAGCTATAGCCGGACCAGTGCACACTCGCGGAACCCCACCGAACGTCGTCGAAATGGATACCGACACATGGCTTGCGCTGGCCGTAGGAAAACCAACCAACGGAATCGTGCGTGCCAACGGCTCGCGATCAGACCTCACCCAATACCTGCCCCTATTCGGCCAGCACAACTAAAAAACTAGCAAACCCAGAATACGAGCCCAAGAAACTAGCAGACTAACGGCGTGCCAACAATAACGCAACAAGGGTGCAGAAATGATCCAGCCAGGCTCATTTGCCCGGCTGGATCAAAAATCTACAAGCACGTCACCTATGCGATGGAATCCAATCAGATTCATCCCAATCATCTTCTGCTGGGGGTACATCATACGAATCGTACTCTGACCAATCGCCATCCGAAGAATCGGCGGCATCATCAGCAGATGAAGCACTGGACTTCGCGATAAGCTCCCTTTCGAGAGCAGCGTAATCCGTTTCAGGGCTGAAATACTTTAGATCACGTGCGACTTTGCGCTGTTTGGCTCTTTGACGGCCGCGTCCCATAGGGATCCGACCCCCCTCAACTAGTCTTGGGGCGACGCGAAAGTGCCCCATCATCTACTTATTTGTTCTCGTTCACCTACTTTACAACGAACAGGCCCCTAAACTCCACGTGGCACGTCGATGAAACACGAACTCGCCACTGTGATTTTCACTCAAAAGCAAGAATCGTTCGCTGTTTTGACCTCTGCGTCCCAATATGTCCACCCTGAGTATCGGTTGAGAGAGCATAAATCAACTCCAGGTAGTACATTCTCTCCCAGTGATCCACTTTATAATTGAAATGGACAAAATCTCATTCTCGATAATAACGAACAAAACGTTATATATCTAAGATTTTTAATTGAAAGGAAAGATACAATGACGGAGTTTGATACAGAACTCATGACCCCAGCCGAAGTCGCAGCCCTCTTCCGTGTTGATCCAAAGACTGTTGCTCGCTGGTCCGATTCCGGCAAAATTCCTTCAATTCGCACCCTCGGAGGCCACCGACGCTTCCGCCGCTCAGACATCGTAGCAATCCTCGAAAACAACACCACCGAAGTGGACTAATAACTACCGAGCATAACCGACTCAAAAAGGTGCGGGGTTTCAACTTTTTGTTGAAACCCCGCACCCCTACATAGGCGCAATACCCGAGTATCAGATCACTTCATGAACTTGCGAACAACCAGCGCTGCAACACCAAGCGCGACACCAGCAATAATACCAATCGCCTTCGTATCACCTGCAGCCGCATCATGAGCCAACGCCTGAGCCTTAGCCTTACCCGCTTCAATCTTCTCCGCAGCCGCCGCCTTCATATCCTCCTTCAACACCTGAGGATCCAACTTCGCAGCCAACTCATTCACCGTAGCAGTAAGCTCTTCCCGGACACGTTCAATATCCCGCTGAACCTCTTCAGCCGAACGATTATCCTCAACACCCACCGGAGCCTCATAATCAGAAGCCATCTTAGAATTAGCCGCTACACGAGCCGATTCATTCACCTTGCTCACTTCTCAAAACCCTTCATAATAGCCTCAACGTTCTTCTCAATCCCGCCCTTAGGATCAATCTTCGCCGCTGCAGCCTTATCCAACGACATCTTGCCGAACAACGCCAACAACGCGATAATCACCAGCAAAATACCAGCAGTAATCAAATAGCCAGCCCACACAGGAACAATCACAGCGAACGCCCACGCAACACCAGCAAACAGCAAGCCAAGCATATACAACGAAAGAACACCAGCAACCGCCAAAAGAACGCCGCCAACACCCAGCCGCTTAACCTTAGTTTTCGCCTGAATACCCGTGTACTTGATTTCATCACGAACCAACGCAGAAAACTGGCTAGTAATCTTCGCAACAAGTTCACCAATCGAACCGCCAGACGGCTTAGACGCCATCCCACGATCATTCAACATCTTTACCTGATCGGTCTGTTCAGTAGCCACGGACCACTCCTTCATGGGCCATACGCCCTTGGATAGATTAGGATGATAACCCTATTCTTTCACGAACAAGGCTACAAGTGCGAGTGCCCGCACAGAAAACCGGGAAAACATCCGATCAACGGCGAACCAACGTGCGTACAGCCTTCCTCAAAATTCCACGCACCGGCCGCAACAAAATCTCACCTTCAGGCATCCCCGACGCCCACAACAATGCCACATAGGTTAACGACATCACAGAACCAGTCACAATAATCGCAGTGATTGCCCAAGACACCGATTCCGCCGTCGCCCCAAAACCAAACCCAAGCATGATCACAAACCCAAGCACCGCAACAACCAAGCCAAAAACACCCAGTTTCACGTGAGCCACCACAATCCGCAACCCGTCAATACCGCCCAGCCGGCGCCGCAACACGTACGCATGCACAGCACACATTGCCGCATTCTCCAACGACATCGCCAAACACATGCCCACCACCGTAAACTCAGGGCGCGTAAACGACATCATGTAGAAAAACAGGGGAGTCACAATCTGGAACGGCAAAATAGTCAAAAACGCTGTACGAGTATCCTCAAGCGCATAAAAAACCTTCACCAGCACCGTATCCGCAGCAGAAAAAACCAGCCCCAAGGTCAGTGAACACAACACCAACGCAAGAACCCAGGCTTCATTCGGGGTCGACGTCGGAGTAACTACCTTCGCCACCGGCACTGACAGCACAAAAATCACCGCAGACGCCAACACATTAAACACGCCCACCGTACGAATCGCCGTAGAAATATCAGCCTTCACCGCACCAAAATCGGCAGTAGCCGCCGCCCGTGACATTCGAGGAAATACTGCCGTAACAATCGACACTGTAACCAGCGAAGCCGGCAACGAATACAACGCATACGCAATCGTATACATGAAATTACCGGCAACTTCCGTTGTATCCTGCCCTGCATTAAGCGCCCGCTGCGTAGCGCCCGCCGCCACATTCAACAAAATCATAATCGGGATCATGCCAGTCACCATCAGCGCCAACACCCAACTACCAGCTCGGCCCACATCGCCCAAACCCGAATTACGCCAGCCAAAATCAGGACGATACCGAATACCCAACCGGTGCAGCGGCCAGAACAAAATCAACGCCTGAGTCACGATGCCCAACGTAGAAAAACCAGCCAAAATAATCGTAGGAGCCCCAGCCCAATCAGCAACCGACGACGGTGCAGTAGAATCCTCCGGCCCAAACAGCCACAGCATCAGCAACAAACCGCCAATCGCCACCACATTATTTAGGGCGGGCGACCACATGTACGGGCCAAAACGCTCATACGCATTCAAAATCTGGCCTAACACTGCGTAAAGACCATAGAAGAAAATCTGTGGCAGGCACCAGAACGAGAAAATTACCGTGAGGCGATACCAATCCGGTGACATCGTAGAAGCATAAAAATTCACGATAATCGGAGCCGCTAGAGTTATAGCGATAGTCAAGAGACCGAGCGATACGAACGAGAACGTGAGCAGCTTATTAATGAAAATCGCGCCTTCCGCACGCGATTTCGCCGTAGCCCGTACAATCGCCGGCACCAACACCGCATTCACCAAGCCGCCTGCAATAATGCCATACAAGAGGTTTGGGACGTTGTTTGCAATATCGAACGAGTTAGCCACTGGAGTGGATACGCCTACCACTGCCCCCAAAAGAATAGGAGAGCGGACCATTCCGAGCGCGCGCGAGGTTAGCGTACCAAGGAACATGATCAGCGATGAACGCGCCGCAGAAATCTTGGCTGGCGCTGGAGCTGGCGCCGGAACCCCCGCCTGGGAATCCGAATCCGTTTCCCCCGCAGGAGCGATCGCGTCTGTAACCGCGCGGGCATCAACCGGGGTAGTACCGCGAGCAGAACTTACAGACCATGTTGCTGTATGAGGGGTTCGGCCTTCGCCATGCCGGGGTCTAAAACGTTGAAAATGCATGACACTAAGTGTACCGATCTTTTCCTAGGTAATCTGTGAACATTTGCGGTGGGAGGAACTGGATATGGGAACCGCAGTAGCTGGTTGGCCGGACGCATGTCTGGGGAGGACGGCTGGATGAGAAGATAGTAAGACCGGGCAGGAGCAGGAAAGAATGGGCGGCGCAGGCGGAGAACAGGCGGGAATCGGCCAGTGCGGGGTCCGAAATAAGCTGAACCTGGCGACTTTCGCTTGTTTAAGTAATGTCCAGCCAACAAAAATCCCCGACACAGACGAATCTGTACCGGGGATCTTTCAAAAGCGACCCTGACGGGACTTGAACCCGCGACCTCCGCCGTGACAGGGCGGCGCGCTAACCAACTGCGCTACAGGGCCAGATGCCCAAGAGTGAACTCTTGGAGTCAAAATCCCCCGCCGAAGCAGGGGACTTATCTGGTGGCTCCGACCGGCGTCGATCCGGTGACCTTTCGATTTTCAGTCGAACGCTCTACCAACTGAGCTACAGAGCCAGATAAGAAAACACCCGGTCTCCCGGGATTTTCTTGGCGACCCTGACGGGACTTGAACCCGCGACCTCCGCCGTGACAGGGCGGCGCGCTAACCAACTGCGCTACAGGGCCTTACGGCCATATCTTTCGATATTTACTTCCCTAGAGAAGCAGTACCCCCAACGGGATTCGAACCCGTGTTACCGGAGTGAAAGTCCGGCGTCCTAGGCCACTAGACGATGGGGGCGAACCCGAAGGTTTCCCGCTCCGTTAAGACTTCGTTTCCGTCTCGCTGGAACTCCTATAGCTTAGCCAGATTCTGCGTGGGAAGCAAAATTATTTCACTGTGTCTCCGATCACTGTTCGCTAGAGGCTAGTTTTTCGTTGATATTTCGCGGTTTTAATCTAGGGTAGATATATGGCAGTTTCGAATCTTCCTCATGTACTGGCGCAAATATTGGCCCAAACTACTGATCCGGCGGAACCATCCGCCCCCACAACACCTGCCGTTGAAAAGGCAGAAGCAGTTGTAGAGGTGACCGTGGACGTCCTCAGTTTCCTTGCTGGCACCGTGATCGGCATGGTGGCCGGCGTGATCGCCACGATCATCGGCATGGCCCTCAGCCATATCTTTGCCCGCCGCTACAAGTATTACGCCCCGATTCACACTGCCATTCGCAAACCGGTTGGCTTGATGCTCGCCACGCTTGGCGCCTGGATAGGGTTCGGCGTTGCTTCCGATAATATAGATCCCGCCCATGCCCCTGATTGGCTGGCCTGGTTGGAACACGGTTTCCTCATCTTATTTATTGTGGCGTCAGCTGCCTCAATCGTGGCCTTTGTTAACGGACTGGTTAAAGCGGTTTATCTACGGATGGAAGTTTCCTCGACAGAACGCGCCAGCCGCGTCGAAACCCAGGTCCAAGTGATCCACCGTGTGGTTTCGGCCGTGATCTGGGTCCTCGCGTTCGGCGCGATTCTCTTGACGTTCCCGGCAGCCCGCACGGCCGGCACGTCGCTCCTTGCCTCCGCCGGTCTGATTTCAGTGGTCGCTGGTCTTGCCGCCCAATCCGTCCTAGGTAACGTGTTCGCCGGACTCCAGTTGGCCTTTTCGGATTCGATGCGTGTGGGCGACATCGTTTTCTATAACGGCTCCACCACAACAGTTGAAGAAATTACGCTCACATACGTGGTACTAGCAGTTTGGGACGGCCGCCGGATCATGGTCCCGTCGTCGAAAATGACTACTGAGCCATTCGAAAACTGGACCCGCCGTGCCCCCGAAATGATGGGAACGGTGGAATGGCACGTAGATTGGGCAATCCCGGTGCGCCAGGCGCGCAAGCAGCTGGACCACCTGTTACATTCAACGGATCTATGGGATGGCCGAACCGGCGTGCTCCAGGTTGCCGAAGCGATCAATGGGACGATTTTGATGCGTGCAATTGTGTCGGCGCATAATTCCGGCACCCTGATCGATCTGAAGAACTACCTGCGCGAAGCGATGGTTCAATGGATTCAGGACGAAGCGCCGCAAGCAATCCCGCACTACCGCCGAATCGTGGATGAAGCTCCGGATTTCCGCGCGGCCACGGACACCACGGCGGCCCTGGTAGATAAGCGTGTTTCTCAAACGCCACCGCCGGCATTCGAACCGGAACCGTCAGTGGTTGAGACTGCTTCCACCACCGTGATTTCCCGCAAAGAGCTGGAAGAATTCGCGCGCACGCCGCTTGCGGAACGTGTGGGAGATAAGGATTTCACAATGGGGCCGCTCCCAGATTTCACGGTAACACCCGGAACAGTTGCGCCTGGGACGGTTGAGCCCGGCATAGTTACCCCCGCGGTTATGCCTGAAGAGCCAGCAGGCTACCAATCCGCGATCTTCCACGGATCCGAAGAAGCTAAGAAACGTGCTGAACAGTACGCCGGACCTGGTGACGACGTCTATGAGGAACGTAACCGCAAAATCGAACAGACGGCTAATATGGCTAAAGTTGAAGATACTGAGGCCGAAGCTGAGCCGGAGAAAGAGGAGAAGTAAATGGCTTTCGCGGATGAGACCCCAAAGTACACGGAGAAGATTGAGTACAAGCTTAATAAATCGCCGGAAGAGTGGCGAAATTTGCTGAGTGACATGGAGTTTTTCGTGTTGCGTGAGGCAGGTACGGAGCGTCCGGGCACGGGCGAGTTACTGCATGAGAACCGTGCGGGCATGTACCACTGCCGCGCGTGTGATGCTGAGTTATTTTCGTCTGAGACGAAGTTTGATTCTCATTGTGGTTGGCCGTCGTTTTACGATCCGGATGAAAAGGGCGCGGTTGTGTATATTGAGGATCGCACGTTGGCGCCGCGGATCCGCAACGAGGTTCGTTGCGCTACCTGCGGTTCGCATTTGGGTCACGTTTTCAACGATTCGCCACAGACCCCTACCGGCTTGCGTTACTGCATGAATTCAGTTTCGTTGCGTTTCGAGCCGGGGAAGTGATGGCGACGGTGCGGTGCGTCACCTTTAATCTTGAGCATGGTAGGCCAGCCAGGGAGGGTATCGACGATTATTTCTCCCGGGCGTTGGCCCAGCTTCGTGATGTTGATGCTGGTGTGGTGTTGGTTCAAGAAGCAGATGGAGCTGCGCGGGATTGGGTGACTCATTCCGGTGGCGGGCATGTGCATGACATTGCCTCATTTTTGGGAATGAACTGGGTGTATGCTCCGTCCGCGTTCGGATATGGGGTTGGCGTGCTGAGCCGATTCCCGATTGTGGCAGCGCGCTATTTGCGGCTGCCACCCGTTGTACGCCCGGTGTACCGCAAGCCAAACGGGAAAATTCATGTGAGGTGGCCGGAGCCGCGAGTAGCTCTTTACGCGCTCCTCGATTCCGGCTCCCATCCACTTATTGTGGGAACCACCCATCTTGACATCGATCAACAAGCCGCACCCCACCAGCTACGCATCACCGCCACCGGCTTTTCCCGTGTTGCGGATCATTGGGGGATCGATAGCTCGTCGTCGTCCTTCCTTCTCACTGGAGATCTGAATATGCGGCCAGACGCGGTGGAGAGTGCGCTTGCGGAGGTGCCCGTGGGGATCGCTGCGCCTCGAAACGTGCTCGCAACTGGGCTAACGTATCCGCATAATGAACCGCGCTGGCAAATCGATCATGTTCTCGGTTACCGTATTAACGCAATCTACAGCGAGGTACTGAGCACGTCGATTTCGGACCACGCTGGATTGGTTGCTGATATTCAACCTTTCTGAAAGGCACGTAAATGCCACGCGAAACTACTGATTCGTGGGCGTGGGCTCCCGTTATTCTGCTGACCACTGCCGCTATTCAATACACGGGCGCAACCATTGCAATTGGACTCTTTTCTACTGTTGCTGTGACTGCCGTGGCGTGGGGCCGTGGATTTTTCGGTGCGCTCATGCTGTTGGCGTGGCGGCGGCCCCGGCTTCAGTTGGGCACCGTGGAAGGGCGGCGAAATCTGGCGGTATCGGCGCTGTATGGGGTGTCGATCGTATCGACTAACGTGATTTTTTATTGGGCGCTGGCACGGATCCCATTGGGGACTACCGTGGCACTCGAATTTTTGGGGCCTGTGATTCTAGCAGCCGTGATCGGCACTGGATGGCAGGTGCGCGTGGGGATCGCGTTGGCAGCCACTGGTGTGTTTTTGATTTCGTGGGTTGGCGTGGACATGGCCGAACCGGGGGTAGCTGCCGGCGTGGCGATCGCAATTTTAGCCGGGCTGACTTGGGCAACCTATATGTATGTGGGGCGGCGGATTGCCGTGACTGGCAACGGGTTGGATTCGTTGGCGATCGGGATGTTTATGGGATCTTTAGTGTGGTTCCCTGTTGCGGCACCGTATGTTGCCCCTATTTTTACTGATCCGCACGTGCTGGGGCTGGTGGTTTTGGTGGGGTTGCTTTCATCGGTTACCCCATACGCGATGGATACCGTGATTATGAAACGGATTAGCGCGCCCACATTTGCACTGTTGAATTCGTTGCTACCAGCCACATCGCTCCTGGTGGGGCTAGTAATTCTGCGGCAGATTCCTACCGTGGGGGAACTTATTGGGTTAGGGCTCATCACTGCGGCTGTGGCACTTGTTGGCATGCGGCGGTGACCCGAGTCTGTCATGCCGGCGGCCAATTGGTGGGACACGGTACAGGGCACCCTATAAAGCTCCTGTGTAGCTGGGCGCCGATCTAGCCCCTGGTTGCTTTGTTTATCCGAGGCAGTTGAGCATAAAAATTCCCGCACCACCGAAGTGGTGCGGGAAAATCGTAGGCCCCGTGGGACTCGAACCCACAACCTACGGATTAAAAGTCCGCAGCTCTGACCAATTGAGCTAGAGGCCCACGCTTGGAAAACCAAGCGTGTTTCCACCGCGATATGCAGTGAAACCTTTATCAGTATAGCGGTGTTGGGCCAGAAAGTAAAAATTGAAAAACAAAGTCTACACGCCGTCAATGAATGTTAGCTCTAAGGGGATTTCTATTTGCAAGCTTTATTGTTGTTTGAGGTTTTGGGTGGGGGATTGCCGGTTCGCAATCTCCCACACTTTTGCTCTACCCACTATCAATTTTATGTGATGTGAGAGACAATGAATGTGTATAACGTCAGTAATAGGAGGCTATCGTGAATTCTTCATTTCGGCGCCCAGCGCAGTTGCGTCCAGAACAACTGGAGGTTCTTGAAGGGGATGTGAACATTGAGGCTCGGCTGGAACTGGCATATACCACTGCTCGAGCACTGGTTTCGCTTGATCAACCAGGAGATCCAGACGTGGTAGAACGCGTCCATGATCTTATTGATAATGAAGGAATCGACGTCGTTGCTGAATCGTGGATGGACGCACCCGCCACGTCGCTTCCCGGAATTTTGTGGCGCGGGTTCTTGTTACGCGAATGGATTCGGCGCTTCCCTGAGGATGCGAAAATGCGTTATGCTGCGGCGCTTGCTGCTGGCGTGGAAAGCGAAGGCGTCCCAACCTTAGAGCAGGCCAAAGCCGAATGGGATAGCGTATTTTCCATCGATTCTTCCCGTAAAATCGTTGATGTTTTACGCGATTCGGCGCGGCTCACAGACTTCTTGGCGCGGGTGGAACCGCTATGGATCGAAACGGACGAGCACCCGTTGGCAACCGAAGTAACCCGGCGCTCAACCGCCATGAAACGTACTTCTGACGAATTCCGTGAAGTAGGCAAAGAGCTAAAGCTGGCTTCTGGCCTGATTTAACTGATGTGGGGGGCGAGTCGGCAGATAATTCTCGTGTAATTCCAAGAATGGCTCATGCCGGTTCAAAACTTAGATATGGGAATCAAGATCTGGCAGACTGCTATGCCATCGTTTGCTAAAGACATGATCACGTAGCGCGGTTTGCAGGGGTGTGATGCATAAGTTTCTTTCCCGGAGGTCTCTCCAGCAGCTGCTCCAATTGAGTAGAAGTGGGAAAATAGGGGAAGTAAGTAGACCAATCTTCTCTGAAGAAATCGCACTCCTGCAAAAATATTGAGAATTCGGCACGATCTGCAATATGCGGCGGGATCGTGCCAAATTCTCAAACAAAATGCGGGTGTTTACGTTCTTATACCCCGTCACAATAGCCGCGTAAACCGTTTACCTACCGTTCACCTCACGTGAAACAAACGATCATCTTCCTTCTTTAACGTATAAATACCTGGATCACTCCGATCTGCCACCAGAAGGATGGAAAATGAGAAAGAAACGTAGTTATGCATCGTTGGCTGCTATGAGCGCGCTTGCATTAGGACTGACTGCGTGCTCTGGCATGCCAGAGCGTGATGGTAAAGATTCCGACGTGTCAACGAATAAAGGCAGCATCAACGGTTCGGGAGCATCTTCCCAGGTCAACGCCCAACAAGCATGGCGTGACAACTATTCTGCCTCAAGCGGTTTTACGATCAATTACGATCCCACAGGATCTGGCACGGGACGCGAACAATTTATTGCAGGGAAAACGGCGTTTGCTGGCACAGATTCGGTGCTTACCCCAGAAGAAGTTGCCGCTGCCACTTCGCGCTGCAACGGCACCGAGCCGCTGGAACTTCCGCTCTATATCTCACCTATCGCATTGGCTTTCAACCTTGACGGCATCACGTCCCTCAACCTGACCGCCGATCTCATCGCCCACATTTTCAACGGCACCATCACCACCTGGAATGATCCAAAAATTGCGGCCATCAATCCGGGCGTCAAACTACCAGAAATTCCGATCATTCCAGTTAATCGCGCAGATGATTCTGGCACCACCAAGAATTTCCAAAAGTACCTGGTTGAGGCAGCCGGAAAGGCGTGGCCGCATAAACCAGAGGAGACGTGGCCAATTTCTGGAACACAATCGGCGGAAAAGACATCTGGCGTTGTGAATCTGGTGAAGTCTACGCCAGGTGCAATCACCTACGCGGATGCGGCGCAGATCGCGGGGCTCGGTTCAGTTGCGGTGCAGGTGAACGGCAAATTCCTGCCGTATTCGCCGGGAGCTGCGGCTGCGATTGTGGATGGTTCGGGGTTGGATGACGACGCTACCGAGCGGCGCATAACCTTCGCCTTGAAACGTGATGGGTCGGTTGCGGATGCATATCCGATCGTGATGATTTCTTACCTGGTGGCGTGCACTGACTACAGTCAGCCGGGAACAGCAGAGGCAGTCAAAGGCTATCTGACCTATGTGGCATCTGCAGAAGGGCAAGAAAAAGCTGCAGCAGCAAAGGGCGGAAATGCGCCGATTTCTCAGCAGCTTCGAGAACGAGTCACTACTGCAATCAACCTTATTTCCACTAACTAAACGGCCTAATTATGAGCAATGCATACACGAAACGCGCTGACCGGCTCTTTAGTGGCAGTGCGAGGACCGCGGCGTTCGCGATCCTCGCACTGCTGGGGGCAGTTGCCATTTTCCTCATTATTTCTTCGCAGAACGCTCTTCTGACGAGCAGCGATACAATCAGGGAAAGCGTGAGTTTCGCGCGCGGAATGAACTTTTGGGAATTTGCGGCTGCGGCCGTGTTTGGAACACTTCTAGCTGCGGTTATTGCACTCGCAATCGCCGTGCCGTTCGCAGTGGCCATTGCCTTGTTTATCTCGCATTATGCACCGCGAAAATTCGCTGCAATCTTCGGTTATGTGATTGATTTGCTGGCAGCGATTCCGTCGGTTGTGTTCGGCCTGTGGGGGATGTGGACTCTGGAACCATTCCTGCGCCCCATCTTCTTCCTTATCCCAGGATTCATTCCACCGGCTCGTAACATTCTCATGGGTGGCATCGTCCTTGCTATTATGATCCTGCCGATCATCACCTCGCTTTGCCGGGAGGTGTTCCTCCAAACGCCGCGCCTCCATGAAGAAGCAGCACTCGGTCTAGGCGCCACACGCTGGGAAATGATCCGCATGGTTGTGCTCCCATACGGCCGATCCGGAATCGTTTCTGCATCCATGCTGGGGCTCGGCCGCGCTCTAGGCGAAACCATGGCCCTCCTCATGGTACTTTCACCTGGCCTTTTGATTAACTTCAACATCGCCAGCCCCGGCCAACATTCAACCATTGCCTCCCAAATCGCCCTCCGATTCCCAGAAGCCTCCGGCCTCTCATCAGACTTCCTCATCGCACTTGGCCTCATCCTCTTCATCATCACATTCGCCGTGAACTTCATGGCCCGCGCCATCGTTGCACGCAAAACCATAGGAGCACAGGCATGAGCACCATCGCATCAACCCCTGCGAATAAGCAGAATGCGCGGACGATCCAGGAACGCACGCTAAAACGTCGCCGTTACACCGATAAAATCGCAACGATCGGAATGTATGCAACTTTTGCGGCGGCAGTCGTCCCACTCGTATCACTGCTCTACACAGTGGTCACGGAAGGGTGGGCACGGCTAACACAAAGCGGATTCCTCACCCACACAACCTTCGGATCCTCAAACCTCGACGCTACCGTAGGAGCAGGTCACGCGCTGCTCGGAACCCTCATGATCACAGGCGTCACCGCACTCATTGCCATCCCACTAGGCGTACTTTGCGCCGTATATCTTGTGGAATACGGGCGCGGAAAATTCGCCAAAACCATCACGTTCCTCGTGGACGTCATGACAGGAATCCCATCAATCGTTGCCGGCCTCTTCGCCGCCGCAGCCATCCCCATGATCAACTACGCAATCTTCGGCCACACCGAATTCAAAAACGGATTCATGGGTGCAATCGCACTAGTGGTGCTCATGACCCCAATCGTCATCCGCAACACCGAAGAAATGCTCCGGCTCGTACCAAACGAACTCCGCGAAGCCTCCTATGCGTTAGGCGTCACCAAAGCCGCCACAATCGTGAAAGTCGTCCTACGAACCTCTCTATCCGGAATCATTTCCGGAATCGTCATCGCAATCGCCCGCGTCATCGGCGAATCCGCGCCCCTCCTCATCACCGCCGGAACCACAGACGTCTACAACCTCAACCTCTTCCACGGGCAAATGCTCACGCTGCCAGTGTACGTCTACAACGAATACACCCGCGGCAACCAAACCACCGCCTGGGCTGGCGCACTCCTGCTCATCCTCATCGTTCTCATCCTCAACCTTGCCGCCCGCGTGATAGCCCGCCGATTCGCGCACGTCTGAACCGGAGATACGGCGCCTCGATCAGGGCGCGCCGCCAAGCCACCTCGAAAGGACTCTTCATGACAACCTGCATCCTTACCCCACGCTCAGCCGCCCCCAAAATTCCAGATATGCTGGATAGTGCAGGGAGTAGCGCCGAACACGACGGCATCCACGTACGCGATCTCAACATCTACTACGGCGATTTCCTGGCCGTCCGCGGGGTCAACGTGGACATCGCGCCACAATCCATCACCGCGCTCATCGGCCCGTCCGGTTGCGGAAAATCCACCTTCCTGCGCTCCCTCAACCGCATGCACGAAGTGGTGCCCGGCGCGCGCGTGGACGGCACCGTGGTGATCGGCGGGGAAAATATTTACGGCGTCGGGGTGGACCCCGTGGCCGTCCGCTCCCGAGTAGGCATGGTGTTCCAACGCCCCAATCCATTCCCGACCATGAGTATTGCCGACAATGTGTTGGCTGGCATACGGCTAAACAATCGCAAAATCTCGGCAAATGAGGCCGAAGAAATTGTGGAGACTTCTCTGCGCGGGGCAAATCTGTGGAATGAAGTGAAAGATCGGTTGGGGAGGCCGGGAGCGTCGCTGTCTGGCGGGCAGCAACAGCGCTTGTGTATTGCTCGTGCAATCGCTGTAAAGCCCGATGTGTTGCTGATGGATGAACCGTGTTCCGCGCTGGATCCGATTTCTACGTTGGCCATTGAGGATTTGATGCAGGAGTTGCAGAGCGATTACACAATCGTGATCGTCACCCACAACATGCAGCAGGCTGCGCGTGTTTCCCAGAAAACCGGGTTCTTCAACATTGGTGGCAGTGGGCAACCAGGACAGCTGGTGGAATACAACGACACTGAGGTGATCTTCTCTAACCCTGCACATGAAGAGACGGAGGCCTACGTTTCCGGGCGATTCGGCTGAGAATGCTGATTCGGCAGTCGCTTTCCGCCAGCTACATACCGCTTCCTGGTAGCAAGGAGGGGGAGAGAGCTTCGGCTCTCTCCCCCCTCCTTCTTCATCTATCAGATAAAGATGAAGTGGAAGACTGCATAGAACAGTGCAGAAACGATTGCTGCTGCTGGCATGGTCAGGAACCAGGCGCCAACAATAGACTTGGTCACGTTCCAGCGAACTGCTGAAAGTCGCTTGGTTGCACCGGCCCCCATGATCGCTGATGTGATCGTGTGGGTGGTGGAGATGGGTGCGTGGTACACGAATGCAGTGGTGTACAGAACCGAAGATGCCACGGATTCGGCAACGAAGCCCTGGGATGGATCCAGATCGATGATCTTGGAGCCGAGGGTTTTCATGATGCGCCATCCGCCTGAGTAGGTGCCCATCGAAATCGCTGCAGCAGCGCCGATCTTTACCCAGAGTGGAACTTCGTGTCCTTCGTGGAAGCCACCTGCAACGAGTGCAAGAACAACCACGCCCATGGTCTTCTGTGCATCCTGCAAACCGTGGCCGAGCGCGGTTGCGGCTGCGGACAGGGTTTGTGCATACCGGAATTTGCGCATTGTTGGGCGGTAAGCATAGTTAGCGAACACGCGCATAACAATGGACATCAGGATGTATGCGAGGATGAAGCCCACGAATGGGGAGATGAACATTGGGAGCACAACTTTTTCGCCGATCACGCTCCACTGCACCGAGATGGATGCGGCCACACCTGCACCGGCAAGACCGCCGATGAGCGCGTGGGATGATGACGACGGGAGGCCTAACCACCACGTGATCAGGTTCCAGATAACTGCGCCAACAAGCCCGGAAAGAACAACGAATAGTGCCACCAACTGGTTGGGAACTGCTTCGATATCTACGATTCCGGAGCCGATTGTTTCGGCAACACCTGTGCCTAGGAGAGCACCAACAAAGTTCATGACTGCTGCCATGATCAGGGCGGTGCGAGGTGCGAGCGCACGGGTTGCAACGGAGGTTGCAATGGCGTTCGCGGCGTCGTGGAATCCGTTGGTGAAATCGAACGCGAACGCGATCAGGATCACCAACACCACGATAAGGAATGTTGGATCGAGCATCAGGACTCCTTGATCGCGATGCCCTCGATTGAGACGGCGAGTGTTTCGAAGCTATCGATCGCAGCTTCGAGCGCGTCAACAACGAACTTGATCTTCAAGACTTCCATGGCGTTTGCGTCGTCGTCGGCAAAAATCTCACGCATGAGCTTGCGGTAAACGATGTCGCCCTGGTTTTCTAGCTGGTTAATTTCCATCCAGAACTTCTTGGTGTGATCGCCCATGGAAGCAATTTCTTTCATTGCTTCGTTGGTGATCACGGCGCACTTGTTGATGATCTCGATGAGTTCGAGCGCCTTTTCCGGGAGGTGTCCAATACGGTAGAGGACCATGTTGTCGCCGGCTTCGTCGATTAAGTCAACGATGTCGTCGACCGTGGAGACGAGCGCGTAGACGTCCTCACGATCGTAGGGAAGTACGAAGCTGTGGGCCACTTTTTGCAGGACGTCATGCGTGCCGTCATCTGCGAGGTTTTCAACTTCATGAAGCTTTTTGTTCAGTTCCTTGCGGGTTGAACGATCTGCGCCACCCATCCGCGCCAGAATTTCTGCGGCGGATACGATGTGGTTGGCTTGCTTTGCGAACATTTCCAGCACGGCTTTACCCGGTGCAAATTTACTTAGACTCACAATGCCCTCTGAACACTAAGTGAACACTTGTCGGTTTCACCTTAAGGCTTAAGAGTGGGCACGCGCTCCCTAAAAGCGAAATTCGCGTGGCGCGAGTCGCAAAACTCACAGGGTCTTTCGTCATGGATAAAGGTGGAAAATGGAGAATTTTCGGGCGAAAAGTGGGTTTTGTGGCCGTGGGCCGCCACGAAAGTATGTGGGAGGTGCAAGGTAAGATGACATTAATTATCAACCGAGTCTCTTAAGAAAGGCGGACATCGTGGCTGTTTTTACTGATATGCAACAGTTTATGGAGGCCGCTACGCAGTGGCTCGGGGGAGTTAATGATTGGTTGTACTACTGGATCATGATTGGCGCTCTTGTAGGTACGGGCGTTATCTTTACAGTGCGCACGCGGTTCGCGCAGTTGCGTCATTTCGCGGGGATGGCCCGCTATTTACTCCATTCACGTCAAGGTGCGAACGGCGGCATTTCGTCGTTCCAAGCGTTTGCTATGGGAATGTCTACGCGTATCGGCATCGGCAACATTACGGGTATTGCGTTGGCGATGGTTCTGGGCGGCCCGGGTTCGTTGTTTTGGATGTGGGTTGTGGCGCTCGTGGGGATGGCTACCGGTTTTGCTGAAGCCACGTTGGCCCAGATTTTCAAGTTTCGGCACCGGGACGGCACGTTCCGTGGTGGTCCGGCGTCGTACATTATGGATGGCATGAAGTCGCGCGGGCTTGCGGTTGTGTTCGCGTCTGCGATGGTTTTTTGTATGTTTGTAGCGATGCCGATGGTGCAGGCGAACACTATTGCGCAGGTTTTTGTGGGCGCGCATGGGGTGGCGCCGTGGGTGATCGGTTTGGTCATCGCAGGGTTAACTTCGCTTGTATTGTTTGGTGGCGTGCGCCGGGTTGCGCAGGCTACTGAGGTTATTTCGCCGCTGATGGCGCTGTTTTATATGTGCGTTGCGGTGATTATTATTGCGTTGAATATTTCGCAGGTTCCGCAGTTTTTCTCTGACGTTTTCGCTTCCGCTTTTGGCGCTCAGCAGGCGTTTGTGGGTACTGGTTCCGCGTTTGTGGCGGCGGTGCTGAACGGTACGCGCCGTGGCCTATTTTCGAATGAGGCCGGTATGGGTACGGCACCGAACGCAGCGGCTACGGCAACGGTGGATCACCCGGTCCAGCAGGGTTTGATCCAGGCGTTTGGCGTATTTTTGGATACGGTGCTGATTTGTACGGCTACGGGTTTCATTATTTCGACGACGGGGGCTATCGATTATGCCTCTGTTACTCCAGATGATGCCGCTCATATCACCACCGATGCTATTACTGGCACGTTGGGATCATGGATGGCATGGCCGGTGTCTATCATGATTTTCTTCTTCGGGTTCTCTTCTATCCTTGGTGCGTATGCGTATGGGGAAGCGAACCTGGTGTTCTTGAAGAAGTCACGGCCGTTGGAGTTGTTCTCGCGGGCTGTGCTGGTGGTGTTCACGTTTGTAGGCTCGGTGTTGGCCTTGACTTTCGTATGGACTGTCATGGATACAGCAATGTTTGTTGTGACCTTGCTGAACCTGGTGGCGTTGCACGGGCTGTCGCCGTGGGTGGCGGCTTTGCTTCGTGACTATGAAAACCAGACCATTCGGGGTTTGAAGCCGGTGTTCCGTGCAAAGAATGCGGATCTGCCGGGTGAAATCCCGTCTGACGTGTGGTGATATTCGTTGGCCTCGTCTGACGCAGGGCCAGATTGGCGGGAGGGTGTTCAGCAGTGTTCTATGAGGCACTGCTGAACACCCTCCCGCTTTTTAGCAGCCTCAAGGGTCAAGAAGCGATCGCGGCGGCTTCCTGTGGAGTCCTGTTGATAAGCACATCGAGAGTCTCTTTTTAGTGTCTTCCCATTGGTGCCAGATTTGTTGATAACTGAGGCGGATTCTGGCGAATCCGTGGAGGTGTGCTTGGAGGTCGCGCTCGCGGTCTGTTGTCACATTTAATGGTTGGCTGTGAAATGTGGTGCTGTCGCATTCGATGATGAGCGAATCGCCTACTAGGAGATCTACTCGTCCTATTCCATCGATGAATACTTGTGTCTGTACTTTATAGTTGTGGGATTGAAGGAAATTGCGTACTCGAGTTTCGCTACCGGATTGTGATTCTGTGACGTACCGGTTGAGTACTCGGCGTTTGCGGGATTGAACGTTCGCGATTGCTACGTCTGCAAAATAAGGGTTGATGAAGCCTTTGTTGAGTGCCGAATCAAGAATGATTAAACCTGTTTCATCTTCGTGATAATAGAGGGCTTGTTCTATCGCATCCTGCAGAGGAACAACAAGTGATTGTGCACGGGTGGGGATCTCGTGGTTTGCCAAGCGGGTTCGGGCACGTGGGCGATGGAGGGAGCACTGAGAGATTTTCGGCTTGGATCCGTTTGGTGCGGTGATGAAATGTGTGGAGCGATCAAATGGAACCCAGAGGCCATATAGCTTGAGTGCAGACAAACATCCGATAAGTAGCCCGTTTTCGCAGGCAATTTTCTCAACTCCGGTTAGCGGCTCCGTGGAATACCAGCGGTGTCCGACCGGAATAATCAGGCCACGTTTTTCGGCATTTTTTAATGAATAGTTGCCGATAATGTGTTGCGCTGTAGGGCTATCTTTTCGAAATACATGTTGATACATGTATTAAGCTAAGCAAAATTTCGTGGGCCATTTCCGTAAGAAATAAAAGTGGTGGAAAACTTTTGAGTTAGCGATATTGGGGAGAAATAGATCGTCACATTTTGCTCGATTTTCGCAAAAATTAGCCATGATTCATGCCCAGCCGACCTCAGTTGCGCCTTCCTGCTCTCCAGCTGTTCGCATCTGTTCCCGTCTCTGTTCTCACCCGTTCTCAAATCAGCGGGAGACTGCACAGGAGTGCCGTATAGGGCACTGCTGTCTTGCTGGGCGCCGATCGGGCGCCGGCAGCGGGGCGAGGAGAGCCAGCAGCGGGGTGAGGAGGGTCGGTAGCTGGGTGGGAAGTGCCGGCAGCGGGGCGAAAATGCCCAAAATCGCCCCAATACAACGCAACAGGGGCCGCAGCCACCGGCCGCGACCCCTGCCGAAGTCTAGGACACCGAACCCGAGAGCGCCTGTCGGCGCGAAGGCCGCTCGTAGCGGCAAATATTTGGAGCCCGGGGCTTTCACGATCCGGTGTCTTGTCTAGAACTATAGACGCTCCCACCTGCGTTTGTCATCTCCTCACCCGTGCACGGTTTCCATGCCTGTTGCACACTCGTGCGCGCGGGTTTTGTTCCTGGACAAGTAGGAAGAAGCAACCCTCCATGGCACCAATGTCCCCTCGTGAGCCGTTCCTGTGGAAGAATAGCGATGTGAGTATTGAAGATCAACAGGTTACGGGCACGGCGTTGGTGCCGGTGCCGGTGAACACTCCTTTGACAGAGATTATGGAGCGCCGGGCGGCGTATGCTCGGGCGTTGCTTGGTATTTATGGTGCTACGTCGTTGGCGGTGGGGGCTGTGTTTGGCCCGTATGCTATTGCGGCGGCGGTGGCGATTATGAGTGGTTTGTTGATTGCGGGTTGGCCGTATTTGTTGGGGTTGCCGAATAAGGTGATTCCGCAGGTTTTCCTGTCCCTGCTTGCGCTTGCTCTTATTGTTACAGCGTTGTTTGGCACGCTTGCACATTCGACTATCGTGGCTGCCGTCGGTGTGATTGGCGCGTTTGTTGCGGAGATGTTTCGTGGTCACGGGCGGGCGCGGTTGATTGAGCAACTGTCTGGTGGTTTTGCTGGTGCGGTTGTATTGGTGTCGGGTTCGTTGTGGATTCATGCGTTGCGTTCGCATGGCAAGAATGTGGTGATTGTTGCGGCGGTGTCGTTGGCGATTGTTGCGTTGATGCATGCGTTTGATTCGCGGGCTGCGCGTGTTGCGGGGTTTGTGAATGGTGTGGCGTTTGCGATGGGGTTTGGTTATGTGACCCGCTTGCCGTATGAGTCTGCGGCACTGATTGGTTTGGCTGCGGCGGGAGCGTATTTGTTGACGTCGCGTGCGGTGGAGAATTTGCCGCGTCCGTCGCCTGCGTTGAATGGTGTTGCACGTGCGATGATTCCGCTGTTAGCTGTAGGTGTGGTTGGTTTTGTGGTGGCGGCGCAACTTTAGTTAGCCTTGTGTTATGGCTATTCGACTTCCTGAAAATTTGGTTCCTGAAAATACTCCGCTCGCGTGGATGATTGATTCGTGGGTTGGGGGTGGCATTCTTGAGTATGAGAATGTTGATCCTGCGGCTTATGTTCATGAGTTGCGTTTTGATGCGTCTGATGGCGGCCCGTATCTGAAGGTTACGTCTAAGGTGTGGTTGGCTAATGAGCCGGCTAGCATTGTGGATAAGGAAGCGCCTGGCCAGGTTACGTATGATCAGTTGTCTAAGGCTGATTTGTGGATGCAGCATACTGGTTTTGTTCGGGTTAATCCTGAGGGGGCGAAGCGTGAGGATGGTTCGGTGGAACTGGAGGCTATGTTGGCTTCGCCGGTTGGTGTTTCACATGCGTGGGTTGGTTTGATTAATGGGCCGCGTTTACAGATGGTGACGGATTCTGTGATGCGTTCTGGTTCTGGTGCGCAGATTGATGCGGCTAAAGTGATGGCTGGTTCGGTTGCGTCTGATTTGTTTTATGCGGTTGATATGGCTGCGTTTGGTGCGGAGTTGCGTTCGTATATGGCTGGCCGTTTGTCGCGTACGTTTGATGGTTCGGTTGATCCTGCGTGAGTGCGATTTTTGATAACGACGAACTGGTTCCTTCTCATTTTGGCAATCCGTTTGCTGAGGAGCAGGGTTTGCGTGCTGGACGCGCGTTTTCGTTGCTGGATTGGGATGTTGTTCGGGTGGCGGGCGCGGATTGTGCACGGTTGTTGCATGTGATTTCGTCGCGTGATTTTGAGCGTGTGGCACCTGGCACGTCTACTGAGATGCTGGTGTTGGATGCGAATGGTCATGTTGCGCATGCGGCTGGTGCCGTGGTTGCGGATGATGCGATCTGGCTGTTGACTGATCGTGGCTTGGGTCAGGCGTTGGTTGATCATATTGTGAAGATGCGTTTTATGATGCGTGTTGAGGCTGATGTGGTTGACGCGGTGGCCGTGGGCGCGTTGGTTGATGTTCCGGGGTCTGTTTGTGATGTGGCGTTGGCTGTTTGGCAGGATCCGTGGCCGGTGACCGCTCCGGGAGGCGCGCATTATGGTGTTGCGGATGAGGATCATCCTGCATTTGGCCGGACGTGTTTTGTTGCGATTGCGCCGCGTGACGCCCAGGATAGTGTGGTTTCGGCTTTTAAGGCAGCTGGTTTTGCGCCGGCTGGGAAGATTGCGTGGGAAGCTGCGCGGGTCGCGGATTGGCGCCCGTCGTTTAGTCACGAGGGGGCACAGGGTGTGCTTCCGCATGAGGTGGATTGGCTTCGTACTGCGGTTCATACAGCGAAGGGTTGTTACCCTGGCCAGGAGACTGTGGCTAAGTTGGTGAATTTGGGTAAGCCTCCGCGGCGTTTGGCGTTTCTGTATCTTGAGGGCGGAGAGGAGTTGCCGCCTGTTGGGTGCGAGGTGACGTTGGATTCTCGCGTTGCGGGTGTGGTGACGTCGGTTGCACGTTCTGCCGACGACGGGCCTATCGCTCTTGCCTTGCTCAAGCGGAATGTGCCGGCGGATGCTGTGGTGACTGTGGGTGATTTTGTTGCGTCTCAGGTTGAGATCGTGAAGCGTGAGGGTAAATCATCTATTTCTCCGGAGGTTCGGCCTGGTACTGGGTTGAATTCGCGCCGTTTGGGTGGTCCGGCTCCTGCGATGTCGTCTAAGTCGCTGGGTGGTAAGTGATGCGTGCTGTTATTCAGCGGGTGGAACGAGCCAGTGTGACTGTGACGGATGACGATGGTAACCCCAGCGTCGTCGGGAAAATTAATACCGGACTTGCCGTGCTGGTGGGCGTGACTCACACGGATACGGCCGCTCAAGTGGAAAAATTGGCGCGAAAGATTGCGCAACTGAAAATTTTACGTAACCCGGAGGGCGCCGATGGCCCGAAGGATCGGGTGAGCGCGCTGGAAGCCGGGGCGGGAGTTCTGCTGGTATCGCAGTTTACGCTGTATGCGGATGCCCGGAAGGGAACGAAGCCGTCGTGGTCGCATGCTGCGCCGGGAGACGTGGCGGAACTACTCTTCAACCAACTCGTTGACGCGGTTCGGGGCTATGGCCTGGAAGTTCATACCGGAGAGTTCGGCGCCATGATGGCTGTGGAACTGGTCAATGACGGCCCATTAACGATTATTTTAGATATTTAAGTCATGCCTGTGGCGAACGGGCTACGTTTCTGTGGCTCGGACTCGCTAAGGTAGGTGGCAGTTACATTTATTAAAGGAGTCTGCACATTGTTTGAAAGGTTCACTGACCGCGCACGTAGAGTGATCGTGCTTGCGCAGGAAGAGGCACGTAACCTCAAGCACAACTACCTTGGCACTGAACACATTCTGCTTGGCCTGATTAAGGAAGGCGAAGGCGTGGCCGCGAAGGCACTGGAAGCACTGGGTGTTTCGTTTGATGCCGTTCGTGATCAGGTTGTGGAAATTATTGGTGAGGGGCAGGAACAGCCATCTGGACATATTCCATTCACTCCGCGTGCCAAGAAGGTGTTGGAATACGCGATGCGTGAAGGCCTCCAACTGGGCCATTCCTACATTGGTACGGAACACTTGCTGTTGGGCTTATGCCGCGAACAGGAAGGCGTTGCTGCACAGGTGTTGGTGAAGCTGGATGCTGATTTGCCGAAGGTGCGCCAGCAGGTTACTCAGCTTCTTTCTGGTTACCAGGGCAAGGAAGCTGTTGGCGTTGGTGGCGGTGGCCCGCGTGAAGGCGTGAAGGCTGGTTCTACGATTTTGGATCAGTTTGGCCGGAATCTTACGCAGTCTGCGCGTGAAAACAAGCTTGATCCGGTGATTGGCCGCCACATGGAAACTCAGCGTGTGATGCAGGTTCTCTCCCGCCGAAACAAGAACAACCCTGTTCTGATTGGTGAACCGGGGGTTGGTAAGACTGCCGTTGTGGAAGGATTGGCTCAGGCGATTGCGCATGGTGATGTTCCTGAAACCTTGAAGGATAAGCAGTTGTATTCGCTGGATATGGGTTCGCTGGTTGCGGGTTCCCGGTATCGTGGCGATTTCGAAGAGCGTATGAAGAAGATCTTGAAGGAGATCAATACGCGCGGCGATATCGTGCTGTTTATTGATGAAATCCATACGCTTGTTGGTGCGGGTGCGGCGGAAGGCGCGCTGGATGCGGCGTCGCTGTTGAAGCCGATGATGGCCCGTGGCGAACTTCAGGTGATTGGTGCTACCACGCTTGATGAATACCGTAAGCATATTGAAAAAGATGCTGCGTTGGAGCGCCGTTTCCAGCCTATCCAGGTGGAGCAGCCGTCTGTTAAGGAAACGATCGCGATTCTGGAAGGTTTGCGCGATCGCTATGAAGCGTTCCATCGCGTGACCATCACTGACGAAGCTTTGGAAGCCGCTGCCACCATGGCAGATCGGTACATTAATGATCGGTTCTTGCCGGATAAGGCAATCGATTTGATTGATGAAGCCGGTGCTCGGTTGGCGATTCGGAAGATGACTGCGCCACCAGAACTGCGTGAGCTTGATGAAGAAATCGCTGATGTGAAGCGCCAGAAGGAAGCTGCTATTGATGGGCAGGATTTCGAAAAGGCTGCTGCATTGCGCGATCAGGAGCAACAGTTGACTGAAAAGCGTGCCGAACGTGATAAGGCATGGCGTGAAGGTGATCTGGATGTTGTTGCCGTGGTCGATGAGGATCTGATTTCTGAAGTCCTCTCTATGGCTACTGGTATCCCGGTGTTCAAGTTGACTGAAGCCGAATCTGCCAAGTTGCTGCGTATGGAAGAAGAGCTCCATAAGCGTGTTATTGGCCAGAGCGAAGCGGTTACTGCTCTTTCGCAGGCGATTCGCCGTACGCGCGCTGGTTTGAAGGATCCAAACCGTCCAGGTGGTTCGTTTATTTTTGCTGGCCCAACTGGTGTTGGTAAAACCGAATTGGCTAAGGCATTGGCTGAATTTCTGTTCGGTGATGAAGATGCGTTGATTACCTTAGATATGTCTGAGTTCCAGGAAAAGCACACTGTTTCGCGCTTGTTCGGTGCCCCTCCGGGATATGTTGGCTACGATGAAGGTGGCCAGTTGACCGAGAAGGTCCGCCGTAAGCCGTTCTCTGTTGTTTTGTTCGATGAGGTGGAAAAGGCTCACCAGGATCTGTTCAATTCGTTGTTGCAGATTTTGGAAGAAGGCCGTTTGACTGATTCTCAGGGCCGCGTGGTGGACTTCAAGAACACGGTGATTATCATGACCACCAACTTGGGTACCAAGGACATCGCCAAGGGCGTGGCCACTGGTTTCCAGTTTGACGGGGATCAAACTAGCTCTTACGAACGCATGAAATTGCGTGTGAACGATGAGTTGAAGAACCACTTCCGCCCAGAGTTCTTGAACCGTGTTGATGACATCATCGTGTTCCCGCAGCTCCAGAAGCCAGAAATCTTGCAGATCGTGGATCTGATGATTGCCAAATTGGGTGCTCGTTTGGCTGATCAGGGCATGGGCATTGTGCTTACTGATAAGGCAAAGAACCTGCTTGCTGATCGTGGTTACGATCCAGTGTTGGGCGCGCGACCATTGCGCCGTGCAATCCAGCGCGATATTGAAGATGAGCTCTCGGAGAAGCTGCTCTTTGGCGAGTTCCGTAGTGGGCAGACCATCGTTGTGGACGTGAATGAAGACAACATTCCAATGTCCTTCACATTCACGGGCCAGGATTCGGATTATCGCCTGCCAGAGGGCGTGCAGCCGGCTCCAGAAGCGGCAGAGATCAACGGATTGGCTCAGCCAACTACGATCGTGCCGGAAGGCGATGCGGCTGAAGATGCTGAGGGTGCTTCTGACGTTCACAGGCCGGACCCTGGCACGTCTACGCTTGAATCCTAATTCGTTCGGCCGCTAGGCCTAGGCAGGGCGGGGTAATCCCCGCCCTGCCTTTAGTTATAGACGGCACAGTTTGGCTTGCGTAGCGTGCGTACCTTTTCTGCTTCGTATACTCTTAGGTTTCTGGATAAAATTACAGTCAAACGCGACTTCCCAGGTGAGGATGCCCTTATATTTTAGAGATCTCTGATTTTATCTGGGAAAATTCTCAGTTTTTTGGGACTTTATGCAAAATTAGATGCTGTCTCTTTTAGTAAAAATGAAATAAAAGTTACATTTATCTATTTTGGGCGTAAAAGAACATTATATATGATTTATGTCATTGAAAATTAAAATCCCATATCAAGTAGCAAATTCTGTTCTATCTACGTCCTTTCGCATATTTGAAATGGCGACTTTACGCCATCGGTGTGATAAAAAGTTACTGTATTCAGAATGGGCCTTATGACCGGTCTTGCATAATTTTGCAAAAATTTGCAGGGCGAGGATCTCATAAGTCTCAAGTGCAAGAATGCTGTTCACTCATCCTTATTTTTGGTTTAGCAGGATCTTTATGCCGATCTGATTCTTTCCGAAAAGTGGATGGCACTCACTTAAGCCACAGGTGTTCTTCGTGGCTCAAGAAACAGGAGAAACAATGTTTAATAAGTTGCGCAAGATGGCTGTTGTTGCTGTCACTGCTGGCGCATTGATGCTGGGCGGCGTTGGTGCTGCCTATGCCGTACCGGATTCGATCGTTGATGCTGATGCGACGGGTTCTATCTACCTGACGAAGTACGACGACGCGGCTGGCAAGAAGGATGCTGACGGCACGAAGCAGAATGTCGCAGCTACGCCTATCATCGGCATCGAGTTCACGTTGACGCCGATTACCGGCATCGACTTCTCGAAGAACGAGGACCTGAAGAAGGCTGCTGCGCTTGATGCGGCTAAGCTCGCCGCTGGTGAGCTACCTGAGGGCATTAACCTGGACAAGGCTCAGGCGAGCGTGGAGGTGACCGCTGAAGGCGGCAAGATTCACTGGCGAGGTCTGAAGGTTGGCGCTTACCTGCTCCAGGAGACGAAGTCAAAGGCTGCGGACGGTAAGACCTACAAGGCTGCTGCTCCGTCGATCGTGTTCATTCCGACCACGGATCCGAAGAATCAGACCAGCTGGATCATGGACGAAGAGGGTAACGATAAGTATGCCGTTTACGTCTACCCCAAGAACTCCCTTGATGAGAACGTCAAGAAGGTTGTTGACAAGGACGTGCACGCTGGTGGCGACGTCACCTTCTCGGTGGAGGCCTCTATGCCGAGCCCGAACAAGGACGAGAAGATCAACGATTTCGCGTTCTACGACAAGCTTGATCCGGCCCTCGATATCAATGGCAAGGACAATGACGTCACCGTTCAGGTTGGCGACAAGACGCTGGCCAAGGGGCAGCACTTCACCGTCACGATTAAGGACGGAACTCAGGATGAGCTCTGGGTGGTTCTCACCCCTGCTGGCCTCGAGGAGGCAACCAATGCCAAGGCAACGAACGCTGGCGCTAAGGCCGTCATGACGTTCAAGGCTAAGGTCCTCAAGGCTGCTGTGGTTCCGAATCAGGCCCAGGTCTACAAGAACACCGGCAAGGGCGAAGGTACTGTGAAGCCGGGCGAGACTCCGAAGGAACCTTGGGAGAAGACCAACACCACCGTTTCCGCGTGGGGCAAGATCAAGATCCAGAAGAAGGACGAGGCTGGAAACGCACTTGACGGTGCCGTGTTCGAGCTCTACCAGTGTGGCGCCGATAAGAATGGCAAGCCCACGGTGACTGGCAACCCGATCAAGGTTGGCGAGAAGACTGAGTTCACCGACCAGGGCAAGAAGGATGGCATCATCGAGATTGATGGTATCCACGTGACCGACGTGGCAGATAATGGCACCGTTAAGCTGCCGGAATACTGCATCGTTGAGAAGAAGGCCCCCGCGAAGTACGAACTTCGCCACGATCCGATCAAGGTGAATGTCGCGCTGGGCGGCATCACCAAGGCAACTGAGAAGTTTGAATACGACGTGAATGGCGTTCTCACGAGCTACTCGAACTCTGGCCCGCTGACCGAACTGTTCACCATGGATGGCTCGACGATCAACGTCGCCACCGACGTCGTCAACATCCCGGTCAAGCCGAAGCTGCCGATGACCGGTGGCGCCGGTGTTGCCCTCTTCGGCTTCCTTGGTCTTGCCATCATCGGCGGCGGTGTTTACGCAGCTAAGCGCAACACCAAGAAGGCCTAAGTTCGCGAAGACGAGCGCAGGTTACGTGCCCGTTAGCGGGCAGTAGCACGCACACGAATTCAACGAAGCCTAAACTTTAGGCAAAGGTGTGGGTGCCTCGGGGTTCGATATCCGAGCAATCGGCCGAACCCCGAGGCGGCCCGCTACATGAGCCGGGCCAGCCGCCCGGCACGAGTCACTACTGGAGAAGCTTTTAATGCACAATACCCAGGCCACAGTGGAACCTAAGCTCGAAAGACAAGCTGAGGTGCCCGCCCGGCTCAAGAAGAACGGCATGCTCATGCCGATTTTTGTGGTGCTCATCGGCATCACCGTGCTTCTCTACCCAGTTATCGCCACGCAGTGGAATAACATTCAGCAACAAGAAGTTGCCAGCGAATACAAGAGTTTCGTGAAGGAAGCTGACACCTCTGAGCTCGAGGCTTCCCTCGAGCGTGCTCACGAGTACAACAAGAATCGTACGGTGGGTCCTATTCTTGATCCGTGGACGGCCCGTCTGTCCGATGACAACGAGCCATTCAAAGAGTACTTGCACCAGCTCGACCTGTCGGGGACGATGGCGCGTATAGTGATTCCGTCGATCCACGTTGATCTGCCTGTTTTCCACGGAACTCGCCCTGACACTCTTGAGCAGGGCGTCGGCCACCTCTTTGGCACCGACCTGCCAATTGGCGGGAAGAATACACACTCGGTACTAACCGGACACACTGGCCTACAGACGGCCACACTGTTCGACAACCTGAAGAATGTCAAGGAAGGCGACTCCATCTACATCGACGTATACGGGCAGAAGCTGCGCTACGTCGTCTATGGCACAGAAGTAGTCCTGCCTGAAGACGCGCAAAACCTATATAAGGTCGAGGGTAAGGACCTCCTGACCTTAATCACCTGCACACCATACGGCATTAACTCCCACCGCCTCCTCGTCCACGCCGAGCGTGCCCCGATGGACGAGCAAGCCGCCCAAGAGCTTGATGAAGCCTCCGGTTTCACTCTCCAGTGGTGGATGTGGTTGTTTATCGCGGGCGCTGTGCTCGCCATGCTTGCCCTAATTTGGTACGTGCGCAAGAGCAGGCGGCAGGTGGACGACGCCGTCGTCGCACCCGAACCCGCAACCACAGCTGGTACTACCACCGCCAGCGACTCAGACCAATTCAACGACATTATTTTCGGCACCCAAGGAGAGCATGAATGAGAACCTCGAAGGGCCTAGCTACGGGAAGCCTCGTGCTTGTTTCAGCATTAGGGCTGACGGTGGGCACGCAGGCCGCTTACGCCCAGCCTGTGATTGGAGATACGGAAAACGTGCCGGCGCAGGTGAGTTGCGAGTCAACGTCGTTGACAATCACTCTGCCCAAGCCAAACCCGTTCGATCAGCCGTCTCCGGGTGACCTGCCCGAACCGACCGGCGCCGGTTTCAAAATCACTGTCCAACAGGTTAAGGGCGTGGATTTGACGTCGTTCGCGGGTTGGGACGGCATAGATAAGATGACCACCGACGAGGCGAAGGCTCGCGGATTTGTTGGCGAGCCGCACGTCGGCCTCACGAACGCCCAGGCCTCAGTGTCGTTTAAGGGCCTTCCCATTGGTCTTTACATGGTTTCGGGGGTTGCCCCGGAAGATCCTCACTACAAGCTTTCCCACCTTGACCCCTTCCTCGTCAGCGTGCCGCTCGGGGCTGGTGACACGTGGGATTGCGCAGTGAATATTCAGGCCAAGACACACTACTCGGCAGAGCCTAAACCTGTACCGACACCGCCGACGCCGACTCCTCCCGAACCGCCCCAGCCTCCACGGCCACCGCTTTCACATACGGGTGCCGCGGTGATGGCACTTGGTGGAGCGAGCCTGGCACTGCTGGGTACAGGAACGATGCTGGTGCGCGTAAGGCGCGAAAAGGAAGTGAAATAACATGTTGTCTCGCGTTAATCGCCTGATGTCCGCCGTCGCTGTGGCGACTCTTGCTGCCTGCCTCGCTGTGGGGGCGCTACCGGCGCTGTCTATTCTTCCGAACGCTTCCGCAGCCAATATTTCACCCACGGCACCAGCCACCGCTTCGACTGCCTCTGCGGACAGCGACTTCACGAGCTCAACTGTGGCAACCCAAACCGAAGGCAATGTGGCCAACGATTCCACAATTGCACACAACAAGGTTGTGCTCGAGCTCAATAAGGCAACAGTTGTTGACGGCGTCGTAGCCATTGAGCGCACGGAGCCGGGAAAGGAGTTCCTTGGCCATGGTTCGGCGCTCGTCAATGGTGGTGAGCTTTCCGAGGAAGCGGTGGCATCTGCGCCAGTGCTGGACAAGCGTGGCGTTCGCATCGCGGTCAAGCTACCTGACGGCTGGGCTACCAGTGACAAGCTCGAATTGGGCTACAAGACCTTCGGGCCTGACGCCGGCGCCGAGTGGAAGACCATCAACGACGGCGCCCAGGTGTTCGCGCTCCGCGACGACGTGTCAAACGCGGTCGAGGTGGCTGATCCAACTCAGAGATTTAATGAATCGATCACGACAAAATCAAATGATGTGCAGGTGCCCTCTAAAGACTATTTCAATAACGGGAAATGCTCGAAGTCATGGGTGGGGGACGTTTACTTTTTTGCGCCAGCTAATATTAATACGGATAAGATAATTATAAAACGCCCGACGGAATACAACTTATATGTTCCGCCAACCTACCAGTTCAATGCTGATACGCCCAACATCAAAGTGGCGGAGTTCGAGCGTATGTATCATCAAGCGTACGGACCAGTTTGGGCCGACATAAGACGTGCCGACGTAACCGTCCGGGCTATCGACGACAAAACTCTTGAAGTTCAAGTTCAAGGCGGAATTAAGATTGAGAAGGGTGAGTATGTCAAACTCACCAATATTTTCTCATTCTGTTCTGCGGGGTCTCCGGGTGCAAAAAATCTCAGTATAGAAATGCACGGCCAGACCCAGAAAGGTGGTTTCTGCGAAGATCGCGCCCGTTACACATTTCCTGCCCGGCCGCTACATGCGTACTCGTATCTGACACCAATTATGCAAGACGCTTCTGGCAATCTCGTAAATCGAGACAAGACCACTGAAAAGTTTGATCGCGGAAAATCATTGAAAGAGATTGCTGAACTGCAGGGAAAAAATGACCCTAAGCGAGTGTTTTATGCTCCTTGGCGTGACGAGTATAAGAATTTAGACGTCTATTCGAAAGACAGTGATAAGTTCTTAAAAGAATACGCTTTAAGGCATGTGCCATATCGTGATCCGCAAGGCCGGATGATTGATGGGGCAAAGGTTGTATCCCGGCAGGGCAAGCGAGAGCTTACTGATGAAGAACGCCGTAATGGTATTAACGTGTACGTGAATGAATCGAAACCGAATGGTCAAATTCGATGGAAATCATATATCGCACGGCAAAATAACGGTACGGGCCAATTCGAACGCTTAGGTGGGCCACAAGCCGAGACCGGTTGGATTGTCAATGCACTCGCATTTAATCCCCAGGACAACTGGTTGTATGGAATCAGCCAAGGGCGTCTTGGTGAAGATTGGGGACGTCGATCCAATCAAACAATTCAAAGCGATGAGACAGAGTTCAGACCAGTTATTACAGGTGATGACCCTTGCTTCCCGGCTGGACACCTGTTACAGATCCATCCGGTGACGGGTGAAGTCTTCAATCTGGGGCGTGTTACTGCTGGAGTTGACAATTTCATGACCGGTTATGCATTCCAAGGGCAGAAACAAAGATACTGGCCGAACGATCTATGGGGTGGTATCAATGTTGGCGGCATTGATACCGAAGGGAATTACTACGTGGCCAACGCCTCCCGTTCAGGTAGTGGCGCTGTTTACAAGGTCAACCTAAAAAATGTGACTGCGGAGGTAACAAAGAACGCTAATAAGTGGTTGCGTACACCTGCAATACGTTACACAGATGATTGGAACCTTGTACATGATCGATCTGGTCGAGCATGGTCAGAAGACTGGACGCCGCTCTTCGTTCCCGAGAAAACGGAATGCAAACCTGACACGGGCACCCCATGCAAGCAACGCCAGGCAGGTAATTATATGTGGGGCATCTCTAACGGGTGGAATTCCCAGGGCCGCGTATACATCGAGAGAATTAGTGCCGACGACGGTAATTTGCAGCGGTGGGACGTGACAGCTTTGCGTACCTATGCTGGACAGAGTCTACCTGTAGGAAATCAATGGGGTCGAGCGTGGAGTTTTGGCAACGGCATGCTTGGCTTTGCAACGTCCAGCTCGAGAGCTAGCGATAAAGTTGTGAGGATAAAGGTAACTAATCCTGAGAGTGAAAGCCCCTCTTTCGAACTTATATCGGTTAATGCAAATGCACAGCCCTCCTACAACTCGAATGGCACAAGTGCCGTGAATTTCGAAGAAAATATCGTGGATCTCAAACTTAAGAAATCCCGAAAGGATTTTGTCGACACAAATGGTGTAAATCGAGTCCAGTGGGACCTCGAAGTGAAGAATGTCAGTGAAAGCGCAGCTAGCTCAGGTTTCACCGTATTCGACACGATTCCTGCAAGTTATAGGGTGGTACGAGTTCAAGCCGAAGAGAAAGTATTTGATACCAACAGCAGTACGTCGATTGTCGGCCCATGGTCTGTTTATCTAAAGAAGGGGGATCAAGGCCATGACGTCCTCGAAGGATCCCATGGTGCGTTACAGGCAGGAAAAACAGTAAAGCTCACGATTATCGCAGAACCAAGGAGTGACCAAAATCTGCCTATCGAGTGTATCGAAAATGTTGCGGGTGTCATTGGAATTGATCGTGATCCATCAACCGTGAATGCCAATGAGTTTGGCAAGACAATGGAAGGTGTGATCGACAAATACGGTGACTGGCTCAAACTAAATGGCGGAATCTTTGGCGATCTTGTATCCGACCAGCAATGCCGCCCCACGATTGTTGTCAAGAAGCAAATCGTTGAGGACGGAAAGATAACTGATGAAGCTGCTGGGGGATGGGCCTTCAGCGCTCAGTCCGACAAGGATAACCTTGATCTAGAAGGGCAAGAAGGCTTTGGAAAGGAATCCACCAAAGTCACGGCCTCTGAAGGTGTTGAAAAAGGTACCGTCATTTGGCGACCGAAAGAAAATGGTCAGTTTAAACTGACGATCACGGAAAAAATGACCGATGAACAGACAGCTGCCGGGTACGCTATTCGACCTCAGGAAAACGGTGGTGACGCTCGAAACGCTCGAAACGCTATCTGTAAGGTAACTGTCAAAGACGGCAAGAAACTCGCTCAACCAGAGATGGTTAAGGTAGAAGATCATCCTGACGCACCCGGATTCGCATTCTCCTTTGGTGACCAAACAATGTTCCCCCGAGGGATGAACGTCAAGACAGAGCAACGCGTTGAGTGCACAGTTCAGAACGAAATCGCCAACCACCAAATCTTTGTCCGCAAAGAGGCCTACGACCCTCAACAGTCCGATAAAATCGGCACCCTTCCCGATCTCGGCGGAGCCGAATTCGCTGTATACGAGCTCAGCGAAAGCGTCTCTACCAAGCCACGCCCGAAATCTTGGGAAGAATGGCAAAAATACATAGTCAAGGCAGGCGACGGCTCTACGGAAAAACCCGTTGAGATCAAAGATTATCGCACACCAATTCCGGTAAAAGTCGGGAAGTCATACATTGTCGTTGAGACTAAGGCACCCACTGATAAGGATGGTCGACCGTACAGTTTGCGCCCTGCACCTATTCCTTTCACAGTGACTACGGCACACGGCGAAGACGCAACGCACAAACGCCCGTTCTCAATCCAGATGGAAAACGATCTTCTGGCAACAGCCAGCTGGAAGAACGAGAACGGCAATTCGCAGAAAGCTGCCATGTATGTGACCGTTGCGGATGTTCATACCGGTACCCTGCCGCGCACCGGTGGCGCCGGCGTCGCCTGGCTCGGCGGCATCGGAGGACTACTCGTGCTGGCAGGGCTCACCTGGGCACAACGCAAACAGCGCTCCTAGCGTGAACCACTCGCTAAACTAAAACGCCAGAAATTGGGGGACACCCGCGCAGCGGGCGTCCCCCAAACCACAACTCACCCCTAGAGCACTCCACCCGTTACCTTGTTGACAGGTCCTGATTGGCGGGTGTTGATTGGGATTGTCGGCCAGCCGCCCTGGCATGGTGTCTTGCCCCTGTCTATCCAATGATCCGGGGGGGGTGTTGCCACCAGGGTCGGTTGCCAGCATGTGATCGCTGATTAGGGGCTCGGCACCAAGGATGGATGCCTGTCGTAACGTGGATGTGAGGCGTGCTGTCTAGGCTCGGCCGACTTATGGTGCAAACCGAGAGGACAACTGCCATGAGAACTGACCGACCAGACATTTTTCTAGGACTGGACGTCGGCAAGACCGACCACTGGGCCTGCGCACTAACCGATTCCGGGCAGGTGTTATGGAATAAGACCCTGCCCAACAACGAACAAAAACTCACTGATATCTACACGAATCTGTCAGCGAAAGGCTCTGTGCTGGTGGTCGTGGATCAGCCGGCAACAATCGGCGCTCTCGCCATCGCGGTCGCCCAACATATGGGCATCGAGGTCGCCTACCTGCCGGGGCTGACCATGCGCCGGATCGCTGACCTATACCCGGGCGAGGCGAAGACTGATGAAAAGGATGCGTTCATTATCGCTGACGCAGCCCGCAGCCTTCCCCACACCCTGCGCCAGCTCACCAAGACCGACCAGGACGAGGCAGGACTGGCGATGCTCACCGGTTTCGACCTTGACCTCTCACGGCAGGTCAATCAAGTCTCCAACCGGATCCGCGGGCTGTTCACCCAAATCCACCCTGAACTGGAAAGAGTTCTCGGACCACGCCTGGAACATGACGCGATCCTCGAAGTGCTCGCTACCTGGCCAACCCCGCAGGCTCTACGCAAAGCCGGGCGAGCCAGAATGGATGCGAAACTCAAAAAGCACGGAGCTCGCCGCCACGCTGCATGGACCGAGGATATTCTTACCGCGCTAGCGAAGCAGTCGGTGATAGTCACCGGCACCGAAGCCGCGGGCCTAGTCATCCCGCACCTGGCCCGCCAACTGGTGAGCCTGCACGCTCAACGCGCCAACGTCGCTTCAGAGGTAGAGAAGATCGTGGCCCCCCACCCTCTTTACCTGGTCCTGAGATCCATGCCCGGCATCGGTCTCAGGACCGCTGCCGTGATCATCGCTGAACTTGCAGGGAAGACCTTCACCAGCTCAGCAGCCCTGGCCTCCTACGCTGGCCTGGCACCGACCACCCGTCAGTCCGGGTCATCGATCAAGTCTGAACGAGTCAGCCACTCAGGCAACAAACGCCTCAAACGCGCCCTGTTCCTGTCAGCTTTCGCCGTGATCCGCACCGACCCGGTCAGCCGCGCCTACTACGACCGCAAACGAGCCCAAGGCAAACGACACAACCAAGCCATCATCGCCCTCGCCCACCGCAGACTCACAGTCCTGTACGCCATGCTCCGAGACGGCACCCTCTACGACGTCCCCGACACCGCCCTGGCAGCTTGACACACAACATAGGGGCACCCCCCTAACCAGGTACCCGCTAACGCAAGCCCACCCGCAGACTCCCTTGGCTTCAAACGGATGCCACCCCCAGTGGGCGTTACAGCGATGATCGCCGGATCGCCGGACCTCCAGCGAAGTAGCGAGCAATCTCAGAAACAACTAAAGCCCTGCTCAACAGGGGTTCAAGGGTTCAAGCGGCTTTTATCATTTTCGACGTCTAAGTATCCACTATCACGTCGAGAATGATAAGTCGGTGTTTGCGTTAGCGTGTATGGCCTAAGGGGGGGCAAGAAAACTGGTTGCGTTAGCGAGTGTATAGCATGTTAGCGCTTAAGCAGCGGAAATGCTACTGGCTAGGGGATCTGCTGTAGGTTTAATTGACGCTTTTTCTGGACTTGCTCGAACACGCCAGCTAATATGCCGAAAGAAATCACCAATTACATCCTGAAATAACACCACTCAATGTGCTTGATCTAAATTTTGCGAACGAATACAATTAGCTCGTCTGGCGAGGTTAAACACGCAAAGAAGCTAAAATGCAAAAAACAAAAAGAATCACTGTAGCAGGGTTGTCTGCAATAATATCGTTAAGCATTTTTGGTGCAATGCCTGCCGCTCATGCATCTCAATTGGTAGTTGATAGCAACAAGGTTGTTGGCGCAGAGATGTTTCGCCGTTCCGTCTCTCAGGAGATTACTACCAGTCCGACAATTCTCGGACTAACCGATAAAAACAAAAATTCCTTGTCAATTCTAGGAATTGGCAAGGACGGTTATGCTCGCACTATTGACAGAACTGATAATGGTTTTGGCGGCGGAGTAGGATTAAGCAATTCTCTCAATCTTTTGCCGACTGATAGAATCTCCATTTCTGAGGATGGAAAACAAGCAGAGATAATCACGGCTTCTGGGGAAGTCCTAGGACATTTTGAAGATCCAACACTTTCTGTTGGAGGAAAGGAAGTTCCTGGGGAATTTTTCTACGAGAACGGCTCTCTCGTAACTTATGCAGATAGCGCACATAGCTTTGTGTTCTATGAGAAATCTTGTTGGCAAGGAACAACAGCAAAATGGACTTGGCGCGTTGCAGGAACGTTGATCTGTGGAGCAACGGGAGTTGTTACAGTAATTGGTGGTGGAGTTTGCGGTCTTGCATGGGCAGGAGCTGAAGACGCCATGAATATCAACAAAAGAGCTTGTAAATGACAGACAAGGAGAACAGCCGTAAACGGATCTGCAGACTCTGGCTGACCATGTCTGCCGCTTGGCCGGCAGGCTACTTCTTGTCCGCATTTTTGCGGTCGATAGTTGGGAAAGTGTCTTTTGAAGCTGCTTTCAGAGCAGGAATGGAATCTTTTATCCTTAACGGTATCCCGACTTTCTGTGTTTTTACAGTTATATTCATTGCTTTGGTGAGATGGCTGGGAAAAGACTGAGGCATACACACGCTACTACGCTTATAGATATCTGAAAAGTCTGTTCGTACGTTCATGTACGAACAGATCAAGAATTTCCCCTCTAACCTCCTACAGCTGAACCCTCACTTCCTCGCCAACTCGGAACACGAACCGGATCGTGTCCTTGGTGACGATGGCGTGGTCGATGAGTGCGCTCCACTGCGTGGGGTGAAACTCGTTCACAGGTTCGCCTGCCAGATCGCCTAGGGCTGTGGTGACGGCGGCATGCTTGGCAGTGTTCGCTGCAATATCTGCCTCTAGGCTCGCTTTGCATGCGAGCTTCTTACGGTAGGCAGTATCGAGCTCTGTGTACTTGTTTTGGTAGGCGTCTTGGTCGAGTGCGTGTTGCTGGTTTTCCGCTATCAGTGCCTCGATCTGCTCGGTCAGTTCCACGATTTTTGTTTGACACGCGGCGGCTTGTTCTTCCATACGGCTCGTATCAAACATGTCGCCAAGAATCTGCGGTAGCTGGCTTTGCCGTGGCTGCCGGGCGATCAGTTGGTTGAGAGCTTGCAGCGGCAAAGCTTCGGTGCGCATGGAATCTGATAACGCCCACCCAACGATCTGTCGGGAGTAAACGTCGGTGACAAACGCGGTGTACACGAACCCTTTCCTGGTGGCGCACATACGTAAATGTCAGCGGTGTGCGGTTGATCGGTGTTGAGCCCGCAGGTGAAGGGCTGGATTCGGGCAAGCACGGGGCGCCACTTGAACGCGGAAAAGTGGGGATCTTGCACGGCAGTAAATCGTATGTGTTGCTGGGCGAAGCTGGCGATGTTGAAGAATCCTATTCGATTTCGGCGGGGCTCGATTATCCAGGCGTTGGCCTATGCGCTCAAGATCGCGGAGTCTGCCAAGGGCGGGACGTTGCGGGACGGGCAGTTTAGTGGACTTGCTGATGTGCTGGAAGCGTGTGGGGAACTGGCCTTATTGGTGAACCTTTCCGGGCGCGGCGATAAGGACGTGGAATACGTTCACAACATCCTAGGCGATCTCCTGTACGAAGATCCGATGTAAACTCCCGTGACCGATCCGCGCGTTGCTGACGTTCTTGCCCACATGACCGCCGAATCCAACGCTCGTGAAGGGGTGGCTGTTGTTGTGCCTGCAAAAATGTAGAGGATATGGCACGGGTTTGGCGTATATTGCAGGGCGTGTCAGATCCTCAAACAAAATGCAGGTGCGGGAAGGGCGAAGTTGCTAGCTTCAGATCTCCAACCAGAGCAATTACAGCACCATCGCGGCAATCCAGCCAGCAACCAATAGTGGAATATTAAAGTGCAAGAACGTAGGAATCACTGAATCCCTAATGTGATCGTGCTTCCCATCCACATTCAACCCAGACGTTGGGCCAAGCGTAGAATCAGATGCCGGCGAGCCAGCATCACCCAAAGCGCCTGCGGTGCCAATAATCGCCACCGTAGCCAGCGGCGAGAAACCAAGCGACATGCACAACGGTACGTAAATCGTTGTAATAATCGGAAGAGTTGAGAACGAAGATCCAATACCGAGCGTTACCACCAAGCCCACAATCAGCATCGCAACAGCGGCCAGTGCTTTATTACCGGCAACCAATGCGCTCGCAGCCTCAACCAACGATTCCACATCGCCAGTAGCATTCATAACCGATGCAAAACCCTGGGCCGAAATCATCGTAAAGCCAATCACGGCCATCATTTTCATGCCGTTCGTGAATGCTACATCTGCCTGGCGGAGCTTCAGAGTACCCGTAATCAAAAAAACGCTCAACCCAAGAAGAGAACCCAACAAAAGAGCATCAGCGTCATAACCAAGCCAACCCAACATGAGCTGAGTGCCGAACGTGACCAGCACAGCTACCAGAGCCACAATGCCGTTGCGAGTTGAGACGTGCGGCTGGAGGGTCGTCGCTACCACCACCTCATCCTCCCCGTAATCGCGAGGCTTGCGGTACGAAAAACCAACCGCGATCAGCAAACCAGCCAGCATGCCCAGCGCGGGAATCGCCATCGCAGCCATCACGTTAATCCCGGACGTATCCAAGCCGGCAGACTTAATGTTGCCCAACAGAATATCGTTCAAGAAGACGGACCCGAAACCCAACGGAAGGAACATATAAGTGGTGACCAGGCCGAACGTCATAATCGACGCAACTACGCGGCGATCCAGGCGCAACCGGTTAAACACAGGAATCAACGGCGGAATCAGAATCGGAATAAACGCAATATGAACCGGGATCAAATTCTGGCTGAACACAGCCATCATCAAAATGCCACCCAGCAACCCGTACTTCACAACCGTGGTAGAACCTTTGTTTGTGCGCGAAATCAGCCACGATGCAAGCAAATCCGGCAGACCAGACTGCGCAACCGCCATTGCAAACGCGCCCAATAAGCCGTACGACAGAGCGATCTTCGCGCCCGCACCAAGGCCGTCTTGGAATGCGAGCATCGTGCCGTCCAGACCCAAACCAGCCGTGAAACCGCCAACCAAGGCTCCCACGAACAACGCGATCACCACATGGACTCGGGTGAGAGCTAGAAGGAGCATGGAAACAACGGCAATTAAAACGGCATTCATGGTGCCACTGTAGTTCGTGGGGTGAAAGAAGGGAAGCGCGTCTCAATCTGTGAAAAGAGAGAAAGGGTACTTTAGGATGTGGAAATGACCGTTATGTTGCGATGTGATTGATTCAGGGGACCCTTTGTTTCAAAGTGTGAGATGGGTGGTGAATGAAGTTCGCGAATATGTATTTTTCGGCTAAAAGCAAGGGGGATAGGTGGTATGGTGGAGCCGAACTCTATTGTTCTCACTTTCACACAATAGGAGAAACGAATGAAAAGTCCGATGAAGCGTGCTGCAATTGGAGCTGTTGCTGCGGCGTCGCTGATTATGGCCCCGATGTCTGCGTGGGCGGCTGAAGAAGGAACACCTACTGTTGATGCGGCTACATCTGAAACTGTCGAAAAGGCTACTGAAGGAGCCGGCGAAGCTGCCGGAGTTGAAAAGGCTGACGAAAAGACTGGCGACAAGGCCGAAGCTGGAGAGCCTGCCAAGGAAGACAAGGCTGAAGGCGCAGAAAAGCCAGTTGCTGACGCTGAGAAGAAGGCTGACGACAAGGCTAAGGAAGATCCAAAGAAGGATGAGCCTAAGAAAGAGCTGACTCCAGAAGAACAGAAGAAAGCAGAGCTTAAGGCAAAACAAGAAGAACAGCGCAAGAAGCTTGTCGAAGAAACCAAGGCTAAGACTGAAGCTGCACTGAAGAAGGCTAAGGAAGAAGCAGAAAAGGCTAAGGCAGAGGGAATTGTCACCCTCAACCTCTTCAACTTGACCGATATTCACGGTCACATTGAAGCGCAGCCAAAGATCAATAAAGACAAGACTTTCGGAGGTTACACCGAATCTGGTCTTGCATCAGTGAAGTGCTACATTGACCAGGCGAAGAAGTCGAACCCGAATACTCAGTTCACGCTTCTTGGTGACAACATTGGCGCGTCCCCATTCACCTCTGGTTCGGCTAATGACAACCCAACCATCGAAGCGCTCAACGCGATGGATGTTTTCGCATCCACGATCGGAAACCACGAATTCGATAAGGGTATTAAGGTACTTCAGGAACGTTTTAATGGTTCGAAGGATTACACAAAGGTAGCTTTCCCGTATCTCGGTGCGAATGTCGAAGGCCTTGACGGACTCGATAAAGACGGTTACAAGATTTGGGAAACCAACGGCGTGAAGGTTGCATTTATTGGAGCGATCGAAAACGACGTTGCTACCAAGCTCCCAATCGGAACAGTCGATACCTTGAAGTTCAAGGAAGCGGCTCCGGTTATCAATGACATCGCTGCTAAGTTGAAGGATGGTAACGCGGAGAACGGCGAAGCTGACATTGTTGTAGCAATGTATGACAACGATGTTCTGCAGTCCTACCCGAACATGAGCGCCAACGTTGACGTGATCATGGGTGGCGATACCCACAAGCCTTACTTCGGCTACGATGCAAATCCTCAAAAGAATGACAAGGGTGAAACAGTTGGTAAGGCAATCACAACCAAGGATGGCCATCCAATCACTGCAACCGCATCCGGTTCTTTCACTGATAACCTCTCCAACGTGGTCGTCAAGTATGACACGAAGCAGAAGAAGGTTATTGAATCCTATGCTCAGAAGATTACTGCAACCGAAGTTATGGCCTGCGGTGAAGACCCGACCGTCAAGGATATCGTCGCTAAAGCCGCTGAAGCTGCGGCACCCAAGAAGAAGGAGGTAATTTCTAAGGGGACTGGTAACTTCTACCGTGGCGTGCACAAGCTCACCGAAAATGACAGCCTCGATGCTGGTTCCAACCGCGGAACTGAATCCACCATCGGTGGACTCATTGCAGATGCTATGAAGGACACTTTCACCACTCTTGATGGGAAGCCAGTTGATATCGGCATCATTAACGCTGGCGGCATCCGTGCTGATTTGGAACCAAAGGACGGCGTTGTAACCGTTGGTGATGTGTTCGCATTCATGCCATTCTCCAACGAAGTCAGCTACGCAACCCTTACAGGTGCGCAGGTTAAGACTTTACTTGAACAACAGTGGAAGTCGCTTGAGCCAAATGAGAAGGGTGAAAAGTCTACCCGTCCGATGCTCAAGCTCGGTTTGTCCAGCAATGTTAAGTACTCCTTTGACTATGCAGACAAGACCAAGGGGGCTGGCAACCGCGTTACCTCTATCTTGGTTAACAGTGAACCGCTTGATATGAACAAGCAGTACATCGTTGGGTCGGTAAGCTTCCTCATGACTGGTGGTGACAGCTTCGACATTCTTAAGGATGACGCTGTGAAGGCTAGCTACCGTGTTATCACCAAGGGTCTGGATCGTGATTTCATGGCTGAATACTTGAAGAAGCACCAAGACGTTAAGCCACGTGACCACAAATCGTCGATCGGTGTTTCGCTCAGCGATCTCAAGAAGAACGGAAACGCTGTTTCTGCTCAGGTTGAATTGCGCGGCCTCTCCTTCAGCCAAGAAGGTGAAGCAAAGGTTAAGAACGTGACTGTTGAATTTGGCGGCAAGGCCGTACAGCACGAAGTTAACAACACCATTGTTGATGCAAACGCAACTAACTACGAAGCAATCATTACTGCAGACGGCGTTGGTTACACCGGCAAGTTCGCCATCTCCGCTGACACTCAGTGTGCGGATAAGGCAGCCACCGTTCACGTTCCGCTGATCGTGAAGAACGAAGCTGGTACCGAACTCGTGTCGGCTAAGCAGGGCATTGGCGTGAACGTCAACTGCGCCACCGGCGAAGTCACCGCATCCAACGGATTCGGTGACAAGGCTGCCGGCAATCAAAAGCCGGACGATTCTGCTAATGGCGACAACTCTAAGGGCAATTCTTCCACAGGGGAATCCTCCAAGGGGGACAGCTCCAAGTCAAAGCAGAGCTCCGATATGCACAAGTCTGCACAGAAGTCTGCTCCTAAAGGCAAGCTGGCACAGACCGGCGCTACCGTAGGCATACTCGCAGGCATCGCCGTCTTGACGCTGCTCGGCGGGCTGGTGCTCGTCCGTCGTCGTCAAAAGTAAAAACGCAACCATAACTGGTAACTGATAAGGCCGCGCCGGAACCCCAGCGCGGCCTTATCTCCATCCACGCGCCCACAAAGTTGCTATAGTCCCGGAAAAAAGCGCACACTCTACCGACTAAAGTCCCAAAAATAGTGGCGCATGTCGCACAAAAGTTCTCTCCACGTGAGCTGAAGTGATAGATTGGGCGAGGACTAGTACGGCTGTGTCCGGCCGTTTCATTTGACCCACTGGAGGGCTAAACTCATATGACGAAGTATGTTTACAACTTCACCGAGGGAGACAAAGATCAGAAAGATCTACTCGGAGGCAAAGGCGCCAATCTTGCGGAAATGACCAAACTGGGACTCCCAGTTCCCCCAGGATTCACCATCACCACAGATACCTGCCGCTACTACCTTGCGCAAGGCGGCGTGCCAGAAGAACTGAAGGGCCAGGTCACGGAAGCAATCGCACACGTTGAAGACGTGATGGGCAAGAAGCTCGGCGATCCAGGCGATCCACTCCTCATGTCTGTCCGCTCCGGCGCAAAGTTCTCCATGCCAGGCATGATGGAAACCGTGCTCAACATCGGCCTGAACGATCAGTCCGTTGAAGGCCTCGCCGCCGTGGGCAACGAACGTTTCGCATGGGATTCGTACCGCCGCCTCATCCAGATGTTCGGTAAGACGGTTATGGATATCGACGGCGATCTGTTCGCAAACGCCCTCCACGACCTGCAAGAACGCCACGGATACGCCGGCGATCTGGACATGACCACCGACGATCTCAAAGAACTCGTGGCCACCTTCAAGGAGATCTTCAAGGCCGAAACCGGCCAGGACTTCCCACAAGACCCACGTGAACAGCTCAACTTGGCTGTTGTTGCCGTGTTCAACTCCTGGAACACCGATCGCGCCCGCATCTACCGCCGCCGCGAACACATTCCAAACGATCTGGGCACCGCAGTGAACGTGCAAACCATGGTATTCGGCAACATGGGCGAAGGCTCCGGTACCGGCGTGTGCTTCACCCGCGATCCTTCCACCGGCGATTCCGGCGTGTACGGCGATTACTTGGAAAACGCACAGGGTGAAGACGTTGTTGCCGGTATCCGCAACACGCTTTCGCTTGCTGACCTGGAGCGTTTGGACAAGACTTCTTACGATGAACTCGTTGGCATCATGAAGAAGCTAGAAAACCACTACCGCGATCTGTGCGATATCGAATTCACTATCCAGCAGGGCAAGCTGTGGATGCTGCAGACCCGCGTTGGCAAGCGCACCGCTGCTGCTGCCTTCCGTATCGCCAAGCAGTTGGTGGAAGAGGGCTTGATTACTGAAGATGAGGCCGTGACTCGCGTGACCGGCGAACAGCTCACCTCGCTTCTGTTCCCACAGTTCGATAAGAAGGCGCCAAAGCACCTGTTGACTCGTGGAATGGCCGCCTCACCAGGCGCTGCCGTTGGTGAAATCGTGCTGAACAACGAGCAGGCGAAGGCGCGCGTGGCCGCTGGCGCTTCTGTGATTTTGGTTCGCCGTGAAACCAACCCGGACGATCTTGAAGGCATGGTTGCCGCATCTGGCGTGCTCACCGCGCGCGGCGGCAAGACCTCCCACGCAGCCGTTGTGGCACGTGGCATGGGCCGTTGCTGCGTTGTTGGCGCAGATCAGCTCCTTGTTGAGGAAGTTGCGGGCACCGTATCGATCAAGGGCTCCGACAAGGTGTTCCAGGCTGGCGATATCATTTCCATCGACGGCACCACTGGCGAAGTTTTCGAAGGCGCCGTTGACGTGACCAGCTCCCCGGTGATGACCTACATCGCGGAAGGCTTGGAAGCCGGTTTGGCTGTTTCTGACGATGATGATACCAAGGATCTCGTTCGTGCAGTCGATTTGATTTTGACCCGCGCAGATAACGCCCGCGCCCTCTTGGTTCGTGCGAACGCCGATACGCCGGAAGATGCTCAGCGCGCGCGTGAATTCGGCGCTCAAGGTATCGGCCTGTGCCGTACCGAGCACATGTTCTTGGGCGATCGCCGCAAGCTGATCGAAACCGTTATCTTGGCCAAGACAGACGAAGCCAAGCAGGCTGCGTTCGATGCGCTGCTGCCACTGCAGAAGGGCGATTTCTTAGGTATCTTCGAAGCAATGGACGGCCTCCCAGTAACCGTTCGTTTAATCGATCCGCCACTTCACGAATTCCTCCCAGACCTCACCGCGCTCTCCGTTGAACTCGCCGTGAAGGCATCGAAGGGCGAAAAGATTTCAGAAGAAGAACACGCGCTTCTTGAGGCTGTGAAGTCCAACCACGAACAGAACCCAATGCTTGGTTTGCGTGGCGTGCGCTTGGGCCTGAAGCTGCCAGGTTTGATCACCATGCAGGTTCGTGCGATCGCCGAAGCAACCGCCGAACTGAAGAAGGCCGGCAAGGATCCAAAGCCAGAAATCATGGTTCCATTGATCGGTTCATCGCGCGAAATGCAGATCGTTCGAGATATGGCTGAAGAAGTTTTGGCTGAAGTTTCCGCCGAACATGGAATCGAGCTGGATCTGCCAATCGGCAACATGATCGAGCTTCCACGCGCGGCCATGTCTGCTGACACGATCGCGGCTGAATCCGACTTCTTCTCCTTCGGCACCAACGATTTGACCCAGACCACCTGGGGCTTCTCACGTGACGATGTGGAATCCACCTTCTTCAACGAATACTTCGATTACGGCGTGTTCGGCATTTCCCCATTCGAATCCATCGACGTCCATGGAGTGGGCGCTGTTGTAGAAATGGGTGTGGAGCGTGGCCGTTCCACCAAGCCAGGGTTGAAGATGGGCGTTTGTGGCGAACACGGTGGCGATCCAGCATCGATCCACTTCTTCGCTGAAATCGGCTTGAACTATGTTTCCTGCTCTCCATTCCGCGTTCCTGTTGCTCGCCTTGAAGCAGGCCGTGCTGCGATTTCCAACGAATCGCCACGTTCTGCTGGTGGTGCCGCAAACCGGACCGCGTAACCGTTCATAACAAAAAACTCACTTATACGCGGTGATAGCCCCATATAGAGTCCTATCACCGCGTATAAGTGAGTTTTGCGTCCAGATGATGTTTTATGAGGCAGGTTACAAACACCTCAGGAGGCGTATGTGAATGTTTTCGTGTGGGAGGTGGCAGTAGGATGGGAACCTAACCGGAGGTGAAACACTTGACGAACGAACGCATTGGATATATTTCAGGTTTAGATGGTTTGCGTGCCATCGCGGCGATGATCGTGGTGCTCTATCACTTAGTACCGGGAATCGCGGAAGCTGGTTATATCGGCGTTGATATGTTCTTTGTTATCTCAGGTTTCCTCATAACTGCTCTTTTAGTGAAAGAAAAAGAAGCGCGTGGGAAAATTTCGGTTCGCTCATTTTGGGTTCGGCGGATCCGCCGGCTACTTCCTGCCGTTGCAGTAGCTACTTTAGGTTCTCTTGCTCTCGCACGTATTTTTGGGGGAGACACCCTGACTCAACTGCGGTGGCAAGCGATTGGATCCTTAACAGGAACCTATAATTGGTTACAAATTAGCCACGCATCGTCATACTTCGATAAACAATCGCCACTGCTTTTAAGCAACATGTGGTCACTGGCTGTGGAACAACAGTTCTATATTGTATGGCCGCCTATAGTTATTCTTCTGCTGGTATGTACCGTAGTGGAAATACGGATAGTGTGTGCTCTTTTATTAGGAATTGGCTCTATTGTTCTCCACGCTTTAACGGTAGGAGCAGATCCAACCAGTGCGTATGTTTCAACATTCTCGCATTCTTTTGGGTTGATGTTTGGTGCTGCTTTAGCCCTCGCGCTACCAGGATTACTTACAGGTAGTCGAGCAGGCACCAAGGCAATCTGGGGCTGGATTTCATGGCTATCATTACTTGCGATCGTGGTTCTCAGTTTCATACTCACCGATTCTCACTATATGTATCCATGGGGGATGGTGGCGTTCTCTATCTTGATGGTAGGAACTATCCGAGGTCTGCTACCAGATGCTTCTGGCTTTGGTACACGATCTTTACGGGCGGTTTTAGAGACTCCGCCACTCGTATGGATCGGCCACAGATCGTATGGGATCTACTTATGGCACTGGCCGTTGCATGTGATCGGCTTCTACCATTCGCCGATGGCTGCGGTACCAACAGCCTTAATTGTTCTCATGCTAAGCATTGCACTTGCCGATGTATCGTATCGGTACATTGAAACCCCGATCCGTACTCATGGTTTCTTAGGGTGGCTTCGAACAATGCCACCGTTACATAAGAAGAAGGCAGCTGGGATCGTTCTGGCTGCACTAGTAACTGGAACGGCTGTGGCCGGCTTTATCACTGAACATGCCACTTCGTCCGGCCAACAGCTCATTATTGACGCTGAAAAACAAGCCAAAGAACAACAATCAACCCCTGCTCCGCCGCCACTGTCTGAACCACGTGATACTCCAGAAAATCCGAAGCGTCCGGTGCTGCCGAATGTGGTTGGGGAAAACGTAACGGTTATTGGGGATTCCGTAACAGTGGCTGCTACACCTGCACTTCAAGAAAAGCTCCCAGGGATCGTTGTTAATAGTGAAGTGTCACGTTCAATCAAACAATTCCCCACAATAGCTGCGCAGATGGCGCAAGAAAACCAACTTCGCCCATACGTTGTTATTGCGCTAGGAACGAACGGGGCTATCACAGAAGAAGACGCTCAAGCGATCCTCAACGCGGTGGGACCAGATCGGCGGATTGTGCTCGTTACAGCAAGTGCGCCGGAGTATGCAACCTGGGTACCTGTCTCTAACTCAACCATGCGGGAAATGGCTCGAAAAAATCCAGATCGTGTTGTTATTGCAGATTGGCAGAGCATTGCCTTAGCTCACCCTGATCTGCTCGCGGGGGATCAGATTCACCCGGGAACTGAAGGAAGTGCGCTGTTTGCTAATGAAGTCTTTCAGGCTTTACACAGGTTTCAGAAGTAAGCTGAAAATACAAGGTGAGATTCAAGTGAATTACTTCCCTAATTACTGGTACGCCGTTATGGCGGCGTGTCGGTTATCCTAGTTCTAGGCGTGATGGAAGGAGAGTAACGTGGCACTATATGCGCTTGAGAACGGTAAGCTCGTTGAAGCTCCGGGAAATGCAGGTGCCTCGGGCAAACTCGCTGATGTGATCGTTGATGCGGTCCAGTCGCAAACATTAGCGCTCGTTCAACACCCGCTTTTCCCGATCGGATACGTAACCAACCGCGAATCACACGATCCTGTGCAATCACTTATTGCTCTTGATGCAACTAAGCGTGTTATCACCATCGAAGTGCTCCGCCACCTCAACTCGGAAACCCTTCTCCATGCGACCAGCCGTTCAGGCTATTTCGCTACATTGAACCGCCAGCAGCTTGCCGAAATCTACCCAGGCACAGAACAAGACTTCGCACATCGCTGGAGCCTCTTCCTGGAAAACACCAGCCCAGCGCAGAAACCAACAGCACGGCTGTACCTTTTCTGTCTATCGATTGATGAGGCAGTAAAGAACTCACTCTGTGGCCTTGGCGTTGAAGCCAAGCTTGTTCTTCCATACGAAGGTCTCTCCGGCACCCTCATTGAAGTAGCTGAGGCGGCCTCCTACGGTACGAACATTTTAGCCAAAGCACCGCAGCCTTGGATGATCGAAGCACCACAACCAGCTGAGCCTGCCGCACCTCAAACACACACAGTTGATCAATCCCTGTGGAATATTGAAGGTTGGGCAGATCGATCCGGCGTGGCACCGCTGCCATATCACCAGAGAGAAGCCCAAGAATCGCCACGTGTTGTTCTTCCAGAACCAGAAATCGATCCAATTGTGTCTGCCACTGAAGAACCTGCACAGGCGAAGGAAAGCCTTCCGCAACGCCGTGAGGATACAGCAATCATGCTGGCAGAACTCACGGATCCGCCGCACAAGCTCGGCCGGCGTGCACGCCGCCGTGCCGCGTGGAACTCCGATCAGCCAATGGCCACACCAGCATCCCCAGAATCATCCGATTCGCCAGATACGGCCATCATTCCGTCCATCAAGCCCGCGTTCCCGATCCAGCCACCGGCCCCACGGCGGGGCAAATCGCTCTACGAACAAATGATGGATCACAAGAAGCGCGCCGAACAGCGTCTCTGGGACGAATCAGCCCCCAACGATTTCTCTGAAAAACTCCTCATCTCAGAACGCGATTCAGCAGCAGAATCTTCACGTGCAGTAGAACTCGCAGCAGAAAACGATCAGACCGCATTACCGGATTGGATGGCCGCAACCGAACGCATCCTTTACCCGCCAACGCCACCCAAACAGGCACAGGCTGATAGGGTGACGCGGCGGTCACGTCGTCGTCGGCAAGCCTAATTCCCCACGATAAAACCCCGAATCCACCGGGAAATATGATCGTACGCAACACGGCGAACCTCCGCACGCGAAAAAAGCACATCATGAATCGCGCCGTCCACCTTCGCTAACGTGACACTCTGCGCAAGCGTAGGCAACCGCTTCCACATCTGCGTCACATCCAACACGGCATCGCCCGTCCGCAACTCATCGCTCCACTCCTCGGCCGCAATCGAACGTGCAGACGTCACCACCAAAACCGGCGTATCCAACTCAAGCCCCTCCGAAATCCGGTAATGCCCAGCCAGCACCGCTGAAAGCCACCCGGCCCGCACAGGGAACGACGGAAAATGCCGATACCGATCATCAGGGTTCCACCCGCCCTCAAAAAACGGATCGCCCGGAGTATGCGGAGGCATATCGCCGTCTGCATCAGTCCACCCAGTCAAAACCCGCTGATAAAAACCATTATCGGCGGTCGGAATAATCGTGGTAGGGGATAGGTATGCCAACGCATCAATCAACGGCTGCCCAATCTGCCGCATCAACGTAGACCCCTGGAACTCAAGCCACGGCGAATTCAAAATCAACCCAGCCAACGCGCCCGGATGCCGATCCGCCCACAAAGCCGCAGTCAACCCGCCCGTAGAATGCCCATACATCACCAGCGGAATCGAATACCCATGCGTATCAAAAATAACATCCAACGCCGCATGCAAATCCTCATCGTACGTAGAAAGATCATCCACATACCCCCACAGCTGGCCCTCCCGGTGGGAACGGCCATACCGCCGCAGATCAATCGCGTAAAACTGCCCGCCGAGCGAAGTGATTGTGCGCGCCAACTCCGTCTGGTAAAAATAGTCATTCCAGCCGTGAATCGCGATAAACGCGAACGCCGGATCAGGCCGTTCGCCCGCCTCCTGATCCTCTTGCGGGAGGTAACGTATAAGAGTGGCGTAGGCTTCCCCTTGCTCATCTGGATGCAATTCCAGAGTTGTGTAAGAGAAGCCCACGCCAAGAATATCCTCATGCCATGTCGTCATAGGCTAAGCCTATCGACTCCCCTGCATGCCCCACAATATGTGGAGTTATTTCTGATTATTATGCTTGTGGAGCATCGCCTGCTCGCGTCTGCGCGGCGTCAGCTTGCATTTTGGCTGCAGCCTTTGCACTCTGCCTGCGTGCGAACGCCATTCCAGCGCCGCCAAGCGCCACAAGGATCAGTGCACCGATTATCCACCCGAGGATCGTGGCGCCGGTTTGGCTGAGCATCTGGGAGGATGCTGCTGGTTGGGTTACTGGCGTTGGATCCTGTTGCGTTTGGGTCACGTTTCGCGTTGTGGTTTCGCCGGTGCCATTTTCTGCGAATAGTTTAGAAGTTTCTGGTTCCGTCATTGCCTTCGGGGCGTCGCCGAGTGGGGTTGGATCGCATGCATCGCCGATTCCATCCTTATCCGTATCCAGTTGATCTTCGTTTGGAACGGTTGGGCAGTTATCGTGTGGTTCAGCGATGGAGTCACCATCACGAGTTATGGCGATGTTGATGGACGCGATTGCAAACTGATCATCTTGGTCAACTACCTTAACTGATACTTGACCCGAATATTCTGCCGAGTAAGTATGCGTTACCTTTGGTTCGGTTGTACTTTCGTCCGTCTGGCCGTCTCCATTAAAGTCCCATTCGTAGCGCACAATGTCGCTATTTGGCGAGAGGGAACCATCTGCATTGAATTCGATTGATGTACCCACTTTTTGTATGGAAAGCATGCCGAGTTTTGCAGTAGGAGCTTCGAGGATCAATGGGCGCAGATCGCCGAGTAGCTGGATGCGCCCGCCGGTTCGTGTGAACAGGCTTGCCATCGTTTCAGTGCGGTCTTTATCCAGATCGATCAGGTTGAGTTCGGCCGTGTTCGCTGCGAAGGCTTTGAGGAGGAGTTCTTCTACCTTCTTAGCCACGTCAGCTTCCGATTGCGTTGTTTCGGCGTCACTAATAACCACGACGATCTTGCGAGCTTCTTGACGCCATCCTGTATTCTTCACCGCCTTTTCGGTGGCTGCGAAGAAGTCGGATAGAGGAGCTGCTGTGGTGTCGAGTGCGCTTACCTGGGACAGAATATCCTTGAGTTCACCGAACGTGACTGTTGGCTCATCCTGTTTTTCTTTATGCTTCTTTTTTGCAACTGCTTCAGGTTGTGGCTCAGCTTCGGCCTTCTCGGATACAGCCTTCTTATCGTCGGCCTCTGCTGGTTCTGTTGCTGGAGCAACTTCGCCTTCTAGCGATGTAGGTGCGTCAACACGGGCAGGTGGCTGTGCGTTGCTGTAGGTAACCAAACTGAAACGGGTATTCTTTTGTGGATTTTCGTTGCCGTTTTCCTTAGCGGCATCGAAAGTTTGCTGAGCGATACGGCGCATCTGCTTCTTGATTTCAGGCAACTTTGCCTTGGTATCATCGGAAGATTCAACAACGAAGGTTAGATCGATTGGGCGAGCGTAGCTTTCCTTATCACGTGCTGAGGATGGAACGCCGATTTTCTCGTAAACGAGCTTTCCGATTTCCTCATGGCCGGTGATGTTCGGATGGTAAAAGTGGACATAATCCTTCAAGGCGGTAGTTGACTCGATTTCGCCCTTGTCGTTTTGTTTTCCCTCAGTTTCGAATAGTTCGTTTAGCCAGCGACGAGGATTCTTGTGCAACAATCTGGGATCGGGTTCGTGTTCTGCAAATTTGGCATGGGTTGGAACGAAAGTAACGTGTTGTAATGCCGGATCGCTGTTCCATGAGTCTATGAGTTCTGCTTGCTTTTCTGCAGCTTTTACCCCGAAGTCGCGTACGGCTTTGGCTGCGTCAAATTTCTCTCCAGAGGAAAAAGACCAAAACCCGTTCTTACTCCATATATGCTCGAGTGGCGTAGATAGGAGTGGGTAGCCTACAAGGACAATTTGTGCATTAGGTGTTAAACGTTTACTTAGGTCAGTTAAGATTGACTTAACGCGTTTGAATGTCGCATCTAGATTTTCGTTGGCGAAATCCATAGCTTTTGTACATTTTGCGTATGAGCCAAGAAAGAGTGGGTCGCCAAAGCATCCCGTAACGATATCCGCAAATTTGATGTCATTGCCTCCAACGGTGAAGAGCACGATATCTGTATCGGTGGGAACTTTCGAGATTTGATCTTTGAGGACCATGTCAGTGGTGACGCCCGAATGAGCCAAGTTATGAACTGTTGTGTGGACGCCCTGTTTGTTGAGTTTGTCGGCGTACACGTGGCCCCAGTTTCGCATGCTTCGATACGATTCTTTTGGACCGTAGTACAAGCCAGCACCATTACCGGCTGTGTACGAATCACCGATCAGGGAAAGGGTGACGTATTTTTCCTGGTTGGCAGGAGGCGTGGGCTCTGTGGCAAGAGCCGGAGTCGCTAGCGAGAGTGAGAGAAGTAGGGCGGCAGTAGCCGTTGCACATGTTTTTCGTAGTGATTGCATGAATTAATAGTACGACAGCTTAACTACGATACGGTAACTTATTTTTGTGATACTTAACCTAACCGTAGGTTTCGTTGCCGTAGTTTTATTCGCATACCACGTATTTATCCCGCTGGCAGACGTATCATCTACCCACCCGTCACGCCGTGCAATCTCTTTAAGTGCAAGGAAATCGACGTCGTTCGACGTCGTCAAAAACTCATACGTAACATCCTCGGGCGCAGCCTTTTCAAACAAGCCTGGCCGTGGTGAATGCGAATACTTTTCCGTCGAAATTCCAAGTTCACTCGGTTGCGCAAGTTTTTCATCCAAAAGATGTTTCATTGATGAAGTGGGGCCGAAAACTCCAGTCTGATTCCCGAACCCCAACAATCCAACTCCCGCGCATGAGAGAACAAGCGCGCCAAGAGCTGTGCGCTTCCACCTCTTACGAGGCTTAGAAGATGAGGAGAAACTGCTCTGATCTGGGGACATGTGTAGGCTCCTTTGCTTATAAGAGGAGTATATCGTGTTACAAGCGTAAACAGATGTGACAAATGAGTAATAAGTTAATAGTGGGAATTTTGTTTTTCGTGTTTCTTTTTGTGACAAATTGTTATAACGTCGATATGCACACTAAAAAGTGCCGGAAAATCAAGTCAACACGCTGAAGAAAATAAAATAGCTTGGAGGAAAGCCTGTGAAGAAGCGAGTCTACGGGTGCGCCGCATCGATAAGTGCCCTCGCGCTTATTCTCACGTCCAGCTCAGCCTTCGCCGCCCCCGTCACTGACGACGACATCCGCGGATCGAAAGCAGCAGAAGAAACCGCAAAAATGTCAATTGCGGATGCAGAACTTGAGCTCGCACGGCTCGCAGGCGAATCAACCCGCCTCGAACAAGAAGCAGCCGCTGCTCAAGTCGAAAACATCCGCGCACAAGCACAGCTCTCCGATGCGATCGCATCCGCAATCGCATCCCAAGGCAAAGCAAACAAAGCACGTGAAGATGTAGACCACGCCAAAAACCAACTAGGTTCCATCTCCCAAGCAATGTACAAGGATTCGGCAGCGAACATAACGTCGTCGTTCTACCTACTAGGTGCGGACACGTTCCACGAAGCCAACAAACGCAACCGTGCCTTCGACGCCATCGCAAACCAAGCAGACAACAAAGTCAAACACTTTGCCGCCCTCGAAGAAATCGCAAAAGTCCTGCAAAACAAAGCAGACAAAGCCGCAAAAGATCAAATCGCGGTAGCGGACGGCGTTGCACAAGCAGAACAAAAATCCAACGCCATCGCTCAAAAAGCCCAACAGCAAGTTGCTATGGCGAAAGCGCGCCGCAGTGAACTCGTCACGGTGCTCGCACACCAACGCGGAACCTCAGAAGCACTCGAAGCGCAACGCCTCGCAGATATCGAAGCTGACCGCGCCGCACGCTCCGAAGCCGCAGCCGCCGCACTCGTAGCCGGCGCCAACGCAGACCGCTTCCAAGAAGCCGCCGAACTCGCACAAAAGAACGCGCAAGAAGCAAACGCATCCCTCGCGAGCGTCAAAGCAAACCTCGCTGAAGCCGAAAAATCTGGAAACCAATCAGCCATCGCACTCGCAAAAGACGCTGTTGACAAAGCCCAGAAAGCCAGCGAAACTCTAGCCGCAAACCAAAAGATCGTAGAAGAACGCGCTGCCGCCGAACGCGCTGCCGCCGAGCGTGCCGAAGCCGAACGCCGAGCAAAAGAAGCCCGCGAACGCGAAGAAGCCGAACGCGCCCGCCAAGAAGCAGCCCGCAAAGCAGCCGAAGAACAAGCAGCCCGGGAGCGCGAAGCGGCCGCCGCAGCCGCGCAACGCCCGGCTCCGGCGCCAGCACCCGCACCAGCGCGCACATCCCGCAACATCGGCCAACAACTTGTTGACTTCGGCCGGCAATACCTAGGCGTTCCATACGTTTGGGGCGGATCCACCACCGCCGGCTGGGACTGCTCCGGATTCATGCAATTCATCTTCAACCACCACGGCTACAACGTGCCACGCGTGTCAAACCAGTACGCACACCAAGGATACCGTCAAGTATCGCCATCCGAAGCACTGCCAGGCGATGTTGTCCTCTGGCCAGGGCACGTTGGAATGTACTCCGGAAACGGCATGCACATCGCAGCCTACAACCCAGCAATGGGAACCCAAGAAGGGCCAGTATACGGATCACCAATCTACCTGCGAGTAGCAGAGTAGAATCAAGGGTAGGAACAAAGAACTAACTAGTCTTTTTCCGCACGCACTAGGAAATGGAGCTCACGAGCTTCGGGCAGGGCGATCGTTGTGATCGGCCTGTTTTCCTGTTTATAGGTGCTGGTAGGTGCTGGTTTGTGGGGGCTGGTAGGTGCTGATTTGTGGGGTGCGCCTGCAAAAACATTGAAAATCCGGCACGCCCTGCAATATACGGCGAACCCGGGCCGGATCCTCAAACAAAATGCAGGTGTTTCGGTTGTACACGCCGCCAAAAGGGCATGCAAAGAGGGCCAGGGACGAATCCCTGGCCCTCTAAGGCCTGATCGCCTAAGGCTCAGTGAGCGTGATCGTAGTAGCCGGTGTCTTCTGCACGCTTGAACGATGCACGAATTTCTTCTTCGGCAGCTTCACGGCCAACCCAGTGTGCACCTTCAACGGACTTGCCTGGTTCGAGATCCTTGTAGACTTCAAAGAAGTGCTGGATTTCGAGGCGGTGGAATTCGGAAACGTCTTCGATTTCGGTACGCCAGGAGGCGCGCTGATCGGCGGATGGGACGCAGAGAACCTTGTCGTCGCCACCTGCTTCATCAGACATGCGGAACATGCCAAGTGCGCGGCAACGGATAACGCAACCTGGGAAGGTTGGTTCGTCAAGAAGAACGAGCGCGTCCAGTGGATCGCCATCCTCACCGAGCGTGTTGTCGATGAAACCGTAATCGTCCGGGTAGCGGGTAGAAGTGAAGAGCATGCGATCAAGGCGGATGCGGCCTGTTTCATGATCGACTTCGTACTTGTTACGATTGCCCTTCGGAATCTCGATGGTGACATCAAACTCCATGGGGGTGACTCCTTCGGCGTGATATTTACTTGCTATTTATTGATTGTAGCCGGTGTTTCGCGCTTCCGTGTGGGAGACTTGTGGGGTGAAGAAAGTAAAGATCGGTATTTCGGCAGTCCTTGCACTTATTGGCGTGTATATTCTTGGCGATGCGTGGGACGTTGTACCCGGACTTTTTACGACTAAACCGCCACTTTCTGTTCCTGAACCATATCCACAGGTGAGTGAGCCACACGTCACTAATCCCAAGATTCCGAATTTTGCCACACTTCCAGAACTTGATTCTGCACAAGTGCGCACTATTATGGAGGAATTTCGCACGGATGAGCGTCTGAGCGGCGTGTCGTCGTATGCGGTGATTGATCCGCTTTCGGGGAAAACGGTTGCGTCGCATAATGAGGCGAAATCGTTGCGTCCGGCTTCTACGCTGAAGTATGTGACTGCGGTTGCGGCGCTCACTACGTTGGGGCCGAACGCCACGTTGGATACGTCTGTGACTCGTGTGGGCCGCGATGTGTATCTGGTTGGCGGCGGTGACGTGATGCTGGCTGCGGGTGATGGGCAGCCTTCTGCTGTAGCTGGGCGTAGTGGTTTGGCGGATATGGCACGGCAGGTGGCACAGAAACTTCAGAAGGCGAAGGTTTCTGAGATAACTGTTCATGTGGATTCGTCGCGTTATGCACAGCCGGTTTACCATCCGTCGGTGGTGGCGGAGGAGAATACTGAGTTTGTGATGCCGTTGTATCCGGTTGCGGTTGATCGGGGCCGGGTGGATTCGGAGTTTGTGGAGCAGCCGGATGTGAGGGCGCTGGATGCTTTTGCGGAGCGGTTGCGTGAGCAGGGGATTTCTGTGACGGTGGGTGGCCGTAAGGTGGCGCCTAAGGATTCGCAGGAGCTGGTTCGGGTTCATAGTGCTCCGGTTCGCGAGCTGGTTGACGTGATGATGGTTGAATCTGATAACACGTTGGCTGAGGTTTTAGGGCATGAGGTTGCGATTGCGTTGGGGGAGTCGGCTGATTTTTCGGGGGCTTCTGCGGCGGTAAAGGGCGCGTTGCGTTCTGCTGATTTTGATGTGACTGGCCTTGTGATTGATGACAATTCGGGGTTGTCTGAACATAATCGGGTTCCGGTGCGGCTTTTGGGTGATATTTTGCGGCGCGTGTGGGCGTGTGATGGGTGTGATGTGAATGCGTTGGGTGCGGCGCTTCCGGTGGGGAGTTTGCAGGGTACGTTGAAGGATCGTTTTTGGGATTCGCCTGCTCAGGGTTTGGTCCGGGCGAAGACTGGTACGTTATCGACGACGACGGCGCTCGCCGGTTTTGTGTCTACCCGTTCAGGGCATCCACTGATTTTTGTGTCGATTGTGACCGATCATAAGGAAAATGATCAGTTGACTGTGCGTGCGGTTATTGATGATGCGTTGGCGAAGTTGGTTTCTCAGGTGTGACGGGTGTACACCAAAGTATGTGGGAGCCCCATATTAGAGTGGTTCTAAGAAGGGAGTAACGGTGAATACGGTTAAGTTGTTGGCGCGGTTGGTTGCTGGTAGTGGGCCTGCGATGAGTGTTACTGCTGCTCAGGCGGTGGTGAATGATCTGCGGCAGGGGGCTAAGCGTGCTCCGCGTATTGTGAAAAAGATTTCCGGTTTGTCTGCGGATGGCGTCAGGGTCAAGATTGTTGATCGTGCTGGGTGGGCGCAGGGCGCGGTGGCGTCGATTCAACAGATGCTTCGGGGCGTGGATGCGGCTGTTGATTTCAAGGATTATCAGCTTGGTGGCGCAATGTCGGTGCTGGCTGCGAAGGTGCTTGGCCAGTGGGATCCTTATGTGGTGGATCCTCGCGTGTATTTGGTGGCTCCGAATGTGGCTCAGTTCCAGCGCCAGTATGATTTGGATCGGCGTGATGTGGCGCTGTGGGTGGCGGTTCATGAGTTGACTCATGCGGCCCAGTTTGCGGCTGCTCCGTGGCTGGCGCCGTATATTGCGGAACGGGCGGCGTTCGTGTTGGAGATTGATAATGCGATTCCGCCAGAACCTGTGTTGGATGAACTTACTGCCGTGATGTCCTTGTTGGAAGGCCATGCCACGTTTGTGATGGATCGTGTGCCGTTGGCGATTATGCCGTCGCGCTCGCGGTTGGTGCGTGCGATGGCTGCTAGGCGTGCTGCGGGTGGTTTTATTGCGAAGAAGTTGAGTCAGGCGCTGGGTATGGCGAAGAAGTCTCAACAGTATGTGCAGGGTAGTGATTTTGTTACGGCTGTTGTAGGAAAGGTTGGGATTGAGGGTTTGAATAAGGCGTGGGAAGGGGAGAAGAATCTTCCTACGCTTCATGAACTTACTCATCCTGCGGAATGGATTGATCGGGTTGTGAAATGAGCCGGCCTCATCGATTCGTCAATGCCACGCGGCGTGCGCTAAAGGAAGCGCTAGAACACTGCTCGGATAGGGTAGTGCTTGTTGGCGTGTCTGGCGGATCGGATTCGATGGCGTTGGCGGCAACGTTGGCGTTTGTGGCTCCTAAGCTGGGTATTCTGGTGCATGCTGTGTGTGTGGATCATGGTATTCGGCCTGAATCGGTGCAAGAAGCGGCATTCGTTCGGGACATCTTGAGAAAGCGTGGCGTGCCGGTAGAGGTGTGCCGTGTGGATGTTGATGGTTCATCTGGGCCGGAAGGCAATGCGCGGGAAGCTCGGTATGATGCGATCGCTACGTATGCTCGTTCTCTTGGCAATGCGGCAGGTCCAGCTGTGGTTTTCCTTGGTCATACTCAAAACGATCAGGCGGAAACAGTGCTGATGGGATTCGCACGCGGTTCGGGAGCAAAATCAATCGCGGGAATGCCGGCAGTGGGGCATCTGCCGTTGCATCGGGATGTCCCGATGCAACGGCCGTTCCTGGAGTTCACACGGGATGAGTTACGGACTGTGTGTAGCGAACTTGATGTGCCCTGGGTGGATGATCCGAGTAATGATCTTGACGGGCCGTGGACGTGTTCGGATGGATCCCCCCTTCGGCGTTCGGCTGTGCGGCACAGGATACTTCCCGAGTTACAGGACGTCCTTGGCAGCGGCACGATCGGAGCAATCGCCCGCACTGCTTCGATGCTCCAAGCAGATAATGCGGCACTCGAACATTACGCACGGATCGAACTAGAGCGTGTATGCACATCCCGCAATCCGATCACGCTCGATTGCGAATCATTAAAGGATGTGCCAGAAGCAGTTCGTCGTCGAACCCTAAAATACGCCGTGGAAGAAAGTGGCGTGCGTGGAGGCGAACTCGTTTACTGGCATATCGCAGGACTTGATAAGCTCGTAACAGAGCATATAAACAAACGTGGGCTTGATCTTCCCGGTGTGCGCGCCTGGCGCGAACGCAACCTTTTGCGGCTGGAACCAGGAGCACAATCAACGTCCACGGCAAACACGGCAGCGCAAGCGCCGATGGAGGATACATGAGCACTCCTGAAAAGGAATCGCCCCAGTCAGAACAACGGCGCAAGTTGGAAGATTTCAACTCGGCTGGCCGCCGGAATCGGCGTGGCCGCAAGAAAGAAACGGATGAATCGCGCAAGCGTGATCCGAAGAGCTGGCGTGCCCGCTGGGAAGAAGCCAAACGCATGGCCGAAGAAGCGGACAAGAAGGCGAACAACAAAAACAGGGATAAGGATGGGAAGAAGAAAAGCCCATTCAAATCTGCGGTATCCTTCATTGCTGTTGCCCTCCTGATCGGTAGCGGGCTGTTCTGGTTCTTTGCGCCGGGCGGTTTCACATCAGTGAAAACCTCTGAAGGTATCTCAATCCTGCAAGATGCTGACCGTGCGAAGGAACGCATCGAAGTCACAGACGGCAGCCAAATCGTGCGAATCTGGCTGGATAAGGAATTCACTCCGCGCGATCTTGAAGGAAAGAAGGGATCACCAACAAAGAAGGTCCAGTTCCAATTCGTTTCTGCAGAAGCGAAGAAGATCCAGGATCTAGTTGCGTCGGCTAAAGCAAAGAACGGCTACAACTCGATCGTGCCGCAGCAATCATTCCTCGGTTCGATCTTCTCGCTCATGTTCCCACTCCTGCTACTTTTCGCGCTTCTCATGTGGATGTTGCCAAAGATCCAGCAGGGCAGCATGGGATCATTCGGGCGCGTGAAGAAGGACGGGTTAGATGAAGATCGCCCAAGCGTCACCTTCACGGATGTTGCTGGTGCAGACGAAGCCGTGGAAGAACTCCAAGAAATTGAAGAATTCATCGATCATCCGGATAAGTTCCGGAAGATGGGCGCCAAGATTCCACGTGGCGTTTTGCTGTACGGCCCCCCGGGAACTGGTAAAACCCTGCTAGCTAAGGCTGTTGCTGGTGAAGCAGGCGTGCCATTCTTCCATATCTCTGCATCTGAATTTGTTGAAATGTTCGTGGGCGTTGGTGCTTCTCGCGTGCGCGATCTGTTCACCAAGGCTAAGAAGCTTGCCCCAGCCATCATTTTCGTTGATGAAATCGATGCCGTAGGCCGCAACCGTGGCCAGGGTATGGGCGGCGGAAACGATGAACGTGAACAGACCCTCAACCAGCTCCTCGTTGAAATGGACGGGTTTGATGAACGGGCCAACGTTATTGTGATCGCGGCAACCAACCGGCCAGATGTGTTGGACCCGGCATTGTTGCGTCCAGGCCGTTTCGATCGTCAGATCGCCGTAGATGCCCCTGATTTGAAGGGCCGTGCGGCAATTTTGAAAGTTCATGCGGAAGGTAAGCCACTTGCGGAGGGAATTGAACTTGAATCGATCGCTCGCCGTACGCCAGGTTTCGCCGGTGCTGAACTGGCCAACCTACTCAACGAAGCTGCATTGCTGGCTACGCGCCGTGGACATGACAAGATCGGGGAAGACGATCTCGATGAAGCAATCGATCGCGTTATCGCCGGTCCACAGCGCCGTACTCACGTGATGAACGCTGAAGAAAAGCGGATGACCGCCTATCATGAAGGCGGCCATGCCGTTGCTGCTGCCGCGCTTCACCACTCTGATCCGGTCACGAAGGTCACTATTCTTCCGCGCGGCCGTGCCTTGGGATACACCATGGTTATGCCAACAGAAGATAAGTACTCGGTATCCCGTAACGAACTGCTCGATCAGTTGGTGTACGCCATGGGCGGCCGTGTTGCAGAAGAAATCGTGTTCCACGATCCATCCACGGGCGCATCTAATGACATCCAGAAGGCTACGGACATCGCACGGAAGATGGTCATGGAATACGGTATGTCCTCCACAGTAGGTTCCGTGCGCCTCGTGCCAAACGAATCCGATCCGATGACTCGCTTTGGTGGCGGCGGATCGCGCGAATACTCTGATGAACTTGCGCGCGTGATCGATGCTGAAGTGCGCGATCTTGTTGAAGCCGCACATCAAGAAGCCTGGGCACTCATGATGGAAAACCGCCACGTGCTCGATGCTCTCTCAGCAGCACTCCTCGAAAAAGAAACCATCCTTGAAAAGGAACTCGCAGAGATCTTTAAAGATATCGTGAAGGCGCCAAAGCGCGAACTTTGGCTCTCATCGCCACATCGCCCTGTGTCTGATCTTCCACCAGTACCACTTCCAGAAGTGAAAAAGGAAGAAGCCAGGGCAGGTGAAGAAACCACTGTAGTTCAGCCAGAAGTGGATCCAATGGACTCCCCTCAAGGACCGGAGGTCACTGATGAGTGATCTACCAAAACTCCACATCGGCCACTATGATGAAGAAGCCGTCGTTGACGCCATTAAGCGGCTACTTATCGCGGTAGGCGAAGATCCAAACCGCGATGGGCTCCTAGATACGCCGGATCGCATGGGGCGTGCTTACAAGGAAATGTTTGCTGGGCTTGGTGAAGACCCAGCGGACGTCCTCAACACCACCTTCGATATCCGCCATGAAGAACTCGTGCTCGTTCGCGATATCTCCATGTATTCGATGTGCGAACACCACCTGCTACCATTCCACGGAGTCGCCCACATCGGCTACATTCCAGGGCCAGACGGGCTCGTAACCGGCCTGTCAAAACTTGCCCGATTAGTAGAAGGATTCGCCCGCCGGCCACAAGTACAAGAGCGGCTCACCTCACAAATTGTTGACGCGATCATGGAACGTCTCAATGCGCAAGGCGCGATCGTCGTCGTCGAAGCAGAACATCTGTGCATGTCCATGCGCGGCGTGAAGAAACCAGGATCGCACACTGTTACGTCCGCAGTACGCGGAAAACTGCGCGAAACTGCCACCCGAGCCGAGGCAATGAGCCTCATCATGTCAAAGTAAGGTGACCACAATGCATATCATGGGCATCGTCAACGTGACCCCAGATTCCTTCTCTGACGGGGGAAAATGGGCAACTCCAGAAACCGCGATCCAGCACGGAACCGAACTGATGGATGCGGGCGCAACCATCCTCGATATCGGCGGCGAATCAACCCGCCCCGGCGCTCGCGCGCTGGAATGGGATGAAGAATGGGAACGCATCGCCAACGTGATCGAAGAACTCTCACGCATCGGACAAGAACGCGGCGTGGCCGTCTCGGTAGATACATACCACGCAGAAACAGCGCGGCGATCGGTAGAAGCAGGCGCATCAATCGTCAATGACGTAACCGGCGGAAACGGTGATCCGGCCATGCTCGCAACCGTGGCGAAACTCGATTGCGACTACATTTTGCAACACTCGCGTGGCACCGCAGAAACCATGAACAGCCTGGCAACATACACGAATATTGTGGACGAAGTCGTGAGTGAACTCGTTGCCGCACGCGAACGTGCGTTGGCTGCGGGAATTGACGCCGAACGAATCATCCTCGATCCAGGGCTCGGTTTCGCCAAAATGGGAGACGACGATTGGAACGTCCTTGGCGGAATTGATCGCGTGATAGAACTCGGGCACCGAGTGCTCGTGGGAGCATCGCGCAAACGATTCATCGGGCACTTGGTTGGGGAAAATCAGGCACATCGGGACTTATCCACAGCCGTTATCTCCGGTTTCCTCGCAGAACACGGGGTGTGGGCTGCACGTGTGCATAACGTTGACGCCTCATCTGTAGTTCTTGCTACGCTGGAGAAAATTCAGCAACACAGCAAGAAAACACAGTAGGAGGAAACAATGGGAATGACAGATTCGATACGGCTTGTAGGCGTGCGGGCGCTCGGTACTCACGGCGTGCTCGTGGAAGAACACAGCGAACCGCAAGAATTTGTAGTAGACGTTGATCTGCTTGTAGATACCGAAATCGCTGCGCATACGGACAACATCGCAGACACCATCAGCTATGCGGAAGTGGCCGATAAAATCGTGGCCGTCATTCAAGGCGAACACTGCGATCTGATCGAAACACTCGCACACCGTATCATGGCCGCGATCATGGAACCACGAATCATCAGCGCCGAAATCGTTGTGCATAAACCACAAGCACCAATTCCGCACCAATTCGCGGATGTGTCTGTATCTATCCTGCGCGAAGGGCCACTGTTTAAAGAAGAATTACGGACCTACGTGATCGCGATCGGCTCCAACCAAGATAATCCAGAAGAACACGTACGCCAGGCCATCGCGGAACTTTCGGACTTCGGAGAATGGGTGGATGACGTGTCGTCACTCTACCGCAGCACTCCATTGCTCGCACCAGGGCAAGATCCGCAGCCGGACTACATCAACGCCGTGGTGTCTATCAATTCGCCAACGCCACCGATGGCCATGCTGAACTTCCTCACCATGGTGGAAGAAGCCCACGGGCGCGTGCGTGATGAACGCTGGGGTGCGCGAACTCTGGATCTGGATATCGTCAATGTTTCTGGCGTGGAGTCTGACTATCCGGTGCTCACCCTGCCGCATCCGCGCGCACACGAACGCCGATTTGTGTTGGAACCATGGCTGGAAATTGATCCTCAGGCCACGCTCAATGGGCAGCCAGTTGCCGAATTGTTGGCAGGCGTGAACGATCAACACGTGGTCAAGGTTGGATTTGGTGATGCCAGATAATCCAGAATCTAAGATCCAACCGACCTCATGGCTCCTACTCTTTGCCATCTTTGGGGTAGTAGGCGTGACCTCGTTCTTCGTTACGGATGCATGGTTGAGCTACGGGCTGGCGCCCGTGCTCGTTCCCGCGATGACCTTTCTGATTCCGCTCTTCGTTGCTGCGTTCATTTTGTGGCAAGGATGGCGGGTTCGTTCTTATCGACAAGGCAGGCGCATGCTCAACATGCTCACCGCCGCTCGGATCTGGCTACTCTCCCAGGCCGTTTCGCGCACGGGCGCCATCACCGGTGGCGTGTGCGCGGGGATCGTGGCCAGCTACGCCGGGTACTCACATTCAAACGTGATGGTGAGCCAGGCAATCACGATCGGGCTTGCCGGGTTGGCGTCCATTGCCATGGCAGTGGCGGGCCTGGTGGCCGAACTCTGGTGCAAAAACGATGATGAGGCCACTCCGCCCGGTGCGACGGCCTAGGCGCCCGATCGGCGGTTGGGAGCACAGCAGTGCCGTATATGGTGCTCCTGTCTTGCCTGGCGCTTATTTGGCTCCAATCCGCCGTTACGCCCTTTCTCCACCGCCCATAATCCTGGTAAAATCAGCATTATGAACAATCGTTTAATGGTGAGCACTGAGTTCACGCCTGTAGATCCAGCTTTCGTGAAGGTAACCTTCGTGCGCCACATTATTATCTGGCTCTTAATAGCGGTCAGCGTGGTATCGACGTACTTTACCCTCCTCCCTGATGTTGAAGGCTGGTGGGCGATCGCTTTGTGGATTATATGCGGCCTGCTTGTAATCGTGGCTGTATGGGATGTCTGGCTGGCATTGCGCCGTGCTAAGGCCCTCGGATATGTGGAACTTGAAGATGAGCTCCTGATCCGCAAGGGCATCATGTTCCAGGAAGTCACGATGGTGCCGTATGGTCGCATGCAGCAAGTGAATTTGGGTACGGGACCGTTGCTCACCAAGTTTGGGCTGGCATCGGTCAAGCTTGTCACGGCATCTGCAAGTTCGAACGCTTCGATCCCTGGTCTGCCATTGGCAGAAGCTGAACGTTTGCGCGAAAAGCTCACCCGTTTGGGTCAAACAAAGTTGGAAGGCCTGTGATGGCAGAGAAAACGGACAAGCAGAAGCTTGGCGAGTCCAGTGTCCCGCAGGGGGCGTGGCGTAAGTTCCACAAGGTAACGCCGCTTGCAGATGCGGGTACTACGTGGCTAGCACTGGGTGCGTTTATTGCCGTGATCATTGCCCAGATTGTTGAGAATCAGGTCAATGATCTGGGGTTTTATATTGAGCTTATTACGCCTACGCGCGTGTTGATTGGCGTGGGGATCTTGCTGGGGCTCACGGCGATTTTTGTGGGCGTGAGCGCTGTGATGTGGCGCCATAAGTCGTACGCGATTGTTCCCTCTGGCGTGCATTACCGCAACGGCATTGTGATGAAGAAGTATCAGCATGTGCGGTGGGATCGTGTTCAGTCGGTTGAGGTTGAGCAGCGGTTGTTTGCGCGCATTTTTGGTTTCGGTGCGGTGAAGGTGGATGCGGCCGGTTTTGCGGAGGATCCGGTTGAGCTGGGGTTGCTTCCGTTGGATCAGTGCCGCGTGTTGCGTGAGGAGATTCTGGCTAGTTTGGCGAAGGCTCGCGGGGGAGTTCTTACGGAAGTTTCCATTGCCGACGACGACGCTACCGCACCTCACCAGCCCCTTGACCCCCAGTCAAGTGCTCCAGCAACCCAGCCAGCCATCTCCGACCAAATGGTTTACCATCTGCCAACGAAGCGGCTGATCCCGTCCACGATTCTGACTGGCAGTGCTCTGTTTTCCATCGCCGGCGTGATTTTGGCTGCGGTGTGGAAGTTTGTGTTTGAGAGCGGTTTTTCGGTTGCGTTCTTGTTCTTTATCGCAGGTACTGTGGTGAATTCGATCAAGTACATTTCGGGGTCGTTTAACACGAAGGTGTTTTTGGCAGAGAACGGCTTGAAGATTCGGCATGGGTTGACAAAGCTGGTGACTCGTTCGTTGCCTCCTACGCGTATTCACGCTGTGAGTATTAAGCAGCCGTTGTTGTGGCGCCGGTTTGATTGGTGGCAGGTGACTGTGACGATCGCGGGTTCTTCACTTGAGGATATGACGGACAACGCGTCGAATGTGATTGTTCCGTGTGGATCGCGTGCGGAGGTTATCCGTGTGGTGTCAACTATTTTCCCAACGTTGGGTACGGATGATGACGCGCGGCTGATGGATGAGTTAATGTACCGGAAGGGCAAGGCTCATTTCCTTGAGACTCCTCCGAAGCGGGTGCGGTGGATTGATCCGATTGCGGGTACGGTTGGCGCGTTTTATGCGAACGTTCGCGTGTTTGCGATTCGGCGTGGCCGTCTCTGGCGTTCGGTTCAGTTGATTTTCCAGGATCATACGCAGTCGGTTGCGATTCAGCAGGGGCCGTTGCAGCGTTGGTTGCGTTTGGCGTCGGTTCATGTTCACATGCTTGTGGGGCCGGTTCATGGGATTGTAAAGAATTTTGATATCGATCAGATGCATGAGCTTGTTCTGCGCCAGAATGCTTTGACGAAGCAGGCGCGTGAGATTGAGGTGAGCGAGACGATCGATGAGTGGAAGGCTCGTTTGAATTTGGTGGGTGATGTTCGTGGAGAATAAGACGGGCCGGATGGGTATCGGTGTCGTTTCGGCGGGCAAGGTTGGGGCCGCGTTGGGTTCGGCGTTGCGTGCGGCGGGGCATCAGATTGTGGGTGCTTACGCCACGTCGGAAGCGAGCGTTGATCGTGTGGAAACGATGCTTCCGGGGGTTCCTGTGCTTGACGTTCGTACGATCGTGGAACGTAGCGAAGTGGTATTGTTGGCGGTTCCCGACGACGAACTGGCCGGTATCGTTGACGGGCTTGCGGCCGTGGGTGCTTGGCATCCGGGGCAGCTGGTGGTTCATGTGGCTGGCAGGTTTGGCACGGATGTGTTGGCACCGGCTGTGGCTCAGGGTGTTTTGGGGATTGCGATTCATCCTGCGATGACGTTTACGGGAACAACGTTGGATGTGGCTCGGTTGCAAGGCTGCCCGTTCGCTGTGACTGCGCCTGCGATGTTGCAACCGATTGGCTTGGCGCTGGTGGCTGATATGGGTGGTGAAGGCTTCGTGATCGCGGAAGGTGATCGCGGTGTTTACCATGCTGCGCTCGCACATGGCGCGAACCATGTGGTGACTGTGATTGCGCAGTCGATTCGGTTGCTCAAGAGTATCGGGTTGGAGAATGAATATCTGCGGCCACTCATCACGGCAGCAATCGAAGGTGCGTTGAGTTCTGGCGAAGCCCTTCAAACTGGCCCAGTGGTTCGGGGAGATGCGGGAACGGTGGCAGAACACGTCGAAACCCTTGATACTATCGCCGAAGAAGAACCTGACCTGGCAGATATTCCGTCTACATATCGGGCGCTCGCGGATGCTACGGCACAGCGTGCTTTGGCTCGCAGAGTAATTACTGAGGAGTCATTTAAGGCGATTCGGAGTAAACTCTAAGCCGTTATATGGCAACTTTTATGGGTTGATCGGAGAAACCATGATCATCGCTACTACCCCAGCACAGCTTGCAGCGGCGCTCGAACCGCTCCATGGAGATATTGGTTTGGTTATGACCATGGGGGCACTCCATGATGGTCACCTGTCACTTGTTGAAGCAGCCCGGCGGGAATCGGACCACGTCGTTGTCTCAATCTACGTCAATCCTCTCCAGTTCGGGCCTGGTGAAGATTTCGAAGCCTACCCGCGTGATCTGGAAGGTGACGTGGCGAAACTTGAGGGCGTCGACGTCGTCTTTGCTCCAACTGACGAATCGATCTACCCACGCACCCTGCTTGTGCGAATCGACCCGGGCCCGGTGGCAACGATCCTTGAAGGGAAAACGCGCCCCACGCACTTCGCTGGTGTGCTGCAAATCGTCCACAAAGTGTTCAATTTGGTTCGGCCGCACGCCGCGTGGTTCGGGCAGAAAGACGCCCAGCAGCTCGCGTTGATTAAAACGATGGTGGCGGATCTGAACATGCCGCTGGAAATCAAGTCCGTGCCAATCAAACGTGAGGCGACGGGGCTGGCGATGTCGTCCCGAAACACGTACCTGTCGGCAACCGAAAAGCAGCAGGCGCTCGGGCTTTCCCAAGCCCTCGCCGCCGGAAAACGCGTGGCCGATGCGGACGGAACCGCGGCCCAAACGCTCGCCGCCGCACGCGAATCGATCGCCCACGCGCCCGGAGTCAAGCTCGATTACCTCGAACTCGTTGATCGTGATACCTTCATGCAGTTAGACGGACGCGGAAACGGACTCCTCGTAACCGCAGCCTGGGTAGGGAAAACCCGCTTGATAGATAACTTGGAGGTTGTGATTGGCTAACACGCGCCTGCGCCGGATGGTCACCGGAAAAATCCATCGCGCAACTGTAACCGGAGCAGATCTCCACTACGTCGGATCCGTTACCATTGACGCCGATCTGCTGGACGCCGCCGATATTCTCCCCGGCGAATCCGTGGATATTGTGGACGTGAACAATGGCAACCGCCTCACCACCTACACTATTCCTGGCGAGCGCGGGAAAGGCGACATCATCCTCAACGGGGCCGCCGCTCACAAAGTGAGCCCAGGCGATCTGGTGATTATCATGTGCTATTCGCTTCTTGATGACGAATCCGCGCGCACGATCGATCCGCGCGTTGTACTGGTGGATGAGCACAATCGCATCACCAACCTGAGCAATGAACCAGGGCAGGTTCCAGAGGGGACTGTAGGCCTTTCGTCGTCGGGTGTGCCGTTCGCACAGGTGCGTGCCGGGCGAAACGAGTAATTCGCGCTACATATCACGTCAATTTTCTCGAATATTTCCAGGCGTAACTTGTACGCTTAGAGGGTGAACACCAACGAAAATATTGCTGAAGAGATTGTTGACGATACCCCGGAACAAATCCAGGTTCGTAAAGAAAAGCGCGCCCGTTTGTTGGCGGAAGGCCGGCAGGCATACGCTGCGGAACTTCCTCTTGACTCAACGATCGTGGATGTGCGTGAAGGTTACGTAGTAGCTGACGTGGATGCGGACGGAAACGTGGTTGAACCTCCGGCCGGGACCGCGCGCGTTTTGGTGCCTGGTGAAGAAACAGAGGACATGGTTGGTATCGCCGGCCGCGTCATGTTCATGCGCCCATCGGGCAAGATCGCGTTTGTTGTGCTCCAAGATGGTGCAGGCACCCGTATCCAGGTGATCTTCTCGCTTGCCAATGTTGGCAAGGAGGCGCTTGACGCATTGAAGGCCGATGTGGATCTGGGCGATTTTATTTTCGTGAACGGCCACGTGGGTACCTCTAAGCGTGGCGAACTTTCCGTGTTTGCGCACGTGTGGGAGATGGCGTCGAAGGCCATTCGCCCGTTGCCGAAGACTTTTACTACTGCTGACGGCCAGGAAATGGCGCTCAGTGAAGAATCGCGTGTGCGTGCGCGGCATTTGGATCTGATTACCCGCCAGGGTGCCCGTGATATGATCCGGATCCGCGCCAAGGTGATGCGTTCGTTGCGCGATACGTTCGATGCCGAGCGGTTCATTGAACTCGAAACGCCGATTTTACAGGTGTTGCACGGCGGCGCTGCGGCACGTCCGTTCACCACGCACATTAACGCTTATGATCAGGATCTATACCTGCGTATCGCCACCGAACTGTATTTGAAGCGTGCGGTTGTTGGCGGCGTTGAGCGCGTGTATGAAATCGGCAAGAACTTCCGTAACGAAGGCGCGGATTCGTCGCACTCCCCAGAGTTCACGGCGCTCGAAGCGTACGAAGCATACGGTACGTACGATTCGATGGCTCGTTTGACTCGCGATTTGGTACAGAATGCGGCACGGGACGTTTTTGGTTCGACCACGGTCACGTTGGCCGATGGCACCGAATATGATTTGGGCGGCGAATGGGACACGATTACTCTCTACGAATCGCTTTCTGAAGCGGTTGGTGAAGAGGTCACTGTTGAAACGCCACGCGAACACCTGGTGAAGATTGCTGAAAAGTATGGCGTCAAGGTGAAGGATTACGCCGTTGCCGGCAAGATTGCTGAGGATATTTGGGAAGAACTCGTGGGCGATAAGCTCTGGGCTCCAACCTTTGTGCGTGACTTCCCAGAAGACACCTCACCACTGACTCGTAACCACCGCACCAAGCCAGGCCTCACTGAAAAGTGGGATCTCTACATTCGTGGTGTGGAAACGGCTACCGCATACTCTGAACTGGCTGATCCGGTTATCCAACGTGAACGCTTGACTGCGCAATCGCTGGACGCCGCCAACGGTGATCCGGAAGCAATGCAGCTTGATGAAGATTTCATCGAAGCAATGGAGCAGGGCTTCCCGCCAGCCGGCGGTATGGGTATGGGCATCGATCGCCTCCTCATGGCCCTCACCGGCTTGGGTATCCGCGAAACGATCACCTTCCCGTTTGTGAAGCCACGCGGCTGATGCTGTGAAACCTTGCGGCTGATTTGGTGAAGCCGGCTGCGGCTGGTGCTGTGAAGTCGGCTGCGGCTGCGGGATTTACCGATCTGTCTAAGGTTTTCTGCTGAACCGGAGGCCGAATATCCGACTCTTGGGGCTGGCCCAGATACGTATTGCGCGTATCTGGGCCAGCCTTTTATGCGAGGTATTCTGCGCCGGCGCATGATATTTCGCGAGCTTACCCGCCGGCGCATGATATATCGTGAGCTTACCCGCCGGCGCCCGGCGCTTCACCGACCCTGATTATTTCGAGAATAGTGGCAATATTTGCCACTATTTCGATTATGGTCAGCATTACCGAATCGTAGGTAGTTAATGGGGCACTTCACTCACCGGTGGCCTGAGTACAGATCACCTCAAACTGACGAAAAACTCACTTATTTCCGACGATAGCCCTCTATACGGCTCTATCTCCGGAAATAAGTGAGTTTTGTGTATCTGCGGGTGAGTTTTGTGTATCTGCGGGCGATATTAGGTCAGGTCCACGTGGCTTGTAGGCAGAAAGGTGGCCAGGAACCCCAGTTCCTGGCCAGCCCCATCAGTGCGTGGTGTCTTCGTCCACCCAGTCGAAGGTGCGGGTTACGGCCTTCTTCCAGAGTCGCATCTGGCGGTCGCGCTCCTCCTTGTCCATCTTTGGCGTGAAGCGCTTGGCTTCCTTCCAGTTAGCCACAACGTCATCTTCGCCGCTCCAGAAGCCAACAGCGATACCGGCAGCATAGGCGGCGCCCAACGCGGTGGTTTCGGCAACTTCAGGAACAACAACTTCCACGCCAAGCAGATCTGCCTGGAACTGCATGAGTGTATCATTGGCTGTCATGCCGCCGTCCACGCGCAGCTGCGCCAGTGCGGCATCGGCATCCGCGTTCATGGCCTCGAGCACTTCGGCGGTCTGGAATGCGGTTGCTTCTAGGACTGCGCGCGCCAGGTGCCCCTTGTTGTTGTACCGGGTCAAACCAACGATCGCCCCGCGGGCGTCATCCTTCCAGTAAGGCGCGAATAGGCCTGAGAAGGCTGGCACGAAGTACACGCCGCCGTTGTCTTCTACGGTTTCAGCCAGGGCTTCGATTTCTGGGGCGGTGGAGATGATGCCCAGGTTGTCACGGAGCCATTGAACGAGTGAACCGGTAACGGCGATGGAGCCTTCGAGCGCATACACGGCTTCTTGTTCGCCGATCTTGTAGCACACGGTGGTGAGCAGGCCGTTTTCGGAGGTGACTGCTTCGTTGCCGGTGTTGATGAGCATGAAGCAGCCGGTTCCGTAGGTGTTCTTGGCCATGCCTTTCTCGAAGCAGGCCTGCCCGAAGGTTGCGGCCTGCTGATCGCCGAGGATGCCTGCGATTGGGGTGTCGATGAGTAGGGAGTTCTTGGCGGCCTTTCCGTAGACTTCGGAGGAGGAGCGGATTTCTGGGAGCATGGACATCGGGATGCCCATATCGGCACAGATTCCTTCGTCCCATTGGAGTTTGCGTACGTCCATGAGCATGGTGCGAGATGCGTTGGTGACGTCAGTGACGTGGACACCTCCGTTTGGCCCGCCGGTCAGGTTCCAAAGTACCCAGCAATCCGTGTTTCCGAAGAGGAGATCGCCGGCTTCTGCCTTTTCACGGGCGCCTTCGACGTTATCGAGGATCCATTTGACTTTCGGGCCGGAGAAGTAGGTTGCGAGTGGGAGGCCGCATGTTTCTTTGTATTTATCTAGGCCTTCTTCGCCTGCGAGTTCGCGCACGATTTTATCGGTTCGCGTATCCTGCCACACGATTGCATTGTAGATTGGTTCGCCGGTGGTTTTGTCCCAGACAACTGCGGTTTCGCGCTGGTTTGTGATACCTACGGAGGCGATTTCGTGGCGGTTGATGTCTGCTTTGGCGAGCGCTTCACCTATCACTTGGCGAATGTTGTTACGGATTTCGATTGGGTTGTGTTCTACCCAGCCGGCTTTGGGGAAGATTTGTTCGTGTTCTTTTTGCCCAATAGAGACGATTTCGCCTGAGTGGTTGAAGATGATGGCACGTGACGATGTGGTGCCTTGATCGATTGCAATAACGTACTTTTTCTCAGTCATGGAAAGTCCTTTCACGGTTAGGATCGACGACGACGTTGTGGCCGATGCGCGATCACAGGTTTGGTTGGTTTAGAGTCCGGCTAGGTTGAGTGTGTTGGCGCCGAAGATGAGGCCGGCGAGTACGCCGCCGATGATTGGGCCAACGATTGGTACCCAGGAGTATGCCCAGTCGGAGCCGCCCTTGCCTTTGATTGGGAGGATGGCGTGCATGATACGTGGGCCGAGATCACGGGCTGGGTTGATGGCGTATCCGGTTGGGCCACCGAGTGATGCGCCGATGGAGACGATCACGAGCGCGACTGCTAGTGGGCCGAGTTCTGTTGGGGTTGCGCCGGAGAGGATAACCCAGGTGAGGAGGACGAATGTTCCGATGGCCTCGGTGATCACGTTTGAGGTGTAGTTGCGAATTTCTGGGCCGGTTGCGAAGGTGCCGAGGATTTCTGCCTGGTTTTCGTGAGCGTTGTAGTGATCCTTGAAGGCTAGCCATGCGAGGGTAGCGCCGATCATTGCACCAACCATTTGGCCGGCGATGTAGGTGAGGATAGATGCGGCGGTGATTGCAACGCCTGGCACGAATTCTTCAGCGCCGGTGGCGGCGATACCGAGGGTGACGGCTGGGTTGAGGTGGCCGCCGGTCTTCCATGCTCCATAAACACCGATCATGACTGCGAAACCCCAGCCGAAGTTGATCAGAAGCCAACCGGTTCCTTTACCCTTTGATTTGGTGAGGAGTGTGGTTGCAACAACGCCAACACCGAGCGTGATCAGTAGGGCAGTACCGATGGTTTCGGAAATAAAGACCTCTAAAAGACTCATGTTCTTCTACCTTTCTCTTCCCGCGCCTTTGCGGGTGAGTGTAACAAGATGGCTGCTGGAGTATGTAATCCAGCACACACTTCAACTGTGGCATAAAAGTCGTTCAGACGTAAGGTGAGACATACGAATGAACGCACGTGCAAGAACAAGGGGAGTTCTTTGCACGCGCGTTCTAACGTATATAAACCCGCTAATGGGAGGATGTGAAACTGCTGAGATTTTACTGGATTGACCAGCGTTGAGCTGCCAACATTTGAGTCAGCACTTCCTGTGCTTCCGTGTAGGACACCTTGCGGGCGCCCTTCGCTTCTAGATCCCGATACATTTGTGGTTCGTGGAAGAAATGTGCAATACCGCGCCGCAACAGATTCGGTAATGGTTTGCGTGCTTCATCCAGATCGCGCATTAACCGGAACCAGAACGTTTGTACGCGGGGGCGGGCGATGCACAACGCATCAGCCAAAATGCCTTCCTTCTTCAGATCGTCCACGATTTCTGCAGCAAAAATGCCTTCAGCCAACACGATGCGGCGGCCGTCCATGCGTAAAATCCGATCGCTCACCCGCTTGCTAGACGGCATATCGTAAATCGGCACAGTAGTTTCATCCTTGGTACACAACTCCACCAGAGCATTCACAGAACCTTCACGATCCCACGTAGAAGGAGAATCCCAATCAACCATGCCGTGGCGGCGTGGCAGGCCTGGCCGATCGCCGTCGTAATAAAAATCATCCAACGAAACCACAGGCAAACCGGTGCGGGATGCGAAACGAGTCTTACCACTACCCGAAGGCCCGGTAACCAAAATAACCTTCGCGTGCGGGACGCGCTGGGCGCTATCGGGAAGATCAAACAAGCCGTCATTACTAAGTGGAGTGGACATGCAATCCAGTCTACAACCAACTGCACCCCGCCTTACGGCGAGGTGCAGTGGTGTTATCAACTGTGAAATTAAGCGTACCTACTTCAGGACGGAACCAAGTCCAAGCGCCTGGTGAATAATCTGAATCGGATGCACAACCTTTGCGCCAGTTCCCTTGGCAATCTGCCAACGGCACGTATCGGTTTCACACGCGGCAAGGTTCGGGTTCGTGTCCTTCACCATGTCGAATAGTGGCTTGCCAACGCGCTGCGCGATCTCATACTTTTCCTTCTTTAGGCCGTACGTACCTGCGATGCCGCAACACGGCTGGCCGGACTCCACAACCGTAACACCAGGAATCGTTTCCATCATGCGAATCGCAGGCATACCAATACCTTGCGACTTCACCTGGCACGGTTGATGGTATGGGATAGTCACGTCCCAACGCTTCAGATCTTCCACGGGGAAATTGTTGTTGTCGATCAGCTCCAACATGAATTCAGACAGCTCAACCATGCGCTTGCCTACGTCCATTACAACCGGATCATCCACGCCCATGATTTCGTGCGCTTCGTGGCGCAACATGCCCGCACATGAACCGGACGAACCGATGATGGTCAGATCGTCACCGGCCTCCGCCAGTTGGCGCGCCAACTTCTTCACCTGAGATTCGGCGCGATCGAACAAACCGTTTGATTGATGTGCCAAGCCGCAACAACCCTGCTTCGGAACCAGCACCTCAAATCCCAAGTACTCCAGCACTTCCACCGTGGCTTTCGATGTTTCCACCTCAAAGTAGCCGCCCGCACAGCCGTGGAAGAACACTACTGGCCCGCGAGGCGCCACGTAATCGGCACCCAACTTCGCATCGCGCTGGCGCTTGTGCTTCTTATACCAGCCGTGGAAAGTCTGCATACGCGCCTTCGGCATTGGGGCATCGCGGTGAACGCCCACAACCTTCTCAATCACGGTACGGATTGGCTTGTTCTTTAACACGGCGTTGGCGATCGGCGCTACAGGGGTGAGCAGCATGCCTTCGAGGATCGTTTCAGGAATGATGCGATCACGCAACGGCATGTGATCGGCCTTCATTACCGCACGAGCCTGCGCGTTGATTTCTGCGATCTTCACGCCCTGTGGGCACGACGTCGTACAAATACCGCAACCAGAACAGTAATCTAGCGAAACGTCAACCGATGCCCCCGCACGGAAACGCTCTGCCTGCGGGCCCACAAACTTTGGGCCAGTAAACAGATCGGTTGAGCGGATAACTGGGCATTGCGATTCGCAAATCGTGCACTTCACGCACGAATCGAGAGACATGCGAGCAAGCGATGCCTTTGCATACTCCAGACTCATCGGTTTTCTCCTTCGCTCATAGCAGCATGAGCAGCCGCCCACGCCGAACCCAACGCAATTCCTTCACCAGACTTTTCCACCGGAGCATGGGAGCCGCCGATGATCGATCCGGCCAGATACATATTCTGGAAAACTACCGCGCCCGATTCATCAACCGGGTGCATCGATGCGTCAACACGCACGCCCGATGCGAAGATGTCTGCCGTTTCGCGTACAGGGAGATCGAATGCGCGCTCGCGGATGTCACCTTCTGGGGAGCGGGTGAGCGAACCGGATTCGAATCCGCCACCGGCATGGATCACGGCGTCAACTTTGGATACCGTGACGCGTCCTGCGCGCTGGATATGAACGGCTGTGATACGGCCGTTTTCGTGTTCGCACCCGATCACTTGCGCGTTATTGGACAGGTCCACGCGGGAAGCTTTCGCGGCGGCAACAAGCGCATCGTTGATACGGCGGCCTGGGATCGACGGCGGGGCAACCGGCACTTCGCTCAGGCGCACGCCAAGTGCATCGCTCAACACGCCGAACGTGCGTGGATCGAGCCCAAGAACAGCTGGCAGGAGAACGATTTCATCTGGTTCAACCTTGCCGCGTAGGGCATCAACAAACGCAGTTTGGCCCTCCGAGGTGTCAAGAAAACGGGCGATATTTGTTCCTGCTGAATCGGCTTCATGCGAGCGAATATTCATGCTTATTTCTACTGCACGTGCCTGAACATCCACGTAAGGGGAGCGGCTCAGGTTGTCTGCAATGAACTGGGCTGGGAAATCTTTGAACTGCTTGATTCCCACAACGGCGATCTTTTGCCCGTTTTCCAAGCCAACCATGGTGGAGTGGAGTCCGAGCATTGGCCGCACAGCCCCAACGGGGGTTGGGATCAACGCGTTGGTTTCGTCGCCTGCCGGGAAGTGGAAGGCTGGCGTGCGGGAGGATAGCCAGCCGATTCCCTTGCGCACTGATTCTGCGCCGATCTTCGCGTATGGGTGTTCGGATCCGGCGTAGGATTCCACGGCCTCAAACGGCTGCGAAACTGGGGTGCCGTCTGCGTTCCAGCCGGCAACATCCAGCCCGCCGGTGGAGAGTAACAAACCGCCGATACCTTTGGATACGATTTCTACGCGATGGCCAGCTTCGGTGAGCATCATCGCCGCCGATAAACCGGCTAGGCCTGCGCCAACAACAACGATCTTCATCGAAGATCACCTTCTTTCTGGCCCCATGGGCGCGCTCCAACAACCTCGGTTTTTGGCGGAACTGGGCGGCCGTGAACGAGCGCCAGATCGCCGGTGGACTTCTTGGATTCGGCACTTGGTTCGGGCAAGTGATCGATATCCAATGTTCCTTGCAAAATCCACTGGTTCAATGCGGCTTCACGCATTTGTTCGCCGTAGAGGAGTGGGTAAACGCCGTCGAACCGGTTGGTGGTGAACAGGCGCAACATGGTGGAGGTGCGATCTGCGGAGGCCACAGGATCATCGGATTTCTTCCGGTAGACATCGTGCATCACCCCGGCCGCACGCATGGCACAGAATGTGCCTTGGCATGGCCCCATGCCCAAACGGGTTTGGCGGCGAACATCATCCAGGTTGGCTTCCGGCTGTTGTTCGAGCTGATCTTCGATCATCGAACGGGTAACGAGTTCGCATTCGCACAGCACCGGATCGTGATCGCGGGTTGCTTCAACTTTGGCAAGGCGATCGGAGTTGCGATGGGTGCGTTTGCCGGCGGCGGATGGGACTGCTTCGGTTTCGGTAACACATGGGCGATTTTCGCCCCAGTGTTCCATGAGCGCGTCTACCACGTTCTTTGCCATCAAACGGTAGGTGGTGAGCTTTCCACCTGCGATTGTGAACATGCCAGAAATGCCATCGCGTTCGCCATGATCGATGATTGCCATGCCGCGGGACATGTGGCGGGTATCGGATGCAGACACGCGCGAATCCTTCACGAGCGGGCGAGCGCCTGCCCACACGTGAACCGCACGGGAGTTCTTGAATCCAGGGATCAGGACTTCGCCGGCTTCAAGCATTTGAATGACTTCATCGTGTTCGATTTCTAGGAAGTCTGGATCAGCCACGGCCTTATCGGTGGTACCTATGATAGATACGGTGTGGGCTGGGACGATGATGTCACCATCTGCCGGGTGGATGCATCGGTTGATTACCCTGTGAGAGAGCCGGTGGTTCATAGCTATCATGATGCCGCGGCCAGGCACTACGTCAACGCCATGCGCGCCAGCCATGGCGGCTACCTGCCCGGCCCACGGCCCGGCAGCGTTGATCACGGCGCGGCAATCGATCTGCACATCTTCGCCGGTGCGTTCGTTGTGCGCAATAACGGAGGAGACTGCGCCGGATTCGTTGTTGATCTTGGTGGCCTTGTGGTAGGTCAGTGCCAGCGATCCGAGCGAACGTGCCGATTCGATCAGCCCCCAGCACATCCGCCAACCGTCAACGGCGCCGTCTTCTACAGCGAACGCGCGTTTGATGCCTGGGTTGAGGCGTGGTTCCATGCGTAGTGCTTCTGCGATGGAGATTTCTTCGCATGGCACGCCGGTATCGCGAGCGCCTTGGATGAATTTATCGGAGAAGTCGAGTGGATCTTCGGGGGTGACTACGAATAGGCCGCCGGTTTCTTCTACGGCGTCTGCGTGGATTTTGCGCATGATGACGTTTTCTTCAGCGCATTCGGTTGCGGATCGTGGATCGGAGACGACGTAGCGCCCGCCGGAGTGGAGTAATCCGTGGAAACGGCCTGACGTTCCTTGGGCTACATCTGCGCGTTCGAGCATGATTGCGTGAAAGCCCCGCATTGCTAGATCGCGCAGGATGCCAGCGCCTGTGGCTCCGCCGCCGATTACCACGACATCGGTTGACAATGTTTTCATGGTATCTTTCCTTAAACTTTTTTAAATTGTGCGCTTCGTTGAGCACCTGACCTCCACTTTAATAAGTTTGGGGTGCACCCTTCTCTGTAAGTGCCCCTAAAATCGTTATGATGAACAACTGTGCACGATTGTTCAGGTACAGTGAGAGGTGTTCCGTTTGCGGTGAGGTAAGGAGAGGAACCTGATGAGCGAACGTGTTAGTACAGCCTATGAAGCGGCGATGATGCACTATGTTCAGGGCGAAACGATGGAGACTATTGCGCGCCGGCTCAACGTTTCTCGTTCTACGGTTTCGCGCCTTATTAAGTCTGCGCGTGATGAGGGTTTGGTTCAGATTACGTTGCATCCGCCGCAGGAAGTTGCGTCCACGATTGCGACGTGGATTAGTGAAGCATATGGGGTGCGTACGCATGTGGTTCCTGTTCCGTTTCAATCGAATGAGGCGCGCCGCCTGAATGCGGTTGCGCAGATGGCGGGCGTGTTGATTTCTAACGCGATGGAGCCGAATACGGTTATTGGTGTGGCGTGGGGGAATACGGTTTCTGCGATTGCAGATCATTTGGTTCCGCGCCAGGCTGCGGGTTCTGTTGTGGTTCAGTTGAACGGTGCGGCAAATCCGTCTACTACGGGTATTCCGTATGCGGGCGCGATTATGGAGGCGTTTGGCCGCGCGCACGGGAGCATGGTTCAGCACTTTTCGGTTCCGGCGTTTTTTGATTTCACGTCCACGAAGGAGGCGTTGTGGCGGGAGCGTTCGATTGCGTCGGTGCGTAAGTTGCAGGCGTCTGCCGACGTGGCCGTGTTTGGCGTGGGTTCCGTTTCTGGCCAGAACATCTCGTTGGTTTATTCGGGCGGGTATTTGAGTCCGGAAGATTTGATGACGATTAAAGACGACGGCGTGGTGGGAGACGTCTGTACCGTTCTTCTTCGCGCCGATGGTACGTGGCGTGATTTGCCGATTAACGAACGCGCGTCTGGCCCAACTCCGGATGAGTTGATGCAGATTGGACGGCGTTTGTGTGTGGTGTCAGGCGTGGATAAGGTGGTTGCTACGCGCGCCGCGCTGCGTGCCGGGGTTGTCACGGATTTGATTATCGACGAAGATGCCGCCGCTCGCCTTCGCGAAATTTCGTAGCGTTAGGCGGCTGGCAGGTGAAGCCGGCCGTCGTCTGCCTGCGTCACGAGTTTGTCTGTTTTTAAGGATTCCAGCGCGGGTACGAAGCGCTCGCTAGGGAGTTTGCTTAATTCTTCGAGCACCGATTCGGCGTACGATTCGTGTGGATTCGTGCGGAAAACAGCCATGATTGCGCCGCGCGCTTGCCGGTTGGTTCCGGCCCATTTTTGAGGTGTTCGCGTGCTTGCGTAACTATCTGACGGGTAGCCTGCGTTTTTCCAGCCACAGGTATCGACGACGGGGCACTCTACACATTTCGCATTTCGTGCCGTGCATATCAACGCCCCAAATTCCATGATAGAAGCGTTCCAGCGCCACGCCTTTTGAGGATTGGTTGGCACCAACGATGTTGCTCTGGCCAGTTCGGCTTTTGTTTGCGCGGGGGCTGGCAGGGCTTCGCCGTGCCAGCGGGCCAACACTCGCCGAATGTTCGTATCCAGGACAACGGAATAATCTTCGTAGGCGAAGGCCAGCACGGCATCGGCTGTATATGGCCCAATCCCGGGAAGGCTCAGCAGATCGTCGCGCGTGCGCGGAACCTGGCCATCGAAGCGTTCGGTGATTGCTTGCGCGCATTCGCGTAAGCGCAATGCGCGCCGTGGGTAGCCCATGCGATCCCACGCCAAAAGGACGTCCGCGGGGGAGGCAGCTGCGAGGTCGGCTGGGGTGGGCCAGCGTTCTAGCCACGCATACCATGTTGGTTCCACGCGAGCTACGGGAGTCTGCTGGCTCATCACTTCGCACAACAAAATCGCCCACGGATCACGGGTTTCGCGCCACGGAAGTGGGCGAGCATTGCACGCAAACCACTCCGTCAATTCGGTGTAGAGCAGATTAGGATTCAGGTTAGTCATGAAGCATCAGTAGGAATTAAGGCGATAGCGGCTTCCACCAGGACGGCCCGCTGTTCAGAAGATAGGTGGCGACCATTAATGTAATCATGTGCCCACAAGCCATCCGCAATCAGTTGCACAAGATAGGCCTGGCATGCCCGCTTATCGGTTGCGATATCGCGCGCCGAACACGTCCACCTATCCAACTTTTCTGCCCACAACGCATACATCTCCGGATCAGATGACGCATCGATAGTCATCATCAATTCCGCCCGCGTGGCGGCATTTTGCGACACCCGCAGGTTAGCGCGCAGTTTAGCATCTGCCGAACCGGCGTCGTCGTCCCCCAACGCCTCAAGCAAACCCTCTTCCCAACGCTGCGCCATAAAATCGTGAACGTCACGCAACATCGCCTCGCGCGTAGGGAAATGGTAAATCAAGCCAGATTTACTCATCCCACTACGGGCCGACACCGCATCGTACGTCACCCCCGCAACCCCGGATTCTTCAATAATCGCAACGATCGAATCCAGAACTTCAGCTTTTTTACTCGTGCGCATACGCAGTCTCCTTCGGGTTGCCACGCAACGCATACGCGGTCACAGCGGTGGCAAAAATCGTTACGGCAATCATCAATAAAATCATGTCCAAATATGCCGCGTCATACCCAGCCTTCGCAACATTGGACAACGTGGGGTGAGCCAAAGCGTCGTGAATCGAACCCCCAATCTCAGATGGAACATTCAAACGATAAAAGAACGGCAGCAAACTACCCACAATCGCCACCGAAATAACCGTACCCAACTCATACGACACCTCTTCAACGGCGGCCGCCATCCCGGCGCGGCTCCGCGGCGCCGAACCAATAATCGCCGTAGACGATACGCTCATCACCAAACCAACCCCGGCGCCAGTGAAAGCCAAACCGGTGATCGTCACCCACAACGCATGGTTCGCAACCCCAACGTACATGGCACTCAAGCCAACTGTGGACGTGATAAGGCCGCCCGAAATCAACGTACGGAACCCAACAATATGAACAATCGCGCCGCCAATCGCAGACATGAAGAAGGACGAAATCGCCGCAACCGCCACCAACATACCTGCCTGTAACGGCGTGAAACCAACAGAAAGCTGGAAACGTTGGGTAGTCATCAACTCGGCGCCGCCAATAATAAACAACGTCATGCCGGCAGCAATCACGCCCGCCGTAAACATCCACGAACGGAAAATATCAAACTCCAAAAGCGGCTCACGCAACTTATCCTGGCGTAATTTGAACGCCACCCCGCCACACACGGCAGCCGCCAACGAACCACACACAACCCACAGATTCTGGTAGCTCGAAATCTCCTTAATAAACATCACCATGCCCAACATGGCAAGCATCGCATACACGCTAGAAACAACATCCCAATGCTTTGCCGGATTCGCCTCATTCGGCGGGGCGATCATCAACGTGGCAACAAACGCGCCAACCGCAATCGGAATATTGATCAAAAAGATCGAACCCCACCAAAAATGCTCCAGCAAAAAGCCGCCAATAACCGGACCGGCCGCAGCGCCCAGCGTAGATGTTGCCGCCCAAATCCCAATCGCCGTAGCCAACTGGCGCGGATCGCGGAATGTTGTGCGGATCAACGCTAACGTAGCCGGCATCAACGTTGCCGCGCCAAACCCCAAGAATGCGCGCGCCGCAATCAACCACCACGGGCCCGGCGCGAACGCCGCACCCAGCGACGCAAACATGAACACCACCAGGCCAATCATCCACATACGGCGATGGCCGATCTTATCGCCTAGCGTGCCAGTGCCCAGAAGGAGACCCGCGAGGACTAGCGGGTAAGCGTTAATAATCCACAGGCCCTGGAGCTCCGTTGTGTGAAGCACGCGGCGCAGCTCAGGAAGAGCCGTGTAAAGCACCGAATTATCCACACCAACCAAGAACAGGCCAGAACTAAGCACGCCAAGGAACAGCCACTTGCGGCGGGCAGACATGGCGGAGGAAGGTGCGGGATGCGGTGCGGGAACCACTCCGGAAACCGGGGAAGAAGAAACGTCAGGCATAGCGATAACTGTACCGAACGTTCGGTATGGTTATGAAGCGCGCGAACGCGAACGTTGGCGATCTCTCACCCGATCAACCAGCAAGATGACTGTAGGGGTACCAGCGATGATCGTGACTATCGAAGCGTAGTAGGCCGGCGCCAACGGATCGGCAAAGTAATCGCTCAACCAGCTCACCACAAACGGGGTCAAACCACCAAACAGCACGGTTGCCACGTTGTAGCCCAACGCCATCCCGGAGAAACGGCCACGGGCAGCGAACTGTTCCGGAATCGCGGCCGCCGCAATCGCGCTCCAGGCAGCTGCAGGAATAGCCAACAAAACGGCGGCGAAAGCCAACGTCGCAGTCTCTTTCGAACCAAGCAACGTGTAACCCGGAACCGCCAAAACAACTACAGTGATCAGCGTCGTCCCAAAAGCCCACCGGCGCCCAATACGATCAGAAAGAATACCAATAAACGGTGTCACAACGATCGCCGCGATAGCCGCGATAACGCCAAGATTCAACGCGGAACTCGAATCGGCGCCGTGTACAGACTCGATATAAGTTGGAATATACGTGATAGTTAAGAAGTAGGTTGCTGAACCCACAGTGGAAATCAAAAACGATACGGCGATCGGCAGCTTCTGTTCCTGAAGAGTATAGGTAAGTGGGGCACGATCGTCCTTCGACTCGAACGCCACCGGGCTTTCTACCATAAAGCGCCGCAACGGGATCATGCCTGCCGCAAGCACAGCGCCAATCGCAAACGGGATTCGCCAACCCCAATCGTGTAACGCCTCGGCACCCACCATGTTCGTGACAATCGCAGCAGATCCTACTGCCAGTAATGCGCCAACCTCAGAATTAGCGGCGGCCCAGCTTGCGGCAAAACCACGGCGTTCCGGCTTCGCTGTTTCCATCAAATACACCATAATCCCGGTGTACTCCGCGCCCACAGAGAATCCAGCCAGCGCACGCAACGCCAGAACGGCGATACCGCCCCACACGCCAATCGTGACGTAACCCGGCATCAACGCGATACCCGCCATTGAAATCGCCATCAACAGGGCAGACGTAATGAGTGCTGTTGTGCGCCCACGAGTATCCCCAATATGCCCAAACACAATCGCGCCGAGCGGCCGGAACACAAACCCAACCGCGCCTGTAGCCAGCACGATAAGCATCGACATACGCGAGTTCGGATAGAAGGTATGGCTCAGGGAACTAGCCAGATAGAAGAACAGGGAAAAATCAAACCATTCGATGATTGTTCCCGACGCCGCTATCAGCATCGAGACGCGCCGCTGGCGTGCTGTGGGTTTTTCGCTTTGTTTCACGATCAGACAGTCTACTTGGCGGATTTGCATACAAAAGGCGCCTTACGCTGTGAGCGCATGTGCCCTGTAATAGAGAAGAATCTTTGGATGAAGCCTCCAGTAGGTCAGCCTCGTTACACATAAGCACGTGGACAATATGCGAGTAAGCTTAATGTCCACGTATTGGATGCTATCATGTGCATTGAAAATGACAGGATGGAGCAAGGATGCGAATCTCTCAGGTACGTGTGAAGAATTGGCGAAATTTCAGAGATATAGAGTTCTCGCTTGATCGGCGTCTCTTTATCGTGGGGGCAAATGCAACTGGCAAATCGAACTTGCTTGACGTTTTTCGTTTTTTAAAAGATATCGCTACTCCGGGCGGGGGCCTGACGAACGCGGTGGAACGACGTGGCGGGCTGAAAACGATCCGAAATCTCAATACCCGTAACTATAATAAAGGACAAATTGAGATTGCAGTGAAACTTCAAGATGGCGAAGATGTGTGGTCATATACGCTTGCGATCATAAAGGAGCAAGCAGGGCTGATGCGTCCTATTGTGGTTCACGAAATCGTGAAGCATAACGATATAACCTTGCTTGAGAGGCCGAATACGGCAGATGATCGTGATCCGGAGTTGCTCACTCAAACGCATTTGGAGCAGATTGCAAGCAATTCAGAATTCCGTAACGTGGCTCAGTTGTTTGCAAACGCGAACTATTTTAATCCCTCACCTCAAAATATTCGGTATAGCGAACGTGGGATGCGCAGAGTATCAGCCAACGGTGATGGGCTTATCGCAGAAATGAATGATACACGTCAACGGGATCGCGATTCTCGGCTGAATAAAATCCAGCAGGCATTAGCTATTGCAGTGCCTGAGTTCCAGAGTCTTGACCTCGAAGTTGATGCATCAGGACAACCCCATCTGGTGGCGGGTTTTAAGCATTGGCGAGCGCAGCCTGCTAAACAACGTGAATCGGAGTTCTCTGATGGTACCGTTCGCTTGATTGCGCTTTTGTGGGCAGTACTTTCTCAACCTAAATCAGATGGCACATTGCTTCTTGAGGAACCGGAAATCTCGCTTAACAGGGAGATTGTTAAGCGTTTACCATCGATGCTTGCCAGTGCCCAACGTGGTAAGAATATGCAAGTGGTGATGACCACCCACTCACCGGATTTACTCGATGATGAAGGCCTAGATCCGAGCGAAGTGCTTGTACTTACTGTAGGTGATCAATATACAGAGGCAAGGAAACTTTCAGAGTGTGACCGAGAGATGAAGCTCCTACAGGCCGGCTTCTCCACCTCGGATGTTGTTTCAACTCTGATCAATCCGAGCATTGGCAGTGAGATTAATGGATTCGTTGTGTAGCTGATGAAAGTAAATTTTGCGTGTGAGGGGGAAAGCGATCGTCCGTTTCTTGTAAGTGTGATTCGAGCAACAGGGAACGAAGTTGGGGAGAAGATCGTTAAAAGAGGTTGCGTTAACCTTGACAACGCGATTCCGCAATATGCCCAAGCTGCATCTTATTTTCCTGGGGAACTGTGGCTGGTAGTTCGTGATGCTGACGGTCAATGTCCAGTCGAGTTGCGCGGACGTCTTAACCCCGCCGGAGTGCCTGACACATTTCTATTGCGTATTGCTGTGAATATGATTGAGAGCTGGATGTTGGCCGATGAAGACGCGGCTGAGAATTTCTTTGGTGTGAGTAAAGGCATGATCCAGTCAGCTCGGAATGCTAAGGATCCCAAGCGGGCGTTATTGAATGCCTGCCAACACGGTAAGTATAAAAAGCGTTTTAAGGATAGACTGTTCAATTCGTCGGGAAATGCGGGCCCTGAGTTTATTCCGATATATGAAGAGTTCGCTGCGAATCACTGGGATGCTAACCGCGCACGGAAATGTGACGAGAGTTTGGATCGAGCAATGCGTGCGTTAGAAGCACACGTGTCATTCTGAAAGTCACGTTTGGCTGTGCTATCGCGCGTAGCCACAGTTGAGGATAGACACGATATAGCTGTTGGGGAAAGTCAAATGAGGAAGCGCATCGTGAACTATACAACTTACAATAAGTCCGGCACAAAATGTTACCGTTAAAGACGTGAATAAAGAGCGAGGTTCAGATTCTCGTCCACCACGAAAAGGTGGGCGTCCAGTGAGGTCTTCAGGGCGTTCGGCCGGCCGGCCCGCGGCATCGAATGACGCGCGGCGGCAAGGGCAACGCCCTGGGGCGGCGTTTCACGCCGCCCGCCCAGCCAATGAACGCAGCAAGAAACCTCGCCCTCAACCGCAGCCTGCTGCTATGCGTGGGCGGAATCAACGCTCGCATCCGCGCATGCCACGATCTACAACAACGCAATCTGGAGCGATGCGGGATAGGAACAGGGTACTCCGTGCTAGGCGGGCTCAAGCCGCGGCGGCGGCACAGCGCCGCCGGATGCTCAAGCTAGGTGGATCTATCGCAGGCTTTATCATTCTGCTTGTTGCAGTGGTGGGGCTTGTAATCTTTTCTTTAAAGAAGATTGAAGAACACGCAACTCCACCGGATCCAGCGGCAGCTTTTGATCCAATTCCATGTGAAATGGATATGGTGGCGGCAGACATATCACATACGGGGAGTATCGCCGGGCAACCTGTAGCGGTGAATGTGACTGTGAAGAATGCGCGAAGTAGCGTGCCGTGTGTTATGAAAACGTCACTCCAAGATTTCAAGGTGACGATCACAACCGGAGATTTGAAGGTCTTTGATTCTGAGACGTGCGAAGCCGGTATTGCTGCGCCACGGCTTTTGCTCGATAAGGATGTTGCATCCGAACAAACCTTCACATGGAATGGGCAGTATTCAGGAAAAATTTGTTCGACGACGGGGCCAGCATCCCCTGGAACCTATGTTGCACGTGCGTTCTACCAAGGTAAAGAACTCACATCCAAAGGATACGTATTTGAGCTTGGTGGGGCTTCGGCACCTGCTAAATCTGAGCCTACTCCGGAAGAATCGGCTCCTGCAAAGGAAGGGGAAGCTCCCGTATCCGACGCGCAGACCCCACCAGCAGAAGGGCAAACTTCACCGGCTGAAGGGCAAGCAGAAGGTGAAGACTGAGCGCCGGTCAGATTCCACACAGGCGTTCCGGTTACAGGTTCTGATGCTGTACAAGCTATGATGCCGGCGGGAGTACCGCGTTGACTGCCTCTTTTACATCACTGACCTTGCGAATCGTGAGGTTATCGGGCGCTTTAATCCCATCCGCGTTTTGTGGAACAATCGCGATCTTAAACCCTAAACGAGCCGCTTCGTTAAGCCGCTGCTGAAGTCCCACAACTGGCCGCAATTCGCCGGTAAGCGAGACTTCACCACATGCGATTACGCCTGGCGCCAACGGCAGATCAGCCGCCGCCGATGCCAACGCTAGAGCAGTAGCGATATCAACGCTAGGTTCGTTTGCCTTCGCTCCGCCAACAGTGGAGACGAAAATATCCGAACGATCATACGCAATACCCAGCCGGGATTGAAGCACGGCAATCATCATGGACACCCGGGACGAATCCACGCCAGAGGTGGTGCGCCGCGGCGGGCCACCAGCTGGAACACGAAGCGCCTGAACTTCCACCGGCATTGGCCGCCGGCCTTCAAGCGTAATCGTAACGCACGTGCCTGGAACCGTGAGGTTACGTGCACTCAAGAACAGCCCCGAAGGGTCAGCAAGGCCGCGAATACCACTATCGATCAACTCAAAACAGCCAACTTCATCCGTGGCACCATATCGGTTCTTCACTGCGCGAACCATCCGCAATCGCGAATGCCGATCGCCTTCAAACTGGCACACCACATCCACCAGATGTTCCAACACGCGAGGCCCTGCAATAGAACCATCTTTCGTCACATGCCCTACAACGATTACTGGCAGATCAGAACTCTTCGCCAAATTTACCAACGCGGCTGTAACTGCCCGCACCTGAGCAACACCACCTGCAGCACCTTCAACCGTTGGATCAGCAATCGTTTGCACCGAATCCACGATCAACAACGATGGCTTAGACGATTCCACATGCCCAAGAACGCGCGAAAGATCAGCTTCCGCAGCAAGAAGCAAATGAGGATGAAGCGCACCGATACGTTCCGCGCGCGAACGCACCTGGGATGCCGATTCTTCACCCGTCACATAAAGAACAGGTTTCTTCTTTTCCCTTTGAGCCTCCTGCGCGGCCTTAGCAGCCACATCAAGTAGCAGAGTAGATTTCCCCACGCCAGGTTCCCCAGCCAACAGGATCACCACACCAGGAACAATCCCGCCGCCTAGCACACGATCAAGTTCCCCAACCCCAGTGGGAGCCTTCACTGATGCTTGCGTACCCACATCCGTAATCGGTTGAGCAGGAGTATGCGGAATCAGAGGCGTAACCGCGTGAGCGCCACTAGTGCCCCCGCTTTCCATCACGGTTCCCCACTGCTGGCATTCACCACAGCGGCCAACCCACTTAGAGGTTGTCCACCCACATTCCGAACAGACGAATAAAGCCTTACTTTTTGCCATACCTTCACCCTATATGGAGGGTCCGACATAGTTTGGGTTACAGTCGGTTAGCGAAGCTCTCCAACAGTGCAGGTTCGCCAGACACAATCAACGTATCCCCGCTAGAAACCAACGTTTCCGGCCGGGCATACTCAAACGGCTGCCCGTGCGATTTCACACCAATCACAGTGACACCGAAACGTTCCCGCACCCGGCTCTGATCCAACGTAAACCCGATCATGTCCTTCGGCGGCAGCATCTTCACGATCGTGAACTGATCTTCCATCTCGATGTAATCGAGCATCTTGCCGGACACCATGTGCGCAACGCGCTGCCCGGCGTCGTACTCCGGATACACAACGTGATTCGCGCCAATCCGCCGCAAAATCGTGCCATGTTCGCGTGACGTGGCCTTCGCCCAAATCTCACGCATCCCCATATCTACCAAGTTCGCGGTAATCAACACGCTCGCTTCCAGCGACGTACCCACGCCCACAACCGCAATCTGAAAATCCTGCGCACCCAACTGATGAAGCGCCTCAGACGAACGAGCATCCGCCTCCACCACACGGAACCGGTGAGACCACTGTTGAGCCAGATCTGGATCAGACTCCACGGCAAGAACATCGCGCCCCAACTTATCCAGCGTCACTGCGATAGCAGAACCAAACCGGCCCAAGCCGATCACCAGCACCGCATCTGGGCTTTCGTTAGCAACACGTGCCATGGCACAATCCCTTCCGTTTTCTTCCAATCCGCAAATTTCATTGATTTTGCGGCCTCGCACCGAATCCAGAAACTACATTAGCCGATAACCGGGCGTTCCTGCGGCAAACGAATAACTCGGCGGCGATTCCGCAAAGCCAACGCGGCAGCCAACGTCATGGTGCCAACGCGCCCAAGATACATGAGAACAATCAACACGATCTTCGCTGATTCGGGCAGGGCAGAGGTGATGCCCGTCGATAAACCGCAGGTAGCGAACGCCGAAATAACTTCGAACAGCACGTGAGAGAGCGAAAAATCGGTCAACTGCATAATGATCAACGTGGCCGCCCCCACCATAAACGCCCCCAAAAAGGTTGCCGAAATCGCCAAGCGTACCACATCCGCCGGAATCCGCTTCCCAAACGCTTCCGTGTCCCGATCGCCGCGCGCCTCGGCCAAAATGGCAAGCGCCAACACTGCGAAGGTCGTGACCTTAATTCCGCCACCGGTAGATGCCGAACCGCCGCCGATGAACATCATCATGTCAATAAAGAACCAGGTGGACTGGTTCATATCCCCAACATCGAGCGTGGAGAGCCCGCTAGAACGTGGCGTTGTTGCGTGGAACAGGGTGGCGAGTGTACGTTCGGCGCCGTTGAGCCCGCCCAGTGTAGCCGGATTGTTCCATTCGAGCAGTGCGATCATCACGATCGAAATTCCCAGCAGAATTCCGTACGTGACTAGTGTGAGTTTCGAATGGAGGGTCCAGTTGCGTGGATGGCGCAGATTTTGAGCCACGTTGAGGGTGACGGGGAAGCCCACCGCACCAATGATTGTGCCGATAATAATGGGAAGGCTTACGGCCCAGTCGCCAACAAATTGGCCCAGTCCATCTTCCAAAATTACGAAGCCTGCGTTGTTAAACGTTGACACGGCCATAAACAGCGAATGCCCGAGCGCACTCACAAATGACGGATCGATTCCCACGAAACTTCCGAGGAACACCAGGGTGAGCACACTTTCCGCCACCAGCGACGTTGCGATAACCGCCTTCAGTAGCGCACCCACGTCCCCCAGCCGGCTTTTCGTTTCAGTCGCGGCCAGCATACGTTGCGTCAAGCCCAAGTGACGCGACACAGCCAGCGCAAGAATCGACGCAATCACCATCACGCCCAGACCACCGATTTGAATTCCGAGCGCCAGCACAATATGGCCGAACGCAGTCCAGTGAGTAGCAGTATCGACGACGGTCAAGCCAGTCACGCACACAGCCGACGTTGCGGTAAACAAAGCGTCCGTAAACGACGAGCTGCCCGGCGTCGTCGAAGAAAAAGGCACCATCAACAGCAACGTAACCGCAAAAATCAACGCACCAAAAACGAGCATCGCCAAGCGAGCCGGCGATCTGCGGGCGAGCGAATTAATGTAATTACGCAACGAGTGCCCGTGAACGCCACTATCCGAATCGGGACCAAGCGACATACGAACATCAAAACGACCGCGACCAGCAGATGAGGATCGCGGAGGGACTCCGTGCGCCAAGACCGCTCCTTTAGCATAAAACGAACACAACCCTCTAAGCCTAACTCTCTGCCCGAACGAATGCGCCCCAATCTGTCCGATTCAGCAAATATAAGGTAAATGTGGCACACAAAACCGGACCATAAAGGTGTGAAAAACGTGAAATTCGGGTAAGGTGAGACGAGAACAGGGCGTTTTAGTATGTGGTGTAATTCACCGTGGCTGAAATGCTGACGAAGCACCAAAAAATTTGGACCCCGCACGAGCTTGCCAAGCTCGCCGATACGAGAACGGACACGCAGATGGCTCACCTCCCATCATCAACTCCACAGTTCTTCACTGTGGCAGAAGTTGCTGATATGACGCGGGTTTCGCGGATGACCGTGTACCGTATGGTTCACTCAGGAGAACTCCCGGCTGTGCGTGTTGGCAATTCGTATCGCGTTCCAAAGTCGGCGGTGGATCAGCTACTCACGGGTGGAGCGGCGGGAGACTTCCGCGAAGCAACTGGTTTTTGATTCGGTTGCACTGCTCTACGTCATGTAGAATCTGTTTTTGTTCGTAAATCGCGGCCTGGCCGTGACAGTTTCAAGTCCGGAGGTAACCTGTGGGTTCCGTTATTAAGAAGCGTCGCAAGCGCATGTCGAAGAAGAAGCACCGCAAACTGCTTCGTAAGACTCGTCACCAGCGTCGTAACAAGAAGTGAACATAATCGAGGGCCTACGGGCTCTCGATTATTTTATGTGTCATCTAGGTGGCCCTGATTATTTCGGGAATAGTGGCAAATATTGCCACTATTTCGATTATGGTCAGCGTTACCGAACCGTAGGTTAGGCTGGGGGCTGTCTCGGTCCACCGTGGTTGGTGCTCACGCACGTTTGGGACATGCTGGGGCGGGCAAGTACGATGGCCCCTAGTTGAAGTGTTGGTGAAAGCGAATTAAGATAGTTAAAGATTGAATAGTTCTGTGATGAGGTTTTTGACGAAATGACCACCACCCGTTGGCTCGATGGTGAAGAGCAGCAAGCATGGCGCAATTTCCTGCGCGGCCAGGCCACTATCCATGATGCGATCAATCATGATGGGGTGGAAGAATTTGGTTTGGCTCTTCATGAATACGAAGTGCTTGTGCGATTGGCAGAAGCACCAGAACACCAATCACGGATGTCTGCATTGGCAACAGGCCTGGTTCATTCGCGTTCGCGTTTGACTCATACGGTTGCTCGCCTCGAAAGGGCTGGCTACGTTCAGCGTTTTCAATGCCCACACGATCGTCGCGGAATTTTCTGCCGTCTCACCGATGAAGGCTTAGTGAAGCTGGAAGAATCAGCTCCACAGCACGTAACTTCCCTTCGCGCCCACTTTTTGGACAAGATTACGCGCGAAGAGCTTCTTACTATTGGAGAGATTTTCTCTAAATTGATTGATGATGAGGAAACTGAAACGCGCGTTTGTAGCGAGTAAGAGTGTCTGTGGCACGTAGGGAATCATTTCATCCGTTAAGCTAGATCTTATGGATATCACAACGATTCACCTTGTCCGGCACGGCGAAGTCGATAACCCTGAAGGGGTTTTATATGGCAGGCGCCCAGGCTATCACCTCACCCCGCTCGGTCACAGTATGGCTGAAAAACTAGGGGAAGCTTTTGCTGAGCATGATGTGCGCTTAGTCGTCACGTCACCACTTGAACGTGCTATCGAGACGGGAACTCCCACCGCCCGTGCCTTTGGCCTTGATATTGTGACTGATGAACGCGTGATCGAAGCCGATAATAAGTTTGAAGGTTTGGACGTTAACTCTGATCGTTGGCAGTTGGCACGTCCTAAATATTGGCCGTGGTATATCAACCCGTTAGAACCATCGTGGGGTGAACCGTACACGGATATTGTTGCTCGGATGTCTGCGGCTATTTCTGATGCCCTCACGAAGGCAGAAGGGGGAGAAGCCGTGATCGTTTCTCACCAGTTGCCGATCTGGACCATGCGCAGGTTCATCGAACGGTTGCCACTGGCTCACGATCCGCGCAAGCGCGAATGTTCGCTAGCATCCGTTACCTCGCTAACCTTCGTTGGACGCCAACTCATCTCCCTTGATTACTGGGAGCCGGTAGCAGATATTTTGGGACAAGCACAAGATATGGTTCCTGGTACCTCAAAGGCCCAGACTAAGATGTGACGCCCGAATGATTGCCGGCGCCTGCTGGCAATCATTATATTTGTGGGCCTAGCGGTAGTGAGAGCAGGAGGCGCATATAGCGCCCTGCCGTCTCGAATACCGCTTTTTGGGATTAAGGTGGGGCTGCGGGAGGTAGATTGAGGTGGGCTTGCGGGAGGGGAAGATTTAGGTGCCGATCTAGGGGGAGCTAGACGGAATTAGGCCTACCGGCCGTACAGGCCGCCGTCTTCATCCGTGTCTTCAACCGTAGTTTCTTCAGCTTCCCCGGTTTCCTTGCGCTTGTTTTCTTCGTAGGCGCGCCGGCGGTTTTGGGCTTCTAGGCGTGCCAAGAATTCAGGATCGTCATCTGGGGCAACAGGGCCAGATGAGCGTTGCTTGGATCCGAACGCCCCGCCGAACGCTTCAGCAGAGAATGTTGTGCCCGAACGGAACAGATGCTGATTTTTGAAAAATAGCCACAGGAGTGGGCCGAGGATCGGCACGATCAACGTGAGAACAGCCCACGCCACTTTAGGCAGGCGGGCAGGTAACTGGCTGCGGTCTGTACGCAGAACGTCAATGAACGTGTAAATATGGAGCGCGATGGCGCTTAGAATCATTATTACTCGAGGCACGCTACTAGTCTATTGAACTTTGCCCTGTAAAGATAGCGCGCTCAGCTCAGCACGAAACCAGCACACAGTAAAATCGCATAATTCAGCTCGAAAATACCGGTGTGCTTGAGTGCTGGAATAAGTGACCGCCCGGCCGCGCTACTAAGCACAACCTTGATTGGGGAAATCGCTAGCATCCCCACAAGCAGGAATGCCAGCCCAGAGATCCCGTGGAATGCCACCATCAGCCATACCATCAGAGCAACGGCGCCAACAAGCATCCCCACAAAGGAATACCGTGCCGCCCGATCGCCCATGCGCACGGCCAGCGTGTGCTTCCCTGTCACAGAATCAGTTGGGATATCGCGAATATTATTCACCATCAGCAGGGCGCACGCGATCAGCCCCACGCCAGTGCCGGCCGCCCACGCATACCACGGCGCGCTCCCGGTCTGAACGTAGGCGGTTCCCACGGTGGCCATCCACCCGAAGAACACCATCACAAACACTTCGCCCAGGCCCATGTAGCCGTACGGGTGCTTACCACCGGTATAGAACCAGGCAGCAGCGGCAGCGCCGGCACCCAGCCCGATCAGCCACCAGTGCCCAGAGAGTGCCACCAGCACAAGCCCGGCCACACACGCAGCGGCAAAGAACCCAAGAGCAATCTGCAACACCACGCGCGGGGCAACTGTTCCGCCGCCGGTGAGCCGCGGCGGCCCCTGGCGCAGGTCATCAGTGCCGCGCACGCCATCCGAATAGTCATTCGCAAAGTTCACGCCCACTTGGAACGCGAGCGCCACGAACGCCGCAAGGAGGGTTCGTATCCAGGAAAAGCCGCCATCTGCGGAGGCAATTCCGGCTCCGATAATGACGGGGGATACTGCTGCTGGGAGGGTGCGCACGCGGGCGCCTTCAAGCCAATCGTTAACTGTTGCCACCCGAAAAGTATACGTGGGTGGCGTTACGAATGGCGCGCCGATCGATTTTCCCGGATTGAGTTAAAGGCCACGCGTTGAACCCGATTGTGGTAAGTGGAAGGACGTGTTGTGGTTGCCATCCAGTGCCGAGGGCATGTTTCACGTGGTCACGGAGTTGTTGTTCAGTGATGTTTTCGGGCCACGGATCGATGAGTGCGATTGCGGCTTCACCCCACGTCGCATCGGGAACCCCCACCACGATCGCAGTGCTGTGAGCCGCGGCAGCTAGGCTTTCTTCCACGAGTCGAGGAACGATGGTGAGCCCGCCTGTGGTGATGGCATCGTCGATTCGCCCTAGTACTGATAGCCGTCCGTCAGGTCCGAATATCCCCAGGTCGCGGGTGCGATGGGTGCGTTGCCCGTGCGCGTTTTCGGCGCTCCCAAGCCGCACCAGCGATCCCGTAATCACGATCGCGCCATCCGTGCCTAGAGTAATCGCCGCGTCGCCGATCGGCCGCCCATCGTACACACAGCCGCCACATGTTTCGGTCATCCCATAGGACGTATGAACCGTGAGTCCTGCCGCCTGGGCACGTTCTAACAATTCCGACGACGTTGCCGCACCTCCCACCAAAAACGTTACGTGACGTGCGGCTGGGAAGTGTTCGAGATGATCGAGTATGCGCACCAGTTGCGTTGGTACGATCGAACAGTATGTGGGATGGTGGGTGATCGGTGCTGTGAGAAGTTGTTCCAGTTTCGTATGCAACGGTTCGCACTCGGCCAGTACCGAACGGACGATCGTTTGAAAACCTGCGATATGGTGGAGGGGGAGATCCGCAAGCCACGGCCCTGGCCCTGCCAGTGCCGTGTGGGTGGCGTTCGCAGACGCCACCAGCGAGTCCCAGCTTAGAGCGATGATAGTTCCGGTTCCCGACGTGGATCCGGACGTTCGCATTAACACTCCCGTATTCACGGGATAGCCTTGCGCGGCAATCTCCGCGGCCGCTTCGATTGGATCAACCTGAGGGCCCACCACAAACAACGGCGGCACGGCCTGGCCAGTCAACGCCAGGCGCACATGATCTACCACATCGGCAAATTCGCTACCGTCACAGACGATAACTCGCACCGGATACTCAGGCATAGAACGGGAACTCATCCCACTGCGGGGCACGCTTTTCCAAGAACGCATCGCGGCCTTCTTGAGCTTCGGCAGTCATATATGCCAGGCGAGTAGTTTCGCCGGCGAAAACCTGCTGGCCGGCAAGCCCGTCGTCGGCCAAATTAAACGCAAACTTCAACATGCGCAACGCCTGGGGTGATTTCGTACCCAAAATCCGGGCGTACTCAAGCGCGGTCGTTTCCAAATCGGCGTGCGCAACTGCCTCATTGACCACGCCCCAACGTTCCGCATCCTGTGCCGAATACTCACGCGCCAAGAAGAAAATCTCCCGCGCACGCTTATCGCCAATCTGGCGTGCCAACAACGCAGAACCATACCCGGCATCAAACGAACCCACGTTCGCATCCACCTGCATGAAACGCGCGTGCTCCAACGATGCAATCGACAAATCGCACAAAACATTCAACGAATGCCCGCCGCCCGTAGCCCAACCAGAAATCGCGCCAATAAACACCATGCCGGACGTGCGCATCAACCGCTGCACCTCCAAAATGTGGAGACGCCCAGCGCGCGCCGGCTCAATCGAATCACGCGTAGCCTTGTTCGCGGTGGGATCATCCCCACCGCCGTCGTAACGATACCCATCCCGGCCACGAATACGCTGATCGCCGCCCGAACAAAACGCCCAACCGCCATCCTTCGTAGAAGGCCCGTTACCGGTCAAAATAACGCATCCCACCTGGCCAGTCAGGCGCGCGTGATCAATCGCCCGATACAACTGATCCACGGTTTCAGGGCGAAACGCGTTACGTACCTCCGGGCGGTTAAACGCAATACGCACCACCGGAAGATCCCGCTCTGAAACCACAGCCCCCGCAGAATCAAACTCGCGCTCCACCCCACGGTGATACGTCACGTCTGAATCAGGGAAACCCTCCACGGAACGCCAACGGCGCGGATCGAAAATGTCAGAAACTGAAGCAGGTAACGGGGAAATAGTCATAAACCTATTCTGCCATGCGGCGGCGGAACACAACCACGTCGTCCACTCGCGTCACACCACGAGCAGCCAACAACGTTTCCACACGCGACGATTTCTCCACCTCAAAATCAGGCAAATCCACAGCGGCAATCACATCGCTCGCACTCCACGGCACAAACGTGTCCGGATGCCACGGCAAAGCAAACGCGTGCGCCGCCACCAACATTCGGCCGCCAGGCACGATCGTAGATGAAACACACTCAAGAATCCGCGGCAAATCCGCAGACTGAATAAACGACACGGTAGCCAAATCGTGATCGCGCCAACCGTGCTCCGCAATCACGGCGCACGCATCGCCCACAAAACCTTCAACAGCATCGGCCACACCCGATTCTGCCGTGGCGTCCGCCATCCGCGAAATCGCAGTTTCAGAGAAGTCAATTCCGCGCACCCGCCACCCGCGCTGGGCCAGCCACACGGCATCACGGCCTTCACCGCAGCCCACATCGAGCGCCATCCCCGGCGCCCACGGCAACACGTGCGAGGCAATGATTGAATTAGGTTCTCCGCTCCACAACCGTTCAGTTGCGGCGTACTTTTCTTCCCAATGCTTAGCATCCATGCCTCCCAGTTTATCGCCCATGCAGGCTAAAGTGGAGGTATGCATGTGGACGTCTATATCTATTCGTCGCCCCTCCACACCCGTTTTCGAGGGCTTACTGTGCGCGATGGGCTCCTTCTTCGCGGGCCGGCCGGCTGGGGGGAAGCCAGCCCATTTTGGGATTATGGCCCGACGTATTCTGCCGCTTGGTTACGTGCGGGGATAGAGGCGGCCACCTGCGGTTTTCCGGCGGCCCTGCGCGGTTCCATCCCCGTGAACGTGACGGTTCCGGCAACCGATCCGGAACGTGCCGCACGCATCGTCACCCGCGGCACCTGCGCCACCGCGAAAGTCAAAGTTGCCGAACCTGGCCAGAGCCTGGCAGATGATCTTTCTCGCGTTGCGGCCGTGCGCGATGCCCTGGGGGCGTCTGGAAAAATCCGGATCGACGTGAACGGCGCCTGGAGCGTTGCCGATGCGCTTGCCGCGATCCCCGCACTCGATCGCGCCGCGGGCGGCCTGGAATATGTGGAGCAGCCGGTTGCGGACGTGGCAGATTTGGCGCGCGTGCGCCGGAAATCCACGGTTCGCATCGCCGCCGACGAATCCATCCGCCGCGCCTCCGATCCGTTGCACGTGAAACGGTTGAATGCCGCCGACGTGATCGTGGTGAAAAACCAGCCGTTGGGCGGGGTGCGGGCGGCGCTCGCGATTGCTGCCGAGATCGGGTTGCCTGTGGTTGTGTCGTCCGCGTTGGAGAGTTCGATTGGAATTCGGGCCGGGCTGGCGTTTGCGGCCGCGTTGCCCGAGTTGGAGTTTGCGTGTGGGCTGGCTACGGTTCAGTTGCTTACGGCTGATCCCGTGGCTGATTCGTTGCTTCCGGTTGCGGGGGAAATCGCGGTACGTGACGTTGTGCCTGCGGATCTGCCTGCGCCCGATCCGCAGTTGGCGGCCCGCTGGGAGCAACGTTTGGCGCAGATGTGGGATTATTGTGGGGTTGACGCCACGTATACTTTGCATACCGATGCTTACGTTAGGAGCCCTCAGTGAGCGATTCCGCTTCCACCGCCCGCGTGCTCGTGTCCCATTTAGTTGCGTGTGGGGTGCGTACGTTTGTCTTGTGCCCTGGTTCGCGGTCGGCTCCGCTTGCGTACGCGTTGTACGACGCCGAACGTGCCGGCGCGGTTCGCTTACACATTGAAACCGACGAACGCGTGGCCGGCTTTGCTGCGTTAGGTTCCGGTTCGGTGGGGGAGCTTGCGGCAGTTGTGACGACGTCGGGCTCCGCCGTGGCAAACCTCCACCCAGCTGTGGAGGAGGCCTTTTACGGAGGCGTGCCTATGATCGTGGTGAGCTGTGATCGGCCAGAACATATGCGTGGCGTGCGTGCCAGCCAAACAACCGATCATCGGGCAGTCCTTGCCGGTTCTGTGCGGCATTTCCGGGAGCTACCTGCGGGTGCTCCACCGAAGAATCTTGGCGGTCTTGTGCAGCGTGCGGTGCGCGCGGCTCGTGGGGCCGGGAACGGAACCGTTCCCGGTCCAGTCCACTTCAACGTTGGATTCGTTGAACCTCTTATGCCAGATCAGCCGTGGAAAACGGTAGGCGCGGACATTGCGCAAGCTCAACGCGGAATGGAACGGGGAAGTGGAGAGCGCTGCGTCGTCGTCGCTGGAACTACACGCAACCGCAAGCTCGATCCGGCCCTGTTTGCGGGAATCCCTATCCTGGCGGAACCCAGTGCGGCGCTGCGCGCGCACCCGAACGCAATCAATGCGCATCCGATCCTGCTCGGAACGGACCTGCGCGCCCAGATCACGCGCGCAATCGTGATCGGGCACCCCACGCTCACGCGGGAAATTTCGGGGCTCCTGGCCGATCCGGTCGTGGACGTGGTGGTACTTGACGATGCCCCAACCTACGCGGACGTGGCCGGAAACGCGCGAATCGTCAATCTTGCGGGCCTCGCGGGCGAATGTGAACCCAACGAAGCATGGCTTAATACGTGGCGGATCGCTTCCGTGGCGGCGGACAATTGGCTTATGAGGCACTGTGCTGGCCTGGACTTTTGTTCAATCGCACGGGACGTCAGTACGCTCAGCGGCCACACGGAACTCGTACTCGGCGCCTCCACAATAATTCGCGACGTCAACCTGTACGCACCCGTTCCTGCCCGGCCAGTCCATGCAAACCGCGGGCTTGCTGGAATCGACGGAACCATGTCCACCGGAATCGGAATCGGAATCGCAACTGGGCGCCCCGTACGCGTCGTTCTTGGCGATCTGACCTTCATCCACGATCTCGGCGCTTTAGTACGCACCGCATCCCAAGCGCACGTCGATCTGGACGTGGTGATACTCGACGATTCTGGCGGATCCCTATTCGCCACACTCGAATACGGGGCAGGCGATCGTGACGCTTATGACCGTGTGTTCCGCACTGCCAAAGAAATCGACGTGCGTGCGTACGCCGCCGCCGTTGGTGCGGACTATGCGCCAGTGAGCGAGCGGAAGGAATTGCGCACTGCCCTAGAACAGGCCCCACGCGGTACGCGAATTATTCACGTGAAACTTGGGGCTTGCGAAATGCAAGCAGATCGTGCCCGCCGGGCGGCGTTACGTGACTCAATCCGCGATCACGTTCACCTGGGGCTAAACAGTATTCAGTAAATTTTCAGTTTCCTTTAGGCATATTGGAAGCTATCAATGTGAATCTGAAACTCGTTAAATAAACGTGGCATAGGAGGAAAAATGGAACAAAACAATACGCCGCGACCGGCAGAAGGCTCAACCCCAGAGCGCGAAACCGTGGCGCATCTACAGATGCCTACTAACAATTCGCCAGCAGCTCCATCACCTCAACCAGAACCTGGGGAAACAACCCCAGCACGCGAAACGATGCGTCTGCCTAAGCATTCAGCATCTGTAGAACAAGACTTGTGGAATACGTCGGCTGCTGCTGAACCGGCTATGCCGAAACCAGTGGCTTCAGAGCCAGCCGTGACTCCAACTGAACCTATGGTGGCCCCTGCTGAACCGGCGTTGCCAGAGCCTGTCACGGAACCAGTTGCAGCTCCTGTGGAACCAACCTTGCCGGCTACAGAAACCATGCCGGAAGCAGAGCAAGCACCAGTGGAAGAACAGAGCCCTGCAACAGAGCCTATGCCAAAGACGGCCGCGCCTATGCCAGAGATGGCCGCGCCTATGCCTGAGTCTGTGCCTGCAGAAGAACCTACACCTACTGCGATGCCAGCAGAAGAACCAACGAATTTCCAGCCAATCTATGCGCCAGCCTCTACGGTTGCGCCAAAGCCAAAGAAGAGGCGCCCAGGCTGGTTTGCCGTCTTCGCGGGGATGACAGCGGCAGCGCTCGCCGGTGGCGTTATCGGCTTCACTGCAACGCAATACTACAATCCGGGTGGAGTGCGCCCGTCGTCGATGACTGCACATGAAGAAACCAAAGGCACAACGAAACCCGTCAATAGCACCGTGGGTGCGGCTGACTGGGAAGCTGTTGCCAAAGAAGTGGGCGATACCGTGGTATCCCTTGACGTATCAACGGATAACGGGCAATCGCAAGGCTCGGGTGTGATCATCTCCAAGGACGGCCACATCCTCACAAACAACCACGTGGTTGCAGGTGCAAACGAAATCTTCGTCAGGTTCTCAGATGGGCGCGTGTTCGAAGGCCACGTTATGGGCACTGACGAAGCAACCGATTTGGCTGTTGTGAAAATCAAGGACGCGCCAAAGGATATTGCCGTTGCGCAACTGGGCGATTCCTCCACTGTCAAGGTTGGTCAGGCCGTTGCTGCAATCGGTAACCCGATGGGCTTGAACTCCACACTCACAACCGGTGTTGTTTCTGCTCTCGATCGCCCAACTCAGGCAGACCGTGCAGGCGCAGTGACGAACGCTATCCAGATCGACGCCGCGATCAACCCAGGAAATTCTGGTGGCCCAGTGTTCGATCAGCAGGGCAAGGTGATTGGTATTGCGTCGTCGATCATTACTGTGAAAACCGGCTTCAACGGCCAAAGCGCCGGTTCGATCGGCCTTGGCTTCGCTATCCCAGTGAACTTGGCAAAGAACATCTCCAAGCAACTCGTAGAGAAGGGGAGTGCAGAACACGCTTACCTTGGCGTGTCGATCTCCAACGGTTTGGCGAAGTTCGATGAGACTCGCAGAACTGCTGCAGTTGTCAAGACCGTTGAACCCGAAACCCCAGCTGCTAAGGCTGGAATCAAAGAAGGCGATAACATCGTTGAAATTGACGGCAAGAAGGTCTCCACAGCTACCGCGCTAACCGGTTTTGTACGCCAATACCGGGCTGGTGACGTTATCACCGTCAAGTTTGAACGCGGTGGAAAGCTGATGGAAACTAACGTCACGCTGGCAACCCGCCCAGATCCGCGGTAAAACAGCTTGATCTAGTAGATTCTGGACCTGATTTTAGTCGATCCTTAATCCAGTAGGTCTTGAATCCAAAAAGCGCCCGGCTGAACAGCAGTGCTCTCAGAGAGCCTCCTGTGTAGCTGGGCGCTTTTTAGCGCCGAAGTAAAGTTTATGGAGAACGGTTCAGTGGCGAGCGGTTTAGGCTCCAAACGCCCCCAGAATCGGTGCGAACTTCGCTTCGGTTTCCGTAAATTCTTCATCTGGCTGCGAATCTCCCATGATTCCGCCGCCGGCCCAGGCGCGTGCGCTCAAATCACCATCAATGCGAACACAACGCAATGCCACACACCACTGGCCAGAACCATCAGAACCGATCCAGCCCACAGGGGCACCGAAACGATCCCGATCGTCTTCCAATTCGGCAATCAGATCCAAAGCCATCTCACGTGGCTGACCACCCAATGCAGCCGTGGGGTGTAATGCACCAGCAACTTGCAAGACGTCAGCAGAATAACCCAAAGTGGTACGGATATCCGTGGCTAGGTGGCTCACGTTAGGCAGATGTAACACGAACGGTTCACCCGCCTCCACAGTGCCAATCTTGCTCAACGATTCGAGTGCCGAATCAACCGCAACCGCATGCTCGTGGAGGTTTTTCGGAGAGGAAAGCAGGGCGTCGTCTGCATAAACGCCGCGTGGGAATGTACCCGCCAATACGCGCGTAACAACCGTGCCAGAATCGGTTTCTGCCAGCATTTCTGGTGTAGCGCCAATCAAACCATCTATGCCAAACACCCAGCATTGCGGATACTGTTCGGCAAGGTGATGCAGGAGGCTGCGCTCATCGATAGGAGAGTCGGCCACAATATCCAACTGGCGGGCGAACACCACCTTCTCAACAGAACCAGCATTGATCTGGGCCAGGATACGTTCGACGCGCTCGCGGTAGCCGGCAGCATCGATAGTTGGTTCGGCGCGCACAGCCCCGATCGGGGCGTACTCGGGTTCGGTGTCCACCAGCACAGCATCCAAAAGCGTACGCGCTTCTGGGGTGAGCGTTTCAAAAACGTCCTGATCATCGGGGCCGATCAAGGTGAGGAAGGCCTCCGTGCCAGCCGCCCCGCCAAGCCCAACGATCACTTGTGGAACGATCAGGGAAGAACCGGCAGTAGAAACCGGTGAAAAACTAAACGACCCGAACGCCACGAGCCCACTGCCGGCCACCCGCACGTCGTCACGAATTTCGGCTGCGTCCTTCACCGCATTCCACCATTGGGATGCGATGGCAAAGCGCCGCCCGTTTTCGCGCGCACCACTGCCCGCCGAACCGGCGCTGGCACTAGCGCCGCCTTCACCACCCGCCCCGCGATCGAAGCGCGCGGCCTGCCCGGCCGCAACAAACCCGCGGCCGTCCCGAAGCCAGGCGATTTGCCCGCGCGAAGCGGGCAAAAGCCGGGTTAATTCGGGGGTGCGGGGGAGTCGGGTGGTTTGGGCTCGCAAGTGTGGGATGGTAAACATGTTTCGAATGTTAGTGCGGAAAGTGGTTAAATGCAGACATGAAAACTCCGTTATCACACACGACACAGCCTTCCGATGAGTCCTCGCAATACCGCGCCCAGTTGGATAAGAAGCCAACGGATGTCTCTCATATGTTTGACGATGTTGCGGAGCATTATGACATCACGAATACCGTTCTGACCGGCGGTTTGGTTCATGTGTGGCGGCGCGTAACGCGGGAGGCCGTGGGTGGCGCTCCTGGTGTTTCGGTGTTGGATGTGGCGTGTGGTACGGGTGCGTCTGCGGCTGGGTATGCTGCGGATGGTGCGGACGTGATTGGGTGCGATTTTTCGCCTGGCATGGTTGCGCGTGGCTTGGAGTTGCATCCGGATCTTGATTTGCGGGTTGGGGACGCCACGAATTTGGAGTTCCCTGACGAAACGTTTGACGTGGTCACGATTTCGTACGGCTTGCGGAATGTGGTGGACGCTCCGGGGGCGTTGCGTGAGATGCTTCGCGTGACGAAGCGTGGTGGCAAGATTGTGATTGCCGAGTTTTCACGCCCAACGAATTCGCTGTTCCGTTCCACCTATTTTGGTTTTATGCGCGTTGGGATGCCGGTTCTTTCACGTCTCTTTTCCTCCGACGCCCCAGCCTACGATTATTTGCGTGAGTCCATTGAGGCGTGGTATACGCAAGACGAGTTGGCTGAGGTGTTGCAGGAGGCCGGGTGGCGTTCGGTTGAGTTTAAGAATTTGACGAACGGCATCGTTGCTTTGCACCGCGCGGTACGTCCATAAGGGGACGACGACGCGGCGGCCCTTTCGTCGTCGTTAAAAATCGTACGTAACTGTGGCGGAATAGACGCCTTTAATTTAGCAAGTAAATACTGACGTAAATGGCTGTGTTATAAGTACTATCGACGCTGCGAAAGTCCGTAAACTGGGGCAGGAAGTCCTGTTTTATGAGCGAAAGCGGTGAAGATTGTCTCGGCCTGAACACGCTGATGTTGTTGTCGTGGGCGCTGGCCCTGGCGGTTCCGCGACCGCCCATTATCTAGCTCAGAACGGCGTTGATGTTTTAGTTCTGGAGAAGGCTACGTTCCCACGTGACAAGGTGTGTGGGGACGGTTTAACCCCGCGCGCTGTTGCTGAACTTATCCGCATGGGAATTTCTATGCGTGAAGAAGATGGCTGGGTTCGTAACTGGGGCGTGCGCGGCTACGGTGCTGGGCACGTAATTGAGGTTCCATGGCCGGAATTGGCGTCTGTGCCGAATTTCGGTTCTGGTATGCCGCGTAAAGATTTAGATCATTTGCTGATTAAGCACGCGGTGGCGTCCGGCGCTCGGCTGCGTGAAGGTGTTACCGTGCTTGGCCCGGTGATACATGAAAAGTCTGGTCGTGTTATTGGTGTTCGTGCGCGCAACACTGCTGATGGTGCCAAGGGTGAAGAGTTCACCATTTTGGCTCGTTTCGTGGTTGATTGTGGCGGTGTGGCTGCGCGTTTGGCTATTGCTACTGGCCGCGAAAAGGCGATGAACCGGCCGATGGGCGTTGCTCACCGTACATACTTCCGTTCGCCGCTTGCGCAAACGGACATGATGGAATCGCAACTGGAACTGTGGGGAGGCAAGCCAGGCGAATCCGAACTGCTGCCAGGGTACGCATGGATGTTTGCCGTGGGTGATGGGCTAGTTAATGTTGGCCTTGGTTCGTTGTCCTCTACCGCGCAGCCAACTGGCGTTGATTACCGTGATGTGTTTGCGAAGTGGATTGCGAACACGCCACCAGAATGGGAATTGACCCCAGAAAATCAGGTGGGGCGTTTGCGTGGTGCCGCCTTGCCGATGGCGTTCAACCGTAAGCCGCACTACGCCAACGGTTTAGCGTTGGTTGGCGATGCTGGCGGTATGGTCTCCCCGTTCAATGGTGAAGGTATCGCATACGCGTTGGCCAGCGGCCGTATGGTGGCAGATTCAATCGCACAGGCACTCATTCGCCCAACTCTTGGGGCACAAGATCGCGTGATGGCTCAGTATCCGCGGGAACTTCGCGATGAACTGGGCGGTTACTACACTCTGGGGCGTATTTTTGCATCGCTTATCGAACGCCCAGAAATTATGCATGTGTGCGTGAAGTACGGGCTTCCACGCCCAACGCTCATGAAACTTGTGATGAAACTGCTGTCCGATTCCTACGATCGTCATGATGGGGACTGGATGGACAAGGTCATTACATCGTTAACAAAGGTGGTGCCGAAGGCGTGACACCACATCACACATTCGTCGCTAAAAAGCATAGGCTTAGTACGTATTTCGTCTGTTTAATGCAGGCACACATCGAAGGGTTGGAGGTCGCATGAATCCCTACGTGCCATTGCTGATTATGATCGCAGTTGCTTCACTGGTGGCTGTTGGAGGTTTGGCAGTCAGTGCCATCCTCGGTCCAAAGCGGTACAACCGAGTCAAGGTAGCTAATTACGAATGCGGGTTGGAGCCAACACCATCAGCAGGTGCCTCTGGCCGCTTCCCAATCAAGTACTTCTTGACTGCTATGACCTTCATTATTTTCGATATTGAAGTCGTGTTCCTTTACCCGTGGGCCGTATCCGCGGGTCGTTTAGGTTTAGCCAGCCTGATCGCTATCGCATCATTCGTCTTCCTGATCACGATTCCATTCATCTATGAATGGCGCCGTGGCGGCTTGGACTGGGAGTAAACAATGGGTCTTGAAGAAAAAGTACCAGCCGGAATCGGCTTAACAACTGTTGAAGCGCTGGCCGGATGGGCACAGCAGCGTTCCCCATGGCCAGTGACCATGGGTTTGGCGTGCTGTGCAATCGAAATGATGTCCTTCGGCGCAACTCGTTTCGATGCATCCCGTATCGGCATGGAAGTTTTCCGTGCATCGCCACGCCACGCAGACATCATGATCGTTTCCGGCCGTGTCAGCCACAAGATGGCTCCCGTTGTTCGTAACATCTACGATCAAATGCCAGATCCTAAATGGGTTATCTCCATGGGTGCCTGCGCATCATCGGGCGGCGTGTTCAACAACTACGCCATCGTGCAGGGTATCGATCACATCGTCCCAGTTGATATCTACCTTCCAGGCTGCCCTCCACGGCCAGAAATGCTTATCAACGCAGTGTTTGAACTGCGCAACAACGTGATGAAGAACCGCCCACTTGGTGAACACCGCAAGGAAGTTGCCCGCAAGGCTGAAGCGGCTGCACTCGCGGCTCTTCCACTCGAATCGCAGAAGGGATTGCTTGCATGAACAACCATGGTTCAGTAACCCAAGGAGAAACCGGGGCAGAACACATCACTACCCGCAAGGGAATGTGGGGCGTGAAGAACGGTGCCGATACCACTGGTTTCGGCGGCCAGGAAAACGTGGTAACCATCGCTGCTCCAGCACACCGCCCATACGGCGGCTGGTTCGATGAAGTCGTGGATATCATCGGCGAACTCGCCATGGCTGACGGCCTGCAGCCAGAAGACGTGATCGAAAAGGTCACCACCCAGTACGGTGAATTGGTTATCTTCATCAAGCGGGAACACCTGGTGCGTGTAGCCCGCTACCTGCGTGACGATCAAGATCTTCGTTTCGAACTCTGCCTTGGTGTTTCCGCAGTTCACTATCCAGAAGATCGCGGCCGTGAACTCCACGGTTTCTACACGTTCTTCTCGATCACACACAACCGTTCACTTTCACTTGATGTGGCAGCTCCGGAAAGCGATCCGCACATCCCGTCGATCGTGTCTGTTTACCCAGGCAACGATTGGCCAGAACGTGAAGCATGGGATCTCATGGGAATCGTATTCGATGGTCACCCAGGCTTAACACGTTCCGTGATGCCAGATGATTGGGTGGGCCACCCACAGCGTAAGGACTACCCATTGGGCGGTATTCCAGTTGAATACAAGGGCGCAGTAATTCCGCCACCGGATACACGTAGGGAGTACAACTAATGACTACCTCAATGCCACACGCAACGCGTGGAATTAATGAAGAAGAAGCTGAAAACTTCACCAGCTTCGATGCAGTCGGTGGAGACTGGGCTGATATCGCCCGCGAAGCGGAACAGGTAGGCGAAGAACACATCGTCGTCAATCTTGGCCCTGTCCACCCATCAACGCACGGTGTTTTGCGAGTCCAGGTGGAACTCGATGGCGAAAACGTGAAGGAAGTTCGCGCAGCAACCGGCTTCCTCCACACCGGAATCGAAAAGAATATGGAATACCGTACCTGGACTCAGGGCGTGGCGTTCTGTACTCGTATGGATTACGTTGCTCCAATCTTCCAGGAAGTTGCCTACTGCCTCGGGATCGAAAAGATGCTCGGAATCGCAGATCAGGTGCCGGAACGTGCGCAAGCAATTCGCGTCCTTCTCATGGAACTCACCCGAATCTCCTCCCACCTGGTGGGTATCGGTTCGGGCGGAAACGAACTGGGTGCAACCACAATGCTCACCCTGACCTTCCGCGCACGCGAAGATATCCTCCGCCTGCTGGAAGACGTCACTGGTTTGCGTATGAACCACGAATACATCCGCCCAGGCGGCGTACTCAACGATATTCCAGAAGGCTTCACCGATTACTGCCGTGAACTCTTGCCAAAGATCCGCCTCACCATTTCGGAAATGCAAGATCTGACCATGAAGAACCCAATCTTCTTGGACCGTCACGTCAACGTGGGCGTATCGCCGCTGTCGTCCATGATGGCCCTGTCAATGACCGGCCCATCGGTACGCGCAGCCGGAATCCCATGGGATCTTCGTAAGACTCAACCATACTGCGGTTACGAAAAGTACGAATTCGATGTGCCAGTAGCGGACAAGGCTGATGCCTACAACCGTATTGACGTCAAGTTCCGTGAATGCTACGAATCGTTGCGCATCTGCTACCAAGTTCTGGACGAACTGGATAAGACTGCCGGCCAGCCAGTGATGGTAGGCGATAAGAAGATCGCCTGGCCAGCACAACTCTCTATCGCAGGTGACGGCCAAGGATCCACCCCAGAACACGTTCGGGAAATCATGACCGAATCGATGGAATCCCTCATCCACCACTTCAAGCTGGTAACTGAAGGCTTCCGCGTGCCACCAGGGCAATCGTTCACCATGGTGGAGCACCCGAAGGGCGTGTTTGGCGTTCACCTCGTCTCGGATGGCGGCACCCGCCCATACCGTGCACACTTCCGCGATCCAGGCTTCAACAACCTCCAGTCACTCTCCATGATGGCTGAAGGCGGAATGCTTGCCGATCTTGTTGTGTCCCTTGCAGGAGTTGACCCGGTTATGGGAGGAGTCGATCGCTAATGAGCACCCCATACGAACCACAGGTAGAAGAAAAGTTCCGTCAGGATGCGGCCGCGATCATCGCCCGCTATCCGCAATCCCGGTCGGCAATCATGCCACTGTTGCACCTGGTGCAATCAGTTGACGGCTTCTGCTCACCACGCGGTATCACACTCGTGGCAGATATCTTGGGCTTGACCCGGGCACAAGTCTCCGCCGTCGCCACCTTCTACTCCCAATACCGCCGCCACCCAAACGGCGAATACAACGTGGGGGTCTGCACAAACGCGCTTTGCGCAGTTATGGGCGGCGATCTGATCTGGGACGAACTCTCCGAATACGTGGGAGTTGGACACGACGAAACCACACAAGACGGCAAAATTACTCTCGAACAACTCGAATGTAACGCAGGGTGTGATTACGCGCCCGTCGTCATGGTGAACTGGGAATTCTTCGATAACCAGACTCCAGAAACAGCAAAGAAAATTGTGGACGACATCCGCGCCGGCCACGATATCCACCCAACTCGTGGCCCAGAAAAAGTCCACACTTTCAAAGAAATCTCCCGCGTTCTTGCCGGATTTGAAGACGGCCATGTGAACGAAGGCCCCGCTGCAGGCGATGCCTCACTCCGCGGCCTAAAGATCGCGCGCGCCCACGATTGGACCGCGCCACGTGCAGAAGGAGGCAACGCACAGTGACTGCATTCCGTGCACCGGGAACTCTTTCCCCCGTACTGACAAACAACTGGGATACCGAACGCCCATGGACTCTGGACGGCTACCGGGCAACCGGCGGCTACCAGGCCATCGCACGCGCTTGGGATATCAACCAAGAAAAAGGCGCCCTCACCAATCTGATTAAGGAATCTGGTTTACGTGGGCGTGGCGGCGCAGGCTTCCCAACAGGCCTCAAATGGTCGTTCCTCCCGCCAGAAGACGGCGGCCCGCGCTATCTCGTGGTGAACGCGGACGAATCCGAACCAGGCACCTGCAAAGATATCCCGTTCCTCATGGCTAACCCGCACTTGCTCATTGAAGGCATGGCTATCTGCCTGATGGCAATCGGCGGCCACGATGGTTTTATTTACCTGCGTGGCGAAGTTGTTCACGTGTACCGCCGCCTGCTGGCAGCCGTGCGCGAAGCCAAAGAAGCCGGCATCATCGGCACCGGTTGCGGCCCGAACGGTGATTACGACATCAACATCACCGTTCACGCCGGCGCCGGCGCCTACATTTGTGGTGAAGAAACCGCGCTTCTTGATTCGCTGGAAGGCTTCCGCGGGCAGCCGCGCCTGAAGCCACCGTTCCCAGCCGTGGCAGGTTTGTACGCCCGCCCAACCGTGGTGAACAATGTGGAATCGATCGCCTCCGTGCCCGGAATTATTAACAACGGCGCCGAATGGTTCACGGCGATGGGCGCTGGCACCAAGAACTCTCCAGGTCACGGCATCTTCTCGCTCTCGGGCCACGTGAAGAACCCCGGCCAGTTCGAAGCCCCGTTCGGCATCACCATGCGTGAACTGTTGGATATGGCTGGCGGCATCCGCGAAGGCCACGAACTCAAGTTCTTCGCTATTGGCGGTTCGTCCGCTCCGCTCTTCACGCCTGAGCACCTTGACGTGCCACTCGGATATGAGGAAGTTGCGCAGGCCGGTTCGATGTTGGCAACGCGCGCGATCCAGATTTTCGATGAAACGGTGTCTGTTGTGCGCGTGGTGTCACGGTGGACTGATTTCTACCAGCACGAATCGTGTGGAAAGTGTACGCCGTGCCGCGAAGGTACGTTCTGGATGCGCCAGATCATGCATCGGTTTGAAGCCGGGCAGGGCACGGAAGCCGATATCGATTTGCTCTACGACGTCGCATCGAATATTGCCGGGCGTTCGTTCTGCGCGCTGGGTGATGCGGCAGCCACCCCGATTCGTTCCGCGATCGACCTGTTCCGTTCAGAGTTCGAAGATGCGTGCCGGATGCCTGTGGCAGAGCAGTATCCAATCGTTAAATCGGCTGTTTTTAAGTGAAGTAGGTGTGTGATGACAACCCAAGTACCAGCACCAGAAGAGTTAGTGACACTCACAGTTGACGGCCGTGAGGTGTCTGTTCCAAAGGGCACGTTGATTATCCGTGCAGCCGAAAAGGTTGGCGTTCATATTCCGCGTTTTTGCGATCACCCGTTGTTGAAGCCTGCGGCTGCGTGCCGTCAGTGTTTGGTTGAGGTGGCCGCGCCTGGGCGTGACGGCACTGTTGCGAAGATGCCGAAGCCTCAGCCGGCGTGTGCGGTTGCGGTTTCTCCAGGTATGGAAGTTTTTTCGGCGGAAACGTCCGAGGTGGCGAAGAAGGCTCAGCATGGCGTGATGGAGTTTTTGCTGATTAACCACCCGATGGATTGCCCGGTGTGCGATAAGGGTGGCGAATGCCCATTGCAGAACCAGGCGATGACGGATGGCCGCACCAAGTCCCGTTTCGTGGATATTAAGCGTACGTATCCGAAGCCGATTTCGATTTCAGCAAACATTTTGTTGGATCGCGATCGTTGTATTTTGTGCCAGCGTTGTACACGTTTTTCTCAGCAGATCGCGGGCGATCCGTTTATCCAGTTGCAGGGCCGTTCCGGTGGTTCGGCTGGCATGGAAGTTCACGGTTTGCACGGTTCGCAGATTGGTAATTTCGACGCCGGAGTGCTTGATTTCGATTCGTCCGCGAACGGATCGTCCGTGGCTGCATTGAATTCGTATTCAGGGCCTGCCGGTGAATCTGGTTTGGCTGTTGGTTATGCGGCTGGCCCTGTGGAAGCGGGGGAGATGGATGCTACTGGTGCTCCATTCTCGTCTTACTTCTCTGGCAACGTGATTCAGATTTGTCCGGTGGGTGCGCTCACCTCGGTGTCGTACCGTTTCCGTGCTCGTCCGTTCGATTTGGTGTCGGTTCCATCTGTGACCGAACATGATGCTTCTGGTTCTGCTCTTCGCGTTGATTACCGCCGTGGTACGGTGGTTCGCCGTTTGGCGCTTGAGGACATGGACGTGAATGAAGATTGGATCACTGATAAGGATCGGTTCGCGTTCCGGTGGCAGAATGGTGCTGATCGGCTGGTCTATCCACGGCTGAAGGGCGTGGATCCATCTGAACCAGTATCGTGGGCCGAAGCGCTTCAAGCCGCCGCAGACGGCTTGAAGGCTGCGCAGAAGAAAGGCGTTGGCCTGATTACGGGCGGCCGGTTGACCCTAGAAGATGCGTACGCCTACTCTAAGTTTGCTCGCCTGGTTTTGGGCACGAACAACATCGATTTCCGCACTCGCCGCCATTCCGCTGAAGAAGATGCGTTCTTGGCATCGCGAATCGCCGGTACGGAACTTGATGTGACGTATGCGGATATCGAGCATGCCAACCACGTGTTGATTGTGGGCTTGGAAGCCGAAGAAGAAATCGGTTCTGTGTTCTTGCGGTTGCGTAAGGCGGCGTTGGAGAAGAAGAACGCTCACGTGACCGTTCTTTCGGCTTACCAGACTCGCGGTACATCCAAGATGATGGCCCGCTTCCTTCCAACCACTCCAGGCACGGAAGCAGAAGTCCTGGATGCGATCAACGAACATGCGTCAGACGAATTCGCTGATACGTTCCGTGATTTGGCCGTATCTGACACCGTGATCCTCGTGGGTGAACGCACAGCCGATTCTGCTGGTGCTCTTTCTGCTGTTATCCGCCTAGCGAAGCGCACCGGCGCCAAGCTTGCCTGGATCCCGCGCAGGGCGGGCGATCGAGGCGCACTCGATGCCGGCGCAGTTCCACATCTGCTTCCTGGCGGACGTCAAGTTTCTGACGCGGCAGCACGCGTTGACCTTGCATCGGCCTGGGGCGTGGCTAACCTACCAGAAAAGCGCGGTTTAGCAACGGAAGAAATCCTTTCTGCTGCCGCTGCTGGTGAACTTGGTGCCGTTATTTTGGGCGGTGTTGAACTCAGTGATCTTCCAGGTGATGCTCGCAAGGCACTAGATAAGGTGTTCGTGGTTCAACTTGACGTTCGCGCAACAGACAACACAGAATACGCTGATGTTCTGTTCCCAGTTGCACCGCCGGCCGAAAAGGGCGGAACTTTCGTCAACTGGGAAGGCCGCTTGCGTCCATTCGGTCAAACGCTGGTATCCACCAATGTTCCAGACCGCAAGGTGCTCCACGAACTTGCCGCCGAATTCAGCGTAGATCTGGGACTATCCACATTGGCAGACGCCGTGAACGAATGGGCAACCATGCGCCACTGGGATGGTGAACGTGGAGAAGAACCAACCGTATCGCCAAAACCAGCCCCTATGGTTGCGCCTGGCCAAGCAGTCTTGGCGTCGTGGAAGCTCATGCTGGATTCTGGTGCGCTGCAATCACACGAACCACACTTGGCTCGAACAGCGCGCCGCGCAGTCGCTCTCATGTCAGCCACCACCGCATCCAACGCAGGAATCACGGATCAGGTCACAATCGTTGGCCCGGCTGGGAAACTTACGCTGGACACCGTCGTCGTCCCAATGCCTGACGCGGTTGTCTGGGTGCCACAAAACTCTGCCGAATGCCGTATCTCTTCCCTAGGAAGTGCCGCGGGCGATATCGTTCGGATCGAAGCAACGGAGGTAACGAAGTGAACCCCATCTTCACGCAAGTTGCTGCAGATTTCTCCCACGATACGTGGTGGATGTCTGTTATCAAAGCGCTGTTCATAGTCGTGTTCTTGATCTTCTCAGTGATTTTCGCACTCTGGTTTGAACGCCGCCTGATCGCGCGTTTCCAGAACCGCGTTGGACCAAACACTGTTGGCCCATTCGGCCTGGGACAATCGTTCCCAGACGCCCTGAAACTGCTGCTGAAAGAAGATTTCTGGCTGGCCGGCGCCGAAAAGGTGGTGTACCTGGTAGCTCCAGTGATCACCGCAATCTGCGCCTTCTCAGCGATGGCAGTGATCCCTATGGGGCCGGAAGTGTCCATCTTCGGAATCCACACCCCGCTGCAACTCACCGATTCTCCGGTTGCGATGCTCTTCGTGCTCGCGGTTGCGGCACTGGGAGAATACGGAATGGTGTTCGGTGGCTGGTCTGCAAAGTCCACGCTCCCGCTCTACGGTTCCGTGCGATCCGCAACCCAGATGATTTCGTACGAACTCGCGCAAGGCCTGAGCCTCGTCACCATCTTCTTGGCTGCCGCCACGATGTCCACCTCCGGAATCGTCCAGGCACAGCAAGACCTGTGGAATGTTGTCACGTTGCTCCCAGCGTTCCTGGTATTCCTCGTTACCATGTTCGGCGAAACCAACCGTTTGCCTTTCGATCTTCCAGAAGCAGAAGGCGAAATCGTGGCAGGCCCGCACACCGAATACTCGTCAATGAAGTTCGCATGGTACTACCTGGGCGAATACGTGAACATGTTCAACGTATCGATGCTTGCCGTGACCTTGTTCTTCGGCGGCTGGCGCTCCGGCCCAATCCTCACATACCTGGGCGGACTGATCGGATTCGATCCGAACGTGGGCTGGTTCCCGATGCTCGTGTTCATTGTGAAGGTCTGGATCTTCATTGCGATCTTCATTTGGGTTCGCGCCACCTTGCTCCGTTTCCGCTATGACCAGTTCATGAAACTCGGTTGGAAAGGCCTGATCCCATCGGCACTTATCTGGCTCGCAATCGTTCTGGTTATTCACGGTTACAAGATGGTTACTCCAGAGTTCGACGATCGCTGGCCAACGATCATCCTGTCCACTGGTTTCGCTGCAATCATGCTCATTTGGGCATTAGTGAGAGACGACGAAACCGTGCCACAAGCACAACTCATCGCAGAACGTGAAAGCCAAGAATTTGACGGTTTCGAAGATGGATACCCGGTTCCGCCACTTCCAGGGCAGCACCTTCCACCATCGCCACGTGCTGCACGCCGAATCGCCCAGTCCGCATCAACCACACTTGAGGAGGCTAAGAATGACTGACAAGGAATTCGCTCAGCCAGATGAATCTCTTTACAGCCCGAACAAAAAGGGCATTTTAGGGCGGGCCCTGGCACCAGTTGCCGGTTTCGGTGTCACATTTTCTACCCTGTTCCGGCCGGCAGTTACCGAACAGTACCTGCCGCACAAGCCAGAACAAAAAACACCGCCGCGCCCGCGCTACCACGGAATGCACCGGTTGAACCGGTACGCGGACGGCCTCGAAAAGTGTATCGGCTGTGAACTGTGTGCATGGGCGTGCCCAGCAGATGCGATCTACGTTGAAGCGGCCTCCAACAAGCCTGGCGAACAGTATTCGCCAGGGGAACGTTACGGCCGGGTCTATCAGATCAACTATTTGCGGTGCATCTTCTGTTCGTATTGTATCCAGGCGTGCCCAACGCGCGCGCTCACCATGTCCACCGAATATGAAGTTGCCGATCAAAGCCGTGAATCATTGATTTACGAAAAGCAAGATATTTTGGTGCCACTGGCAGAGGGAATGCTCTCAACACCTCACCCGATGGCAGAAGGCACAACCGATGCCAACTATTATAAAGGTGAGATCACCGGCCCAACTCACGATCAGGTTGAATGGGTAAAGAACGCCCGCCCAGAGGATCCAACGATCCGCACCGCGAGTGTTTCATCGGCGCCTCAGAAAGAAGGTCAGATCTGATGCACACCGAAACACTCACAATTGGAATGGGCGAAACCATTCTCTTCTCTGTTACTGCCGTGGGCATGGTCGCTCTGGCCATCTTCGGTTTGCTGATCACCCGCAAGGCAGTTCTTACCACGCTCAGTGTGATTGGCGTGATGGTAGGGTTCGCGGTTCTCTACACTGCACTCGAAGCGCCGTTCATGGGCGTTGTGCAAGTTGTGGTGTACACCGGCGCAATCCTCATGATGTTCCTGTTCGTGCTCATGCTGATCGGCGTTGATTCGGCCGATTCTGGCCATGAAACGCTCAAGGTTCAGCGCCCAGTCGCCATCCTCGGCGGCGTTGGCATTGCCTTGATCCTGATCGGCGTGGCCTTCGGCGCCCACGCTCCAGCAGGTATCGGCCTAGAACAAGCCAACGCAGTAACCAACCCGGTTGGCGTGGCCACGCTGATTTTCTCCAGCTCCGTTCTGACCTTGCAACTGACGGGAACACTGCTCATTGTTGCTGCACTCGGTGCAATGACTCTGACTCACCGTGATCGCGTCAAGGAACGTATCACCCAGGAAGAACTGGCGCACAAGCGTATGCAAGAGTTCACCCAGGCGGGCGTTCACGTTGGCCAGAAGCCGCCGCCGGGCGTTTACGCCGAATCGAATTCGTCGGCTAACCCAGCGCTCACCGTTGGCGGCCAGCCACTAGAAGAATCCACCAGCCACGTGCTCCACATTCGTCACCAGGTGCGTTCGCTTACCGAAGTATCGCCAGCAACAGTAAAGCGCGTAATGACGGAAGGTATCCATGGCCCAGCAACATACGGTGTCACCAGCCGTGCACACGTTCCAGGCATGCCAGGCGAATCTGCCCCAGATCACGATGCAGCGTTGAAGCGCCTTGGAAAGTCAGAATCTGCTGACGTCACGCCAGATGCGATTCCAGATGCAGAAACCCTGAAACGCGAAACCGAGATCACGGTAGAAAATACTGAAAAGTCGGAGGATAACTAATGACCCTCATGTTCTATATTGCGCTCGCAGCAGTTCTCTTTGCTATCGGAGCAGCAACAGTATTGACCCGCCGAAACGGCGTTATCGCCCTGCTCGGAATCGAACTCATGTTGTCCGCATGCAACCTCGCGTTCATTACGTTCTCGCGGATGCACGGAAACCTTGAAGGACAACAGTTCGCGTTCTTCGTCATGGTTGTTGCCGCAGCAGAAGTTGTTGTTGGCTTGGCCATCATCGTGTCCATTTTCCGAACCCGCAGGTCTGCATCGCTCGACGGTGCCAACCTCATGAAGCACTGATCGAAAGCAGGTGAAGCTCTTGTTTACTTTAACTGCACTAGCGCAGGCCCAGCAGGCAACCGGAGCAGCAAGCATGATCTGGCTTGCTGTAGCAATCCCACTTATCTCATGTGGCCTCCTTTTGATCGCCGGCCGTAAAGCCGATTCATGGGGTCACTGGTTAGGCACGCTGGCATCGGCCGGCTCGTTCGTCGTCGGCCTCCTTGCCACGCTCCAACTGTTGGGAATGGACGCAACCCAGCGCGTTGTGGAAACCACCCTCTACACGTGGGTGCCAGCAGACGCCCTTACGGTAGACTTCGGAACCCGCGCGGATCCACTGTCGCTCACGTTCGTTCTGCTCGTAACCTTCGTAGGTACACTCATCCACATCTACTCCATTTCATACATGGAACACGATACGGATCGCCGCCGGTTCTTCGCCTACCTCAACCTCTTTATTGCGTCGATGCTCCTGTTGGTGCTCGGCAATTCTTACCTCGTGTTGTTCTTCGGTTGGGAAGGCGTGGGCCTCGCGTCTTACCTCCTCATCTCCTTCTGGAACCACGTTCCGGCATACGCCACCGCAGGTAAGAAGGCGTTTGTGATGAACCGCGTGGGTGATCTTGGCATGCTCATCGCCATGATGGCGATGGTAGCTAACGTCGGTTCGGTGAAGTTCACGGACGTGGCCGCGGCCGCTCCAGAACTTTCCACCGCCACCGCAACATTCATCGGCCTCTTCCTCCTGGTTGCCGCCTGTGGTAAATCGGCACAGTTCCCGTTGCAAGCCTGGTTGGGCGATGCAATGGCCGGCCCAACCCCAGTGTCCGCGCTGATCCACGCCGCAACGATGGTGACTGCCGGTGTTTACCTGATGGTTCGCTCCGGCGCGATCTACGCGGTGGCCCCAACAGCTGCCCTCGTAGTGTCCATCATCGGCCTGATCACGCTGATCTTCGGTGCGATTGTGGGTGCCGCGAAGGATGACATGAAGAAGGTCTTGGCGGCCTCCACCATGTCCCAGATCGGCTACATGATGCTGGCAGCAACGATGGGCCCGATCGGTGCAGCGTTTGCAATCTTCCACCTGGTCACGCACGGCTTCTTTAAGGCAAACATGTTCCTTGGAGCGGGTGCGGTTATGCACGCGATGAATGACGACGTGAACATTCGCGGTTTTGGCGGATTGAGCCGCCACATGAAGATCACGTTCGCCACCTTCCTCACCGGCTACTTGGCCATCATCGGATTCCCGTTCCTTTCCGGTTACTTCTCAAAGGACAAGATTATTGAGGTGGCGTTCTCGGGCCACGGCGTTCAGCCATGGATTTTCGGGACGATCACTGTTCTTGTTGCTGGTTTGACCGCGTTCTACATGTCCCGCGTATTCTTCGCGATCTTCTTGGGCAAGGAACGGTGGGACCACAGCGAAAAGCACCCACACGATCCGTCGCCGTTCATGTGGATTCCGATGGCTATTTTGGCGCTCGGTTCGCTTGGACTTGGCGCGGTCTTGAACTACACCGGGTTCCTGACTTGGCTGGAGCCAGCAATCGGACACGGTGAACATCCGCACCCAGTATTGCCGATTTGGGCAATCACGGTTCTTACGCTTGTTGTGGTAGCCGCAGGTGTTGGCGTGGCGTGGAAGCTCTACGTTGCGTCCGATATTCCAAAGCTCGCTCCGGAAGGCAACGTACTGATTCGTGCGGCTCGTGCAGATTTGTACCAGGATGCGTTTAACGAAAACGTGTTTATGAAGCCAGGCATTGCGGTGATGGCCGGCACCGACGTTGCAGACCACACCATTGTTGATGGCGCTTTCGAAGGCCTTGGTAAGGCCACGGTGGCTTCCGGTTCGGTGATCGGCAAGCTCCAAACAGGTTATGTTCGCTCTTACGCAAGTTGGATTATGGTTGGCGTTGTTTTGGCGCTGGCCTTAGTGGCCCAGGCTGCGTTGTGAGACAAGGAGATTTATTCACATGAACATCATTGAAGCAACCGCTCCGTGGCTCACGATCCTCGTTGCGATTCCATTTTTTGCCGGCTTGTTGTTGTGGCTTGTGGCTCCGTTGCGAGCTTTCGCACGTCACTTCGCATTAGCCGTATCAGTCCTTGTTTTTGTTGGGTTTGTGGCCGCGATGGTCACCAGTTTCGACGTGGCGCAGGCTGGCGCTACCCAACTTCACGAATCATATCCGTGGATTCCTCAGATTGGTGCGTCGTTCACCTGGGGTATTAACGGCATGGGTGCCGTGATGATTGGGTTGGCTACCGTGTTGGTTCCGTTCGTTATTGTGGCGGAGTGGGACGATTTTGGTTCAGCCGACGACGCCGGTTATTTCGCATGGGTTCTTGTTCTTGAAGCAATCATGATCGGTCTTTTTGCCGCCCGTGATGTCTTCTTGTTCTATGTTCTCTTTGAAGCGATGATCGTTCCGGTGTATTTCATGATTGGCCGCTACGGGGGAGTGGGACGCGCTCGTGCAGCGATGAAGTTCTTGCTCTTCTCGCTGGCAGGTGGGTTGATCATGCTTGCTGGCGTGATCGCAATTTATGCGTACGGCCAGGGCGGTGAAGGGGCATTCTTGCTCGATTCGTTGCGCGGAGCGTTGCACTTGAGCGATACGGCTGAATTGTGGATCTTCTTGTCCTTCTTCATCGCGTTCGCGATTAAGGCGCCAATGTGGCCAGTTCACACGTGGCTTCCAGATACGGCAGTAAGTGCATCAACAGGTACATCTACCTTGCTTGTTGGCATTCTAGATAAGCTGGGTACGTTCGGTATGATCGCGATTTGTTTGCCGCTCTTCCCACGCACAGCTACTGCTATTGCTCCAATCGTGCTGGTGCTTGCCGTTATTTCGATTCTGTGGGGTGCCATTATGGCGATCTCATCGGATAACTTGTTGCGCCTGGTTGCCTACACGTCCGTGTCTCACTTCGGGTTCATTGTGATGGGCGTGTTCTCAGGCTCTAAGCTGGCTATGTCTGGTGCGATCTTGTATATGGTGGCACACGGTATCGGAACGGCAGCGCTGTTCTTGATTGTTGGCTTCTTGGAGCGCCGTGGAAAGTCCTACCTGATTTCGTCGTACGGCGGCTGGCAGCGTGTAACGCCACTGATCGCAGGCACGTTCTTAGTTGCTGGTTTGGCAACGATTGCGTTGCCTGGCCTTTCCGGCTTCATTCCTGAATACCTCGTATTGATGGGGACGTTCACGTTGTGGCCTGCTGTTGCTATGGTGGCTGCGATTGGTGTTGTGTTGGCATCGATTTACATTTTGTTGCCATACCAGCGAACATTCACTGGTCCGAAGCCAGATGTTGAGGTCAAGGATTTAGGAATGCGTGAAAAGACTGTTGTGGCAGGCCTTATTGCGTTCATGCTGGCGCTTGGCTTCTATCCGGCTCCGGTACTCGATATCGTGACCCCAGTGGCAGATAACGCCACGATTATTCCGGTGGCCATGAATGATAATGGTTCAGCTTCAACTGAAGGGAGCACCAAGTGAATCTCACAATTAATTGGCTCGCAATAATCCCACTCGCCATCGTGCTGGGAGCTGGCGTTGTTGGTACTCTGCTTGAAGCATTCCTGCCGCGAAATATTCGCCGGGCAGTTCAGATTGCCCTGTCTCTTCTTGCTTTAGGATCTGCATTCGTTGCCATCATCTGGCGCTGGAGTGATCTTGCAGGCGCAAAAACCCCAGGTATGCTTCGCCCACTCTCTTTCTCTAAAGGAGCAGCGTTTTCGGGTGTCTCCCTGGTTGAAGATGGTTTCTCTATCTTGGGCCAGACTGTGATTGTTGTTTGTGCATTCCTGTCTTTCATGCTGATCGCCGATCGCACATCGTTGCGTGACGGTTCGTTCGCTGCATCTGCCGCTACACGCCCAGGTTCAGCAGCCGAACAGGAATCGACAGAAGCAGGCCGTGAACAAACCGAAATCTTCCCGCTGGCACTCTTTGCCACAGGTGGCATGATGGCATTCGTGTCAGCTTTCGATCTGCTCTCGTTGTTCATCGCACTCGAACTCTTGTCCCTGCCACTGTACGTGTTGAGCGCAACTGCACGCCGGCGTCGTCTACTTTCACAAGAAGCGGCACTGAAGTACTTCCTGCTGGGAGCCTTCTCGTCGGCAATCTTCCTCATGGGTGCGGCGTTCATCTACGGCGCAACCGGAACCTTGAGCTTCTACGGCGTTGCCGTACTGGCCCAAAAACAGCAGATCATCGCGCTCTTCCTTGCGATCGGTGTAATCTTGCTGGTTGTTGGTCTGCTGTTCAAAGTGGGCGCTGCGCCGTTCCATTCCTGGACTCCGGACGTCTACCAAGGCGCCCCAACTCCAATCACCGCCTTCATGGCAGCCGGAACAAAGACCGCCGCGTTTATTGCGATGGTGCGCGTGTTCGTCTGGATCGTTATGGCTGTGCCAGATACGTTCCGGATCTTCATGTGGATCATCATTATCGCAACTGTTGTGATCGGTACTGTGATGGGTTTGGTGCAGACGGATATTAAGCGTCTGCTGGCCTACTCGTCCATTGCTCACGCAGGCTTCATCCTGATCGCCGTGAAAGCAACCTTGGCACATGTGCAAGGAATCCAACTCGCGGCGCTCAACTCGATCGTGTTCTACCTCCTGGCTTACGGCCTGGCAACCGTAGGCGCGTTCGGCGTTGTCACCCTGATCCGCAGCAAGGATTCAGAAGGCAATATTCTTGGCGAAGCCACCTCGCTGTCTAACTGGGCAGGCCTAGGCAAGCGCAGTCCATTCCTCGCCTCCGCCATGGTGATCTTCCTACTCTCCTTTGCAGGAATCCCATTGACGGCCGGCTTTATTGGAAAGTTCGAAGCGTTCGCAACCGGTATCGCTGCAGGTGATGTTGTGCTCGTTGTGATTGCCATCATCGCCTCCGTAGCCACCGCATTCTTCTACTTCCGCCTAATCCAACTCATGTTCTTTACAGAAGCAGAAGAAGACACTATTGAGATTGCCACCTCCGAAGGCTTGAGTGTAGTTGCCATCAGTGTTGCACTGGCTGGTACTATCGTGCTTGGTATCTTCCCAAGTCCGATCCTCGAGTTCATTGCGGGTACATTCCAGTGAGTCTAATATCGAATCTTTTTGATCAGCAATCAGCCAACCTCGTAGAGGAATTAACCTCCCGAATGGGGGAGGTAGAAGCACAGCTACGCCTAGCTGTGCAGGTTGATGATCTTGTTGTGGACGAAGCCACTTCCCACCTGGCGAAGGCCGGTGGGAAGCGGCTTCGGCCAGCATTGTGCCTATTAACGGCTCAGCTTGGCCCACGGCCAGCCAGCCCTGATGTGCTCGATTCAGCAGTTGTTGTTGAACTTACACACCTGGCAACCCTGTACCATGATGACGTCATGGACGAAGCCCCACTTCGCCGTGGCGTGCCATCTGCCCAGTACGTGTACGGCAATTCGTCCGCGATCCTAGCAGGGGACGTGCTCTTCGCGCGCGCATCCGGCATCGTTGCCAAACTCGGCCCAGAAGCCGTGCTTCTTCACGCAGAAACATTCGAACGCCTCTGCATGGGCCAACTCCACGAAACGATCGGCCCGCGTGAAGGCGAAGATCCAATCCAGCACCACATCCAAGTGCTGGCAGATAAGACCGGATCCCTCATCGCCGCCTCCGGCCGCTACGGCGTGCTCTACTCCGGCGGAGATCCAGCCCTAGCCGAAGAAATCGCCCAGTTCGGGGACAAAGTCGGCGTCGCATTCCAGATCGCAGATGACGTCATCGATCTAGTCTCCGATCCAGAAGTCACAGGGAAAACCCCAGGCACCGATCTGCTCGAAGGCGTTCCCACCATGCCGACCCTCCTCCTGCGCAAACACGCAGCAGAAGGCACACTCGATGAAACCGGCCAGCGTATCCTCACCTTCCTCGATCACACAGACCTCACGGAAGGCAACAACCTCGATACGGTTGTTGAACTGCTACGCAACCACTCCGTCGTCGATGAAACCCGAACCCTAGCCCACCAGTGGGTAAACGATGCCCTCACGCATCTTTCCGCTATTCCACAAGGCCCAGTTCGAAACGCGTTAGAGACGTTCGCGCGCGCAATGGTCGATCGCCTCGCTTAAAGCGAATTACACACGTTCCTATTCCTTGCAAAGCACGAAGAGGAGGTAAACTGGAACGCAGTGTAAGCGCTTCATAAGAGCGCCCCGAACCAAGGAGCCGCAACGTGCGTAATCTTCTGAACAAACTTCTTCGCGCAGGAGAAGGCCGTATCCTCAAGAAGCTCACAGCAATCACCAAACAAGTGAACCTGCTTGAGGATGTTTACAAGGAGATGTCTGATGACGAACTCAAGGGAATCACTGCCGAATTCCGCGAACGTCTAGCGCAAGGCGAAACCCTCGATGAACTGATGCCAGATGCGTTCGCCGCCGTACGTGAAGCATCAGTACGTACCCTCGGCCAACGCCACTACGATGTTCAGCTCATGGGTGGCGCCGCCTTGCACCTTGGCAACATCGCAGAAATGAAAACCGGTGAAGGCAAGACCCTTGTTGCCACCCTTGCTGCCTATCTAAACGCGCTCTCAGGCGATGGCGTCCACGTGGTTACCGTCAACGATTATCTGGCGTCCTACCAGTCAGAATTGATGGGCCGCGTGTTCCGCTTCTTAGGCATGACAACCGGGTGTATCCTCGAAGGCCAGACTCCCGATGAACGTCGCCAACAGTACGCCGCCGATATCACCTACGGTACAAACAACCAGTTCGGATTCGATTACTTGCGTGACAACATGGCAATGAACGAATCTGAGATGGTTCAGCGTGGCCATAACTTCGCGATCGTCGATGAAGTCGATTCCATTCTTATCGACGAAGCCCGCACCCCACTGATTATTTCGGGTCAAGCCGACGGCGATGCCAACCGCTGGTACGTTGCCTTCGCTGACGCAGTGGGGAAGATGCGCCGCGATGAAGATTACGAAGTAGACGAAAAGAAGCGCAACGCCGGTATTTTAGAACCAGGAATTGACAAGGTTGAAGATCTGCTCGGCATCGATAACCTGTACGAATCCGTAAACACCCCGCTGATCGGATACCTGAACAACGCCATCAAGGCTAAGGAACTGTTCCATCGCGATAAGGATTACATCGTGCGCGATGGCGAAGTCATGATCGTTGATGAACACACCGGCCGTGTTTTGCCAGGCCGCCGCTACAACGACGGCATGCACCAGGCGATCGAAGCTAAAGAAGGCGTGGAAATCAAGGCAGAAAACCAGACCTTGGCCTCCATCACCTTGCAGAACTACTTCCGTATGTACAACAAGCTCTCGGGCATGACAGGCACGGCAGAAACCGAAGCGGAAGAATTCGCATCCACGTACGATATCGGCGTCGTCCCAATCCCAACCAACCGTCCGGTTGCTCGTATCGATCAGCGTGACATCGTGTATGCCACCGCCGAACTCAAGTTCGCGGCGATCGTGGAAGATATCAAGGAGCGCTTCGCCGAGGGGCAGCCAGTGCTAGTTGGTACCGCATCCGTGGAAAACTCCGAACTTCTCTCCATGCTTCTGAAGAAGGCACGCATCCCACACGAAGTGCTCAACGCAAAGCAGCACGAACGTGAAGCATCCGTTGTTGCTATGGCAGGCCGCAAGCACGCCGTTACCGTGGCAACCAACATGGCAGGCCGTGGTACCGATATTATGCTTGGCGGTAACGCTGAACATATCGCGGTGGAAATGATGTCCAAGCTTGGCCTTGATCCGGAAGAAAACTCTGAAGAATACGAAGAGCGCTGGCCAGAAATCTTACAGGCTGCCAAGGATCAGGTGTCTGCTGAACACGATGAAGTGACCGAACTCGGTGGCCTCTACGTGCTCGGTTCTGAACGCCACGAATCCCGCCGTATCGATAACCAGCTCCGCGGCCGTGCGGGGCGCCAGGGCGATCCGGGCGAATCCCGCTTCTACCTGTCTCTTGATGACGATCTGTTGCGGCTCTTCGGTTCTACGATTGTGAACACGTTGCGCAACAGCGCACAGGAAGAACCGCTTGATTTCAAGATGATGAACTCGGCAATCCAGAAGGCACAGGCTCAGCTTGATGGCCGCAACGCCGAACAACGTAAGAACGTGCTCAAGTACGATGACGTGATGAACGATCAGCGTACCGTTGTGTACACCGAACGCCGCCGTATTTTGGGCGGGGATGACGTTGAGAACCAGATCCAGAACTTCATGGATTTCGTTGTTGATGACATCGTTTCGGCCAACACCGATGGGCCTTCTGACGATTGGGATTTGGATATGTTGTGGGCGGATATGCGCCGCTACTTCAAGCCAAGCTTCACGCCGGAAGAATTCATCGAAGAACACGGCGATCAGAAGCTGCTCAGTGCTGAAATGCTCCGCGATGAATTCAACCAAGATATTCACGCACAGTACGAAGAACGTGAAGAAGAACTGGGTGCCGAACAGATGCGCAACATCGAACGCCAGGTTCTTCTGCAGACTCTTGATCGCAACTGGCGTGAGCACCTGTACGAAATGGACTACCTCAAGGAAGGTATCGGCCTTCGCGCCATGGCTCAGCGCAACCCACTTGTTGAATACAAGCAAGAGGGCTACCAGATGTTCCAATCCATGAACGATCAGATTCGCGGTGAAACCGTTGCGTTCTTGATGGGCTTTGAACTGCCATCCGAACGCCTCGCACGGGAAGCTGCTGAGGCTGCTGAAGTCATGGCTGGTCAGGAATCGTTGATGAGCGCCCAGGCCGTGTCACGTGCGGCTGCTGCTGCGGCGGCAAAGTCCGAAACCACTAAGGCGGCAACAGAGAAGATCTTGGGCCTCAAGCGGCCACAGGCTTCTACAAAGATGACGTACACATCATCTGCCAAGGATGGATCCGGTGAAGCCCGTGCCACCAACGAACAAGGCCGTGAAGTACATGAGCAGACTACGGCTGGTTCGGCTGGCCAGCAAATGAATCGAGCACAGCGCCGGGCTGCCAAGAAGAACAAGTAGTTGGTCTTGCATATGGTCCTTGATCGGGCTGTATGTGAACGTGTGGGCCGGATCGGAAGGCTTTCCGATCCGGCCCACACAGTTACGACTGCCGTGAGATAGTAATGGGGCGCACATGCTAAATGTAGGTTCTTACGTTGACCTTGAGATCACCGATGTTGCTTATGGGGGCGAATGCGTTGCTCACCATGATGGCGTGCCGGTGTTTGTTCGTGGTGCAATCTTGGGCGAACGAGTAATCGCAGAAGTCACCAAGGTGCAGGCGCATGGTTGCCGCGCGATCGTGCGGGACGTGCAGGAGGCTGCTCCTACGCGCATTGCTCACCCTTGGCCACTTGGTTCCGTGGGGGCTACCGGGGCGGCGGATTATGGGCACATGACTCTGGCCGGGCAGCATGACATGATTTCGCGAATGCTCGAGGGGCAGTTGCGTCAGTTCGGCGGCGAATCGATGCTGGCACAGTTTACAGGGATGCTTGAGGTTGAGAGTGCAGAAGGTGGCCGCGACGGTTCCCTTGACGGTGCTCCTGGGAGTGAAGGCTGGCATTACCGCACTCGGATCGATGTGCTGAAACTGGATACGGGCGTTGGCATGCACGTGATGCGAACCAACGATCTGGTTCCGTTAGAGCGGATTCCGTTGGCTGTTCGGGCGATGGAAAAATTAGACGTGTTTGGTACCGCATGGGACGGTCACGTTCCATTCAAGAAGCGGATGCGTTTGGTTGCGCCGAGTGGGGGAGAGCCTCTTGCCGTGATCGACGGCGTGGCGTTCTGTGAACCAGGGCGCAGAATCGGATCTGATATCCACGAAATCGTGACGTATCGCGGGCAACTTTACGACTACACGATCAATGTAAACAGTTTTTGGCAGATCCACGAATACGCCCCCAGTTCGCTTGTTGCTCACGTGTTTGATGCTCTTGGTGTGGAACTAGGCGATACTCTTGTGGATCTGTATTCAGGATCGGGATTGTTTTCCCTGGTGGGAGCAAATATCGTAGGTCCTGGCGGCCGCGTGTTGGCTTTTGAAGGCGATGAACGTGCCACCTCATACGCTCAACAAAATCTCCGTAGCGTACCATGGGCCAGCGCCCAAGCGGCAACGATCGATGCAGAGAACATCCGTTCCCTCACTGACGGTGCCGATATCGTGATCGCTGATCCGCCACGTGCCGGACTTGGCGTTGATGCCGCTATGATGCTGGCGCAATCGGATGCGCGCCGAATCGCCCTAGTTTCCTGCGATTCGGCCTCCATGGCTAGGGATGTGAGCGCCTTACTTCACGCAGGCCGCCGTTTAGAATCGTTTGCCGCGGTGGATATCTTCCCGAACACCCATTTTGTTGAAACAGTGTGCGTCGTATCGTAGAATCCGGAGTCGTATCGTAGAATCTGGAGCCAGATCGGCGCCAAGCAGGGCAACAGTGCCGTATACGATACTCCCGGCCTGTCAGCCGCATGAGTTAAGACTCCCAAGGATTGAGAACTGGAACGTGTAGCGGTTTAACATGTTTTTCATTACGGGAAACTAAAAGTAGATGATGAGCATCAGCTATAGCAGCAATATAGGCATCATCAATCGGTGCTTTTTCTGGCACCTCGAATGTGTTAAATCGTAGAGACGCCGCTAGATCAAAACTCAAGATTCGCCCGTCAAATGTTGGCAATAAATCGTGCTCAAACCACCGTGAAAGAATCTGAGCCTGTTGTATATCGCGCTTCGCGATAGCACGGATACCTCTGCCTATTTCAGCAACCGTCAAGCTTGATATATAACAATCAGTTTGGGGAATGTTGTGTGCCCACTGTGCAACCTGCGGGTTTTTATCTGGCCGGCGAAGTGCAGAAACAACATTGGTATCTAATAGATACTTCACAGCACAATCTCTCGCATTCCTACACCGTTGCGTCCGGGATCAAAGATAAAATCTTCCGAAAGATCTGGTTCTTTTTGTGCCAGTGCTTCACAGATACTTCGGGACTTTGCGTTCAAAGCAGAACGGAGAATTGCACGGGCTTCTGCTTCCATCGAGGTTCCTTTATGAGCAGCAAGGTTTTTCAGTGCTTGCTTCGTTCCTGTTGGCAAATCACGAATCAATAGTTGCTCCATAAATTCCTCACGCCCTTCCAATCATTGATATCACATATTCGATATCTTACGCTTCTATGCTCCTATTGCCCAGGCTTCCCCCTCACGGAATCATATAAAAGCGCCAGGCAGGGCAACAGTGCCATATACGATACTTCCGGCCTGTCAGCCGCTTTTATTTGCCTATGAAACGGGGTTATGCAATCTCCAAGGCCGTCACCTGCCAGCGTTCGCGGAAGATTTCCAACCGCAATGCGGCAGCACGAATCCGAAAACCGTCATGGATAACGATCCCAACCTCAGCAACTCTACGCCGCGGGTGAGTCACATGGAGACGTCGAATTAATGGAGGAGTGGTGTGTGGAGCAGCGCCTGCTATCCGAGCATTGAGCCCAGCCCGTGAACATAAATGACGATAAACACCAGGAGCTAGCCACGATTGAAGTTGCCGAACTGGCCGGTGCCCCAGCAGTACCTCAATTGCCTGCCCAATGACTCGTGCGGCAAATTTCGGTGCAGGAATAACCGAGTCAGGCAAAGGGTGGTCAAGGGAGAACCGATCATCTTCGTCATCAACTCTTTCCGTACAACTCAAACGTATCGCGATCCGATCAAAAGGACGTTCTGGCGAGGTAACTGGCGGGGTGGCGCGGCGCTCCATCACCGAAACGGTTGGGACACGTTGAAAATCTGGTCGATTTTCCTGTGAAACGGGGACAAAACGGAGAGCGCGAGGTTCGGAAGTAACCTCGGATAAAACGCTGGTCATCATAGGGTCCTTTCAACGGGTGGAAGAATGATCTGCTGTCCTGGGTAAAGAAGCTGAGGATCGGAAATCTGCGGGTTTGCTGCCACGATGCGTTTAACTAAAGAAGCGGTTTCGGTAGGCGAACTGTAAGGTGCGATTTTTTCTGCGATACTCCACAATGAATCGCCTGGTTGGATCGTGAAAATAGAGGTTTGTTCGTCAAGCACGCGAGGCTTTGTGATATGTGCACGTAAAGAATCAGGAGTTCGCTGGATTTGCCTACCAAATTCGCTTGTAACGACTACGGGTGTGCTATCGGAAAGCGGCGCTGCATACGCTGGTGTGGGAAGTAATAGCAAAGTTCCTATGGCAATCCGCCGAGCCTTAGGTGAACCAACTGCCGCAATCACACGCAAAAGTTGATGGTGACGCTTTAAAACGGCAAAATATACGATAAGCTATTCCACAGGAATAATCCTGCCAATAGTGATAAACCGCTAATTCCTAAGAGTTGATCGGGCGTAAAGGGGCGTTCGGAATGGCTCAAATATGCTATCTCTGTTCCACTTCCTATGGAACAGAGTAAGAGAAACACCCCTTTTAGCATCTCAATCACCTCTTTTTGTAATGTTTAATGACGTTTGATATTGTTACGTGATTTTTAATGATATGAAAGAGGGTAAGCCCGGCACGGGGATTGTGGATAACTTATTAGGGAGGAAAAATAATTGCCATATATTTATAGGTATGAGTTGGCGAACCATAATTGAAAGCATCGGTGCGCGGATAGAAAACGAAGAACGCGCGGCGATGCTCGAAGAAGTCGAAGATTTAACAGATGCCGAACATGCTGGCGTATATCTGCATGAACGATTACGCGGTTCGCTGGGGCGATTCGTAGCAGTCAGTCTAGAGAAAGCTCAACTATCTGGAACTCTCGAAGAATCAGGTAAGGATTGGTTCGTTCTCAAGGGGATGCAGGGAAGTGACATCGTTGTGTTGTCGGCTGTTAAGGGAGTGTCCGGCCTATCTTTGGCGATCGGAGAAAAATCGCGTTATTCGCGTACGCTCAATTCAGTGTTGCGCAGGCTGATAGGCGAATACGTGATCATCAACAGGCTATCTCACCCAATGAGTGGCCGGTTGTGCTCTGTGGGAGTGGATTATATTGTGCTTGAAGCCTCTGAACAGCGTGAATGGGCACATGGGTATAGCTGCAGGATAAATAAAAGAAATCCCACCACTGATCTTTACATGCCACTATGGCAAGTACAGACTGTCAGTGATGGGGCTTAAAGAGAAAGTCACGCTAATTAATCGTCGAATTCTCCGGCGCTAATTTTCTGGCGCGTTTTTTCGTACCCTGATTGGATGTAATCGTCAAGGGCAGTTTCGGAAATCCGCCATTGCCCACGGCCGCCTACTTGAATGGCGGGAATCTCTCCGTTCTTGATAAGGGTGCGTACCTGGCCGGCTGAAACACAAAGACTTTCTGCGACGTCTGCGATAGTAAGAAATTTTTGCATACCTATAGTCTCCCACTTCTGCATTTATCGCGTCGACTGTTATCCCCAAACACTCCGAACCTGTGGATAACTTTCGCCGCTAATAACTGAAATTTGACACTATAGGGATATGGTTTCATTTGCGAAGTTAATACGGAAAGCGCGAGATCCACGCCTCCTTCTAGGCATGGTTCTTGTTATCGGCGGTGGCACGGCAGGCGCATTGTTGATGAGTGAACCGGATTCCGTTCTGGTTCCGCAAGCGACAACTGACGTAGCAGCAGGCGATACCCTAGATAAGAACAACTTCACGCTGGTCCAGATGCCGCGCGATATCGCACATTCGTACGTGCATGGCCTGGATTTCGCGCCAGGTTCGATCACTCAACGTTCTCTTTCTGCCGGCGAATTTCTGCCAGAAAATGCAGTTGGAAAGAAGAACGTAGGTATCGATATTGCGGTTCCGGTGGCGGTGCCACAGTCGTCGGCCCTCAAACCCGGAACCACAATCAATGTCTGGCGCGTCCCGCGGGATAAAGACGCGCATTCGGAGATCATTGCACGCGATGCGATTTTCGTGGGCGTGGAGGAGCGCAAGGTGATCGCGGACGGAAAGAAGTTCGTGAATATCCGTGTGAATTCGGGCGGCGTGGCAAATATTGTGGAGGCGCTGGGGCGTGGGGATGGTTTCGTTGTGGTCGGGAGCGGATCGTGAGTGCGATTACGTGTTTGCCATCACGTTTGGATACGGACGTGATTTCCGAATTGACGCACACCGGGGATGCCAGTTTGGTAGTTCGCCGTTGTGCTGATATGGCTGAAGTTTTGGCCGCGGCTCGCGCCCGCATTGCGTCTGTTGCGATTATTGCTGAAGACGTCGATTTTTTGGACGTCACGCTTCTTTCTGATTTGCGGCAGTATTTGGCTGTTGCGATTGTGGTTGGGACGGGAAGCACACGTTCCATCGACGTTCGTTCCCTCGGTTCTGTTGAAGTTTTCTCTCCGCACGCGGCCGACATTGCGAACCGGATTCGCGCCAGCGTGGGTTCGCACGAATACGTTCCTTCGTTTTTGGATGACGACGCCGATCGTGACGTTTCGAAGGGCGCGTTTGTTGCGTTTTGGGGTCCGTTTGGTTCGCATGGCAGATCGTGCTTGGTGCGTGATTCTGCGGCGATTTTATCGAAAGAGCATGACGTTATTGTGGTTGATGCTGATTCGATGGCGCCATCGCTCGCGCAGGTTTTTGATGTGGATGAGAGTTCGGATCTGATTGGTTTGGCGCGCATGATCGATCAGGGGCGCAAGATTGAGTTGGAATTGTGTGTTACCCGGCCAGTGAGTTCCTTTGGCAATGTTCGGCTTGTGACGGGGATGAACACGGGGCAGCGATGGCGGGAGGTATCGCGGCCGGTTGCTGATCGGCTATGGCCACTGTTGAGTTCGGGATCTGATCTTGTTCTTGCTGATGTGACAGGTGGAATGGATGAGCGGGCGGAACGGGTAGATCGTTGGGCGCTTTCTCGATCTGCGATGGATTCGGCGGATGCGTTAATTCATGTTGCGTCAGCGACGCCAAGTGGGTTGAGGCGGTTGATCGAGCATTTTGACGAATTGCGTGATCGTGAACCGGGCCGTGATGCGATCGTGTTAACTGGCGTTCGTTCGTCTGCTTTGGGTGTTGGCCTGTTGGCACAGGCGCGTGACGTGCTGGATACAGTGGGGATCGGAGATGTTCCTGTTTTTGGCGTGCGGGAGGAGCGATCGATTCTGGATAAGGCGTTGATTGATGCTCAAGCAGTTCCGTATGCTCGCCCAAAGTGCGGGTACACGAAGGATGTTGGGCGAATATGTGAGTGGATTAAGGATAGAATGCGTGTATGCGCATCTATATCCCATTGATTCTGAGCGATCTTGCTGCTGAGCAGATCGATGTTCGCCGTGTTCATGCGGTTACTCCTGCACTGTGTGCCGCCGTGCCTGATGAGGATGCCGAAGGGTATGAATACATGGCAACGCTGGCTGCTGCCGATGATTCGTTGCGTTTGATTGGGCAGAATCCAGATACGGAACGCCGCCGTGTTGTTGCGGTAGCTGAAGTGCCTGATACGGCCGTAGCTGTGGCGGTGGATGCTCAGCTTCCTACCGAAATGGATCTCTTTTCGCAGGTGCGGTGGAAGAATGTGGAATCGTTCCACATAGATCTTCCCGGATCAGAAGATCTTGTGGAACGTGCGATTGCTGGTGATGAGGATGCATTCATGGCAACGGGCGATATTGAATTGTTGTGGTTCGACATCACTGAACGGCTCCGTTTAACTGATCACTGAAAGCGTTGATCCCTTCCCTTTGCTAGGGGTGATTCGTACCTGGTTAGGTACGCGCGATTTGAGTTCATCAACGTGTGAAATGATGCCTACCTTGCGGCCTTCTTTAGCAAGTTCACTGAGAGTGCTCATCACATCATCCAAAATTTCGCTAGAGAGCGTACCGAACCCTTCATCGATCATCAGAGTATCAATGCGGATGCCGCCGTTTTCTTCTTGCACAACTTCAGTAAGGCCAAGGGCGAGTGATAGTGCGGTGTAGAACGTTTCGCCACCTGAAAGACTACGAGTGGAACGGATCTCTGATTCGCCTTCTCCGCGAGCATCGTAGTCAATGATTGACAGCCCAAGCCCTGTTCGGCGTTCATTTTCCCTCGCTTCAGAACGGATAAGTTCATAGCGCCCGTGAGAGAACCGGGAGAGGTAGGCGTTCGCGCGGTCAATCACCATATCAAAGCGCCGCATGAGTACCCAGACTTGAAGGCTGACATTCGTGCGAGATGCTTTTCCTGCCTGGGCAAGTTGATCGAGCCGTACAAGTGGACCGATTTTCTGAAGTTCATGCGCCCAATCGGTGACTGCAGTAGATATCATTTTTCCTGATGCGGTAGCAACCTTGATGCCTTCCTTCATGATTGCTTCTTGGCTGGCAAGATCCGAATGGGTTTCTTGTGCAACCTTCGCTGCTGTATCAGCTTCATCTACGTGGGCAGTTTCTTCCCCAGTGAGTGCGGATAGCTCAGGTGATTCTAACTGGCCGTGAATTCGTGCCCACGCAGATTCAAAGTTCTGAATCGATGCCGTTAATGATTCAGCTTCGGACGGTTTCAGTGTTGCGGCCTGGACCTCTTCTAAGTTCAGGGAGGCATCCTTCAACGCAACAGATAGAGTAGCCTGAGCTTGTATAACGTCCGCTTGAGCTGCCTCATATGCCTTCAATGCGTCACTACACCGTGCAATCGTGGCGCTGTTTTCTTCCGTAGCGCTGATGAGTGCCGAAATCGAGGACGCATCGCCTTGAGCCTTCGCAACCTCTTCCCGTGCAGTTGCAATCGCGTGTTCTTCTTCTGTGATACGTTCGCGAAGCCCCTGGCATTCGGCTTCTAGGCGCGCGTAACGCGATCCTGCTTCTTCTTTTTCATGACGAAGTGCAGAAATCGTAGAACGCAGTTTTTCTAACGACGATTGTGCCACCTGTGCTTCATCTTTCTGGTCTTGGAGTGCGTTCAGAGAACTGGTGATTGATTCATGCGTGAGTTCTCCGAGCTGATCAAGAAGAGCTGCACTGCGGGCACGCAAAGCCGAGATGTTTGAACTGGACTGTTCGAGCTGCACACGTACGCGATTTAATTCTTCTTGGGCCTGCTCAACATCGCTTTTGCTTGCGTGTTCATCGGTTGGTTGCGCAGGGGCAGGATGTGCGGCAGAACCGCAGACGGGGCACGGCTGGTTCTCTTCTAGTTCTGCAGAAAGAATGGCAGCTTGGGAGGCGATCCATCGCGAGTTGATAAGAACAAAATGAGCGTGAGCATTAGTATTCGCTTCAACTAATTCAGCATGGGATATTTCTGCATGGTGGATGTGCTCACGTAGAGCATCATGTTCTGTTGTACGAGCGAGTTTTTCGGTGAGAGTGCTGATCTCAGAATCAATCGCAGGGAGTTGTTGCGCGTGCTTTTCTGCTGTTGCTTGTTGTGCTTCCTGCTTTACCAACTCTTCAGGGATGCGATCTTGGCGTTCCTGAATAGTTTCAAGCTTCTTCAGCGATTCTGCCAGTTCTTCCTGACGCTTGTGGAGTTCGTGTTCCTGGATAACAGTAGTTTCTTCGCGTTCACGCATCATACGTAAATACGTTAACGATTCGCGAAGTTGTTCTTCTGCTTGATGGAGTTCCGTAAGCGTTTGCGTAATATCGCAGGTGGCCGGATCTAATCCACCAAGAGTGGGGAAGTTTGATTCTGGCAGGGCACGGAACGCACTGCGGGTAACTTCTTCACGTTTCTTTAGCCGCTTTTCAAGATTGAGGAGAACAGAGTACCGTTCCGCCGGAATCACTGCCTGGTGATGGCGGGCAACGCGTTGGCGCACAACATCAATATCTTCCGCCTGGGCTTCACATTCCGTTTTTTGAAGCAAGAGTTGTGAACGCCGCTTGAGGTTATCTGCCAGAGCGTGTTGTTCTTCGCTCCAAGCTTGAGCTTTCTGGAGAACAGAAGCAGATTCAGCCAGCTGTTGGGAAAGAACACCATGCCGTTCATGGAGTTCAGATAAGCAGGATTCCACACGATCTACGAGGCGCGAATCGTCCGGTTCGGTGAGCTGGCTATCGAGTTCAAGGAACTCATCTTTCAATTCAGATACTGCGGAATTTCCGAGCCATCCGGAGACTGCGTGGGTAATAGCGGTTCGTTTTTCCGCAACACCTTGGGAAGCATCGCTCATTTTCCGGTGGAGCCGAGTAGCGAAATCGCGATAGAGCCGGGTGTTAAACAACGTTTCCAACAATTGGGAACGATCTTCTGATTTCAAACGGAGAAAATCTGCGAACTGGCCTTGGGGGAGTACCACTGTTTGAACGAATTGTGCCCGCGAAAGTGGCAGGATGGAACCGAGTTCAATACCAACGTCAGATGATTTGGTTGCGAGGACTTCGCCAGAATCCCACAATTCTTGTTCCACAGCAGCTTCAGAGAGACGTATCAATGTTGCCTTTTCAGATACAGGTGTAGTACCGCCGCCACGTTTTGGTTTGTTCCAACGCGGAGTGCGAGTGACTTTAAATGTTCCTGCACCAACCGTGAACACGAGTTCAACACGCGATGGAGTGGCCGGATCTGCATATGTTGAACGAATACGGCTGTAATCAGATTCTGCCCCCGCAGTTTCGCCGTAGAGCGCGAAAACGATCGCATCAATAAGCGACGATTTTCCTGAACCAGTTGGGCCTTCAAGAAGGAAAAGGCCGCCTGCAGTAAGTGAATCAAGATCGATCACATGGTGCCCGGCGAAAGGGCCAACACTATCAATCTCTAACCGCCTAAAGAGCATCTTCTTTCCTTTCCATCATGAATGAATCCCATTCTTTAGTAATAAGATCGTGTTCTTCTGGCGTTAGTTCACGCCCTCCGCTGCTGGCAAAAAATTCCGCAAGAATATCTACTGGATTAACTTTTGATATGGATGTTTCATGTGCTTCTACCTGTGTAAAAGGAGCATTATGCCGAGCTTCCAACGTGTGCGGGAACTGCACGCGCAACCGCGCCAGCATTCGTTCAGGCCGATCAACATCCGTGACGATAATGCGAACGAAATGATTGTGATATGCGGCGTATGTAGACGATAAGAGTTCGTCCATTGTTCCTTCCAGTGTAACAAGTGGCCGGAAAACCGGTGCCGGAATAATCTCCACCGCTGGAATAGCGCCAGGTTCATCGATCGTGACCAACACCGAGGACTTGTGATGGTGTTCTTCTGAAAAAGAAAACGCGATCGGAGAACCCGCGTATCGCATCAACGGGCGATCACACACTTTCTGTGGCCGATGTAAATGCCCCAACGCCACATAATCAATAAGCGAACCAGAATCGCCCTGCAGATCAAACAGCCCACTAGGTACCGAATCCACGCCACCCACGTGGATATCGCGTTCAGAATCTGAAGGTTCTCCGCCCACCACAAACTCATGAGCCATAATCACGTGCGGAACCCGCGTTCCCCGATCCGTAATATCACGCCGAACTAGATCAAGAGCAGCCCCAACCACCGCTTCATGGCTACGTTCCAGCGGCTTATCAGGATCCTCCGCCAACCGCACCCGATCCACATCCGGATCCAGATACGGCAACGCATATACGCGCCCAACCAGTTCGCCATCACGCATGATCTCAATAGGCATGCCACATTCACGAGGATCAGACACAATCGAAATACCTGAACGCAACAATCCAGAAGTAAAACCAAGCCGCGTTGGAGCATCATGATTACCAGAAATAAGAACAACCGCCGTGTGCCCGGCAAGGCGTTCCAAGGTTGTAGACAACAGCTTCACCATTGCCACCGGAGGAATGCCACGATCAAAGACATCCCCAGACACAAGAACAGCATCCAGATCATGTGACACCGCAAGATCCACCACATGATCAGCCCACATCTCAAAAGCAGCAGTAAGATCACTGCCGTGCAACGTGCGGCCAAAATGCCAATCGGAGGTATGTAAAAACTTCATATCTGTAGCCTAACGGAAGCCTCCGACATACTTTGGTGTACACCTGCGATATGATTTTGGAATAAAACGAAAGGCGTAAACAGAACGCACCCCGTTCGTCGTCGTCAATCCTAAAGGAGAAAAAGTGAAGCCTGAACCAACCGGAGAAATCCAAGAAATCACCCCACAGGAACTGTTTTTCTCCACAACTGATCCCAAAGGCGTGATAAAACTTTCAAACGAAGTTTTTACGCGACTTTCGCGGTACGACGCCGAACAGCTCCGCGGTGCCCCACACAATATCGTGCGCCACCCGGATATGCCAGCCTCCATCTTCAAACTCATATGGGACACGCTCGAAGCCGGGAAACCGTTCGCAGCCTACATGCTCAACTTGGCTGGAGACGGTTCGGAATATGACGTTTTCGCAACCATCACGCCACTGCCAAACGGCGGCTACCTCTCGGTCCGCGCCAAGCCGATGCGTGAAGAAACCTTCGCACAAATCCGCGCTGTATACGCAAAAATCCTCTCCCACGAACAAAACCTCATCGCCGGCGGAATGAACCGCCGCCAAGCCGCCGAAGCCGCCCTCCCGTACGTGAACCAGGCGCTCGCGGAAGCTGGAATCGGATCGTACGAAGACTTCCAAACCGAAGCGTTACCTGCGGAAACAGCGAAACGTGAAACGGAAGAAAACACCTTCCCGCACCGCGCCGGCGAATCGCAACTCCACGAAATGCTCGCGGCGGTACGCAAAGAACACGAAACGCTCGATGCGTGGATGAAACACCAAGATGACCTGGTAAAACTGGGCGAACGCCTAGCGGCCGTGGTGGCACATGTGCGCACCGATATGGACACGGTAGCCGCAGCCGCGCACGAATTCACCGCGCTCGGCGAAGGAAACCCGGCGCTCCACACGGCACTCGAACCGCTCTTCGTGTGGAACCGTATGCAAGGCGTGGTGGGCACATACCTCACCAACCTCATCGCCAAAATCGATGCGCTTGAATCCCACATCGCCCACACGCGCTTCCGTATCGCACTTTCACGCCTCCACACGAATATGTGTGGCGTGTTCATCGCAGAACTTATCGATACTGGCTACGATGCGAAAATCGGAGTTCCAGGATTGGCACCCGGCTTCGTCACCCGCGATGTGTTCGCGGAAGCCGATAACGAAACGGAAGAACAACGTGAAATCCGCGAACGCCTAGAATCACTGGAAATGCTCAGCACCGTGCTCACTGCGGATGTGGAAGCGTTGCAAGAGCACGCCCAAACATACCGCGAACTTGCCGGCGATATTGCGCATTACCTCGATCAAGTCCTGCACGCAGTAGCGATCCCGCGCCAGCTGCTGCAACTGTGGCAGATGTCGGCGGCAGATCTCAACCTGCCAGAACTTAACCTTTCTGTGGACGCCACCGTGGCGCGCTCTATTGACCACGCGGAAGTGTCATTGGAACGCCTTACTGCATTCCAACAGGAACTCGGTAACGTCAGCGATGTGGAAAATTACGATGCCCTATCCCAGATCGTTCTTGAAATTCATGCCAAAGTTCTTGTGATGATTGGGTGATATGCAAGGACGCTGTGTGGGCGATGGGGATTTTACTTGAAGTCTAGCGGGCTTTACTTGCCAGCGAGTGCTTCCTTGTATGCATTATCGAGCGCGGTTACTGCCTCGCGGACTTGCTTGACCGTGGAGCGTGGGCCGAGTTCGATGCCTACCGCCTTGGTGATATTGCGGTTCAGCTTGTTGTAGGTAGCGAACGATTTCTTGCGCAGAATATTGGTGTCGCGGTTCCAGCGGGTTTTCCAGATCTTCTGGGTGAGTTCGTTTCGTACGTAGATGGTTGCGTTGTCTTCTGGGGTGAGATCCGGGTAGTCTGCGACTTCCGTGAGGATGTTGCCAAGTTCTTCTGTTGATTCGTTGAGTTGTGCTTCAGTGGAGGACAGGTTTGTTAGGCGAATGATCGAGCGGGTTACTGCGAAACCGATTTTGACGTGGGCTGCCTGGACTTTGTCTCGGAGGGTGGTTGCACCGGTGTTGATCGCTTGACCGATCTTTGCTGCGAGCTTGGCGCGCGAGAGGATCGTTGTGGTATCGAAAGCCGGCACGTTACCAGTCGATATTGCGATTAGTTCGTCTTTTAATTCATAGAGTGTTTTGAAGAGGCCTTCGAATTCTTTGCCCCATTTGATATCGGGGCGCGAGGTGGCGCCAATTTCTTTAATTTCAGCGATTACAGTATCAACGTCAGCGGCTTTTTCTTTGGCTTCTGTTTTTCCGATTGGAGCAGCGGGTTCAGTTGGGGTGACGTGCGCGGACACTACTGAGACGTTCGCGCTTGTATTGAAATTTAACGACGACGTTTCAGCAACCGGACCTGCCATAACAGGTGCTATAAGCGAAATTGATAAGGCTAATGACGCGAGGGGTTTTAACATCGATTTTCTCCATTGCAGATCGATTAATATATGAGGGGTAGTGCAGTGCGTGTGCTAAGAGCATAGCGATAGGAGATGTGAGGGAGGTAATCTGGGTGCTCTCTGGATGAGGCGTTCTGAAAAATTTCGTGGTATAATTTTCGGTTCGGTGTAGTAAGGCGCGGTAATATTGCGAGTTTAATGCTCGTAGAGGTTTCATGCGAAACGTCGTATTTTTTAATTTTTCCCCATACGATTCTGAGGCGAACTGGAGGTTTTTGCGACGCTATGTGTGGCGTACGTCGTGAAAAATTATGAAAGTTTTCACTTTATGTGTGTCTTTTTAGCCATGGCACATTGTTGACAAAATCGTACGATGTGTTGAATTTGTTGGTGGGCGTCAATCTATAAAAGCAATGAGGGTGTGGGCGATACCTGCCCACGTTAATGCCCATAATGCGGAGGTAAAGGTGCCGATAATGAAGAGCTCGCCCACGTGGTGGTGTTTTTCATTGTGTAATTCAGGGTAACGCCCAAGGCCTTTGATAGCTAAAACCATTGCGATTCCTGAAGGGAAAGAGAAAATTATGCAGGCGTAGATGGCCACGCGTTCAAGAATGCCGATCCAGCGGCCTCCTTTGAATACTTCGGTTTTTGAGTTTTGATCGCTTGTGGGAGGAGTTTCTTGGGGGAGTATGTGGATGCGATTGAGGAAGTATCGGATAAGAGGATTTCCGAAAATCGTAATAGTGAGGAAGGCTGTGAAAATAAAGGCTTGTATGGTGAAAGCAAAAGGTTGTTGCATCGCTGTCTCCCCTCGGTTTTGCAAGATTCTACTCTTATAAGCTTTTCTCTTCAATTAAGGTATGTACTTAATTTTATAGAAATTAAGGTATATGCTTAATTTTGGAAGGTGGTTGATGTGGTAGAAAAATATATTGCCGTTATTGGGGATATGGTGGATTCTCGTGGAGTTAATCGTGTAAGTAGCCATCATGCTCTTACAGATAGCTTGGCTCGTGTAGATGCAGGGAGTGTTCAAAGCCTTCATCCGACAGTGGGAGATGAAATCCAGGGTGTTTTTGCAACTATTGGAGATGCTTTTCGAGCTATGCATCAGTGCCGAATCGAACTAATGATTCGGGGAGCTGACATCCGTTGGGGAATTGGATATGGGGAGATCGTTACGATTGATCCGAAACTTGATATCCAAGATGGTTCAGGGTGGTGGAATGCTCGTGAGGCCTTAAATCAACTTGTTAGTGTAGAAGAGAAAGCTGGATGGTCTAACATACGGACGTATTTTTATACGGAAGAAAAGGAAAGAAGCTCTTTTGGGCAATGGATATTGCCACTGAGTCACATGATTGACGTGCATATGACCCGGTTAAATCCATCTACGAGTACAACCTTAAGAGGGGTGCTACGTGGTGATTCTAATCAGCAGGTGGCGCGCCGTTTAAAGATCAGCCCAGCTGCCAATAGCATGAGAGTGAACGATAATGATCTCCGCCCGCTGGCAGCTGCTATGAAAAGTTTGTGGGAGCTACCGTAGTACTGCAACTCCCACAATAAGAAACCCTTATCTATCAGCACAATGTATGCTCACGTGAGGATTTTTGAAGGATTGTCCGAAGCCTATCTCTTGCACGTTGCAAGCGTTTTCTTGCAGTATCTGGACGGATTTCACATATCTGTGCCACTTGTTCTAAGGGCAGCCCGTCCCTTAGAACAAGTTCAATGCTGATTTGCAAGATGTCTGCGTGCCAACTATGCCTCGAGGATGTTGTCATTCCAAGAGGAGCTACCTGTGGCTGTGGTAACTGTTCCATATAGTGTGGTAGATCTTTTGCGCAAATATCCAACCACTGCGAAGTGTCCGTCTCTGAATATGTAGGATTGCCTAATCTCCGGTTTCAACCATGAACAGATGAGTGCTAAAAGCTGCAGTTGATACAAGTACTGTAAACGCCAGCCCTATACCTATCGCATGTTTTGGCTAAAATCGGCGCGTTGATACGTGCAACTTTTCATGCTCAATCGTGATTTCCCGAGCGATGTCTACGCTCATTTTTGCAATATTTTCATCTGCTATAGTGTCAGGCTTAGTGAGTAACTGATTCAGTCTTCATCGGTCAATATATTTATATCGGGAATTTTTCGAAACTGTATTAAGGAGTATTTATGGGCTTATGGAAATCAGGGAAGAGTGAGAGTAAGAGTAAACGAATACTTACTCCAGAAATTCTAGAGTCTTCGCATATATTATTGCTGCGTTCATTTTTCTTGGTATTGCTTATATTGCGTTTAATCTGAAAGGATCCTTCGAAGAAGAAATTTTGATTTTCTTGACTCTCCCTGCAGTGTTTTCAATTGCTTTATCTTTTGTGGCAGCAAGAATTGCTACTGATTTTTTATAGTCTGGGATTCTTATAGAAGACGCAATTCGTGTAAATCGGAAGAAAAGGAAAATAATCTCTGTAGGATGAAGAGTCATAGGATCCTACTTGGTTTTGAAATAGGTATTACGTTGTGTCTTCATTCGAGATACTGGACACTCGTGAAAGAGTTTCAGGATACGTATAAGAAAGTTCAAGGTTCTGCGATAGGTTTAGCTGAGGGATGCTCAGAATATTATACAAGCAAGTGTTTCGAGCTGAAGGGTGTCATAGAGCATAAGTTTGTTTTGACCGATCCTACCCCTAACGACTGGATTTTTTATCTTCGGCTAATACTCCCCGCAGTCATTACAATTGTCGTGGTGGTATTAAAGTTTTGTATAGAACGGAAGGAATCGGAAGAGGTTACCACTCCTGCTTCGCCCGCGAAGCCAGAAGGCGCCTGAAGGAATCTACGCGCGCGGCCAGCACTGAATCGGGGGTAACGAGTTCTGGATCGTCCAAAGCGCAATCGATCACGCCGTCTTCGTGGTTGCAGCCGCGTGGGCATTCGTCGGAAATATCTTCCAAGTCAGGGAATCCGCGCAGTAGCCCATCGGGCGTTACGTGCGCTAACCCGAACGTTCGCACGCCGGGGGTATCGATCACGGTGCCCCCGCCTGCGTAATCGAACGCCATAGCCGACGTCGAGGTGTGCCGCCCGCGCCCAGTCACTTCGTTCACGTGCCCGGTTTCGCGCGAAGCCTCAGGAATGAGCGCGTTAATCAGGGTAGATTTTCCAACGCCAGAATGCCCAACAAGCACAGACACGCGCCCGCTCAGCTTTTCACGTAACTGGGCCAAACCGGCGTCGGAATCCGCATCGTCCCCCAACACTTGGGTGACGATCACGTCCAACCCCATCAATTCGTACATGGCCCGCAACGCATCTGGGGACGCCAAATCGGCCTTGGTCAGCACCAGCACCACGTCCATGCCCGCGTCGTAGGCTGCCACAACGCATCGATCGATCATGCCGGTGCGCGGTTCGGGCTGAGCCAGAGCGGTCACGATCACCAACTGATCCGCGTTCGCCACGATCACGCGTTCGTTCCCGGCCGCTTCGCCTTCTTCGCCAACGCGCCGCAACACGGTTTCGCGTTCGTCAACGTGAGCGATCCGCGCCAACGTATCCTTGCGCCCGGAAAGATCGCCAACCATCGCGCACAGATCTCCAACAACGATCCCGCGCCGCCCAAGTTCGCGGGCTTTCACAGCGATGACTTCGCACGAATCGTCCACCATCCGCACGTGGTAGCGGCCGCGATCTACGCGAAACACGCGCCCGCGCCGAGCGTCGGAATAGTCCGGCCGGATTTTGGTGCGTGGGCGTGATCGCTTTCCGGGCCGAACTTTTACCCGGTGATCGTCGGTGCCGATGTCGCGTCTACTCACGTGTTCTCTTTTCGTTTCCGTGCCCAATAGGATCGAGAGTCTGCTACAAGGCGTTCCCATAATTCTATGAAGGTTGGGAACGTTTTTGCGGTTGCTTCCATATTAGCAACCCGCAGGCCTTTTATTCGTAGTCCAAGGATTGCGCCGAAGGTTGCGATGCGGTGGTCCGCGTGTGAATCGATATCGGTTGTCGTGTAGCGTGCGTCGAATCTTCTGAGCCAGAGAGTTTCTGAGTGCGGATCGTATTCGGGCTGGGTTCCGATTGCGCTGAGTGTTTCGGTGAGTGCCGCGATTCGATCGGTTTCGTGGCCGCGTAGGTGCCCGATATTGCTCAGTCCGCTCACGCCGTCTGAAAACGCAAGTACGGCGGCTACCGTGGGGACGAGTTCTCCCAGGTCGCCCATGTCTTTGTGCGTGGCCCAGATGGTTCGGTGGCCTTGGCAGATCAGGTGGGTGAGTGGCCCGTTCGTTTCCCAGGTGAAGGTTGCGCCGGCGTTTCGGAAGATATCCAGGTAGGCCATTCCTGGTTGTTGACTTTTCTTGGGCCAGTTTTCGATTCGCACGCGCCCGCCCGTGACGAGCGCTGCCGCGAGGAACGGGCCCGCGTTGGATAGATCGGGTTCGATTGTGATGTGTTTCCGATTGGGGGAGCCGTGCGGGACGTGCCACGTTTCGCCTGTGCCAGCTGCGTTGATTCCGGCCTTGCGTAGCGTATCGATGGTCATGGAAATATGCGGGGTGGATGGGAGAGTATCGGCGCAGTTGCGCACAGTAATCCCGCGTTCCATGAGTGGGCCTGCAAGTAAAAGAGCAGAGACGAATTGCGACGACGCCGCCGCGTCCACACTCACCTCACCACCGCGTAGCGGCCCGCGTCCGTGGATAGTGAGGGGGAAGCCGCCCCCGGTGCCTTCCGCAACGTCCCTGGCACACGTATAGTTCACACCGAGTTGCGTCAGGGCTGATAGTAAGCCGGCGATGGGGCGGTGGCGAGCATTATCAGCGCAGGTCACAGTAACATCGCCGTGAGCCATCGCGGCCAACGGCAGAATAAAACGCATAACAGTTCCGGCCTGGCCGGCATTGATATATGCGCCCCCGCGAACCGTGATCACACCATTCGTATCGCGCGGTATTGGAGTAACGTGACACCAATTTTTATGCCATTCAATGCCCGCGCCAAGGGCAACCAGCGCGTTGCCCATGGCCCGCGTATCCTCCGAATCCAGTGCCCCGGCAAGGCGCACTGGATTCAGTCCGATAGCGGCTAAGACGAGCCAGCGTGCGGTGAGGGATTTGGATCCCGGAATCCGCACGTTGCCATGGATTTTTTCAGTTCGCGGAAGGTAGGGGGCATTCCACCATGAATCCCCGGGTTCCATTAGCGGCCAGGTGTGATCTGTTCGATCCGCTGTTGTGCTCCACCAACGGCCTTTTCACCGAGCCGGGCTGCACGCCAGCCAAGTGACGGCTTACCAGAACGATCGGTGGACGCGATAAGCGCACCGCCAATCAGGCCAGCGGCGGCTAGAAGCCCAGATACGTCCTTTTTACGGGCGGCGTATGGCTTCTTTTCCCAGACAGGGTTGTTGGCCAGAGCAAGCGGGATCTGTGTGAGACCCAAGATGAGCGCGGCGGATCGCGGCGCGCGCGACCGGGCGAGCTGTGCGCCAGCAAGAGTCACAACTGCGCCGGATGCGCGGGTGACCAGATCGAGTGTGGCATCAGTTGGTTCGGAGATCCCGAGCTTTTCATCGATGCCGAATTTTTGTGCGAGTGCCCAAAGTTTGCGGGCAGGTTCGCGGTGGCCTTCTGGCTTGGTGAGAGCATCCAGGCCAGTGGCGATGAACGGTGCGGCGAGTAGCGGGCGTGCAAGTTTGTTTACAAGAGTCATAGCACTAGTTTACGTGTATCCTCCGACACATGGTGGTGTGCAGAGCAAATTTCGCTCAAAGGGCACGTTACAGATCGATGATTTTCGCTAGCGGCCCGTAGTGGGAACAGACTGCTGCCTTGTAGGCATCGATATCTCCGGCTTCCGCGGCTTCGAGCATGGCTTGGTGTGCTTTGGCGGTAGCAATGAGTTCATCGGCGGCTGGGGTTTCCAGACTTGGGATGAACGCTTGGTGTACGAGCCACATCGCGCTAATGAGCTGTGAAATAAGGGAGTCACCAGCGAATTCAGTAAGGGCTTCGTGGAAAGCGATATCTTCATCGAGGTAGGTTTTCCCGGCTTTCGCGCGTTCCACCATGGTGGCAACGAGCGCGTGGAGTTTGGGATTGTGGGTTCCGGAGAATTGACGAACAACATCTTCGGCGATCCCAAGATCGAGTACTTGCCGGGTTGAGACCACTTGACGCAGGCTTGCTTTTCCAGACGATTGATCCAGTGCGTTTCGTAAAATGAGGGTTTGTACGAGTGGTTCGAGTGACATGGAGCCGACGAACGAGCCACGGCCTTGGTGGACGGTCACGATATCGAGTGCCGTGAGTTGACGGAAGGCTTCGCGGACTGACGAACGTGACACACCGAGATCTGCACACAACTCCGCTTCGGTGGGGAGGGGATCACCCGGTTTGAGATTATGGTTAAGAATATAGCCTTTGATGGCATCCATTGTTGCGGTTGAGCGCATGACGGTGCCAATTTGCGGACTATCGGCGGTTTGTGCCGATCCGTATTTACCCAGGATGGCTTGCATTGACTTGTCTGACAACATAGGCTTAATTGTAACGAACACGAGGTTGTGTTGCGCGTTATTCACAAGATTTTTTCACTGACACTTGGTGGGAATTCGTCAAAGGAGCAAGGGTGGTTCTTCTTTCACTAGATATTGGTGGCACTAAAGTAGGGTGGGCCATCATCACTGGAGAACCCGGTGAACTTTCCGTTTCGGAACGTGGTTCGATTCCAACACAAGCGTTCGACGGCGGCCCCCGGGTGGCCCAGCGCATCTGCGATCTTGTGGCTGAGTTGGATCGGGTGGAGATCGACGGCGTGGCTGTTGCTTCCGCTGGCGTTGTCGATCCAACAACTGGTGCGATTGTGTCTGCTACAGGCACCATGCCAGGTTGGGGCGGCACGCCTCTAGGCGATCTCTTGCGGGAAACAACAGGCAAGCCAGTGTGGGCAATCAACGATGTTCACGCCCACGGGCTCGGCGAAGCGGTGCTCGGTGCTGGCCGTGGTTTCCGCTCTGTTATGGCCTGTGCTGTTGGCACAGGCATTGGTGGTGCACATATTGTTGATGGCCAGATCGTGTTTGGCGATCACTACCTGGCTGGCCACTTCGGCCATATCCACCACCACTTCGCGGCAGGCCAGCCGTGTTCATGCGGGCGCGAAGGCCACATCGAAGCCATCTGCTCCGGTTCTGGAATCACCTCCTGGTTCAATTCGCGCAGCACCGATCTCACGGTAGCAAACGGCCGCGAACTCCAAGAACTTGCAGAATCGGGAAACGAACTAGCCGCACTCACGTTCACACAGTCGGCATATGCACTTGGGGAAGTGCTCGGTTCCCTCGCAAACTCAATCGACCCCTCCGTCGTCGTCCTCTCCGGATCCATGACCCGATCGGGAGAAAACTGGTGGAACGAAGTGCGCCGCGGATACCGCGCAAGCGCAATGGATTTCGTTGCGAATGTTGACTTACGCAACGGTGAACTAGGATCAGACGCCCCTCTCTTTGGCGCCGCACTCTATTACTATTCAAGGGAGAACAACTGATGAATCATCTCATCGAATCGCTGCGCGGAACCGTGATCGTCTCCGTGCAGGCATATCCGGGCGAACCCATGCGGCACCCAGAAACCATGGCACAAATGGCTCGTGCAGCTGAAATCGGCGGCACCTCAGCAATTCGCTGCCAGGGGCTCGCAGATATTTCCGCAATCAAAGGCCGCGTGAAGATCCCCGTGATCGGCTTGTGGAAGGAAGGCGACGAAGGGGTCTACATCACCCCAACCCTGCGCCATGCACGCGCCTGCTCCATGGCCGGTGCAGACATCGTTGCTATCGACGCAACCGGGCGCCCACGCCCAGACGGTCTTACCTACGGGCAAACCGTTGCTGAACTGAAGAAAGACGGCATCTTGGTGATGGCTGATTGCGGTTCATTCGACGATGCTCAACGTGCCGTGGATGCGGGAACCGACATCATATCCACCACGCTCTCTGGCTACACCGGAGATCGCCCAAAGACTCCCGGCCCAGATTTTGAGCTTCTTGCCCAGATGCTCGACGCATTCCCAGACGTCCCCGTGATTTGCGAAGGCCGTGTTCACACGCCACAACACGCGCAACAGGTACTCGAAGCGGGCGCGTTCGCCGCCGTCGTCGGAACCGGAATCACGCACCCAACTTCGATCACGTCGTGGTTCGTGGACGCCGCAGCCAAAGCCCACAAGTAAACGTAAATAAGCAATAAAAATTAAGCACTGAAAGAAGGCCACATGTACGTTGGTATTTTCAAAGATGAAGAAACCCTAGCCAAGGCAGCAGCCGACTACCTCATCACCAAGCTCAACGAATCTGATCGCAAGGTTGTAGGCGTTGCAACCGGTTCCACGCCACTTCCGCTCTACAAGGAACTGCGCGATGCTCACGCGGCAGGCACCTTCTCACTCGAAGGCTTCAAGGCGTTCGCGTTGGACGAATACATTGGAATCGACGAAAACCACCCAGAACGCTACCGCAACGTGTTGCGCGCCGAACTGGTTGGAGACGAACGCACCGGCCTGCGCGAAGAAGATCTCAACACTCCAAACGGTTCTGCGGAAGATCCATACGAAGCCGCTCGCGCCTACGATAGGTCCATTAAGGATTCCGGCGGAATCGTAGTTCAGATCCTCGGCATCGGTTCTGACGGCCACATCGGCTTTAACGAACCATCTGGCGCTCTCACGTCCCGCACGCACGTTGAAGCCCTCACAGCCCGTACGCGCGAAGACAACGCCCGCTTCTTCGATGACGATCTTGCCAAGGTGCCAAGCCAGTGCATCACCCAAGGGCTTGGCACCATCATGGAATGTGGCTGCCCGCTCCTCATCGCAACCGGCGCAGGCAAGGCAGACGCCGTACGCGAACTCGTTGAAGGCGGCGTGAGCGCCAAGTGGCCAGCCACGATCCTGCAGATGCACCAAGAAACCGTTGTTTTCCTTGACGAAGCCGCAGCATCCAAGCTCGAACTCAAGGATTACTACGTTGAACGCTGGGAGTCGCTACGATGAGCACCTATACCGGCAAAGTCCTCAACGGATTCGGAGAGCTCGTTGGATCGGGGCTTGAGGTTGATGGCAGCGGCGTCGTCGTCAATATCCTTCCCGTAACCGAAACCCTGCCAGAAGGCTGGATCACCCCAGGGCTGATCGATATTCACAACCACGGTGGCGGCGGTGCATCGTTCCCAGACGATACCACGCCAGAAGGAACCGCAACCGCAGTCGAAGCCCACCGGTGCATGGGAACCACTGCACTCGTGGCGTCAACCGTGTCCCTCATCGATCCGCTCCCAGCCATTCGAAACCTCGTGCTGGCCTGCGAATCAGGAGATCTCATCGGAATCCATCTCGAAGGCCCATACATCTCCAAACACAAGTGTGGCGCCCAAAACCCGGCCGCAATTCGTAACCCTGACCTGGACGAACTGCGATCCTGGCTGGAGGCTGGAAAAGGCTGGATCAAAACCATGACTATCGCACCGGAAGTCGAGAACGCATACGGCGCAGCCTGCATGCTCCTCGATCACGGCGCACTCCCATCGTGGGGCCACACCAGCGGAACCTCCGCAACGGCACGTGACCTCATCGAACGCACCACCGAATACGGCCGCTCCATCGGAATCGACGTACCGCAAACTGCAACACACCTGTTCAACGCCATGCCAACCCTCGCACACCGCGAACCAGGCCCAGTGCGCGAACTCATCAAGGCGGCCACGCGCGGAGACGCCGTGGTGGAACTCGTTGCCGATACCGTTCACGTCAACGCCGATTTGGTGGGTGACGTGGTAGCAGTGATCGAAAACTCCGGCCAGAAGGCTGGCGTTGCATGGGTAACCGACGCCATGGCAGGCGCAGGTATGGCCGACGGCGATTACGTGCTTGGCTCCCAGGCCGTCACTATCGAAGGTGGCGTGGCGCGTTTGACCGAAGGTGGTGCTATCGCCGGTGGCACCTCGCGGTTGGCTGAACAAATCGCACGCATGGTTGGCGGTGGGCACACCACGATGGAATCTGCTGTGCGCTGCTGCGTGGCAGGGCCGGCACATGCGCTCGGACTGGACGGCTCCGAAGCGGGTGTGACTTTGGACTTCGTTGTGGGGCAGAAGGCCAACTTCGTTGTGTTCACAGAAGATCTGGCAATGGAAACGTTCCAACGCGTGTGAGTTGCGGCGGTTCGCCGCGTGAATCATGTTTCACGTGAAAATCCCGGGATCTGGCTTGGGAGTGGTGCTGAGGGCACTGTTCTTTTACGGCTAGAAACCGGGATTTTTGTGCGTGTGTAGTAGGATTGGGGCGTGGAGATTGATCAACGTCCTGCTCACGAACCTGAGCAATTATCACAGCAGTTTGAAGAACTAGCGTTGCCGCTACTAGATCAACTGTATGGTGCCGCCCTGCGGCTTACCCGTAACCCGCAAGATGCTGAAGATCTGGTGCAGGAAACATACGCGAAAGCCTTTGCCGCTTTCCACCAGTTCACTCCAGGAACAAATGTGAAAGCCTGGTTGTATCGGATCTTGAATAACGCGTTCATTTCAAACTATCGCAAAGCCCAGCGCCGCCCGAAAGAAGCCGAATCCGATCAGGTGGAGGATTGGCAAGAATATTCGGCCGCTTCGCATGATTCGCGTGGCCTCGTGTCCGCTGAAGCCGAAGCGCTGGAAAACTTGCCTGATTCAGAAATCAAGGATGCGTTGGATCAACTATCTGACGATCGGCGCACAGTTGTGTATTTGGCCGATGTGGAAGGCTTTTCTTACCAAGAAATCGCCGATATTGTTGGAGTGCCAATCGGTACTGTCATGTCCCGGCTTCACCGGGGGCGTACTCAGCTCAGAGAGATTCTTCGTGACTACGCCCTACAGCTTGGATATAAGGTGAAGCAGAAGGCAGGGGAGTAACGTGAAACGTTTTGAAGATTTGTTAAAGCGGCTTGATGAATGCCACTGCGCTGATTCGGGATGTGATTGCTCGGAAGTGATGGAGCACCTGTTCGAACTAGTTGATGAACACATGCCGTCACATCAGGCACAACGGTTGTTGGAACACAGTGCAGGGTGTGAGCATTGTGCGGACATGATCCGGGCCGAAGTGAATGTGCGGGTTGTTTTACGGAAATCGTGCTGCGGAGATGTGGCTTCTGAAGATCTGCGGGCTCGGATCATTAGGGTAATCGAACGTTAGAGGGTAGGCGGCCTTGTGACTGTGATCGGGTCGTGAATATGCCCATCACATATCGATGTGACGAGAAGGCTAGGAAACCGGTACAATAAAGATCTGTCGTGCCATAAAAAACTATGGCCGAAGTTAAAGGAGTACACAATGTCGAAGCGTTCGCGTAAGCGCCGTGACCGCAAGAAGCGCGGTGCAAACCACGGCAAGCGTCCGAACACCTGATCTTGGGTTCGAAGCTTAGGGATGAATAATCCTATGAAAAGAGAGCGGTTTTTATACCGCTCTCTTTTTGTTTAGGTGCGAATGATTAGATCTAAAAAGTAAGGGTTAAAAAATAAGGACTGATCGGAAATGTTAAATTCAAAGGAGAATTTATATGTGCCTTGGTAGTAGTGATAAGTCTGCCGGCAATGAAAAGAATGATGGCTAACTAGAGTGAACTGATTGGCGATGACGCCTGATAAAACGATGTGTCTTATCAGGCGTCATTACTTTTTGCGGCATCTTTCCGTGGCCGCCCGCGTTTTGGCAGTTCGCCAGTGTTGTTCGATAGGCGCCCGGCACGGCGTAACCCATCGCGAAGAATGACTTCGATTTGGGCGTTTACGGAACGTAAATCGTCGGCAGCCCAGCGGGCGATGGCATCGTGTACCGCTGGGTCTAACCGAAGAGATATGGCTTTGCGTTCTGCCATGATGTTACTGGTAGAGCCCTCCCGCGTTGATGACTGGTTGGGTTTGCCCATCGGAGCAAAGCACAACGAGCAGGTTGGAGACCATCGCTGCGCGGCGTTCCGGATCGAGATCAACGATTTCTTTGCGTTCGAGTTCATCGAGTGCCATCTGAACCATGGATACTGCGCCGTCAACGATTGTTTCACGGGCGTCCACGATTGCGGCGGCTTGCTGGCGTTGCAGCATGGCTTGGGCAATTTCTGGCGCGTAGGAGAGGGATGAGATGCGTGTTTCCACGATTTCAAGGCCGGCAACGCTTACGCGATCTGCGACTTCGTTTGCGAGTTCGACGCTGATATCTTCGGTTGATCCGCGTAGCGATGAACGTCCATCAACTGGGAAATCGTAGGGGTGTTGGGTTGCGATGTGGCGCAGGGCTGATTCTGACTGGGATTTGATGAAGTTTTCGTAGTCTTCCACAGAGAATTTTGCCTTGGCGGTATCGGCTACTTGCCATACAACGATTGCTGCGATGTTGATTGGGTTTCCGGAGTAATCGTTGACTTTCGTTTCGTTGGTTTCGAAGTTGCGAACGCGCACGGAGATTTTGGTGCGGGTTGAGAACGGGATTGTGTAGTTGAAACCCGTTGCACGGATTGTTCCCTTGTATGTTCCGAAGAATTGGACGGTTCGGGATTCGCCGGGGGAGATCACGGTGAATCCTGTGCTTGCGAAGGTGACGACGACGAGCGCGACGCACGATACGAGCAGGACGATGTTCGATGCCACTGTGTCAGTATGGTTGTCCTGGGCGATTGCTCCGCTGATGATTCCCCATGCGCTGAGCGCGATGAAAGCAAGCGAGAGGAGAGCAAGAGTCGCGGCGCCTCCGGAGCCGAGCGTCCAGGCTTCTTTTTCTTTGACGTCTACGCGGATTCCTGAGTGCCCTACTGGATCTTCAGAGACTGTAACTGTAGCGGTTGTGTTCATGAGAAGGCTCCTAACCTAACCCGTTAAAAAGTGATAGAAAAATGATATCACTTTTTAACGGGTTGGGGTAGCAACCTCTCATTGGTTACGGGGTGAATGCTTTCCGGATTGTCGATCAATGAAGCCGAGCTGTTCGGGAGTCTCTGGAATTTCGCGGGTGAGCCATGTGGCCGTTTCTCTATCAGCATGTTGGCGTACGATCGTGCGGAATTCGCTCAGTTCGAAGTAGAGACAACCGGTGAGTGGATGGCGTTTCTTGGCTACGATCTTGTAGAGCCAGTACACGAACAGGCCGAGGTTGAAGATGAGAGCCGCCCATGCGCACACGATATTTGCTACAGGGTTCATGGTGGCAAAGTTGGTCATCTCGCTTGGCTTCACAAGGAGTTCAGGAAGTAAGTTGTTAGCTGCGATCCAGAACATGAGTGTGAAGCATCGGAACCAGATCCACTGGCCCTTTGCCCAGGTAAATGCTGGGATCGTGCAAGCCAGCAACAGTGCCAGCGTGCAATACCAGGTGTAATCGGCAAGCGCATTGTAAAGGAACGCGTGATTCCATAGATCGTATGCGATTACCCATGGCCACACCATATCAACCCAGATTAAACCGCGAACTTGCTTCTTTCCGTTGGCCTTAACGGCCTTCGATTCGGAGGTTACGAAGATCTTGCCAAGGCCGGTGATCGTGATGATGTTGAGAAGCCCGGCTGCTGCGGAAAGCAAGTTCCAGTAGCCGCCGATCGTGCGGAAGCCAGTGGCTGGATCAATACCAATATGGTTGGCTTCAAAGTTTGCTGCCAGAGCTTGATACCATTCCGCAGAATGGAGCGGTGCGGAAATGCCACGTGATTCGGGCAGACCGTTAAGCACGTCGATCGTCCGCGCGTCGTTAATCGCTTGCAAACACTGCGGATCGGCACCGCATGCATAATACGTATCTGCCTCAAAGAAAATCGTGATGTCACGGATATTGGCTTCCATAATGTTAATCGCAAGCCCAAGCCACAACGCCACGCCCATCCACAACGCATACTTGCGCGCCTTGTCCGGGTGGCGCTTCCCAAGAACCAGCAGGTAGCCGGTCATGGTTGCGGTGGCAATCATAATCACGAACTTGCCGAACGGGAACCATCCCACCATCGGCACCCCGTGTGCGATCACGTAAGGCATCACGGCGATCCCACCGATAGTCCAGAGTGCAAAAATCGTCCAATTCCACCGCCGGTTGATTTCTGCAATGGCGATTTGAGCAATGAGCACGATAACCCAGAAAAGATAGACCGCTGGCGTTCCGATTTCCCAGAGGAATAATGAAGACATGACATTTCCTTATATAAAGCGCGTTATCCGCTCATGCTCCGTTGCAGAGGTGAAACGCGATAGTTTTTTGGGACCTTATCCCTCAATATTAGCCACGAAAAACTGGAATAATGGAGACTAACGTCACAACAAGGTGAAGTGAAGACGAAGGAGTCTCAAACATGAAGAAATCTACATTGCTGAAACTGGGAGGAACTGCCGCCGTAGCGGGACTTTCTGGCCTGGTTGCTTTCAGCCAGTTCAGTGGTAAAGCAACGAAAGAAGAACAAGAATGGGTATACCCAGCCGATGATTTGATCGATGCGAATTACAAGAATGGCTATTCATCAACATACGCCATTGATATCGACGCTCCTGCCTACGCCGTCTACCGCATCTTCAAGCAGATTGGGTGCGATAAGTCAGGATCGTTTAGTTCGGAGTTCTTGGAGCGCACCTTTGCTCGCTTGCCTTTTTTCAATTCGTATGAGATCCAGGAAGAGTTCCAGCAACCAGATTCGATGATGCCAGGCGATGTGGCCGCGTTCGATTATCACGGCATGTCGATGGAATGGGCAGATGTTGTTCCAGGTAAGTACCTTGTTCAGTGGGTTGATACGAAGAATCCGCCAGCTGCTCCGGGTGCGTATGCGTTCCGTTTCCCGTTCATGAAGCATTTCGCTGCGGCGTGGTGCTTCTACTTTGTTCCGTTAAAGGGCGAACGCTGCCGCTTAATTAACCACTGGCGTATCGGTTTCGAACCAGATAACAAGGTGATAAGCACGATCAATTGGCTCAACATTGAATTGATCGGTGGCGTTATGACTCACTTGCAGAATCTGTACGTGAAGCGCACTGTTGAGTTCAAGAAGAAGCAGCAGCACAGCGGCAAGATTATGCGTGGTTTGTTGGGCGGGCGCTGGTTTAAGACTGGCACTCCTGCTGGACGTTGGGATGATACCCCGCTTTTCGAAGAGACATTCACTCAGTGGATGCGTTTCGGCCGTCAGAACCCTGCCGTGAAGGAGATTCGCGAACCAGTAACGGATAACCCGAATTGGCCACCAACAGGCCCAGGAACTCCGTGGGCAGATACCGTGGATGAAGATTACTTTACCGATTGGGAAGAACCAGAGTTTTCGTGGGATGAACAGATTCGCCAGAAGCGCGAGAAGACGTACCTGAAGGGGTGGGGTAAGAAGAAGTAGTTAGGGACGACGTCGGTTCGGCGCAATAATGGCCGGGGATGCTGTGAAGCATCCCCGGCCGCCTGGTAGTAAACGCTTGATTTAGCCTTTCTTCGGGCGCATACCCCGCCGGCGCTTTACAGCCTTGCGATAGCCGAGCCGTTCTGGCGTGGTGTCAAGGCGTGCGGCGATCAGATCTTTATCCTCATTCGATGCATTCTTGCGAACCATCCGAACGTATTCTGGGGTGTCAGAGTAGACCTCAACTTTGAACGGATTTCGCTTGAGTACGGAGATTCGGTAGATGTGATAGCCGAATACCACGATGTTGACCACGAGTGCCAAGAATGAGAAGAGGAAGAGTGCTGTGGTGTTGTGTGCAGATCGGTGAGCAAACATTGAATCGTGCATGAAATGCGGGAAAGTAAGAACAACCGCAGACCACAACGTGAGTGTATACGCCCGGAATTGGATCCATGAACCGCGAAGCCGTGGGAAGAGTGCTGGAATCGTGCAGGAAGCGAGTAGTGCTACGCCGGAGTACCAAGCCCGATCTGAGAGGCAGTTATAGACGTATGCGAAGTTCCACAGATCGTAGGCGATAATCCAGCCGAGCGTGAGATCGCCCCACATGATCGCCTTGCTCTTATTATTGGCAACGAAGATGCCCACCCAGCCGGAGATTGCAAGAAGGTTGAGGATTCCGGCGATTCCGTTCATGTAGTTCCATGGGCCGCCCCAAGTGGCTAGGCCTGTTTCTGGGTGCAGGTTGTGGATTGATGCGCACTGGAAATCACGGATGACTGCTTCCAAAATATTGATTGCCAAAATAGCTGGGGGGATCAGCAGATACCATTGGTTTCGGCGGAGCTTCTGTGAATATTGCAAGGCTACCAAACAGAGTGAACCAGCGAGCGCCGAATACTGCTTCACGATCGGGAACCAGCCTGCAGATCCGGTTCCTTGGGTGGAATACGGCCACCAGAAAATAGTGAGCAGAACTGGGGCAATCACAAATACTGCAAGCACCACCCACTTATTTCGTTGGGCTAGCCAAGCAGTAATGGCAAGGGCTGCCGTGACAACAATAAGCATCACGTAGTCCCACCATTCGCCTGTTTCGAACGCGAATAGCACAGGGTAATCCACCGTTGGTGTGGAGGTAAGGGTCATCAAGATCATCACTCTACTTCATTGGAAAGTGTGTTTTAGGATACACCCATTCTAGCGTGTTTGGAGAGAATAGAATGGGACTTATGCTCCGGGATTGGCGCTATGTCTCCAGAACGTCGAAGCCGCATCGCTTGGCACAGGCGGCAAAGTTCTTATCGAAAGTCAGAATTTTCACCGGATCCCCAGATGAGTTGACACTGAGTGCTGTAGCAATGTGAAGAGCGTCAAGCGTTTTTGAATGCCCAAGAATTCCTTCGCTTTGGGAAAGGATCGGATCTGACACTGATATGAGCGTGATCGCTGGTAGAAGAGCGTCAACATAATCGGGGATTAGGGTATGTTCCACTACTGAATCAAGACTTCGTACCAGTGTGCGGATGAGCTCTGTGCGTAAGAGAGTGGATGAAACTATTGTTTCTCCCGAACGTAAATATCCTTTGACACGTTCGGTTCCACTTTCTGGTAGAAAAAGTTTGGCTGCGGCAGACGTATCAAGGTAGATCATAGCCGGTCATCTCTATCTTTTTGGATTACGTCATCTAATGAATGGTTAGATTGGGTAGTGATGACAAGGGAATCGATATCAATGCTGGATATTGATTGAGATGCGGGTAGCGCGTTGCCTTCTGCGATAAGGCGCGCTAACGGTGATACTTCTGCTTGAATGGGCACAATTGTAGCGATTGGCTTACCGCGGTCGGTTACAATCACTTCTTGCTGTGAATCGCGAACACGAGCCATGACTCTGCCTGACTGCTGATTTAGTTCCCGCAGGGATACATAGTGGGCTGTGTCCTGCTCAGTTATTAACATGTTCCCTCCATTGTTCTACATGTTGTAGAACAATTCTATCTGTGGGAGGAACGGAAAATCTAGCCCCAGTTACATCACATCTGGTTGTGTGATTCCCAGCCAGTCATGCCACCCCTTATGCAACACGAGCCACGCCATCAATCCATATCCCGCCTGACGTGGGGTGTAACTCGCATTCATCGACATATCCGTGGCCCACTGTTCATGGTTATACAACGGCGTAAAACAATCCACGTACGGAATGTTTCGCCGCGTACACGCCTGTTCGTAGGCTTGGCTGAGATCGTTTTGGTTGCGTAACGGTTGATCGTTGCGTGGAGGAGGTCCGACGACGAACGGTGCCAACCCCATACTCATCGCATTATCAAGAATATTCGCCACATAGAGGCGTGAGCGTGCAAGCGATAGCGAGCTTTCCAAATCATGTGATCCTAACCCGATCACAAGACGATTTTCGGCGTCGCGATCTAGGCGTGGAACGATATCGTTCTCCCAACGGGACGCAAGTGCTTCCGTTCCTTCACCGGGAGTAGCCAACGTGAGATGCATGAGTGGAGGTTCGCACGCGGTGCGCGCCATCACGCGCCCAGTCCACCCCATCGCGCGGGCGTCGCCAAAGCCCGCAACTAGTTCATCTCCGATGAAAAAGATGCGGGTGGGATGTTCGGTCTCAATGTTGCTCATGCCTAGCTCTTCCACAATCAACGTGTCAATCACGTCTATTCTAAATGGAATCAGGCTTTTCGTGGTGGTGATGAGGGGAGGTTGTGGTGAGGTACGTGTGAAGTGCTCCGGGTTTTGTTCCTAGGCTTTTGCCTTGATTTTTATTATTTCCTGTGGCGGGTTCTGCTTCTAAAAGTCGATTTCCGCCTCGATCGGGGTTCGGTATCCCAAGCTTTGGAGCTACTGCCTGCGGCTTGCATCGACATGTTTTCTGCCAAGATACGGTCTTCCACGAGACGGACCACACGGTCCTTGGCATCCTGGCCAAATTTCCTTGGCATATTCGAAGACTTTCATCTACTCAAACAGAACAAAACCTGGGACACTTCATTTTGTCTCGCACTTCTGTGTATATGGGGCTAGAAAAGCGGCTGGCAGCTCAGCAGTGCGCTATAGAGCATCGCTGAGCTGCCAGCCGCTTATTGGGGTCGGCAATGGTCAGTAAGTGGCAAGTGCCGGTAGGCGGCAAGTGCCGGTAGCTTGCACCGGCACAACCTACCTAGCAAACGCCTCATTCAGAAGAGTTTGTGCTTGCGCCTGGTGAATCTTGCCCAAACCAGTGGCGGTTGAAGCGGCTGCCGGGCGGGATACGCGGCGTACCTGCAACCCCATCGGCATGAACATTTCCAGAGCAAGGTGTGGCCATGCGCCTTGGTTAGCTGGTTCGTCTTGTACCCACAGCAGTTCTGCGTTCGGATACTTATCGAGTTCAGCCTTCAGTTCGGCTACTGGGTTCGGGTAGAGCTGTTCAAGGCGGATAATGGCAACGGACGTATCGTTGTTCTGATCCCGCCGTTCTACCAAATCGTAGTAGAGGCGGCCGGTACACATGATGACGCGCGTGACATTCAGATCGGTGCGGTGTTCGCCGATCACCGGCTGGAACGTGCCTGACGTGAACTCTTCCACGGCAGATGTTGCTCCCTTGCGGCGCAACAACTGTTTAGGCGTGATTGCGATGAGTGGCTTGCGTGGCCGCTGGTAGGCCTGGCGGCGCAACATGTGGAAGTGGTTTGCCGGGGTAGACGGCTGGGCCACGATCATGTTGTTTTCTGCGCACAACTGCAAATACCGTTCGATACGAGCCGACGAGTGATCCGGCCCCTGGCCTTCGTATCCGTGCGGCAACATGAGAACAACGGAAGAACGCTGGTTCCACTTTTGTTCCGCAGAAGAAATGAATTCATCAACCACGGTTTGAGCGCCGTTGGCGAAATCACCGAACTGGGCTTCCCACACCACCAGGGCATCAGGGCGCTCTACGGAATACCCGTACTCGAACGCCATCACAGAATATTCAGACAACGCGGAATCGTAGATTGCCAGTGGAGCCTGATCTTCGGTTAAGTGTTGCAGTGGGGTCCATTCGGTACCCGTGCCTTCGCCATGAACGGTAGCGTGGCGTTGTACGAATGTTCCACGGCGAACATCTTGGCCAGACATACGCACTGGTACGCCTTCGATCAACAAGGAACCGAAAGCCAGCAGTTCGCCAAAGCCCCAATCGATCTTCCCTTCGGAACACATCGTGTTGCGTTTGTTAAACAGCTGCATGATCTTCTTGTGTGGCGTAAACCCGTCCGGCACCTGAACATGAGCAGCGCCAATGCGCGCAACAACATCCGGCGAAACGGCAGTCTGCCAGCCAATCATCGCCCCGGCGTCGTCTTCTTGAGATTGAGGTTTGCCCAAAGAACGCGATGCCTGTTCTTCAGATTCGGTACGAGTCTGTTCGGAAGCGCGCACAGAATTGAGCGCCTCATTTAGAGTGTCATGGTACGCGGATTCGAGTTCGGCAACGTCTTCGGCAGTCATATCGCCACGGCCGATCAACGCTTCGGCATAAATATGGCGGGTGGTGCGTTTGGAATCAACTAAAGAATACATGACTGGCTGGGTCATCGAAGGATCGTCGCCTTCGTTATGCCCGCGCCGGCGATAACAAGAAATGTCAACGATCACGTCTTTGTGGAAGGCTTCGCGGAATTCTTGAGCCATCCGCGCCATCCGCGCCACGGCTTCGGGATCATCGCCATTCACGTGGAAGATCGGGATCTGCAGACCTTTGGCAATATCGGTGGTGTAACGCGAAGAACGGCCGGATGATGGAGAGGTGGTGAAGCCGATCTGGTTGTTCACCACGATGTGGATGGTTCCACCGTTCTTGTAGGCTGGCAGTTGTGAAAGGTTGAACACTTCCCACACCACGCCCTGGCCAGAAAGGGCAGCATCGCCGTGAATGAGAATCGGCAAAACAGGATAGAACGTACCATCTGTGCCTATGAGATCGTGCTTGCCGCGCACGATACCTTCCAACACGCCGTCGGCAGCTTCCAAATGCGATGGGTTCGCGGCCAAGTAAACACCAACTTTATCGCCCTTAGGTGAGGTATAAACGCCTTCGGTTCCCAGGTGATACTTGACGTCCCCAGATCCTTGCACGGATGACGGATCGATGCGCCCGTCGAATTCGTTAAAGACCTGCCCGTAAGATTTCCCAGCAATGTTCGTTAACACGTTCAATCGCCCGCGGTGAGCCATCCCGATCGCCACGTCAGAAAGCCCGGATTCGGCAGCCCCTTCTAGGATCGAATCGAGCGCTGGAATCAACGATTCGCCGCCTTCTAGTGAGAACCGCTTTTGCCCCACATACTTAGTTTGTAGGAAGGTTTCGAATGCTTCGGCTTCGTTGAGTTTGGTGAGGATTCGGCGTCGCTGGTCGATTGTTGCCGGTTCGGCCGGCTTTTCGATGCGTTCTTGGAACCAGCGCCGCTGCACGGGATCTTGAATATGCATGTATTCGATGCCTACGGTGCGGCAGTAGGATTCGCGCAGTTGGTCAAGGATTTCGCGCAAGGTCAAGTGAGACGAATGAGCAAATCCGCCCGTTGGGAACGATCGATCAAGATCCCACAGCGTGAGGCCATACGATCCGATTTCCAGATCGGGGTGGCGGCGGATATGGAACGAAAGCGGATCGGTATCCGCGATCAGGTGCCCGCGCGAACGATACGCGTGAATGAGTTCTGCGATGCGGGCTGGTTTGCCGAGTTCCCGTTCGGCGTCATACTCCACGTCCGTTTCCCAGACGAAAGGCTTGTATGGCACGTGAAGTGCGATGTAGATGCGTTCGTAGAATCCATCGAGTCCCAGGAGCTTGTGTTCCATGAGGCGCAAGAATCGCCCGGACGTTGCGCCCTGGATCACGCGGTGATCGTAGGTTGAAGTGACGTGTACGACTTTCGATACGCTCATGCGCGCCAGTTGCGCTTCGGCAGTTCCAGCGAACGCAGGTGGGTAAACCATCGATCCAACGCCTACGATCAGCCCCTGGCCTTTCATAAGGCGCGGGATTGAGTGCGTAGTTCCGAGCCCGCCGGGGTTTGTGAGGGAAGCCGTTGTGCCTTGGTAATCTTCGATGGTGAGGGCGCCTTCGCGGCCTCGTTTCACCAGATTTTCGTAGGCCGCCAGGAACTCAGAGAAGGTCATGTGTTCCGCGTTTTTGATGGATGGCACAACGAGCGTGCGTTCACCGTTTGGTTTGGCAACGTCAATTGCGATACCCAGGTTTACTGCGGAGGGTTTCACGAGTGTTGGCTTGCCCGCGTCACTCACCTGATACGAGTAGTTCATCTCCGGCATTTCAGAGAGGGCTTCCACCATTGCGTAGGCGATCAGGTGTGTGAAGGAGATTTTTCCGCCGCGGGTTGTGGCAAGGTATTTATTGATGACAGTGCGGTTATCAAACATGACTCGGGCTGGGAGCGCACGCACCGACGTAGCAGTTGGAAGTTCCAGTGACGAATCCATATTTTTCGCCAGGCCACGTTCTGCGCCTTTCAGCTGGACGTATTCCGTGTCGCTTTTGGTGAAGATATCATCGAATTTTGGTTTGAGATCGAATTTCTTTGCGTATGGGGTGACCGCCGGTTGTGCTGCCGATCGCGGTTGCGGCGGAAGATCCGAACGGGTCACGTTGGTAGCTGGTGTTGCTTCGCGAGAGTGCGATGAATGCACGGTTCGTTGGGCTTCTTGGGTTTCTTCTGATGGGGAAAGGGACGACGACGGGGCTTCGCGTCCTTCTGCTTGCCATGCGTGGAACATCTCGTGCCACTGCGGTCCTACACTTTGGGGATTTTGAAGGAATGAGGAGTAGAGATCCTCGATGAAGCCTTGGTTAGCTCCAAATTCTTCCGATTGAGATGACGCCACTGTCTTTGCCTCGCTCTGCGATCGAAAATTTATCTTAACTTCAAACTATACTCGATTCGGCAACGTTAGTCAGCATCATATGGTGATGTAAGACGAATGATGTGGGGTGTGTGCGAGTGTTGTCGGAGGCCTGCGATACGATATGTGTATGAATGTCAATGGTGGTGGTTGTACTTGCTAATGGATCTTGTAATGATGGGGCTGGGAGTTCTCTTGACTCTCGGTACTGCCATTTTTGTGGCAGCGGAATTTTCTCTGGTGGCCTTAGACCCAGCAACTGTGGATTCGAAGGCTGAAGCGGGGGATGTTCGCGCGAAGAAAGTAACGAAGGCTCTTCATCATCTTTCCCTCCAATTGTCATCGTGCCAGGTGGGTATCACGATTACCACAATTTTGTTGGGCTATGTAGCGCAGGCTCCGTTGCAGGATCTTTTTGTGAAGCTCTTGGGGAGAACCGATCTGGCCTATACTGCAGTGTTGGCAACAGGGGTGATTGGCGCATTTATCGTGGTCAATCTGTTTTCGATGGTTTTTGGTGAACTTGTGCCAAAAAATATGGCGCTCGCGGAACCATTGCGTACAGCATCTCTGGTATCGCTTCCGTTGCGGGCATTTACTGCTGTGTTTAAACCGGTCATTGTTGGATTGAATAATTCGGCTAACTGGATTTTGCATCGGTTTGGGGTAGAGGTGGCAGAAGAATTGTCGGGGGCTCGTTCAGCCACTGAACTGTCGGCACTCGTGCGCCGCTCGGCGGAACAGGGCACATTAGATGTTTCCACTGCGCGTCTGCTTACTCGTTCGATCGATATTGGCGCCCTCACAGCGGTTGATGTGATGACTGATCGTGGGCGCGTCCGCCATCTTCACGCAGATCAAACCGCTGCAGATATTATCGATCTCGCGCGTTCCACAGGGCATTCGCGTTTCCCCGTGATTGGGGAAGATATGGATGATATTCGTGGAATCGTCAACCTCCGCCGTGCGATCGCAGTTCCTTTTGAACGTCGGGGAGAGGTGATCGTAACGTCGTCGTCGCTCATGATTCCTGTACCACGCGTCCCGGAAACACTGGAACTTGCGCCACTGCTTGTGCGTCTGCGTGCATCTGGATCTCAAGTTGCGGTGGTTGTTGATGAATACGGCGGTGTTTCGGGAATCGTTACGCTCGAAGATGTGATTGAAGAAATCGTAGGCGATGTGGCGGATGAACACGATCGCAGGCGTGCTCGTTCGCGCGTACTTGCTACAGGGGAAACGATCGTGCCAGGGCTCATGCGCCCTGATGAAATCAGCCGTGAATTCCATATAGAAGTGCCGGATGACGGCCCGTGGGAAACGCTTGGTGGTTGGATTATGGCCGGACTTGGGAAGATTCCGGACGTGGGCGATGAATACACAGAAGATGGGATCACGGCTCGCGTGGAAAAGATGGATGGGCGAAGGGTCGAAACCGTACGTCTCACAGTCAATATTGAGCAGGAAGAGAACGAATGAATCTAGGGCCTGCTATCGCAGTAACTATTGGTTTGCTGGCAATCAACGCCTACTTTGTGGGAGCAGAGTTTGCCATCATGGGTTCACGCCGTTCCCGTATTGAACCTCTTGCTGATAACGGTAAGAAGAGTGCTCGCACAGTTCTCTACGCGCTCGAACACGTCACGCTCATGCTTGCTACCTGCCAACTCGGCGTCACGATCGCATCGGTTGCATTGGGTGCCGTGGCTGAACCAGCTATCGCGCACACACTCGAAGGTCCGCTGGGTAAACTTGGCGTTCCTAGTTCCATGCTTCACCCAATCGCGATACTTATTGCGCTCGCGATCGTGGTGTATGCACATGTGGTTATCGGTGAAATGGTGCCGAAGAACTTAGCTGTTACTAACCCAGAAAGTGCGGCACTTGTACTAGGGCCGCCGCTTGTGATTATTTCTAAGATCTTTTATCCGGTGGTGGCTTCGATGAACTGGGTGGCAAACCATGTGATCCGGATCTTCGGTTTAGAACCGAAAAATGAGGTTGCTTCTGCGTTTACGGCAGATGAAGTAGCGTCGATCGTAGAAGTTTCCAAAGCGGCAGGCGTGTTGGATGCTGATGTTGGCCTCATTTCGTCTGCGATCGAATTTTCGGAACACACCGCACGCGATCTCATGGTGGGCGAAGCAGATCTGGAAACCGTCTCAGATTCGCTTACTCCGCAAGAACTGGAAGATCGCGTTGCCCATACAGGGTATTCTCGATTCCCTGTTGTGGCCTCTAATGGGGTGCTTATTGGTTACGTTCATGTGAAAGATATTTTGGATATTGCACCAGAACATCGTGAAGATCCAATTCCAGGGTGGAAGATCCGCCGGCTTGTAACAGTTGAACCTGGAGATGAGATCGAAACAGCGATGCGCGTCATGCAAAAAGCAGGAGCACACATGGCGGAAGTGAATCTGAAGGATGGATCGCAAGGGGTTATTTTCCTCGAAGATGTTCTTGAAGAACTCATTGGTGAGGTTCGCGATGCAATGCAACGGTGAGGTGTGGTTGCTGTCACTTGGGGTTCACCTAGCGGGATTGTTATCAAACCGTTATTCTTGATGTGTCTGAGGGAAAAATTTGAAGGGAAACGTGGTGAGCGAAGAACATACTCGGCCCACACGCCGTGAACTACGGCTCGCACGCCTTTCACACCAGGCAAACAGTAGTAATTCTGACACCGTTGTACTAGATCATGCAGAAGACGCCGCTAAACCATGTGATGTTACGCGGATTTCTACTCCGTTAACTGCTTGCCCGGAACCTGAAGCTGTTGTGTCATACGCTGGCAGCTCACACCTCGTAGATAAATTTAAGCGGTTCTTTGGTACTCAAAGCCCAACAAAAGTCATTCTCTCTACAGCATGTGCATTCGCCGTTGCTGTTGGAAGCGGATTCGCGATGGGGCCGCTGGTGTTTGAATCATCAGCGGTAGCTAAATCAGAAGAAACAGTACTTCAAGGCGTCCAAGAACTCGATGAATCTACGCCATCGCATTTACGTGCGCTTTCAGGCGCCGCAGATTCTGCACGATACAGAGCCTACGAAGAACAGTTCTCTGGCAAGCCAATCGTGTGCCAAACCACGGCAAGTGCCAACTCTCTTACGTCAGTTTTGCGCGATAAAGTGGATCACTTCATTCATCCAATGGCTGCAGGAACATTCCGTGAATCTTCGCCGTTCGGATGGCGTATCCACCCGATTCTTGGTTCCTCCAAACTCCACGAAGGCGTCGATTACGCAGCGCCAATTGGAACCCCTATCTACGCTGTTGCGGACGGCAAGGTAGTCTTCTCCGGAAGTGATTCCTACACGTTAGGTGCTCCAGTACTCATCATCCAACACAAGGTCAACGGTGTGGAATTTACCTCCTGGTACCTGCACTCATTCAGTGAAGGTATTCATGTTAAAGAGGGTGATGAGGTGAAGATGGGAGATCATGTAGCGGACGTCGGCAATTCGGGACGTTCCACAGGCGCTCATCTCCACTTTGAAATCCATCCTGGAACGTTCACAGGATTCACAGGCGCAGGCCCGGTTGATCCAATTGCATTCATGAAAGAACACGGTGCAGTTGATATTCATGACGTTTGCGGGGCAAAGTAACCCATGAATCACAACCGGCTCTGGACAATTGGCGAACAACCGGTGGTCATTGCGCACCGGGGTGGAGGGCTTGAAGCGCCAGAGAATTCATTTGCCGCATTCGAACGCCTCCATGGGCTCGGCATCCGTCACATTGAAACCGATGTGCATGCAACAAAAGATGGAATCCCCGTCATTATCCATGATCCGTTGCTGGATCGAGTGTCTGATGGGCATGGGTTAGTGCGCGATTATACGTGGGCAGATTTAGTATCTATCCACGATCATTCCGGCGCGGGGCTTATGCGCCTAGAAGATGCCTTGGAGGCTTTCCCTGAAGCTATTTTCAACATCGATGCTAAAGAAAATAGGGTAGTTGCTCCGCTGATCGCAGCAATTACTTCAACGCGATCCCAACACCGAGTCTGCCTTGCCTCATTTAACGAACGCCGCCTTATCACACTAAGGAAAGCACTCCCGGGCGTGGCAACGTCACTTGGCGTCTCCGTCGTCGTCAAACTTGCCCTCGCACTCAAACTTCCTCGAACTCTACGAAACCGCATTGTGGCAACGCTTCCCACAGCAAATCAGGGAGTGCAAGCTATTCAAGTCCCGAAAACATTCCGTGGAATCCACCTGGTGGATGAAAAATTTGTGCACGTGGCGCACGCGTGCGGATGGGCTGTGCACGTGTGGACAATCAACGATCTCGATACCGCCGCTGATCTGCTCTCAATCGGCGTAGATGGAATCGTAACGGATATTCCCACCCAAATAAAAGCACTCATCGATAAACGGTAAAAACGAAAACGTGCCCAAATAGGGGATTTTAGTACTTTTTAAAAGAAAATCGCCCCGGTTATCAACGATTTTTGTTGAACCAAAGCGATTTTGAAAGTACCCCGAACTGGATTCGAACCAGCGACCTTCTGCTCCGGAGGCAGACGCTCTATCCCCTGAGCTATCGGGGCTCAGACTTGGATAGTCTAGCAGTATTACGTGCCCAATAAAAATCTTTAGCCCGCCCTAAGCGTGCGAATGTGGCAAAGCGCATGGGCATTTCCGCAAAGCTCAAAGAAAATTTGGTGGGATAGGCAGATACACTTGAACTATGACTCCAGAAGAACTCAAGGTACTTATCGGCAACATTATTCGTGATGCTGCTGTTGCAGGAACGATCGCACTTGATCCAGAAACACTTCCAGAGGTTCGTGTTGAACGCCCACGCGTGCGTGAACACGGCGATTGGGCAACCAACGTGGCCATGCAGCTGGGTAAGAAAGCTGGCATGAATCCGCGTGAATTCGCCCAGTTAGTGGTAGATAAGCTTATTGAAGATCCCGGTGTGGATCACGCAGATATCGCAGGCCCTGGCTTCATTAACATCACGGTTAATGCGGCAGTTGCTGGCGAATTAGCGCGTACCATCCTGGAGAAGGGGGAAGCGTTCGGCCTCGGTGAATCACTCAAGGGTGATGTGATTAACCTCGAATACGTGTCTGCAAACCCAACTGGCCCAATCCACATTGGTGGTGCTCGCTGGGCAGCGGTGGGCGATTCGTTGGCGCGTATCCTCGAAGCGTCCGGTGCTCGCGTTATTCGCGAATACTACTTCAACGATCACGGCTCACAGATTGATCGGTTTGCAAAGTCGTTATTGGCACGCGCCCGCGGCCTGGAAGCTCCAGAAGATGGGTACGGCGGCCAATACATTGAAGATATTGCTCGTGCGGTATTGGAAGAAAAATCGAACGGTTCTGATCCGCTCGCGTTGGCTGATGAACAGGCACAGGAATTCTTCCGTGAGCATGGCGTTACCCGCATGTTCGGTGAAATTAAGAAGGAACTGGCGGATTTCCGCGTGGAATTCGATGTGTACTTCCATGAAGATTCGTTGCATGAATCGGGTGCGGTTAACCAGGCGATTGACGATCTGCGCAACAAGGGCGTTATCTACGAACAAGATGGTGCAACCTGGTTGCGTTCCACCGATTTTGGGGATGATAAGGATCGCGTCATTATTAAGTCTGACGGCGATGCGGCCTACTTCGCTGGCGATATCGCGTACTACTTGAACAAGCGCGAACGCGGTGCCGATCATGTGATTATTATGTTGGGCGCGGATCACCACGGCTACATTGGCCGTATGTACGCGATGGCTCGCGCGTTCGGCGATACGGCGGGTAAGGGCGAAAACCTTGAATTGCTGATTGGACAGTTGGTGAACTTGGTTCAGGACGGCCAGCCAGTTCGTATGTCGAAGCGTGCAGGCACGATTGTTGTTCTGTCTGATTTGGTTGATGCTGCTGGCGTTGATGCTGCGCGTTACTCGCTGGTTCGTGCCGCGATGGATACCACGCTGGAAATCGATCTTGGCCTGATTTCGTCCCGCACCAACGAAAATCCGGTGTACTACGTGCAGTATGCGCACGCGCGCACGAAGTCTGTGGATGCGAACGCGGCATCGCACGGTGTTACGCGGGAAGTGTTTACGCCTGCGTTGCTTGATTCTGCAGCTGATTCGGAGCTTATTGCCAAGTTGGCACAGTTCCCGGAGATCGTTGCGCAATCTGCTCAGTTGCGTGAGCCTCACCGTGTTGCCCGCTATTTGGAGGAGCTCGCTGGCGCATACCACGCTTGGTATGGCGCGTCGCGTGTGACGCCGCGTGCGGATGAAGAGGTGTCGGATCTGCACCGTACACGGCTTTGGTTGAATGATGCCGCTGGCCAGGTTCTTGCCAACGGTTTGAGCTTGCTTGGCGTGAGCGCACCGGAGAAGATGTGAGCTAGTTTCATATCATGCGAATGGTGAAAGAGTACGCTCGTATTCGCGTCCCGGCTACCACGGTTTTGTGTGGTAGCCGGGAGCGCGAGAGCGTAGCGATCGCGGTGGACGTCTGGGATGATGTTGCGGCTACGATCGGGATCGGCGATTCTCGAGTTACCGTGACTGGCCCTGCAAAGCACGTTTTTTCGCGTGACGATCAGCATCCAACGCTTGTTGCCATGCGGGCCACGCTGGATACGATTCAGGCTCCGCACGCTGGGGTTGCGTTGATTTCCCAGACAAAAATCCCGCCTGCTGTAGGGTTAGGTTCCCGCACGGCCGCGATGATGGCTGGGATTCTTTTGGTGCGGGAGTTGATGGGTGGTTCTGTTTTTTCGGATAACGACGCCGTTGCCATCGCCGCATCCTTCAATATTTCTCCTGCTCGGGCATTAGCCAGTATTAATGGCGGCGTGTGTTTGGGCTGGGATTCACGAGCTACCAAACTCCCTTTGAGTAAACCGTGCCCTGTGGCCGTGCTGGTTCCCAAGGATGCACGGACTGTGCATGGTGGCGGCCTTCCGCAGGGTCCTGTTGGCGTGCTTTCTCATGCGTTAACTCAGAATCGCCGATTACTGTCAGATGTGTGCAGCCAAGTGGAACGTGCTCAGGCAACAGATCCACGAGTAGGGGAGAGCGCGCATCTTCTTCGGGCATTACACGATGCACATTGGCCAGTGCTCATAGCTGGGAGTGGGCCTGCTTTGCTTGTGTTTTCGCAGTTAAATGAGCAGATGCGACGCATGTTTGAAGATCACGGCTTCGAGTGCCACAGTTCTGAAGTTCAGAGTACCCGCTGAAGAGATAGAAGAAGCACTCCTGCCTACTTTTACAGAAGGTGGAAGAAATGTTGCTGATGAAGCTATAGGAAGCATCGCGAGCGACAGACGGATTCCCATACATGATGCAATTAATTGGTTACCATGCGTGGCGAGCTGGAGCTGATCGGGATCAGGAAGCGGCAAGTGTAGGGATCAAACGTGCCCGCGCAGAAATGATCTCTCGAATACGTGATCTTACATACCGAGAATTATCTGAAGGTGATATTAGTTTTGTTAATGCAATGCTTGTTGATGGAAAACAGAGCAGTATTAGCGCTATCAGTAAATGGGATGTAGCTCAAATTATGTCTCACAGTATCGCCGGCGGCTTTTAGAACAAGGAATAATTGGTGAACGATCCCGTGGGGTGAGTTTCGATATTCCGGGATTTCCGTGAATACTTATCAGAAAAGCAAGGCATATTTCTCTGAGGTGAGAAGGTAAGGCAAGCATCACATAGCGTTTTAGCGCTAAACGCTGTATGCTGATAGTGCGGATGGTCATTTCTGGCCGAAAACTCATCTCTAGTGAGCCTTGATCCGCGCGGCTGATCATATCATCGCCGCTAATCCTTACAGATCACTTAGGCCGTTATGGCTAATTTTATCTAGAAAACCGAGGAAGGAACCTCGTGAGCGAAACCACGACTGGTCGTAAGCCCGCCCTCTCAACTATGCGGCTACCTGAACTCAAAGCACTTGCAACATCCATGGGCATTGATATGCCTGCGAAATCAAAGAAAGCTGATTATGTTGCGGCAATCAAGGGTGCCATATCAACAAAGAAGACAGCTCGTGTAGAAAAATCTGCCTCAGCTCAGCCGGCGCCCCAAGAAAACCAGACCACCAACGGCGCCCCAAAGCAGCCAACCCAATCTGAAGAAACCGCTCCAAAGAGCGAAAAGAAAATTGAACTGGATCTGCCAGAAGAAGGCCACCAGCGCAACCGCCGCGAACGCAACAATGATCGCCGCCGCAACAACAAGAACAAGCTGAGCGAAGAAGAAAAGGTAGCTGCGCTCGATGCTCTCGGAGATGCTGCGGAACGCCGCGCAGAAGAAGGCCGCGGAAACCGTGACGGCGAAGAAGATGGCCGCCAGCGCAACCGCCGCGATCGCAACAATCGCCGTGAACGTAACAATCGCCGCGATCGCAACAATCGCCGCGAACGCTACCAAGAAAATACGGAAACTGACTCCGCTCAAGAAGCCCCAGCTGAAGATGTTCTTATCCCGGTCGCTGGCATCTTGGATATCGATGGAAACAACGCATACCTTCGCACTGGCGGCTACCTGCCAGGCAAGAACGATGCCTACGTATCCTCGCAAACGATCCGCCGTTTCGGTCTGCGCCGGGGGGATGCCGTCCAGGGCTCCGTTCGCCCACACGCTGAAAATCCACGCGGCCGCCAGCACAAATACAACCCACTTGTTGATGTGGTTGCCATTAACGGCCTGAGCGTTGAAGATGCGGCAACCCGCCCAGAATTCAACAAGCTCACCCCACTCTACCCGCAAGAAATGCTGCGGATGGAAACCACCCAGAAGGCGCTCACCACCCGAATGATCGATTTGGTTGCGCCAATCGGCAAGGGGCAGCGTGGTCTGATCGTTTCGCCTCCAAAGGCAGGCAAAACTGTTGTTATGCAGCAGATCGCTATGGCGATCGCGCACAACACCCCCAACGTTCACTTGATGGTTGTTCTGGTTGATGAACGCCCAGAAGAAGTTACCGATATGCAGCGCCTGGTCAAGGGCGAAGTAATCGCCTCCACCTTCGATCGTCCAGCCTCCGATCACACGATCGTTGCTGAATTGGCTGTTGAGCGCGCAAAGCGCCTCGTTGAACTAGGCCAGGATGTGGTGATCCTTCTTGATTCGCTCACCCGCCTATCGCGCGCCTACAACTTAGCCGCTCCCGCATCAGGCCGAATCCTGTCCGGTGGTGTAGATGCAGCTGCACTCTACCCGCCAAAGAAGTTCTTCGGTGCTGCCCGCAACATCGAAAACGGTGGATCACTTACCATCATCGCCTCCGCGCTTGTAGAAACAGGATCGAAGATGGATGAAGTGATCTTCGAAGAATTCAAGGGCACTGGCAACATGGAACTGCGTCTGTCCCGCCAGCTCGCTGACCGCCGTATCTTCCCAGCCGTTGATATCAACGCATCGGGAACCCGCCGTGAAGAACAGCTACTCTCTCCAGAAGAACTCAAGATCATGTGGCACCTCCGCCGTGGCTTGGGGCAGCTGGACGTTCAAGAAGCCTCAGATCAGCTCCTTGGCCGGATGCGGAAGACCGAATCTAATTCGGCCCTTCTCATGTCCATCGTGCGTGGCGTGCAAGGTGCTGGCGTAGAAGAATAAACCTTGAACATCGGCCATGAGTTTGCTCACCACAAGTGTGCAAAATCATGGCCGATGTGATGTAATTATGCGTCGGCTTTTGGTTCACCACATGGCCGCTGGCATGAACATGCAAGCAAACGATGAAGGATCCGTGTCCTTCACGTGCGATGTGGACCCAGAGCATAAAACGATCCAAGGAGAATTCCTCATTATGAAGAAGACTATTCACCCAGAATACGCACCAGTGCATGTTACCTGCACCTGCGGCAACGAATTCGAAACCCGCTCTACTAAGGCTGGCGGAGAATTGCGTGTTGACGTATGCTCGGCATGCCACCCGTTCTACACCGGCAAGCAGAAGATTCTTGATACCGGTGGCCGCGTGGCTCGCTTCGAAGCTCGTTACGGCAAGCGCACCAAGTAGCTTTAATAACAAACGCCGGTACGATTCGTCGTACCGGCGTTTGTTTTACACTTAATACTAGAAGATATAGATACACGAAGCAGAAGGTATGGCCTTCTCTTGCGATGATAAGGACGATCATGAGCGCATTTCCCGCAGCTGACGCGATGGTAGCGGAATATCAGCACATCGAAGAACAAATGGCTTCGCCCGAGGTGTTAGCTCGCCCAGAAAAACTGCGTAGCCTCGGCCGCCGATACGCCCAACTGGGCCGCGTTGTTAGCCGGTACCGCACGTGGGAAAAAGCCGAAGCAGATCTAGCCGATATTCGTGAGATTATCGAACTTGGTGGCGACGACGCCGAACTGTTCGAAGAAGAACTTCCACGCCTGGAAGAAGCCGCCAGCACGGCAGCCGCCAGCCTACGTGATGCTCTGATTCCGCGTGATCCAGACGATTCCCGCGATGCCATTGTGGAAGTTAAGGCCGGCGAAGGTGGCGAAGAATCAGCCCTCTTTGCAGCCGATCTTGTTCGCATGTACCAGCGTTACGCAGAATCCAAGGGCTGGTCTGTACAAACCCTTTCCGCCACACATACCGAGTTAGGCGGATACAAGGATATCCAGCTGGCCGTGAAATCGTCGTCGATCCCAGAAGATCCGGCAGATGGTGTGTGGGCACACCTCAAGTTTGAAGCAGGCGTTCACCGTGTTCAGCGCGTGCCTGCCACCGAATCTCAAGGCCGCATCCACACCTCAGCAGCCGGTGTGCTCGTGTTTGCAGAAGTGGACGAACCTGAAGAAGTCCAGGTGGCAGATAACGAATTGCGAATCGACGTGTTCCGTTCGTCTGGCCCGGGCGGCCAGTCCGTGAACACCACCGATTCCGCCGTGCGAATCACTCACTTGCCAACCGGAATCACCGTGTCCATGCAGGATGAAAAATCCCAAATCAAGAACCGTGAAGCGGCTATGCGTGTGTTGCTCGCTCGCCTGCGCCAACTCCAACTGGAAGAACAAGCAGCTAAAGAAGCAGATCAGCGCCGTTCCCAAGTGCGAACCGTGGATCGCTCCGAACGCGTGCGCACCTATAACTTCCCAGAAAACCGTATCGCAGATCATCGCACAGGCTACAAGGCACACAACCTTGACGCTGTGCTCAACGGTGAACTCGAACCAGTTATCACCTCGCTACGCGAAATGGACGAAGCCGAACGGCTCGAACAAGCCGCCAAAGAGGCCACAGAAGTATGATGACCTGGGGTGATGCCATGCGCGCTGGCGAAGAACAACTCGCCAGCTCAGGCTTACCATCCCCACACGCAGACGTTCGCCTACTCGCCGAACACGTGTGGGGGAGCATCCCATTCCCGCAAGATCTCATCACGCCAGAACACGCCCGCGAATTCGCAGCAACCATCACACGCCGTGCCAGTTTCGAACCCGTCCAGCACATCATGGGAAAGATGTGGTTCCGATACCTGGAACTGGCCAGCCGCCCAGGCGTGTTCATCGTTCGCCCAGAAACCGAAATGGTTGCCCAAGCAGGGTTAGATGCACTTGAAAAGATGACGGTGGAGAACCCCGTCGTCGTCGATCTTTGCACCGGGTCAGGCGCTATCGCCATCGCGATCGCAACTGAAAAACCGCGAACTCGCGTGTGGGCAGTAGAACGCGACGAAACCGCGTACGCCCTGGCCACCGCAAATAATGAACGCTACGGGAACCGTGTAACAATCGTCCACGGCGATGCCCGAACCGAACTTGCGCACCTCGAATCGGCCGTAGATCTCCTCATCACAAACCCACCCTACGTTCCCCGTACCCAAGAACTTCCCGCGGATGTCCACCGTGATCCTGACCTCGCGTTATACGGTGGGGGAGACGACGGACTCGACGTGCCGCGCACCCTCGTCCACCGTGCCCACACGCTATTGCGCCCAGGCGGCGTGTTCGTCATGGAACACGGAGACGAACAGGGACCAGCGCTCGTTGCGGAAGCGATCGAAACCGGCTTCACTCACGCCTATACAGGGCGTGACTTAACCGGCCGCGATCGCTGGCTCTACGCAGAAAAACCAGAAAAAGAGGGATAAAAACGTGGTTGTTGTTTCTAGCACGGATACCCAAGCCCGCACGGCTGTGCAGAAAGCGGTGCGCGCAGGAAAAGTCGTGTGCCTGCCAACCGATACTGTCTATGGCGTTGGCGCCGATCCATTTTCGTACGATGCCGTCACGGCCCTTCTTGCCGCAAAATCCCGCACGCGCGCCATGCCACCCCCGGTGCTCGTCGCCTCGATAGAACAGGCCGAATCGCTAGCCGAAACCGTTCCAGCCAGCGCCCGCGCGCTCATGGAAGAATTCTGGCCCGGCGCCCTCACAATCATTCTGCCAGCCCGCGAAACACTCGGATGGGACCTAGGCGAAACGTTCGGCACGGTGGCCCTGCGCATGCCAGACGATTCTGCAACCCGCGATTTTCTAGCACACATCGGCCCACTCGCCGTGACTTCCGCGAACAAAACCGGCCAGCCGCCCGCCACAACAATCGCGGACGCGGAAACCCAGCTGGGCGAATCCGTGGCCGTCTACGTGGACGGGGGAACATCGCCGGGCGGCGTCCCCTCAAGTATCGTGCGCTGGCACCCGGCCACAGACACGTACGACGTGGTGCGCCTGGGAGCCCTGAGCATCGCCGATTTGAGCCGAATCGTCCGCATCGAAGAGAGTGCGGAGGATAACGCGTGAGAGCCTACCTGCTGATCATGGTGCTTGCCGGGATCGTCACGTATCTTTTGGTTCCGCTGGTACACCGAATTTCCCTGGCGATGGGCGCTGTGACCGAGATCCGTGCCCGTGACGTTCACAAGGTTCCAATCGCGCGCCTAGGGGGCGTGGCGATGTATGTGGGGTTCGTGGTGTCACTGGTTGTGGCTTCGCAGATTCCGTATTTCCATATCGTGTTGGGGAGTGGCTCCACGGCGTGGGCTGTGGTGGCAGGTGCAGGAATTATTTGTACGATCGGCGTGATTGACGATATTTACGAGCTTCCTTGGTATGCCAAGTTGGCAGGGCAGATGCTGGCTGCGGGCGTGATGGTGTGGTTTGGTGTTCAGTTGGTGAGCGTGCCGTTGCTTGGGCTGACGGTTGGTTCTGCGCGCCTCACGTTGTTTGTCACCATCGTGTCGATCGTGATGGTTGTGAACGCGGTGAACTTTATTGACGGGCTTGATGGGCTTGCTGCGGGCGTGGTGGGGATTGCCGCGTTGGCGTTTTTTGCTTACACGTATTATTTGACGCGTGAGAATTCGCCGGGGGATTACACGTCAGTTGCGACTGCCGTGGTGGCTGCGTTGGTGGGAATTTGTGTGGGTTTTCTTCCGCATAATTTTCATCCGGCGAAGATTTTTATGGGGGATTCGGGCGCGCTCATGTTGGGGACTATCATCGCCGGCGCCTCGATTATCGTGACGGGCCAGATCGATCCTGCGTCCGCGAATACTCCGCAGGCGATTCCGGCGTACATGCCGTTGATTGTGCCGCTGCTTGTGTTGGTTATTCCGTTGATTGATTTGGTGTGGGGCGTGGTGCGCCGGTTGGCTCAGGGGCGTTCGCCTTTTTCTGCCGACGCCGGGCATCTTCACCACCGTTTGCTGCGGCACGGCCATTCGCATACGAACGCGGTTTTGGTGTTGTATATGTGGACCGCGGTTGCGTCTTTTAGTGCGGTTTCTGCTGTGGCGTTTCCGTTGCGGTGGGTTGCGTTGATTGGGTGCGTGGGAATTGTGGTTGCCACGGTTGTGACGTCACGTTTTTGTTCCGCGCGCCGCTTGTTTGAGATGCGTAGGACTAAAGCCGCGGTGAAACGCGCGTTGGAGCGTAGCGCGCGGTGATGGGGAACGGTGTTTTTGGGGGACGACGACGCCGGGTGCCTGGCGAACGTTATTCTGCGCAGGAGATTATTGCTCGGGCATCGTGGGGGAGTATGCTCGTGGTGTTTGTGTCTGTTTTGACTGGATCTGGCGTGCTCTATCTGGGTGGTAAATCGCACACTATTCCATCGGTTTTGTTTGCCGGAGGTGTGGCAGTGCTGATCCACGGGCTTTCATGGGGTGCATCGATCTTGGGTCACATCTGGGCAAATAGTACAAGTGCGGTCATGCTTGTGGGGTATGTTGGAAAATTGGGAATTATCCTGTTGGCCTTCATCCTGGTGTACCAGATCAACGTTTTGGTGCCGCGAACGGTTGCCCTAACCTTGGCTTGTTGTATCTTAATCGGGCTAGTTGTGAGCTCGTTGGTTATTATGCGTAACGATGGGCCAGAAATTGGCAGTTGGGACTAAAGTGTGAACTAATGCGTTCGTGCCCTTTGGCTAAGGTTCGTAAACTCGGGTAGAGTTATCTCTGTTCATACCTTGAAGTCGCCGTGCGAAGTCGCGCCAACGTCTCCAAGTCCAGTCCGTGCGATACTGAGGGATCTAAAGAGCTGTGCATTCATTTCTAACTGCTACGGGAACCGTGCCGATTCTTCTTTCGTCTTCAACAGGCGATGGTTTTAGAGCTCCAACCTTAGATCACGAATTCAGTCCAGATCCCATCCTCTTTGCTGGATCTCCATTTGAAATCCACCGCTTGATTCTTGTTCGCCTGGTTGCAGTTCTTGTGTTACTTGCCGTGATGGTGTGGTACTCGCGCACAGCTAAATTGGTGCCAAGCCGCGGGCAGGCTGCAGTGGAATCCCTTCTGGATTTCTCGCGAGTCCAGGTTGGTGAAGAAATTCTTGGTAAGGAACATGCTGGGAAGTATCAGCCAATGTTGGCCACGATCTTCATTGGTATTCTCTTTATGAACCTTACGGGTGTTATCCCAGGCCTGCAGATCGCTGGTACATCGTTGATCGGCATGCCACTCATTTATGCAGCGTTCGTGTATGTGGGATTCTTGTATGCAGGTATGAAAGAACGCGGAATCGGCCGCTTCTTCAAAGAACAGCTCATGCCACCAGGCGTTCCATGGCCACTGTATTTCTTGATGGTGCCACTTGAATTCCTTTCCACGTTCATTCTTCGCCCAATCACGTTGACTGTGCGTTTGCTTGCCAACATGGTTGCCGGCCACTTCATTTTGGTGTTGTGCTTCCTTGGAACGCACTACCTCTACTTCACCATCTCGGGCGCGTTCGGCACCGTGTTGGGAAGCCTTACTCTTCTCGCTGGCGTCATCTTCGTCGCCTTCGAGTTGTTCGTTGGCGCACTGCAGGCATACATTTTCGCGATGCTTGCTGCTGCCTACATTTCGTTGTCCATCTCAGAACACTGAGAACCATATAAACAGACAGGAAAACATCCATGATCGGTAACATCGCCACCATCGGTTACGGTATTGCAACAATCGGCCCGGGCCTCGGTGTAGGTTTGATCGGTGCGAAGAACCAGGAAGCAACTGCACGCCAGCCAGAGCTCAAGGGCTACCTGCGTGTGAACATGTTCCTCTCGATCGCATTTGCTGAAGCTCTCGGTCTTATTGGCTTTGCTGCAGGCTTCGTCTTCGCTGCGTGATATCTATGGAAAGTACAACAATCCTCGCACAAGGTGAAGGTTTAACCTTTCACCTTCTGTGGCCGGCAGTGCCGGATCTGGTTTGGGGAACTGTAGCTTTCTTGATTGTTGCAACGGCCATCTACAAGTTTGCGTGGCCAGCCTTCATGAGCACACTAGATGAGCGTGCCGAAAAGATCGAAAATGGCCTCAAAGCAGCAGATATTGCCCGTGCGGAAATCACAGAGGAGCGTGCAGATCTTGATGAACAGATCCGCAATGCGCACCGTGATGCAGAGCAGATCCGTGAAAAGGCAACCGCGAACGCTAAGAGCATCGTTTCGGATGCTCAAGCACAGGCACGTACTGAAGCAGGCCAGATCATTGACACCGCTCAGCTCCGTATCGTGGCTGATACGGATGCCGCACGGCGTACCCTCCGTTCAGATGTGGGTGCTCTGGCAACTGAACTGGCATCACGAATCGTTGGGGAAAGCTTAACGGACGTCGAACTAGCAAAGCGCGTCACTGATCGTTTCCTTGATGAACTTGAGGCATCTACAGTGCCAGCTACACAGGAGGCCTAATGCGTTCGGGAAGTCAAGCAGCTCTCGATCGAGCTCGCGATAGGTGGGGAGCAGTTCTTGAAACCGTTCCTGAAACAGAAATCGATGCGGCAGAATCTATTTTCTCCGTTGCAGATCTTCTTGTTTCACACAGCCACTTGGTTGCGGCACTTGAAGATAACGCTCGTGATCCAGAAGATCGCGCCCAACTAGCCCACGATCTTTTCGATGGAAAGGTTCGTGGCGACGTCGTCGAACTCCTTATGGGGTTAGCTCGGGAACGCTGGTCTGAAAGCGGCGATCTCACGCTCGCGCTCGAACACCTCGGTGTTCATACGCTCCTTGCCGGAGCGCGTCGATCTGGTCAGCTCTCTGGCGTAGAAGAGGAACTGTACGTTGCAATGCGTACCCTCCGAAACGAACGCGGGCTGCGATTGACTCTGAGCGATTCGATCTACGAACCTTTGGCACGTGCGGGCCTGGCACGTAACGTGTTTGATTCGTACAACGTGTTCACAAAGGAGCTTCTTGCACGAGCAGTCGTCCGCACCGAACGTGGCCGAACCTTGGCTCAGTCTCTCACCGCATATCTCGATCTGGCTGCAGAACTAGATAACCACATCGTGGCATCCGTAACTAGCGCGATCCCACTCACCCGTGAGCAAGAGGAACGGCTCTCCGTAATTCTTACCCGTACCTACAAAACCGACGTAACAATCCACGTGTCTATCGATCCGGCCGTTATTGGCGGAATCCGAATCCACGTGGGCGATGACGTGATTGATGGGACTCTCGCAAGCCGAATCACGGCTCTTCGAGAGACCTTTACTAACTAAAACTGCGGCCTTTTGGCTGCTTCGAGCGAAGGAATGATGAATGGCTGAAGTGACAATCCAGCCCGATGACATCCGGTCTGCGCTGGATAATTTTGTGAACTCTTACGAGCCCGCAAAAGCCAGCAGCGAAGAGGTCGGTCACGTCACCCTCAGCGCAGATGGTATTGCCCGCGTTGAAGGATTGCCTGGTGCAATGGCAAACGAACTACTCAAGTTTGAAGATGGCACCCTTGGTTTGGCGATGAACCTTGAAGAACGCGAAATCGGCGTTGTTGTGCTTGGCGACTTCTCCCACATTGAAGAAGGCATGGAAGTACGCCGAACTGGAGAAGTTCTCTCCGTGCCAGTCGGTGAAGGCTACTTGGGGCGCGTCGTCGATCCTCTAGGTAACCCGATCGATGGTCTTGGAGAAATCGCGGACATCGAAACCCGCCGTGCTCTTGAGCTTCAGGCTCCAGGCGTTATGGCGCGTAAGTCTGTTCACGAACCACTGCAAACCGGCATCAAGGCTATTGATGCCATGATTCCGATTGGCCGTGGCCAGCGTCAGCTGATCATCGGTGACCGCAAGACGGGCAAGACCGCCCTTGCAGTCGATACTATTCTGAACCAGAAAGCTAACTGGGAATCTGGCGATCCGCAAAAGCAGGTGCGTTGTATTTACGTCGCTATCGGCCAGAAGGGTTCCACGATTGCTGAAGTTCGCGCAACGCTCGAGCGCAACGGAGCACTGGAATACACCACTATCGTGGCTTCCCCAGCTTCCGATCCAGCAGGCTACAAGTACCTTGCACCGTACACCGGTTCGGCTATCGGCCAGCACTGGATGTACTCGGGTAAGCACGTTTTGATCATTTTCGACGATCTATCGAAGCAGGCAGAAGCATACCGTGCAGTTTCCCTCCTTCTTCGCCGCCCGCCAGGGCGCGAAGCATACCCAGGTGACGTGTTCTACTTACACTCACGCCTGCTCGAACGTTGTGCGAAGCTCTCCGATGAACTCGGCGGCGGTTCCATGACCGGCCTTCCCATCATCGAAACCAAGGCAAACGATGTTTCTGCATACATCCCAACCAACGTCATTTCGATTACGGATGGTCAGATCTTCTTGCAGTCCGATCTGTTCAACGCCAACCAGCGCCCAGCAGTTGATGTGGGTATCTCGGTTTCTCGCGTGGGCGGTGACGCCCAGATCAAGGCTATGAAGAAGGTTGCAGGTACCTTGAAGATCACCCTGGCACAGTACCGTGCACAGGCAGCCTTCGCAATGTTCGCATCCGATCTTGATGCTGCTACACGCCAGCAGCTCACCCGTGGTGAGCGCCTGATGGCACTGCTCAAGCAGCCTCAGTACACTCCATACGCTGTTGAAGATCAGGTGGCATCCGTTTGGGCAGGCGCCAACGGTTACCTCGATGATATTGAGGTCTCTGACGTCGCGAAGTTCGAAGCTGGCCTGATTCGCCACCTGCGTACCAACACGTCGGTTCTCACAGACATCGCAACCACCGGAAAACTGGAAGCTGACACCGAAGCCGCACTCCGTGCTGCTGTGGAAGAATTCCGTGCCGGCTTCACCGCGAACAACGCAACACTGCAAGCAAACGATGATGAGCCAGAGGCCGAACAGTCTCAAGAGCAGATCGTTCGCCCGAAGCGAGGCTAATAGTGGCAGGCGCACAACGGATTTATAAACAGAAGATCCGAGCAACCAAAACGCTCGAAAAGGTCTTCCGTGCGATGGAGCTCATTGCAGCGTCACGTATCGGCAAGGCTCGTGATCGTGCGCTCGGGCAAGATCCGTACACGCAGGCACTCACTCGGTCAATCGCAACTGTTGCAGCTCATGCCCACGAAGATCACCCACTAGTCAAAGAACGTACTGATACCAATCGTGTGATCGTCTTTGTAGTGACGTCCGATCGTGGCATGGCAGGAGCATACTCGTCATCTGTTCTGCGTGAAGCAGAACGGTTGATGGATGAGCTCAAGGAACAGGGCAAGGAACCCGTCTTGTACGTCTCTGGGCGTCGCGGCGAATCGTATTTCCGTTTCCGGGATGTTCCAGTGGAACGCTCCTGGACGGGCGAATCCGATAAGCCATCCGATGACACCTCATCGGATATCGCAGACGAATTCCTTAACCGTTTCCTTGCCGATGCGAACGCCGGTGGAGTTTCTGAACTGTACATGATCTTCACTCGATTCGTTTCAATGGTTACCCAAACGGTGCAGGTACGTCGCATGCTTCCAATCCAGATCGTGGATGAAGAAGCGAATGCAGAAGCAACGGCCCCTGAACACGATGAACCACTCTACGAATTCGAACCATCAGCGCAGAAGGTCTTTGATGAACTTCTCCCGATGTACGTGGGGCAGCGTATCCATTCAGTCATGCTGATGTCTGCAGCTTCCGAACTTGCGGCACGCCAGCAGGCGATGCACTCCGCAACGGAAAACGCGGGCAACCTGATTGAGTCCTACACGCGCTTGGCTAACAACGCGCGTCAGGCTGAAATCACCACCGAAATCACAGAAATTATCTCGGGCGCTGACAGCCTGGGTAAGAGCTAAACGTCCCTCCTGCTCGGGACACAGTAAGGAATAACAATGACTGCAGTAGACAATACGCAGGGAGTCACCACCGGACGTATCGTCCAGGTTGTGGGCGCTGTTGTGGACGTGGAGTTTCCGCCGGATGCTCTCCCAGAAATTAACAACGCCCTCCTCACCGAAGTAGACCTCTCCGGCCAAGGCGAAGGCGAAAGCGTTCTCAAGATGACTCTTGAGGTTGCTCAGCACCTCGGCGATAACATCGTCCGTACCATCGCCATGAAGCCAACCGACGGTCTGGTTCGCGGCGCCACCGTTATCGATACCGGCGCCCCAATCACCGTGCCAGTTGGCGACGCAACTAAAGGTCATGTTTTCAACGTGACCGGTGATGTCCTAAACTTGGGCGAAGGCGAAACCCTTGACGTCAAGGAACGGTGGCCAATCCACCGCAAGGCTCCACAGTTCGACGAACTCGAACCGGAAACCAAGATGTTCGAAACAGGCATCAAGGTGATCGATCTCCTCACCCCATACGTACAGGGCGGCAAGATCGGTCTGTTTGGCGGTGCTGGTGTTGGTAAGACCGTTCTTATCCAGGAAATGATCCAGCGTGTTGCACAGGATCATGGCGGTGTGTCCGTGTTCGCGGGTGTGGGTGAACGTACCCGTGAAGGTAACGATCTTATCCACGAAATGGAAGATGCGGGCGTTCTTGATAAGACCGCGCTTGTGTTCGGCCAGATGGATGAACCGCCAGGGGTTCGTTTGCGTATTGCACTTTCCGGCCTGACCATGGCGGAATACTTCCGTGACGTGCAAAACCAGGACGTGCTTTTGTTCATCGATAACATCTTCCGCTTCACCCAGGCAGGTTCGGAAGTGTCCACGTTGCTTGGCCGTATGCCATCAGCAGTGGGCTACCAGCCGACCTTGGCAGATGAAATGGGCGCATTGCAGGAACGTATTACGTCAACTCGTGGTCACTCGATTACGTCGTTGCAGGCAATCTACGTGCCAGCTGATGATTACACCGATCCTGCTCCAGCAACAACCTTCGCTCACTTGGATGCAACCACCGAACTGTCGCGTGACATCGCATCGCGTGGTTTGTACCCGGCAGTGGATCCACTCACCTCCACTTCGCGTATTTTGGATGCACAGTACGTGGGCCAGGCACACTACGATACCGCTACCAAGGTGAAGTCGATTCTGCAGAAGAACAAGGAACTCCAGGACATCATCTCGATTCTTGGTGTTGACGAACTTTCTGAAGAAGACAAGATCACCGTTGCACGCGCACGCCGTATCGAACAGTACCTCTCCCAGAACACGTACACCGCTAAGAAGTTCACCGGTGTTGAAGGCTCCACTGTTCCGATCGCTGAAACCGTGGAAGCATTCCGCCGTATCACCGATGGCGAATACGATCACATCCCAGAACAGGCGTTCTTCAACATCGGCGGTATCGAAGATATCGAACGCGCATGGCACAAGATCCAGCAGGATATGCGCTGATGAAGCTCGATATTGTTGCACGTTCAGGGAATCTCTATGCCGGAGATGTTACTGAGATCGTTGTGCCGGCATATGACGGCGAATTGGGTATTCTCCCGGGGCGCGCACCAGTGCTCTCTGTGGTGATGCCAGGAACAGTCCGCTTCGTTACCGTTGCTGGTGAACGTCGTGAGATCGCCGTGGGTAAAGGATTCCTCACAGTGGATCATGATGACGTCATGATCGTTGTTGAAAATCACGAGGAGCAGTAAAACATGCCGTGGCTACTGTGGTGGGCAATCGTTATAACAGCATTGATCGTTATCGTGGTGGGGCTATACAGCCTGCTCCGATTACGGATTCTGTTTTCGCGAAGTGGCTCATTCCATGTGGCCGTGCGTGAAGGAGGGCAGGAGCGCTGGCAAACAGGTGTTGCCGTGTTCCAGCCGTTCCAGCTCAACTGGTTCTCCACTCATTCGTTGAGCCCGTATCCGAACATCCAATGGAAGCGCGGTGAACTTGATTTCCAGGTGATGCCGCCATCAGGGGACGGGATTCAGGTAGTCCACATTACCCGTGGGGCAGAAGAATGGAGCTTGGCGACAACTCCGCTGGCTGTGTCAGGGATCGTGTCCTGGATTGATTCGGCTCCTCCTGTGGAAGAACCAGAACTGTTCTAACACCTGGGTTCCTAGGGGTATTTCGGTTGTTAAAGAAACGCTATTTGGCATTAGCCGGCTAATGCCAGATAGCGTTTCTTCCTATGGTGCGGGTATGCTTTTGTCCTTCGATATATACTTGTGATGGTCTGTTTGTTGGATGGCACATCACAAGAAGAATCAAAAGGGGAGTTCTGTGCGTATTGTTATCGCTCGTTGTAGTGTGGATTATTCAGGTCGGCTAGATGCTCACTTGGAGCCTGCTACGCGGGTGTTGATGCTCAAGCAAGATGGTTCTGTTTTGGTGCATTCGGATGGTGGTTCGTACAAGCCGCTGAACTGGATGTCTCCTCCGGCTACGTTTAAGGAAATTCCTGTTGCGGATATTGATCGCAAGGCTGGGGTTGTGGAATCGTGGGCGGTTGAACATAATAAGACGAACGATGTTCTTTTGATTAACATTTACGAAATTTTGCATGATGTGACGCAGGATTTGGGTATCGAACCTGGCCTTGTGAAGGATGGTGTGGAAGCCCATTTGCAGAAGCTTTTGGCTGAACAGGTTGACGTTCTGGGATCAGATCTTGAGTTGGTTCGCCGTGAGTACCCTACCCCGATTGGTCCGGTTGATTTGATGCTTTTGGGGAAAGACGGCGGGCACGTTGCCGTTGAAGTGAAGCGCCGTGGGGAGATCGACGGCGTTGAGCAGCTCACCCGCTATCTTGAGTTGCTGGGGCGTGACTCCACATTGCAGCCACTTCGCGGAATCTTTGCGGCTCAGGAGATCAAGCCGCAGGCTCGCGTGCTTGCAGAAGATCGTGGTATCGAATGTATCGTGTTGGATTATGATGCGATGCGCGGCGTGGATCATCCTGAGGATCGTTTATTCTGATGCGCCGTTCTAAGAAATATGATCGGCCTGTGCGCGAGATTAACTCTTATGCGTTGATGGGCTATACTCGCGTGGAGCAGGGGCGTGACGGGCGCGATTTCAAGGTTCACCATATTGTCTCTGGTGCCAAAGACTATGTGTGCCCTGGCTGCCAGGGGGTTATTCGGCGCGGGGAATCTCATGAGGTGGCTTGGACTGAAGATCATATTTTAGGCAAGGATTTTGGCCAGCAAGATCGGCGCCACTGGCATACGGGGTGTTGGAACGCGCGGGGGCGCCGCCGCTAAATCGCTATCAGCGCATCCTCCTCAGCCTTAACACAGGGGAGTGCTACGGTGGATATATGACTATGTTAAGTTTTCGCCGTACAGGCAATGTTTCTGATTGTCCGCTAGTGCTTCTTCATGCTCTTCCGCTGGATGCCACGATGTGGGATCGTGTTCGCGAACTTCTTGCGCCGATTGATGTGATTACGGTTGATGCTCCTGGATTTGGCGAATCGCCTGCTGGTTCGGAGATCGCAGAAGATCCATCGGTGGCCGCCTATGTGCAGGCGTTGAAGGAAACGCTCGATCACCATGGGGTCCAGCAGATCTTGCTTGGCGGCCTTTCGATGGGTGGTTCGGTGGCCGCGGAATTCGTGGCTACATATCCAGAAATGATCCGTGGTCTGGCGCTCATGGATACGGGGATCGGCGCGGATAACCAGGATCGTCAGGCGTTCCGCCGTGATATGGCGCAGCGTGCAGAAGAAGGCCGTGCCTTTGAGATCTTAGAGGACTGGAAGGATTCTATGACCGGCTCTGAAGTGACTCCAGAAATCCAAGAATCACTTGTTGCACGTTTCAAGGCTGCCCCAGGGGAAGGCCTGGCGTGGATTCAACGTGCGCTTGCTACACGTGAAGATCGTAGCGATGCGGTTGAGCTGGTGGAAGGCCCAGTATTCTTTATTCGCGGCACGGATGATCCAACGGCATCCTTGGAGTATTTCATGAATTTGGCTTTGAAAGCGAAAGAACCCCGCATCCTCGAAATCGAGGGTGCAGGGCACTTTACTGCGGATGAAAAGCCGGAGGAATTGGCACAGGCGCTGAGTGAGTTCGTTCAGCGTTGCGCCCGCTAAAGTTCCAGGTTATTCGGCTGCTTCGAGCTTCTCGGAGTCGTCGGCTTGAGGCTCTTCCTCGGCCGCCGGCTCCGATTTTTCTTCAACCGGCATTGGTTCGTCTTCTTCGCGCTTATTTGCTGCGGAGTTCACTACTTGGGAGAGTGCGAGCGAGCGGTCTGATCCGGTGAGGATTGCCCGCATGTCTTCGATGTAGGAGGTCAGCGATTCGCGCTGTTCTTGAAGCGCATCGATTTCTTCGCGTGCAGAGGTGAGCTTCTTGGCGGCGTCGGTTTCTGCTTCGCTCATGATGCGGCTGGCTTCGTCGCGTGCGTGTGTGAGGATGGCGTCGGCTTCATCACGTGCACTGTTGAGAAGATCGGCTGCTTCGCTTTCTGAACTTGCGGTGAGCTGGCTGGCGCGTTGGGTTGCTTCAACCACGCGTTCTTCCGCGGTGCGGGCATCGGTTTCAGCTTTGCTTACCATCTCCGTTGCGAGTGCGGTGAGGCGTTCATTTTCTGCGGTGAGCTTGGCGGTTGCTTCTTCGTGGGCTTCGGCGATGGAACGTTCGCAGGCTGCGGTTGCGTCCGCGATAGCGCGTTCGGATTCTGCCTTGGCACTGGCGATACTTTGTTCCGTTTCGGCACGCATGCGGGCGAGTTCTGCTTCAGTTTCTGCCCGTAATTGTGCCACGGCATTTTCTGCTTCAGTGCGTAGGTTGGTTGCGTCAGTTTCGGCTTCGCTACGCAGGTTGGTGGCAGCGGTTTCGGCTTCGGCGCGCATCTGGGCCGCGTCGTGTTCCGCAGCGGAGCGGAGCGCAGCTGCGTCAGCTTCGGATTGAGTGCGGAGGCGGTCTGCTTCACGTTCTGCCGAAGAGACGATTTCTTCGCTGGTACGGCGTGCAATAGTGGTGAGTGAATCGACTTCTGCACGGGCACGTTCGAGTTCCGAATCGGCTTCGGTGTGTGCACGGGAGAGAGTTTTTTGGCTGTCTTCGAGCGCCGCGTTGCGGAGAGCATCGGCGCGCTGTTCTGCAGTAGCGACGATGCTGGTTGCTTCTTGCCGAGCGCGCGTCATGAGATCGAGCGCTTGTTCTTCGGTGGAGCGCAGTAGGCGTTCTACGCGGCTTCCGAGCCCAGAGTATGATGGCCGATCGTTTTCTTTTAACGCATGATTTGCCTCAGCAAGTTGCGCTGATAGCTGAAGGACTTCGTTATCCAAATGAGCTACGTGGGCGCGCGCTTGGGAAAGGTGAGTATTTAGGCTGTCTATCCGGTCGTCTACCTGTGCACGGTCATATCCACGCATGACGACGGGGAATAGAGGTTCTTCTGCCACGTCAATTTCCTCCATATACTTAGTGGTGTAGTTTAAGAGTACCTGTAGTAGGTCACTTCACTCACATCAGAGTGTTAGAGTCGTCCACATAAGGTAATGTTATTTAATCGTTATATACAGTATGTGGTTGAGGAAAGCAGAAGAATGAAGCGAATTCTGGGGATAGTTGCCCTCTTCATGGGCGTTGTGATGTTGGCTGGTACTTTTGTGGTTTCGTTTAGCCAGCAGAAAGTTTCCACAGTCAAGCTTTCTTCTGCTTCGAAGTCAGCGGTTTTCACAACTACCGCGCCTGGCGTTTTAACGCTTGTGAACGACGTCGTTGCGGTCACCTTAGAATCGAAAGGTCACGATGTTCAGTGGGCACTTGGTACCCCTACCGATGTGAAGGCTTTCGTTGGGGGTGCTGGATCTGTGGATGTTGCCGGTTTGGAATCGTGGAAAGCACTGAAGGTTGCTGAAAATAAGGGATCTGCTGAAGCGAATACCGCTGTGAAAGAAGCGGTGGGTGCTAAGTCGTTTACGCTTCTTGGATCAGATATGTGGGCCAAAGAAGGGCACGCAAAAAATTCAGCCAATGTTGAGCTGAAAGCTAGTGATCTGGAGAACAAGGTTCTTATTGCGACTACTGATCAGGGCGTTGCCCCGAAGATCACACTGGAGTGGCAGCGCATCCATGAAGTGGCAAACTTGCTCGTGTTTTACGTGATGAGTGTTCTTCTTGGGCTCATCGGCGCGTTCTTGTTGCTGAATTGGCACCAGGAAGAAGCTGCACGCACTTGTGTTCAACGTAAAGCATCGGTGAAGCTTCGCTCGCGTGGCCAATCCGATGAAGCAACATCGGTGTTGCCATCGTATGATGGCGATCTTGCAGATCCTGATCTTGAACGTGATATTCAACGTGTTCATACTGATGCAGCGTTTGGCGCTGCGATTCTTCCAGGGACAATACGCAGTAGTGTGTTCCGAAACCGAGAATTGGCAGAAGAGGATCGGATTATTATTCCGATCGCGGATACGGATTCGGTAGAGACGCCTGATAGGGCTGATGATACCGCTCAAGAAGCTGTGTCTGAACCAGTGCTAAAAGCAGATGTTGGCTCTGGCGATGATGAAGAAGAAAAGATGGATGAACGGTCTGAGAAGGATGATTGGCGTTCTTTATGGAATTTCTCGTGGGGAACACCGTGGAAGAAAGAAGAGGGTAATACCAATGCGTAAAACGCGTCTTGCTCTAGCCGTGATGGCTGCTGCCTCGCTTACCCTTGCAGGCTGTGCACATGATTCGTCAGTTCCAGAACCGGAAGTAGCGAAAAGCGCATCGAATATCGTTCCGCAAAAGAAGTACGCGATGATCGCGTCAGACGTGGCAAAAGCGTTAACACAAGCGGATCAGAACCGTGACGCTGGTGCGTTGGGTCCTCGAATCGCAGGTCCGTTCCGTGTACAACGTGAAGCAGAATATGCTCTAGCGCGAGCAACGGAAACAACTGCTCCTACATCGGTAGTGATTGATCCAAAAGAATCGGCCTTGTCGTCAGGTTCTGCATTCCCTCGCTCATTTATGGCGATCGATATGACAAAGACGGGGCGCGGTATTGGAACAATCACCGTGTGGCAACAACCAGATGCCCGCCAGAATTACCAGCTATGGGCTGCCATGGATATGTTCCCGGCGCCTCCAAAGATCGAAATCGTTAATACGAAGAATGATAAGCCGGGTTATCCTGAAGCAAAACCTTCTGAGTATTCGGTTGATCCAGCCACCGTGCTGGATTCGTATGTGGCCTATATCAATGCGCGGGCGATGGGTGATGTGAAGTTTAATGAAGGCGATCCGCTGTATAAACAGACGGAGAAGCAAGCTCATGATCTCACAGCGGCTTTGAACGAATTGGGTGAAGCGAAGATTGCCTTCACAGTTCCTAACAAGGATATCCGTGCTATTTCTACCAAGGATGGCGGGCTTGTGATGGTGGGGGAGCTTCGATATAACATGACCGTAACCCGCACCAAAGATCGCGCCACGCTCAAACTGGGATCCTCCATCGGTGCTCTTGCCGAAGGTAAGAAGGATGGTATCGCTGTGGTAGATAAGCCTGTGGTGGCACAATATTCAACGTCGGTGGCGTTCTATATTCCACCGAAGGGTTCGAAGGATCCTATCCACGTCCTTGGCGGATCTGTACCAGCATTATTGAGCGTAACAAAGGCGGAGTAACACGATGAACATGCCAGGATTCGGCGGAGTCTACGATCTGTCAACGTTGAAGAAGGAACCTGAAACACCTCAAGCGCCTGTAGATACGGGTAATACAATCCCTGGTCCGTGGGTTACTGAAGCAGCTGAGGCGAATCTACAACACGTGGTGCAAACATCGATGAGCCTGCCTGTGCTCTTCGTGTTTATGGCTCCAGAATCTGAACATTCGCAAACTCTGGTTCAGAATTTCACCGAGGTAGTCAACGCACATGCCGGGAAAATCCAGCTGGCAGTTGTTGATGCATCGGTCGAACGCGGGATTGCTCAAGCTTTCGGTGTGAATGCAGTTCCAACAGCTATCGCTCTGCTTCAAGGCCAACCAGTTCCACTGTTCCAAGGTTTACCTGACATGGATTCGTTGACGACAACCGTGACTAAGCTCCTCGATGCGGCCGCCCAGTACGGTTTAACTGGCGTGTTGGATGGAGATCCGGACGGCACGCCACCGGAACCAGAAATTCCACCACTTCACAAGGAAGGCTTGGAAGCTTTGGAAGCTGGTAACTTGGAAGGCGCTTACGCGGCCTACAGTGCAGCGATCAAAGAAAATCCAGGTGATTCAGAAGCGATCACAGCATTGCACCAGGTTGAACTCCTGCAACGTGTGAAGGCGATCAATCCTGATGGTTCGCCACTAGAAGCACAGAGTATTCTCCACGCTGCTGCTAGCGCGCCATTTACCGATGTTGATGCTCACCTCAAAGCTGCCGATCTCGAACTGTCGTTTGGGCGTGCGGATGCGGCGTTTGCCCGCTTACTGGAGGTTGTGAAAGCAACGAGCGCAGATGATCGGGACAAGGCACGCACGCGCCTGCTGTCCTTGTTCGACGTGGTTGGTCAGCACTCCGATCTGGTTTCCCAGACTCGGAAAGCACTGACCAACGCACTCTTTTAATCCCGTTCAAACCAGACTGCCGAATTGGCAGGCAACACACCATCGGTTATTTCGCAGGTGGCGATGAGCAGATTTGCGTCCTCAGGCAAGAGCACTGGCGTATCGAACGCCAACATTACGTGAACATCTGCACGATCGTCACGCGATGAGACGTAGTGTAGATGATTGGCGGTCGGTTCGGCGTCGCTCAAAGCTGCGCTTCCCATCTTCAACACCTTGCGCAGATCGAGCATGCGCTTGAAATGATTGAGCGACGAATCTGCATGTTGTTCTTGTACATCTACGGCGATCTCAGCCCATTCTGCAGGCTGAGGTAGCCAACTTTCTCCTGTAGCGGAGAAGCCGAACGCGGGCTCTGTGCTACTCCACGGCATCGGAACACGCTGGCCATCACGCCCCGCTTCACGGCCTTCCGTGCGGAAGAATGCGGGATCTTCACGCACGTCATCTGGCAAACTCGTGTGTTCGGGAAGCGAAAGTTCTTCGCCCTGGTAAATGTACGACGAACCTGGCAGTGCCGCCTGAAGTAGGTGCGCCGCCAATGCACGTTTACGCCCGAGTTTGGCATCTGGTTGTTCTTCCCAGGAGCGAATCCCATTCGGCCCCTTTCCTGTAGAAGAAAGGCCAAGGCGTGACGTGGCGCGAACGATATCGTGATTAGACAAGACCCAGGTGGTTGGGGCGCCAACAGAATCCATGGCACGTAACGACGACCTGACCGTTTCACGTAAATCACTGGCAGTAAAAGGAGCCATTAAGAATGCAAAATTAAAGGCCTGGCTCATTTCATCTGACCGAACATACGTGGCAAGATTTTCTTCCCCATCAACCCACGCTTCAGCAACGAGCATCCGATCTGGGCCAAATTCATCCAACACAGCGCGCCAACGGCGGTAGATATCGTGGACTTCTGGGCGGTTCCACATCGGCGGTGGCGGAACATTATCTGGCACTTCACTGCCACCGGCAACCATATCCCAATGGTATTGCCAATTAGGTAGTTCAGGATCTTTCGCTAACCCGTGGGCAACATCAACTCGGAACCCATCAACTCCTAGCCGAAGCCAAAAACGCAAAACATCATCAAATTCATTCAATACATCAGAATGATCCCAGTTCAAATCGGGCTGAGACGAATCAAAAAGATGCAGATACCAGCTCGTATCATGCTCCCATGGGCTACCTGGAGCATCGGCACGTTGGCACACTTGGGTCCACGCATGACCACCAAAAATCGATATCCAATCATTCGGCGGGCAACCATCGGAATCACGGAAATAATAACGTGCGCGAGCAGCATGATCCCCAGCCAACGCAGCTCGGAACCAGATATGTTCATCCGACGTATGATTCGGCACCAGATCAACAATAACCTTCAGCCCATAATCGTGAGCTTGTGCGATCATCGTTGCCACGTCGTCGTTAGAACCAAAAAGCGGATCCACACGGCGGTAGTCCGAAACGTCGTACCCACCATCTTTCTGAGGGGAACAGTAAAACGGCGAAAGCCACACCGCATCCACACCCAGCTCCGCAACGTAACCAAGACGTTGCGTGATCCCACGCAAGTCGCCAATTTTTCCCGACGACGACGCAAACGACCGCGGATAAATCTGATAAATAACAGCATCTTCCCACCACTGAACCGGGGTGCTCTGCTGGTGAATCTTCACAATATTCCTTCCAACCGTGCGTTACCGACGCGGCAACGCGGTAGACTCACGGACAATCAACTCAGGCTCAAAACGCATCGGACCCATCGGAGAATGTGTCCCATTAATCATGCCAATTAACGTACTCACGGCAGCATCGCACATCGCCTTAACCGGCTGATGCAACGTAGTCAACGGGGGATTCGTAAACGCATTCAACGGAGAATCATCAAAACCAACAATCGATAAATCGTCAGGAATACGCAACCCAGACGATTGGCAATAGCGAATCGCGCCATACGCCATCACGTCGGACGCAAAAATAATTCCCGTACAACCCTGCGATACCAAATCGGCGCACGCAGAAACACCCCCTTCAACCGTGAAAAGTGTGTGCGCGTGACGCGGCTTCTCCTGTGGAAGAACACGAGCCATCGCATCCAAATACGTCTCCGTTTTCACGCGCGCCGGGCCAAAACGAAGCGGCCCCGTAGCCAACCCAATCTTCTGATGCCCTAATCCCTTCAAATGGCGAACTGCCTGGCGGATCGCAGACGAATCATCCGCAGAAAAATCAGGCATACCCAGCTCTGGGTTATAACCATTCATCGTAATAAAAGGAATACCACGCGCAGAAATACGGTGATACCGTTCCAAACTAGCCGTAGAATCCGCGTGCAAACCCGACACGAAAATAAGACCATCCACACGATGCTCCAACATCGCCTCAACATACGAATCCTCCGTAGCGCCACCCGCCACCTGCGTACCAAGCAACGGCGTGTAACCATGAAGACTCATCGCACCCTCAAGCGACTGAGCAAACTGAGGAAAAATAGGGTTCGTCAACTCCGGAAGAACCAAACCAATCAAACCGCCACTGCGTTCGCGAAGCTGATCTGGCCGTTCATACCCCAACAAATCAAGCGCCGCTAACACCGCCTGCCGCGTTTCAGGCGCCACTGAATGCTTTCCGTTCAAAACTCGCGATACTGTGGCAGTAGAGACTCCTGCCTGTTTGGCCAAATCGGCCAACCGGATCCGCTTTGCCATGTGGGCTCCTTTGCTTGACACGTGCGGTAAGAAAATTTGCAGAAATGAAATGCTTTCCGGTTTTCAAGGATACCCCGAATCGAACCTAATTTGCTTGTTTTGCATGGGATTACGGAATAAATCTAGGCGTGTGTAGACACGGACAAGTCGGTATTTTTGATAACAGATTGGCATATTTTTTGCACGATCTCTGCAAAGTGTTGCATAGGGAGATTTCGTCGTTATACTTAAAGACACGGCATCTGAGCAACGTCGCTCACCAATCGTGGAGTTCACGCAAAAAGCTCACACATGCCAAGGATTACACACTTGAGGAGAAAAATATGCGTCGTGGCATTGCACTCGCGGCTGTTGCTGGATTGGCTGTTGCTGGCCTTGCAGCTTGTGGTTCGGATGATTCCGCTAAGAAGGCTGATAAGCCGGCAACTTCTGACACGAAGTCGGATGCAGCCCTTACCATTTGGGTTGATGCTGATCGTAAACCAGCATTCGAAATCGCTGCTAAGGAATACGAAAAGGCAACCGGTCACAAGGTTGAACTGGTTGTAAAAGAAAATGACCAGATCCGTTCCGAATTCGCCGCACAGGTTCCAACAGGCAAGGGCCCAGATATCACCTTCGGTGCTCATGACTGGCTAGGTGAATTCGTCACCAACGGTATTGTTGCCCCAGTTGAACTTGGTGATAAAGCCAAGGAGTTCTCCGATGTTGCACTCAAGGGCTTCACATACGAAAATAAGACCTACGGCGTTCCATACGCTGTTGAAAACCTTGCCATCATCCGTAACGCGGACCTTGCCAAAGAACCGACTCCAGCAAAATTTGATGACATGATCGCTGCAGGCAAGGCAACCGGCGCAAAGACTCCATTCATGGTTCAAATTGGTGAAAAGGGCGATCCTTTCCACATGTACCCATTTGAATCCTCCTTCTCCGGCCCAGTTTTCAAGACTGACGAAGCAGGCAACTACACCCCAGAACTCAACCTCGGTGGCGAAAAGGGTGGCGCATTCGCCAAGTGGCTGGCAGATAAGGCTGCAGCAGGCGAACTCAACACTGCATGGACCTACGATATCGTAGTTGAAGCCTTCAAGAACGGCGAAGTCCCGTTCATCCTTGGTGGCCCATGGATGCTTGGCGATTTCAAGGGCATGAACGTTGCCGTTGATCCAATTCCATCCGCAGGTGATATGCCAGCAGCTCCATTCGTTGGCGTTCAAGGCGGCTTCATTTCCGCAACCTCCAAGAACCAGCTCCTCGCAACTGACTTCCTCGTGAACTACGTTGGAACCGAAAAGGTTCAGGATGCTCTCTTCAAGGCTGGCCAGCGTACTCCAGCTCTCAAGGCTTCCGCAGAGAAGATCGCTTCCGATCCAGTTGCCGCAGGTTTCGCTAAGGCTGGCGAAGCCGGTCTCCCAATGCCAGCACTCCCACAGATGGGTGCAGTCTGGTCCTTCTGGGGTACCACTGAAGCACAGGTCATGGGTGGCGCTGATCCTGCTTCCACATGGGAGAAGATGATCAGTGACATCCAAGCAGAGATTGCTAAGAAGTAATCACGCGTAGAGTTACGGCCCCGCCGCCAACTAGTGGCGGGGCCGTCTCTTATATCAGGAGTAGAAAATGTCGCAGATGATCAAGCCTACAGAGGCGTCGAAGAAGCGTGCGGCACGGCGGGCAGAACGATCCAAGCTGGATTCGCCAGCAACCACATGGGGAACCGGATTTATTGTCAAGCTTGTGCTGATGGGCATCGTCAACGCTCTAGGCATTTTTATTATCTTTACGGCTTTCGGAGTTGGATCAAACATCTTGGGAAGCCTCATGGCCGTTCTTTTGGTCGCACTGGATTGGGTGTATTTCTCACGCCGTACTTTGGCACTTAAATACCTCGCTCCGGGCCTCGTGTTTCTCCTAGTGTTCCAGGCATTCGTGATCTTCTATACTGCATACATTGCGTTCACGAACTATGGCCACCAGCACACACTAGACAAGTCCACAGCGATCGAATCCATTCTTTTGCAAAACTCAACTAAGCGCGTAGAGAATTCTCCTCAATATCCGCTCGTTGTTGTGGAAAAGGATGGCGAATTGGGCTTCGCCGTCGTCGATCCTGACAAGAATGTCCTCAAGGCTGGAACCGAAAGTCACAAGCTAACGGAAGTGGATGGAACCTTCTCCGGCACTCAGATTTCTGAAGTCTCTGGTTACACGATCGTCCCACTTTCGGAGCTCGGAAACCGCCAGGACGAAGTCACCAAGTTGCGTGTTCCAATCAGTGATAATCCGGAAGATGGCGCGATCGGAACCCAAACTGGTACGGTGGGCTACCAGTTCACCTCATCGATAACGTACGATGCCGACGCCGATACGATGACCGACGTTGAAACCGGTACGGTCTACCATGCAGATGATGACGCTGGCTTCTTCAAAGCCGATGACGGTTCCACGCTGAACGTTGGTTGGCGTGTTGTTGTTGGCTTCGATAACTTCCTCAAGGGCTTCGGGGACAGCCGTTACGCACAGCCGTTCTTCCAGGTGCTTGTGTGGAACGTTATCTTCGCCTTCATGTCCGTTCTTACCACATTCCTGCTGGGTATGCTCTTGGCGATCGTGTTGAACGACGAACGCCTCAAGGGCCGCAAACTCTACCGAACCTTGCTGCTGTTGCCATACGCATTCCCGTCATTCATGACTGCGTTCCTGTTCGCAGGTTTGATGAACCGCAGCTACGGCTTCTTCAACCAGTTGCTCGGAACAGAAATTCCGTGGCTGACTGATCCAACCATGGCCAAGGTGTCCGTGATCCTCGTGAACCTCTGGATGGGCTTCCCATACATGTTCCTGATCGTCACCGGCGCTTTGCAGGCTATCCCGGGCGAACTCACTGAAGCAGCAAAGATCGACGGTGCAACATCGTTCCAAGTATGGCGTAACGTCACCCTGCCACAGTTGATGATTTCCTTGACTCCGCTCCTGATCGCATCGTTCGCCTTCAACTTCAACAACTTCAACCTGATTTACATGTTGAACGGTGGCGGGCCGCGAATGGGCGATGCATCCGTGCCAGTTGGACACACCGATATCCTGATTTCGATGGTCTATAAGATTGCAGGTTTGACCGGCGAAGCGGCACCAAATTATGGTTTGGCTGCGGCTATGTCGCTCGTGATCTTCTTGATTGTTGGCGCGGTGTCACTGTACTCGTTCAAGAAGTCTAAGTCGATGGAGGCGTTGTGATCATGGAAAAAACACGTGAAACCCGTTCGGCTGTTGCTGCCACTGGTACCGTGGCGAACAACAAGGTGCCTTTCGGAAAGTGGTTCCGGGAAACCGGCTTTCGGCACGTACTCGCCGTTCTTGCGGTTCTGTATGCTGCGTTCCCGATTCTTTACATCGTTTCGGCGGCTTTGAACCCGGACATCAAAACCACCCTGACTGGAGCAAACAAGCTCTTCACATCTGTATCGGTTGATAACTTCACTGAGCTCTCCGATACGATGTTCTGGACCTGGTTCTCCAACACGTTGATCATCGGTATTGCTACTGCAATCGGCACTGTTCTGATGGGTGCGGCCGCTGCTTACGCCTTCTCGCGTTTCCGGTTCTCTGGCCGGCGAATGACTCTGATGTCCCTCATGGTTATTCAGATGTTCCCGCAGTTGCTAACCTTCGTAGCAATCTTCCTGTTGCTCACCACCTTGGGGGATGTGTTCCCAGTTCTTGGTATCGATTCCAAGCTCGCGTTGATCTGCGTGTACCTCGGTGGAGCTTTGGGAGCAAACACGTTCCTCATGTACGGCTTCTTCAACTCCATCCCAATGGAATTGGATGAAGCGGCCAAGATCGATGGTGCAACACACTCCCAGGTGTATTGGACCATCATCATGCCACTAGTTATTCCGATCCTTGCAGTTGTTGGCCTGCTAAGTTTCATCAGCTCGTTCAACGATTTCATCTTGGCTCGAACCATTCTCACGTCGCAAGAGAACTGGACTCTAGCTGTTGGCATGAACCTTTGGGTTGGCGGTAACGAAAAGGCATGGGACTGGTTCGCAGCCGGGTCCATTATCGCTGCCGTTCCGATCCTTCTGCTCTTCCTGTTCTTGCAAAAGTACATCGTTTCCGGCTTGACCGGAGGCGCTGTGAAGGGCTGATAATCCTCAAGCAGGGAGTGGGTTGAGCGAAATCTCAACCCACTCCCTTTGTGTTCTACTGTGAAGAGTAAGCGATATATGCTGCGATCGCGTTTACTGCTTTTCGATCAGCGCGGTGAAGCGCGTAATGTAGTCCGCGATGAATTCGCGTGTTGATTCGGCGGTCATCATGCCGTTGTTATCGAAGAGCTCAGGGGAGTTGCCGATGAAGACTTCTGGCTGCCCTGGCATTGGCATATCGAAGTAAGACAGGGCAAGGCGCAAGGTCTTTTGTGAGCTGTAGCCGCCCATCTTCCCAACCGAGTGGCTGATGATGCCAGCGGGGAGGTTCTTCCATGCCACATCTGAGTTTGGTTTCGAGCCAATATCTACCGCATTCTTCAAACATGCCGGTACAAGACGGTTGTTTTCTGGAGTCACAAACAAGATCCCATCGGAATTTTTGATTGTTTCACGGAATGCGGTCCATTCTGCTGGAACGGAAACCTCTGGAACGTTTGGATCATCGCAATCGAAGTTGTAGAGCGGCAGATTGCCGATTTCTACAATCTGCACATCATAATCTGCAGGGAAGAACTCCATTGCTACATGAGCGATTTTGCGTGCATAAGATCCTGCACGCAGGCTACCAATAAGAACAGACACCTTCTTTGTCATGTTATTGCTCCGTTCGCATCGTCTAACGTTGTTGGGCACGTGCACATCGACACGAGGCCCTTTCAATCACTGTTTTTCTATGCTAGCAACAATAAACACACAAACATAAGCATGTGCGTAATTATGTATTCGATGTGACGAAGTGGAGGAGGTGCCGGATAATCCAGCACCTCCTCCACCGTCTAGCCTTAGCCAGCGATCATTCACATGGAAAACGCCAGTATCATGCGCGCTTTGGAGTCAGGTACACAACGCCAAGCGGTGGCAACTGAACGAGTGCGGATTGTGCACGCCCGTTCCACGCCACGTCTTCAGTCACAACGCAGCCCATATTTCCAACGCCAGAACCGCCATACTCAAGGGCATCCGTATTCACGATTTCTTCCCATTCGCCAGCCTCTGGTAAACCAATACGGTAATCCAGATGTGGAGTACCAGCGAAGTTGATGGCGGCCACCACCACGTCGTCGTCAATAGACGACTTACGGATGAAGGTCAACACGTTGTTGTCCCCATCCGAACCATCAATCCATTCGAAACCGCGCTGAGTGAAATCATCAGACCACAAAGCCGGATGCTCCTTGTAAACCTCATTCAGGCGAGCAAGGCAGGACATAACCCCATCGTGGTTTGGATTATCGGTGAGCCACCAATCCAAGCCCTTGCCTTCGTTCCATTCGGAAATTTGAGCGAATTCCTGGCCCATGAAGAGCAACTGCTTGCCAGGATGCGCCCACTGGTAACCAAACAGCAAACGCACGCCGGCGAGCTTCTGCCACGCATCACCAGGCATCTTTTCGTATAAGGAGCCTTTGCCGTGCACAACCTCATCGTGCGAAATCGGCAATGCGAAATGTTCAGAGAACGCATACACCATGGAGAATGTGATTTCGCCGTGGTGCCAGCGCCGGTTGATCGGTTCTTCGGCCATGTAATGCAGGGTGTCATTCATCCAGCCCATGTTCCACTTCAGGCCATAGCCGAGGCCGCCTTCAGACGTCATCCGTGTGACGCCTTCCCACGACGTGGATTCTTCGGCGATCATCATGATGCCTGGATGATTGCGGTAAGCGGTAGCGTTCGCTTCCTGAATGAACGAGATTGCTTCCAGGTTTTCGCGGCCACCGTACTGGTTTGGCTGCCACTGGCCAGCCTGACGCGAGTAATCCAAGTAGAGCATGGAAGCCACAGCATCAACACGGATGCCATCGATGTGGAACTCTTCCAACCAGTACAAAGCGTTCGCAACCAGGAAGTTCTTCACTTCATTACGGCCGAAGTTGAAGATGTATGTGCCCCAATCCGGATGTTCACCGCGCAATGGGTTTGGATCTTCAAACAGCGGAGTGCCATCGAAGCGGGCCAATGCCCAATCGTCCTTCGGGAAGTGGGCAGGCACCCAATCCATGATCACGCCAATGCCGGCCTTGTGAAGTTCGTTGATCAGGTAGCGCAGTTCATCAGGAGTCCCGAATCGGGCAGTCGGGGAGTAGTAGCCCGTAACCTGGTAGCCCCACGACGGCCCGAATGGATGTTCGGCCAACGGCATGAATTCAACGTGTGTGAATCCAAGATACTTGATGTGCCCGATCAGCTGTTCGGCCAGCTCTTTGAAATCCAGGCCCATACGCCAGGAACCTAAGTGAACTTCATAGATAGAGATTGGGCCTGCATGCGGATCGCTTGCGCCGCGCTGTTCAACCCACTCTTCATCGCTCCACGTGAAATGAGTAGAGGTGATGATAGATGCGGTTGATGGTGGGACTTCGGTGCGGCGTGCGAACGGATCGGCTTTCTGGTGCCACGATCCGTCTGGATATTGGATTTCGAACTTGTAGTGCGAACCTTCCTTAGCGCCTGGAATGAAGAGTTCCCACACACCGGAGGTTCCCATTGTGCGCATGGATGATACGGTTCCGTTCCATGCGTTAAAATCGCCAACTACCCGCACGGCCTTCGCGTTCGGGGCCCATACGGCGAACGATGTACCAGTAACCACACCCATATCGGTTTCGTAAGTGCGCAGGTGAGCGCCCATAACTTCCCAGAGGCGTTCGTGGCGGCCTTCGCCAAACAGGTAGGTATCCATTTCACCTACGGTTGGGAGGAATCGATAGCCATCATCGCCGGTGGAATCGAAATCTCCATAGCGTGCCCGGATTCGGTAATCGCGGATTTCCTTGCCTGGGAGTACTGCTACCCACACGCCGTTGTGTTCGTGGACGGCGGGGTATTCGCCGTCAAGGGTAACTACAGTAACTGCGTCCGCGAGTTGCCGGATCACTCGGATGGTCAGGTTTGTTCCGTCCGAATGAGGGCCGAGCACATCGTGTGGCGCATGGTAGTAGCCATGTGAGATGGCATCGAGGATATCGGTACCAACGTTGAGTGGTTCAAGCTTTGCGTTCATAGGTCTATTTTTCCATGTTTCTGTGTGATGTACATCTATTACGTGGTTCGTGTTTTGCGTAATAATGCGGTTTTGACTCCAGCAAGTGGAATGTCAACCCAGGTTGGGCGTGAGGCGGTTTCGTAGCTGACTTCGTAGAGCGCCTTGTCTAGGACGAACGCGTTAAGAAGGTGCGTTTCAGCGGCTGTGAGGTGCCCGTATCCTTCGAGGTAGGCGGCACTCGCGGCGCGTTCCCAAGATCGGCATGCGTCATGATCCGCACCCGCCTTTTCTGCGGTTCCGGCGGCATAATCGAACGATCGTAGCATTCCAGCCACGTCCCGTAGTGCGATGTCTGGTTGCGTTCGTTGTGAGAGCGGCCGCAGCGGCTCTCCTTCGAAATCGAGCGCCACCCAGCCACGTTCCGGCACGTCCAATACTTGCCCCAAGTGGAAATCGCCGTGGATTCGTTGCGCTCGTGGCCAGGCCAGGTCACGCACCGAATCGTATAGTTCGGTGATATCGGTTCGATATTCGGCGAGTTGCGGTGCGTCTGCAATGGCACGTTCCGCACGTTCTTTGAGATGCTCGACGACGGTGTGGTTGGACATTACTGACGTTCCACAGGCCGTGCTGAGCTGGTCATGGATATCGCGAGTGAGCCTTCCTAGTGCAACGATTCGTTCACGCTGACCAGAGGACATGGTTGGCCCAAAGGTGGCAAGTTCGTTGGTGATGACCTGCCAGGCATCAACGGATCCAGCAAGAAACTCTTGCGCAACAATCAGATCGGCTGAAGATCCATCATCCCAGGTACCATTCACAGATCCGTACTGCCGGGGAACGCTGCATGATCCGGCAGAATCCAAGGCTTGCTGGAGTTCCACATCCGGATTGTGGCCGCGGTCAATCACGCGCAACAACTTACAGATAATGCCGGCAGGCTGGTTTTCAGGCAGGTGATCGTACCGATAGATGATCGAAGTATTAGATTGTTCTGAGGTGAGCTTGTGTGAACTCGCTGGTGCAGGAAGATCCCGAATCGATCTAGCCGGAACCATCGTGAGGTCAAGTTCCGCGCCGGCATCATCGATCCACACGGCAGGTTCAACATCAGGTTCGCTCACCCCATAAAAGAGATGGTAGAGATCGTGTTGGCCTACCGGATCATCCGTAGCATCAACAACCGCCACAGAACCTGCCACAACGCCAATCGCATTCTCAGCAACACCGCCAACATAGTAGGTGAGTGGAACACTGAACATGAGCGAACCGCACTCCACCAGGTGAAGAACAGTCACTGCTCCAGGCTGCGATGGCGGCAACGCACACGACGCCACAAAACGCATCGATTCCACCGTTGCGCCACGGAACCACCGCGCTTCGGCCATCCACGGCGCAACGCACGCACCGACGTCGTTACTACTAATCCTTATCATCGGACAACTCCAACCAGAAGAAATCGCGCGAACCCAGAGTCAACTGGTACGTGCCACCAGGCGAAACAGAAGGGAAATCGGCCCCACCGAACACGTCCCGCGCAGCGAACCCAGCAAAATCAGGAACCGAAATCGTGGCAGCCCGCGGCGTATTCGCCACATTCATCACACACAACATCACCTGATCGGCGTTCGTGCGAGTAAACGCCAACACAGACTCATTATCCGTATCGCACAACGTGAACGCGCCGTTACCCATAACCGGATACTGCGAACGCACCTGAATAATGCCACGCATCCAATGCAACAACGACGCCGGCTGAGCCAACTGCGACTCCACATTCGTACCCTGATAGTGATACACCAGCGACTGCACCAACGGCAGATACAACTTGCCAGGATCGGCAAGGGAGAAGCCCGCATTCCGATCCGGAGTCCACTGCATCGGCGTACGCACCGAATCGCGATCCTCCAGCCAAATGTTATCGCCCATACCGATCTCATCCCCGTAATACAAACACGGAGAACCAGGCAAGGAAAGCAACAACGCGTTAGCCAATTCGATTTCCGCACGCGAATTACCCAGCAACGGAGCCAACCGGCGCCGAATACCAACATTCGCTCGCATCCGCGGATCTTCCGCATACCAGCCATACATCTTGGCGCGTTCTTCCGTAGAAACCATTTCCAACGTGAGTTCGTCATGATTACGCAAGAACGTGCCCCACTGGCCGCCCGCCGGAATATCTGGAGTCGCCTTCAAAATCTCCCGAATAGCCGTAGCCCGCTGATCGCGCAACGCATAGTAAATACGCGGCATCACAGGGAAATGGAAACACATGTGGCATTCTGGCGAATCGTCCGAACCATAGTATTCCACCACGTCCTGCGGCCACTGGTTCGCTTCGGCAATAAAGATACGGCCGGGGTAGGCGGCGTCGATTTCACGGCGCAACCGCGCAATGAATTCGTGCGTACGCGGCAGGTTTTCGCAGTTCGTGCCCTCTTCTTCAAACAAGTATGGGATGGCATCCAACCGGAACCCATCAACCCCGATCTCACACCAGAACTTGACCACGTCAATGATCGCGTCCTGCACAGCCGGATTCTCAAAATTGAGATCCGGCTGGTGCGAAAAGAACCTGTGCCAGAAATATTGGCGCCGCACCGGATCGAAAGTCCAGTTAGAACTCTCCGTATCGATGAAAATAATACGCGCATCGGCATATTCTTCATCCGTATCCCGCCACACGTAGAAATCGCCGTACGGCCCGTCCGGATTCGCCCGCGAACTCTGGAACCACGGGTGCTGATCCGACGTATGGTTCGCCACGATATCAATGACGATCCGGATCCCGCGCTCATGGGCTTGTTCCACCAGCTCCGCAAAATCTTCCATCGTTCCGTATTCGGACTTAATGGCCGTGTAGTGCGAAATATCGTAGCCGCCATCACGCATCGGAGACGGATAGAACGGCGGAATCCACAGCGCATCCACCCCCAACCATTGCAAATAATCGAGGTGCTCAATCAGCCCACGGAAATCCCCGGTACCGCTCCCTTCCGTATCGCCGAAGGCACGCAAAAGGACTTCATAAAAGACTGCCGTGCGGAACCATTCTGGATCGGAGGCGAGGCCCGGTTTTTCGGTAGGGAAATGCAATGAACTCAAGATAGAACCTTCACGGATAGGACATGTGCTACTTGGCCATGCGGATCGAGGTGAACATAAGGCGCTTCGTTCCACAGGTAAGTTTCGCCGCTCATCTCATCGGTCACCTCAATGATCGGCCCGCCATCCCAGCGTGGCGAAATTCCGAACGGGGAAAGATCGAGGTAAACAGTTGCGTCACGCGATGCGTACGGATCCAGATTGACGACGACGATCACCGCATCCATCACCCCATCCGCCGTTTCCTCTGGGCGTGCCACCTTGGTAAACGACACGATCTTATCGTTCGATGTTGGATTGATCGTGACGTTACGCAAACGCTGGAGCGCCTTGTGCTTAGAACGGATCGAATTGAGCATCGTCAGCAGAGTAGCCATACCGTTTTGCTCCGCAAGAGCATAATTGCGCGGCTTAAATTCATACTTTTCGTTATCAATATGTTCCTCTGCCCCTGGGCGGGCAATGTTTTCGATCAGTTCGTAGCCGTTGTAAATACCCCATGTAGGCGAACCCGTGGCCGCCAAAATCGCGCGGATAGCTGCTGCAGAAATCCCGCCACGCTGGATATATGGAGTAAGAATATCGTGAGTTGTTGGCCAGAAAGCCGGACGCATTCGGTGCGACGATTCGTGTGAGACTTCCATCAAGTACTCTTCGATCTCCTGACGTTCGTTACGCCACGTGAAATACGTGTACGACTGGTGGAAGCCAACCGTACCCAAAGTCTGCATCATCGGCGGATTCGTGAACGCCTCAGCCAAGAAAATAACCTCAGGGTGCTCCACACGGAACTCAGCCAGCAGACGCTGCCAGAAACCAACCGGCTTCGTGTGCGGATTATCCACACGGAAAATCGTGACGCCATGAGCAACCCACAACTCCACAACCCGCTTGATCTCCTTATAAATACCCTCCGGATCATTATCAAAATTCAACGGATAAATATCCTGGTACTTCTTTGGCGGATTTTCTGCATACGCAATCGTGCCATCTGGCCGAGCAGTAAACCACTCCGGATGCTCCTTCACCCACGGATGATCAGGAGAACACTGCAACGCTAAATCCAACGCCACTTCCATACCCAGTTCATGAGCGCGGCCAACAAAAACGTCGAAATCTTCAAAAGTGCCAAGCGAAGGTTCAATTGCATCGTGACCACCGGCGGCGTCGGAACCAATCGCATACGGCGAACCCGGATCCCCCGGAACCGCAGTCAACGAATTGTTTCGGCCCTTACGATTCGTCAAACCAATCGGATGCACAGGCGGAATATACACAACATCAAAACCCATACCCGCAACGCGATCCAAATCCGTAGCAGCCGTACGCAACGTACCCGACGTCCATTCACCAGACTCAGAATCACGCGTAGCACCAACCGAACGCGGGAACAACTCGTACCACGAACCAACAAGCGCACGCACCCTATCCACGAAAACCGGATACTCACGCGACCGCGACACAAGCTCCTTCACCGGATACGCAGCAAACGCAGCCCGAACCTCCTCAGAACGCGCCGCAGCCAACTTCACCTCAGGCAACGCGCGCCTCTTCGAAATCACAGTCAACGCATCACGAATCGCCGCACGCTCCCCAGAACGCACCGGAGTACCCTTCAAAGCAGCCTTAAACAACACCTCAGCTTCAGCAAAAACCAACCCAACATCAATACCAGCCGGCACCTTAATCTCCGCATTATGAAGCCACGTAGCATACGGATCAGACCACGCCTCAACAAAAAACCGATGCGGGCCAGGAACCCGAGGAGTCAACCACCCCTCAAACCTAAACAAACCAGGCGAAACGTCACACATTGGAACCGAATCGACCGTATGCCCAGCACCATCAACAAGCACCGCACGCGCGGCAAACTTATCATGTCCCTCACGAAAAATTGTTGCCTGAACAGGGAAAGACTCATCCACCGTACTCTTAACCGGAGCCGTCCCATCAAGCAGTTGAGGCGACACCTCAACTATCGGAATACGGCTCACAGCCACAAAATCAGGCGCCGCAACTGAACGGCGCGAGGAACGGCGGGCAGAACTGGTTTTATGTTGCAAAGTACTCACAGCCTCTAGTCTAATCGAGTTACCTACGTCTCAAAAATCCTTAGAGTAATTAAGCTCTGTGCTGACATGAATAAAGGTGCGGCTGTTTCGGGCGGTGGGACTAAAAGCATGATTCGTGGCGGAGAATCGCCAGTTTGAGATCTGAACCGAACGCGTATTTTCCAGGGGAGAAATCCGGGGTGTTGAGGGCTTGCGGTGTGCTGGCGAGCATATGCTGGGCAGGCGTTGGGAGCACCGCGTGGCACGGCACAATGAGCGGGAGCGGGTTGCGGGCGCAGGCCGATGCCGCCGCTCGGATGGCATTAGGGCTGTGGGTGCAGGCGGCCAGGGAGTGGTAACTGATTGTTTGGCTTGGAGCGAGTGCCAGGAGGGCTGCGCGGATTTGCGCCGCGAAAGCTGTGTGAGCTGGGGCTAAAGGAAGGTGGCGGAAAAGGCTGGGATCTCCGGTATTGCGCCAGCCGGCGAACGCAGTTTCGAGCAACGCCGCGGTGTGGAGATCCTCTGAGGCTGCTGGGGCGGTGGTGCCGTTGGCGTGATCTGTGGTGCGGCCTGTGGCGTTGGCCCGACCTGTAGTAGTGATGTGGTCAGTAGTGTTGGCAGTATCCGCAGTACTGATACTTCCAGCTTGAATTAGTTGTGTGTCCAGCCATTCACCAGTATCTCTGTGCGGAACGAAGGTGGTTGCTACCAGGAAGCCTTCGCAGATTGTGGCCTCAAGGCCATAAGAATCGATGACGCTGTTGCCCGTGTGTAGTGCTAAACGGATATGCATACTCATCACTCTATCGCACGGGTCGGCGATCTCGTGTGGGACGGAAGCAGAGGCGAAGTAGCGGGTGGCGGGTGTGTGGCCAGGCTGGCGGGTGTGGCCAGGCTGGCGGTGTGGCAGCCAGCAGCCGGCCGGCGCGGCAGATCTTGCCCTGCCTCCACCTGCAAAAACATTGAGATTCCGGCACGCCCTGCAATATACGGCGAGGCCGTGCCAGATCCTCAAGCAAAATGCAGGTCTGGGCGGGTTAGTAATGCTGATTATTTCGAGAATAGTGGCAATATTTGCCACTATTCTCGAAATAATCAGGGTCGGCGGGCTATGCACAGCCTAAGCGGCCAACTAACCAGCCAACCCGATCAGATCGTCTGCGGATCGATCTTCCACACTTCGCGTGCGTAATCGCCGATGGTGCGATCGGAGGAGAAGCGGCCAGATTCCACGATATTCTTCCAGACCATGCGTGCCCAGTGGCGGCGATCCGTGTAATCGGCAGCCATGCGGTCACGGGTTTCGCGGTAGGAAGCGAAATCGCCAAGAACGTAGTAGACGTCTGCTGGCTCCCAGCTTGGTTCGTAGAGGGAGTTGAGCAGATCGTGGAACATGCCGGTTCCGCCGTCGTTCAATGTGCCGTCTACGAAGGCATCGAGAACTCGCTTCAAGCCAGGGGTATGTTCTGCGGTTGCGCGCGGGTTGTAGTTTGTGCGCAGTTCTGGCAGTTCTTCTTCCTTGGCGCCGAAGATGTAGGCGTTCTCTTCTCCAACGGAATCGAGGATTTCAACGTTCGCGCCGTCCAACGTGCCTAGCGTCAACGCGCCGTTCATCATGAACTTCATGTTCGATGTGCCAGAGGCTTCCTTACCTGCAGTGGAGATTTGTTCGGAAACGTCCGATGCAGGAATGATGTGTTCGGCCGGGGACACGTTGTAGTTTTCAACGAAGAGAACCTGCAGCTTGCCAGCAACGTCTGGATCGTTGTTGATTAGGCGGCCGATTTCGTTGATCAGCTTGATGATGGCCTTCGCGCGAACGTATCCAGGAGCAGCCTTCGCGCCGAAGATGAAGAGGCGTGGAGTAACGTCCAGGGTTGGATCATCCTTCAAACGGAAGTAGAGATCCAAAATGTAGATGGCGTTCATGAGCTGGCGCTTGTATTCGTGCAAACGCTTGATCTGAACGTCGAAGATGGCGTCAGGGTTAACGGTCACGCCCTGGCGGTTCTTGATCCACGCAGCAAAGTCAGCCTTGTTGGCGGCCTTGATGTCGTTTACACGGTCAAGCACGGTCAGATCTTCGCCGAACTTCTCCAGCTTCTTGAGCTCGTCAAGGTTGCGCACCCAAGCGTCGGACCCAAGCAACTCGGTAAGGAGCGAAGCCAAACGTGGGTTGCATTGGTTGAGCCAGCGGCGTGGGGTAACGCCGTTGGTCTTGTTGTTGAAGCGCTCTGGCCAAATATCGTACCAATCGTGGAGCGTGTCCTTCTTGATGATTTCAGTGTGAAGCGCAGCCACGCCGTTGATCGAGTAGGAGGCGTAGCAGGCGATCCATGCCATGTGTACACGGTTGCCCTGGATTGGGGCCATGTATTCGATCTTGCCTGGGTGGTAGCCTTCGGTTGCGAGTTCTTCGCGGAAGCGGCGATCGATTTCGCGCACGATTTCGCTGATGCGCGGGAAGAGGCGATCGAAGATCGTCATCTCCCAGGTTTCGAGTGCTTCGGCAAGAACGGTGTGGTTGGTGTAGCCGAAGGTATGGGAGGCGATGTCCCAGGCAGCTTCCCACGAGTAGCCGTGTTCATCGAGCAGGATACGCATGAGTTCTGGGATGGCCAGAACCGGGTGGGTATCGTTGAGCTGGATGCAGTTGAATTCGTGGAAGTTGTCCAGGCTGCCCTGCTGCTTCAGGTGGTTGTCAACGATCGCTTGCAAGGATGCGGAGCAGAAGAAGTACTGTTGGCGTACGCGCAGCACCTTGCCTTCGTAGGTGGAATCGTTCGGGTAGAGTACGCGGCAGATGTCGTGTACTCGTTCGCGTTCCACGATGGCATCGGTGAAGCGCTGGGAGTTGAAGGCGTCGTAATCGAATTCCTTGGTAGGTTCGGCTTTCCACATGCGCAGAGTGTTGACGTTCTTGGTGCCGTAGCCGGTGATTGGCATATCGTATGGGACGGCGCGAACGTCGAGGTCAGCGTACTTAACGAGGCGTTGTTCTTCTTCGCGGCGCACTACGAATGGGTAGCCTTCTTCCATCCATGCGTCTGGTTCTTCTTCTTGGAAGCCTTCGTTGAAGAGCTGGCGGAAGAGTCCGTAACGGTAGAGGATTCCGTAGCCGCGCACGGGAAGATCCATGGTGGCGCAGGAATCGAGGAAGCAGGCTGCGAGGCGTCCGAGGCCACCGTTGCCGAGCGCAGCGTCGTGTTCTTCTTCGAGAACGTCGGAGAGGTTTTGTCCGAATGCGTTCAGGGCTTCGGTTGCTTCTTCGACCATGCCAAGGTTGGTGAGGTTGTTGAGAAGCGCGCGGCCCATGAGGAATTCCGCGGAAAAGTAGTGTTGCATACGGGTAGCGTTGTAGGTTTCTTCGGTGCGCTGCCAGTTGTCTGCAATTCGATCAACGACCGTGTTGGACATCGCGGTCCAGTATTCCATCGGGGTGCCGGAATGTTCATTACGGCCAGAAACAGCACGCACCTGCATGCCGAGTGCTGTTGTGGTATCTGGTTTGGTCATGGTCTTCCTTTCATGACTGACTGGGCGCACAGCCCAGGACCTTACAAGGCAATCGTAGCCTAGATGTAACGTTGCGAAAATTTTTTCATGGACGACGGCGCCGCTTCCGTCGCATTCTTCGCTCACGAAGATGGGAAAATAGTTCTAAAGTCCCAATTTGGTAGTTGGATAGTAGAAAGGAGGGTTTAGTACCGCATTCCGAGTGCCGCGTGAACGTCGTCAAGTGTTTCTTGAGCTTGTTCGCGTGCCCGTTCGATTCCACGCTGGAGGACTTCGCGCAGGTAGGCTTGGTCTTTTTCAAGTTCGGCCCGGCGTGCACGCATTGGGGCGAGGTGTTCGTTCAGCGCTTCAGTAACCACATTCTTGAGTGTTCCGCCGCCGCCATCGCCGATTCGTTCTGCGATCGTTTCTGGTGTTTCGCCGATACACATGGATGCGATGAGAAGAAGGTTGGAAACTTCTGGGCGGTTGGTTGGATCGTAGGTGATGTGGCGATCCGAATCGGTGACTGCCCGCTTCAGTTTCTTTGCGGTTTCGTCGGCGCTCATGCGCAGTTCGATGGTGTTTCCGCGAGATTTGGACATCTTTTCCCCGTCGAGCCCCAGCACGTGCGTTGCATCCGAGAGTAACGCATGCGGACGTGGGAAGATACGCTTGGCTTTCTTCCCCTTGTTGTAACGTTTTTCAAACCGGTCGGCGATAACGCGCGCTTGTTCGAGGTGGGGGAGCTGATCTTTGCCTACAGGCACCAGGTTTGCTTTGCAGAAGAGAATATCTGCGGCTTGGTGGACTGGGTAGGTGAGAAGCAGACCGGACATTGGGCGCCCGTGCGTCGCTTCAAATTCCGCCTTGACGGTTGGGTTACGGCGCAGTTCGGCGTCAGTTACTACCGACAGGAAGGGCAGTACCAGTTCGTTTAGTTCCGGGATTTGCGAGTGGGCGAAGAACACGGTTTCTTCCGGATCCATTCCCACCGCAAGATAATCGGTGAGGAGGGACATGGTGCGTTCTTGGATCGAATCGGCTTCGTCACGATCTGTAATAACTTGGTAATCCGCGATGAGTAGCCACGTATCAACTCCACGTTTTTGGAGTTTGACCCAGTTTTGGAGGGTTCCGAAGTAGTGCCCGATGTGGAGGTGCCCGGTTGGGCGAGCTCCGGTAAGGACACGGAATTTCGATGGATCTTCATCAATCGCGAGATTGATTTTGTCGCTCATCTGGCGCGTTGCTTCCAAGGAAGCATCCGACGTTGCGTTTTCAACTGCAAGTTCAGGGGTATTTTCACTCATGGTTTTATTTTAGCGTGTTGCTCCACCACATTTTATTTCACCTTTGGTTTTACACAAGTTTTTCGACGACGGACGGGTCGCATATTGCCAACGGTGACATCATCATGAGCGAGTAAAATGCACGTCGCAGTGGTCGCGGGTATCCTACTTGCAAGTTTGTACACCGAAGATCTGGCCAACAACTCCGCCAACTAAGGCAAGGAGAGGACCAGAGATTCTAGAGAATAAGCTAGCAAAAATAGGAAGTGAACGCAGTATTCCGATATGGCAGAGTATGCGCTGTTCTTCCAATATGTGCGAGTAGGATCGGCGGCGATATAACGGAAACCTTCACTAAGTTGTTGAGAGTAAGACGTGGATAGCTGGCGCCTCTCTTTCAGGCGTTGGTAAACCCAGAGCTGATCCTAAAAGCCCTAGTACTTGCGATAAAGGGTGAGGCCAGCCCCAATGACTTGAGTAATCAGTCCACCTAATATCGGACCGAATGTTGTAAAAAGCCAAAAAGTTGATTCAAATTTCCCGAATGCAGATACACGTTGTTCAGTAGGAATTAAATCTTTGAGATGTGCCGTCGAGGCGGATAAAAATAGGCTAGAAAGAATCGGTGGAATGCCGTTAGTTCAGGACAAGAGGATCGCCATGGAGAATGGAGCCATGATTAACGATTCGCCTGGTTCGTATGAATCGAAGGAATCGCGCGGGCGTTCCCATTGGCTTGCCCACACCAGATCGAACGATTTTCCACGACCCCACGGAATGATGACTCGTTCTGAGTTGTCTTGTCCGTTGATAATCACCAGGGCGTCACGATCCACACCGCGGCCAGAACGGAGCATCTGCACTAACCGTTCTTGCGGATTAAACCAGGTGTAATCATTCATACGGTTGCCATCGGCATCCAGCCATTCCATGTCGCGCAGTTCATCGCCATCACGCGGGCTGCCAGTGAAGAATTGAACCGGGCGGAAAACCGAGTGTTCCTGGCGTAAACGGAGCAGGAACGACGTGGTGGCCAGCATGTTGGCTTCGTGTTCTCCGATATTCCAATCGAGCCACGAAATAGGAGTGTTTTGGCAATAGGCGTTGTTGTTGCCATGCTGTGTTTTCAAGATTTCATCGCCAGCGGTGAGCATCGGCGTTCCGGCAGCCATCACCAGGCAGCCCATGAGGTTGCGGGCGGATTTGCGGCGCATTGCGGCGATCGTTTCGGATGCTGTTCCTTCAACGCCGTGGTTCCAGGAAAGATTATTGTCCGATCCGTCCCGGTTTTCTTCCAAGTTTAGATCGTTGTGTTTCATGGAGTAAGCGGTGAGATCGTTGAGGGAGAAGCCATCGTGGGCAGTCACAAAATTGACCGACGCATGTACTCCCCGCCCGCCCGGGAGCCGCCCGTGCCCGAACAAATCTGCTGATCCGGCCATACGAGTTGCCAGATCGCGCAGATCGGAGCCATGCCCGCCATTTAGAATCGCTGCTGGTTCAGTTAGCCAAAACGCGCGCAACGTATCACGGAATCGATCGTTCCAATCAGCAGTTGGCACAGGGAATTGGCCAGTACGCCAACCGCCGTATCCTACATCCCACGGTTCGTTAATCAACTTAACCCCGGAGAGTACAGGATCGGTAGCTATCGCCATATAAAGAGGATGGTTTGGGTTGAAGTTATCGCCTTCGCGCCCAAGGGTGGCGGCCAGATCGAACCGGAACCCGTCCACACCAATGATCTCCACCCAGTAACGTAGAGAATCTAAGGTCATACGCATCACGGATGTGCGGCGGAAATCGAACGAATTTCCGCATCCCGTGGTGTCTTTAAGAGCCGCAGGATTCGACGAATCGTGGCGGTAGTACAACGAACTGTCCAGCCCGCGCCAGGATACGGTTGGCCCGTCAACTCCGGCTTCACACGAATGGTTATACACCACGTCCAGCAGCACTTCGATACCGGCATCGTGAAGTGCGCCAACCATGCCTTTAACTTCATCGATAACAGCTTGCGCGCCGGCACTCTGGCTGGCCGCACTCGCGTAACTCGGTTCCGGTGCGAAGAACCCTAGCGTGTTGTAACCCCAGTAGTTTTCCAATCCCTTGTTTTCCAAGAATGGTTCGTTCATCTTGGCGTGGATTGGCAACAATTCAACGGCGGTAACGCCAAGTGAAGTCAGGTGCTCGATCGTGGCCGGATGACCAAGCCCTGCATAGGTTCCGCGCAGTTCTTCTGGCACTCTAGGCAACGTCTTGGTTAACCCAACAACATGGGCTTCGTACACAATGGTTTTATCCCAGGGAATATTCGGCCGCGCACCGCGCGCCGGCTCATCGGCAACAATCACGCCCAGTGGCGCAACGTGCCCAGAATCCAACGTGCTTTGTTCAAGCGGAGCTGCGGCGTCGTCAACCGCATGCCCATACAGCGCCGAATCCAAACGCGGGGCGCGCCCCACCGCGCGTGCGTACGGATCCAACAAAAGTTTCGCAGGATTATAGACGTGCCCGGCGGCAGGATCCCAGCGCCCATCGGCGCGAACCCCATAAAACTGCCCGGCAGAAATACTCGAAACGTGCCCAGACCACACCCCATGCATTCCCGGCCGCAACGCAACCTGCCATTCGGAGGTGGGATCCGCGGGGTCCATAAAGCACGCCCACACGGCCGATGCGTGGGGCGCTTCGATGGCAATATCCACGCCGTCGCCAACAAGGTGTGCGCCCAAACGAGGCGGCACGGTGAGACTCGGTTCGGCCAGCGGGGCGGTTATATATGGAGTATTCGGCATAGTCACGCCTTATATTGTGGCAAATTTGCGCGGATTTCGGGTACTCACGGGGTAGGGTTGGGGTGTGGATGAACTAACATGTGCCTTTGATCCGTTAAGTAAACGTTGGAATAGCAGGGAAATCTCGGTGGATCCGGAGTTTCGTTGTGGCTTGGGGCGCGTTCGGGTGATGCGCGTTTGTGACGGGCTGATTGGGGTGCGCGCGGGCGCGGTGGCGTGGGAGCGGTTGCGTACGGAGCCGGTTGGGCTTGTGTATCTTGGGTCCGATGGGGATCACGATTTTTGCGTGATTGACGACGACGGGGCTGAAATGGCCGATCTTGACTTTATTGACGTGCGTGCGGGCGTGGCCGATCTGGATAACGCGGACATACAGCTGGTGTGGTCGGCGTTGGCGTTGACCGCATGGCATCGGCGGGCCTTGTTTTGTGAACGTTGTGGGAGCGCATTGGAATCTGCGAATTATGGCCGGAAACGTGTGTGCGAGAACGGGCATGAGGTGTTTGCGCGGATGGATCCTGCCGTGATTATGGGGATCATTAACGGTGCGGGGGAGTTGCTTGTGGCCCGAAACCGCCGATGGCCTGTTGGGCGAATCTCTGTGTTGGCTGGTTTTGTGGAGGCGGGCGAGACGTTCGAAGCGGCCGTGCGGCGTGAAGTGTGGGAAGAAGCAGGGGTACGTGTTGGTGCGGTGGAGTATGCCGGTTCGCAGCCGTGGCCGTTCCCTCGATCGATGATGGTGGCGTTCTATGGATATACCGCAGATCGTGAGGTTCGGCCTGATGGGGATGAAATTGTAGAGGCCTTCTTTATTGGGAAAGACGAGTTGCGGGCGCGTGTTGATGCGGGAGAACTAAGCTTGCCATCTGCGGCTTCTGTGGGGCGTGCTCTGGTCATGCACTGGTTGTGTGGATAATCGAGGAAGAATCCACATCTTGGCATCTGACATCAAAAGGTGGTGGAGGCGGTGGATAGAATCATTCCTAGATGCTAAACATGAGTGTTGATCGTAGGAAAGGAACGGCCGATGCACCCTGAAGCGATACTGGAATCATTGGATCCAGATCAGCGTGAAGTCGCGCGTAACGTCCATGGCCCGATGGCAGTACTTGCCGGCGCGGGAACTGGTAAAACCCGGGCGATCACGCATCGTATCGCGTATGCCGTTCACAGTGGGGCATTCGATCCTCGCAATATCCTGGCCGTCACGTTCACCACCAAGGCCGCATCTGAAATGCGTTCACGGTTGCGGGATTTGGGTGTGCGTCCAGTGAATGCTCGAACCTTCCATTCGGCGGCGCTGGCGCAGCTGCGGCATTTCTGGCCGCAGGCTATCGGTGGGTATGTTCCTGAAATCAAAGAATCGAAGATTGCCTTGGTATCTGGCGCGGCGGCGTCGTTGGGGCTGGATAATAGCAAACCGGCCGTTCGGGATCTGGCGGCAGAAATCGAATGGTCGAAGGTGTCACTCTGCCCGCCGGAAGAATATGTACAACGTGCAACCGAACTTCACCGTGATCCTGTTGCCGGTGCTACATACCAAGATATCGCCCATCTGATTAGGCGATACGAAGAAGCCAAAACGGAACGTGGCGTCATCGATTTTGAGGACGTCATCTTGCTCCTCATTGGAATCATGCGGGATGAACCGGAAATTGCCAGGATTATTCGCCACCAGTACCGGCACTTTGTTGTGGACGAATACCAAGACGTTTCCCCAATGCAACACCGCCTGCTTGATTTATGGCTAGGGGATAGGCGTGATCTGTGTGTGGTGGGCGATGTTGCACAGACAATCTATTCGTTCGCCGGCGCTCAATCTGCTTATCTATCAGAGTTTTCACGGCATTACCCGCAGGCCAAAATAGTCACACTCAACAGAGATTACCGTTCCACGCCTCAAGTCGTTGACTTGGCTAACACGGTGATTAGCCAAGCACGGCTGGATGGTGCTGTACACCTGACATCCATGCTCCCATCTGGCAGGCCCGTTGCATTCGATGCGTATGCAGATGATACGGATGAAGCAACGTCGATCGCACAAAAAATCGTGTCGCTTGTTAACCACGGCGCGAAGTATTCAGATATTGCCATCTTGTATCGAACAAACGCCCAATCGGCGGCGTTTGAAACAGCACTCACAGATCTGGGCATACCGGTGTCCATCAAGGATGCCGAACGATTCTTCCAACGAAAAGACGTCAAAGAAGCCATGGTTATGCTTCGCTCCGTGGCGCGGTTACCGCAACACAAGGGGCTAGAAGATACTGTGGTTGATGGCCTTATCCAGATGGGGTGGCGGCCTGAAGCGCCTACCGGCCGTGGCGCGATCCGGGAACGCTGGGACGCCCTGAACGCGCTTCGTGAAATCGCCGCAGAAATGGAAGAAAAACGCGGGGCTGATGTGGAAGAATTCCTGGCTGAAATGCGCGAACGTGCAGAAATGATGAACGAACCCGTGTCCAATTCCGTCACGCTAGCATCACTCCACGCCTCCAAAGGTTTGGAATGGGACAGCGTATTCCTTGTAGGGATGAGCGAAGGGCTCATGCCTATCTCTCTTGCCAAAGCGGGAGAAGGAATTGAAGAAGAACGCCGGCTATTCTATGTTGGCATCACCCGTGCAAAACACCATCTCTCAATCTCCTACGCTCGTGGCAACAGTGGGCGAACAGATAGAAAGCGCTCGCGATTCTTAGAGGACGTCTGGGCAACCACTCAATCTCGGGCAACCCAGGCACGGAAGAAATCTGCCGAACTCGCCTACGAATTCGAAACGTACCATCCACAGGACATGGATCTTTTCAATGATCTTGTGCGGTGGCGGCGCGGTGTTGCAGACGAATCTGGGCGCAAGCCATACCTGATTCTCCACGATTCGGTGTTGCGTGACATCGCCGTGAACAAACCACGCAACTTGGCCGAACTGGGCAAGATTAAAGGCGTGGGTGCCATGAAACTCGCCTATTTTGGCGAAGCCGTGCTAGAAATCGTTAACCGAACATCAATCGGATCCGGCCGCGCTGCATCCACAGGAGAGATGCGGTGGCACCTCGAATAACTGAGGTGTTGCTGGCGTAGGGCCAATCCGTACGATGCGGTTCGTAAGTGATGGAGAAAGACGGTCAATAAGCGCCAACACTTCACGTGCTATGTGTGCGCCTGCCAACTCCATCGATGCGATATCGGCCAACACGTCGGTGCGCCCAAACGCTTGCATCGCCAACCGGTTCCAGAACGGATCAGCATCGGCATAATGCAAATACATACATGATGCGCACGCGGATTCATGGGGGATCGTGGTTGGGCCAACAACAACATCCACTTCCTCAATACACGCGTGAACAACCGGAATTCCTGCAGATAACCAGTGGTTACCGTTTACGGGGTTGATAACGTACGGGCCAGTTTCCACTGCCACGGTAGGAGGAATTACTTCGTCATTCATCATTCCACGGGCACGCAAGACATGAGTTAACGCCAGATGCCGCGGTATTCCTGTGTAGTTTTCTGCCATCTGAGGATGATCTGTTTCCTGCACACTCGCGTTATCACGGCACGTTATTATTCCAACCCCAGCATCAGCCAAAATAAGCGCTGCCACCACGCTCACATAATCTCCGCGGGCGAACCGCACATGAGCTGTTGAACGGTACTGCGGAGCGTGCCCGCGCACGCGCAATGACGAAGCAACATCCGGAGAACCTACCTGACTAGTAGTAATCACCTGAGCCTTGTCTAACATCGCCACGATGTCACGAACTCGTGGCTGAGAGAGATGCAACTGCCGTGCTCGATGTGCTAGTTCCAAATCTGATTGAGGACGTGAGAGAGAATCAACGAACTCCAACTCATGAGGAGCCAAGCCAGAAAGGATCACACCCGTTCGCGGATCATAACCAATCTGGATCTGATCAACTTCACGCCACAACACCGGCAACCCGGGAATAATCTGCATGCGTCCTCCTTACAGAAGAATCCTTCTTATAAGAAAACAGCATACGGATACCGCCACACGTGCAGATCTAGTAATCCACACGTGTGGATAAATTATTCGCCCGTAGCCTTCGATGAGCTATCATCCGTGCCGCCATCAAGGAGTTCGGCCAAGAACGAATCGAGTTCAGACTCAATCGCGGCAGCTTCAGGAGAAAAGAACGAATCAGGATTCTCCAAATTCTCCAATGTAGGAAGAAGATCGGGATGCGACCACAGCTGATCTCGACCAGCATCGCCACGCTCCCGGGCAGCACGCTCCCAGAAACTTGTAGCCGCACGCAAATGCCGTGGTGTCAGATCCACGCCCAACTGCACGCCCCACACGGCCTTAGCCGGATGAGATGTGGCATTACGGCGGGCAAACATCTCCCGCAACGCAACAGCACTTGGAATATAAGCCAACACTGCGCGTGCTGACACGGCGGCAACCCAGCCTTCGATCAGTGAAAGAATATGCTCTAGGCGGGCAAGCGCATCCTTTTGAGCCTCCGACTGCTCCATTGAAAAGACCCCAGTGAAATCCATTCCCTGCAACGCTTCCGGATTACTGAAATCAAACGATCTAGCCTGATCCTCAATCGATTGCATATCGATCTCAATACCCCGTGCAAATTCGGCAACCGTATCAATGATTCGCGAACGGAGCCACGGAACAGAGGCGAACAGACGAGCCGCAGCGGCTTCCCGCACGGCGATATACATGCGAACGTCGTCGTCAGAAACCTCAAGATCACTCGCGAAATCAGAAACGTTCGCGCCCACCAACGCAGCCGACGAACCCTCCATCAACGGAACTCCAATATCGGCCGTACCGAACGACGAAATCGCCAACTGAGCCAACGCGCCGCCATACTGCATGCCTAAAAATGACGAAACCAAACCGGCCATCAACGTGGCTGGATCGCCAAGCATCCCAGCCATGTCAGACGGAAGGTGACCCATCTGCTGCTTCATCACGTCACTAAACGCGCGGTTAATGTTGGAACCAAGCGGATCAAGAAGCTTACGAAACGTTGGAAGAGAATGAGCAATCCAATCAAGGCGAGTCCACGCAAGATTCGGACCAGACGTAGGGTTAATATCCGTCACCGCATCCAACCACAACGATGCCACAGACAACGCGGAACGAATCTTATCGCCCTCCGTGCCAGACAAAGAATCCATGTGCGAACGAATAATCGTATCGCGCGCAACTTCCTCCGCAATTTTCCAATTAACCGGACCCTCGCCAGAAGAACCCAACATTGCACGCAACTGAGCGGTAACAGCATTCATCTGATCTGGGCTAATAGCCATCCCAAGCGCGCTCGGATCCATCCCCGAATCCTTCATGGAACGAATCACTTCATCAGCAGAATCGCCCATAATCGCACGGAGCATTTCTTCCCATTGATCCTTGTTATCCTCAGCCATCATTCTCCTTCACCACTGTAATACTAAGATTACTTGGCTTGCCTTCCACTATTCAATGTCAGTGAGTTCGTGCGCGCAGGGCGAACGTTGTGGAGAGAACAGTTTGCCCTCAGGCATGATTAAAGGGTGAAAAAAGTTTCGTGGCCCGCAAAGTCCCCTTTTATTCCCGGAATCCTATTCGGGCTGTTTGCCGTGGCAACGCTCGTTATGCCAACGAGCTTCATTGTCATGGCTCCCGGCCCCGCCAATGATGTGACAGCATTGTATGACGGGAAACGGATTGTGAGCATCAGTGGGCAAAAGCCGTACCCATCCGATACGCATCTTTATATGACAACCGTATCTGCATATGGGAATCCGGATACGGGAGCGAGTGGGGGAACCGTGGCATCCGCGCTGTTTGATAGCAGTGCACGCGTTGTTCCGGTTCGCGCGCTTTACGCTTCGGAAGAAACGAACGACGCCGTGTCCTCACGCGATCACGAAATGATGAAGTCATCTCAAGAAACCGCTGCCGCCGTGGCCATGGAGCGTGCCGGGCTCGACGTGAAAATGACGCTGGAAATTACTGGGAGCACCAACAAAAATGCGCAAGTTAACAAAGGTGACATCATTTCGGCAGTGCAAACGCCAGATATGGATAAGCCGCAGAACATAGCATCGTTCAGCCAACTGTCATCCGCTCTAGAAAAAGTGAAGCCTGGAACGGGCATCAAAGTGACAGTGATACGCGATGGTAAAGAGACAGTTGTTCCCGTCACCACCGTGCCACGCCAGCCAGAGTTTGATGGCAGCGTACGCCCTGGTTCCGTCATGGGCGTATTTATCACGGTGACAAAACTTGAGTTGCCAGTCCAAGTTTCATACCTTATTGACGGTATTGGTGGCCCAAGCGCCGGAAATATTTTCTCATTGGCACTCTATGATCAACTCACACCAGGTTCACTTGGTGGCAAGAACTCTATCGCCGGAACAGGAGCTATTTCATGGGACGGTTCGATCCAGCCAATCGGTGGAATTAACCAAAAGCTTGCCGGTGCTAACGAAGCGGGCGTAAAAAACTTTTTAGCCCCTGCCGCCAACTGCTCTGAAACACGCGGACACGTTCCCACCGGAATGAACGTGTGGGCTGTGCGTACGATCGACGATTCTATTCAGGCGGCAGAGGCTATCGCGAATGGTGATACGTCAAAGCTGGTTCCGTGCTCCGCAGTGGCGGCACCAAAAATGCGGATGGGCGAATAAAGCTTATTCGAACGTTGCTTTGATGGCTGCGGTCAGGCCTTCCACCAAATTTTCGCCAGACAGCACATCCGCATCCGAATCATGCGAACGCATCCGGATCACGCTCCACGTGGCCCCGATGCGGAGCGCGGCTACCACCATGCGCACATCCTGGCGCTCCGGGTGGTTTTGTAGGTAGGAGAGTGCGGCTTCGTCGTCGTCTGGAATATCCGACTCTGCCGACGGTGGCAGAACAATCCGTTCCACCGAAATCGCCGCACCATCAACTTCTTCAGGCCACACGATGTGGCCCAACAACTCATCCAACGATGCTGTTTGTGGAAGGTCCTCCTGTTCCACCGAGAAAAGGAGGTGGGGATCAGCGATGGATTCGGCGTGAACGTCAGCAGGAAGTTCGTTTGCCAACTCAGGGTTTGCGGCCAGCGCGGCTTGCGCACGAACCAGCGCGAACAGGCGAATTGGGGCATCCCATCCACCGGTTGCCACGTGGCGTTCGATATCGAGCGTAGCGTCGCGCAAGGACTTTAGTTCTGGGGAAATCTCTGTAGTCATGCTCCCTATTCTCGCATATTGTTCTTCTCTGGCATATCTCCTGCTTTTCTATCGACCTTCTTTTTACATCCAAGTAAGATACGGTTAAGGAGAGAATTTGTGCATTCGGCACGAGTTACAAACGAGTTTTAAGGACAAGTAGTGTCATCATCAACGGCGAATATGCCACGTCCGCCTGCGAAGCAAGGGCTTCCTGGAGGAGCATTCACGCCAACGCTTGTGGTGTTGGGCGTGATCGTTTTTGCGCTGATTATTGTGGCAGAATTTTGGACAGAAATGGCTTGGTTTAGCCAGATCGGGGCTTCTCGCGTTTTCTGGACTCAATATGGGGCAGCCATTAGTTTAGGTGTTGTTGGAGCACTGTTGGCTGCGATTGTGTTCGCGCTGAATTTGCGAGTTGCGTTGGGGAAGGCGCGTTCTAGTGATGACGTCGTTGTCTCCACCAACCCGTTAGCTAAGAATGTTCAGTGGTTACGCCGGCATTCGGTGATCACGTATGGGCTAATTCCGTTAGTGATCGGTGCACTTTTTGGCGCCGGTTTGGCCGGGAGCTGGCGTACATTTTTGCTTTGGTTCAACGGAACTTCGTTTGGAACGAAAGATCCGGAATACGGATTAGATGTGTCATTCTTCGTGTTCTCGTTGCCGGCATTACAGATTGTGTTGAGTTTCTTGAGCACTCTTCTTGTGATCTCTCTCGGTGCATCGATCGTTGGATACTGGGCGAATGGTGCATTCGTCTTCCGCGGCAACAAGCCACATTTGAAGGGTAAAGCTCAACTTCATTTGGGTATTTTGCTAGCCGCAGGTGCTTTCTTGTTTGCTGGTAACTATTGGTTGGGTCGTTACAATCTTCTCCTTGGAAATAAACAACGTTTTTCTGGTGCAACCTATACGGATATCAATGCGTCCCAGCCTGGTCTCACCATTCTTGCCATCGCGTCTGCGCTTGTTGCGCTCATGTTCTTGTATGCGGGAATCGTGAAACGCTGGAAGCCAGCCGTGGTTGGTATCGCCTCCGTTTTCGCTGTGGCTTTGGTTGTTAACGCTGCTTATCCTGCATTGTTGCAGCGTTTCAAAGTTGATCCGAACGCGGCAGAACTTGAATCTGAGTTTATCCAGCGCAATATTAACGCAACATTGGATGCGTATGGTTTGGCGAACGTAGAAAAGCAACAATACGAAGCGCGCACTACAGCCGAAGCCGGCCAGTTGCGCCAAGATTCTCAAACAACTGCACAGATCCGCTTGCTCGATCCGAACATCGTGGATCCGTCATTCAACCAGTTGCAACAAAACCGCCAATACTATTCCTTCAAGGAACCACTTACCGTTGATCGTTACACGATTAACGGGGAACTGCGCGATACAGTGATCGCAGTTCGTGAACTCAATTTGGACGGGCTCGATAATGAACGCCGCTCCTGGGTGAACGATCATACGGTGTTCACACACGGTTTTGGTGTGGCTGCCGCCTACGGCAACACCGTGACGTCCAAGGGTGATCCTGCCTTCTGGGAAGCCGGAATCCCATCAACCGGTGAGCTTGGAAAGTTTGAACCACGCGTGTATTTCGGTCAGCAATCTCCCGAATACTCCATCGTAGGTGCGCCTGAAAAAGCCAAACCATGGGAACTTGACTATCCAAACGATGCCGCCCCGAACGGCCAAGTCAACACCACCTACAAGGGTGATGGCGGCCCATCCATCGGTAACCTCTGGTCCAAACTCATGTTTGCCATCAAGTACAGGTCAACTGAACTCTTCTTCTCCGATAGAGTCACCTCACACTCACAGATCCTCTTCGATCGCGATCCACACAAGCGTGTGGCCAAGGTTGCACCATACTTAACCCTCGATTCGAAAGCCGTGCCCGCCGTCGTCGATATGGATTCGAACCCGGACACCCCAAGCGAACTCGTTTGGATCATCGATGGTTACACCACCACAAATAACTACCCATACTCCGCGCGCGAAACGCTCAACGAAGCAACCGCGGATTCCAACAACCGGGCCGGGGCGCGAATCGCAGGTGGTACGAACGAAATCAACTACATCCGCAACTCTGTCAAGGCAGTTGTGAATGCGTACGATGGCAAAGTCACCCTCTATCAGTGGGATGATAAGGATCCAATCCTCAAAGCATGGGACGGAATCTTCCCAGGGCAAATTACTCCGCTGAAGAAGATGCCAGGCGATCTGATTGCACACGTACGTTACCCAGAAGATTTGTTCAAGGTGCAGCGTACTCTGTTGGCTCGCTACCACGTTGAAGATGCCCTCTCGTTCTACTCCGGTGGCGATTTCTGGCAGATTCCACGTGAACCAACGGCCAAGTCTGAAACTGAGGTCGGGGCTCCAGCCCAGCCTCCGTACTATCTGACAATGAAAATGCCGGGGCAAGATGAAGCATCCTTCTCTCTCTACTCTGCATACATTCCAGGCGGTAACACCAAGCGAAACGTCATGACTGGCTTCCTTGCCGCCGATTCGAATGCAGGCAACGAAACCGGCAAGATTGCTCCGGGATACGGCAAGTTGCGTTTGCTTGAACTGCCACGAGACCTGACTGTCCCTGGCCCAGGGCAGGCTCAAAACACAATGTTCGCAAACCCGAAGGTCTCTACCGATCTGAACCTCTTGCGCCAAGGCGGAACCAAGGTGCTGGAAGGTAACCTGTTGTCCTTGCCAGTTGGCGGCGGTTTGCTCTACGTGCAACCGGTTTACGTCCAGGCATCGAAGGGAACCCAGTACCCAACCCTGCAATACGTGCTCACCCTGTTCGGTGATTCGGTAGGCTTCGCGCCAACACTCCAAGAATCGCTAGATATGGTATTTGGTGGCGATGCCGGCGTTAATGCTGGTGACGCCAACATTGTAGGCAATAAGGAAGCCCCTGTTGATGGCAATCAAGTGAAAGTTCCAGCCAAGCCAGATGGAAAGAAGGACGCCAAGCCAGATCCTGCTGAAAAGCCGGCACCGGCGGGTCCATCTGCACCGGATGCCGGGAAGCCAGCAACACCAAGCACTCCTGCCGCAGATCTTGCCGCCGCGTTGAATGATGCGAAGGACGCGATCAAGTCGGCAGATAGCGCGATGAAGTCAGGAGATTGGGCGGCCTATGGTGATGCCCAGAAGAAGCTGAATGCAGCAATTACCCGCGCTGCCGAAGCACAACAAAAGGTTGATGCGGGCAAGTAGGGTTGGCTTGCTGGATTCGCGAGCTCTGCGGAGTCTAAGCCCGTGTAGCGTGCCGATAGGCTAGCTTATCTGGCTTGTGCCTAGAAGGGACCGAATATCGAACATGCCGTTCGATATTCGGTCCCTTTGGCGTTGGATGTTGCTGATTAGTATCCACGGGTCACATCGGGTTGGTTTTGGCTTGTTTGGTGCTTTACGGTTCGGTAATGCTGATTATTTCGAGAATAGTGGCAATATTTGTCACTATTCTCGAAATGATCAGGCGCGGCGGCTGGCCTGGGCTGGCTGGCCTGGGCTGGCTGGCCTGGGCTGGTTTGGTTGGGCTGGTTTGGTTGGGCCTGGGCGATATTGAGGTTCGAGCCGATAGCTAGCCACTGCGACCAGGACCGCGTCCATACGAAAAACTCACCTATTTCCGGCGATAGGCCTCATATAAGGCTCATCACCGGAAATAGGTGAGTTTTTCGTCAGTTAGGGGAGATCCGTAGTGCCTCTCATCGGCGCATCGGCAACCGGGTAATAATCGCCCAGTTTAGGGCAACCACGGCCACGAAGCCAGCCGCATACAGGCCAATCAACCCATATGGATTATTGAGGAATTCGATCACGCGAGGAATCTCGAAGAAGCCGGTGTATCCCACGAACGCGCCGAACAGGAGCGGGGGCGCAAACACGATTGCCAACGCCATGCCTGCGGAAAAGCGTAAGAAAATCGCGATCGCTAGTAGGGTAACTTCTTGTATCGTCACCAGCAACATTGCCGTGTACACAACTGTCGTAACGCCGTATCCGTCATAGCTAGCTAGCCCAAGAGCGCTAGTTCCGGAGAAAAGCAAGGTCACGATTACGGTAAAGAATGCGGTAAGGGAGATGATCAATAGTTGCATGATGTAGAAGATGGATCGCCGTTCCATTCCTGCCCCAAGAAAAACGCGGGTATGTTGCGCGCTGTATGTGCTGATCACGGCGACTGCAATGAACGGGAACAGCGAGGAAAGCCCTAGCACGTTGGCTCCGATTGCTTTGGAGTACCAGGTGAGGTTCGCGCCTTCGGTAACGCCCATATAGAAGTCGCTTACGATGAAGCCAGCGTTCGAGAGGTAGTAGGTGAGCCCGAGGTTTGCAAGGAGGGCGCCAATAACGGTGCCTAGTATGGCTAAGCTCATCCATATAAGTTGCTTGTTAAAAAAGACTTTTGATGCGAGTTTCATGAGTTCCTCCGGGTGGTGGCGATGAGTACGTCGGTGAGTGAGGCGAGTTTTTCGGGGGAGGAGTGGCGTTCGCGGAGTTCGTCTGCGGTTCCGGATGCTGCCACATGCCCAGCGTCGAGGATCACAACGTTTTCGATGATGTCTTCAATTTCGTTGACGAGGTGCGATGAGATGATGATCGTGCGCGGGTGGGCAACGTAGTCGGCAAGCAGCGCGTCGTAGAATTCTTGGCGTACTACGGCGTCCATTCCGATGTGGACTTCGTCGAAGATCGTGAGTGGGGCGCGGGAGGCGAGGCCGAGTGAGGCGTAGAACGCCGATTTTTGCCCGCGTGATAGTTTGCCTGGTTTGCGCTTGAGTTTGATTCCCCACTGGTCTAGGAGTGTGTGGCAGAGTTCGGTATCGAATTCTGGCCGAGTTTTCTCCCAGATTTTGATGGTGTCGCTGAGTTTCTTTTCGAGTAGTACCGAGGTTTCGTCGGATACGAGTGTCACGTGCGGCATGAGTTTCGGGTTGTTCCAGATTGGGGACGACGACGTTTCGCTGTCCCACGTGAATCGGACGTGTCCTTTACTCTTGAGTTGGCCGGCCAGCATCATGGAGAGGGTTGATTTTCCGCATCCGTTGCGGCCGAGTAGTCCGGTGATTTTTCCTGCTTCGATTGTGGTGCTCACAGACGTGAGGGCGTTGTGTCTGAAATAGGAGTACCCGGCTTTGTCAAGGTGTACTTGCAGTGGAAGGGCTGTCATTTTGTCTCCTCAAGTAGGGTGTGAATCAGTGAAAGAATGTCTGTGGATGTGAATCCGAGCGCGAGCCCTTCGTTGATGGCCGGCGCTAGGGTTGAATTAACATAGGTTTGCTGGCCGGTTTTGCGAAGGATTTCTTCGGCGTTGTCAGTGACGAACATGCCGATGCCGCGTTGCTTGTAGATGAGTCCTTCGTTTTGAAGAATGGTGAACGCTTTGTTGGCGGTGGCTGGGTTGATGCGATAGGTGGTCGCATATTGGGTGGTAGACATGATTTGTGCTCCTGCTTGAAGTTCCTGGTTGAGGATTTTGTCCCGGATATCCTGGGCGATCTGTAAATAGATCGGGGTAGTGGAATTAAAGTTCAGGGCTGAAGAATCGGATGCCATACCATCACCTCCTTGGTTAGTTACATGACTAATTAACCACGCAACTAGCCGTGCTGTCAAGATGGAAGCAATACTTGCTATGAGGGGGTACGTGAGCAAGGGCACCATGTGCGGCTTTGATATTTCGCTCCGATCCCACTAAGCTAATAACTACCGACGCGGGGTGGAGCAGTTCGGTAGCTCGCCGGGCTCATAACCCGGAGGTCCCAGGTTCAAATCCTGGTCCCGCAACTAGTGAAAACCCGATCTGAAGCGAGATCGGGTTTTTCTTTACCTAATTTTCGTACAGTTTCTACAGTGGCTGTTCTACACGGCGAAAATCGTTGGAGGTATAGATGAGACTCTGGACTATCCATCCGTCACAACTTGATCGAGCCGCTCTCATCGCTGGCTGGCGTGAAGGCCTGCTTGCCCAAAAGGTTTTGGCAGGATTAACAAAGGGCTACAAAAACCACCCGCAACTTGATCGCTTCAAAGCTCAACCGGAACCAATGAAAGCAATCGGCGCTTGGCTTTCTGGACTTCAGGAAGAAGCCACTGCTCGCGGCTACTCCTTCGACGCCACAAAGATAACGTTCCCAGCTATCCCTGAACATCCGATCAACATTCCTGTTACAGACGGCCAACTCGCATACGAAGCTGCATGGTTGCGCTCAAAGATAGCGGTGCGCGCTCCACACCTTCTAACATCCGAACCGTGGATATCGGGAGAGTTTCGTGCGCACCCGATCTTCGTCGTCGTTCCAGGGCCAATCGAACCCTGGGAAAAAATCGCCTAACCTACATAACGCCGGCCGCCTCAGTAATTAAACGTGGTGGCAGCGTCTTGCGGATAACTATCCAAAATTTTGTGGGCGATCTTCACCGAATCTTTCACTGCTGGTACTGGCGATCCGTCTGCTTGCGCCTCCGCTATCGATGGATGTATGGGGAGCGTACTGGTACTGATTGGATCGGTTTGGGTGAACAATCTATCTGTATAGAAAAACAATCTCCTGATGCTACTGAAAGCTAATAAATTCAAGGCGTGCTTTACAACTGGATGCAACATCTATACACTGAGTGACTAGAAGGACTACTCACTCAGTGTATAGGAGCGAACGTGGAACCCCAATACGCCTTTCTCGGGCTCCTCACCCGTGAACCAAACTACGGGTATGAGTTAAAGAAGCTCTACGATCAACTCTTCGCCGGCGATAAGCCAATCTTGCCCGGGCAAGTGTATGCCACACTTGCCCGGCTCCTACGCGATGCGAAGGTGATAGAAATTGACGACGAAGGCACGCCGGGCGGCCCTGCGCGCACGCGCTACGCTCTCACGGAAACAGGCCGTCATGCCGTAGCCGAATGGCTCCAGCAACCCGAAGTCCCATCGCCTACCCTCCAAGCAAACATGTATGCCAAAACGGTGATCGCCCTCATTGTTGATGGTGATGCGGCACCGTACTTACGTGCTCAACGCGCATACCACTTGCAGCGAATGCGCACGCTCACCTCCCGCAAAGCGGATGCACCGATAGCTAAAAAACTCCTCATCGACAACGCGATTTTCCATATTGAAGCAGACCTACGCTGGATCGAACTCGCGTCTGCACGCCTCGCACAACTCAAGGAAGAATTATGTCTGAAATCCTCAAAGCCACAAATCTGACGAAAACTTACGGATCCACCCACGCCATGCGCGGCATATCGCTCGATGTTTCACGTGGTGAAGCGCTCGCGATCATGGGCCCATCGGGCTCAGGAAAATCAACGCTCCTCCATGCGCTGGCTGGCATCGAACTCCCAGATAGCGGCACAGTTTCGTTCAACGGCCTGGAACTGACCACGATGTCCGATGCGGAGCGCACAATCCTGCGCCGCCGCGATTTTGGGTTTGTGTTCCAGTTCAGCCAACTCGTCCCGGAACTAACAGCGCTCGATAACGTGGCGGTCCCGCTTTTGCTTGACGGCATGGCTAAGTCCAAGGCCTACTATCAGGCGGCAGAATGGCTGGAAAAGGTGGGGCTGTACGATCATGCGCAGTCGCTCCCCGGCCAGCTGTCTGGCGGCGAAGCCCAGCGCGTGGCCATCGCCCGTGCCTTGTGCCCAAAGCCGTCAGTGCTGTTCGCGGATGAGCCAACGGGCGCGCTCGATTCCCTCAATTCGGAAAGCGTGATGACCATGTTTATGGATATTGCCCGCAACACTGGCATGACCGTTGTGATGGTCACCCATGAACCGCTGATCGCTGCCTATGCCGATCGTGAAGTGATCGTGCGTGACGGCTTGTTGGAAGGATGAGTTCGGATGCATCTTTCTTGGATTTTATTTAAGAATTCGTTGCAACGCACGAAGGGGCGTCTGGCGCTGATTACTGGGGCGGTAGCCTTGGGTGTGATGCTTTTGTTTACGGCGGCGTCGTTCCATAATGCTCTTGGCAACGATACGTACACGGCGTGGGGCAGGGCAGTTGCAAACGAAGCGCGCGCTCAAGCAGATGGCGCTCCGGAACCGGACGTGAAAGAGTCTGTGAAGATCCACATTGCGGTAGACGATCCGCTTCGTACGGTGGGAACACGTCAGTTTTTCCCAGTGGATGTGGATACTGCAGGCGTGGTGAATCCACCTGATCTTTTCGGTATGACGTGGCCGAAGGATGGCGAGTTTTTGGTATCGCCTGGCCTGCGCGCGATCATGAATGAACATCCAGAGTATCGCTTGGAAGATCGTTTTGGAACGAAAGATCGTGGCGATTTGCCGCCGCAGCTCACGGCTGGCCCGGATGATCTATTGGTGTTCCGAGGTCGTGCTCTCCCAGATTCAGGCACGCGCATTTCCGATTTCACGCAAGGAGAGCCGGAGAGTCTGCGGGTTAGTCAGATCATTATGTATCTGGGGCTGATTGTAGTGATTTTCCCGGTGTTGATGCTGATTGCGATTTCGGCAACGCTGGGGAGTGTTCAGCGCGAGCAGCGTTATGCTGCGTTACGTTTAGTTGGTGCTACGAGCCGCCAGATTGCCAACATTATGGTTGTGGAAGCGCTGGTTGGCGCAGTGCTTGGGTATCTTGTGGGCGTGTTTGGGTGGCTTGCGATCCGCCCGATCTACCCGATGATTCCGATTGATGGGGAGCGTTTGTGGGCAGATAGCTTCGGCGTAAGTCCGCTTCAGGCTGGGGTTATTGCCTTGGTTGCGGCCGGTTTGGTGGTGGCGGCTCACGCGTGGGGTATGCGGGGGATTCGCGTATCGCCGTTGGGCGTGGTTCGCCGGCAAAAGACTCAGGGGCGCCCGAGCCCGCTTCGGATTCTTCCGATGCTTGTGAGCGCAGGCGTTCTTGCGTTTCTTTACATCACTGTGGATCATAATGCGGGAGTTACTGATGACGCGTTCGTGTTACTCGGGTGCGTTATCGTAATGATGGTTGGCATTGTGGTTGCGAGCCCGTGGGTAACGTACCTGGTTGCGGGGTTTTTAGCGAAGCGAGCCCGCCGCGCCCCGTCGGTTATTGGGCTCACGTATGTTCGTGCGCACGCTTCACGTATTTCACGTTCCGTTTCTGGGGTTTTGCTTGCGTTGTTTGCAGGCACGTTGTTCCTCACGGCGGTTTCGGAAGCAGAATCGGTGTTTGCTCGCGAATCTAGCCAGGTTCATTCGTTGCGTACGGGCAGCGTTGTGATAACTAATTTTGACGACGACGATGCTGCGCGCACCGTGGCCTTGCTGAAAGGTGAACCGGAGGTTGATGATATCCGTCAGGTGCCGTATATAGCTGGGGCGTGGAGTGTTGTTGACTGTGCTGAGATCGGTGGGTTTATGGATATTCAGTGCGCGGATGGCGTAGCTGGAGTGAACCTACACGCGTCGGCCATTGATCGGGCTGGTGTCGTCTATGCAGATAACCTTGATGATTTTAAGGCGGATGTGGCGCAAGATTTTGGTGCGGCAACGAGTGATCCTAAATCGTCTCTTCTTGTTCGTTTGACGAATCCGGATTCAGTGGAGCAATTCCGTTCAACGCTGGCGCGGCTTGATATTTTCACTCTCGATCAGTGGTATTCAGTCGCTTTCGGTGGTGAAAAAGCAACGGTTTCAGGTGCTGCGACTATCGTGTTGATGACGTATCTGGTGTATGGCGGAATTGCGGGAACACTCGTTATTGCTGTGATTTCTATGTTGGTTTCCACGTATGCGAGCTTGCTGGAGCGCCGGCGCTCGCTGTTGTCTCTGCGTTTGAACGGTATGCGCCCGAAAGATATGACGGCGATGATGCTGATCGAATCTGTTGGCCCGTTGGTGGTGATGGCTCTGATCGCATCCATGCTAGGTTTCGCTACTGGATGGGTGATGTTGCAGATCTTCTCGCCAGCGTTGGATGCGAGTTTCGATGTGATGTTGTTTGTGGCGCTTGGACTTGCGTTAACGCTGGCCGCGTTGGCAATGCTCTCACTTGTGCCAACGATGAAGCGCATGACTCAACCAGCGAACAACCGGCATGAATAGGTAGTTACGTGTAGTGTGTGCGGTATCGAATGGAGGATACCCGTGGTACACACAGCAATTATTCTGGCAGGCGGTACTGCCCGGCGTTTAGGTGGGGTTTCTAAACCTGACTATAACGTTGCTGGGCGCCGCCTGCTCGATATTGTGTTAGACGAACTTGATATGCACAATGTTCCAGCGGAACGTGTGGTTGTTGTTGGCCCACCAACATTGTCTGTTCCTACAGGGGTTCGCCGCGTTTTGGAAGATCCGCCGTATGGAGGCCCACTGGCTGGGATAGGTGCCGGAGTAGATTGCCTTGACCTGGCAGATAGCGATCTTGTTGCGTTTGGTACGTGCGATGCTCCACTCGCTTCCCGGATGTATTCGCAACTTGTTGAAGCAGTAAACAATGATCCAACTAGCGATGGGGCTGCTCCAGTAACAGCCGATGCAGAACACTGGATCCAGTACATGCACGGCGTATATCGCTTTGGGGTACTAAAAAACCTTGTCACAGAACGGGATCGCCCATTTCGTTCCGCATTCCGTCACCTGAATGTGGCAACAGTGAGTGATTGCAGTAACTGGTGTATCGACGTCGATACACCTGACGATGCGTACCGTTTAGCTGAGATGCTTGCCTAAGGATTAGAACTCTGGAGCAGTATGCCCACGACGCGCTTTTTCAACGCGAGCTTCACGTGCCTGAGCCCACGGCACCGAGATATCGCGCATGAGGCACGCGATCTTCGTATCGCCGTCTGATTCCAGCTTGTCAGCCAATGCAGAAATATCGTCAGAGGCCAGGTTCTGGTGGAGTTTTGCCTTGCCAAGTTGCTCAGTGATCGTAATTTCCACGCCTACAACTGCGTTGAAGACCCGCTCAAGACGTTCCTCCTTCGTGTCAGCTAGAGTCCAAACTTTTTCATGTTGTTCCACAAGAGCTTCCCAATGCGTACGCTTCCAATCTGGATCATCGAAGGTGACCATCGGGCCACGTAAATGTACGGTAACGTAATCCCACGTAGGTGCACTAGGTACCATCGATTCTGGTTTTTCTGGCGGAAGATAATGACCCGGAATATGAGCGTCTGCACCCGTGACGATCAGCAAAGCTTCACCAAAATCGTTCACTTGCGGATTTACGCGGCTGAGGTGAGCTTGAATAATCAGTTGCGAATCGCGCTCAACAACCACGAATGGGACCCGAGTAGCGTTGAGCCCATTCAAGCCAGACGTAACAAGTTCACCAACCCCAACAGATACCGCATACGCAAGGGCATCGGTTGGATTCATTAAGTGCTGGTGCGCGATGTACATATCACAACTCCTAAGAAGCGAGAAGAGCGCGGATCTCTTGTTCGGAGATCGTTGACTCGGGGTTGGATAGAACGGATACATGATAGCCCAGATTCTCTATATTTGTCTGGATACATGCCGGGTGTGCCCTCCAGTTATCTGGGACTAAGGGCGCAAGTGCATCCGCATCAGCGATTTCAATATCGATGTGACTTACCACAAGCAGATCGCATAGTGGGAGTGTCGAGGAATAGAGCTGAGCGCCGCCAATAATCCACGAAAAATCGGCGCCAGACTCAGAAGCAGCAGTAATTGCTGAATCCACGGTGTGAACCACATCCGCGCCTTCAGCTAGAAAACCACGATCGCGAGTCACCACAAGATTCTTCCTACCAGGAAGCGGCCTAAAACGTGGCGGGAGCGATTCCCATGTTCGCCTGCCCATAATCACCGGGCTACCCCATGTAACTTTCCGGAAGAGTGCTAAATCCTCTGGGATATGCCACGGAATCGTTCCATCTTTGCCAATTGCGCCATTACGCGCCTGCGCCCAAATAGCTCCCAGTCTCATACTGCCACCGGAGCATGAAGCGCAGGATGATGCTGGTAGCCATCCGCAGCAGAAATATCATCCATGGTGTACGAAAAAATATCTGGTGCTTTCGTCAACGCCAACGTTGGGAACGGATAAGGTTCGCGCGAAATCTGCTCCCGCACCTGCTCAAGATGATTCAAATAGATATGGCAATCCCCGCCACTCCACACAAAATCGCCAACGTCAAGCCCCGTCTGCTGCGCAACCATGTGCGTAAGCAACGCATAGGATGCAATATTAAACGGCACACCCAAAAACAAATCCGCAGAACGCTGATACAACTGGCACGATAACTTTCCATCCGCCACATAAAACTGGAAGAACGCATGGCACGGTTGCAAGGCCATCGCATCTAAATCGGCAACATTCCATGCACTTACAATAAGCCTGCGAGAATCCGGATTATTCTTAATCTGATCAATCACATTCGCAATCTGATCGATATGCTCCCCAGACGGAGCAGGCCACGAACGCCACTGGTAGCCGTAGACGGGGCCCAGATCGCCGTCGTCGTTCGCCCACTCATCCCAAATCGAAATCCCACGCTCACGCAACCACGAAATATTCGTATCGCCACGCAAAAACCACAAAAGTTCACCCTTCACAGCCTTCATCGCCACAAACTTCGTGGTAATCCGGGGAAAACCCTGCGACAAATCGTACCGAAGCTGCCGGCCAAAAACAGACAACGTACCCGTACCCGTACGATCGCCCTTCACCGTGCCATTCGCCAAAACGTCCGCAAGTAAATCCTCATACTGGCGATCAATCATTCGCTCTCCTTCGCACGGCGCTCAACCAACAACGTATTCACAAGCTCAGTATCCTGACGAATCACACGTGGAATCTTCGAAGCGACACTCCGCTCAATCATGGAACCAGCAAACGGAATATTGACATCCATATGAATCTCAAGCTTACCGGCAGTGGTAGCGCCACTAGACACAAGAAGCATCCGCGCCTTAAACGACATCGGAAGTTTCGTGTTGATCGTGTAATCGATATGTGCACCAACATCACCTACGTTTTCTACACCAATGATCTGTGCAGTTATGTGCTTGCCGAGAAAAGTTGCTGCCTGATCAGGAAGTTGGGCCGAGTTAATCGCAAGCGACACGGTGGTGCGATGCTTACCATCAACCGTATCGGCCTCAAACTCATAATCAGAATGGCCAACCTCCTGCAAACGGCGAAAAACCAGCTCTTCCGAACGGAAAAGTGCAAGGACATCCTCAAGAGGAGCAGCATAATGAAGATCTTCAGTAATGTTCATATTTCTATTCAACACTATTTAGCTCTATTGTTAAACTGTGTCTACACTTACAAATATTTTGCAACAGCGAACCGCCCTAGCCTTCGATCAACGTGAATGGCTCCACATGCTTACAGGGGATTGGCAATTACTTGCAGACATCATGTTTGCCGACTTATTCCTTGTCACGGCTACCGTTGACGGCCCCGTGATTGCTGCCCAAGCACGCCCTGCCACCGCCGCCACACTCTACGAAGTGGACGTGGTTGGGGAAGTCGCTGAGCGTTGGCGATTGAACCGGATCCAAGAAGCATTGAGCACCGGGGAAGTTGTGACGTGGGGTGACGACGTCGTGGAGTCCACCTACATCCCTGTCAATTATCGAGGGCGCAACATTGCCGTTGTCGTGGCCGTGAATGCGCTCTATCCTGATCGGATCCTTTCGCACGCCCAGCAAAACTACGATTCGTTGGCGGAACAACTTGCCTACATGATTACTACCGGGGAATTCCCGTTCAGTGAAGCTCCTTCAGGATACCGGCATGGTACTCCGCGTGTATCTGACGGTCTGATCCATGTGAACGAAGAAGGCGTGGTGGTGTTCGCTTCGCCGAACGCGGTATCGCATTTGCGCCGAATCGGTGTTGATGAGCCGTTGCACGATCGGGTGCTAGCTGAACTAGTAACGGCCAAAATCGATGACTACTCCACCGTGGACGAATCGTTGCCCGTTGTGTTGATGGGCCGGGCCGCGTGGATGGCCGAAGTAGAATCACACTCCGTCACTATTTCACTCCGTGGCGTGCCGTTGCGCAAAGACGGCGAACGTTTGGGCGCCATCATCTTGTGCCGTGACGTTTCCGAACTTCGCCGGCAAGAAAAAGAACTCATCACTAAGGATGCCACGATTCGCGAAATCCATCATCGCGTGAAGAACAACCTGCAAACGGTGTCCGCATTGTTGAGGTTGCAATCGCGGCGGGCGTCGTCAGAAGAAACCCGCACGGCGCTGGCCACGGCCCAGCGCCGTGTGGCAACGATTGCGCTTGTTCACCAGCAGCTTTCTCAAACCATCAACGAAGTGGTGGACTTCGATGAACTGTTTATTCCTGTGCTTCGCATGGCCGTAGATATTGCGGTAAACGATGTGCATGTGGAATCTTCATTCACAGGATCTTTCGGGTTGATTCGTGCCGAACAGGCTGCCGCGCTGTCTGTGGTGTTGAACGAAATCATCTCCAACGCTGTAGAACATGGCTTGCCAGAAGGCGGGCATGTGAGCGTGGATGCTCTGCGAGACGGCTATGAACTCACAGTGACTGTTCGAGACGATGGTGTTGGTATCGGCTCTGAAGGTCCAGGATCTGGCTTGGGAACGCAGATCGTGCGAACCATGGTCTCATCTGAACTCCACGGGCGAATCACATGGGAGAAGGCAGAAGAAGGCGGCACGCTCGTTACTATTACGATGATGATGAAGTAGGCGATAAAAGAAGGCCGGATCGGGAGGACTTCCTCCGATCCGGCCTAAACTTTAGGTGGCCCTATACTTTAGGAGACTCGGCGTGCCCGTGCGCTGCGGCGTTTTAACGTGCGGCGTTCATCTTCTGACATCGCACCCCACACTCCAGCATCCTGGTTTGTATCCATTGCCCATTTCAAGCATGTATCCACAACGTCGCAGGTACGGCAAATATTTTTTGCCCGCTCCACCTGCGCCAAAGCCGCACTGGAGCTACCCACCGGGAAAAACAGTTCCGGATCTTCATCCAAGCATGCAGCATCGTGTCGCCAATCCATGGGTATGTATCTACTCTCCAACGTCAGGTGTTTCTTAAATGTCTACTGGATACCTTGGCAGTTTTTGCTCTAAGAATAAAGAGCTAATGCTGTGACGTTCATCAGTTTGGGGATACGTCACACAAAGGATGGTGAGTATGCAGGATCTAAGGCCTGCGGCACAGTGATCGTGTGAACGCGAAAATCCCTGTAAACACCATGATTCCACCCAAAATCAGTACAATATCCATGAATGGGAATGCCAGGTTTTTGTGATAGCGTAAGCCCAATAAATCGAACCAAATCATCGGCATCGCGGCCAAGCCAAGCAGCGTTCCGATGATCATGTCGATGAGCACCAGCCCGTAGCTTTCAATCATGTAACCTCGCCGGATGTGACGTTCCGGGACGCCCATACTGGATAATAGACGCGCTTCCCGGCGCCGGCGCCCATGGCAATACGACGTAGCAGAAAGCAACGCAATCACCGCTGCAACGATCGCATACACGATCAATCCAGTCAAAATCGGCAAAGTCCAGCTTGCCTTTTCCGCGATAGTCAAGATATCCAACGTAATACCAGCTTTCACCCGGAATTCATCGGTCAAATGATTAGTCACGATCGACGTTCTGAAATCCACAAAGAAATTTGCGAAATTCTTCAATTGATCCGCCTGAGCCTTCACCCATAATTCGTTCACAACGTTTGGGGTCTTAACTAAGTGGAAATCGGCCAGTTCCATCACGATCCACGGGCTTGCGCTTCGCTGAACCTTAAAAGACACGGCGCCGCCATCGGCGGCGGGCAACGCGAGCGCATCCCCACTATGGATGTTCAGATATCGCATCACATCAGACGGGATCTGAATAATACCGCGTTCAGGGATGTCCGCATGATCGTCGTCGGCAAAATATTTTTCTGCAGCCCTCCGATCAACGCTACGGATATTCATATCGAATGGTTCGAAATCAGCCCCTTTTTCTTTAATATGGACGTTTGCGCTATATACAAGCAACGTGTTTTTCACGCCGGGATACGACAGGACGGAATGAATCACGTCATCGTTGAGCATCACCCCGTTTTCTTCATCCGTGCTCACAGCAATATCGTACGGGCTGATTTCGTCAGCGATCGTGTTTACTAAATGGGCTGATGAAGCGTTTGTTGTTAACGCAACCACCAACATTGCCACGCTGGTAACAACAAGCCGTGAACTGAAAAGCGAGTTGTTTAAAACATCAAATGCGCCGGCTTCGCGTGGCCGGAGCGAAACAGATAGCGGCGCCTTGCCGCGAGTCAGCGCGTCTCGGAATTGGTGAGTGACGGCCACGTGTGCCACCATCGCAATTAACGTCAGGAATGCTATGGATAGCAACGCTATCGTAGCATGATAGGTTGCCCACGTGTCCGGGATTTGCCCGCGCCGGGTAGCCAGAGCTGCAAGCACAAGGAGAGCCGTGGTGAGGAAGACTGTTCCGAACCAGTTTGTGACGCGCAGAAGCATAGGTGATGTACGTGTGTTTTTTGCGAAATGAAACAACGGAAGGTAGGTGGCGTTCCAGACTGCTGCGATAGTTGCGGCACTGACAGCAGCGATCATAACCACGATGGTTTGGATGCTCACCATGAGCGATGGTTGGAAATACGGGAGAAGGAAGTGCAATCCGGGCAGGAGTTGGATGAGTGCGTGGAGGAGTTTTCCGCCGATGTGCCCGAGCAGCATACCGATTGTGATGGCTGCGATTCCGATGAAAGGCAGTTGCAGGAATGCGAGTATGAAGATGTGGGTTTGCGTGGCGCCCATGGTTACGAGCAACCGGTATTCCCGTTCGCGGGTACGCAGAATATGGCGCCCTGTGTAATAGAGCGTGAGTATCGTGGCGAGTAACGGAACGATGAGTAGCGCACGGCCTGATCCTTGCAGGTTTGCTACGTAGGCACGTGTTGCGGTCAGGTATTTTTCGTAGGCTTCTTCACGGGTTTGAACAATGGTTCCGGGGATTGAGAGGACTGATTCTTTGAGTTTGTCGAGTCCAACAGAGGGGCGCCCGCTGACCAGTATCCCGTGGTTATCTATGGGTTGTTTTCCTGCGGTATCGATCCAGAGTTCTTTTGTGTCGAGTCCGACTATGGCGTTAAAGAGCGACTGGAAGTTTCGGTTGAGCGGACTGTAGGAGTAGACTCCGCAGACAGTGAGTTGGCGTAAGGTTCCGTGTTTTCCTACGGCTGGGATAGTGAGGAGTACTGAATCGCCAAGGGACACTTTGAGGCGTTGGGCGACGGCGGTGGGGAGCGCGATCTCGTCGGTTGTAGTTGGGTAGGTGCCTTGGTAGAAATCTTCTATACGAAGGGATTTCGGCGGCACGCTTTTGATGTTGAGATGGGCGGATCCGGCTGCGGTCATCACCATTCCCCACAAAGAGGTTGGGGAGTAGGCTAGCCGGACTGTGTGTAGGTTTTCTACTTGGCGGAGGAAATCGCGGGCTGGAAGTTGCGTGTTGAAGATGCGAATATCGGCATCTGATACTGATGCGTGGGCCGCGTAGGGTTCGGATTGATCAATATATTCTTGAGTTGCTAGCCCCATGTAGATGAGCATGGTGGACAGAATAATGACGATTGATGGAAGAATGTAGGCTCGCCAGAATGCCACAACATGCTCGAAGATGAAAGGGAACATGGATCATCGCGCCCAGTATGCGCTGCTTTCTTGAGCGAAAGCAAGGGATTGAAGAGATGGGTTGGCAACCATGCCCGTGGGTTCGCCATCCAGAAAGAGGTGGACGTGATCCGCATAGGATGCTGCAAAGTTGTTGTGGGTGGACATAATGATGGACATGCCGTATTCGCGGTTACAACGCCGTAGTGAATCGAGTACGTTTTCGGATGGTTCTTGGCGGAGGAACTGTGTTGGTTCATGCGCCAGGATTAGCCGTGATCGTTTGAGAACAGCGCGGGCGATGGCAACGCGTTGATGAACGTCTGCTGTGGTAGCGGAAGGGCGCAGATCTAGGTATTTGCGCAGGTTAAATGATCCGATCACATCCCGGTAGAGCACGTTGTCAAGATGCAGGGATGAAAACGTGTGTGCAAGGAGGAGATTTTCGCGGATCGTAAGTGTATCGATCACGTTGTGTTTGTTGAACACATAGGATACGGATGATGCGCGCAGTTCTGCGAGTTCGTCATTGCCGCTATGAGTGATATCGATTCCGCATGTGATGACCTGGCCTGTGGATATGGGAGCGAGGCCGCCAAGTACTTCGATGAGAAGCGATTTTGAGGAACCGTTTGGGCCGAGAACGGCAGAGAATTTTCCGTTGCCGAAACTCATCGAAACATTGTTGAGGGCGCGGCCTTCAGGAAGTTTTCTGGACGCGACTGACACGTTGACGAGTTGGGCAATACTCATACGTCTCCACGCCCTGGGGTATCGATTCCGGCTTCATAGGCGATCACGACGGCTTGTACTCGATCGCGTACGCCCAGCTTTGCGAAGATGCGGGTGACGTGTGTTTTCACGGTAGCTTCTGCAACGTAGAGGCGATCGGCGATTTCTGTATTTGTGAGCCCGCGTGCGATGAGGTAGAAGACTTCGCGCTCGCGGTCTGTGAGATCGTCGAGTACTTCTGGTTTGCTGGCGTGAAGCCGAATAGAATCAGTGGCAAGCCGATCTACGAGGCGCCGTGTTGTGGAAGGTGCGATAACCGCGTCGCCTTGATAAATGGTACGAATCGCTTCGAGCATCTTCGCAGTGGGAGCATCTTTGAGGAGGAACCCGGAGGCGCCTGCGCGGATGCCTTCCAACATGTAATCGTCTTCGTCGAAGGTGGTGAGGATGAGGATTTTGGGGTCTACACCGGTTGGCGGAGTGGTACTGGTGATGGCGCGTGTTGCGGCTAGGCCATCCATTCCTTCCATACGAACGTCCATGAGTATGACGTCCACGGGGACTAGCTGTAGCCGGTTGATAGCCTGGAGGCCATCGCGCGCTTCAAGAACAACTTCCATATCGTCGAGCGAGTTGATCATCATCGAGAGGCCCGAGCGCATAAGATCCATATCATCAACAAGGCCAACACGAATTTTTTCTTGCGTCATTGCGGTCTCCTTTCGTGGAAGTCTCTATCGTACGGTATTGTTGCGCGAACCATGAAACCTCCGCCTGGTCGAGCTCCAGCTTCTAGTGTGCCACCAAAAAGTGCCGCGCGCTCAGACATGCCGATTATGCCGTTTCCTTTTCCGTCGCTTATCACTGATGCTCCTCGTCCGTTATCCACGATTGAGAGGCTTACATCCCTGTCTTGCCATTCGAGTTTGATGACGATAGCGACGTGTGGCCCACCGTGTTTCATCGAGTTAGTGACAGATTCTTGGCATATCCGAAAGAGTGCGTTTCCGATTCCGGCGGGTAGAGGATGGTTCACTCCGAGTTCAACGAACGCGATATCAATTCCTGATTCTTTGACACGTTCGATCAGGCTGGCAATATCGTGTGTGACTGGTTGTGGGGTGAGTGAGGAATCGAAATCGGACGGTTCGCGGAGTACGCCAACAATGGATCGGATATCGCTTAGTGCTGCGCGGCTCATGTCCGAGATCGTGTCGAGTGCGCGGAGTGCTTGTTCGGGGTCTTTTCGCCCTGCGTACCGCCCGCCGTCTGCTTGGGCGATGACGACGCCGAGTGTGTGCGCCACGATATCGTGGAGGTCACGTGCGATTCGGGTACGTTCGCGCACGATTGCGCCGCGTTGGTTTTCTGAGGTTTCTTGTTGGAGGAGGCGTTCGGCGGCCTGGAATTTTTGTGCCTGATCGCGTTGTGAGCGCCGTGCGAAACCTGCAAGGGATGTTGTTCCAATAAGTGCTAACACAGTGACGAACAACCACGCGTCTTGCCATGAATATTGCGGCAGGCGTTGAACCCAGATGAATGTGAGCGAACCAATCGCAGACAAAATAACAAGAACAGCTACGGGAACGCGGGCGCGAGCGCTGGCGGTATACACCATGATGAGCACGATGATGTCTGTGATGAAAAGAAGGTTTGGAAAGAGCAGGCATCTAAAAATCAGTGTGATGATGAGGAGCGTGGAGGCAACGTTTGGTACGGTTCTTCTCATGAGTATGATGAGTGACGCCATGAGGGTGAGGATCCACAGGTAGAAAATGTGGGGAAACGCGAATGCCCCGGATGCGATCAGAAGCGGTGCGGAGCCTGATAATCCGAAGAGGCAGGCAAGTACCGCGTCTGCCATGTTTGGCGAGGTATCCGACGTTTCTTCTTTCATGCCTTTTAGGATACGTGTTTTTGGGTACGATGAGCCATGTGGCTATAGATAATTTTGATGATGCTCAGGTTCGTTGGCAGGAATTGGCGCCGCAGTTGTTGGATGCGCAGGAAACGTATTATTCCACTGGCGATCAGGTGATGGTGGATGCTACCTACGATGCGTTGATGCGTGAGTTGCGTGCGTTGGAGGAGGAGTTTCCTCAGTTGTGGAGCCCCGATTCGCCGTCAACGAAGGTGGGTGCGAAACCTGTACGGGGCGGTTTGCCGTCTGTGACGCATATTTCGCGCATGTATTCGTTGCAGGATGTGTTTTCGCGTGATGAGTTGGCGGAATGGTTTACGGGTGTGAGTAAGGAATTGCCTGATGGGGTTTCGTTCACGACCGAAGTTAAGATTGATGGTTTGGCGTTAAACCTGACGTATCGGAACGGTTGGTTGGAGCGTGCGGCCACGCGTGGCGACGGCGTGACGGGGGAGGACGTGACGCGTAACGTTCGCATGATCGCGTCGATTCCGGATCAGTTGCGCGGTGATCGTATCCCTGAGTTGGTTGAGATTCGGGGGGAAGTGTTTTTCCCGGTGGCTGCGTTTACGCAGTACAACGCGAGCGTGGATGCACGTAACGCCCAGATTGACGCACGTAACGAACGTATTTCTGCGGCGAACCGTGAGATTGCCGCGCAGAACCGCGCGATTCGGGCTGCGAACGCAAGTTTGCCGTCTGATCAGCAGGTTGCGGAGATTCCGTCGAAGCGTCGCGAAGCCCACGTGAAGCCGTTCGTGAATCCGCGTAACGCCGCGTCGGGCACGATGCGTCAGGAAGATACGGGTTCGGTGGCGTTGCGTTCGCTCGATTTTTTGGCGCACGGTTTGGGTGCGTTGGACGGTGCCGACGACGTTTTGCGTGCTTCTCTTTCTAGCCAAGAGGGCGTCTATTCCATGTTTATTGAGTGGGGTTTGCCCGTCTCGAACGTGACGGAAACGCATTCGAGTTTGGCAGAAATCAATGATTTTTTGGATCGCTTCCAGAACGCCCGTACGTCGCTTCCGTTTGAGTTCGACGGCGTAGCGATCAAGATTGACGATCGTGCCACGCAAGAGCGGCTCGGCTATACAACTCGTGTACCGCGCTGGGCGGTGGCCTACAAGTTCCCGCCAACTGAAGTCCAAACGCGTCTGCTCGATATTCGGGTGCAGGTAGGAAGAACAGGCCGCGTCACGCCGTATGCGGTGATGGAACCCGTGTTTGTGGACGGATCAACAGTCTCCCAGGCAACCTTACACAACCCAACCGAAGTAGCACGTAAGGGAGTGCGAATCGGGGACGTCGTCGTCATCCGAAAAGCCGGCGATATTATCCCGGAAGTTGTGGGGCCAATCGAATCGGAACGTGACGGAAGCGAAGTCGAATTCGTGATGCCAACGCACTGCCCAGATTGCGGTGCGCCAATCGCGGCCATCTCCGAAGGTGATATCGATCTTCGCTGTACCAACCAAAAATCGTGCCCAGCCCAACTGACACAACGCGTTGTCCATATCGGATCCCGCGGGGCACTGGACGTGGAAGCGTTAGGTGACGAATCGGCAGTCTGGCTGTGTAACCCAGATAAAAACAGGGCAGACGCACTCACCGCATTTGCAACCGGATCTGCGCTTATCGTCGAAGATAACGCTGGAAAAACCCACAAACTCCACTTAAGCGAACAAGCGCGTATCGAACGCGGAATAGTCGATAAACACGGTGCGATCCTCGATCACCACCACATCGTTGCGCCAGAACTCCAACGCGAACTAGGGATCCCGCAACCACAACACCCGATCCTCTCCACCGAAGCGGAACTCTTCCACCTCACTGCAGACCAAGCCCGTGACGTGTGGATCTGGCAAGCCGAAAAGAAAGCCGGCGAACCTACCGGAAACTGGAAGTACGTTCGCGCAGCCTGGACGAAACCAACCTGGAAAGGAACTGGAGACGCACGCGAAATCTCCAAAGAAACGCACCCCTCAAAGACTCTCCTCAAAATCCTTGACGAACTCGAAGGCGCCAAACACAAAGATCTGTGGCGTAAACTCGTGGCGCTCAACATTCGGCACGTCGGGCCGGTGGCGTCACAGGCGCTCGCGGACACGTTCGGATCGTTGGACGCGATGCGGGAAGCTAGTCTGGAGGATATTTCGGCGGTAGAAGGCGTGGGGCCAATCATCGCCAGCTCGTTCCTAGCCTGGTTCGGCGAAGAATGGCACCGCCAGATCGTGGAGCGGTGGCAGGACGCCGGCGTCACCTTCAAAAAAGAAGAAAGTGATGCGGACGTGCCGCAAACGCTTGCTGGCCTGACAATCGTGGCCACCGGATCCCTCCAGCACTTCACCCGTGACGGAATCAAAGAAACCATCGCAGCCCACGGCGGAAAAGCCACCGGATCCGTTTCAAAGAAAACGAATCTGGTAGTTGTTGGCGAAAACGCTGGATCGAAAGCCACCAAGGCAGAAGAACTCGGGATTCGAATACTCAACGAAGCCCAATTCCAACAGCTACTCGAATCAGGCGAACTCGCCTAAGCGCGATTCGCTGGAATGTGACTCGCTTACGCGCGCTTGCTCCTTTTAGACAAAAGGAGCAAGCGGCCGCATCAGCCGCTCAGCCAACCGGGCCAAACCTGTACGCGAATCCCACTCTTCCCGCGTGAGTTCCACACAGTTAGTCATATCCAACTCAAAGGTTTCTTCCATGATCGCGGCCAGATCGGCGTCGAAAATTTCGGCGTTTACCTCATAGTTTCCTGCCATCGATAACCGATCCAAATTCGCGGTGCCAACCGTGGTCCAAATGCCATCCACGGTCATGGTTTTCGCGTGAACCATCGCATCCTTATACAAGAAAATCCGGCACCCGGCAGCCAACAACTCTGAATAATGCGGGCGCCCAACCCAATCCGCAATAATATGGTTTGAATATTGAGGGATTAAAATCCGTACGTCCACCCCACGCTTCGCTGCGTTAATCAACGATGCCTTAATCGCATAATCAGGAATAAAATACCCCATCGTGATCCACACGTTCTTCGACGCGCGGTTGATCGTATCCAAATACGTGGCACGAATCGGATACGAACGGTAAGCAGGAATATTTTGCGATACCGTGAATGTGGATACCCAACTGCGCACCGCATTATCCGGAAGAACTGGATGATAAGACGCGCGATACACATTCCACATATCAATAAACGCGCACTCTAACTCCCACGAACGCGGGCCCACCACGCGAATATGCGTATCACGCCAATGATCGGCATACAAGCGGCCAATGTTGTAGCCCCCTACAAAACCAACCTCACCATCAACCACCAAAATCTTGCGATGATCGAAACCAGAATCTTTAGAACGCGCAGTCAAAATCCACGGGCGTAGCAGAGGAAAACGAATCACATGCAACGATGGGAGCGGCGGGAAACGGCGCGATTTCGGATCCTGATTGAGGTTTCCCAACGTATCTAAAATGATAAACACCTGAACGCCACGCATGGCCGCTGCAATTAGCGCGTTGCGGAAGCGGTAGCCGACGTCGTCTGCCTTCATAATATAGGACTCAAAGTAGACGCGATCTTTCGCGTTATCGATTGCCTCAATCATCGCATCATAAAGATGATTGCCGAATGTGTACACTGTCACTTCCGAATCGGAGACGCGCGCTGACCGGGGCGGGAGATGCGGGAATTCGCCACTTTGCGGATTACGCCGTTTGCGATGAGCATCAACAGCAATGATCGCGCCGATCGATGCGATCTGGGCGCCAATACCAGCAAGTACGGCGTATTTCAGCACCCGTTTAGCTGACGATGTTGAGCGATTCTTCCAAAAAGACATGGCTATAGTTTACGACACGTTTCGCAACAAGAGGGGAGGGGAAGATACCATTAGAGTATGTCGACATTTTCAAAGGAAGAGGTAGCCCGGCTGGCTGACCTCGCACGTATTTCTCTCACAGATCATGAACTTGAACAGTTCGCAGCTGAACTCGAAGTGATTAACGAATCTGTTTCACGTCTCAAAGAGGTTGTGAGCTCTGATATTCCAGCAACATCCCATCCGATTCCGCTCACTAACGTGTGGCGTGAAGATGAGGTTGTTCCAGGCCTCGATCGTGATGAAGTTTTGGCAATGGCACCACACGCTGAAGATGGCAAGTTTGGTGTTCCAGCAATCTTGGGTGAGGAGTAAACCGTGGCAGATTTGCATAAGAAAACCGCGTGGGAGCTTGCAGAATTATTGCAGGCCGGGAATGTGACTTCCGTAGAGATCACCACCATGTTCCTGGATCGTATCGATGCCTTGAACCCGAAGATGAACGTGTACTTGGCTGTAGATCGTGACGGCGCACTGGCAGAAGCTCAGGCTGTTGATGCCGATCGTGCCGCCGGCAAGGAACTCCCGTTCTTTGCTGGTGTGCCAGTGGCATTGAAGGACAACATGTGCCAGCGTGGCATTCCAACAACTGCAGCGTCTAAGATGCTCGATGGTTGGAAGCCACCATACGATGCCACCGTTGTTCGCCTGCTCAAAGAAGCGCGCCTGCCAATTCTTGGACACACTAACATGGATGAATTCGCTATGGGATCGTCCACTGAACACTCCGCATTTGGTCCAACCCAAAACCCATGGGGTCATAACTTGATCCCTGGTGGTTCCGGCGGTGGTTCCGCGGCTGCTGTTTCAGGTTACTTGGCCCCATGGGCGCTCGGCTCCGATACCGGTGGTTCGATCCGTCAGCCAGGCGCAATGACTGGCACGGTTGGCACCAAGCCAACCTACGGCGCCGTGTCCCGTTACGGCATTATTGCTATGGCATCATCATTGGATCAGGTGGGCCCAGTGGCTCGCGATGTTCGCGATGCTGCCGCGTTGCAGGAGATCATCAGCAAGCACGATCCATTCGATTCCACCTCGCTGACTAACGATTTCTCCAACCTGGTTGCTGCCGCCGCAGAAGGTGCAGAACTCGGCGATCTATCCGGTGTTACCTTCGGCATCGTGAAAGAACTCGATGGTGATGGATTCGCTGCAGGCGTGTTGGATGCGTTCCACGCGATAGTAGATAAACTCAAGGCTGCGGGTGCACAGTTCGTTGAAGTTTCCTGCCCATCTTTTGATTATGCGATGGCCGCCTACTATCTGATTATGCCGGCAGAAATGTCATCCAACCTGGCCCGCTACGATGGGGTCCGCTTCGGAAACCGCGTAGAACCAACGGAAGGTGCCCTCACCTCGGAAACGATGATGGCCGCTACCCGCGAAGCCGGCTTCGGCACCGAAGTGAAGCGCCGTATCATCCTCGGTACCTACGCGCTCTCCGCAGGTACATACGATGCCTACTATGGTTCGGCACAGCGCGTACGTACACTAGTCCAGCGCGATCTGGCCGCTGCCTATGAACAGGTTGATGTGCTGCTCACCCCAGCAACGCCAACTGTAGCGTTCAAATTCGGTGAAAAGCTTGATGATCCGATGGCAATGTACAAGAACGATATGACTACGATTCCTGCCAACCTTGCGGGCGCCCCAGCAATGACCGTTCCGATCGGCCTGTCTGACGGTCTGCCAGTTAGCGCCCAGATTATGGCGCCAACGTTTGAAGATGCTCGGATGTACAAGGCGGCTGCGATGGTTGAAAAGGTGGCCGATCCGGCCGCATCGCGTCCAGATATGGCAATGTGGGAGGATTAAGAATAATGACTGAATTGATGGACTACTCGGACGTCGTCGCTAATTTCGATCCAGTACTGGGCATCGAAGTTCATGTGGAACTGTCCACAAAAACTAAAATGTTTGACGGCGCGCCAAACGCGTTCGGCGGTGAACCAAACACGTTCGTCACCCCAGTATCGCTGGGCTTGCCAGGATCGTTGCCAGTGGTGAACAAGAAGGCTATCGAATACGCGATCAAGCTGGGCCTCGCGCTCAACTGCCAGATCGCGGAATCGTGCCGTTTTGCTCGCAAGAACTACTTCTACCCAGATTTGGCGAAGAACTTCCAAACCTCCCAATCAGACGAACCACTTGCGTTCGATGGTTACCTGGATGTGGAACTTGATGATGGCGCAGTATTCCGAGTGAACATTGAGCGTGCCCACGTGGAAGAGGATGCCGGCAAGAACACCCACATTGGTGGCGAAGGCCGTATCCACGGCGCCGATCATTCGCTGGTTGACTACAACCGTGCGGGCGTGCCGCTGGTAGAAATCGTTACCCGCCCAATTGAAGGCTGTGGTGATCGTGCTCCAGAAGTCGCTGCGAAGTACGTTCAGACTATCCGCGATATCGCTCGCGCAATCGGTGTGTCTGAAGCTCGCATGGAACGCGGGAACGTGCGTGCGGATATCAACGTCTCGTTACGCAAGACCCCAGAATCCCCACTTGGCACCCGTACCGAAACGAAGAACGTGAATTCGTTCCGGTCGATCGCGTCGGCAGTGGAGTTCGAAATGTGCCGCCAGGCTGCAATTTTGGATGCTGGCGGTTCGATTCTTCAGGAAACACGCCACTTCCAGGAGCTGGATGGTACAACCCTTCCTGGGCGTCCGAAGTCTGACGCGGACGATTACCGCTACTTCCCTGAACCAGATTTGGTGCCGTTGGCGCCGCCGCGTGACTGGGTTGAGGAACTGCGGGCGTCGTTGCCAGAATTGCCTGCAGATAAGCGCCGCCGTCTGTTGGCTGAGTGGGGCGTTTCTGCTACCGAAATGCGCGATATCGTGAATGCGGGTGCTCTTGGTCTGATTGAAGATTCGGTGAAGGCGGGCGCTACGTCTGCTGGCGCGCGTAAGTGGTGGATGGGCGAATTGGCCCGTTTCGCTAAAGATAACGAAGTGGAGTTGGCCTCGGTTCCAGTAACGTCTGAACAGGTTGCGGAACTTGATTCCCTGGTTGAATCGGGCAAGCTGACAGACAAGCTTGCGCGCCAGGCGCTTGCGGGAGTTTTGGCTGGGGAAGGTTCGCCAACTGAGGTTGTGGCCGCGCGTGGTTTGGAAGTTGTGAACGACGACGCTGCGCTCAACGCAGCCGTTGATGACGCCTTGGCAGCTAATCCGGATGTTGTTGAAAAGATCCGGGGCGGTAAGGTGCAGGCAGCCGGTGCGATTGTGGGTGCTGTTATGAAGGCAACTCATGGCAAGGCTGACGCGGCTCGCGTTCGAGAACTTATTATGGAGCGAGTACAGGCCTGATGTGCTTAAAAACGCAGGGTCGGAACGGCCCTGCGTTTTGCTTTCCGCACCTAAATTTTGTGGCTATTGAAGGAGAAAAATGTCCAAAGCATTGCCAAGTTATAACGTGACGTTGCGTATCGCGCTTCCGTTCGATCCGCGAGCAACGGCAACATTAGTGAAGGAATTCGCTGATTTCGGTGCGATCGTGACCGGTGTTGACATGGTCGAATCTGATGAATCGAATCTGCTTACCGATGTGACTGCGAAGGTTGACGATATCGAACACGCAGAACAGATCGCTGCCAAGCTGGAGATGCTAGATGGCGTTCACGTGTTGGGTATTCACGATTCCACCGTGCAGGCGCATTTGGGTGGCAAGATTGAGATCGCGTTGAAGCGGCCACTGAATACGCGCCAGGATTTGGCGCGGATTTACACGCCGGGTGTGGCACGGATCTGTACCTTGATTGCTAAGGATCCGAAGTTGGCCCGTAAGTTGACAGTGAAGCGTAATACTGTGGCTGTGGTATCTGACGGTACGGCCGTGCTCGGTTTGGGTGACGTCGGCGCGAAGGCCGCCATGCCAGTCATGGAAGGTAAGGCCGCGCTGTTTAAGAAGTTTGGTGACGTCGATGCATGGCCAATCTGCTTGGATACTACTGATACGGAAGAAATCGTCAAGATCGTCAAGGCGATCTCGCCAGGCTTCGGTGGCATCAATTTGGAAGACATATCTGCACCGCGCTGCTTTGAAATCGAACGCCGTCTACGTGCCGAACTCGATATTCCTGTTTTCCATGACGATCAACATGGCACCGCCGTCGTCGTCCTCGCAGCCCTTATCAACGCACTGAAGGTTGTGGACAAAAAGATCGAAGACATCCGAATCGTGGTATCGGGCGTGGGTGCGGCAGGAAACGCAATCATCCGTTTGCTACAAAGCCAAGGCGCCCGTGACATCATCGGCGTGGGACGCAACGGGGCACTCGGCCCATTCCGCGAAGAAAGTGGCGAAGACCGAAACTGGATCGCACAAAACACGAACCCACGCGGAATCGAAGGCAACCTCACGCACGTACTGAAGGGTGCGGACGTGTTTATCGGTGTGTCAGCTGGAAATATCTTGACCGGCGCGGACATCGCAACCATGGCCGACGACGCAATCGTGTTCGCACTTGCCAACCCAACCCCAGAAGTGGACCCAATCGAAGCCGCCACCCACGCAGCCATCGTGGCAACCGGGCGTTCCGATTACCCAAATCAGATCAATAACGTTCTGGCCTTCCCAGGAATCTTCCGTGGAATGCTAGACGTGCGCGCAACACACGTGACCGATCGGATGCTCGTGGTGGCAGCTCAAGCGATCGCAGAAACTGTTCAGCCAGAACAACTGAATGCCAACTTCATCATCCCAGGCGTCTTCCATCCAACTGCCGCCAAGCAGGTTGCGCGGGCAATCCGGGAGGAATTCCAGCAATCTTTGGCAAAGGACGCCTAAACCGGTGGCCTTTGGCTGGGGAATCTAAAAAGTAACTGCCGGCAAGGGTGAATCGCCCTGACCCAGGAGGCGAAAGCCTCCTGGGTTTTTGATTATTGGGGACTTTTTGTTGGTGTGGTGGGGTTTTGTGGGTGTGTGATGGGGGTTACGTTGGTTTGGTTTGACGGTGTGGGGTGTGGGTGGGTAGAGTATTTATTCGTTGCGAGGGGCTGGAACGGTTCTTGCGGGATGGTTTTCTTCGTGATGTTGGCCTTCTTGATGGTTGTCTGCTTTTGTGGTGGGTGGTTGTTGGGTGTGGGTGTGTTGTTTGATATCTCAATAGTGTGTCAGCTTTTTTACGATATTTTTTTGGTGTTGGGCTGGCTGGTTTTGTTGCTGGTTGGTTTGATGCTGTTTTTTGGATGAGCTAGTTTTGGTTTGTCTTTTTTTGTTGAGCCTGTTGGGCTTTTCGGATGTATTGATTGGATGCCTTTTGTGGGTGTTTGGTTTTTTGTTTGGAGAGTTTGATCCTGGCTCAGGACGAACGCTGGCGGCGTGCTTAACACATGCAAGTCGAACGATGAAGGCTCCTGCTTGCGGGGTTGGATTAGTGGCGAACGGGTGAGTAATACGTGAGTAACCTGCCCCTTTCTCTTGGGATAAGCCTTGGAAACGAGGTCTAATACTAGATATTCTGCTCTTGCCGCATGGTGGGGGTTGGAAAGGTTTTTTCTGGTGGGGGATGGGCTCACGGCCTATCAGCTTGTTGGTGGGGTGATGGCCTACCAAGGCGTCGACGGGTAGCCGGCCTGAGAGGGTGACCGGCCACATTGGGACTGAGATACGGCCCAGACTCCTACGGGAGGCAGCAGTGGGGAATATTGCACAATGGACGGAAGTCTGATGCAGCGACGCCGCGTGGGGGATGAAGGCTTTCGGGTTGTAAACTCCTTTTAACACTGAACAAGGCGAAAGTTGAGGGTAGGTGTTGAATAAGCGCCGGCTAACTACGTGCCAGCAGCCGCGGTAATACGTAGGGCGCGAGCGTTGTCCGGAATTATTGGGCGTAAAGAGCTCGTAGGCGGTTTGTCGCGTCTGCTGTGAAAGACCGGGGCTTAACTCCGGGGCTGCAGTGGGTACGGGCAGGCTAGAGTGCGGTAGGGGTAATTGGAATTCCTGGTGTAGCGGTGGAATGCGCAGATATCAGGAGGAACACCGATGGCGAAGGCAGGTTACTGGGCCGTTACTGACGCTGAGGAGCGAAAGCATGGGGAGCGAACAGGATTAGATACCCTGGTAGTCCATGCCGTAAACGTTGGGCACTAGGTGTGGGGCCTTTTCCATGGGTTCTGTACCGTAGCTAACGCATTAAGTGCCCCGCCTGGGGAGTACGGCCGCAAGGCTAAAACTCAAAGGAATTGACGGGGGCCCGCACAAGCGGCGGAGCATGCGGATTAATTCGATGCAACGCGAAGAACCTTACCAAGGCTTGACATACACCGGGATTATGCAGAGATGTGTGAGTCTTCGGACTGGTGTACAGGTGGTGCATGGTTGTCGTCAGCTCGTGTCGTGAGATGTTGGGTTAAGTCCCGCAACGAGCGCAACCCTTGTCTTGTGTTGCCAGCACGTTATGGTGGGGACTCACGAGAGACTGCCGGGGTTAACTCGGAGGAAGGTGGGGATGACGTCAAATCATCATGCCCCTTATGTCTTGGGCTTCACGCATGCTACAATGGCTGGTACAGAGGGTTGCGAGCTTGTGAGGGTGAGCGAATCCCTTAAAGCCAGTCTCAGTTCGGATTGGGGTCTGCAACTCGACCCCATGAAGTCGGAGTCGCTAGTAATCGCAGATCAGCAACGCTGCGGTGAATACGTTCCCGGGCCTTGTACACACCGCCCGTCACGTCACGAAAGTTGGTAACACCCGAAGCCCGTGGCCTAACTCGTTTGAGGGGGAGCGGTCGAAGGTGGGATTGGCGATTGGGACGAAGTCGTAACAAGGTAGCCGTACCGGAAGGTGCGGCTGGATCACCTCCTTTCTAAGGAGTCACGTACCACGCGTTATTGTGTTTATTGTTGTGTGGTGCCTAGCCTGGTGGTTGGGTAGTGGTTTTTAGTGGTTTATCGTATGAGGGTTGGCATGCTGTTGGGGTGTGGGATAATAGATCCTGTGCTGCCTGTGCTTGCGTGTTGCGACGGTTGTTGTGGCGTGTGGGTGTGGTGTTGGTGTGGTGGTTGAGAATTGTATAGTGGACGCGAGCATCTTTGGTTTTTTGTAAGTGTTCAAGAGCGTTCGGTGGATGCCTTGGCATGCAGAGCCGATGAAGGACGTTGTAGCCTGCGATAAGCCTCGGGGAGTTGGCAAACGAGCTGTGATCCGGGGGTGTCCGAATGGGGGAACCTGGCCAGAGTTATTTCTGGTTACCCGCACCTGAATGTATAGGGTGTGTGGGGGTAACGCGGGGAAGTGAAACATCTTAGTACCCGCAGGAAAAGATATTCTGTGAGTAGTGGCGAGCGAAAGCGGATGAGGCCAAACCATGCGTGTGTGATAGCTGTCGGGCGTTGCGCGTGTGGTGTTGTGGGGCCATGTTTGATCCAGCCGATACTGGGTCGGGTAGTGATAAATGTATGGTGTGTAGACGAATCAGTTGGGAAGCTGGACCGTAGACGGTGAGAGTCCGGTAGTTGGAACATGCCTGCCTGCTTTATGTGGTGCCCAAGTAGCACGGGGCCCGTGAAATCCCGTGTGAATCTGCACAGACCACTGTGTAAGCCTAAATACTCTGTGTGACCGATAGTGGATAAGTACCGTGAGGGAATGGTGAAAAGTACCCCGGGAGGGGAGTGAAATAGTACCTGAAACCGGACGCTTACAATCCGTCAGAGCCTCCTTGGTAGGGGTGATGGCGTGCCTTTTGAAGAATGAGCCTGCGAGTTAGTGGCATGTAGCGAGGTTAACCCGTGTGGGGAAGCCGTAGCGAAAGCGAGTTTTAAAAAGCGTGTGAGTTGCATGTTCTAGACCCGAAGCGGGGTGATCTACCCATGGGCAGGTTGAAGCACGTGTAAGAGCGTGTGGAGGACCGAACCCACTTCAGTTGAAAATGGAGGGGATGACCTGTGGGTAGGGGTGAAAGGCCAATCAAACTCCGTGATAGCTGGTTCTCCCCGAAATGCATTTAGGTGCAGCGTCGTGTGTTTCTTACCGGAGGTAGAGCGACTGGATGGCCGATGGCCCTTATCGGGGTACTGACGTCAGCCAAACTCCGAATGCCGGTAAGTCAGAGCACGGCAGTGAGACTGCGGGGGATAAGCTTCGTAGTCGAGAGGGAAACAGCCCAGACCGCCGGTTAAGGCCCCTAAGCGTGTGCTAAGTGGGAAAGGATGTGGAGTTGCTGTGACAACCAGGAGGTTGGCTTAGAAGCAGCCACCCTTGAAAGAGTGCGTAATAGCTCACTGGTCAAGTGATTCTGCGCCGACAATGTAGCGGGGCTAAGTACACCGCCGAAACCGCGGCAATAAACACTTTGTTTGTTGGGTAGGGGAGCGTCGTACGTGAGGTGAAGCAGCACAAGTAATTGGTTGTGGATTTCGTACGAGTGAGAATGCAGGCATGAGTAGCGAATGACGGGTGAGAATCCCGTCCGCCGAATGACTAAGGGTTCCAGGGCCAGGTTCGTCCGCCCTGGGTTAGTCGGGTCCTAAGGCGAGGCCGACAGGCGTAGTCGATGGTCAACCAGTTGATATTCTGGTACCGGCGAAGAACCGTCCCTGTCGAACCAAGGGATACTAACCACCCAAACCATCCATCCACGTCTTCGGGCGTGATGGTATCGGGGAGCGTGGGACCTGATCTTGTAGTAGACAAGCGTGTTAACAGGGGTGACGCAGAGTGGTAGCTCCGCGTGGCTAATGGCTTGCCACGTTTAACAGCGCAGCCCGTTCCCCAGGCAAATCCGGGGAACATCAAGGGGTGAGGCTGGATGATGACCCACACTAGTGGGGAAGCAGAGTGATCCTGTGCTGCCAAGAAAAGCCTCGACGCGAGGTTCTAGCCGCCCGTACCCTAAACCGACACAGGTAGTCAAGTAGAGTATACTAAGGCGAGCGAGTGAATCGTGGTTAAGGAACTCGGCAAAATGCCCCCGTAACTTCGGAAGAAGGGGGGCCAAAACCCTGAAGCCCTTCACGGGCTAGGGGTAATGGCCGCAGAAACCAGGGAGAAGCGACTGTTTATCAAAAACATAGGTCCGTGCGAACACGTAAGTGGATGTATACGGACTGACGCCTGCCCGGTGCTGGAAGGTTAAGAGGAACGGTTAGAACCCTCGTGGTTCGACGCTGTGAATTTAAGCCCCAGTAAACGGCGGTGGTAACTATAACCATCCTAAGGTAGCGAAATTCCTTGTCGGGTAAGTTCCGACCTGCACGAATGGCGTAACGACTTCTCCGCTGTCTCAACCACGAACTCGGTGAAATTGCATTACGAGTAAAGATGCTCGTTACGCGCAGCAGGACGGAAAGACCCCGGGACCTTTACTATAGCTTGGTATTGGTGTTCGGTACGGCTTGTGTAGGATAGGTGGGAGACTATGAAATACCAACGCCAGTTGGTATCGAGTCATTGTTGAAATACCACTCTGGTCGTACTGGATGTCTAACCTCGGACCATAACCTGGTTCAGGAACAGTGCCTGGTGGGTAGTTTAACTGGGGCGGTTGCCTCCTAAATGGTAACGGAGGCGCTCAAAGGTTCCCTCAGCCTGGTTGGCAATCAGGTATCGAGTGTAAGTGCACAAGGGAGCTTGACTGTGAGACCGACAGGTCGAGCAGGTACGAAAGTAGGAACTAGTGATCCGGCGGTAGCTTGTGGAAGCGCCGTCGCTCAACGGATAAAAGGTACCCCGGGGATAACAGGCTGATCCTGCCCAAGAGTTCATATCGACGGCATGGTTTGGCACCTCGATGTCGGCTCGTCGCATCCTGGGGCTGGAGTAGGTCCCAAGGGTTGGGCTGTTCGCCCATTAAAGCGGCACGCGAGCTGGGTTCAGAACGTCGTGAGACAGTTCGGTCCCTATCCGCTGCGCGCGCAGGAAACTTGAAAAGGGCTGTCCCTAGTACGAGAGGACCGGGACGGACGAACCACTGGTGTGCCAGTTGTTCCGCCAGGAGCATCGCTGGTTAGCTACGTTCGGAAGGGATAACCGCTGAAAGCATCTAAGCGGGAAGCCTGCTTTAAGATAAGGTTTCCACGATCCTAACGATCGGAAGGCCCCCTACAGACCATAGGGTTGATAGGCCAGACGTAGAAGCCCGGTAACGGGTGAAGCTGACTGGTACTAATGGCCAACCACCTACAAAAACACGTAACAAACACGCACGCGTCCACTATACAACTCCCAACCCCCAAACCAACCACAGAAACTATTCATCCAACCGTTTTGACGGTGGTCACAGCGGTAGGGAAACGCCCGGACCCATCCCGAACCCGGAAGCTAAGCCTACCAGCGCCGATGGTACTGCACCCGAGAGAGTGTGGGAGAGTAGGACACCGCCGTCACCACACCATCGAGGGGCTAACCAACACACCGGTCAGCCCCTCAAACACACCCCACAACACAACAACACCAAGCCCACACACGTGGGCTAAATCTATATATAACCCACACCAACAACACGCTAAAAACGACACAGTAGTTATCAAACAGCGTAAAACACTACAACAATCACCATATGTCATCAAAAAGCGCCACAGACGACAAGAGAGCCATATACAGCACTCCCGTGCAATCTCCCGCCTATTTAGACATCGCACCGGTCTAGAAGCGGTGAATTTTGGTCTAGAGGTTGGCCTAGAGGTGCGTATTTTCGGCCCGGCATGCCGCGGGCCTGAGCTAATCCGATGTTTTATGGTGTAAATATTGAAGATAGAGACGTCGCAAGGGGTATTTCGTCTCTAAATGGTTAAAAATAGGCTACAGTGAAGGCATGCGGAAATTATTTATTGCAGCGGCATCATATTTGGCGGTCGGGCTTATCTCTGGAGTCTTCTATCGTGAGTTCACTCGCGCATACGCCTATGTGGGGGATACCCAACTGAGCCGGATTCACACTCATACTCTCGTGCTCGGCACGCTTTTCTTCATGATTCTTATCGGACTAAATAAGCTCTTTGATCTTTCCGAAGATAAGCGCTTTAACATGTGGTTTATTCTCTATAACGTGGGCTTGGCATGGACAACAGCAGCGATGTTCACTCAGGGAGTTGTGAATATCGTATATGGCCCGGAAGAATGGATTCCAGCATTCTCAGGCATCGCTGGCTTTGGACATATTATTCTTGCTTTCGGCTTGATTCGCCTGTTCCAGATCCTTTACACCGCGATCCGTGGAGATAGTACTAACGCGGATTCGGTTTTATACCGATAAATTATCGCTAGCATCTGTGTTTAGTAACAAGTGAGGCCGTATCGCAAGATACGGCCTCCCTGCGTTGTGGAGCAGCGCGGGGTTGGGTGGAGCAGCGTGAGTCGGTGGAACACGCAGGCCAGTGGAGCAGCACGTGGGTTCCGATTGAGTTCGTTGCGTTGGCTTAAGAGCTAGGCAAGCTCCTTGTTGGCGCGCTCGAAAGCATCCGGAATACCGTTCGCATCGGCGTCTGCGTGCTCTGCTTCTTCGATCCTGCGGTAACGGTTGTTGCGCGGAACAAGAATGAGTGCAGCGATCAGCGCAGCCAGCACCGACGCCAGCAGGATACCCACTTTGGCAGCGTCATTATTGGCATCACCCAAACCGAAGGAGAGTTCGCCAACCAGCAACGACACAGTGAAACCGATCCCTGCCAAGAAGCCCACACCGATCATATCGGCCCACGCGATAGAGTCATCGAGCTTAGCGCGGGTCAGCTTCGTTAAAACGAACGTAGACGCCACAATACCCAACGGCTTGCCAATGATCAGCCCGGCCAAGATGCCAAGAGCAACTGGCGAAGAAAGAGACGCCACGAATCCGTCCCAACCCCCAACAGTCACGCCCGCAGAGAAGAACGCGAACACCGGAACGGCGAACCCAGACGAAATTGGCCGGATCCCATGTTCAAACATCGAAATAAGCCCCGGAGCGTGATCGCCGTGGCCATGCACATCCGGCCGATGCTCCGAGAGAGCCTCTTGTGCCCCCTCATGCTTGAATGCCACAGGCACAAGGAAGCCCAACACAACACCAGCGATCGTAGCGTGGATGCCGGCTTCGTGAAGGAAGTACCAGGCCACAGCGGCGATAGGGAAGAGGATAAACCAGGACGCCCAGCGATGTTTCACCCAGAACACGTGGAAGCGCTGCACGAGCACCCCGAAAATCGCAGCAGGGATCAGGAAGAGCGCAAAGTAGGTGCCGTGGATCTCGCCGGTATAGAAGATGGCGATGATAGTAATAGCGATCAAATCGTCAACTACAGCCAACGTCAGCAAGAACAACCGCAACGGGCTAGGTAAATGTGATCCTATAATGGCCAGCACAGCCACAGCGAACGCGATGTCCGTAGCGGTTGGAATCGCCCAACCTTGCAACGTTTCAGGAGAATTCCAGTTGAAGAACGCGTAAATGAGCGCAGGCACAACCACGCCGCCCACCGCCGCCACTACGGGAACAACGGCGCGGCTTGGGGAGCGCAGATCGCCCGCCACGAATTCCTGTTTGAGTTCGAGCCCCACCAGGAAGAAGAAAATTGCCAGCAGACCATCTGCCGCCCAGTGCCCAACTGACAGCTGGAGGTGGAGCGCATCGATCCCAAGTTTCATATCGCGCAGCGCAGTGTACGATTCTGCCCACGGTGAGTTTGCCCAGATGATCGCAACAAGCGCGGCAATCATGAGGGCGATTCCGCCCGTGGTTTCGCGGCGTAGGATTTTTCCGATACGCAAGTGTTCTGCATAGCTTCCGTACGAAAGAACATGACGGAGAGCAGTGGGGCGTTGAGTCACGGTGCCTCTTTTCCGGTTGGTTATTTTAAACGTGCCGACCAGACTTCCCGGCTCACCTATGTTCCATTTTACGGGAGTTGCGCGCCTATCGAGCGTTGCGAGTGGTTAGATTGGTCAAGTTTTCTTTAGTTCGAGATATTTTCCCCGCTTTGTTTCACAATAATAGGTATGACTTCCCTAGCGAATCCGTTTCACAACGCCGGCACGAGCGCAGCCACGTACGTTGACGTGCGGCCCGGTTATTCACGTACGTTACTTGAGCCCCTATTTGACGACGTCGATGGGGCGCCTTGCGTTGCGGACATCGGGGCAGGCACAGGGAAATTGACGACGATGCTGCCGGAAATTGTGGGGCTTAAGGGGAGCGTGTGGGCGATCGAACCAAGCCCAGATATGCGCGAGCAGCTCACCAATCGGATCTTGGACATCGTTCGGATTATTGATGCCACAGGAGAACACACTACCCTTCCAGATAACTCGTGTGACGTGGTGTTTTACGCTCAAAGCTGGCATTGGGTAGATCCTCGTGCGGCAAGTGCCGAAGCGGCCCGAATCCTCAAACCAGGAGGCAAGCTCGTGATCTTGTTCAACCAGATGGATGTCTCCATCCCCTGGGTCAAACGATTGACTAGAATCATGAGATCAGGAGACGTGCACAGAGTAACCGATACGCCCGTCGTCGTCGAAAAATTTTCCACCCCACAACTCACCGTGAACGTGTGGCAAGATCACCTCACCCCACGCAACGTATGCAAACTCGGCACAACGCGATCCTCCTGGATTACCTCCACACCCGCGAACCAAGAGCGAATGCAAGCAAATCTGCGCTGGTACCTCCACGAAAAATTAGGATACGAGGAACACCACACCGTAGAAATCCCATACGTGACATACATGTGGGTAGCAACCCTCCCCAAAATGTGAGATACAGATCGGGGACAAAAATCATAATTGGGCGTTACGGCCCGGTAGATCTCTCACATGCGGGAATAGAATGTTCGCGCATATTCCACCATTTTTAAGCAGTTGTGAGAGAAGTATGGACCATCAGTCAACAGAATCAGCCACTAGCTCCGAAACGATAGCCGAAAAACTACGCTCAATCCTCATGCTCGGAACCATGCTCCTAGCCTGTGGCGCTGGGGCCTACCGCGTGAAAGCCGCCATGGCACGCGCCGCGAAAGCAATCGGACTGACGCGGCTCGATTCGGCCGTGTCCATGACAGACATCACCGCAACCGCATGGAATGGAAAAGAATCCTACACCAGCTTCGCAGAACAACGCCGCGTGGGCGTGAACGCCGAAAAGCTGGATCGGATCATGCAAGGCGTCTCGCAACTTCGCGAAGGCATGAGCGCCGCTGACCTGCGCCTGATTCTCAAAGAAACAACCGCACGCGATCGGCACTACGGGCTCTGGACAACCGTGCTGGCCTCCGCAATCGCCTGTGCTGGATTCTGCTTCCTCAACGGCGGGCGTGCCGTGGAATGCACAACCGTGTTCTTCGCTGCAGGAATCGGGCAGCTTATTCGTAAACTGTTGTTGGGGCGCGGAATCGCGCACTTCCTTATTTGGATCGTGTGTGCTGTTGCCTCCACGCTTGTATACATTACCCTCCTTGCAGTTGGTAGCTTCGGTGGTTTGCTCTACCTGAGCCAGTATGAATCTGGCCTGATCTCGTCAATCCTTTATCTCATTCCTGGCTTCCCATTGACTACCGCCATGTTGGACTTTGTGCGTAACGATGTACAATCGGCACTGGCCCGGTTCTCATACTGCTTGATGGTGATTGGGTCTGCCGGATTCTCCGTGTGGATCGTTGTGCATGCTTTGGATTGGCATGTTGAGGCATCTGTTGTTGTGCCGCTCCCATTCTGGACCATGACACTTCTTCGGATCCTCACGTCGTTCGTTGCCGCCTATGGGTTTGCCGTGCTATTCAACGCCCCGTGGAAAGTGTGTGCTGCTGCGGCCATGGCTGGGGCCTTTGCTAACACCGGCCGTTTACTGTTGCAAAACCATCTTCACCTGCCGTGGCAACTAGGGGTTGGCTTGGCCGCACTTGTTGTTGGCATTGCTGCGACACTTATTGCATGGAAGACTTCGCATTCGCGTGTATCTTTGTCCGTTCCTGCCGTTGTTATTATGATTCCGGGTGTTCCGTTCTATCGGGGCCTGGTTGCCTTAAATGAGGGGGATTTCCAAGGAGCGATCGCAACGTTTGCGGAGGTATTCTTCGTTATCATGTCGATTGGCTTTGGCCTGGCGATCGCGCGAGTGTTGATGGACAACGGATGGCGCCACGATATGGATACCTCTCACTTGCCAGATACCCTTGGTTCTGATGTGCGAGATGCTGTGTGAGGTTTGAACGCTAGAAGGACCGGGCTTTTCTAGCCCGGTCCTTCTAGTACCTGCATTTTGATAGGAATGCACAGCCTGCAATATGCGGCGAGGGTGTGCCGGATTCTCAATGTTTTTACAGGGGGTTACATTGCTCCGAATGAGCCGAGAACTTGGCCAACGAAAATCTTGGCCACCATTGCTACTGGGTAAACCATGGCGTAGCCGAGAGCAACGCGTGGATCGAACGACGTACGATCATTTGCGAAGGCCAAGACTGCTGGCTGAGTCTGAATGCCACCAAGAGCGCCAGCCAAGCGAGTGCCGCCAGTGGATGTGAACAGACGCATAGAGAGGTAGAAGCCGCCACCGACAATCACTGTGACCATCATGCCGAGCAGCAGGATCTGTAGCCATGCACCACCTGTAAAGGCAACAAGAATCTGTGAACCGGCCTTCGTTCCTGCGTAGGCCAAGAAGATCAACAAGCCGAGTTCAGAAAGTACCTGGCAGGTGGTGAATGGGAGAGTAGTGACGAACTTGCCGATACGGCCAAGACGGCCCATAATCAAGCCAACAATCAGGGTGCCTGCTGCAGAACCGATTGAGAAGGTTAGGCCAGAAGGGGTGAGGATCTTCCATTCGCCGATGATAATACCAAGGGCCATACCAAGGCCGAGTGCGATTGGGTTGATGTCAGTCAAACCATGTGAGGAATCGCCAAAGTACTTGGAAATCTTTGACATGGAGTGAGTTGGCGCAACAACACGAACGCGATCACCAAGCTGGAGGCGGATGGTGGAACTTGCGGCCATATCCGTATCGCCACGGCGAATACGGGAAATTGTGCCGCCGAACTTTTCCTCCACATCCAATTCGCCGATCTTACGGCCGGCAATAGCAGAGTTTGAAATCGTGATACGGCGGAAATCGAGGTAACGGCGATTGGCGATCAACGAGTGGCTGGAACCGTGGCCAACCAGCTTGATAGCCTGATCAACTTCGGCAACAGTGCCGATAACGGTAACTAGATCGTCCTTTTCTAGAACATCTGTATCGGCTGGCAACCAGATGGGGCCAGTTTCGCCACGGCGAATACGGGAGAAGTGAAGGGTTCCGCCAATGATTTCACGCAACGATGCAACAGTTGGCTGATCTTCACGTTCCACACGGATAGTGCGGTTGCAGATAGGAGAAGGCTTATCCTGATCGGCGCTACGGCGTGAGAGTGCGAGAGCCGAGAAGCCGAGCATGCCGATAACACCGAAGAGGTAAGCGATTGCGTAACCAACAGTTGCCAGTGCAGGGTTTCCGGATGCTGCACCAGCAGCCGACAGGGCCGGGGTGTTAGTGGTTGCACCAGCGAAGGTACCGGCGATCAATGCCCAGTCCATGCCTAGTGCGCGGCCCACGAGTGCTGCGGCACCGCCAGCGAGGGCGAATGTTGCGAGCATCAACAACACAGGCACGATTGAGGATTTGAGTGTGTTAAAGAAGTTCGGGCCGGATGAAATACCGATCGCGAATGCGAAGAGCGCCAGACCCAGCACGCCAAGATCGTGTTCAACTTCGATCTTGTAGCCTGAGTACAATGCCCATGCCGTGATTCCGATAGAAAGGAAGAGGACGGCGGCAGCACCTAGAGAAACTCCACGAACGCGGAATTTGGACAAAATTGTGCCGCTTCCTACAAGGAAGAAGAGCAGCAGCACTTGGTTGTCAGCAAAAAGCTGAAATAAGTACGACATTGGACTCCTGAAGAGCGTAGTGATGGACAAGACACTATGACATAGTAGATAGTTCTTCCTAATCATAGCTGGCGTTCTGAGAAATTATGAGCACATAGTCCCGGAAATCCCTAGAAAAAGCCATTATCAAACAAAATTGCGAGCATTTTTCCGCTTATACTGACACCTGTCGCTAAGCGGATTAAGCTGGTGTGTGAAGAGTCACTATCGATTCAAGGAGACGACGATGGTACAAACGCGTACCGAAGAAGATTTACTCGGCACTAGAGAAATTCCAGATGAAGCATATTACGGCGTTCACACCCAACGAGCGATCGACAATTTCCATATTTCTGGAGTCACAATCAACGACGTTCCTGAATTTATCCGTGGCATGGTGAGCGTGAAAAAAGCAGAAGCCCTAGCCAATCGCGATAAGCATGTGCTCTCCGCGCGCGTGTCGCGCGCGATCGTCGACGCCTGCGATCTCATCTTGAACGACGGCCGGTGCATGGATCAGTTCCCCGTCGATGTGTTCCAGGGCGGCGCAGGAACGTCGGTCAATATGAATACGAATGAAGTCGTGGCCAACTTGGCCCTTGAAACGCTTGGCGAGCCGAAGGGAAAATACGACGTCATCAACCCAAACGATCACGTCAATAAATCGCAATCTACCAACGATGCCTACCCAACAGGATTCCGTATCGCGGTTTACCGGATGATCCAACAACTCGCTGAAGAAGTGGATCGTATGCGTGCATCGTTCGCTGCCATCGGCGCCAAGAATGCCCACGTGCTCAAGATGGGCCGTACCCAACTTCAAGATGCGGTACCTATGACAGTCGGCCAAGAGTTCGATGCCTTCGGCGTCTTGATGAGTGAAGAAATCCGCAACCTCACACGCGCCTCAGAACTGCTTCTTGAAGTCAACCTCGGTGCCACTGCAATCGGAACGAAACTGAACACGCCAGATGGGTTCCAGGAGATCGTCGTCGGCAGACTCGCGGAAGTTACCGGTCTAAACGTTACCGCCTCTCCAAACCTCATCGAAGCAACATCGGACACGGGAGCCTATATTTCCGTCCACGGTGCGCTCAAACGCCTAGCCGTGAAACTATCCATGATCTGCAACGATCTGCGCCTGCTGTCCTCTGGCCCGCGCGCAGGCCTCAATGAAATCAACTTGCCTGAAATGCAAGCCGGTTCGTCGATTATGCCAGCGAAAGTCAACCCGGTAATTCCGGAAGTCGTGAACCAAATCTGCTTCAAAGTCATGGGAAATGACACCACGGTGATGATGGCATCCGAAGCAGGCCAGCTTCAACTCAACGTGATGGAACCGGTGATCGGCCAGGCAATCTTCGAATCGATTTCGCTCCTCACCAGGGCAATGGTGACCTTGCGTGAACGCTGCGTCGATGGAATTACCGTGAACGAAGATATCTGCATGAGCTACGTGATGAATTCGATCGGAATTGTCACATATCTCAACGATATTATCGGCCACCACAACGGCGATCTGATCGGAAAAGAAGCAGCTCGCACCGGAAAATCGGTACGCGACATCGTGCTGGAACGCGGGCTGATGAGCGAAACGGAACTGAACCGCACACTCTCCGTAGAAAACCTCATGACCCCCGTTTATATGGGTGAAACCTTCCCAGAAGAATCCGAAAAAGAAATCCACGATTAGCTACCAGCGCCAAAGGGCGTACCATAAGTTAGTTGACAACGGGAACGTTTAGGAGACTATAGGTATGGTACGCTCTTTGACTTCACTCGAACAGTTTGCGCAGGCGGCGTGGCCGGGCGCCGATCAGGTTGCGGGCCGTTTTGCCGTGGCCTCGCATCCGAATCCGGCATCGCAGGAAGCGTACGAAGGCGCGATGGAGCGGCTGGGGTTTGGCGTGGAGTTTACGGATCATATGGCGCGGGGGTCGTGGACTCCTGAGCAGGGGTGGCACGGGATGCGGATTGAGCCGTATGGGCCGCTCTCATTGGATCCTGCGGGGGCGGTTTTGCACTACGGGCAAGAGGTTTTTGAGGGACTCAAGGCCTATCGGCATGCGGATGGTTCCGTGTGGACTTTTCGGCCTGCGTATAATGCGGCGCGCCTGAACGTGTCGAATAATCGGTTGATGATTCCGGAGTTCCCGGTGGAGGATTTTTTTGGGGTCCTTGGCGGGACTGGTTCGTGCTGATGAGCGTTGGGTTCCGCGCACGCCTGGCGCAACGTTGTATATGCGTCCGTTTATTTTTGCGTCTGAGGCGTTTTTGGGGGTGCGTGCCGCGCATCGGTTTGAGTATGGCGTGGTGGCATCGCCTTCTGGCCCGTATTTCACGCATGGTTTTACGCCGATTGATATTTGGGTTGAGCGGGAACATCATCGCGCTGGGCCTGGTGGGATGGGTGACGTGAAGACGGGCGGGAATTATGCCGCGTCGTTTTATGCGAAGTCGCACGCGTTTGAGCGTGGTTTTGATGAAGTGCTTTTCCTTGATGCTGCAACGAATACGTGTATCGATGAGTTGGGTGCGATGAACGTTTTTGTGGTGATGGCTGATGGGCGTGTGCGCACCCCTGCGCTTTCTGGCACGATTTTGCCTGGTTCCACGCGTTCTGCGATTTTGGAGTTGTTGGACGACGACGGGGTGGCGGTGAGTGAAGAGAGCATCACGTTGGCCGAGCTGTGGGACGGTATTAAAGCAGGCGATGTGGCAGAAATGTTTGCGTGTGGCACGGCCGCTGCTGTGGTGGCGATTGGTTCGCTGACGCAGGGGGATGAGCGTGTTGTTGTGAAGCATAGCGAATTTTCTCAGAGTATTTATCGCAAGCTGACTGATATTCAGTTTGGGGTGGCGCCGGATCGTTTTGGGTGGATGTATCAGTTGGCGAAAGGGGAGTGATATTCAGCGATACGGCTGTTGTATCACATATTCTCATTTTGGTTAGTCCCATGATATGGTGGGGACTTTAGTCCCCGTCAATTGCGGACTGTGAGGAGGGCTACCGTCTGTTTTGCGCTGATAGCTTTTTGAGTTGAGTATCGGGTGCTGGGGGCTATTAATCTAGAAGTAGCGCCAGCAGTAGTTGCTGGGGAATAAAAGCGGTCAGTGCGGACTGGCGTACATCTAAGGTCCCGCGTTGATTGCAATGAGAAGGAGTAGTAAACCGTGACTCAAACAGCCGAAACTGCTACACACCCAGAGTGGGAAGGCTTTAAGGACGGCCTTTGGCAGAATGCCATTGATGTTCGTGACTTCATCCAGAAGAACTACACGCCGTACGAAGGCGATTCCTCGTTCCTTGCAGGTGAAACTGACAAGACTCGCCGCGTTTGGGAAACCTTGGAAGAGAAGTACCTTTCGGTAGAACGTCAGAAGCGCGTGTACGACGTCGATGTTGACACTCCTGCGGATGTCGATGCTTTTGGCCCAGGCTACATTTCTGAAGATGACAACGTCGTCGTTGGTCTTCAAACCGATGTTCCACTCAAGCGCGCAATGATGCCAAACGGCGGATGGCGCATGGTTGAGACAGCTATCAAGGAAGCTGGCAAGGAAGCCAATCCAGAAGTGAAGAAAATCTTCACCAAGTACCGTAAGACTCACAATGATGGCGTCTTCGATATGTACACCCCACGTATTCGTGCAGCACGTTCTTCCCACATCATCACCGGCTTGCCAGATGCATACGGCCGTGGCCGCATCATCGGCGATTACCGCCGTGTTGCTCTCTACGGTGTGGATCACCTCATCGCAGAGAAGCTGAAGGATAAGGATCTCTTCGCCGATCAGCCGTTCACCCAGGATTGGGCACGTGATCGTGAAGAAATCTCCGAACAGATCAAGGCTCTCAAGAAGCTCAAGAACATGGCTGCTTCTTACGGCTTCGATATTTCCCGTCCAGCTCAGACTGCTCAGGAAGCAGTCCAGTGGACTTACTTCGGTTACCTTGCATCCGTGAAGTCTCAGGATGGCGCCGCAATGTCCTTCGGCCGCCTCTCCGCGTTCTTCGATATCTACTTCGAACGTGACTTGGCCGCCGGTGTAATCACCGAACAGGACGCTCAGGAAATCATCGATCAGCTTGTTATCAAGCTCCGTATCGTTCGCTTCCTGCGCACCACCGCTTACGATGAAATCTTCTCCGGCGATCCATACTGGGCAACCTGGTCCGATGGCGGCTTCGGTGAAGACGGCCGTCCATTGGTTACCAAGACTTCGTTCCGTCTGCTTCAGACTCTCGTTAACCTTGGCCCAGCTCCAGAACCGAACATCACCATCTTCTGGTCTGAGAAGCTCCCAATGGGTTACAAGCGCTTCTGTGCGCAGGTGTCCATCGAAACCTCGTCGATCCAGTACGAAGCTGATGAGCAGATCCGTGGCTACTGGGGCGATGACGCCGCAATCGCTTGCTGTGTTTCCCCAATGGCTGTTGGTAAGCAGATGCAGTTCTTCGGCGCTCGCGTGAACGCTGCTAAGGCTCTTCTTTACGCCATGAACGGTGGCCGTGACGAAATGTCTGGGAAGCAGATCGTTGATGGTTTTGAAGGCATCCAGGGCGATGGCCCGCTCGATTTCGACGAAGTCTGGGCAAAGTACGAAGACATGCTCGATTGGGTTGTTGGAACCTACGTTGAAGCTCTCAACATCATCCACTACAGCCACGACAAGTACGCATACGAAGCCATGGAAATGGCGTTGCACGATTCTGAGATCGTTCGCACCATGGGCTGTGGCATCGCAGGTTTGTCCATCGTTGCTGACTCTTTGGCTGCTATCAAGTACGCAACAGTCACCCCGGTTCGTGACGAAACCGGCTTGATCGTTGACTACAAGACTGAAGGTGACTTCCCAACCTACGGTAACGACGACGATCGCGCCGACGACATCGCCGCAACCATCGTTCACACCGTGATGGAGAAGATCAAGCGCATCCCAATGTACCGCAACGCAATCCCAACGCAGTCGGTTCTCACCATTACCTCGAACGTTGTATACGGCAAGGCAACCGGTAACTTCCCATCGGGTCACCGTGCAGGTACTCCGTTCGCTCCAGGTGCAAACCCAGAAAACGGTATGGATACCCACGGCATGTTGGCGTCGATGCTCTCCGTTGGAAAGCTTCACTACAAGGATGCTCTTGATGGCATTTCTTTGACTAACACGATTGTCCCATCGTCCCTCGGCCGTGACTTGGCTGAACAGGTCGATAACCTGGTTGGCATCATGGATGCTGGCTTCATCAAGAAGGGCTGACGCCCAGTTTCGCTCAACGAAACATTTTAAATCCCCACGAAAGGAAAATATCATGGCTACGACGTACGAAGAGCGTCTCGAATCGATGAAGGCACAGCGCGCTGCCAAGGGTGGCGTTCAGGGTCTTTACCACGCAAACATCAACGTGCTTAACCGCGACACCCTTGAGGACGCCATGGAGCACCCAGAAAAGTACCCACAGCTCACCGTTCGCGTTTCGGGTTACGCAGTGAACTTTGTTCGCCTCACCCGTGAGCAGCAGCTCGACGTCATCTCCCGTACCTTCCACCAGGGTATGTGAGAATCTTTTAAGGATCCGCTTTTATGACTACATCGATTGAACACCAGAGCAGCGACTTATTTGACGCTACCCGGTATTGGGGCTCTGAAGGGAGCACTGGCGAATACCGCCCCCAGCCGATCGAAGATGAAGTCCCACGTTTAAGTGGAGCGGGTCTGGACGGAGTTTCCCTGGCAGGGCCGATGTCACACCATGAGCATGTTTCTGGTGTGCAAGCTGGTGACATCGGCTCTGTCCACTCCTGGGAACTCGTGACGGCAGTTGATGGGCCTGGTACGCGTTTGACCACATTCTTTGCTGGTTGTCCGCTCCGGTGCCTGTACTGCCATAATCCTGACACCCTGAAGATGAAGGAAGGCACAGCAGTTCGGGCTACTGATATGCTGGAAAAAATCGCCCGGTACAAGGCGGTTTTCACGGTGTCGAAGGGCGGTGTCACCTTCTCTGGAGGTGAACCGATGATGCAGCCGAAGTTCTTGGCCCGTTTGTTGGCCGGCTGTAAAGAAATAGGCATCCACACTGCAGTTGATACGTCTGGTTTCTTGGGCGTAAACATGACTGAAGAGATGCTCGCAAACGTTGATCTCTTTTTGCTTGATGTGAAATCTGGTGTTCCAGAACAATACAAGCGCACTACGGGCCGCGATCTTGCGCCAACGTTGGCGTTCGGCAAGCGTCTTGTAGAAAACGGCAAGAAGATCTGGATCCGTTTTGTTCTTGTTCCGGGGCTCACTGATGCTCCAGAAAACGTGAATGCGGTTGCGGATATTGTTCAAAGTTGGGCTTCTAGCGTTGAACGTGTTGAAGTGCTTCCGTTCCACCAGATGGCACGTGATAAGTGGGCATCGCTCGGGTTGGAATACCAATTGAACGATGTTGAACCGCCATCGAAGGAAGCTACCGAAGCAGTCCGGGATATCTTCCGTTCCCGCGGCCTCACAGTATTCTAACGTTCTCCGAAAACTGCAGTTCCTACACGCACAACCGTTGCACCTTCGCTAATAGCAAGGTGCATATCGTTGCTCATCCCCATAGAGATAACATCCGCATCTGCTAATGCGGGCAACGTGCGCATTTCTTCGGACAACCGCCGGGTAGTAGCGAATGACGCCCGTATATTGGTTTCAGATCCGCGAGCACCAATGGTCATGACACCACGAATCTGTACCCGTGGTAGATCTGCGATAGCCACAGCGAGTTGCATGACATCACCAATAGCCACTCCGAACTGGGTGTCTGCTGCCGCTGAATTAATCTGTATCAATACAGGATAGGGGCCGGTGGCTTCTCCGCGTGCTACGCGTTCTTCTTGGCGCCGGTTGATTCGTTGAGCAGTCTTCAATGAATCAACCGTGTCGATCCGATCAGCCACAGTCATTGCGCTAGAAAGCTTGTTTGATTGAACATGGCCAATCATTGACGTGTATGGATGAATCCCATGTTCGGCAAGGCCAGCATTGGCACTCACCAGTTGGTCTACAAGATTATGTCCCATCAGAACACCGCCAGCGTCATATGCCTCAATCAGGCGCTCAATCGGCTGGTGTTTGGTAGCCAGCATGATATCCACGTGCCGTCCGCCTGCATACCGATCAACGATGTCACGAATGCGGCCAAGGCTCTCAGCAATGGCCACCATCAACGTTCTCCCAAACGGATCGGCTGTACAACAAGCGTGCCAGCTGCATCCGACGCATCCAGATCGATGATCGCCCACAGCCCCCACGCGGCATCGTCGGTTCCAGAATCAAGCACCTGCAACGCTAACCAAACGCGCCCAGTCTGGTGTGATTCAAGCAGATCGGACGCGGAATCTTCTGCCATTCCCGCCTGAAGAAGATCGGCGTAGCTTGGATCTTCCAGGATAGAGAAGAAGCGCGAACTGCGAGCTTCGTTGTCGGTTCCGAGGAAATCGTATTCGTCAAAGTACGGGGCGATCGCGTCTGCCCACGTGTCGGCATCCCAGCCGGCAGCAGAATCGAGATCGTGCAACGCATCGTAATCTTCGCGATCGAGCAGTTCGATCCGTTCGAACATGGCGTTGCGAACGGCAACCCGCAAGGCGTGCTTGTTGCGTGTGAAGGCAACGTTCCCGTCAGCATCAGCACCAAAGGCGGCTTCTTCACCATGGACGGAATCGTCTGATCCCAAGGTTGTGAGTTCGTCTAAGGTAACGCGCCCGTCGGCGAGCGCCTCCCATTCGTCGAGGAGTGAAGAATCGATGGAACGTACCAGCCGCCCGAGCCAATCGATGATGTCCTCAACTTCGCGGGTGCGAACGTTAATAGGAACAGATTGGCGCATAGCCCGGTAGACGTCGGTGATGTAGCGCAGGAGCACGCCTTCGGATCGGGAGAGATCGTAGCGTGAGATGAATTCGGAGAAGGTGAGCGCTTCTTCGATGAGCTGGCGGACTACCGATTTAGGTTTGAGTTCTTGCCCGCGCACCCACGGGTTGGTTTTCGCATAGAGTTCGAGGGCAGGTTCGAGCAGGTCGGCAAGCGGTTTTGGCCAGGTCACTTCGTCTACGAGCGCCATGCGTTCGTCATAGTCCACGCCATCTGCTTTGAGTTTCCCGATGAGTTCGCCGCGGGCCTGGCGCTGTTGTGCGTAGAGCGCGGGGAGTGGATCTTCGGAGACAGCTTCGATGATTGAGACGACGTCGAGTGCATACGTCGCGCTTTCCGGCTCCAGTAAATCGAACGCGGCCAGCGCGAATGGTGCGAGCGGCGAATTGAGTGCGAAATCGGAAGGCACGTCACGAGTGAAGTGGATAGCGCCCGTATCGCCGTGTTGGGCACGCCAATCGCGATCTTCGTGCGTAATGACGCCGGCTGTGCGCAGCGATTGATAGATAGTAATTGCCTTGCGTACTAGCGTGTTGCGATCTTTTTTGGGTTCGTGGTTATCGCACAGAATCGTTTTGGCGCCCGCGATGGGATCGAGGCGTTGGAGCAAGTTGAGGATGAGCGAGTGGTCCACACGCATCCGCGAGGTCAACGTTTCGGGTTGTGCTTCGATCAGTGTGGTGAACGTATTTTCGGACCAGCTAATTGTTCCTTCTGGCGCCTTGACCCGTTGCACGCGTTTGATCTTCGTGGGATCGTCGCCGGCTTTGCGCAGGCGGCGTGCGTTTTCGATGTCGTGTTCAGGGGCTTGGACGACGACGTAGCCAACCGTATCGAATCCTGCACGGCCGGCGCGGCCAGCAATTTGGTGGAACTCACGGGCGGTAATGTGGCGCTGTTTTGTTCCATCAAACTTGGTCAGTGAGGTCATAAGCACAGTACGGATAGGGACGTTGATTCCTACACCGAGCGTGTCCGTTCCACAAATAACATTGAGGAGCCCGGCTTGTGCGAGCTTCTCCACAAGCCGGCGGTAACGGGGGAGTAGCCCCGCATGGTGAATACCGATTCCGGATCGGAGGAGTTTGGAGAGGACTTTGCCGAAGCCTGGAGAAAATGTGAAGGAACCGAGTGCCGCCGCAATCCGTTCTTTTTGTTCTTTGGATGCGATAGGCATGGATTGCAACGCCAACGCTTGCGATACTGCTTCCTTCTGAGAAAAGTGCACCACATACACTGGAGCCATGTGGGTGGCTACGAGCTCTTTGATAACCTCACCGATCGGTTCAGTAGACCACGTGAAGTGCAAGGGAACTGGCCGAACGGCGTCGTCCACAATACTCACCGAACGCCCTGTGCGCCGTTCCAAATCCGCAACCAAAAAACGAGTATCGCCCAACGTAGCCGAAAGCAAAATCTGTTGTGCCTGCGGCAAGGCTAAAAGCGGAACCTGCCACGCCCAGCCGCGCTGTGGATCGTCGTAAAAATGGAACTCGTCCATCACAACCACACCCACGTCAGCACTCGCGCCTTCACGCAACGCAATATTCGCCAAAATTTCCGCCGTAGCACACACAATCGGAGCACCCGCGTTAATCGACGAATCGCCCGTTACCATGCCGACGTTATGGGCACCGAAATGGCGAATAAGCTCAAAAAACTTCTCAGAAACCAACGCTTTCAACGGTGCCGTGTAATACGCCGTGCGGCCCGTAGCCAACGCGGCAAACAACGCCTGCATCGCAATCAGCGATTTACCAGAGCCGGTGGGGGTAGCCACAATCACGTGATCGCCCGAGACAATGTTCAACAACGCCTCATCCTGATGCGGATACATGTGCTTACCGGTGGATTCGACCCAGCTGGCGAAGGCGTCATAGATCGCCTCGTCAGATGGCGAAATTCCATACGCGTCTTCAAGGGCATCTAGTGCAACATTGAGGCCTGGTTCGGAAAGGCTCATTCTTTTTCGCTCCCACGTGACGCAATACTGCCACGAATCTTAAACTCCATCGGAACAACGATCGTGGAACGTTCCCTACGAGTATGGTTAGCTGCTTGCCAAATCAACGACATCGCGGCCTTATAACCAATATCAAAACTACCCGTGCTGAGCGATGACAATTCAGGATCAGCCATATGGCAAATCACGGAATCATCCACGCCGATCACCGACACATCATCCGGGATCGAAGCACCCAGGCGGCGTGCCTGGCGAACGAACCCAAATGCCATCAAATCGTTGTATGCCACAACTGCCGATGTTCTGCCACGGTTCCAAATACGTGCCGCATCAGCACCGCCTACCAGATCAGGCGATAAAAACTTAGTGCGAGTAAGCTGCAAACTAGTGGCGGCACACTGATCTTGTAACGCCCGCCAGCGCATTGCATTCGCCCAAGACATTTCTGGGCCGGAAAGATACATGACGTCCTTGTGGCCGCGTTCAGCCAGTTCACGGCAGACCGCCGTAATACCGCCGTTCGTATCTGGCACCACGCACGTGTGGCCGTCCAAGTAACGGTTCATCAATACCAACGGTTTGCTCTTCTCCACCTGAAGAATCGCAGCCGGGGTAAGCCGAGAGGCTGCCAGGGCAACCCCATCCACATCAGGCAACACACGGCGGAGAGTATGGGCTTCCAGAGCGCCTGATTCATCAGAATTAGCGATCACTACCGCATAGCCATGTTCGTGTGCGGCTTTATGAAAGCCTTTATACATTGCTGCAAAAGTAGGGTTAGAAATATCGGCAACAACCAAGCATAGAACCCGTGTGGCTTTATCTGAGCTGGCATAGGCCGCTCCTGATGTGCGGAAGCCAAGATCACGGGCAGCTGCAAAAATACGTTCCGCGGTATCTGTTGATACGCGGGCAGGGTTAGAAAAAGCGCGAGATACCGTAGACGGAGAAACCCCCACTGCGCTAGCCACATCATAAATCGTGGCTGTCTTCTTTTTACTCACGTACCTACCAGTTTTCTTAACAGATCCGCCTTACACACCTACATCATAACAATGTTTACAGATGCTAGGTTGGTACCTTACGCAAGTTGTGGAAAAGCGCGCGGATCCCCACCATCGACCATGATCGAGGTAAGAATCCGCGTGCTTTTCAGTTATTCTTAGTCCAGCTTGAACACCTTGCGTGGCTGGTCAGAGGTCAATGCCTTGATCCAGTGGAACGCGGCAGTGCGCGAAATGCGGCCTTCGATCACGTAACGCGCCAAGAACACGGAATCGAGGCGACGGGACATATCGTGGCGTGCTGGGATGGACAAGAACGCGCGGGTATCATCAATAAACCCTGAAGAACGGGAGAATCCAGCGGTTTCCGTGGTGGCTGCGCGGAAACGCAGAACCGCATCAGGAGCGTCAATGAACCACCATGGGGCTCCGATGAACACCGATGGGTAGAAGCCCGCAAGTGGAGCTAACTCACGCGAATACACGGTTTCGTCGATGGTGAAGAGAACCAGGTGCAAGCGCGGATCGTTGCCGTACTTATCAAGAAGTGGCTGGATGTTCTTCGTGTATTCGGTTTGTACTGGAATATCGTGGCCAGTATCTGGGCCGAATGTGGTGAACGATTCGGTGTTGTGGTTACGGTACACGCCTGGGTGAACTGTCATCACCAGGCCGTCTTCCACGCTCATGCCAGCGAAGCGGAAGAGCATGGCACCTTCGAAGATGTCAGATTCTTCAGCGGTCAAGCCTTCGTGAACAGCCTTGTGGTACAGTGCGCCAAGTTCAGCATCATCCATATCAACTGCGAGTGGGTGTGCCACACCGAAATCGGCGGACACCGCGCCGTTCTCAATGAATCTAGCACGCGAAGCGCGGAAGCCTTCCAGGTAGCCTTCGAAGGAATCTACCGGCTGGCCCACGGAAGCGGTGAGTGCTTCAACCTTGGAGCGCCATTCTGGCTTGCGGGTATTCACATATGCATCTGGGCGCCACGTTGGAATAACTTGGCCAGTGAACGTTTCATCTGCAGCAAGAGCGGCATGGTATTCGAGTGAATCCAGCGGATCATCAGTGGTTGCAAGAACGGAGATTGGGAAGGAATCGAAGAGTGCGCGTGGGCGGAACTCAGGAGTCGACAGCTTCTCTGCAATAATATCGAAGAGCTTATCGGCGTTTTCTGCGCACGGTTCTTCATCGATTCCGAAGAGGGTTACGAATTCGTGGGTTAGCCAGTAGCCAGATGCGGTGCCATCAAGGAGGCGCCAGTTTTCGCAGAAGATACGCCATGCTGTTCGCGGATCAACAGGATCTGATTTACCCACACCGATCTTGGTGAGATCGATGCCTGCCGAATGAAGCATACGGAACACGTAGTGATCGTAGGTGAGGAACAGGTTGGTGGCGTCTGAAAATGGTTCGTTATCCAGAAGCATCTGTGGGTTCACGTGGCCGTGAGGAGAGATGATCGGGAGATCCTTTACGGTGGTGTAGAGTTCTCGGGCCAGGTCACGGGTTTTTTCGTCTGCTGGGAAGAGACGATCTGGATCGAGGAAAAGTGGGCTAGCCATGTGTGTACGTCCTTGTCACAAAAGATAGAAGATGAACGGGGGCGCTTGGGCGATCAAGCGCCCCCGCAGAATTGGTGTTTATCGCTGTACGCGGGCGCTGCCGCCGCCTACCAGCCGTTCGACTTCCGCCAGCGATGCCATCGAGGTATCGCCTGGGGTGGTCATGGCCAGTGCGCCGTGTGCTGCACCGTAGTTAACGGCCTTTTCGATGTCTCCAAATTCCATCAAACCGTAGATCAAACCGGAAGCAAACGAATCGCCACCGCCTACACGATCGAGGATTTCTAGGCCATCGCGCTGGATTGCTTGCACGAATCCCTGTTCGCGGCTCCAGGCCACTGCGCCCCAATCGTTCACGGTTGCGGAACGGACCTGGCGTAGTGTGGTGCCTATTGCCTGGAAGTTCGGGAACTGCGTAGCCACGGTTTCGATCATCTTTTTAAACGATTCGACTTCGAGGTTATCGAGGTTTTCGTTCGCCCCTTCAACCTCAAAACCGAGCGAAGCGGTGAAGTCTTCTTCGTTGCCGATCATCACGTCAACATACTGTGCAAGTTCACGGTTAACTTCTTGGCATTTTTCTTGGCCGCCAATGGACTTCCAAAGTGATGGGCGGTAGTTCAGATCGTATGAAACAACCGTGCCGTACTTCTTCGCGGCCTGCATGGCTGCCTTAGCAACTTCAGCAGTGCTTTCAGAAAGAGCGGTGAAGATTCCGCCTGTGTGGAGCCAGCGAACCCCGAGGGTGCCGAACAGATAATCCCAATCGACATCGGTGGCAACCATCTGGGAAACGGCCGTGTTGCCACGATCGTTGTTTCCTACAGCGCCGCGAACGCCGAATCCACGTTCGGTGAAGTTTAGGCCGTTGCGTACGCTTCGGCCCACGCCGTCAGATGGAACCCACGTGATGAACGACGTGTCAACGCCGCCCTGGAGAATCAAATCCTCGATGAGCATGCCAACTTCGTCGCGCACGAGCGCCGTAACGATGGCGGCACGGCGGCCGAATGCACGGCGCGAACCACGTGCGACGTTGTATTCGCCGCCGCCTTCGGATGCAGCAAAGTGGCGTGCAGTGCGGATACGGCCTTCGCCTGGATCGAGGCGAAGCATGACTTCACCGAGCGATACGATATCGTAACGGCATTCGTTTGCTGGGCGCAGAGCGATGGTCATCGAGTTACCTCCTTGGCGATGGACATAGCTTGTGCAGAGAGTTCTGTGATCGTATCGAATTCGCCGTTATCCACGAGTTTTGTGGTGACCATCCAGGATCCGCCGATTGCTGCAATGAATGGCTGGCTGAGCCATTCTGCTGCGTTCTTTTCTGAGATTCCACCGGTTGGGAGGAATTTCAGTTGTGGGAATGGAGCGGCGAACGCCTTGATTACTGAGAGGCCACCGAGTGGTACGGCAGGGAAGAATTTCATCACGTCTAGCCCGTATTCAACCGCAGCCATGATATCGGTTGGGTTGGCAACACCTGGTAGGAGTGGAACGCCACGTTCTGCAGCGACGTCTGCCACAGTGGCTGAGAAGCCAGGGGAGACGAGGAAGGTTGCGCCCGCATCGATTGCCGCGTTGGCTTGTTCTGCATTAATGACGGTTCCTGCACCCACGGCGATTTCTGGCACGTTGCGTGCGATGCTGGCGATGCATTCGGCGGCCACTGGCGTACGGAACGTCACTTCAGCACTAGTGATTCCGCCTGCGAGTAGCGCACGAGCCGTAGGCACGGCGTCTTCCACACGGTTGAGGACGACGACGGGGACGATCGGGTTCTTTTCTAAAAATGGACGAGCTGATGGGATAGCCATAATCTCTTAATTCCTTAACATCTGGTTGATCAGCCGCGAGACTTCATCTTGGCGATGGATTCAAACAGGCCAGAAAGGTAGACGGCGCCGAGTGCACGATCGTAGAGCGGGTAGCCTGGGCGGCCGGTTTCGCCCCAAATCATTCGGCCGTGATCTGGGCGAATGTAGACGTCTGGGTTGGTATCGTAGATAGCTTCCATGATGGCGTGCATATCCAAGTTGCCGGTGGAGGATGGGTGGGGAGCTTCATGGAACTTCTTTTCACCCAAGTACTTGACGTTGCGGACGTGAGCAGCGTTGAGCAAGCCACGTTCGCCAAACTCGCGGAAGATCGCTGGCACATCGTTATCTGGGTTGGAGCCGAGCGAACCGGAGCAGACGCAGAAACCGTTGTATTCCGAATCGTAGAGCTTCGCGATCTTATCCATATCATCACGGTTGCGGTGAATACGTGGCAAACCGAAGAGATCCCATGCTGGATCGTCTGGATGGCAGGCCATCTTGATGCCAACCTTTTCAGCGGTTGGGATGATGCCTTCCAAGAAGTAACGGTAGTTAGCACGCATAGCTTCGTGATCGATGTCTTGGTAGAGTGCCATCACTTCGTCGAGGCGTTCGAGGCGCTCTGGTTCCCAACCAGGAAGGGTCAAGCCGCCGGAATCCTTAGCGGTGCGTTCAACGATGTCACGAGGAGACATGCCTTCGACTTCAGCGTGATCGTAGTACAAGCAGTTCGAACCATCGTCAGTCACGTGAGCGAGTTCGGTGCGCAACCAATCGAACACTGGCATGAAGTTGTAAACAACAACCTTCACGCCATTGTTTGCCAAGTTTTCAAGGGTGGTGTTGTAGTTGGCAATGTACTCATCACGAGTAGCCAAGCCCATCTTGATATCTTCGTGAACGTTCACAGATTCGATAACTTCGCACTCCAAGCCAGCGGCGTGAACTGGGGCGATCATATCCTTAATTTCCTGATCTTCCCACACTTCGCCAGCCTGCTTACCGGACAAGGTGCCCATGATGCCCGTCATTTCAGGAATCTGCTTGATGTATTGCAACGGGATCGGATCGAAACCTTCGCCATACCAGCGGAATGTCATCTTCATAATATCTCCTTTAAAAATGTCACGTCTTTTAGGCGGTGTATTCACGATCAAGCACGGAACGTACAGCGCCTGGGCCAGCAACCAACTCGATAAAGTAGCCTTCAACCTTGGCAGCTAGCGGAGTCGTATATAAATCAACACCGAAAATCTGCTTGTTAGACAAGATAGGTTGCACGATGCGGTGAGCCTCGTCGCTGGACAGTTCCATGCCAACCGACACTTCAGCCAACATCCCTTGAAGCTCCTCAAGAAGAGGATCAGACGCCAAAGTGAAAGCCTCGCCGTCGTCGGCAATCCCCGTCAAATAACGTAACCACAACGCAAAAACAAGCGGAATAGTATGCAACGAATCCAACGGCAAATCGCGCTCAATATACTTCTTGATCGTCTCACCAAAACGAATCGGCAACTTCTGAGACGTATCCATCGCGATACGTGCCGGATCATCCGGAAGATACGTATTCGGGAAACGAACCTCAAGAACCTCACGCAAGAAATCTTCAGGCGCAACCACACCCGGATCCACAACCACAGGCAAACCTTCGTTCCACCCCAACTCGTGAACCATCGCAGCCAACGCCGAATCGCGCATCTCCGAATCAATCGTTGGCATACGAAGCAAACAACCACTTACAGCCAACGCGGTATGCAACGGATTCAAACAGGTGGTGACCTTCATGTTCTCAAAATCGTCACACACCTGACGATCCACAATCTGAACCCCGTAATCCTCCAACGGAGGGCGATCGCCCGCAAACTTATCCTCAATAATCAAATACTCAGTAGGCTCCGCATTCACAAAACCCGCAACCGGCGTACGGCCCACAAACTCAATATCCATATCCGAAAAACCAAGCTCCGCCAACTGGGCAGAAACCGAATCGTTCGGACGCGGTGTGATCTTATCAATCACCGAAATCGGGAACGCAACCTTCGATTCATCCGAAAGCCACGCAATAAACTCGGCCGAAACTGCGCCGTTTCCTTCCCAACCACGCGCCACGATCATGATCGATTCGCGCAACTTATCGCCATTGTGGGAGAAGTTATCCGTAGAAAGCATGGTGATCGGAGCGCCACCTGCCTCAAAACGATGGAACAGCAAACCAGCCATCAACGCCATCGTGTGAGCATGGTACGCACGTGGATCCGTAGCCAACTCCTCAACCAGCATAGGCTGAAGATCCCCAGCAGACGTGTGAACCGCATAGCCTTTCTCCGTAATCGTAAACGACACGAGAGAAAGCGAATCGTTACGGAAAATCTCAACCAAACGCGCGAAATCATCGTCACGCTGCGTTGCAAGCGCCTCCGAAAGCCCCGCAATCACACGAAGATCACGCGAACCATCCGGATTCAACGTCACGCCAAGCGACATCAAATCATGCTTGCCCAACTGGCGGTCCATTTCCTCTGCCGCCAACGTCTGCACACCCGTAACCGGCCACATGTGACCATCCGCCACCAAATCGTGAGCGATACGAGCAACAAAAATACGGAAAATATTACCTGGGCCAATCTGCACCCAACGCGGCGTTTCTTTGCCGCTCTTCTGCATCTGAGCCACATCGAACGAAGGAAGAACAATATCTCCTTCAATACCCGACAGGCCGTTAAAGTTTAGTTCCATGACATGCGCCTTTACCTAAAAATAAGGGGGATGATTCAACTCTAGTAAGGCACACCCGAAAATGGCCGGATGTTGCCTTAAATTGCCAGCGTTCTTAGTGCAATCCGCTAACCGGGTGATCGTTACTGTGTCAGAGTTTTCCACCACGATGTTCCGGCGGAGTGCCGAGTTCCCCAGTATCGAGCAGCGCTGCCAGAGTTTGGCTAGGTACGTTGTAACGATTCTGGAAACAGATACCGATTTTTCCGCTAGCGCGTTCCGCGGCGGAAAGGAACTCTTTCGCTTCCTCTAGCTGTGCAGAATCTAGATCCAGCTTCGTACCCCACGCGCTCCGGAACTCAAGGAAATGTGAAGCGATGTAAGCAGGCTGATCTGCTCGGTAAGATCGTGAGAAATTTCGTCTGCAAAACCACTGATAGCCCACATAATTACACCTTTGATCGTGGGGGAGTGAGTGCCACATCCGTGTGACTCGTGCCATTTTCTTGACCATCATTCTAGTGAGAAGAAAGCTGAGGTGTCCCTAAAAATACTTTTCTAAGCAAGGCAACTTTTGGCAACATGAAGCCCTTAACTGAGCATTAGGACGTGGGTCCCGTGAGACATTTGCCCGAAATCTCTTGTGAAGTCTCCAACGTTCTGCGTTAATTCTGAAAAATTGCTTGACGTAATCTGGGACCGCTTCGTACCCTCGCTAACGTGGCAGCAAATAAAATCGTTTCAGTTCCAGTTATCCTGCTTGCCGTAGTGGGAACAGGCCTACTTCCCTCAAGTGGGAATCTTCAGGCCTCAGGTAAGAACGGTTCGGCTACCCAGATTGAGCCAGAAGTGGATCGTGCAACCATTCAGAACATGGGAGAAGATGCGCAGATCGCAGAACTTCAGGATGCGCAAGAACTCGAACAAGCTCAACGCGAAATGATTGACGAGTTAGAAACACGTGTAAAGCGAGTAGCCACAGTTTTAGCAACGATTTCTGCGGAACGTGATAACAACAGAGCTGTTCTTGAAGTCGCTCAAGCGACAAAGGCACAGGCTAATGAAGAACTAGCTAACGCACGTACAGAACAAGAGCAAGCACGTGCTTTGCTTGCTCAGATGATTCACCTACGAGATAATCTCGAGCGAGTACGCAACCAACTGGAAGATAACTTAGCATTTACATCCCGTGATCTTGACCGTGCGAACAACGATGTGGCGCAAGCGCAAGCCCGCCACGATGCGGCAATGGCCCGAATTAAAGCAAGTGTTGATTCCTGCACGCAGGCAGCTGAGGAAGAGCGCATCGCTTCTGAGAAAACGGAAGTGATCGAAAAACGGCTCACTCGTGCCCAGGCACGCCTCGCATCTGCGAAAGCCGCTCTGGCGAAAGCGCTTAACGATCTCCATGCAACGCAAGAAAAGATTGCAACTCTCAAAGAACAGCTCCATATCGTGGAAGGCGGTACAGCTTTTACTGTGAGAGAACGGCCTCACAACACTATTCCGGATGGTGACGAACCATCAACAGGCGTGCCGCAAGGTATGCCCGTTGTTGGAAAGCCGCCAACAATCGAGATCGCCGGCCCAGTGTATGTTCCCAAGAGCGCCAATCAAGAAGATTCCGCTCCTCGAATCGACGTTAACCCAATAAAAGTCTTGCCAGCCAATCCTGCTAAGCCATTGCACATCCCGCATCCAGGCCGTGCGATAGGACGCTCGAAGTCATTGCCTCGTATGGTGGATTCCGCCGTTCTGGAGCCTGCTTCCAATCTAACAAACTATGAACCGTTGGAAGTTCTGGCTGACACTGGTATGCAGATCTCTGACGTAGCGCTTGGCGGTGCCGCACTCCTTCTTGGGGGAGTGGGCGCACAGGCACTCCGGCGTCGTCGTTTCCGTTGAATACAACGTAACGTTTGAATAATTTTTGTATCATTTTCAGAAAATCTGTGTAAAATCAGCGGTAAGCTGTCGAAATGTTCGTGACACCGAAACTCTTGGGTGTCTCCGGTAACGTTGCCGGTCTGGATATTCGTGGCACACGTTGTTCGATTACAGCCCTGGAGATTTTCTGACATGGATGCGCACCCAACCCGAAAACTGATTTTCACAATACTACGTTTGATTATTACTACAGTGATCGCCGTAGCGATGATCAAATTTGCGTTCTTTCCATCGCAAAAAACACACGAACCGCTAGTAGGCGGAGGCGAATTCGTGATGCCAACCGTTACTCCAACGCGTGGCGATATCAAAAACGATACTGAATTTGACGCAACCCTGATTCGTAACGCCTCCAAATCCGTGAAATCTACTGCGGAAGGCGAAATCGTTCACTTCTTCGTAGAAGACGGGGCAAAAATTGAAAAAGGCGCGCCGATTCTTCAAATAAAGACGACGACGGAGGTTACCGAACCTCCCGCCACAGGATCCGAATCAGACGACGAATCCGCAACACCCTCAGCGCCCCAAACCCGCAGCGTCGTCTCCTACAACAATATAGTAGCTCCAGCAACTGGCACCCTGACACTCGATGCTATCCTCAAACAACGCGTGGCAATCAACGATTCAATCGGTACAATCGCTCCTGATTCCTTCTATGCATCCGTTTCAGTAACCCCAGATCAGTTGTATGCACTGCAATCAATCCCCAAGGAAGCCGAAGTATCAATCGCCAACGGGCCAGCGCCATTCATGTGCACGAACCTCCACACAACAACCACTAAATCCGGGGGAGACAAACACGAAGGGGAAGCACAAACGTCGTCCCCACAACTCGTCTGCGATATTCCAGCAGGACAAACCGTATTTGACGGAATCAAAGCAAAACTCCGCATCACTGGTGAAAGCGCAACCAATGCACTCCTGCTCCCGCTTACCGCAGTTGAAGGCCGATTCCGCGAAGGAAAAGTCTACGTTCCAGCAGCCAACGGGCAACAGAAACCACAGGAACTGATCGTAAAACTCGGCATCAACGATGGGCAAATGATCGTGATTACTGAAGGCTTAAAAGAAGATACTGAAGTCCTCGAATTCACGCCACAAACCAAGAACGACGAGCAAAAGGATGCTCCGAATGATTCTGGTTTCCGGGGGTAACAATGCTCTCTTTACGCGACATCACGCGCGATGTTCAGCTCCCCAACGGGGAAGATCTGCACATCCTACGCGGAACCAATCTGGATGTAGAAGCCGGCGAACACATCTCTATCGTTGGTCATTCAGGAACCGGAAAATCCACACTTCTCAATATTGTTGGGTTGCTAGACCAGCCAACCTCTGGAACCTACACGTGGGATGGCAAGGACGTGCTGGAACTTAACGATACCCAGCGATCGCGACTGCGTGGAAACTCAGTAGGATTCGTATTCCAACAATTCAACCTGTTTCCCACACGCACTGTGCTAAACAACGTTGAAGTTCCGTTGCTCTACAACTCTGGGCGTGCACTGTTTAGCAGACGAGATCGTGCAGCAAAAATCCTCGAATCTGTTGGGTTAGGAGACCGGCTGGATGCCATGCCAAGCCAGCTTTCTGGCGGTGAACAACAACGTGTGGCAATTGCGCGAGCACTTGTGCGCCAACCACGCTTGATCTTGGCCGATGAACCTACCGGTGCTCTCGATCCAGAAACTGGACGGCTTGTGATGGACGTGCTAGAAAGCGCGGCGTTACGGAACAATGCGGCGCTCATCGTGATCAGCCACGATATGGTGATCGCCCAACGTGCTAACCGTGTATATCAGATTTCTGATGGGGTTTTGCATGACGTGGAAAAAGCGAACGATGCCTTTATCGGTGTGCCTGGACGCCGGCAACATGCAATGAGCGACAACAAGGTAGAGGAGGATCTAACGTGATCCATAACTTTATTGGAGCGCTCATCGAAGCGTGGGAAGAAGTCAAAATCAATAAAGCCCGCGTGATTCTTTCATTAATCGGTGTGGGAGCTGCTGTATGGGCCATGTCTACCGTTATTGCGCTTGGAAGCATCGTGAGCGCATCGAACCAGCAAACGATGGCTCACTGGGGTGGGCAACCCGGCACGGTCACACTCACTGTGGCAAAGAATAGCTCAGAAGGTGAAGAATCTGCAGGCAATCCGTTAAAAAGCAGCCCATCAAACGAACAACAACAGGAATTTAAAAAATTCCGTGACGCGGTGAAAGAAACAGCACGCCGATTAAAACTGACCGTATGGACAACCCGAGCCACACCTAGCCTGGAATCAATCGATGCACCATATTTCAATCCGTGCCCGGCGATCTACGAGAAGCAGTGCCCTGGAGAACATCCAGAGGTAGAAGCCGTTGACCCGGCCTATTTCGCTCTCCATGCACACGATCTTGTGGCGGGTAGGTTACTGACAGAAAAAGATGCCACGTTGAATATGAATCCAGTGGTCATCAATGAATCCGCATGGGAAACTATTGGGCGTCCTGCGCTAGCAACCCACCCGCGTATGTGGCTATCTAAAGATCATCGCACGGCAGTAACGGTTGTTGGGGTTATCAAAAATGTGGTCCAAGGCCAAATGGCATCAATCTACATTCCTGCCGACGCTCAACCTTTTATCTTCCCGAAAAGCGGACACGGCGATTACCCAACTATGCTCTTCCTTGCGCCAAAAGGACAGGAAGAAATCGCTAAAGACGTTAGTCAGGCAGTTCTCGGATCAATCCTTGGGGACAAGTATCGAGTTGATGCTTTCTGGGATGAAGGATATGCCGAACAAAGCGCTAACAACGCTAAAGTACTAGAAACAGCTGTTGCCGTGATCGGCGGAATGGTGATTGCTTTGGGAGCTCTGGGGCTCTTAACCATGAGTATCGTGACCGTGAAAACTCGCGTACGTGAAATCGGCATCAGGCGTGCCGTTGGAGCATCTGCCAAACGTGTGTTCTTCTCAGTATTCCTTGAATCCGTGGTGGCAACAACTGTTGCTGGATTCGTTGGAGTCATACTCTCTGTATTTACCATCCGAGTAGTTCCTCAACTAGTATCGGCCAGCTTCCTACCTGGCGAATTGGGAATGGTGGCTGAAAACGTTGCTTACCCGATGCAGGCGGCGTTGCTGGGCGTGATTATTTCGGCCGGTGTGGGTGCATTGTGCGGAATTATTCCAGCAACGGTTGCGGTGCGTATGCGTCCGATCGATGCGATTCGGTTCTAACACCTGTAGTAATACGGCGCTACTTTGGCGGCTATCTGTACAGGAGTGTGCTATAGAGCCCTGCTGTACGGATAGCCGCTTATTTTGGGGGTGAGGCTCAGGGGCGCAGTGAGGCCCAAGGGTGCGGTGAAGTATTTAACGTTAACGAAAAAGATCCGCAGGTTAGTTAAAACCTGCGGATCTTTTCTATTGTACACCGCCTGGGACTTGAACCCAGAACCCTCTGATTAAGAGTCAGATGCTCTGCCAGTTGAGCTAGCGGTGCTCATCAAGAATTTTCATTCCTGAGAGTCAAAATCCTCCGATAATATCTAAGAATTTTTCTCCGTACACCGCCTGGGACTTGAACCCAGAACCCTCTGATTAAGAGTCAGATGCTCTGCCAGTTGAGCTAGCGGTGCGCAACAGGTAATACTGTAGCGCGTCCGCATCACCTTGGGCAAATTATTTACATCAAATTTTAGTGTGATCACGCGCACCCTATTGCGGTAGTGTGCAAAAGAATCAGATCGTCCGAATCAAGTAACCTGAATCCTCCGTAAAGCCGAGCTTAGAGAAGTATGCAGGATCCGCAGTTTCAGCTGGGCTGATACGAACTTCAGAAATTCCCGCCTTGGCGAACATCGTGATGTGTGTATATATGTAGCGGCCAGGGCCAAGATCACGGAAACGAGGAGTCACATAATCAATCACGATAGAGCCAACAGATCCCTGCTGAGACATGGCAAACAATCCAACGATCTCATCCTCATGCATGATGAACTGGACGTAAGTTCCCTCCAGCTTGCTGGCGGAAAAATGAGGGTAGCTAGTTGCGATATCCGCAGCATTGCGGGAAATGAAATGCTGAACTAGAGCATCTGACGGTGAAGCGGCAACGACGGCGTAACCACGCTCCGTCGTCGTCCCCTTACGCGAAAGGCGCGCAATCCAATACGCATCGATACCAACAATCACGCCATTCATCGCGGCGTAAGGCCAAATTCCGAAATAAATATTGTAAATCGTTGCAATCAAGGAACCAGAAAGGTTCAGGATACGGAAGCGCCATACGCTCGGAACCCATAGCGAAACAACCACGAGAACCGAACCAGCCCAGCCGAAAATTTCCCACCAATTCATATAAAACCCCTTGCAGATAAAACGGAAAATACCGGTATAGAAATACTCCTCAAGTTTACCGGCAAACGTGGTGAATATGGTAACTGTCACCGAAGTAAGGCGAACTTAAAGGAGAACGGTTAGACTAGATGCGATTAGGCATTTTTGGGAAACCTCAAGATGAAAACTCTCCAAAATAGCCATAAAGAACCAAAACCTGTGAAAGAAAAGGCGGTAAGTGTGTCTGCACCAATCGTGACTCTGGCAACCTCGGAAGAACTTCCGAACCTAGATACTGACGAGCGGAACCTGCCGGACGCCCTCCGTGAACGTGGTCTAGAACCTCGTATTGCTGTCTGGAATGATCCGTCTGTGAACTGGGAAGAAGCCGGAACGGTTATCATTCGTTCCGTCCGCGACTACGCAAAATATCGCGACGAATTCCTCCAGTGGTCTGCATCGCTCCCGCGCGTGCTCAACTCGGCTCCAACCATCGCCTGGAACTCTGACAAGCACTACCTTAAAGCCCTCGAAAAATATGGCCTGCCAACCATTCCAACCATGTGGCTTGAACCGGAACAAGGCCTGTCCAAGCAACAAATTCACTCCCGTTTCCCAGCAGCTGGCGATTTCGTTGTGAAGCCAGCCGTGGCATCCGGTGGCCGTGGAACCGGCCGCTACTCGGCAATCGACGCTCAGCAGCGTGGCGAAGCTGTTGAACACGCCATGTATGAACTCTCCCGCGGGCGCACCGTTATGGTGCAACGCTACCTGGAAGAAATTGACCGCCAGGGAGAAACCTCGCTGGTCTACCTCAACGGCCTCCCGGCCTATCAGGTAGAGAAGGAAGCAATGCTTCACCCGCGCTTCCGTAGTGCACGTGAAGCCGGAGTGGTTGAAGAAGTTGTTCGCGCATCACACGCCACCGAAGAAACCTGGCGTTGGGGTGAACGCATCCGCAAGGCCCTGCACAGTCACATTAAAGACGTGAACGGCAAGGACGAACTGCTACTGTTCAACCGCGTAGATATTGTTCGCGGTGATGAAAGCTCCAAAGAAGAATTCTATGTTGTAGAAATCTCCCTCATCGACGGCTCGCTCTACCTCAGCCAGAGCGAAGCTAACCTCAACATGTTCGCTGACGCCATTCAGATGCGCGTTGACATGTGATAGAGGCGGGAGCTGTTTTTTGGGGGACTGGTTCTGGCGGGCGTGCGTGCCAAATCGTAAGAGTTGTAGGGGAAAAATTACTGCCCTTGCAAAGCCGAGCTAGTTCGTGATCGTAATCACGCACCAAATGCTCTCAAATAATTAGCGCTGGAGCAAGAAAATCTGTATAGTTTTTCTTCGTTGCAGCGCAATAATGGTGGCTGTAGCTCAGTGGTAGAGCACCTGGTTGTGGTCCAGGGGGTCGCGGGTTCAAGCCCCGTCAGCCACCCCACCAGATTCCCGCGATATTTCGGTATCGCGGGAATTTTTTATGGTTAGAACTGATGGCGATCCTGAATTGGATCTTGTTTTGGCCTTTACCCCCCTGGTTTTGGCCTTTACCCCTTAGTTTTGGTTCTAAAAAAGCGCCCTAGTGAACAGCGAGGCCATATACGGCACTCTTGATCACCAGGGCGCTTTTTGGTGCTGGCTTTAGATGCTGGGAAGCTTCTTCGAAGTGCGAAACCAGCAAAACCTGAGGAACTGGCAGAATCAGCGGAAATTACAGGGCGTCGTGGGCGCGCTGTGCCCGATCGACTGTTAAATCAGCTTTAATCTGTGCGGCCTTTTCCTTTGCCTCATCGGTGGAAGGCCCATCGTCTTCTGGCCAGAGCACACTGCGGTAGTAGCGCAGTTCGTCAATCGAATCGTAGATATCACCAAGTGCCTGGTGGTTGCCGGTCTTTTCCGGGGCAGCAAAGTAGGCACGCGGGAACCAACGCTTCGCTAGTTCTTTAATCGAAGAGACGTCAACAATCCGGTAGTGAAGGTGGTCCACCAAAGTTGGCATATCGCGAGCTAAAAATGTGCGATCAGTTCCTACAGAATTACCGCCAAGTGGAGCCTTCCGAATTTCAGGAACGAAACGTTTAATGTAATCGATGCATTGTTTTTCAGCGTCTTCGATTGTTGTTCCAGTTTCCCAGCGTTTAATCAGGCCAGTGGTGGTGTGCATATTGCGAACGAAGGAATCCATGTTCGCAGCCGCTTCTTCAGGTGGCTTGATAACAATATCGAGTCCGTTATCAAGTGGGTTAAGCTCGGCATCTGTGACAACGATTGCGATCTCAACGAGCGCATCCTTCTCTAGATCCAAGCCGGTCATTTCACAATCGATCCAAACGATTGGCGTATTTTGGGCAGAAAAATTACTCACCATCTAAGGATACCAAGCCAGACGGCGAAGCGGTTATACAGATATTTCAGTACCCCGATCGGGACTCGAACCCGAAACCTACAGATTAGAAGTCTGTTGCTCTATCCATTGAGCTATCGAGGCGCACGCACAGAATCTTACACGAAACTTTTACTTTTACGACATCGCTTTTGTTTTAGGAGGGTCACAGAATGACTTTTTTACGTGTTGATACCGAAAATATTGGTGAAATACGCTCTAATGGAAGAGTGACTTCCGACGTTTTTTCTCGCAATACTCTTGCCGACCTTGTTCAACGCACTATCGATGCCCTTCGTGATGCATCTTTACCGCTGGAGATGCCGGGTTCTTTTGCAATGGAAGAATCGCGCCGACAGTTGTTAACTCAGCTAGAGTCTCGTATTTTGCCTCATGTTCGTGCGCGGCGTTTGCCTACGGTGATTGTGTTTGGCGGTTCATCTGGCGCAGGAAAATCTACGCTTGTGAATTCGCTTGTGCGTGCCAACGTGTCTGAAGCTTCGGTATTGCGCCCAACAACGCGAGTCCCGATGGTGCTGACTCACCCCGACGATGCTTCTGCGATGGAAGATCACGCGTTGTTGCAGATGGGGGATCAGGCGTTGGTTCCTTCTGCGATTCCTGGGGTTGTGATTGTGGATGCTCCTGATTTGGATTCGATTGATGATTCGAACCGTGAGTTGTCTGCACGTTTGTTGGATGCGGCAGATTTGTGGGTTTTTGTGACGACGGCGGCGCGCTATGGTGATGCCTTAGCATGGAACACGCTCAAAGACGCTCACAATCGGGGTATAACGTGTGCGGTTGTTCTTGACCGTGTATCTGATCGGGTGTTACAGAATGTGCGTGCGGATTTGGCACGCCGAATGCGGGATTTGGGCTTGCAGGACGCTCCTTTATTTGTTGTTCCTGATCAGGGAGCGCATGAAGGGCTATTGCCGGAAGAATGCGTGGTTGGGCTCCGATCTTGGTTGGAAACGATTGCTGAAACTCGTATGGGGGAATCGTTGATCGAACGTACTACGCGTGCAACTCTCCCTGGTCTGCGTGGAAGCCTGTTGACTTTGGCAGATGCGCTTGAGGTGCAAGAGCATGCGCGCCAAGATTTGAAAGATAAAGCGATTGAAAGTGCGCAGGTTCCTTTGGAGAAGTTGCGTACAAACATCACTCATGGCCGCTTTGGACAAGGGGCTCCAACAGCATCTTGGCTATCGTTTGCGTCTACGGGTGGTGTTCTTGCCGGGATGGTAACGCGTTCGCGGCCTCGTTTTTTTGATCGGCACCGGGTGGCGCGTGATAACGCCACTACGGCAACGTTTGATGTGCTGTATACAGCTGTGAAGGTTGCTCTCACCCAAGCTTTGGTTACAGCAAGCCATAATGCTGAAGATGCGTGGATGAAGGACATCGTCAATACTGAAGATCTTTTGGCGCGTGTGCGTACTGTAATGGATACGGATGCGATTGTTGAGCATGCCGCAACCGCGTGGAAGAACGATCTTTCGCAGGTGGCTGTGAAGGTTCATGATAATCCTTGGCTTTCTGAATCTGGTGTGGCGGCGTTGCTTGGCTGTGCCGCGGGTGGAATTTCAGGTGCTGTTTCTGCCGCGCGTTCAGCAGGTTTAGAAGCGCGAGTTCAAGATGTTCGAGTAGCCTTGCTGGAACGTGTGGACCAAGCGTTAACTGAATTGACGGATATTTTTGTTGATGCTGCTGATAGTGTTCACATGTCTGATGCCGCCACGTTGCGGTTGCGGGCAAGTGAATACTTGGCACATTCATGAGGTAACGAACGAGGGAAGAAAGATACGTGATGAACGAACGCCAATCACAGCGCCTGCAAGGCGCAGAAGCTGTTGCTACCCGTTTGAAGAATCTCCAAGAGGCAGTAGCTGCAGGCGGGCAGTTCTTTGATCCTTTCGTTTCTGCCCGAGCACAAGATGATCTGAGCCGTACGCAGGAACGGATGAACTTAGGCCTTGACGTGACTGTTGTTGCACTTGTGGGTGGTACTGGTTCGGGTAAATCCTCTCTGTTCAACGCGATTACAGGTTTAGAATTTGCAGATTCTGGTGATATCCGGCCCACAACGGAACGTGCAGCCGCATGTGTTTACGGGGTGGATGCTACGGCTCTCCTGGACTACCTTGCAGTTGATCATGATCGCCGGATTAACCACACATCGGAACTTAACGAAGGTGTTTCAACTTTCGAACGGCTTGTTCTTGTTGATCTGCCAGATCATGATTCGATCGCAGTGAAGCATTCCTTGGAAGTTGCCAGACTTTTGCCGATGATTGATGTTCTTATCTGGGTACTTGATCCGCAGAAATATGCAGATCAGGTTCTTCACGCGTCCTATCTAGAACAGTTGTCCGATCGTTCAGATGCCATGGTTGTGGTGATTAATCAGATTGATACGGTACGTAAATCGCATCGTGACCTGCTGATTAACGATGTGCGCGCATTGCTTGCCAAAGATGGCCTACCTGATGTACCGATCGTGACCACCTCTGCGCTTCTTGGAGACGGAATAGAGGTGTTACGCGATACGATCAGGACTGCCATGGATAAGCCATCCATCGCAGCTACCACGGCAGCCGCAGAGTTGGATGCGATTGGCCGCCGTTTGCGGGTTAACGTTGGCAACGAAGAATCTGATCTCCGCGGTAAAGAACGCGATGATATGATCTCACGAATCGCTGGTGCTAGTGGTGTTGGAGCGGCCACGGAATCTATCCGTAACGCTGGCCAATCACTATTAGCTACTGCATACGTCCAACCTGAAAAGCTCGGCCAATCCATGTCTGTTGCCATCCGTGATAGCTGGATTAATACGGTGCGGCGCGGATTACCATACATTTGGCAGCAGGCAGCTGAATCGTGCGTGGCAAGCGCCGAACGAATTCGTAACTCCACGGGAGTAGCAGTACGATCCATTGAACCTCCTCAGATCGTACGCACGAAGGCCTGGATTTTATCCGCTATTGCTGTGCTTGTATCTGCTACAGGAATAACACTGGGTGCGATCGGGCTTCCGTACACGTCAATCGTGTGGCGCCTGGGGATGATTCTTTCCGGCTTACTTATCGGTGGCGCTCTCTACGCATACGCCACGATTGATTTACGGTGGCAAGCCGAACAACTGGCAACCCAATATGAACATGATGTACACCAAGCCCTTTCTGCTGTGGTAGACGAAGAAATGGTGGAGGCCCCTGCGGAGGTTTTAATCAAGCATAAGACCACACGCATTGCCTTGGAAACCTTCACGTGATGTGAGAAAAGTTTGTCCACAAGTCACCTGAAAAACAGGGTTTTCCACAGATTTTAAAAGCGCACTGCAACGTCGTCGTTCTCCCTCCCACAATGGAAACGTAAGGTAAAAACGTCTCTTTGAAGGGAGATACCATGTCCAACGAAACAACAATTACGATCAGGGGTTTTGCAGGCGGGCAGCCAACCGTATTCACAAACTCGGTAGATAGTGAATCGGGGGAGGTAACCACACATCGCACCGCAGTGTTGCGGGTGGGCGTGACGCCGCGCTACTACGTCAAATCGCAAGGCGAGTTTCGCGACGGCCCAACCAGCTGGTATGCGGTGCGAACGTACGGAAGTCTTGCGGCGAATGTCGCAAGTTGCGTTGGGAAGGGAACTCCGGTGCTCGTGCGTGGCAGGCTCAGTGTGCGCGAATATCAAGATAAACAGGGAATTTCGCGGTCTGAAAATGTGATTATCGCAGATAGTCTGGGAATTGATTTAAGTACCGGTACCGCCGCGTTTACGAAAGTTTCCAACGTGCCATTACCGCGAGTCCCAGGGGAGCCCACGATTTATCAGGGGCCGGTGGACGACGACGTCGAGCGTCAGTTCGCAACTGGAGTTGACGATGAACTGACGGCGATGGATCATGAGCCAGGCGAAGAAAGCGACGATCCGGCTGGAGTGCTTGATGCGGTTATGGCGTGAGCAAAAAGGTAGCAGAATTGTTGAGCCTAAGGGATAAAGTCGATTAAGGTTGATGGTGGTTAACCAGTTCCATTTGCTAGCTATTGGAGAAACGTGGCTGAGTTTATTTACAATATGGTGCGTGCCCGCAAGAAAGTCGGGGACAAGCTGATTCTTGACGACGTTACGATGTCGTTCTACCCAGGTGCCAAGATTGGTATGGTCGGCCCTAACGGTGCCGGAAAATCCACAATCTTGAAGATTATGGCAGGGCTTGATGAACCGTCTAACGGTGAGGCACGCCTGAGCGCAGGCTACTCCGTTGGCATTTTGATGCAGGAGCCACCACTCAACGAAGAAAAAACCGTTCTGGAAAACGTGCAGGAAGGCGTTGGAGATCTGATCTCCAAGGTTCACCGTTTCAATGAAATCGGTATGGAAATGGCTGAACCAGATGCCGATTTCGATGCTCTCATGGAAGAAATGGGTACGCTTCAGACTGAAATCGATGCTGCCAACGGCTGGGATATTGATGCCCAGCTAGAGCAGGCAATGGAAGCACTCCAGTGCCCGCCAGCTGACAGCCCAGTCAACGTGCTTTCCGGTGGTGAACGCCGCCGTGTTGCACTGTGTAAGCTACTTCTGGAAGCACCAGATCTGTTGCTTCTTGATGAACCTACCAACCACCTGGATGCTGAATCCGTGTTGTGGCTGGAACAGCACTTGGCTAAGTACCCAGGCGCCGTTATCGCCGTTACCCACGATCGTTACTTCCTCGATCACGTTGCTCAGTGGATTGCTGAAGTGGATCGCGGCCACCTGTACCCATACGAAGGCAACTACTCCACCTACTTGGAGAAGAAGCAGGAACGTTTGGAAGTTCAGGGCAAGAAGGACGCGAAGCTCAAGAAGCGCCTTGCGGAAGAACTCGATTGGGTTCGTTCGTCGGCTAAGGGCCGCCAAGCTAAGTCGAAAGCTCGTTTGGCTCGCTACGAAGAAATGGCTGCGGAAGCCGATCGCACCCGTAAGTTGGACTTCGAAGAAATCCAGATTCCACCAGGGCCACGCCTCGGTAACGTTGTGTTGGAAGCCAAGGATATTAAGAAGGGCTTCGGGGAGCGAGTGCTCATCGATAACCTTTCCTTCACCTTGCCACGTAACGGTATTGTGGGCATTATCGGCCCGAACGGTGTTGGTAAAACAACGCTGTTTAAAACCATCGTTGGTTTGGAACCACTAGACGAAGGCAGCTTGAAGATCGGTGAAACCGTGAAGCTCTCCTACGTTGATCAGAACCGTGGCGGTATCGATCCGGAAAAGACTCTTTGGGAAGTAGTCTCTGACGGCCTCGATTACATCCAGGTTGGCAACGTTGAAATGCCGTCGCGCGCCTACGTTTCTGCGTTCGGCTTCAAGGGTGCCGATCAGCAGAAGAAGGCCGGCGTTCTTTCCGGCGGTGAACGCAACCGTTTGAACCTTGCGTTGACTCTCAAGCAAGGCGGAAACTTGATCCTTCTTGACGAACCTACCAACGATTTGGACGTGGAAACTTTGAGCTCGCTGGAAAACGCGCTCCTTGATTTCGCCGGCTGCTCCGTGGTTATCACCCACGATCGTTGGTTCCTTGATCGTGTGGCAACGCACATCTTGGCCTACGAAGGTACCGAAGAGAACCCATCCAACTGGTACTGGTTCGAAGGTAACTTCGAAGCATACGAAAAGAACAAGATCGCACGTTTGGGTGAAGACGCTGCTCGCCCAGGAGCATCCACCTATCGCAAGTTGACTCGTGGCTAAATCATCGGCTAAGAACTGAACCGTAATTTAGAGCTAAGAAAGTTCAATAAATCTGGGGAGAGCAGAGCCTCACACGCTCTGCTCTCCCCAGATACTTTTCCCCTGCACTGTGTGCGAGTATCATCAGCACTATGAAAAGCAATCGACGTATATTGGCCCTGGTAACAGCCTCAATCGCTAACGTAGCATTGGCACTCGCTGGTTGTACGGACGCAACTCCACCACCGGCGTCGAACAACAAAACAGGAACGGAAACTTCCGAACTTACCGGGCCACACGCGGATCCAAACCGGAAACTCGCACCGGTGAGCCACGAAATTACTCACGATGGCAAGGTGCGCGTGACACAACTGGACGTCGGTAATGTGAAGATGAACGGGTTCGTGGCACCGGTGCGTGGGGTACTTGTGACTCCAGAGGGTACACCCGAAGCAGGCAAGGCCGCTCCACTCATCCTATTTTCCCATCTACGCGCACCAAACTGTGCCGATGCCATGTTTGCTTTTCCGTGTAAAGGCAAAAAAGAAGGAACGCGTTTCGATCAAGGCATGGCTTACTTCGGGGAGGCACTTGCCGAACGTGGATATGCCGTACTCATCCCGGACCTCACGCCGTTATGGGTGAGTGGCGACGAATCGAAACCGTATTCGCAAAAAGATATGTGGACTGCGATTGTGAAGAAGTTGCGCGATCGAATTGCCGCTGGGGCGTCTGGATCAAAAGATCTAGGATCGGATTACAAAGCTACACTCGACTTTGACCAGGTAGGTCTGGTATTCCACTCACGTTCCGCAATGATGGTTGATGCCGCCCAACATCTTTTCGGGAAAGATAAACTTATGTCAGCCATGGGATACGGTGGATCATACAACGCTAAAGATATTACAGACATCGATCCAGCAGGCCCTGATATGCCAACATTCCTTGTCAATGGTGATGAAGATGGAGACGTGGAGCGGGCCGCTAACTGGTGGCTAACCGAACATGTTCAACAAAAGCGGAAAACACCGATCGTCAGTGTTCAAATCCCCGGATACGGCCACATGTTCATCAATCGCCAGCTACAAACTAAAGAAGCTGATGACCGCAAAGCATGTAGTGTCATAGCATGCCCAAGCTCAGCTGACCACGAAAAGCTCCTAATCAACTCAGCCATCGATTGGTTCGATGCAACCATTCGTGGCGCAGAAACTTCCATTCCGTTAAAGGCACACGCCCCAATACCAGCTACATACGCCGGAACTGACGTCCGCTGGCTTGTTGCAACGCAAGGGGAAAACGTGACGCGGATACCGGCGTCGTCCTTCACTGGAATACCCGGAAAAGAAGCGACTCTATGTGGCCATGTGGATCCAATGGTTCCCACAGAACGCAAAGATATATGCCCAGAACCTGAAAACGGTGTGATAACACCAGTTTCTCAGCTGATGCATACCACGGGAGCACACGCGGATACTCATATTGATAACGCCCAAGAAGTTGCGCTACACATCCTACCCGCAGGGCACGATGCGCAAGGAGCTGGCCCCATTGTAACCCTCACTCTCACTCTGGCGAACGGGCAACAATGGAGCAAGGAACTTTCCGCAATTGATCCGGCAGTGGGGAAGGCGCTCGCTAGTATGAAAACCGAAGCAAGCAACGGCGAGTACTTGATCTCCACGATTCGCGTGCCGTTGCCAGCAGACGTGTTCAAAGGCGTAGCGGTAACCGGCGTGAGCATCGAATCACGTGGTGTGCCGGTGGAGATGCGCGGCGTGGATGTTGTGGGGGAGTGACCACAAGAATCAAAAAACATTGATTTTTAACGAGGGGGACGTTCTTCGTGTGGAGGAGGAGATAGGGTAGTTCTCAAGTGCAAGGTCAGATTAGCGCGGTAAAGAAGTTAAGGTAACGGTTATCAGAAAAGTTGCATAAAATTTTTATTCGAGTTGAAGCCGTGTGTTTCAACGTGTGCGCTAGAAGAATGGTGCATCCTGTTTTCAGGAAGTTTTTGTGAATATAGGGACCCTGAATCTACTTACCAGGACGAACGGGAATGGCGTACGATCAATATAAGGTTTTCCTCTTTTAAGCACAAAAATGAGAGTTGCTGGTGTTGCTATGACCGATAATCTAGAACGAGTTTATCGCGATGAAAACCAGGAATTTGCGGAATCACCAAGTAGCGCATCTGGAAGACTTTTAGAGTTAGATATTCCGGAATAAATCATTAGAGAAGCTCTAGAAGCAGGTGAATTGGCGGGTAAAAATATAAATTCCTTCTACCCCAAGACTGCTGCTGGTTTAGCTAGATGGATGGAAACGATGGCGGTCGCAAGACAAAATTTAGTTCAGCTAGGAAACGAAACTTGGTCGATTAAAGATGAAAAACTGAAACCGTTGCTCGAGAATAAAAAGCGCGGAATCATCTTAAGTTTTGTAGCTGGAACGTCTGAGACTGGATTAAATGGGGCGGATCTTGAGCAGGGTCCCAATGCGCGGCGGAAGCAAGGACCAGTTAGTAGTGAACTTTATTCTACGCAAGAACCGATTGTCGGTATTGATGAGCAACTGCAGATTGTAAGCATCGGGCTAGATGATTCATTCGATGTGTGGGTGCTACTTTACTATCGAGATGAAGATGAGATCCGCGCAGAAATTTCTCTCCCTGAAGGCGTAGCAGCCGGAAGATTTACAGGTTGGAAAGAGCGGATTATCCTTGAACCTTGTCGGTTCGAGTACGAAGAAAATACGAAACCAATCGATGTCGGTGGCGGAGATATCGAATTCGAAATTATTCCGCTAGGTGACTGAATTGTTGTTAGCAGAACGAATCACTTTGGCTCGTCAGTTACGTACGTTATCTAAAACTGACTTTGCTAAGTCGATTGATGTTACTTTGCGAACGGCTACTAACTACGAACGTTCTGGGGCTCCTCTTAACAAGCTCACGATGATTGCGAGCACGTTGAATTTCCCAGAGAAGTTTTTCTTAGGGGAGTTGCTTCCGGAATTAGACCGTCACAGTGTTGAATTTCGTTCGTATCGTGGTACGCCGGCAAAAGAAAGAAAAGCCAGCCTTGCCCATGCAAAATTAGGCATTGGACTAATGACATGGATCAAGAGTAAATTCTCGCTTCCTTCTCTGGGTATTCCTTCATTTAATGGTTTTGCAACGGAGTTTCTATTTCCTCGTGTGGCGCAGTATGAATATTGCGTTAAGAATCCGGATCTAAAACAGATTATGACGTATAAGGGTGCGTTTGGTTTGTCGGCCTTTGCTACAGTTCATGCGTTGCATAGGTCCGGGCTTTTGACTGATTGGGCGTATCGAAAGATGTGCGTTGAGTTGAGCAGACAAGGGCTCAAATCCGCAGAACCAGAGAGTCGGATGAGTTAGAGAAGTCACGCGTCTTTTCCGTTGTTCTGGATTCTCTTGTCAGTAGAAAGACTGGGTTTCGTACTATCGCTGATGCGATGAGTTTTCCACTTAGCAGCGTTCATTCACTGATGATGGCCGATTTGAATACGGTTGAAGGGAATTGTGAGCAGGGTTTGGTTTCGCTTCCTATAACGACGACGATCGAGACCTCGTCTTCGATAACAGGTCTACATGTTGTAAAGTAGAACCTCGCATGTAATGGAATAGAGTGTGGATTCAACGTGGAAGTCCTAAGAAAAATAGAAGTGTTCTACTATAATTTTCTAGAACAGAAATCTGGTAGCGTTATTTAGAATGTTATCTGTATCTGAACCTCCTTTAATCGGAGAGATACTCGGGAAGAAATCTCCCGAACGGACAGGAGACCGCACAGTGATCCGTGATGCACGCGAGCACAACGAAACAGTCACTCCCAACGACTTTTAAATTGAACGGATCTGCTCTGCACTGCCGGAGTATTTCGACAAGAATGGCGCATTCATGTTCGACCAGTTCCAAGAGAGCCTCACGAAAGGTGACGTTAGCGTTACTAAGGAAGGGTACGAGCTCAAATTCCTTGGAAAATCATATGCGACGTACTTGACTTCGACGGAAACTCAAACGGTTGTGGTGCCAGATCTTGCGCATAACGGTCAGCTGGAAGGATTCGGAGAACCTCTATATCGTCGGTGCCAACCTCGACGCGCTCAAACATCTCCTTGGCTCATATAAGGAGGCAGGTGAAGTGTATTTATATCGAAACAAAGACGTCAAAAATGATAAAAGCCGCGTGAGCCCTTGAACCCCTGTTGAGCAGGGGTTTTGTCGTTTCTGGGGTTGTTCGTTGGCTCGCTGGAGGTCCGGTGATCTGGTGCTCGTTGCCATGACGTCCGCGCGGTAGGTGCGCGTTTCGACCTAAGGGGGTCTGTGCGAGTGTGAACTAGCCCCCGGAACTTGGGGCTTCACCATGTCCGGGAAGGAGCCAGCGATGCCGGTCAAACCAGTGTCCCCGTGCTCCCATCCCGGCTGCCCTGAGCTCACCCACGAACGCTACTGCGAGCAGCACGCGAAGACGGAAGACGCGCGGTATCGTAAGTATCAGCGTGACCCGAAGATCAACCGTCGCTACGGCTCCCGGTGGCGCAAGATTCGTGCCGCCTACGTCGTCGCCCATCCGCTTTGCGAAGACTGCCTTGAAGCTGGTCGCTACACACCCGTGCAGGAAGTCCACCACGTTCTCCCGCTCGAACACGGCGGAACCCACAACTTTGAGAACCTGCGAAGCCTGTACAAACCCTGCCACTCGCGCCAGAGCGCGCTCGATGATGACCGATGGTGGCAAGAACCTCGGGTCTACACGTATTGACGAGCCCACACGTTGGCTGCTGTCGCCGCGAAGGTGCGGAACCTCAAAGTTGCTCAACTGCGTGGCTTTTGCCGAACACGCGGCAACGTCGAAAGCGTGATGCGGGGGTTGGGGGGCTCCCGATCTCTACAAGTGTTGGGAAGGTCAGCGTGCGGGGCCAACCGCGCGCAAAGTCCCCGAATCAAACAGGGTATTGACCTCTGTCCTCACCTTTTCTGCGCCCAGGGGCGCGTTTCGGCCTCCCGCTGAATCGGTTGCGGACGGGGCTGAAATGTCGCAGATGGAGGTGCATGCCGGAAGCATTGAACTGGGTGGAGAGCGGGCAGCTGTTATCGTGCCCTTGATGGGCAAGAATGCATCCGAGCTTGCGCACAAAGCCCGCACCGTTGCGGGCAGTGGCGCTCGCGGTCTTGGAGGCCAAGGCGGCGGATCTGCTTGACGTGGAGTATAGCTTGGAGCAACCTCGCCGGGTGGTGTTGAGCGCTTTCGAAGCGGGGGTTCCGGTAGTGTTATCAAGCCATGATTTTCGGGTGACGCCAGGTGCCGACGAGATTGTTGCTAGCTTGCGTCAGATGCAAGGTGAACTGCTGGAGTGGTTTGAACAGTTCCTTGATGGAGCTGATGAGAATGCGACTGTTCGTAGTCGCGGCGCCGGCTACGTTTAGCTTCTTGGGCGAGGTTTCCGCGCCGGGGCAGGTTGGGTTGGACGCGCTGGTGGAGTTTGATCAGGCAACGGGTTGTTTATCCGCAGATTAGGACCTAAATCTTCTATTTCTCGCTTTGGCGGAGTCGGGTGAATGAGCGGGCCATGGTATCGCACGGTGCGGCTTTGATGGTCAGGTGTGGGATATGTCAGAAAGGTGAATCTAGCTGTTAGATTAGGTATCTTCGTAGGATAGAATATTTGAATCACTGGAGCTTTCTATCCTTGGCACTAGGACCAAGTTTGGGTGTTTTAGCATCTAAGTGGGGTCTAAGTTGATACGTCTGTTTTCTCTTTGTGAGAAAGCGTTAGCTTCGATGTTCTTAGAGTGATAACTTTAGATAAGGGGAAAAGATGGATTTCCACCGAACGCTTCCGCAGGGTAGCGTTTTGAAAAGGCTGAACAGCGGTAGCGCATTTTTGGCGCTGTTCGTGGTTCTAGCCATGGTACTGTCCACTGCGGTAGCGGCGTGGGCGCAGGATGATAAGCAGGTTTTTGAAGGTTCAATGACCGAGCATGGCTCTAATCATTTCCAGGTGCGGCCACAGCAGGGAGGGGACTGGGAGCCCGCCTATTGCATGAACGTTCATCGTGCTCGTCCCACGGCGCTGGGGCAGGAGGGAGCGGGCGGCCTTCCGCAGTTCAAGAAGTCTGATGACCCATCCAACCTGGGGATTTTCACTGAAAAAAAGGGCGCGGAGCTTACGCAAAAGCTTTTGGCTTTGATGTGGGTTGGCTATCCCAATGACGCGACGGGAGCCATTAAGAATGGCGATCTGACTAAAGAACAGTTGCGAAATGCTACGCAGAATGCGATTTGGCGTCTGACTGACGGTTACGACGGTGCGAGTCATTTGGATAGAGACACGCTCAAGGCTTACAAGGTAATGATTGGCCAAAGCGAGTCCGAGACGTTGTCTTTTGGTACGAAATTCGAGCTAAAGTCAGTTCCTGAGGGTTCTAGGCTAAATGTTTACCTACCTACCAACAACGTTACTCCGCCGGCCGAATATACCCAGTGGCAAAACCTGTTGAGCAGCCAGTTTGTTGACAAGAATGATAAGCCGATCTCGCCGAAGCCGAATAATCCTAACGAGCCAGGAGATGGCGAGTTTAAAGTTAACTTTGGGAAGCTAGATAAAGATACGAAGACGTTCGTTGCTGGAGCGAAGCTGCAGTTGCGACCCCAGCGCAATAGCTCCACTATTAATGGGAAAGCAGGGGATTTCGCTTGGGATAGTAAGGATGTGGCGGAGGAAATTAAGATGTCGCCCGGTGAGTATCTGCTGAGGGAACTCCAAGCACCCCAAAACTACAAGCCTATTAAAAAGCCGAACCTCCCGATCGCGCGGGTTGATGTTGCCGACGACGGCAGCGTAACTGTTCATACTGAAGGCGATTCGGTGGTCCTCGAAGGTAGCACAGTTAAGATTTTCAACGAGAGCCTTACTCCTGCTCCTAAGTCTTTTGATGTGGTGATTTCTAAGACTGATGTTGCTGGTAAGGAGATTGCTGGGGCCAAGATTGAGGTTTGGTCTACTGGTGATGATGCTAAGAAGCTAGAGTCGTGGACTTCGGTTGCGGGTGAGTCTAAGAAGATTAAGCTTGCTGCTGGTAAGTATGTGTTTAAGGAAACTGTTGCGCCTGAGGGCTTTAAGGTGGTTTCTGATATCACGTTCAGTGTTGATGCTAATGGCAATGTGACCACGACTGATGTGCAGCAAACGGTTAATGGTAAGCAGGTTGCTAGTGCTGCTGGTAACAAGCTAACTGTTATCAACGAGACTAAGGCTCCTAAGTCTTTTGATGTGGTGATTTCTAAGACTGATGTTGCTGGTAAGGAGATTGCTGGGGCCAAGATTGAGGTTTGGTCTACTGGTGATGATGCTAAGAAGCTAGAGTCGTGGACTTCGGTTGCGGGTGAGTCTAAGAAGATTAAGCTTGCTGCTGGTAAGTATGTGTTTAAGGAAACTGTTGCGCCTGAGGGCTTTAAGGTGGTTTCTGATATCACGTTCAGTGTTGATGCTAATGGCAATGTGACCACGACTGATGTGCAGCAAACGGTTAATGGTAAGCAGGTTGCTAGTGCTGCTGGTAACAAGCTAACTGTTATCAACGAGACTAAGGCTCCTAAGTCTTTTGATGTGGTGATTTCTAAGACTGATGTTGCTGGTAAGGAGATTGCTGGGGCCAAGATTGAGGTTTGGTCTACTGGTGATGATGCTAAGAAGCTAGAGTCGTGGACTTCGGTTGCGGGTGAGTCTAAGAAGATTAAGCTTGCTGCTGGTAAGTATGTGTTTAAGGAAACTGTTGCGCCTGAGGGCTTTAAGGTGGTTTCTGATATCACGTTCAGTGTTGATGCTAATGGCAATGTGACCACGACTGATGTGCAGCAAACGGTTAATGGTAAGCAGGTTGCTAGTGCTGCTGGTAACAAGCTAACTGTTATCAACGAGACTAAGGCTCCTAAGTCTTTTGATGTGGTGATTTCTAAGACTGATGTTGCTGGTAAGGAGATTGCTGGGGCCAAGATTGAGGTTTGGTCTACTGGTGATGATGCTAAGAAGCTAGAGTCGTGGACTTCGGTTGCGGGTGAGTCTAAGAAGATTAAGCTTGCTGCTGGTAGGTATGTGTTTAAGGAAACTGTTGCGCCTGAGGGCTTTAAGGTGGTTTCTGATATCACGTTCAGTGTTGATGCTAATGGCAATGTGACCACGACTGATGTGCAGCAAACGGTTAATGGTAAGCAGGTTGCTAGTGCTGCTGGTAACAAGCTAACTGTTATCAACGAGACTGAGAAGACCGATGTGAACCCGGATACGTCTTCTACTTCTGGGTCTTCGGCGCCGTCCAAGCCGCAGGCTGGTAAGAAGCCTTTGGCAACAACGGGCGCTCAGGTGGGCACGCTTACGCTGCTGGCCGGTGCGCTGATGGCTGGTGGCGTCGTCCTAGTTTCTCGCCGTAAGAGGAGCTAAACCCTAAAGTTTGGTTCGCTTACTGAAAGCGATCCAGGTTGTTGAGCTGCAGGGTAGTGATGCACAAATGTGCATCACTACCCTGCAGCTCAATTTTGACTAGTAGTAGCACGGTTGAGCTAGGGCGGGGCTAGTAGTTGCGCGGTTTACTAATGATGGGCTGGTAGCGGCGCGACTGACCTAGGACGGGTGCGGGATGGGTGCCGGAATTGACAGCTGTAAGGCCGCATGGTTTACGTGCTGTCTCAGGTTATGCTCAGTAGTAGATTGTTGTTTCGGGTTGTTAGGGCCGGCGCTTATCGCCCTACCTGTTTGAGGTTTTGACTGCAGGTGGTACAAACCAGGCGGTGGTGCCGGATGTGAGCTTGTTTTATTCTTCTCGTTCAGCGGTGGAAAATATTTGCGGCGGCCCGGTGCGGAGAGCGGTTTCGGCGCCGGGTAGGGCCCATTTGCGTGTAGAGTCTGAACGTAGCAGGAGCTCATTTTCTACGGGCACGAACACGTCTTCGTTTGAAGTGTTGAATACGCATATGATGTTGTCGCTGGTGAACACTCCAACCCCCGGAGCCTGCCATTCCAGGCCGCTCACCCACGCGAGGTTAGCGTTGCCCAAATCGTATTTCTCGCGTAGGCGTAGCGCAAGCTGCGTGTGGGCTAGTCGGCGTTCTTCGATGGAGTTGATCGGCGGGAGGGCGCGTACCGCTACCCACCCCTTGAATGTGACATGCCCGCCACAGAATCCGAAGGGCAGATAGATGGCTCCGGGCAGGGAAGCCAGGATAATGCGCATTGAGGAGCACCTCGTGGAAGACATCTTGGTGGACAACATGCTGGTGCAAGCCGCAGGCAGTAGCTCTAAAGCTGGCCGTCTCGTGGCACACGGCCTGTCAATGGACTTTAAGCAGGCCCGCCGTGCGCGAAACATCCCCAGAAACCTGTGCCTGAAGATGTGGCCGCCAAGAACGCGAGGCTACGTCGTATCACCAGCTACGCGACACTAACGAACTGCTGAAGGCTGCCTCAGCTTTTTTCGCGTCACAACCAGGCCACGTTAAGACATGATCCGGTTTATCGATGGGTACCGGGAGTATTTTCTTTGTCGAGTTTATCTGTAAGACGGTGAAGCATAACCGGGCTGGTGGGCTCACCTTGCGTGGGTATCAGGCTCGTGGTTTACGTGCTCGCCGCCTTCGCGTGTGGCTGTGCTGTTTAAACGCATGAGTGCTGTTCATCGAGATAATGACGGTGTCTAGGGTGTGTGGAACATGTGGCATGCTCTTTGCCGTGAGGGAATATCGGTTGTGAACAAATTGTGGGTGGCTAACATTTACGTATGTGCGCACGAAGAACGGCTTTGTGGACGCCGCGTTTGTCACCGACGTTTACTCCCGACACATCGTTGGGTGGGCGTTATCAGATTCCATGCCAAAGCTTTGCCGCTGCAAGCTCTCAACCAACTGATCGTGTGTGCTAAGGAAACAAGTCTCATTCACCATTGGGATCACGGGTCGCAGTATCAGCGTTGTCTACAACGAGCTCATCCATACTCGCAGGCGGGATGACGTCGAGGTAGAAATCGCGACATTCGAGTCGGTGTCCTGGTAGAACGAGACTAGAGTCCACCACAGCTTAGGCTACCGAACCCCGATCGAGGCAGAAACCGAATCTTAGAAGCAGAACCCGCCACAGAAAATACTAGAAATCAAAACAAAAGCCTAAGAACAAAACCCGGAGCACTTCAGTTTAAGCGTTCAGCTATCTTTAGAAGCGCAGAGGCTTTCATGACGAGCCTTCGGGTATCGCTGGGGACTCGTCTGAAACCAAAATGCTCATAGAAACTTACGAGGTTATCTAATAAAGCATCGACCACGAGCAAACTATATGCTGCAATCTTGTGTGCGGTGATCGCATGAAGGAAGACTTCGCGCATGAGTGCTTTTCCACAGTTGTCAACGGTTTCATCGCGTCCCATCCATGCCAAGAGCAGTCCGGTGCTCTGCCCAGCAGAATTGGAATTTGCTGATTTTTGTAAGCTTTTCGAAAATGACTGCACTTCGATAACGATCATTTTGAAAGAAAAGAAGGCAACTACCTGCTTATTATCGGCTACACACTTTCGTACGAACACGGCCCATTTTTTGTTGTGCCAGTGAATTCGTTTTAAATCATTTGTCCACTTCAAGTGAACCGGAGCGAAAAGAAGTCAAGGCGTGAGCCGAATTGACTTCCTCAATATTAGCCCAAGGCTGGTTCATGCGAGTGCTTCCAGAGCGGTGGCAGCTAAAGCGTCGTCGTCTAACGTGTCGAGAAAATCTTCGTCTACAAGGAGAGCATCGGGGTGAATAACCCGTTCGTTACAGGGAACTTTGTAAGCGAAGAATTTAAGTATTTCGTTGTCGGGAATCAGGACGTGCCGAGTGTTCGGGACGTAATTATCCTTCCACGGATCTTGATCGTGAGTAAGCTTGCGAAGGTAACTTGCAGAGTAATCCGAATAAAGATCCCAGAGTTGCTTGACGAAATCTTTGACATCTTGGGGCAGGTCACAAGGCACAAAGGGCGGTGGTTGACGATGACTTCGCGGCCGTACTCTCGGAACATCGGGAAGACTGCTTTGATTACTGGCCCGTGTTCGAATGCTTCTACATCACTATCCATGAGTCGATATCCTGTTACAGCAAGGTAATGAGCTTGAGCTAGGTAAAGCAACTTATGGAGCTTCATCTGCGTAACATCAGAATCTTCACGCTGTGTATCAAGGTGGAGGATATAGTTTGCTACTGACGCAGGGTCAACGTTGTGAGAAACGTCTGGACTTAGAATCATGTTTATTTCCCCTCCTCATTCTTGATGTGTTCCGAGACTTCAAGTATATCGGGCATGTCAAAAGATCGGCGTTACAGCATCTCCTTTGCCCGCTGCAGCACCGGCAGTTCCCGATTGGCGATTAGTCGGCCCAGCTGCGTGGTCGCGCAGCGTTCGTATTCCGCCACCGCGTCGTCGAATTTGAGTTTGAGCGTGGAGAGGTGGAAGTCGTCGATTTCGGCTTTCGTCAGGTGTTTCGCGCCTGTGCCGGTGATTTTGCACAGGAAATAGTTATTGATGTTGTGTCTGTGGATGAGGTTGTAGAAATCGCTCACTACACCGATTTTGCAGAGAACATCGACCTCCGCACCCAGTTCTTCCTTCAGCTCGCGTTTGATTGCAGTATCGAGGTTTTCTTCAGGTTCGACGCCGCCGCCAGCAGTTTCGATGATAGTCGCCTTTCCGAAATCGTCGTCGCGTTCGACTCTCACGAAATGGAAGTATCCATCATCATCAATAACGATTGCTCTGGCAATGTCCCGATCGTGGTCAATGAATTCACACGTCCATTCGTTGTCAGTTAATTCAAGGAAAAGTTCTGAGTTCATGAGGGTTCCTGCTGGGTTAGATCTAAAAATTATTGGTTAAGTTTGGTACTCGGTAAGGGAGTAAGCTTGGTAAATAGGGCAATAGTGTAATTTCAATGTATTTACATCTCAATTACAATTGATTATAATAATAGAAATATTGTAGGTGATAGACGAAAGGGAAGCTATGGTAACGACAACGATTAATCTCCGTATTGATCAAGAAGTGAAAAGCGATATGGAAGCGGTGTGCAAAGAATTAGGGATGAATATGACAACCGCCTTTACGATTTTTGCTAAAAAGATGGGGCGCGAAGGGCGTATTCCATTCGAAGTTTCGATCGATCCTTTTTATAGCAAGGAAAATCTTGCGCACTTACGCCGCTCCATAGCTTCCTTAGAATCGGGCCGGGGCGTTGCGCACGAGTTAGTTGATGATGGTGAATAAGATTTGGGCTCCCGAAGCATGGGACGATTATGTGTGGTGGCAAACCCAGGATCGTAAAACCTTGAAGCGAATAAATAGTCTAATTAAAGATATTGAGCGTGGTTCCATGTATGAGGGGATTGGTAAGCCAGAACCTTTGAGGGGAGAGTTGTCGGGATTCTGGTCAAGGCGAATTGATGATAAAAATCGTCTTGTTTATCGTGTACGTGATGGGCATATCGAAATCGCTTCATGTAGATCACATTATGGTGCTAGATAGGCGTTCACGACGATCTGTGGTCTAAAAATATTACGTGCAGATGCGTTAAGCGGCACTAACGATTGCGCGCAGCCGCGTCGTCGTTCCTAAAAACGCCGCCCAAAAACAACCGAAACTTTACCCAACAAGGCGGGAACGGGTCATGCCTTCTTGCGCCATGGTGGCAATGTGTGTGCCGTGCTGGAAGAACTTCGCTACAGCCAAACCGCGCCCACCTTGTGCGGAAGGCGAATCGAGTTCGGCCAAAACCCAATCGGACATGTCCACGTCACGGTGCCACCAAATCGCATGGTCCAAGGTAGCCAGCGAAATGTCGGGACTTAACCAAAACATCCCATGCATACGCATCACCGGCTCCAGCATGAACTGATCGGTAGCGTACGCAAGCATCGCCCGGTGCAAAAGCTGTGACGAACCCGCAGGCATTTCCCCGCGAATCTTGAACCAAATCAACGTGTGGCCATCGCGCTTCGCGGCGGGACGTACCCAAATGGGACCGTCAACGTGACGCATGTCGATAGCGCTGGTGGTATGCATGTGCTTCGACGCCGGGTGATCGAAATTCGCGAAGAACTCAACGGAAGATTCCAACGTTTCTGGATCCGGAGCGCACGGAACCTCAGAAGCGTGCTCAACCCCAGGCTGCCGCTCTTGGAATGACGCGCGGCAGGAAAGAATGGTCTTCCCGAACTGGGAGGCGTGTACACGCCGCGTCGAAAACGAACGTGAATCGTTCACTTCTTCCACGTCGAACGAAATTGGTTCCTTCTGATCCCCGGGGCGCATAAACGCGGCCGTAATCGAATGAATGTCCCGATCAGGATACGAATCCATCACGCTCGCCCACGCGGCCATCACTGCCTGCCCGAACACTTGGCCGCCATACACGCGCCCGTTGAACTGTGAAAGATTCGTGCCAACGTAACTCCCCGGTTCGCGCACCTCTAAACGCAACGTACGCAAAATGGACGCGAGCGGTTCTTCCGAACTTGCTGGGACTGGGAGATAGATTGGCATGGGGTTCTCCGTAAAAAGTTGTGGCGAGTAGGTTATCCGTCTGTTTTCTTGTCCATCATACGGCAAGATGAGGGGAGAATTTAAGGTGTGGTTGTGAGGCTGCGAATGGCCCCGGAGATTTCTTTCCACAGTAGTTTGGAAAACTTTGCATGTCAGTTACAGAAAACCGTTTCATTCTGGCACAATTGATAACAAGAAGAGTAGCGACGGCGCTACATGGCACCCTTCAAGGAGAAATAATGCCAGATCACTCGCTTGATCTTGAAAAACTACATCGGCTAGCAGACGCCTACAATGTTGCTACCGAATTTTGGGGCTTTAACGGCGAACACGTTTCCGTAGATCAAGACACCCTGATTGCAGTGCTTGCCGCGATGGGCGTGGATGCAACCTCAAATGACATGATTGAAGCCGCGTTGGTTGCGAAGGAAGAAGCGCCATGGCGTCAGATTCTCCCATCGTGCGTGGTTACCCGGAATGATCGTGAACTCACGGTTCCTGTTCATGTGCCGCACGGCTGGGATGTTGTGCTCACGATCCTGTGTGAGGATGGAACGGAGCGCTCTGTCCGCCAGTGTGAAGATTTCACTCCTCCACGCATGGTGGAGGGGCATCAGATTGGCCAGGCAAGTTTCGTGTTGGATGAAGGTCTGCCACTGGGCTACCACACGTTGCGTGCTCGCGTGAGCCACAATGAGACGGACAAGTTTGCTGAAGATACCACCACATTGATCGTTACCCCAGCCCGCTTGGATCGCGGTTCGTTGGATGACAAGCGGTCGTGGGGGATGATGGCTCAGCTCTACTCCACGCGTTCTGCTCAATCGTGGGGGATTGGCGATACTGACGATCTTCTGGAAATGGCTTCGTTGTTCGGTTCGATGGGCGCGGATTACCTGTTAGTGAACCCGCTTCATGCGGCTGAACCGATTGAACCGATTTCACCGTCGCCATATTTGCCTGTGACTCGCCGTTTCTTCAACCCGATGTATATTCGGCCGGAGAACATCCGTGAAGTTGCCTACCTTTCAGGGCCGGAGCGTTCGCTGGTTACGTGGGCTGCGGAAAATGTGAAGAAGGATTCGGTTAAGAATACGCATATTGATCGTGATTCTTCGTGGAAGGCGAAGCGTGAAGCGCTTGAGGTGATTTTCAAGGCTGGCCGTTCCCAATCGCGTGATCGTGAATTCGCCCAGTACCGCCATAATGAAGGCCAGGGCTTGGAAGATTTCGCGTTGTGGTGTGCGTTGGTTGAACACTACGAAGGGCGCCCATTCCCTGAAGATCTGAAGGATATTCATGGCCGCGCCGTGGCGAAGGCTCGTACAGCGCTCAAGGAACGTGTGGATTTCTGGGCGTGGCTTCAGTGGGTTATGGATGAGCAGTTGGCGGACGCGCAGCGTGCCGCTAAGGCTGCCGGTATGGCGTTTGGTGTTGCGCACGATTTGGCTGTGGGGGTTCACCCGGCAGGTTCCGATACGTGGACTATTCCTGAAGCGTTCGCACGCGGTATTGGGGTTGGTGCTCCACCGGACATGTACAATCAGCAGGGCCAGAACTGGTCTCAGCCGCCGTGGCGTCCGGATGCGCTGGAGCGTATGGATTATGCTCCGTTGCGTGATATGGCACGTACGGTGTTGCGTCACGCGGGCGTGTTGCGTGTTGATCACGTGATGGGCCTGTTCCGTTTGTGGTGGATTCCGGATGGCTCGCCGGCAAGCCGCGGTACATATGTTCGTTTTAATCACGACGCGATGGTTGGCATTTTGCTCCTGGAAGCTTATCGCGCTGGCGCTGTTGTGGTTGGCGAAGATTTGGGTAACGTGGAGCCGTGGGTTCGCGATTATTTGAGTGATCGGGGCATGTGGGGTACGTCGATTTTCTGGTTCGAAAAAGACGAACAGGGGAATCCGTTGCGTGCCGAAGATTACCGTTACGGTGCGTTGGTTTCAGTTGATACGCATGATCTTCCACCGGCTGCAGGCTATTTGGCTGAGGAGCACGTTGATTTGCGTGCTCGGCTTGGTTTGTTGGTTGAAGCGGAGGAAGAAGTTCGCGCACAGGCACGCCACGAACGCGAGACCGTCTACGCACGGTTGCGTGAATACGGTTTGATTGGTGACGATCCGTCCGAACGCGAAGTTATCGAAGCGATACACGTGTATTTGGCTAAGACGCCGTCACCTTTGTTGTGTATTTCGCTTGTCGACGCCGTTGGGGAGCGCCGCGCTCAGAACCAGCCTGGCACTGACCAAGAGTATGCTAACTGGAAGATTCCACTGGCGGATGGTACCGAAAAAGTTGTGTTGGTTGAGGAGCTCGCAACCAACCCACGGTTGATTTCGCTTGTTGAAACCTTCACGAAGGCTCTCAATAGCTAGTAATGTAGATGAGTGTGCGGGCAGTTTCCTGCCCGCACACTCATCTTTAAAGAGGTAGAGACGTGAACGAATTGGCGGAAGATTTCGTCTTAGGGCTAGGCGGAGCAGAAAATATTATTGAAGCTGTGCCTGCGTATACGCGTATTCGAATCGAAGTGGGCTCGATCGGGGCCGTGAACGAAGATTTGTTGCGTGCTGCAGGCGCCCACGGAGTTGTCCGGCAAAAGCACTACATTCAGTTGATTGTGGGGCCTAGTGCGGACGAACTCGCGCGGGCAATCTGCGATCTTATTGTTGCGTAGTGGCAGCTGATTTTTCTGGGGTGACGAAACGGTTAACGATCATGGCGATTGCCCCGTCACCGGTCACATTTGTTGCGGTTCCGAAGGAGTCTACAGCAACGTAGAGGGCAACCATGATTCCGTACATCGGATCGGTAAATCCGAGCATTCCTTGAACAACTGATTGGGCTGCGGTGATTGCGCCGCCTGGAACGCCAGGGGCTGCGATCATGATGATGCCCAGCATGAGAATGAATCCGATGATTTTTCCGGGTTCGATATCTAAGCCGAGCATGTGCTGTAGGGCCAGGGCGAATGCCGTGATTTTGATTGTGGAACCAGCAAGATGGATGGTTGCGCACAGCGGCACAACGAATCCGGCCACATCTTCTGACACGCCGTTCTTCATAGTAGAACGGAGCGTGACTGGGATGGTGGCAGCAGACGATGCTGTTCCAAGTGCGGTTGCGTACGCGTCACGCATATTCCATAACGACGTGAGCGGGTTCTTCTTTGCCACTGTGCCGGCAATCGTGAACTGGCCCAGAAGCATGATGAGCGTGAGCGCGAAGGCGAATGCGATCACCTTAGCCATTGCAACGATCACTGTTTCGAATTGGCCAGATTTAGACATGTTGAGGAAGATACCGAACACGTGAAGCGGGAGGAGTGGCACGATCGATTTCTTAATAACAATAAAAATGATGTCCCGGAACTCTTGAAGCAAAGAAATGATTGATTCTGCCTGTGCTGCTACTGCGCCAAAGCCAACGAGGAATGCGAGGATCAGTGCTGTGAGCACGCCGAATACTGGCGGTAGGCTGAAGCTGGCATCCATGAGGGAAGCAACAGCGTTCTCCGGTTCTGCAAGATCAGGAACTTCCTGGCCTGCCAGAAAAGAAGGATAGAGAAGAGAAGCGAGGCCCCATGTGCCAAGACCAGCCAAGATTGTAGAAATGTAGCCGAGGCCGACGGTGAGGATGACCCAGCGCCCACCGGACTTGCCGAGGTCTGCGATAGCGGGTGTTACTAAACCGACGATGATAAGCGGAACGGAAAAGCCGAGGAATTTTCCGAAGACGTCATTGAATGTTGCGAATGGAACGATAGCAGTAGTGGGGAGGATTTTTCCCAATAACGCACCGGCAACGATGGCTAAGACAATCCATGCCAAGAGATTTTTCTTGAGCTTGGCGATAATGGCAGGCTCCATGGGGGTGTGATCCTTTCTCTTCCAGATGTCTTCTATATGTAAACAGCTGGATATATAGAGAGCTTATTGTGTGCTATCTTAGGATCCTTTCCCTTTCCTGGCTAGTGGGTTCATAGTGTGGACAATCTCAACAATATGATTTATTGTTCAACTATAGGGTTGTGGGGGCTGAAGCCGGGCAACCTTTGGGTGCACCTATGCTCACCCACATCAGATGGGCGGGGGTACGTACATGTCACGTACCCCTGCCCAATCAAGATGTAATTATATGTGTTGGCGAGAACCTTACGCTTCCATCTTTGCGGCCAGAACGTACGTTCCGCCAACAACAACCATGCCGCCTACGAGGTTGCCCGCGCCGGCAACCAGCAGGCTCATCGCAGCGTTGCCCACAGTAATGCCGTCGATTCCGTTCATCATGGCCAAAGAGAACGAGGTCATGTTAGCCACCACGTGTTCAAAACCAGCGGCAACGAACACAGTGATTGCCCAGACGATCACGATGATCTGGCCAATCTCCGTTTTCATACGGCTGATAGTCCAGATTGCCAAACAGACCATCACGTTACACAAGATTGCACGGAAGAAAACTTCCGAATAATCTTTTGCCAGTTTTCCGCTCACCACGCCGTCAAGCATCTGGTGGGGGAGCGATCCTGGCTTAAACACGTGAGCGCCCGTAATCAGCGCCGAAAGAACAATTGAACCAACCAAGTTGCCGATCAGCATAAACATAATCATCCATGCGGCGCGCAATACCGACACCTTGTGGCGGATCGCAGCCAACGGCATGATCATCATGCCTGAGGTAGCCAATTCGCCACCTGCATACACAACCAGAATGAGCCCGATGCCGAACACGAGCCCCATCATGGTGCCTGCAAGATCAGAGTGGTGAACATACATCCCGGCCGGGCCGGTGTACATGAACAAACACCCGATGCCTACGAAAGCACCAGCCAATGCTCCACCTACCAGGTAGGCGCCAACATGTTGAGCCTTCTTTGCTTTTGCCACGCCTACATCGGCCTGGTTTTCAATCGTCTGAGTTAATGAATCCATGACAGTCCTCTATCCCATAGGTGTGGGACAGGAGCATGCCCCTGTCCCACACACAAATCATGCACGATTATGCGTCAGCCTGCTGGGCGCGGGCTGCACGCTGTGCGTGTGCCAGCGCTTCAGAGAACAAACGGCGAGCAGCCGGAGCTACCTCAGTGTTCTCTTCTAGCCATGCTTCGCCCAACGCCACAATATCCACACCAAGATCGGTGCGGCCAGTCAGCTTGGTTGGGAATGCGCCACCAATGAAGTTCGATGCGATTTCCACAGTGCGGTTCTCCCACTGTGATTCGATGTTTGCGAAATAGCGTTCAACGAATGGCACCAACAAGGCAGGGTTGCCGTTGGTGAAACCGTAGGATGCTGCACGCTGGATCGAGTTTGGAACCTCGCCCCCCGTGATTTCTTCCCACGATGCTTCCTTAGCTTCAGGGGTGGAAATCGCGGCGCGAGCGCGAGCGGCGTTAGCGGCGCCCGATGCGGTGTTGTCACGCTCAACGCGTTCAGCTTCAATCATGGCAGCATCAACGCGGCCAGCGGCAGCCAAACGAGTCAAGATAACCCAGCGGAAGTTCGCATCAACACTCAAGCCTTCTGGAACATCCACGCCATCCAGCCAACCAGCAACCGTATCCACCTGCTCATCAGTGTGAGCCAAAGAAACGGACGCCATTGCAAGCTGGAACTGACGATCAGTATCAGGCTGCGCATCCTTCGCCAACTGTGCCAAATGAGCACCCACCTCAGCCTGCAACGCATCGCGTTTAGCTGGAGCAGAGTACAAGGTGACAGCCGTGGTGAGCTGGTTGATCAACGAACGCAACACAGTACCGTGATCTTCAGTCTCCAATGCCTTCAACACGAGCGCCGCATAATCAGACGCGGCCATCTCACCATCACGGGTCATATCCCAAGCAGAGAACAAGACCAGCGTGCGTGGCAAACGATCAGTGAACGAATTGATGTTCTCAACAGCAAAAGCCAACGATTTATCATCCAAGCGCACCTTGGCATACGCCAAATCGCCGTCGTTAATCAAAATCAACTCCGGGCGTTCGATACCGGAGAATGCAGGAACAACGGTAGCTTCGGCGTCGATATCAAGTTCCGTGTGAACAACGCGAACCAGCTTGCCCGAATCGTCACGCGAATAACCACCCACGCCAATCCGGTGCGGGCGCAACGATGCGCGACCATCCGACGCCTGCTCAATCACAAACTCGCGAATCGTGGAACCATCAAGCTCCATACGCGGACGCAAAATGTTGATCCCAGACTCCTGAAGCCACAACTTCACCCACTCGGTCAAATCGCGGCCAGACGCGGCAGAAAGCTCAACCAAAAGATCATCCAACGTGGCGTTACCCCACGCCTTCTTCTTCAAATACTTCGATACGCCCGTGAAGAACGCATCGCGCCCAACATACGCAACCAACTGCTGGAAAACAGACGCGCCCTTACCGTACGTAATACCATCGAAGTTCACCTGAACGTCTTCCAAATCGCGAATATCCGCGGCAATCGGGTGAGTAGACGGCAACTGATCCTGCATCTGAGCCCACGACTTTTCGGAAGAATTAAACGTCACCCACGCATCCTTCCAGGCTGTCGCTTCAGCCGTGGCAACGTGCGACGTGAACTCGGCAAACGATTCGTTCAACCACAAATCGTCCCACCATTTCATCGTAACTAAATCGCCAAACCACATGTGCGCCAACTCGTGAACAACTGTGATTGCACGGCGCTCCACCAGCGCCTGCGTTGGGCGAGAACGGAACACGTAATCGTCCAAAATCGTGACACAACCAGGATGCTCCATCGCACCCGCGTTGTATTCCGGCACGAAAATCTGATCGTACTTACGGAACGGGTAGGGAACATCCCACGCATCTTCGAAGAAGTCCATCGCCTGCTTCGTGATCGTGATGATCTCTTCGCCATCCAAGTACTCTGCCAACGATTTACGTGCGTACACGCCCATCGGAATCACGCGGCCGTCCTTAGACGGGTGCGAATCCGTGACCCCTTCGTACGGGCCGGCAACGATGCAGGTCAGGTACGAGGAAATACGTTCCGTAGGGGAGAACTCCCAGGTAGCAAAACCATCGCCGGCTGGGGTGGCTTCTGGCGTTGGGGACACAGAAAAGACCTTCCACGCCTCCGGAGCCGTCACCACAAACGTGAACTCTGCCTTCAAATCAGGCTGTTCGAACACCGTGTACATGCGGCGCGAATCTGGAACCTCAAACTGGGAGTAGAGGTAAACTTCGCCATCCGCCGGATCCGTGGCGCGATGCAAACCTTCACCCGTGTGCGAGAACACGCAGGTGGCATCCACGTAGAGTTCGTTTTCTTCCTTCAGATTTTCCAGGGTGATGCGCGAATCTGCGTAGGCGGCGGTTGGGAGTTCCACGCCGTTGAGCACGATCTTTTCCACCGATTGCGCGATCAGATCGATGAACGTGGAGGCACCAGCCGTGGCACCGAACTTTGCCGTTGTTTGCGAGCGGAACGTGGTATCGCCGCGAAGATCGAGTTCCACCCGGTACGAGTGGGAGGTGATGATGTCGGCGCGTGCGGCCGCTTCGACGCGTGTGAGGTTTTGTCCTGGCACGGAACGTCCTTTCAAGGTTGGGGCGACGCCGGGTGCGAGCGGAACATCGCCTTGCGATGACGAAAAGTCACGAAACATATCCAGTTTACGCCGATGAACGGGGAGGATGGTAGTTTGGGGAAACGACGCCGCATGGGGATCGTGATGATCATGCTGGAGATCGCCACCTTGGGCGCGATCTTATTGGATGTCAAACGCCAAGGCCGCGTGAGCTTCGTTTGGGGTACGGTGTACGATCGTTGTGTAACGTTGATTTCGCAAACATGAGAATAGAGCCGAGTAAGAAATAAGAGAGCATCTTAGACACAAGCGGGAGGGAGCCTGGCGTGGTGCCGGGCTCCCTCCCTGTATCCGTATTCCTACGGTCTTGTGTAATTTCTACGGCAGTGCATTTGCGCGTGTACGGTGTGTACCGTTACCAGATCCGAACGCGATCTTCTGGTGCAAGGTAGAGAGCATCGCCTGGCTGAACGTCAAACGCTTCAGCAAATGCATCAACGTTCTTCACCACACCGTTGGCACGGAATTCTGCCGGGGAGTGCGGATCGGTTGCCACACGCTGAAGCATCAATTCATCGCGGCGCTTTTCCTGCCAAATACGTGCATACGAAAGAAGAACACGCTGAATGCCAGTGAATCCTGCAATCTCTGGAGCGTCCGCCGAGGAAGCCAGACCATCGCGCTTGCACGCAATGTTGTATGCCTTCAGTGCGATCGTGAGGCCGCCAAGATCGCCAATGTTTTCGCCCAAAGTAAGCTCACCATTGACGTGGTGTGGGGAATCATCTGGGAACTGCGCTGGAACATACGCCGAATACTGATCCACAAGCGCCTTCGTGCGCTTCTCGAACTCTTCGCGATCCTTATCAGTCCACCAGTTGTTCAAACGGCCCGTGCCATCGTACTTCGAACCCTGATCATCGAACCCATGGCCGATTTCGTGGCCAATCACGGCCCCAATGCCACCGTAGTTCCAGGCGGCGTCCGCATCGGCATCGAAGAAAGGCGGTTGCAGGATAGCTGCAGGGAACACGATCTCGTTCATAACCGGGTTGTAGTAAGCGTTCACTGTTTGTGGAGTCATATGCCATTCATCGCGATCCACCGTGGTACCCAACTTGGCGATATCTTCAGCGTGCTCAAACGCAGCGATCGCACGAATATTACCCATCAGATCATCCGAAGAAATGGCCAGATCAGAGTAATCCTTCCAGCGCACTGGGTAGCCGATCTTCGGCGTGAAGGCGGCCAGCTTGGCAAGTGCGCGCTCGCGGGTTTCTTCAGTCATCCAATCCAGAGTTGAGATGGATTCACGGTAGGCATCAAGAAGATCAGCAACAAGCTGTTCCATCTTTTCCTTGTGGGCCGGCGGGAAGTGCTTGGCCACGTACACCTTGCCAACGGCTTCGCCAAGGCCATCGTTCACTAGCATAACGGCGCGCTTCCAGCGATCACGCTGAACTTCCTGGCCAGAAAGTGTGGTGCCGTAGAATGCGAAGTTCGCCGCGGAAATATCGTCAGAAAGATAAGGAGCGCGTGCTAAAACAACGTGCCAACGCAAGTAGGTGCGCAACGCATCGATATCGAACTTCTCCCACACCTCACCCAAACCAGTGAACGAACGTGGTGTCATACACAAGATTTCTGGAGCGTTGTCTGCGGTAATGCCAATCGCTGCCAAGATAGCCTTGAGGTTGAAGCTACCAGCCAACTGGGTGAACTCATCGTAGGACATGACGTTGTTGGTGAGTTCCGCATTGCGCGATTCCACAACGCTGAAGTGGTGGGATGCAATAGCGGTTTCAACTGCCAAAATCTGTTCGGCGGCATCCTTCGCATCCACATCGGTAGAACCGGTGGCCAGCGAATAGAGGGTAGGAATAAAGGTTCGGTAGGCATCCAAGATTTCAGCGTATTCTTCCGCGCGGTAGAACGCTTCATCTGGAAGGCCAATACCAGATTGGTATGCCCAAGGAATGTACTGATCTGGGTTGTTGCGATCGGCATCGGTGCCAATTCCGAACGGAGCGCCAATGCCCGTGGTGTAGAACTGGGCGATAGCGATTTCCAGATCTTCCTTGGATGCTGCACTGTCAAGCACATTGAATTCTGGTGCAAGCGGGGTAGCGCCCAAGCCGTTGATCACGCCTTCGTTCATAAACGAGTTGTAGAGCGCGCCAATCTTGGCAGCATCAGGATCTTCCGACCCCGTGGCGGCTAAATCAGTGATGATAGTCCGGACGTCTTCTTCAGCCTGGTTATGCAGATCGATGAAGGAACCGGCGGACGATTGATCTGCTGGGATTTCGGTTGAATCAATCCAAGCTCCGTTGACATGACGGAAAAGATCATCTTGAGGGCGGACGGCGAAGTTAAGCTGTTCCGCAACCTGTTGGGCGGTGTTATCAATACTCATGGATTAAGCCTACCTGTTATGGGTAAACTGGTGCACATGCGAGTACATATTGCGGCGGACCACGCCGGTTTTGAATTGAAAGCCCATCTCATCGAACATTTGCGTGAACAGGGGCATGAAGTCACTGATCACGGTTACGAAACATACGATAAATTGGACGCATACCCACCAGTGTGTTTCGCGGCAGGCGAAGCGGTAGTTGCAGATCCGGGTTCGCTCGGCATTGTTATTGGCGGTTCCGGCAACGGCGAACAGATAGCAGCTAACAAGGTTGCTGGTGTTCGTGCGGCCCTCGTATGGAACGAAGAAATCGCTTCCTTGGCACGCGAACACAACAACGCGAACGTGATTTCGCTTGGCGCCCGCCAGCACTCGCTGGAGGAAGCAACCCGCTTCGTTGATGTTTTCCTTAGCACTGGTTACGATCCAGAATCCCGCCACCAGTCACGTATTGACATGATGAGCGATTACGAAAAGTAATCACTGCTTTCGTTAAATCCACATTGCCGGATCGAGCTGTTCGCCGGTTTCCGCCCGGTTCCGTGCCGGCCGATTTTTGGCGGGAATCCCAACGGCGGTATTGCCGTCAGGGACGTCTTTAACTACCACGGCATTCGCGCCGATGGCCACGTCGTGCCCAACGGTGATTGGCCCCAAAACCTTGGCGCCGGAGCCGATAACAACGCGATCACCTACGGTGGGGTGGCGTTTCTCTTCGGACATGGAAACGCCACCCAGCGTTGTGCCATGGAAGATCACCACGTCATCGCCAACTTCGGCAGTTTCCCCGATAACCACACCCATGCCGTGATCGATGAAGAGCCTCCGCCCGAGTTCCGCGCCAGGATGGATTTCGATTCCAGTGAAGGTTCGTACGGCCTGTGCGAGGATGCGCGCAGGCGTTTTGAGCCGTTCGTGCCCCCACATACGGTGGGCGATTCGGTATCCCCAGACGGCGTGGACGCCAGGGTAGGCCAGGAAGACTTCCACGAGGTTTCGTGCCGCAGGATCGTGTTTGAGCACGGCCTGCATGTCTTCTTTCATCTGTGTAAACAGTGGCGGGTGGTTATGCATGAGGGTTTCTGCCTAAGAGGTTTAGTCGGTCAGCCCTGCGAAAAGCGGGGTGGAAACGTAGCGTTCGCCGAAGTCTGGGATGATAGCAACGATTGTCTTGCCAGCGTTTTCTGGACGGGCTGCTACCTGGGCTGCAGCATAGAGTGCTGCGCCGGCGGAGATGCCTACCATAAGGCCTTCTTCGTGTGCGGCGCGGCGGGCGAAGTCGATTGCGGCGTCGCTTGGTACGGGGAGCACTTCGTCGTACACTTCGGTGTCTAGAACTTCTGGCACAAAGTTTGCGCCGATTCCTTGGATGCCGTGTGGTCCGGCTTTCCCTTCGGAGAGGAGTGGGGATTCGGCTGGTTCTACGGCAACGATGTGGAGTTCTGGGTTCTTTTCTTTGAGGTATTTTCCTGTGCCGGTGATGGTTCCGCCAGTTCCGATTCCTGCGATGAAGATGTCTACGTTTCCGTCTAGATCATTCCAGATTTCTGGGCCTGTGGTGGTGTAGTGTTTTTCTGGGTTGGCTGCGTTGGCGAATTGGGAGGCTTTGATTGCGCCTGGAGTTTCTGCAACGAGCTTTTCTGCGGCTTCTACCGCGCCGCGCATGCCGTCTGCCTTGGGTGTGAGCACGAGTTCAGCGCCGAATCCGCGTAGGAGCGCACGGCGTTCTTTGGACATGGATTCTGGCATAGTGAGGATGACTTTGTAGCCTCGCGCAGCGCCTACCCAGGCGAGTGCGATTCCGGTGTTTCCCGAGGTGGCTTCGATGATGGTCCCGCCTGGGGCGAGTTCACCGGAGGCTTCGGCGGCGTCAATGATGGCCACGCCGATGCGGTCTTTCACCGAGTTTGCTGGGTTGTAGAATTCAAGTTTTGCGGCCACGGTTGCGGCGGTGCCTGCGATGCGGTTGATTCGTACGAGTGGCGTATTACCGATGAGTTCGGTTGCGTTGTTGTACAGCATTGGACCTGGGATTTCTGTTCGGGGACACTTTGTTGAAAAATAAACGTTTATACTCTACGTCAGTTGTGTTGGTAAGCCTAGCCTTTTCGCCCACAGCGTTTTTAGAGTGAACACGTGCCGGCTGGTTGGTCAAGAATTAGGCTCCCATCTGGGATTGGTTCGATTTCCCCGCGCGAGTTTTCCGAAACGAATATGCCGAATTGATCCACATTATCTACCGCCACACGGAACACAACACCATCGGATTCGTACAGAGTTTCGACGACGGCGTAGCCTCGCCCACGTGCCTCCGCCTCAAATTTTCCGGCGCTCGCGTGGGGGAGAACCAGGCGTTGTATGCTCCTAGTAACAGGCTGAACCAATGGAGTGTCGGAGAGTGTAAGCCGTACGGCGTCCGAATAGGCACGCACTAAACCGCCTGTGCCAAGGAGGGTACCGCCGAAGTAGCGCACAACAACCGCGGCGATATCTGTTAGTCCGCCACCCGTGAGCACATCCAACATGGGGCGTCCAGCGGTACCGGACGGTTCGCCGTCGTCAGAAGAATGTGACAGTGGCTGGGCGCCAGGAACCGAAACTACGTATGCACTGCAATGGTGGCGGGCGTCAGGAAATTCTGCGCGCGCGTCCGCCACGAGTTGGCGTGCAGAATCGGCAGATTCAACGCGCCGAATCAGCGTAATGAAGCGCGAACGTTTGATCTCAAGTTCAGATCGTAACTCGGTGCCGGCAGGTAAACGGAGTAAAGTAATCATCGGTTCCAAGTGTACCCCAGTGGTTCTTCGCACAAAACGCTACTCGGATCCGTCTAAAAAGGGGAAGGCGTGCTAAAGTAATTGCTTGTCTGCTTGGAAAACCAAGCTACTTGGTGAAAACCAAGCACATTGATCGTTATGAAAGGAGCGGTTGGACTCATGGCAGTACCTAAGCGCAAGATGTCCCGTAGCAACACCCGCTCTCGCCGCTCCCAGTGGAAGGCTGAGCTCACCGAGCTTCAGACCGTCAAGTCCCTTGGTGGCCGCGAGGTGCGTATCCCGCGCCGTTTGGCGAAGGCCGCACAAAAGGGCTTGCTTGACTGAGATAAGCTAAACGAAGATGGCTCCGGATAATCCGGGGCTATTTTTGTATACATAGAATAAGGCTGCAGTGGAGCGGCCTGATCTTGTCCGCACCGTAAGATGTGATGAAGCAGTGTGGGAAGCCCAGTTTTGCTCATTTAATTGAGCCGAAAAGATGGCGTAGACTGGGAAGAAGATGTTGGACGCACGCCCAAAGGAGAAAACGTGTCTCGGAAATTCTTCGGTATTCTTGCTGCCGCTACGATTGTGTTGACCGGTTGTAGTGATACACAGTCTGCTACAGATAAAGTAACGGACAAGCCAGCGGCCTCAGAAACTAAGAAAGAAGAACCGAAGCCTACGCTGTCAGAGACCACGTTAAAGCGGGCGCTAAAAGAAACCGATCTGAAAGAAACACCTCAAGAAGATCGCAACGTGTACGATGCCCCAGTGTTGCACCTGGAAGTCCCAAAAGAACTGATACGCCAGCACGATAAGAAAGACGGCCGGATCGGTTTCTGGAAAGATGCTGATGAATCGCGTTCCATCGTGCTAGCTGTTGTTGGTATCGCAGGCGTTGCACAGAATGCAGAAAACTATGCTGCGATGCTGCGAGAAGCTTCCCAGGCGCAGGGGAAGAACGTAGACGTTCAAGAAGATGTGGAATTTGGGGATGTTTCAGCGCACCACATATCTGTTTCAGGCGGAGCATATCACTCAGAAATTTTTGCTTTTACCGTTGACGGCGTAGCATATGAGCTCACGTTGAATGCTAAGAGCCCCGAATTACTTGATACTCTCCGCCCGTTCGCACTTACAACGGTAGCAACTCCTAAAGAACACAGGAGTGCGAACTAACCGGTAGAGGGATCGGCAGAGGCAACAGATGATTGAAGCGATTGGGGAACCGCGGCGGTTATGTGCGCCTTCGGATAAGGGAGAAGTTCGGATCCCGGCATTGGCCAATGTAGCCGGCGAAACCGTGTGTTTGTTTGATGTTCGCCCGGCGCCGGCTAGCGGAGCTGGCCGTGCGTTCACCGGCGAAGTCATGGCATCAGATTTACCGAACCCGAATTACCTGGCGTACGTTTCTGTGGATCACCCCTCCGATCCGATTCGTTTTACTGATGAACCGGCGATTTCCTCCGATGCTTGCGTGGCATCTGAAGGAGCATCTATCACGGTGGCGTATGGGTCGGTTGATGGGCCGGTCAGCTATATGTCGTCTCGCTTTACCGGCCCGCGTCTGGTGCCCTGGCTGGCCTACGGTGCAGATCTGGATTCGCTGGCACATCACCGCCTTGACGTGCTTTACGAAGAAACACGAGCCGATGCCCTTTTTGCTACCTCGGGTTCCACGATCACGATTGATGACATGGCGTTCGTGCCGTACACCATGCGGTGTGGCGATGAGGCCCATGTACGTATTGCTCACTTCCGCCGTGGCGAACTGGTAGATCTCTCTGGCCCAATCACGGCACCACACGCCCAGATTGATGAAACATCCCTTGCCTACGATCCTGCCGGCACAGTGATTCTTAATGCTCGCATCCAAGGATTCGAAGGGCGTGGGGCAGGGGGCCGCCTTGTCGCATATTCGTCTGATGGTCTAACGTTCACCTGCCCGGATCGGGTAGAGATCCCCCATCCGGGCAGTAACGCGAAAGCTTTAGGCCACATGCTGATTCACCCACATTCGCTCACAGCACGGGAGCGTGGAGCGATCGTGGATATGCGAACCGGCAGAATTCTTTTCGATTTTGGCCCAGGTGAATTCGGCTATTCTGATGCGATTTGGGCACCGGATGGCACGCTGTGTGTAGTTGCCGAACGCAACAATGAACTGTGGGAGTGGCGCTTAGCCGGCGTGCCGGGCGCGTAACCTCCCAGTAATCACTCCGCGCCGCGGGGCAAACAACCAGGCCACTACGAAGATCACGGTGAGGATCAAAACGATTGTGGCGCCGGTTGGTACGTCCCAGGTCCACGACGCCCAAATCCCTAAGAACGCGCCCAACGATCCGAGGGCCGGGGAGATCACCATCATCGTTGCTACACGATCGGTGAGCATGCGCGCGGCCGCTGCCGGCGTAATCAGCAACGCCAACACTAGGATGTTGCCGATTGTTTGCACAGATACCACTACGGCAGCTGCTACAGCCAAGTAAATAATCAGATCGGCAGCAAGGGTAGACATTCCAAGGCTGGATGCATAATCGCGATCAACGCTCACGGCCACCAGTTTGCGGTGGAACAGCGCCAGCACGGAAATAATGACGAATCCTAGCCCGGCCACAGCCAACATATCCGAATCGGTAGATCCGTTAAGCGAACCGAATAGGAATGATTCGAGCGAGCCGGTGTAGCCTGGAATTCGCGACATGATCACCAAGCCCAATGCGAACGCGGCAGCGAAGAACACGCCGATAATCGAATCCTCTTTCAACCGGCGGTGCTGGGAAAACAGCGTGATCAGCAGTGTCACGATTACACCCGCAACGGCCCCGCCCAGCAGGATTGATCCCTGCAACGCGAACGCCGCCGCGATGCCTGGGAAAACAGCGTGGGAGAGCGCGTCACCCACAAACGACATCCCGCGCAACACCACGTGCGTGCCCACCACGCCACACACGATTGACGCCAAAATAGCAACGATCAGTGCCCGGGGCAGGAAACTAAGTGCAGGGTTGGTCAGATCAGTGAAGAAATCGATGATGTTCATGCCAGCCCCAAACTTTTGAGTAGTGGTGAATGTTCGCGCACGCCATACGTCTCCATCCACAGGTGCGGGTCGCGCAGGTCGGCAGGCGTTCCGTAGGCGCGTACTGTCCGGTTGACCATGAGGAGTTGGGAACACATGTCCACTGCTCCAGGGAGATCGTGGGTGGACATGAGGATGCCAACTCCCGTATTGGCAAGTGAGGTGAAGAGCTCCGTGAGCGAATCCTGGTTTGGGTGATCGAGCCCGGTGAATGGTTCGTCAAGCAGGAGTAACGATGGTTGCGTCACGAGTGCCCGCGCCACGAGTAGCCTCTGTTTTTGCCCTCCAGAAAGTTCGGCCAGGGTGCGATCAGAGTAGTGGGCGAGTCCCACGGTATCGAGCGCCTGGTAGACAGCTTGCCATTCTTTCTTTCCCAGCCGAGAATACCAGCGTTGCGTTGGAATAAACGAGGTAGCCACGAGCTGTTCGAGTGACATAGGGTAGTCCCATTCGATCAGCCGTGATTGGGGCACGTACCCGATTTTCGCGTTGCGTGTGATCGTTCCAGCGGCCGTGGGGATGAGCCCGTTAATAGCACGCATGAGCGTGGTTTTTCCGGCACCGTTTGGCCCGATGAGTCCAACGAGTTGCCCAGATTCGATACTGAACGAAATATCGTGGAGTACGTTGCGTCCGCCGAGTTTGACGCCCACGTTATCGACGTGGAGGAGTCTGGTCACAGTTCGTCCTTTGCTGACTTTTTGGTGGCGCTTTCGCGGCGCTTGAAGAAGTAGATGGCCAGGAGCGCGGAGACGATTCCGATTCCGGCAAGCCCGGCCACGATCGGGAGCGTGGAAGGGCCGTGTTGCGCTGGGCGTGGTTTTTCGGCGTGCGGTGCGTTGGAAGGTTCTGTGGTGTCAGACGTGAGTTTCGCCGTTTCGTCCAGCGCTGTGGCAGCGTCTGTATCGCTTCCTACCGCGAATGTGAGGGTTTTGGTTTCAGAGACGGTTGTGCCATCGTTCAAGGTTGCTGCCGCAGTCAGGGTGACGCGGTGGATTCCTGGTTTCGTAAACACCCAGTTGGCGTGGGTATGGGAGTGAAGTTCGACATCGATCGGCTGCTGTTCCTTCTTATCGGACGTCCACAGGAGTTGCGGCGCGCCGAAGTTGCCGGCCTGCACGAATGTGGTGAACTGTCCAGGGCCGTCGTGGCCGCCGTACGTCAATGTGACTGTGCCGTTCACATTCTCGGTCACGGCTGGATCTTGCGTGTTCCAGCCCAGCCACACAACGCCTGGGATTTCTTGTTGAGGAACAACCCATACCTTCTGATCGTCGCTTTTAATAAACGAATATGTGGCATCGTTTGGAACGGTGAGGATTCCGTTGTCGGATACTCGATAGAGCATGTCGTCAATCTGGCGCCATACTGGCGTGGCCTGGGAATCGTCGCGGGCCATGAAGTGCCATTTGCCGTCGATCATTTTAGGGCCAAGATCGATGTGCCCGGCGTCTAGTTCTACCTGTTTACCGGCGGGAGCAATCACTTCGTCAGCGTCCACGCGCTGCGTGAGCGCCGGGTCGGCTTCAGATGAATCTGTGGTGGCGTATGCGGAGGAGGCGCTCAAAGTCAACGTGGTCAGTGTGAGTGCGGTGAGAATGCGGTGTTTCATGGTGTCACTTTCGGAATGTCTTGGTCTGCGGGCCACGGCGGGAGGGCCCCTGGGTTCAGACACGTGGATATGGTGGTTGTCAGATTCGTCATAAGATCTATATATGTTTGGTTTCCGTGCAGGACATCTCCGGTGATTGTGCAGACGTTGATGTTATGAGCACGGGCCACGTTGATGAGCGCAGGGGATTGGCCTGCTGCGCCGAGTTCCGCAAATACTGCCGGAATGTTGAGCGATCCGAGCGTTGCGGAAAGATTGGTGAGATCGCGCGTTGATGGTTCAACAGACGGGTTAGGGGAGACATATCCGGCCACGTCAAGCCCGTATCCTTTGGCGAAGTATCCGTAGCCATCGTGGCTGGTTACAAGCCGCCGGTTTTCGGGCGGGATTGCCGCCATGGTTAGTTTGATCCAACGGTCCAGCTTGGCCAGTTTTTCTTTATATGTGCGCGCGTTGGTGAGGTAATCGTTTTTGTGTGCGGGATCGTAGGAAGCCAGCGCTTGCGCGATCGTATCGACGTAGGCAGCCGTGTTTCGCACGTCCAGCCACATGTGTGGATCGATTTCCCCGTGGACGTGCTTTCCGATTACGGCTTGCGCCAAAATCCACACGTCTTGCCCCGGTTTTCCAAGGAAACGCCAGTTTCCTTGGTTAGGGATTGTGGTGGCAGTTGAGTGAGGAACGGCGATCACAGTTTTGTGGGGATCGACGACGTAGGACGTGCCGTTGCCATCTTCGCCGCGCAGGCTAATCCCGTCTGCTAGCGATGCAGTGATGTCGACGTGACCGGAGCTGATGACGCGAGCCGGCCGCCCGTCGTCGTCAATCATCGTGGACGCAACTTTCGCGGGATCAACTCCCACCGCAAAAGTGACTGTGCTAGAACCTAAATCATGCGTGGCGGCTGAGGAAAGTTCGGCAGCCAAGGCGATCTTGTAGACTCCTGGCTTCATGAAAGCCCAGGACATGTGGGTGTGAGCGTTTGTAGGCAATGCGAGCGAATCGGCATCGGAGATACCATCGGAACTAGTCAACCAGGCATTTGCCTGCCCAAACGTACCCGTTGTGAACGCGGCCATCGGAGCCGGGCCACTCACGTCCGTGGCGTGAAACGAAACAGAATCCTGCGAACCGCCGGCGCCGTCAACGCGCAAACCAAGCCAGGTAGTGGAAAGTGAAACGTCCTCAACAAGCGGAATATGGTAAGCGCCAAACGGAACCGCTTCGTCACCCAAGGCAACCACGCGAGACGTTCGAGGCAAATTGGCCGCAATCGTATCCATCAACGCGGCGTCCTCCAAGAGGAGCTGGTTAGTAATCGCCATGTCTGCGTACGCGATCGAACGAATCGTAGACATAGTTGGTTCGTACGTATGCGGATCGCGGCCAGGGGGAGTTAGTGACGTGACTGTGAAATTCGAACCGGCGATATTGCGAGTAATATCTGCCAAAAATGGGGTGGACGCGACTATCTGGTGGGAGTGCGTGGTGGTGGCTGGGGAACACCCTGATAGCATGGCGGCTGTGCAAGCCATCGCCAGAAATCGCTTCACGGAACCTCCGAATGTGATAGATAAATACTAGATAATAATAATTCCCATTATCGTGTATGTGAAGCGGGGATCTGTTACTGTCCTCATAAAGTTAGGGTAACTTAACATTAAATTGTCGCTTATTGCTACCTGAACGCCTGGTAAGTTTCAATGAAAAATATCCCATCCAGACTTTTTCGCGTAAAATCAACAAAATTAAAGAATATGTCCAAAGGTACTGTATGTCTCTAAGGTGCAAGCAATTAAGCTGGTGATACATGACGTTGGAACGCCTATGTCGCAAACAGAGGAACGTTAACGCCGTCGTGACGTGAATGTCAGATACTCTAGTTTGGAGGACACAGATGTCTGCTCCGACCACCCCGGTATACACCGCGGAGGAAGAAAAATATATTCTCAGAAATAAAGACGGTGTACCAGTTGGTGTGAAGCCACATCAGAAATGGACACCATTCAAAATCGCCCTATGGGTTGGAATTTCGCTACTCGGTGCGCTTGGTTGGACCATGCTCGCTATCATCCGCGGCGAAGAAGTCAACTCCATCTGGTTCGTGATTACCGCCATTTGTACCTACGCAATCGGCTACCGTTTCTACGCGCTCTACATCCAGCGTAAGATCATGATCCCGGACGATACCAACGCTACCCCGGCCGAGCGTATTAACAATGGACGCGATTTCGATCCAACCAACCGCGTTGTGCTGTACGGACACCACTTCGCCGCTATCGCAGGCGCTGGCCCACTCGTTGGCCCAGTTCTTGCAGCACAAATGGGTTACCTCCCAGGCACCCTCTGGATCATCTTCGGCGTTCTTATTGCCGGTGCGGTTCAAGATATGCTCGTTCTGTTCTTCTCCATGCGCCGCGGCGGCCGTTCGCTGGGCAAGATGGCACAGGATGAAATCGGCAAGATCGGTGGCGCCGTTGCTACCGTTATCGTGCTCGTGATGCTCATGATCGTGTTGGCCGTTCTTGCTATGGTGTGTGTAAACGCCCTGGCCGAATCTCCTTGGGGCGTGTTCTCCGTTGGCATGACCATCCCATTGGCAATCGCCATGGGCCTCTGGCTCCGCTTCGTTCAACCAGGCAAGATCACCCAGGTATCCATCGCTGGTTGCTTCGGTCTTGTTCTGTGCATCATCGGCGGCCGCTACGTTGCAGAATCTCCAATCGGTGAATGGCTACACCTCAGCCCAACCACCCTGGTTATCGCCATGGTTATCTACGGCTTCTTCGCTGCAGTTTTGCCAGTGTGGATGCTCCTGACCCCACGCGATTACCTCTCCACCTTCATGAAGGTGGGTACCATTGCTATCCTCGCAGTTGGCATCATCGTTGTTCGCCCAATCCTGGAAATGCCAGCCGTCACGGAATTCGCTTCCAATACCGATGGTCCAGTGTTCGCAGGTGAACTCTTCCCGTTCCTCTTCATCACCATTGCTTGTGGCGCACTCTCCGGCATGCACGCAACCGTCTCTTCCGGCACCACGCCAAAGATGGTTCAGAAGGAATCCCAGGTTCGCATGATTGGCTACGGTGGCATGCTCATGGAGTCCTTCGTGGCAATCATGGCATTGGCTGCTGCAGCATCCCTCAACCAGGGCATCTACTTCGGCATGAACACCTCCGCAGGTACCGTTGACAAGCTCGCCGGCACCGCGATTGTTCAGCAATACGATGGCAACCGTGAAGAAATCACCGCTGACGCGATCAGCAAGCTCGGTGTTACCGACGTTAAGGGCGGCAAGATCGAAGCTCGTTGGGAAACAGAAGACGCTAACGGCAACGAAGTTGTTGTTACCGGCGCAGACGCCTTCAAGGCAGTTGCTAAAGACGTAGGCGAACCATCCATCGTATCCCGTACCGGTGGTGCTCCAACCTTGGCAGTATCCATGGCTCACATCCTCCACCAAGTTGGTGGCGGCAAGGGCATGATGGGCTTCTGGTACCACTTCGCCATCATGTTCGAAGCGCTCTTCATCCTTTCGGCTGTTGATGCCGTTACCCGTGTGGCACGCTTCCAGGTATCCGAAGCGCTCGGCTCTATCATGCCAAAGTTCAAGGATCCAAACTGGAACGTTGGCGCATGGTTCGCAACCGCACTGGTTGTTGCATCGTGGGGTTCACTCCTGCTCATGGGCGTGACCGATCCACGTGGTGGTATCCAAACCCTGTTCCCACTCTTCGGTATCGCTAACCAGCTCATCGCGGCGATCGCGTTGTTGCTGTGCACCGTTGTTGTGGCCCGCAAGGGGTTCGTGAAGTACATCTGGATTCCACTCATCCCATTCGCATTTGATGTAGCCGTGACCTTCACCGCGTCCTACCAGAAGATCTTCTCCACCGATGCGAAGATCGGCTACTTCCAGCAGTGGCGTGATGCCTTGGCTAAGGCAGAAACCTTGACCGATCCAGCCGCTATCGAAGATAACGCTGCGGTTATCCGCAACACCTTCATCCAGGGAACACTCTCCATCGTGTTCGTTGTGGCAGTGGCCTTCGTAATCGTTGCTGGCTTCATCCGTATCTTCCAGACCATCAAGTCTGGCAAGTACTCCAACAGCGAAGATCCATACCAGGAGTCCAACTTCTACGCTCCAACCAACCTTGTTGCCTCTTCACTTGAGAAGAAACTTGTGGTTGAATACGAGCAGGTAGGCGATCCTAACCTGATTCCGGGCGCAAAGCCACGGACTCACTGATGGTTGGCACGGACTCACTGATGGTTGGGTTGGCTATGGGCCAACCCAACCAGGTCTGCCTAGGGGAGAATAGATAACTCCCTTCGGCCTAGATCCTACTGGCCAGCGCTAAATCTGCAGGAAATAAGTCACAAGGAGAGGGAGCGATGAGTTTTCGTGAAGAAATGAAAGATCGGTACCTTCGGGCGCGTTACATGTGGCGTGCGATCACAGGCGAAGGCGCATACGATAAATACGTTGAACGGCACCGCCGCGAACATCCTGATCATGAACCTATGACCGAACGCGAATTCTGGCGGGAGCGCTCAGATGAAGCAGAACGGAATGTGCAGGCGCGCTGCTGCTAGATAGTCTCTAGTTTTTACACAAAATTCACCTATTTCCGGTGATGAGCCTTATAGGAGGCCTATCACCGGAAATAGGTGAATTTTTTGTTAACGGACGGCAAGAGAGTAACGGAGCTATTAGCTTACGTCAGCCGGATCAGCCGAAACACGGCCTGCAACGCCCTTATCTAACGCATCGATCGCGGCAACTTCAGACGGCATAAGCATAAGCATCCCAGCTGCTAGATTTTCTGCCATCCGTTGTGGAGTAGAACTCTTCGGGAACACAATGTGTCCCTTAGCCACATGCCATGCCAACACAACCTGTGCCCAGCTCACAGAGTACCGTGCCGCAATATCAGCGATCACACCGGAGTTGTAATCGACCTTGGCCTGGCCAAGCGGCCCCCATGCTTCAATCCGTACATCATGGAAATCAGCCATAGCAGTGGTTTGGCGTTGCTGGAATTGCGGATGAAGTTCGATCTGATTCACAGCAGGTACTAGGCCGGTGGCGAACAGATCCGGCATGTAACGGTAATCGAAGTTGGATACGCCGATTGAACGGGTGAGTCCTTCAGAACGCAATTCGCCAAACGTCTCCCACGTAGAGGCGATTGGGCCGTTGGCGGGCGCTGGCCAGTGGATAAGGTACAGATCCACATAATCGAGTCCAAGTTTGCTGAGCGATTCTTCCATCCCAGCCCGGGTTTGTTCTGGCCCGCGATGATCATTCCACAACTTCGTGGTGATCCAGAGTTCGTCGCGTGCAATACCAGAAGCGGCGATTGCTCGCCCAACACCTTCCTCATTGCGGTAAATAGCAGCAGTATCAATATGGCGGTAGCCGGCTTCGAGTGCTTCGGATACGCGTGCTTCCGCATCTTCCGGCGGAACAAGAAACGTGCCATAGCCAATCTGCGGAATTTGGCGAGCATCATTGAGTAAAACCGTGGAAGTCATGATGAATCCTTTCTGTAGGGGGATGGATCATCGGTAAAACACCAATTTACCTGCTTCCACCTGCTGCTGAAGCTATGTTCGCTCATACCTTATTGACTTGCGGAACGTCATCTCAAAGGGGATGCCCCGAGGTGTCGCATAAATCCAGATCATTTGAGGAGGGTTTCGAGTGTATTTTGAGAGACGCTAGGTAGCCTCTGACCTACAAGCCGTAGCGGGAACTAAAACTACGAAACGCCTAAAAGAACATAGAAAGATGGCTTGGTAGCATCGTTACCAAGCCATCAATCGTTAGGTACAGAGAACTTCTCAGTGCTCGTCGTAATGTTCGCCGTGAAGAGCGTGGCGGTGACCATCGTGGATGTAATCAACGTGATCTTCGTGGGCTACGGCTTCATGGCCGCAGCCTTCGCCGTGCATGTGTTCTTCAACGGTGTGTTCTGCTACCGCTTCGTGTTCATCGTAGTGATCGCCGTGAAGAGCGTGGTGGTGGGTGCCGTGCACGTAGTCAACGTGATCGCCGTGCTGGATGGCTTCGTGGCCGCAGCCTTCGCCGTGCATGTGTTCTTCAACGGTGTGTTCTGCATGTAGATCGTGTGACATGATCGTACTTCTTTCTTGTTAGTGGTTGTTTCGGGTTTATAGCTATTGCGGATCGAGTGTTTCTTGAACGTGGATCAGGGCGTCTGTGACGACGTGAGCCACATGTGCATCCGCTACGCTGTAGATCATTTCTTTTCCGTGGCGGGTTGCGGTGACGAGCCCAACGGCCCGGAGCGTTCGTAAGTGCTGAGACACCAGTGGTTGAGACATGTTCGCTAGTTCTGCGAGCGCGCTTACCCCAAGAGGTTCCTTATCAAGCAATACGAGCAGTTCAAGGCGGGATTCGTTGCCGAGCGCCTTGAAGAGTTCTGCTGCCTGAGGGAGGCCTTTCTGGATGTCCATAGCTCAATCATGGCACACATATAAATAAATAGCAATATGTTTATTTAAATGGTAATGATACTCGTTATTGTCATCAATAAGGCACATGCCACGGCACTAAAAAGCGGCACGGAAGACAGCAGCGCCATATAGCGCCATGCTGTGCTCCGTGCCGCCAATCGGGCTCCGGTATCTGGGGCAACCCCCGCGGCCGCCCAAACTTACGGCCGAGCCAACGTCATGTACTGCGCAGTTGGGTTGTCCTTTAGCTTGGCAACCTGATCAACAAGCAACGTGCGATCCTCCCCGCGGAAGAAATCAAATTCGTCAGCATTCACCAACAGAACAGGGGAGGCGGAGTAGTGGTTATACACCCAATCGTCGTATCCCTCCCAGAGGGAGCGGTAATAGGAAACGAGCTTTTCATCCTGCTCAAAATCGCGCCCGCGCGCGCCGATCCGGTTCAAAATCGTATCAAAGGAGGCGTGCAAATAAATCATGAGTTCCGGCGCTTTCTTGGGGAATTGCGCGATTTCCTTCATCATTTCGTCCAAGATTTTGGCGTAGAGCTTGAACTCTTCGCTGGAAATCCGCCCAAGATCGGTGTTGACTTTGGCGAAGTACCAATCTTCGTAGATGGAGCGATCCATGATTGATGGCCCGCCGAAGAGTGCGTGTTTGATGTCCCGGTAGCGTGAGGTGAGAAACTCGAGTTGTAATAGGAATGGGTAACGTTTGAGCATCTGTTCTTCTTCTGATGCGGTGTAGAAGAGTGGCAGAATATCGTTTCCATCGACGTTTTCGGTGTAGAGATCGATATCAAGATCGGCTGCGATTACTGATGCGAGAGTAGTTTTGCCAACCCCGATCATTCCTCCAACGACGAGCATGGTTCTCCTTAGATTTATGCAGAATGTATGCCCCCATTTTATGACTGCTTGATTCGTGACGGCACCTTCCCTGACGTTAAGTGATTAAGTCTAAGATGGGCGGTATCGCTACCGTATCGGCAGATTTAGTGGTATGGGTGTGTGATTGTGTGGCTAGTTTGTGGTGCGTGGCCCGTTTTTGACTGCCCACAAGCTTGCGATTGCGCAGAAAGTCCAGGTGAAGCAGAGGGTTGTGAGGCTTGCCCAGCCGATGATGCTTGCGATTGTTGCGAGGAGCGTTCCGGCGATCATCGGTACTTCTGAGAGGAACGCGCCGCCGAGCGCGAGAGTCCCGATGGGGAAGGTGAGTGCCCACCAGCCAGGCGAAAACGGCAGGTTGCGTGCGAAACCTGAGATGGTTTGCCGCGCCGCGAACGCGATTACGGGGATCGCTGTGAGAAGCATGATGCACCCGTATCCGATTGCCATGTGGGTTGCGTATGGGTGGGCGAGTTGCGTGAGGAAGAGTCCCGACGACGACGCTATCGCTACTGCTGCCGCCGTCGATTGGCCCACGACTCCCAAAGGGATCCAGGCGCTTAGCGCTACTGCAGTTGGAAGTTTGTTGAAACGCATGTGTGACCCGTAGGCGAGCGCGAAGATGATCGCACCATTGACGAGCGCGATGATGAAGCAGAGGAATGAGAGTGTGAGAATGAAGAACTGCATTCCTAGGCAGGCGTAGTGGGTGAGGAGTATGGCGCCGGTGGTTGCAGACACCATTGGGCCAACAACTGCGAGCCCCCAGGCTGGAACGGGTTGCCCAAGGTGGCGGAAGATTGCGTGCGCCATGAAAGAAAAGTTGGTGATGATGCCAATGAGCGTGCCGATCCACCACAAGATTGTGTCTCCTGGAACAGCGATCGACGATAGGCCGATGTGCGGGCCAACTGTAAGTAGTGCTGCGCCTATGGACAGGTATCCCATGGAAACAGTGCCCCAGTTTGGATCGACTGCTGGAAGCAAGTGGCGTTTGCTGCGAATGTTGTTCGTGTTTTTTATCCAACGCGCGCAGTAACTATATGTGTAGAGGGTGAGGAGAAGCGCGCCCACACCCAGCAGGAATGCGGATGGGACGATGAGCCATGGTTGGGCATGGATGTGCCTACCCAAAAGATTTGAGAGGATTCCGGTTCCCATCACGGACGAAAACCATGCGGGGCCCATTGGCGGGAGTATTATTGCGCGTTGTTGTTTCACGTAGTTTATTATTCGCTTTTCTTCCGTACGGATGAAACTTCTTGCGGGTTAAGGAATGTCATAGTTGCCGGGTGTTGTTATTTTTGTGGATCGTTGTGAGGGCGATAGGGAGTAGTGGGATGAGTGTGTTTAGAGCGGCTTCCACTCCAAGGTCAGTATCGGCTGTATTGACGACGAGGATTCGTTTCGGCCCTGCCACCAGCACACCTGCTCGGCATCGCCACAGTAAGGCGGACGTATCGCCGTGGCTGTATGCGTAGGCGCGGATAGCTTCAGGGATTCCGGGGATATCGAACCGTAGCAGAGGGTCCATCGCGCGCGCAGTGTAATCGAGCGGTGAGATTCCCGTGCCGCCGATTGTGATCACCACATCCACCTGGTTGAGTCCCGCAACTTCGACTGCCTGCGCGATGTCCCGAACGTCGTCGCGCGAATAAAGCGTGGGGATTACTGAAACGTCAATCGTTGAAAAAGCCTGAACTACTCTGGCTATCAACGGATCGATCTGCTCAGTGGAAGTGACGCTATCCGAAATGCGAACAATTGCTGCTGTAACCATACCGTCCATAATAGACCTATGTTGCTTGATTAATTACAGCATAGTTCACATATGTGAAACGTTGATTCGCCAGTTGAAAAGGAAGTTTTGTAAAGGCGAAGGGGGAAATTTTCGTTGCGCACACCTTATCTCAGCGTTATCATAGTGGCACTAGCGCGACTGAAAGGTCAACGGAGATCTTTCGGTGATATATAGCCAATGGAGGATATGCGCAATGGAAAGAAAACTGACAAACACAGCCGCTATTGCAACTGCGGCTTTACTTGCATTGTCTGGATGCATGGGAGGATCGGGGAAAGCAACGAACGCTGACTCTTCATCAGATATTCCCACCCCAAAAGTCAACTGTGAAATTCCAGAAGCAAACATTAATAACAAGCCAGTCAAGAGTGACAAAATTGAAGGGGAAATCACCTTCCAAACCCAGGGGCTCAAAGGAACATTTGACGATTTCGTTAACAAGAAGATCGCAGACTTTGAAAAACTTCACCCAGGAACCAAAATTAAATGGACCGATATCCCAGGCGGTCCTGATTTTGACACCACAATGATCACCCAAGCGTCAAACTGCTCAATGGCTGATGTTGTCAATATTGCTAGCTCAACAGTTTTAGCCTTGTCTAAAGCAAACCTCCTACTCAACTTCGACGTCAAAACCCCAGATGTAGGCAAAGAATTTATTCCAGGCGTGTGGAACAGCGTGAAGTTTGGTGCAGGCGAATCACACACAGCCTACCCTTGGTACTTCGGCCCATTCCTGACCACCTACAACAAGCAGATCTTTGAAAAAGCAGGACTTGATCCAGAAAAAGCTCCTGCCACAATGGACGAATACTTTGACAACGCGCACAAGATTGCTGCCGCAAAAACCGGAGCTTATTCACTCTACGGAAATACTTCTTGGTACATGGTTCCGCAATGGCGTGCAATCGGTGTAGAAATGATGAACTCTGACCATTCTGAATTCACATTTGCTAAAGACAAAGCCGCGTTAGCGTGGGTTACTCACATGGCTGACCTCTACAAAGAAGGCGCAATTCCACCAGATTCCATGACTGGTGACATGGATATGTCTCTCGCATACGGCGAAGGAAACCTCGCATATGGAACGCCAAATGCATCATTCCTACGCAACGTCAAAACCAACGCCCAAGCAACCTACGACGTCACAGGAGTTGGCAAAGAAGCACTTAACAAGGGAATGAAGCCAATTTTCGATGGGCAATACCTAGCAGTGTCCGTTACAACTAAGAACGCACCACTCGCAACCGAATGGGCAAAATTCTTCACCTCCCCAGAAGCAGGGCTCGAATGGGCGCGATTTGGGATCGACACCGGCCTAGCGGTAGTCTTCCCGGCAACAACCGAAGCTTTGAAAGATCCGTCGCTCTCCGCCGTCGAAGGAAACGGAGTCTTTGAACAAGCCCGCCGCCTTGCAGCAGAAGAAGCCCTCGACGCCGAAGCGTATATCCCACTCTTCTACGTCACTGGAGCAGTGGCTGATTCGCTCCAAAAGAACGTCAACCTTGCGGTTGTCGGCGAAATGTCACCACAAGAAGCACTGGACACTGCACAAGCAGAAATGAACAAGCTTCTCAAAAAGCTCAACAAATAACACGAACGGTTGGGCAGGCACACGACGCCTGCCCAACCCATTACTTCACATAAAGCACGAAGAGACGTGATATGAGTACAACTGTTCACAACGACGTGAAAAAAAGTAAACAGCGCCAACGAACTGAAACGATCAACGGAGCAGCACGCTACCGCACCTGGTGGATGCCCTGGCTATGGGTAGGAATTCCAATCATTTTGGTGTTTGCTTTCTATATATTCCCATTCATCAACACCTTTGTTCTCTCATTTACAGATGCAGATCCGCTTTCCGGCCAAGGCCAAAACGTCGGATTCCAAAACTACATCGACATGTTCCGGGACCCAATGTTTTGGAACGCTACTTTTAACTCGGTTGTTTATGCGCTCATAGTGGTCCCACTCATGACCCTCATACCGTTATTCCTTGCCGTCCTTGTCAAAGAATGGATACCAGGCATCGGTTTGTTCAGATCGCTTTACTATATTCCCGCAGTCTCATCGCTTGTGGTTATATCGCTCGCGTGGAGAGCAATGCTCAAAGACGACGGCGTGGTTAACAACCTTCTCCACTACATTGGAGTAATTGAACAGCCGGTACCATTCCTCACAGGCCGGTGGATGCTTCTCATTTCAGCAATGCTCATTACACTCTGGCAAGGCATCCCCTATTACATGCTCATGTATATGGCGGCGCTCGCGAATGTTGATCGGACGCTGTATGAGGCTGCCGAAGTTGATGGCGCAGGGCCAATCCGGAGATTCTTCACGGTGACCATCCCAGGAGTTCGAATGATGATGGCGCTCGTGGCTACTCTTGTTTCGATCGGATGTTTGAAAATCTTTACCGAAGTTCAGCTTTTGTCAAACGGCACTGGTGGTATTGGCGGGAGGTCAGAAACTCTCACAATGTATATCAGAAATGAAGGCCTCGATCCGATGTATGGATCTCTTGGCGCGGGCTCAGCAGCAGCGGTATTTCTTTTCTTTATGACTGTTGGGTTCATCGTTCTATCCCAGCGGTTATCGAACGATAGGTGACGATGATGAGTATTGCAACAACAACCTCGCAGCCAACTGACCAGCTTCCAGCACGAGGCGCGAATACTGCTGTGAAGAAAAATCGTCAATCGAGCGCTCACGCAGTTCAACGTATTCATGGATGGAAACTTGTTCGACGTTACATCACTCTTGTTGTGGTGTTGATCGTTTTGGTAGGGCCAATTGTTGGGCCGCTCCTTAGCGCGTTCAAAGGCCCGAATGAACCGTTATTCGGGCCCGGTGCCAGTATGATTCCACACGAATGGTCACTGGCCGCGTTCACAAAGCTTTTCACTGATACGAATATTCTGATTTTTATCGGGAATTCGCTTGTTGTGTGTGGTTTAAACGTTGTCTCTGCACTCGTTTTTTCCACCACGGGTGGGTACATGATTTCCCGTAAGGGATGGCGTGGTCGGAAAGTTGTTATGGCCTTCTTGATGAGCGCGTTGATTTTCCCCTTTGAATCGATCATGCTTTCGCTCTACGCACAGGTGAGGGCCATGGGTTTTTACGATACGTTAATTGGCGTGTGGCTTCCGGGGATGATGGGGCCTTTCCATTTGTTTTTGATGATGGCGGCCTTCCGGGGAATTCCAGATGAGATTGAAGATGCGGCCTTGATTGATGGGGCAGGCGAATGGAAACGGTTCTGGCGTGTGATGCTTCCGCAGACCAAGGGATCGTTAGTGATTGTGGGATTGACTGCGTTTATTTTTGCGTGGCAGGACTACTTGTGGCCGTTGCTCAATATCCAGTCTGATGAGAAAAATACGATGATGCTTGGTATCGCTCGGTTGCAATCTGATTTTGGTACAGATTATCGAGTGGTTCTTGCAGGTGCGATTGTGGCGTTGATTCCGGTCCTGGCTGTGTATTTTTCTACCCAGAAGTATTTCTTCCGAGGCATTGAGGAGGGCGGGCTGAAATTCTAGGCCCTGATAGTGATGGCTGATTTTGATTTCACTCCAGATAATTTGGAGGCTGCTGGCGCGTTGAGCCCAACGTTTGATCCCGGATATGAGTATCCGGACGATCCGCAGATTGGTGCGTCACTTGAACATTGGCGCGATTTGAAGTTTGGCGTGATTATCCATTGGGGTATTTATACGGCGATTGGGCAGGCCGGTTCGTGGTCTTTGCATCGTGATCGGTTGGGGGAGTTTACTGATCCTCCGGACGATTTTGTCGGGTCCGACGCCGATTACCATCGGTGGTACTACGAGCAGCGGCATAGCTTTGTGGGAGACGATTTTGATGCTGATCGGTGGGCGACTTTGTGTGCAGATGCGGGAATGAAGTACGTCGTATTCACCACAAAGCATCATGATGGATTCGCTATGTATGACACGGCTTTGTCTAACATGAAGTCCACTGCGGAAGATTGCCCGTTGAGCCGCGATATTTTTGGTGAAGTAACATCCGCGTTTCGTGCGCATGGCATGGAAACGGGCGTGTATTTTTCGAAGGCTGACTGGGCACGGCCAGACTATTGGGACCTGGCACGTCCGCTTCATGATCGTTTCGCAAATTATGATACGAAAGAAGAATCGGGCCGCTGGGATCGGTTTGTTGATTTTAGCCATGCACAAATTGCTGAATTGTTGAGTAATTATGGGCCGATGAATGTGTTGTGGCTTGATGCGGGATGGGTGCGTGCTCCTCGGGAAGATTTTAAGATTGATCAGTTGGCGGCTCTGGCCCGGTCGATTCAGCCGGGGATCTTGATCGTTGACCGTGAGGTTCATGGGCCGCATGAAAACTATCGGACTCCTGAGCAAGAGCTTCCAGATCGGTATGTGGACTATCCGTGGGAATCTTGTATGACCTGGACTCGTACGTGGTGTTCGACCATGAAGGATGAACCTGCTCGTCCTACGTGGGAAATTGTTGCAAATCTCTTACGGATTGTCGCTCGTGGCGGAAATTATCTGGTTGGGTTTGGCCCGGATTCGTCGGGGGCATTATCTGTTCATGTTGAGCGAGGGCTGCGCGAACTAGGCGGCTGGATGTGTAACCATGGTGAGGGTATTTATGGCACGCGTGCTTTGGCGGCGCCTCCTCGTGTGGTTCAGAAATCAGGCGCAGATCATGATTGGTTTGTGGTGGAGAAAAGCGATACTTTGTATCTATATGGGGTTCCAAGCGACGGAGCATGTAGCGCCGCGTCGGTTATGATAGATGTTGACGTGGCGGAAGCTAGTATTCTAGGCGGTGGCGTTGCGCAGATTGATATTGATCGTGGCGTATCCGTTCTTCACCTTGTTCCTGAAGAAAATGAGATGGGCTATGTGGTGAAGTTGACGCGTCGTTGAACGGATAAAGGGCGATGGAATATGGGCGAATTGGTTGTCACGGACGAGTTTAGAGAAGCTCTCGATGTGCTTGATGCGGGTTCGCATTTGTTCCTTACGGGTAGGGGTACGGGAAAGTCCGCCTTGATTCGGCCAATTGATATTGCTGTGGCATATCCAGATGGAACAACGATCGAATCGCTTGTAAAATCCTACGCGCGATAGTGGAACATCGGCTCAAGAATACGAAATTACAGCTTCTGATCATCGGATGCGCGAAACGCGCAAGGATACCATCGATTCGTTGAACGGATCTGGAGTGGATACGGATGCCGCGATTTATCAGCCGCTGGATGAGATTACTGTGGGGTATTTGCTCACTCGAAATTTTGAGATTGTGCCTATCGGATCGCCTGAAGACGTTGCTCGGTTGCTAGAAGCAAAACTCGCCGGAAAACGCGCAATGCTGCTAGATGGGGCAAACCTATCTATTCTGCTGAAGAATTCTTGATGTGGGCGCAAGGGTAGAAAATAATATGGGGCCCGATCGGCGGGAGACAATACAGGAGGGTCTGATAGAGCACTGTTGACCAGCTGGGCGCTTATTTGGCCGTACCGCACACAAAATTGGTATCGGCATGATTTTTGGCCAAATCAAGATCAGGGGCCCTTGGCGCTGCGGCGGTGCTGTTCTCGGCTATTGCGTTTTCCGCTTTTCCGAAGGCCAACGGCATCGACATCGCGATTACTTCGAAGATCGGCCATCTTGGGCTGGCGTTGTTCACCTTCGCGATTGGCAATAAATCGTCGTGTTCGGCATAAAGGCCTTCTAGGTGCAATAGGTTGACTGTGTTTGTAAGTAATGCCATTTTTGTGTGTTTTGGTTTTGGGTTGGTAGTTTTTATAGCGTAGTATGCATATGAATAATCGGACAATTATCTAGTTTAATATACGGTGCCGTAGGTAGCGTCTAGTTTTTCTATATACAGGAGTTACGTCCATGAACACCAAAAATTCACTGGCAATGCGAGCCGCGCTTGCTGCCACGCTCAGCGGCGTTGTCATCGCAGGGGGGGCGCCTGCTTTTGCTGCCCCAGCCACGGATGCTGATGCTGCGAAGGTTATTGTTTGCCCGACGGAGCAGGTAAAGAAGGAACAGCTTGAGCGTGCGCGCCAAGCGGTAGAAGCTGCTCGTGCAAAGGTTGTTGAGGCACGGGCTGCTGTGGAGGCAGCGAAGTCCCATGTGGATGAAGCACAGGCCGTTTACGATGCGGCGCAACGGCAGGCTGATAAGACAGCGGACAGTCTGGCAAAGGCAAAAGGTGAGCTTGTCAAGGCGAAGTCGGCCGTGAAGGCTGCGCAGAGCGCTTATGATGCCGCAGTCGCTGCTGAGAAGGCTGCGAAGGATGCCTACGATGCTTATCAGGCGGCTAAGCCTGATGAGGTAGCTGCGCGCCTTGAGGCGGCTAAGAAGGCTAGTGCGCGTGTGGTCGAACTTGAGAAGGCAATGCTTGATGCGAATAAGGCCTCCGTTGAGGCAGGCGATGCAGAGGCGCTTCGCCGTGAGATGGTCAAGGCAAACAAGGAAGCGATTGCCGCAGCAGACAAGACCAGCAAGGCTAAGACTGCTCGCGACGAGGCGAATAAGGCTGCGGTTGCTGCGGCTGAGAAGACCAGCAAGGCTAAGGCTGATCGCGACAAGGCGAATAAGGCTGCGATTGCTGCTGGTGAGGCGGTCAAGACCGCCGTAGAGGAACGCGATAAGGCCGATAAGGCAGTAACGGAAGCTCACAAGGCGTTTGAGTCTGCCAAGGCTGCATGGAAGGCATACGATGAGGCTGAAGCTGCATACACCCGGATAAACCCGGTTGCTGTTGTTGAGAACCTCAAGAAGGCAAAGGCTGCTGCAGAAGATGCAGAAAAGCGCCGCGAGGCACTGGTCGAGGCACAGCAGGCTTTGATGAAAGCAGGCAGTGACTTTGACCCGAAGAAGCTCGCCGACGCTAAGGCTGCCCAAGAAAAGGCTGAGAATAAGACCAAAGAAGCCTCCAACAAGCTCACGGATGCCGAGAAGGCTGTTGAAAAAGCCAAGACTACTGCTGAAACGGCTAAGAACGTGAAGAATTTTGCTGAATCCAACCTAACCAGGGCGGAACAGAGCAACGACGCGACAGAAATCGAAGAGGCCAAGAGGAAAGTTAAAGACGCGACGCAGAGGCTGGAAAAGGCGACGCAGGAGCTGACAAAAGCGACGCAGGAAAAGCAAGCGGCAAATGACGCGTTTGAGCAAGCGAAGCAGGAACTACTCGCAGCTAACAAGGTTTACTGGGAGGCACAGGAGGCAGAGAAGGCTGCCAAGGATCACGCGGCTTTGAAGGCTAAGGCTGAGGCAGCCGAGGCTGAATACAGCAAGATTGATCACATTCAAGTGCGCCGCGCTCTTGAAGCGGCTGAAGCGAAGGCAGCCGAAGCGGATAAGCTTCGCAAGGTGATGGAGGACGCGCTCGAGGTCTCGCAGAAGGCAGGTGACCCCGACCAGCTCGAAGAGGCCAGGAATGAAGCTGCGCGTACCTGGGCAGCTGCAGACAGAAAGGTTGAGGCTCTTCAGGGTAAGGAGGCCACTGCTGATAAACTCGCTAAGGAGAAGCAGGATGCTCTAGTTGCTGCAGAGCAGGCGGAAAAGGAAGCTGACGCCCGTGTGGCTTCTGCTCAGGCGGATTTTGAGGCTAAGGAAAAGGCTGAGGCTGCTGCGGATGCAGTGCTGAAGAAGGCTGTCGAGGATCATAAGCGCGCTGAAGCAGCGGAGGCTAAGGCACAGCAAGCATACGATGCTTACCATGCCGCTAAGCCTAAGGCAGTTGAAGCGGAGCTTGTGGCTGCGCAGAAGGCTGCTGAGCATGTGGCTAAGCTGAATAAGGCAATGGCTGATGCTAATAAGGCATCCCTTGAGGCTGGCGACGCCAATGTCCTTAAGGATAAGCTTGCACAGGCGAAGGATGGCGAGAAGGCTGCTAGTGCAGCAGTTTCTGAGGCAAATATTGCTAATGAGGCTGCGCGGGATGCCGTTCAGAATGCTAAGGATGCCCTTGCTTCTGTTGAGGCAGTCTTCAACAAGGCTGTTCAGGTTGCGTCGGATGCTGATGGTGCGCTCAAGGTTGCGAACAGCAAGCTGAACGAGATTGAGGCTCTGCCAACGTGCGAGCCTCAGAAGCCAGCGGATGCAGAGAAGCCAGTTCCTCCATCCAAGCCTGCTGACCCGCAGAAGCCTGCGGGTGCGGAGAAGCCTGGTGTGAAGGATAAGGTTGTTGCCGGATCTGCTGCACCGAAGGAGAAGGCTGGCTCGCAGCTGGCTCGCACGGGTGCTGAGACGGGTAACGCTGTGGCGTTCTCGCTCATGGCGCTTCTGGGTGGTGCGGGGCTGTTCGGGGCTTCGCGCTACACCGCGCGTCATCGTCGGGGCTAAGCTCTCTACAACTCTGATCTAAGTGTGGGTAATCGCGTGTGCGGTTACCCATACTTGTTTTTAATATGCTGGGTGGTCGATGGGTGTGGCACGGGTAAAGGTAAAATGCCGGTGACCACTGGTAAAGCAAAGACTTCTGATACTCGTGCGGATGTAGTACAACGTGATGTCACAGCTGCCGGAATTACTGAATCTACAGGCAGTGGTGGGGATTGTTACGATAAAGCGCTAGCAGGAAACGTCAATGGTTCGTTTAAGAACGAGCTGATACATAATAAGAATGAGCTGATACGTAATCGGTGTTGGGATAATATGTTCGAAGTCGAGATCGTGACCTTTTAATGGGTTACCTGGCCGGTTCCACGAGAAGCTCAACTATCAAACACCAGAAGAAATCGAGAGTCAATACTGGCAACAATACAAGGCATCAGTAATAATGGAAAACAAGGCAAACGCCTAGGAAGAAAACCCAGACCACTTCAGATCTGCAACACCCTCAATTGCGATCTCGATCAAGTGGCGACGCTGGCCACTACTTCTCCTCTAGCCTTCGCGGCGCGTCCTCAACACCATGAGGTAGCCATGGTGATAATTTGAGAAGCAGTTTTTACGCACAATCGTGCGCAAAGAATTCAACACCACCCGCGCCATTGGTCGCCCCGATATCAGTGACGTACCCGACCAGGAGCAGCCCGAATGAGCCAAGACGACAACCTCGTGAAATCCAAGCAGCGAGTTGCCGACCATGGCGAAGTATTCACTCCTTCCTGGATGGTCAACGACATGCTCGACCTCGTCAAAGACGAGTCTGAGCGCATCGACGCCCGCATCCTCGAGCCAGCCTGCGGTGAAGGCGCATTCCTCCAAGAGGTGCTGCGGCGCAAGCTCACCACCTGCCAAGCTAGGTACGGCAGGAATGAGTTCGAGCGCGACCACTACGCCCTGCTGGGACTCATGTGCATCTACGGCATCGAACTGCTCGAGGACAACGCCCAGATCTGCCGCGACAACCTGCACGCAATCTTCGTGGACTTCCTCGGCCCAGACGCAAAGCCCGAGTGGACACAAGCAGCCCGCGTGGTCCTCAAGACCAATATCGTCCAAGCCGACGCACTCACCATGAAACTTTCTAACGGCGAGGCGATCGCCTTCGCAGAGTGGGGGTACCTCGGTAAAGGACGCTTCCAGCGCCGCGACTTCCTCTACGGCGACCTTGCTAAACGATCCGCCTTCGGTGAGGACACTCTCTTCGGAAACATGGAGATCGCCGACATCTTCACTCCCACCACGTCGTTCCCCACGATGAGCGTGGCCGACATCGCTGCACTGGAGTCGTGACCATGGAGGGGCTGCTCGGACGCGCACACAACCCTGACGTGCTCACCTGCATCGCGAACCTGTCCAACGATGAGGTCTTCACCCCGCCGGAGATGGCCAGCGCCATGCTCGATATGGTTGCTGAGGCGTGGGCGGCCGACCATGACGGTAAGAACCTGTGGGCAAACCCGAACGTGACGTTCCTCGACCCGTTCACCAAGACGGGCGTGTTCCTCCGGGAGATCACTCGCCGCCTCGTCGAAGGACTCGAGGCACAGATTCCAGACCTGCAGGAGCGGGTCAACCACGTGCTGACCAAACAGGTGTACGGGATCGCGATCACCGAGCTCACTGCGCTCATGGCTCGACGGAGCGTTTACTGCTCCAAGCGTGCGAGTGGCGGGCACTCGATTTGCACCGGCTTTGACGCCCCGGACGGAAACATCTGGTTCGAACGCACCGAACATACTTGGACTGGCGGAACGCGCGAGAGTCGAGTAGACCCACTCACCGGGGACGAAATCTTCATCTACACGGGGCGCAAGTGCTCCTACTGCGGCGCTGGAGAGAACGACTACGGGCGAGGAGACGAGCTTGAAACGCACGCCTACGCGTTCATCCACACTGACAACATCAAGCAACGTATCAACGAAATTTTTGGAGCCGCCATGCACTTCGACATCGTGATCGGAAATCCGCCATACCAGCTGAGCGACGGCGGGCACAACGCCTCGGCAAGTCCGATCTACCAGCTCTTTGTGCAGAAAGCGTTCGACCTTGATCCCAGCTACGTCACCATGGTCACCCCCTCTCGATGGTTCGCGGGCGGTAAGGGACTGGACGATTACCGTGACCAGATGCTTCACGATCATCGACTGCGGCGCTTGGTCGACTACCCGAAGCTCTACGAAGCATTTCCCGGCGTGAAGATACGTGGCGGCGTCTCATACTTCCTGTGGGATCGAAACCACGATGGCCCATGCTCGGTACAAACTATGTGGGACGGCAAACCACTCGGGCCTGAGGCCGAGCGATACCTTGATGAGTTTGACGTTCTGGTTCGCCAGAATGAAGCCGTATCCATCCTGCGAAAAGTCCAGTCACTCTCCGAGCCCACGATGGACCAAATGGTCTCGGCAAACAAGCCCTTCGGGCTGCGAACTTTCGTTCACGGTGCGGAATCCCCAACGGGCCAAACTGACCCGATTCAGTTGTTCGGATCTCAGAAGGTTTCGTGGATCGAGCGTGACGATCTTCCACTCAATATCGAACTTGTTGACACTTGGAAAGTGTTGATGACACGGGTGCAGGGCACCAGTGCTGCCGTAGAAACGAAGTTCTTGTCAAAACCAATTATTGCCGGGCCTGGAACGGCTTGCACTGAAACATATGTCATTGCTGGCGCGTTCAGCTCTGAGAGCGAGGCTCAATCCGTCGCATCGTATATTCGGACTCGATTCGCCCGGTTCCTCGTTTCACTTCGCAAGTCCACTCAAGATGCGCCGCGCCGTGTCTATGCGTTTATACCTCAGCAATCCTGGGATCGGACTTGGACGGATGCGGAGTTGTACGCCAAGTACGGGCTGACGGATGAGGATATCGCCTTCATTGAGTCGATTGTGCGCCCGATGGAGGATGAGTGATGGCTCGCTCGGCGGAGGTGTTGCTCCCACCTCGTCCATCGGCACGGCTGCGGATTTATGCGTGGTCTCCGAAGAACCCGGCGCCTGAGTATGAGGGGCTCATCAAGGTCGGCCAGACCACTCGGGAGGACGTGCGGGAGCGGATCCGCGAGTCCCAGGGCCAGGTGCAGCAAGAGTTCACGCTGTATGCCGATGAGATCGCCCAACGTGACGATGGGTCACTTTTCCGCGACAAGGACGTCATCGAACGGCTCAAGGCAAAGGGCTTTGAGAACCCTCACTTCGGGTCCGCAACTGAGTGGGTGCGTTGCAAGCCGCGCGACGTTCTTTCGGCGATTGCGGAACTGCGTAAGGGGGTGGTCTTCACTGGCCACCACTACCAGACTTTCGGGATGCGCCCTGAGCAGGCCCGGGCCGTGGAACAAACGATCGGCTACTACAAGTCGATCTGGGAAGAAGACATCAACGCTGTGCCGCGCTTCTTGTGGAACGCGAAGATGCGCTTTGGTAAGACCTTCACCTCCTACCAGCTCGCCAAGCGCATGGGAGCCAAGCGCGTCCTCGTGGTGACGTTCAAGCCTGCCGTGCAGGACGCCTGGCATGAGGATCTAGCCAGCCATGTTGACTTTGATAGCTGGCAATACCGCAACACCGATCTCATGGCTGAGCGCGGTCCCGGTGACCCGGACGAGCCGCTGGTGTACTTCGGCTCCTTCCAGGATCTGCTTGGCCGGGATAGAAAGACCGGGCTGATTAAATCGAAGAACGAGTGGGTTCACACCATCAACTGGGACCTGGTCATCTTCGACGAGTACCACTTCGGTGCATGGCGCGAATCGGCTAAGGCTCTGTTCGAGGGCGAGGATCAGAAGGTAGCCGACAAGGAGTTGGCGGTCGAGTTCGCCGATGGCGCGCTGGACGCCTTTGACACCGAGCTCGATGAGTTGGGCAGTGACGAGGCAGAGTTCTTGCCCATTACCACTCGCGCCTACCTCTACCTTTCCGGCACTCCGTTCAAGGCTCTGGCAACGGGTGAGTTCATTGAGGAGCAGATCTTCAACTGGACCTACACCGACGAGCAGGAAGCCAAGGCCCGCTGGGAGCTCGAGCGCCAGGGTGAACGAAACCCCTACGGGGCGCTGCCGGAGATGCGGCTGCTGACCTATCAGATGCCCGATGACATCCTCTCGGTGGCCGCACAGGGCGAGTTCGACGAGTTCGACCTCAACACCTTCTTTGAAGCCACTGGGGAGGGCGACGCTGCCCGCTTCGTCCACGAGTCGGATGTACAGAAGTGGCTTGACCTCATCCGCGGTGAACACGCACCCACCCAGCTCGACTCCCTCAAAGCCGGTAGCAGGCCACCCTTCCCGTATGCGGACGCTCGCTTGCTGCCCTACATGCAGCACTCGTTTTGGTTCCTGCCCTCGGTCGCCTCGTGCTTCGCGATGGCCAACCTGCTGCGCGCCCGCCACAACACCTACTGGCACTCCTACGACGTCATCGTTGCCGCGGGAGTAAAGGCCGGCATCGGTGTGGCAGCCCTGCCGCCCGTGCGCGAAGCAATCGACGATGGCTACGACACGAAGACCATCACGCTCTCGTGCGGCAAACTCACCACGGGCGTGACAGTCAAGCAGTGGTCCGCGATTCTCATGCTGCGTAACCTCACCAGCCCCGAAACCTACTTCCAAGCCGCGTTCCGGGTGCAGTCCCCGTGGGCGATCACCAACCCCAACGGTGACAACCCGCACGAGGAGGAGGTCCTCAAGCCGGTCGCCTTCGTTTTCGACTTCGCTCCCACCCGGGCACTACGACAGATGGCCGACTACGCCAGCGGCCTGAACCCCACCGCTGAAAGCCCCGAGCGGGCTGTGGCGGACCTGGTGAAATTCCTCCCGGTGCTCGCCTACGACGGGGCGAACATGAAGGAGATCAACGCCGGCGAAATCCTCGACATCGCCATGTCCGGTACCTCAGCCACCTTGCTGGCCAAGAAGTGGGAATCCGCGATCCTGGTGAACGTCGACAACATGACTCTGCGCAAGATCATGGACAACCAGGCAGCCATGGAAGCCATTATGAACATTGAGGGCTTTCGTGCGCTGGGCTCGGACATCTTTGAAACGGTCGTCAACAAGAGCGAAAAGGTCTCCGCCACCAAGAAAGAAAAGGGTGGCGACCTGACCAAGAAGGAGAAGAAGGAACTCACCGAGGAAGAGAAGGAGTACAAGTCCAAGCGCAAGCAGATCCAGGAAAAACTCATCAAGTTCGCTACCCGGATCCCCGCCTTCATGTACCTCACCGACTTCCGTGAGAACACGCTCCACGACGTCATCACCAAGATTGAGCCAGACCTGTTCAAGAAGGTCACCGGCCTGTCAGTGGCTGACTTCAACCTGCTCGTGAACCTTGGAGTCTTCAACTCCATCCACATGAACCAGGCGGTCTTCGCGTTCCGCCGCTACGAGGACGCCTCCCTACACTACACCGGTATTCGATCCCACCCCGAGCAGCAACGCATCCTCGGTCTCTACGACACGGTCATCACCCTGGAGGCACAGCAGCCCTAACAGCACGTCGCGGGCGCTGCCACCCTTCTTCCGATCGCTGATCGAGGAATGACCTGCGACCTAACTAGGTCGTACCTCAATACCGAACGCCGTCAGAGGAGGTCTTTGAGGAAGGTGCCGTCGCGGATCTGGCGGGCGGTTCACCGAAGCACCCGAAACCGGCCGCAGCACCCTCACTAGGCTGCTCAACCTCTGAAGTGCCCCAGGTTTTCTTCCGTTTGAGTGGATGGGAAAATCTGGAGAGCCGCATGAAATTTGATCAGGAAGCGAAGGATCGGGTTGTCTGGTTGGTGGAGGATCGGATCCTTGCTGAGGGGCTCTCGATTCAAGACGCGTGTCAGGTAGTCGCGCCCAAGCTTGGGGTTTCGTGGCACACTGCCCGGCGTTACAGCAAGCACGCAAGACCGGTCAGGTCACACGGGCTGAGGAAGACCTTGTGGCTGAGAATGCTCGGCTGCGCCGGGAGAATCAAGAACTGCGCGATACGAACGAGTTGTTGAAGGCCGCGTCGGCTTTTTTCGCGTCAGAACCAGGCCCCCAACGTCCGTATTTGATCGCGTTTATTGACGAGTATCGTGATCGTTTCACAGCCCGTGTTCATTTGTGCGACGTTAAATGAGCAACGTCAGGGAGAGTGTCATCACTTCCCGCGGCTATCGTAACGCATATGGTACGCCGAGCGCTAGGAGCGTCTGGGACCGTGAGCTGGTTGCCAAGGTTCTCCAGATCCATGGGGAGAACTATGGTGTCTACGGTGTGCGGAAAATGTGGCACGCGCTCTCCCGCCGTGGCGTGCGGGTCGGCCGCGAGCAGACCGCGAGGCTCATGCGTCTGGCAGGAGTATCCGGGAAGGGCAAGGGACGTTCCCCGATCACGACACACAAAGCCCGGAGGGAAGATACCAGACCAGGTTTGGTTCATCGCGAGTTTCACGCCGCTGGTCCGAACCGGCTGTGGGTCGCGGACATTACTTATGTTCGAACCGCTCAAGGGTTCGTTTATGCGGCGTTTGTGACGGACGTGTTCTCTCGCAAGATCGTGGGCTGGGCACTATCAGATTCCATGCGGACCGAGGCATTACCGTTGCAGGCGTTGAATCAGGCGATCACGAGCGCGAAGGAAACGGCCGGGGTGATACATCACTCAGACCACGGATCGCAGTATGTGTCGATTGTGTATAACGATCGGCTCACAGATGCTGGTATCACTCCATCAACCGGGACGGTTGGGGATTCCTACGACAACGCACTAGCCGAGAACGTCAACAGCTCATATAAGAACGAGCTGATCAATAACCATCGATGGAAAGACGTTCTTGAGGTCGAGATCGCTACCTTCGAATGGGTGACCTGGTGGAACCAGACCCGGCTCCACCAAGCCCTTAACTACCGCACCCCGGTCGAGGTTGAGAACTACTACTGGCGCATCGCGAGCACATCAGAGAAAATGAAAACCAGGGCAAACGCCTAGGAAGTAAACCCGAGGCACTTCAGACTTTGTGTTACCCATATTGGCTCCTAAACACTAAATTGGGATACTGTACACTGTGTACGGCCCAATGATTATCGAACCCAATATCATTGTGATTCACATAACACACCTTGTGAAGTCTTTTTCGAAATTCCAATTCGTAGATTTACGATAATTCCGATGAAAATCCACAGGACCCCACCTACCAACAGGCATGGAACCGGATTCGAGGCAAGCTTGAGCCAGTATCCAATCTGGAGACCTAGGATTGTTCCGAGGGCACCGAAAGAGTATGACCAGCTCATAATGCGAACGAACCTAGTTCCTTTAAACTCTGTTTGTCGATAAGTTTCAAGAACAACGAGTCGAGCACGATTAAGCACGGTGATAAGAAAAACCAACGATAGGGCCCAAACTAATTTGCTACCAACGATTGCTTCATAACAAGCGAAGAGTAAAATAAGCAGGCCTGCGAATATGGCCGATGCAAAAAGCACCATTCTTGCGGAACTCATTTTCCTCAGCCAACGCCCCACTAATGGCCCGAGCATCGCTCCAAACCCAAAGACTGCCAGTACTATCGCCATTCCAGAGAAAGCGTTTAGAGTTGAGTTTCTTTCTGCAGATACTCCTGCCACCCACAGCAAAAAGAGCTCGCCAGTCATCGCACTAGCGATTCTAATTAATAGAGACAGGAGAGGCGATGCCGGACCAGAAACAAATAAATCTCTTACGAAGTCTTTCACGGGTAAACGCGAACCTGTCGCTAGATATTCTTCATCATCAATTTCGAGGATCGGCGTAGCCGCAAACTTAGTACGTGCAAAACCTCGTAGTCCTGCACCGCACAAGGACAAAATTATGTTGGTAAGCAGTAGAATCTCAACAGAAACCGAAGCAAAAAAAGACCCTAGAGGACCGCCAACAACAAACCCCAGAAAAGCAAGAGCCGAATACAACGTTGCATTAAAAGCCAGTGCCGCCTTTTCGTCAATCTCAGCGAGTGCAGCCCCGTAAAACTCATCTGCTAAATCGCTCACAGGCGCTACTAGAGCGTCAAGCAGCATATAAAGGAATAAGCAGCCTATGGCGAACTCTGGTTTGATAACCGTCAAGCATAATGCCAGTGCGCTCATTCCTGCTTCAGTGAGGTCCACAGTGATAAGCGCTTTATCGGGGCTGAATTTCCCAACAATCCGTGCATAAAGTGGAAATGCAAAGACAATAATTTGTTCAATGGTTTTCAAAAGAACTAAGGAAGAGACAGCTATAGTTCCCGAGGCTGTGAAAGCACTGAATCCGGCTTCAACGACATAATTGCCAAATACAGAAGCAATCAAGCCAATAATTATCAGACGACGAGCTTTAAGCAGTTTCCCTTGAGACTGGACAAATGAATTCATTATTTCCTTTTCAGTAAAAAGTCGATACTGGAGGCAGATCGTAATCTCCCGAGAGGCAGAATCGGGCGATTAAAAATCAAATTATTTAATGTCTCTAATCCAGGAACTACTGCCTGAGCCACTATTATTGATCCAATATCAATTGTATCGCTCCAAATCATTCTCCCCAGCGGGACGTATCCATTTTCTCTTAATTGAATAACCGGAGATCCCGTAAACTCGACATTGAGGGGGACTTCAACCGTTTCACCGCCACGTTTTGGAAGTTGAAAATGGCGAGAAGCTAATTTCTTCATATTTGGGTACTCATCGAGCTCACCAGAAGTGGAAGCACCATTGTCCGCCCACGTTGAGCCATGCGTTATTGACGATCGTATTTGTTGTAATTCAGTGATTGCTCTTTCAGAAGCGATTCTCAAGGAATGTGACGCTCCAAACCCTAATTCAGCTTCACCATCTGTTTCGGGTTCGCTCATTGCGCATACGACAAAACCCGCTTGTGAATCTAGTAATAACAAATCACCTTTTTTACCACGCTCTACCGTCAATTCCTCAAACAATGAAAGTAACGTGCTTCCCCGCAAGGCGTTTCTTATCGTAGTACCGACGGGAGACGGGATCTGCCCGTAAGGATGCGAAAGCAGAGAGGAAGCCCGTTTGAGGCGTTTGTTGCCGGTGTGGGAGACCGTCTCGGACTTGATTGAAGCCCCTGATTGTCGTGTTCGAGGTGTTAGTCCAGCGTAGGAGGCGAGGTGGGCAGCAGATTCAAAGTCTTTGCCCGCCATTTCGGCAATGAGCACAGCTGCGGTCCTCACCCCAACTCCGGGCATGGAGGTGAGGACCAGAAAAAGAGGGTGCTCGGTCACCAGATCTTCAATCTGGCTCTCGATATCTGACCGCTGCTTGTAGAGCTCGTGAAGCGTAGTAGCTAGGTGAGGGATAACCACTGCGGCTGCGCTGGTGCCGGTAACAGTCACTGTCTGTGTGGCTAGCGCCTCAATGATTTCATTAGCCCAGACCTGCCAGCGCCTAGCTCCGTTTTTCTTGAGCTTAGCACCAATACGTGCTCTACCAGCTTTGGTTAACGCACGTGGAACAGGCCATGTTTGGGCCACGGCCAAAATGGCTGGATGGTCCGTGGCCCAATCACGCGTTCAAGTCCGGGATGGATTTGTGTATACAACCCGCGAACACGATTACGGGTCTGGGTGATTTGCCGAGCTAGATCGTCATCAAAGCCTGTGAGCATTCCCAGTTCAGCTTCGTCTTCGTCCAAAGCACGAAGAGTCCGACGTGTATGCGGCATCGTTCGTGCAGCTTGAGCAATGATGAACGCATCTCGTTGATCCGTTTTTGCATTGCCCGGGTAGAGATCAGCAATCCGCCTCATTGCCAATCCTGGCAAATACGCCACGGCAACATTCATTGCTTGGGCAACCGCAACAGCCAAAGCACCGATGGTTGCTGGCTGGTCCACTACCGCCAGCACTCGGCCTTGCGCGGTGAGCTCAGTGTAAATTTGTCGGAGTTTGATCTCGTCGTTCGGTAGTGAGTGGGAGTAGATCAGCTCGCCTGCCATATTGACAGCAGTTGCCCAGTGATCGGTCTTTCCCACATCGATACCAAGCCACATATCGAAATCTTCCGGTGACATTGTGCGCCTCGCCTTCGAGGTAGAAACAGGTGGTTTCATGTTGGCGTGTAGGCAAACGCATCCGTCTTACACCCACGTTACGACAGGTCTTTAACGACCACGCCCCTGATGAGCAATCACGAAAGCGTCTGTCCAGCCCCGGTGGCACCCCCGGATCATTAAATAGACAGGGGAAAATAATCATGCCGGAGCCATCCAGCCAACAAGCCCATCATCCCAGGAATCAGGACTCCTCAACAAAGTAACGGGAGCTGGCCGTTCGACATGGTTATCATCGACGAACTCTCCTCTTTCAAGAACCATCGTGCGAAGAGGTTCACGGCATTGGTGAAAATGCGGCCGCACGTTAAGCGCTGGGTTGGGCTGACCGGAACGCCCGCGTCGAATGGGCTCATGGATGTATGGGCGCAATTCCGTCTCATCGACGGCGGCAAGCGTTTGGGCAGGTTCATCACTCGTTATCGCGATCGTTGGTTCGTACCCGACAAAAGGAACGGGATGCAGGTGTTCAGCTACAAGCCCCGTGTGGGTGCTGAGGATGAGATCTATGCGGCGATTGGTGACATGACGTTGTCGATGAGAACCACCGACCACCTGCAGCTACCGGAATTGACGGTGACGACAATGCCTGTGGTGCTGGAGCCGAAAGAACGACGCATGTATGAGCAGTTGAAATCTGATCTTGTCCTCGACCTCGGTGAGGCGACAATCGACGCTGCGAATGCTGCTGCATTGTCGGGCAAGTTGCTGCAGTTGGCATCGGGCGCGATCTACACGGGCGATGGTCAGTGGACGGCGGTTCATGAGCGGAAGCTCGACGCTCTCGAAGACCTCGTCGAGGCAGCCAACGGCAATCCACTGCTCGTGGCCTATTGGTTCACTCACGACCGCGAACGCATCGTCTCCCGCTTCCCGCAGGCTCGCGAGCTGAAGACCTCGGCCGATATCGAGGCATGGAACCAGGGCGAGATAACCCTCGGACTGATTCACCCCGCGTCGGCTGGCCACGGGCTGAACTTGCAGGCGAGCGGGCATCTGCTGGTGTGGTTCTCACTGACCTGGAGTCTGGAGCTCTATCAACAGACGAACGCACGGCTTTATCGGCAAGGCCAGTTAGAGCCGGTCACCATCACGCACCTGATCTCTGAAGGAACGCTCGATGAAGCTGTCCTGAAAGCTCTTGATGCGAAAGACGCTACGCAGGCTGCGTTGATTGACGCGGTCGTATACGAAATCCGCACAACCACTGAAAGGACAAGCTCATGCATGTGATGACGAAATACCTCGCCACAAGGAAAGCTGCGATCGCCGCTCTGCAGGATTATGCGGTGATGGAACAGATTATCGAGAGTACCGACGAGCAGATCAAGGCGGCTTATGCTGATGCAGCGAGCCCAGCATCCCCACGTATGGCACACCACCATCAGGCGACCTGCACGCTTCGGAGAATCGGATCGTGGCGAGCATTGAGCGAATAGATGCGTACAAGGCTCGCTACCTACAGGCTCGCCAGTACATGGACTGGTTCTTGCCTGCGTGGGAGGTCATCGCTGAAGACGACCGCTTCATCCTCGAAGGCTTCTTCCTCAGCGAGGGGAGGCAAGATGAGAAGGTGTCGATGATAGCCGATCATTTCTACGTCGAGCGTGACACGGTCTATCGGCGCAAGAACCGGGCCCTCGACAGGTTCGCCACCGCCTTGTATGGACAGCTCTAGCGTTAGCGGGTATCCGAAACATGCGATAGAAAACCGCATATCGGTGTGAGAACATGTAAGTGGTTGAAAACTAGGAGAAGCCCCAAGAACCCACACGGGAACTTGGGGCTTCACCATGCTAGGGAAAGGAGCCAGTGCGATGCCAATCAAACCCGCCTCCCCGTGCTCCCACCCCGCCTGCCCTGAGCTCACCCACGAACGCTACTGCGAGGCCCACACCAAGGCAGAGGACGCTCGGTATCGGAAGTATCAGCGTGATCCGAAGATCAACCGCCGCTACGGCTCACGGTGGCGTAAGATCCGCTCTGCCTACGTCGCCCAGCACCCGCTCTGCGAAGACTGCCTCGAAGCCGGTCGCTACACACCCGTGCAGGAAGTCCACCACGTTCTCCCGCTCGAACACGGCGGCACCCACGACTTTGATAACCTTCGCTCGCTGTGTAAGCCCTGCCACTCGAGACAGACATCCTTGGACGATGACCGATGGAGGTGAACACCCAGGGTCTACACCTACTGACGAGCCCACACGTTGCCCGCTGCCGCGTCGATCATCTGGAACCTCTCAAAACCATCTTGATGATGTTCGTTGGACACGGGGCAACGTCGAAAGCGTGGTGAGGGGTTGGGGCTCCCGATCTCTACAAGTGTTGGGAAGGTCAGCGGGCGGGGCCAACCGCGTGCAAAGTTCCTGAATCAAACAGGGTATTAACCTACCTGCGGTTTTACTTGTTGCGAAGCCTTGGTTGTCTCTCAGTAGCGACACAAAGGCTTAAGCGGTTTTATTAGGCCCCCAGCATTCACGTCTTTTCTAATTATTGAAGAGGTGTGGGTGTTGGGTTTTTTATATCAATAAATCGAGTGAGGAGTTTTCTCATGGATCAGATGGTGCTAAAAACCCAGCAGTGGCTAAATACCACATATAAAACAAAAACAGGGTTCGGTTCTAGAGAATGGTCGAACCGGATGGGACACGCTCACGCTTCAAGAATCGTTGGCCGAACGGAATCAGCAAAACCGATTCGAGCAGTAACGTGCATGGCATTATCCAAGGAGCCTTGTGGTTACTTACACTCTCATTTTGATACAAACCTGGTTTGGGGGCAACTTTGTTCGGTGGGGGGGGTGTTTTCCTCGTTGGTAGGCACAAAAGTTTGGGCGTTATCTCATTGCGAAATAACGCCCAAACTAGGGTGAGCAGATGGCTTTTGCTACTATTGCGCGAACTCAACCGATAGTTCAACAAGAGAACCCAGTTTACCGTCGGCAATATATCAATAGCTATCTGACTAGCGCTCCATTCGTGCTTATCGTTGCAGTTAATTCCTCTTCGGTTTTATTAGAAGCGATGAATCTACTCCCACGCTCGATATACACAACTGGAGATGCTGCCACCGGTCCAACCCGTGGCGGCACTAAGACAATAAATGCATCCGGCACCAGCGGTCAAAGCGCAGGCCCAACCACATGCAACTGAGATAACTGCCAGTACTGCCCAATTAATCCCAATACTGTTCAAACACTGGTTCAGCTTTCCCCAGTTCATGCCTAGCGGCTCAATTCCTCCCTTGCTTCCGGTATCGAGATTCACAACCGTTTTATTTGCCGATAGCTTGCCATCGTTCCACAGACGAACCTGAACCTTGTTGTCAGACAGCATTTCACCATAGACTTCCTGCGTCACAAGTTTACCGTTCTCCCATATAAACAAAATCTTGTTTGCGAGGGACAGCTCTGACTCAAGTGGTACAGCTACGATCTTCTTCGAATCAAGAGTATAAGCTTGCGCAGCAGACCACATAGGGGTTGCGCCACTCTTTGGCGAATACTTCAATTCTTTGGCAGAGAGGACTTGTTCTTCTAAATCCACGCCCTTAAGTTCAACCAGCGACTTGTTAGTGTTCGCAATAGCGTTCAAGTCTGGTTCCTTATAGGTGATTGTTTCTGACCTAATAGAAGAATAATTATCCGACCCTGCAGCTTGAGCAGCGTAAGTCTGTGTTGCCACTAAAGCAATAGCAGTCAAACATGTAACCACGCCAATCCCAACAGTAAGCAAAGGCTTGTTTTCAGTCTTACTCTTCATGCCTAAAGAAATAGCCACAACAAGTGACAGTACTCCAACAAGCCGGAAGGTTAAGCTGAAAGTATCCCCCGGAACTGCAAATGCTAGAGCTTGAAATCCAATCGACACAAACAACAATGCGACGATAAGCCGTTTTGAGTTGCCGTGTTCCGCTGACACACTATTTGACGATCCACTCATTGTCCATTCCTTTCGTTTGGCCGATATCGAGATTGAGTGTCGGAAAGAGGGGTAGCCGAGACCCTCTAAGGCTGGACTACCTTAGCTACACTACTTTAGCTTATGTGACGTGGGACATATTGTCAATGTATTCCAGGTTACAATAAAAGTAATCCTCGCCCACCAGATAATCTGAAAAAGGCTTTCTGGAATCTAATCGATAGTTGGGCTGGAACCACAGTTCCAGTTTTGGGAGGTCCGCTCACTATGGCTGCTCATGCTGATCGTTTGCCTGATCAAAGCGAAGCGAATCGTCTTGCATACATCTATGCAACGTGTCTAAGTAAAGGCTAAAGCACATTCACTCGTCGCAGGTGAAGCGCGCTGGGATATCTGTGTCAGGGTCTATTCCGATACTCGAATAAGTGTGGAGTGTCCCGTATCCTGATTCCCAGCGCACTTCCCAAGCGGTGTCATGTATTTTTCCTGAGCCTTTGGCCGACCACGAATACGGCGTTTTGACGCCAAGATGAAAATTGTTCGACATGGTATAGAATCGCCCAAATCTGTGATGCATCGAGCTATTTCCCCACGAATAGATAACTCGACAATTGGTATCGTCTTGCTTAGAAGGAACTATGCCGTAACTGTCCATGTTAATGACAGTCCCTGCAAAAGCTGCTGTGCCTGTTAGGAACGCAACCATGAGAATTGCTTTTACCCGTCTCTTTTTAATGTCACTATTTGTTTGCTTCAGCGTAGTGATAAGCAAGATTAAAGCTAAAACTGACACAACTAGGTAAATAGCGGCAGGAAGTAGCAGAATATTGACAGGTTTTCCTATTAGCAGGATAGGAGCACCCCGCACCACACCACCTTTTGAATAATAAACCTGCGCTACAAACATGAGAAGACCCAGCAGGGAGGCAAGCAGAAAACACAGCCGTACAGCGTTGCGATTGGAATACGTACGATTTGTCCGCATACTTACCAAAATCTCTCGAACCATTTTCAAAATCATATTTTAACAGTAAGGCTTACTTCAGTGGCGAAAGATGGAACCAATCGCGGTGGGCGCCGCGTCAGAGCAGGAGCGAAACCAGAGCCGCTGAACGAGAAGCTCGCCGCAGGCCGCCCAACCACGCGGCTTGATGATCCGCTGAACGAGCCGTTTGACTTCATTGGTGCAGATGTTGGTGATGGTGCGGTGCTCGCTGGCGAGACCATGCCCGAACCCTCGGACTACCTCTCTGACATCCAGCGTGACGGCAAACCCCTGGGCGCTGACCTCGTCTACCGGGAAACATGGCAATGGCTCGACGCTCGTGGGTGTTCGCAGTTCGTCACACCGCGCTTGATCGAATCCTATGCGCAGGCGTTCGCACGCTATGTGCAATGCGAGCAAGCGATCTCCAAGTTCGGCCTGCTCGGCAAACACCCAACCACAGGGGCTGCGATCGCGTATCCTTTCGTTGCGATGTCCCAGTCTTTCGAGAAGCAAGCGAACGTGTATTGGTATGAGATTTTTGAGATTGTGCGGGCTAACTGCACTAGTGACTATTCGGGGGCGGCTCCAGGTGATGAGGTGATGGAGCGCCTGCTGCAAGCCCGCTCCTAACACCCCTTTGATTTTCGTGTGCCTGCCCGAGATGGGTGGGCACTTTTCTATGTCCCGATTCCTTGGAAAGTGAGTATGTATGTCTGTTACGAAGACTGCTGAGGCCGTGTGTATCGGCCATCCCGATAAGCTCTGCGACCTAATCGCCGACACCATTCTCGACGACATTCTCTACGAGGACCCAGCCGCACGCGTTGCAGTAGAAGTGATGGCATCTGGCCACAGGGTTATTGTGACTGGTGAGATTACTTCGAAGGTTCGTCCGCGTATTCGTGAGTCGGTGCGCTACGACGCTGCTGGTAGTCCCGTGGCGGTTGAGACCGTGGTGGTATCGATCCAACACGACGCGGCGAAGGATCTGGATGAGCTTGCGGCGGAGGTGAAAACCCTCATCGTTGCACCCGCGCGTAAGCCGTATCTGCCGATCAGTGCCAACACCGAGATTCTCATCAACCCCTCTGACATGTTTACGGTTGGCGGCCCGAAAGCTGACACGGGGCTAACGGGACGGAAGCTCATGGTTGACACCTACGGTGGGCTCGGCCCGCGCGGCGGTGGCGCGTTCTCGGGTAAAGACCCGTCCAAGGTCGACCGGACGGGCGCGTACCTGGCGCGCCTGATCGCCCGCACGATCGTCGACGCCCGCCTCGCCACCGAATGCCAGATGGCGATCAGTTATGCGATTGGGAAGGCTGATCCAGTCGCGTTCCAAATCGACACGCTCGGCACAGGCGAATACTCCGACCAGATCCTCACCAAGGCCGCAGCCGAGGTGTTTCCGCTACGCCCCGGTGGAATCATCGATGCTTTGAACCTTCGCAAGCCTGGTTTTACAAGGTACTCAACCTACGGACACTTCGGCCACACAGGTCTGCATTGGGAAAACTCGTTCGCTCACGTTGACGCGCTAAAGAAAGCGATTACAAGACATGAAGGTTGAATACGAATGCGCCACATGCGGTGTGCGGGGAACGCGTAGGTATGCCCGAAATCGGGTGCCTTCTCAATTCTTTTGTTCAGTGCCTTGTCAAAATGAATGGCAAAAGAGCCGCAAAGACCTCATTGAAAAGAACAAAGATCCTGAGTTTAGAAAGAAAGTCTCGGCAGGCCTCAGGCGATGCGCACGTATGGTCCCTATGACTATCACTGGCAGCAACTCTCTCAAAAGCTTCGCAAACGCGGGATCTGCAGACGGTGTGGAAGCAGGCGCAATCTCATTGTGCACCACATCATCCCAACCAAATGTGGAGGCGAGCGCTGGGGCAATAATCTCGCAGTTCTTTGCCGCTCGTGCCACCCGAAGGTTGAAGCAGAAACGAAACGTGTCTACGAACTTATTGGCGATTGGGGCATCAGCCAACTTCTTATTCAAGAAAGGCTCCACCTATGTCCATGATAATCAAGCAGCTACCGATAGCTGATCTTCGGCCTGCCGCATATAACCCGCGTAAGGAACTCAAGCCTGGCGATGCTGAGTTTGAAAAGCTCAAGCGCTCCCTGAGCGAGTTCGGCTACGTCGAGCTAGTGGTGGTTAACGCGGCGAACGACAACACCGTCATCTCTGGTCATCAGCGACTGTCCGTTCTCAAACACGTGGGACAAGAAACCGTGGACTGCGTCGTCGTCGAGCTTGACGAAATGCGCGAAAAGGCGCTGAACGTTGCGATGAACAAGATCAGCGGCGAGTGGGACGAGTCCAAACTCGCCCTGCTGATTGCTGATCTGGACGCGAGTGATTTCGACGCTGAACTGACCGGTTTCGACGACGCCGAAATCCAGCAGTTGATCGGCTCATTGGATGAGGGTGAGGTGGCCAATGATGATTTCGACCTCACCGTCGCACTCGAAGCGGCCGCTTTCGTTGAGCGCGGGGATATCTGGGCAGTCGGCCGCCACCGACTGGTGTGCGGCGACGCCACCTCACAAACCGACGTTGAGGCTTTGATGGATGGGAAGCGCGCGAACCTTGTGCTCACGGACCCGCCATACAATGTCGCCTTCGAATCAGGCTCGGGCTTGTCCATCAAGAACGACAAAATGGATCGCGAGAAGTTCTACAACTTCCTGCTATCGGCGTTTACGAACATGGCGGCGGTGTGTGAGAAAGGCGCGAGCGCCTACGTCTTCCACGCTGACACTGAAGGCTTGAACTTCCGCCGCGCTTTTCAAGATGCTGGTTTCTACCTGTCGGGATGTTGCATCTGGGTCAAGGATTCCCTTGTCCTCGGACGCTCTCCCTACCAATGGCAACACGAACCCGTGCTCTACGGCTGGGTCAAGACCGGTAAGCATCGCTGGTATGCGGATCGCAAGCAGACCACGATCTGGAACTTCGCCAAGCCCCGCCGCAACGCTGACCACCCAACCAGCAAGCCACTGGACTTGTTGGCGTATCCGCTTCAGAACTCCACCCAGGCCAACGCGATCGTGCTCGACACCTTCGCAGGCTCAGGTTCGACATTGATGGCGTGCGAGACAACCGACCGCATCTGTCATGCGATGGAGCTTGACGAAAAATACGCGAGCGTTATTCTGCGCCGCTACGCCGAACACACCGGGGACGCAGCAGGAATTACCTGCCTACGCGACGGTAAACAGCTCGCGTATCTGGATGTGGTGAAGGATGTTGAACGGCAGGGATGATCATCTCTCTTTGTCGTTGATATTCAGGGCGAAAATGACTGGATAAGCACCCGCACCTATGGCTGTATGTACATGACCGAACAAGAAATAAAGGAGCGAGGTCATGAACAACGACAAGGTCACGATGGAGCTGCTGCAGATGGCGACCGACAGCTACGGCACGGTGATCGCCTACGGAGACTTCGTGCTCGCCTCGGTCTATCGCCACCTGGGCAAAGGCCGGATCGGAAACGACGCCCGCGTCTACAAGCTCGCCGAGCAGCCCATCGGCGGCTGGGGACCGGACGCCCGCAGTTTCATTGAATGCGAACTTACCCTGGTCGCCGAGGCTGACGAACTGTTCGAAGACGCCGGCCACGCCATCGCCTGGGCGCTTGCCCACACTAACTAGCCAGCACAGGAAGGAGCCTGAAGGGTGTGATGCGCACTCTCGACACCTACACACCGACTCGGTTCATGGCTGATGGTTCACGCTATGACAAGCGTAAAGCCGACTTCGCGGTCGCCTTCATTCAAGCTTTGAAGCATACGAAGGGCCGCTGGTCAGGACAGCCCTTCCAGCTCATCGACTGGCAAGAGCAAATCATCCGTGACTTGTTCGGCACCGTCAAAGAAGACGGCTACCGCCAATTCACCACCGCCTATGTCGAGATACCCAAGAAGATGGGCAAAAGTGAGCTCGCCGCTGCGGTCGCGCTGCTGCTGACGTGTGGCGATGGCGAGGAACGCGCCGAAGTGTATGGGTGCGCGGCAGACCGCCAGCAAGCATCCATTGTGTTCGAGGTGGCGGCGGACATGGTGCGCATGAGCCCCGCCCTGTCCAAGCGTGTCAAGATTCTTGCCTCGCAAAAGCGGATTATTTACAAGCCCACCAACTCCTTCTACCAAGTCCTCTCAGTGGAGGCATACAGCAAGCATGGGTTCAACATCTCCGGTGTCGTCTTTGACGAGCTGCATACCCAACCCAACAGGGCATTGTTCGACGTGATGACCAAAGGCAGCGGTGATGCCCGCACCCAACCCCTGTACTTCCTTATCACCACCGCAGGAACCGACACGCACAGTATTTGTTATGAGCAGCATGAGAAAGCCGAAGACATCCTCGCAGGCAAAAAGATTGACCCGACGTTCTATCCAGTGATTTACGGTGCTGGCCGTGAGGATGACTGGACTGACGAGGCCGTGTGGCATAAGGCAAATCCGAGTCTCGGGGTGACTATCCCTGTCGAGAAGGTGCAGGTCGCCTGCAACTCGGCGAAGCAAAACCCTGCCGAAGAAAACACCTTCCGACAACTACGCCTCAACCAATGGGTCAAACAAAGCGTGCGGTGGATGCCCATGCACGTCTGGAACGCTAACAACGCACCTGTTGACCTGTCCGACCTTGAGGGCCGCGTGTGTTACGGCGGGCTGGATCTTGCGTCAACGACGGATATCACGGCGTTCGTGCTCGTCTTCCCACCGCAAACCGGCGACGAGCCCTATGTGATTGCACCGTGGTTCTGGATACCCGAAGACAACCTCAAACTGCGCGTTAACCGTGACCACGTGCCCTACGACCTGTGGGAGCAGCAAGGGTTTCTGCAAACCACGGAAGGCAACGTCGTCCACTACGGCGCGATCGAAGCCTTCATTGAACAGCTAGGCGAACGCTTCGATATCAGGGAGATTTCTTTCGACCGGTGGGGTGCTGTGCAAATGAGCCAAAACCTCGAAGCGCTCGGTTTCACCGTCGTTCCGTTCGGGCAGGGGTTTAAGGATATGAGCCCACCGTCGAAGGAGCTGATGAAGCTCGCACTCGAAGGTCACCTGGCTCATGGCGGGCATCCAGTCCTGTCATGGATGGTCGACAACATTCACGTGCGAACTGACCCGGCAGGCAATATCAAACCCGACAAACAAAAGAGCACCGAGAAGATCGACGGCGTGGTGGCCACCATTATGGCGCTCGACCGCGCCATCCGAAACGGCAGTGACCACCACGCCGGTTCCGTCTACGACGAGCGCGGACTATTGCTTATCTGAATTTGGTTATACAGGCACGCACGTGAGATCGTTGCCATTATCATCCAGTCTCAAGCTGCCTAGGGGAAGGGTATGAGATCGTTGCCATCATTCAGTCCCCAGCTGCCTATGGGATGCGGAGGATACGCAGGTTCAGTGTCAGTCTTTTTCTTGAACTTGAGACGACAGACGAGGATGCCATCAGTAATGTGGTGATTGCGCGAACACTTAATAAAATCCGTGAACCATTTCTCGCCTTGTTTTACCCATGCGTGTTTGGCTGAAGATCCCCAGGCGCAAATGATTCGGACATTCTGTGATGAGGTTTTTGAGGACTCTAGGATTGTTTCAAGGGTTTCTTTGAAAATCTGTTCGAGATTTGGTCCTGTCCAGTCATTGATGCGTTGCTGAACTGCATCGCTATTCTTGTCGATAATGGGTACAAGGTTCATCATCGTAAGACGCTGCGTGTTGTCCAGCTCGGTGTTGTGGAGCCACCCTCCCACTATAAGTGTCGTCTGGTCCGTTGCCGGCACCCACCCACTCTCGGTTTGGACCCGTCCTGAAAAAGCACGTGCGTTCGAGGGATTCATCCCGATCACGACAACATGATCGCCCTTAGGTTTTTCTGGGCGATAGTGCGTTAATAGCAACCGAAGTTCATTTGGCTTCGCGGGGTCAGGAACGATCTCAAGACTCGGGCTGGACTCGTTGTTAACGCGCGCAAAAATCGAGTGGCCTTTGAGCTTCTGATCAGGGTCTTCCCTTTCTAGAGCTTCTTTGAGTGCGGTTTTCCAACTATTTCGCGTCATGGATTCATTTTCCTGATTCTTGAGGGGGATTTCAATGGGGTTTCTTTCCTGGCTGCGTGGCGATTCCGCTCGTAAGGCTGACCACCATGCCCTGACGGGTGGTGGGTACTCGTTCTTTTTCGGAGCGACCTCATCGGGTCGTCCGGTAACGGAGCGCTCTGCGATGCAAATGACCGCCGTCTACTCGTGCGTGCGTATCCTCGCCGAGGCGATTGCTGGGCTGCCGTTACAAGTCTATCAGCAGAGTGCTGATGGTGCGAAGGTGAAGGCGCTCGATCATCCGTTGTATCGGCTTCTTCATGATGAGCCGAACCCTGAAATGACATCCTTTGTCTTTAGGGAAACTCTGATGACGCATTTGCTTCTTTGGGGTAATGCGTTCGCCCAAGTGCTGCGCAACGGTAAAGATGAAGTGATTGGCTTGTATCCGCTCATGCCGAACCGCATGACCGTGGGAAGGGATGAGGCCGGGCGACTCTATTACGAGTATCAGCGTACGTGGGACGAACCAACCGGGCGATTTGAAAACGTCACCCTGGCCGCCCGCGACGTGCTCCATATTCCAGGGCTGGGCTTTGACGGGCTGGTTGGCTATAGTCCGATTGCGATGGCGAACGCTGCCAAGCACGCCGCCATCACCACAACCCTGAATGATCTGGCGGGCGAACCTGTGAGAGATTTTCAGCCCGCGCAGTGGAGCGCACTCATCGACCACGCCATCGTCACCGAGGATACGATCCGGTTCGTGTTCCGAGTTGGCGAGGAAGTGACGATCTGGCTCTAGGGGTGAAAACGCTAGCTTGCAAGGCAGTTGTTGCCGATGTTTTCGCAAGTTCGACATGAATACCCTGACAACAATCAGTGTTACGCAAAGCTGGTGCAGTGTTTTACTAATAGCACGTTTTCGATGTGCGCGGTACCGTATAAGGGAAACGGTGGTCACAGATATTCAAGTCACAAGGGAGTGATAAATATGGAAACGAGGAGAATTTTCGCTTATGTGGGCACTGGATTAGCTACCGCTGGGATGCTTGCCGCTACGACAGCAGGCCCAGCTTTGGCAGTTGAAGGATCTACAAATCTGAATGCTTACCGAGTTAGTCATACTCTAGGAGATAATAAACCTGCTGTGGCGGCGGATAAGGGTATCATTCTCACAGATTTTGAAAGGCAATCTATAATCGACGAGTTTGTCGACTACGGCGTTAATGACTCTATTGCACGGGCACTCGTTGAGAAGTATGAATCTGGTCAGTTGCTGGATTCAATGAAGTCAGGCATGCAGCCCATATCAACTACCAGCAAGGACTTGGGGGACGTTGTTGAAGTCATACGAACGTATTCTGATGGTTCCATCGCGGTAGAGACTACCTCTAACCTAGAAGCAGCCAAGAAGGAATCCATTACTAATAGCGCTAACGAGACACCACAATTCCGTAGCGTTTATGGATGCAAATATTCATCTGGTGGTAATTATGCAAGTTACTGGAAGAATTGCACGGCAGATGTAAATCTTGTTGTTGTGAGAATGGGGTTCTTGTTTGATTATCAATCGATTCGCGATATCGGTAGTAAGATCACTGGTTACCGGTCATACTTTCATCACATTTTTGGAGGGTCGCTCAGTAACTTTCGGTTTGACCGCATAAGCAACACGCAAGTCCGTCTGTCCGCAGATTTTGATGTGGCGTTTAAGGGATTCCCAGCGGGATGGACCGCTTGGATGCAGGCGAATGTTAATGGCTCAACTGCATATACGACCAATAACTAACCCGAGATTATTTAGGAAGGAAAACTGACATGAATGCGGCTGTGTTTTCAGGATCTCTAGCGATCATTGTGTCTATTATGGTAGCTATCGCTTTGATCGTCCTATGTGTTGGAGTATGGAGGTATATTCATTCGAAGAAAAAGGATTGATTCCTGATCGTCACTATCACTTTTCGGGCGGATGGCTTAGGTGGCTGTTCGCCCGAGAAGTATTAGTGCGTTACTAGCAGTGGCGTGCTGCTAGTATCCAGCTTTGAGTGCGGTGATGGTGAGTTCGCCGCGGTTGGTAAAGCCTGTGGCTGTGAAGAGTTCGCTGATGTAGGCGCGTGTCGTTGCTTCGGTGATGTTGAGTTCTTTAGCGATGGTTTTGTTGGGTTTGGCTTTGATGACGAGGTTAAAGACTGCGCGCAGATAGCGTGGCAAGTGCTCGATTGTGTCGATGAAATCTTGGTATTTTTCTTGGTTCGCTTGGGCTTTTATGTAGGCTTCCGCAAGTATTTGCGTGGGGCGGGGGCTAATGACATTCATACCTGCGTGTGCTTGCTTGATAAGTTCGGCAAGTTGCGCAGCAGGAATGTCTTTTGTAAGGAATCCGCGTGCGTTCGCTGCTAGTGATTTGGCAAGGGATTCTTCGTGTTCGAATGCAGTGAGCATGACGATGGCGATGCGCGGGTATTCTTGGGAGAGGATTTTCGCGGTGGAGATTCCGTCAAGAATGGGCATATCGACGTCGATAAGTGCGACATCGGGCTGTGCGCGTGAAATCGCCGTCAGCGCTTCGGACCCGTTTGCCGCTGTTGCTACAACGCTGATGCCATCTTGATGGTTCAGTAGGTTAGCAAGGCCACTACGGACGATTGCGTCGTCGTCAGCGATCACGATTCGGAGTGATTCAGTCATTGGTTTCTCATCTCGAATAGGGGATTGAGGCGATGATGACCCATTCGTTGTCGTTATGAACGAACGTAAGGCTCCCGCCGCTGGCTTCGATGCGTTGTCGAAGGTTAGAAAGTCCGAAACCGCCTGTTATTGACCCTGCTTGAGGTAAAGCAGCAACATCGTTTCGCATAGTGAGGCTAAGAATCTCTGGGGCTAACTCGATAATGAGATCAACATTGCTTGCGGACGGCGCGTACTTGAGCGCATTTGTAGCAGATTCGCGCACGAAGAGCGAGGCTAGAGTGGTGGTTTCTCGATCGAGCTTGGCATCGAGGTTTGCCTCACTATCAGTGCTTAGTGTGATGGAACGAGTGGTGAGCATCTGTGCCGACATCGCAATGGACCGATCTAGGCTATGTCGGTTTGCCAGAACATCAAGATCCAAGATGATAGGGCGAATTCGACGGGCCATGTTTTGCACTATGTCTGCTAGGGGAACGAGCTCGTTGGCGAGATCGGGATGGTTGAGTGCGATATTTTGTGTGGTAATCGAGATTCGAGCCAGATCTTTTGCGATGGTGTCATGAAGTTGTGTGGCAAGATCCGCACGAATTGCGGTGCTGGCTTCCTGGGCTGCGCGGAGTTGTTGAGCAGACGTGTGTATTTTGCGAACCAGAGACCGCAGCACCAAACCTGTTGAAGAGATCAGCGTAAACATCACTAGTGTGCTGATGATCTGGGAACTCATACGGGAACTGGAGTTGACGAGTAGTATCCCAACGGCGGCTAGCGTAGCGAAAGCTGGAATCATCCAGCCTCGAATAATCCAAGCGATGCAGATAATGTAGACCCCAAGTACAGGAAACGTGAGGTCTGCGGTAGCAGGCCAGTAAGAAGTTGCTGCGAAGCAGATCATGTACAGAATCTGCGCGACGGGTGTCCACGCGCTTGTCGCGAGGAGTGTTCCAAAGGTGAGAATAATCCACAATTGTGGACGATCAAAAGCAGTAACTGAGGGATTGATTAATCCTTCTGCAAACACGAATATTACGGCAATAAGCGGATACGTGAAATTGCCTAACAGGTGTAATGGAAATGCATCTGACGGGAGAGCTTGTACTGTTTGCCGGACGCGCCAGTTTGTCTTACTTATGGGCACTCTTACATTCTGACAGATTTGGGAATAAAAAGCACTTCACGGGCTTCCACGTCGGCAAAAGGGCGGTGATTGCTAACTCGTGAGGGGTGAATCCGTTAGCAGAATCGGTTGTTACGGGTAATGGGAACATTGTGAGCCCCATACTCAGAACCAGACTTGTCATTCCTAATCTCCAGGAATACGGCGAAAAATTCACGAGACACTCCTTAGCTCTCTCCGCTTGCGCAGAACACTCTCGTGGAAACGGCATTCTCTCGTGAGTGCTCTCTGCTTGTACAAATGAAGTTTAGCGGTGCCGTAGTAAAGGAAAACACTGATGTTCGTTAGGGGGCGATCTACTCTGACGAATATCAGTGTGACACGATGATACGTGAGTGCCCTACTTATTGATTTATCAGCAAGATTACTGGATCTCGCCCCCGTATTAGAGATGGTTGACCAAGGAATACGAGGTTCTTCATGAGTGCACGGTAAGCAAATCAGGGTAAATACTCAATTGCGGTACCGAACACTTGCTGCTGATAGAAAAGGAGTAACGCCCTTTATTCAAAGTGCTGATGCACAAGCATCAACAGGATTCTTAGTTGTTTAAAACTGCAACAGATAGAAAACATAGTGAATCGGAAGCGTTTCCGCAGGTCAGAGCTAACGCGCTATACACTCGCTAACGCAAGCGATTTTTCACACCCTCCTAAGCGATACTCGCTAACGCAAAAGGGCACTTATCATTTTCGACGTCATAGTGGAGCGGGTGACGGGAATCGAACCCGCCTCTGCAGCTTGGGAAGCTGCCATTCTACCGATGAACTACACCCGCATATTGCGAAGCAACCACTTCACTATACAACGTTTTTCTCTCTACGTCACATCTGACGCAAAGGGTTATTACACAAATACATTTACGGACGTTCGCCAACCTCAGTCAAATACGTCAACACTGCTCGAACACGGCGATTATCTTCCCCCGGAGGAAGATCCAGCTTCGTAAACACATTCGCTACATGCTTCGATACAGCCGCCGCAGACAAAAAGAGGACCTCTTGAATCTGCGAATTAGACAAGCCACGCGCCATCAACTCCAACACTTCACGTTCACGCGGAGTCAAACCAGCCAACGCTGTAGAACGCCCCCGAACTAGCCCCGCCGCAACATCAGGATCAACCACTACGCCACCGCCGGCAACCATAGTCAACGATGCAACAAAATCCGTAATCTTCGATACCCGTTCCTTCAACAAATACCCAATACCACCACGCGCCAAGCCATCATCCGAACTAAACAACGCAGTCGCATACGCCGGAGCAACATACTGAGACAACAGCAACACAGCCAAATCCGGGAAATCATGCCGAAGTTCAGCTGCCGCACGCAATCCATCATCGGTCAAAGTAGGAGGCATCCGAACATCGGTAAGAACAACATCGATCACACCACCATCGTTGAAAATCCTACGAACCCCAGCCACTAAATCAGGTGCATTTTCCGCATGGCCCACAATCTCAAATCCAACCCGTTGCAAAATCCCAGAAAGGCCTTCGCGCATGAGAGCAGCGTCGTCGGCAATAAAAATTTTCATACCCTCACTCCTTAACATCATCCAAAACCACAGACGATTCACCCGTCCGCAACAACAGCGGAATCTTACCCTGCACAACCGTAGGCCCGCCCGCCGGCGATCGCACATCTAAACTGCCTCCAAAAGCAGCCAACCGCTCGCGCATCCCACCCAACCCGTGCCCCGGCTTAACGACCGCTCCACCTGGCCCCGTATCCACAATGGACACCAGCAGATCAGTATCGGCAGCTAACATCACGCTCGCGGAAGCATGAGGCGCATATTTCGCCGTATTCGTCAACGCTTCAGCCACCAAAAAATAGGCCGCAGCCACCACACCCTCCGGCAACTGTGGCAGCGGGTGCGGCACATTCACTCGCACGTTTACCTCACTGCGCTCCGCCGCATCACGAACCGCAGATTCCAGCCCCATATCCGAAAGAATTTTCGGATGAACATTGTTTACCGTTTCACGCAAGGACGCCAAGCCCCGTTCATTGGCGGACTGGGCGCGCGAAATAATCGCTGGCAGATCTGCCAACTCTGCCGGCAGATCTGCCATTGCTACCACCAGCTCCATCTCTCCCAAAGCCATCCCGGTAGCCACAATGTACTGTTGGGCGCCATCGTGCAGATCACGTTCGATGCGGCGGCGCTCGATCTCAAACGCCGCAACGATCTCCCGGCGGGATTCAGTCAGTTTGGCGATTTCTTCTGCCACAGGACGTTGCCTGTGCTTCTTGGATAACCACATGGAATCTATCGTACGGGGAAGATGAGGCGAGTGGAGGGGTGCTCTACTTCGCGGTGGGGCTGGGCCAGGAGGTATCTGGAGTATCCGGGGCTGGATCAGGAGGTATCTGGGGTATCCGGGGCTGGATCGGCGACCAGGAACACAGCAGCGCCCTATATCGCCCTCCTGTTCTCCCAGCCGCCGATCGGGCGCCGCCTGGAAGATAGAAAGGTGCTGGTAAGGAGGGAGGCCTCGGAAAAGGAGGGATAAAGGTAGACTTAGCTCTACCGAAAACTAGAGAGGTAGCACCATGGTGCATGGCGGTGCATGGCGGGCAGAATAAACACTATGAACGAAATGAATCTCCGCGGACGCGGTTTACACAAGACTTATGGTGACGTCAACGCACTTGCTGGTGTTGATATTGATATTGCACATGGTGAACATGTGGCGATTATGGGCCCATCGGGTTCGGGCAAATCTACGCTTCTCCATGTACTTTCAGGAATTCTTACCCCGGATGAGGGGCAGGTAACGATCGGTTCTATTGCCGTGTCTGGCCTAAATGATGCCAAGCGATCGGAGTTGCGCCGCCGCGTGCTGGGTTTCGTATTTCAAGATGGCCAGCTGGTTCCGGAGCTAACTGCCCGAGAAAATGTGGCGTTCCCGTTACTTCTTACGGGTATTTCGCGCCGTAAAGCAATGAAAACAGCAGATAGTTGGTTGGAGCGGCTAGGCGTTCGTAGCCAAGCGAATAAACGGCCGGGTGAAATGTCTGGCGGTCAGGCCCAACGTGTTGCGATTGCGCGTGCGCTGGTGCATGATCCTGCCGTTTTGTTTGCAGATGAGCCCACGGGGGCGTTGGATCAGGCTACAGGCCACGAAGTGATGCAGCTACTTACTGCTACCGCGAAGATGAATGGCACCACGCTTGTTGTTATTACGCATGATACAAAAGTTGCATCGTGGTGTGAGCGTTTGATTGAAATTCGTGACGGGTTGATTCACTATGATGGGGCGGTTACGCGATGAATACGTTCGGTTTAGCGGGTATGCTTACCCGAGCCCGGCTTCGTGCGCGGTCTGGCACTGGTGTGTTGGACGTGTTGGCGGTTGTGGCTTTTTCTTTTTCGTCGTGGCTCACGCTCACAACGTTGGGTGGCGTTTACATGTTCTGGCACAATACTGATGCGGTGAATGCGGCTGTGGCTTCGCGTTTTGGTGAAGGTATTTTGAATGATGGCCTGGGGCAGTCGTATTTTGCGTTGGCGGTTGTGGCGCTTGCTTTGCTTACGGTTCCGTTGTTATCGTTGGGCGGTGCCGCTGCGCGTTTGGGCGCTGGTGGCCGTGAGAGGCGTTTGGCGTCGTTGCGTCTGATTGGTATGAGCTCTCGTCAAGTGCTAGGCATGTCGGTTCTTGAGAGTGTTTTGCAGGCGTCGCTTGGTTTTGTGATTGGTCTTGTGGCGTATTTTGGTTCGCTTCCTGCGTGGAAGATGTTGACGTTTGGGACGTTACCGATTAATCCGTCTCAGATGTTGTTGCCTTGGTGGGCATTGTGTGCGACTTTCTTCCTTATGGCGGTGATTGCTGCGCTTTCTACCGTTATTGGTTTGCAACGTGTGTCTATTTCGCCTTTGGGGGTTGCACATCGCATTATTCCACCGAGTGTAAAGATGTGGCGGATGGCTGTTTTGGCAGCGACTCTGGTGGGGGTGTTGTATATGACGTCACTCTTTTCGCCTAGCCAGGTTGCAGTTGGTCAGATTATTTCGATTGGCGTTACGTTCTTGCTTTTTATTGGCGGGATTTCGTTTGCGGGTCCGTTGTTGATTCAGTTGACGATGCGTCCGTTGGTTCTCACGTCTTCTCCTGCTCTTTTGGTGGGGATCCGTCGTGTTGTGTCTGATTCGCGCGGGGCGTGGCGCAATATTAGTGCGATCGCGTTGATGGGTGTGGTGGCGACGTTGGCTTCAACCCTATCGTTTGTGACTTTGAGTCAGGACGTCGATAGCACTGGGGCGAGTATTCAGGAAATGATCGCGCATGATATTCGGCAAGGTGTGATGATTGCGTTTGCTTTCGCGTTGATTATTGGCGCGGTATCAACGTTGATCCACCAATCGTCGGATGTGTTTGATCGTGCTGGGGAGGCGCGTACGTTAGTGCATGTGGGAACGCCGGTTACTACGTTGATTCGGGCTCGTTTTATTCAGGTGTTGTTACCTTTGGTTGCAGTTTCGGCGATTTTGGTTGCGCTTTCGTTGCTTCCTGCGTTGGCGAATCCGGTGTTGAATAATTGGTCGAATTTGAATGTGATGGGTGTGATGATTTTATCCGGGCTTGTCCTGACTGCGCTTTCGGTTGCGGTTACCATTCCGATTCAGTACCAGGTTGTGTATGAGCGGGTGCGCCGTAACGATTAGGTTGTGAAATGGCGTCAGTCTTCGAGCTGGCGCCATTCGAGTGTGATTCCGGCAGTTTTGCGTAGGTGGTTGTAGGCGTAGTCGGCGCCGTCTTCGATTCCGTCGGCTACGTCTTCGCCTCCAGAAACTATATCGATGACGATCGCGTTCGGCGTTGATTCGTTCACGTTTGGGTAGATAGCCCATCCGCCTCGGCCAGCGATTCCGTTGGCGTCTGTTGGAAGGGAGCGGATGTAGGAGGTGACTGCGGTGCGAAGTTTTGCTGGATCATCATCTTTGATGATTAAGCGTAATGTGCGTGTGCCGAGTGAGTTGTGTGACCACACCCAATCGTAATCGAGCTTGTAGCGTATAGGTTTCATTGGTGGTCCTTTCGTGTGTGTCCTCATTTTAATATCAGTTCTTTGGTCCTGCATGAAGCGCGGGGGATCTAGTATAGTGTTCTGTGATAGCAAATAATATTGTTCCCTGCATTCAAACAATGTGGGGAATGGGTTTTGGTGGCGTCGGCAGTTGTGACGGCTGCGAATTCACACCACCTTATAGCCACCACAGTGGGGCCGCGCTCTTCCCGACGCGGCCCCACCATTTTGTTCACGCATTACGCCATTGTGAAAAGATTGACTAAGTATGTGGGGAAGAGGAGTCTGGATAGAAGAAAATCTGATACCGATGGTGTTGGTGTCGGCTGGTACGCTGATCTTCGGGTGGGGTGTGTTTCGTATTTGACATGATCGCCGCCAGCGCAATACAGGCAAAATTCTTCTTCTTGGTTTGGTGATGATGTGGTTGTATGGCACGGCTTTGCTTTATAACATGAGTTCGCATGCTGGGGGTAGTTCTGGGTTTTGGCGGTGTGGCGGCGAGTATTTTTCTCGTTTTTTTGGTGAGTTTTGCGCTTGTTGTGAATGGTTATTATGTGATGAAGCGTGAGGGGTTTCAGTTTCGCATTCGTTGCCGTTATTTGCTGGGTTGGCTGTGTTTGCTGGGTATGGCTTGGTGGTCTGGAACATGTTCCAGTGGAGTAATCAGCCCCAATTATCATCGTGACAGTGTGGTATGTGTCCGTGGTTTTGGGCGCCGGTCTGATTGGGGAGCGTGTGAGTCCACTGCTTGCGTCGCGTTTGGATCGTGGGATTGCGGTTGCGCGGTCTGCGGGTGCGGGAACGATTGTGTGTTCTGGCGGGCAGGGGCCTGATGAAGTGGTTTCTGAAGCGGAGGCGATGGCACGGTATGTGGAGAGCGTTGCGCCGGGCGAGTTTCGTTTGTTGAAGGAAGATAAATCGACGACGACGCAGCAGAATCTTTGCTTCAGCTTAGCCTTTATCGAATCCGAGTTAGGGGATGGGCAGAAGGTCGCTGTGGTAACCAGCAATTATCATGCGTTGCGTGCGGGTGGTTTTGCGCGCAGGTTGGGGCTTGATTGGAATGTTTTTGGCGCCCCAACCGCGATGTACTATATTCCTACCGCGTTTTTGCGGGAGTTTGTGGCATCGATGATGTTTAACTGGAAACTTCACACAGCGCTCATTGGAGGATTCACTGTGATGATTGTGTTGCTCCAGGTTTAGTAGTTAGGTGTTTGGGAACCGAGCCACTGATCGAGCCCGTCTTCTACTTCTGAGAAGAGCATTTCTTCTTGCGTTGCAAGCGCACTCATGAAGCCTGCTTCGATTGCGTCTGTGACTGACGAATCGCCAATTCCCACAATAATGATATGAGTGTGGGCTTCTGAGGCGTCCCATTCTCCTGCGGATGAAATCGCAACTTGGCCACCTAAAGCATCCCAAGAGCAAATAGTGGACGGGCGGGAGGCTAGCCAGAAGCAACCACGTGCACACACGCCATGGCTTCCAAGGCTTTCTGCGAAATCGAACAGGCGCTCTGGATGGAATGCGCGTTCCGAAGTGAGGTCAAGAGTCCACGTTCCGTGGCCATCTGGGCCACCCCAAGCTTGCACGGTGGCGGGGTGGATGCGTTCGAGTGCTGCGTGTGGATCGTGTGTAATTCCTTGCGTGATGGCAAGGATGTTATCTTCGAATGGATCGGCCATGAGGGTATCGTGTGCCCGCAGATGCTCTACCAGTTCGCCACCTTGAGTATCATGTCCGCCGGTTAGGAGGATAAGATCTGCATATCCTAAGTTAAGGGCATGGATTTCGGCAAGGCACCGTTCGTCATCTGGAGTCAGTCCTGCTTCGTGTTCAGCCACTGGAATATGGGTGAGAAGTTCGGTGGTGGCGTTAGTTGAATCAATAGCGTGCATGACTGTTCCGAGTTGCATGTTGATAGCGTGTAGCTCATTAGCTAAACCGGGGCAGAGGTGTGCTAATTCGATTCCTGCGGGAAGGAAGAAGTAGTGATCGTTACTTGTGGCGCCCTCTAGGAATTCGATCATGCCGGCTCGCACAGCACAGGTGATGCAACTTCCATTCAGGTTTGTGGTGAAGCGATCGCCGGTAGCGGATGTGATGGAGAGAATGCCGATGTGGTCAGCTTCGTCGTCGTTAATCTCAATACGTGCGTGCCACGTAGCGGAAGGATCGGTGTTTAACGCGAGCCCAAGGACATCGGTGAGCAGGGGATCGGTACAGGAAATCACGTGAAGAGTGTGCGTGTTCATATCGCCCTTTCGGTGGACAGCAGTTGTATTAATGAGAACTATTCTCTATTATTGCAGAGTAAATATGTGAGAACAATTCTCAAGAGGTGATGTAGATGGCAAAGCGATCCAAGATCGTAGCCGATCAGCGCCGGCGTGAAACTGTAGCAAAGTATGCGGAGCGCCGAGCAGAACTTAAAAAGGCGTCTGTGGACGTAAATTTGTCCGCGGAAGAACGCGAGGCTGCGATGGCGAAATTGCATGCCCTACCGCGAAACGCATCCCCAACACGGTTGCGTAACCGTGACGTGGTTGATGGCCGCCCGCGTGGTTTTGTTGGAAAATTCGGGCTTTCCCGCGTGCGTTTCCGCAAGATGGCCCACGAAGGCCTTTTGCCAGGCATCACCAAGTCGTCCTGGTGAAAGGGGACCGGAATAATGAAAGTCCGTGCATCGTTAAAAAGTCTGAAAAATCAGCCAGGTTCTAAAGTGGTTCGCCGGCATGGCCGCGTGTACGTCATCAATAAATTGAACCCGAAATTTAAGGGAAGGCAAGGATAATGGCCACATACTGCCAGGTTACCGGCCGTAAGCCGCAGTTTGGTAAAACGGTTTCGCATTCACATAAGCGCACTAGCCGCCGTTTTAATCCAAATCTGCAAACCAAGAAGTATTATGTTCCATCGTTGAAGCGGACAATCTCCTTGACTGTTTCTGCGAAGGGTATCAAGACTATCGATTCTAAGGGGATCGAATCTGTTGTTGCTGATTTAAAGCGACGCGGAGAATTGTGAGGTAAAAATGGCTAAGGCAGCTGACGTCCGTCCGATTATCAAGCTCGTCTCAACAGCGGGTACTGGTTACACCTATGTGACCAAGAAAAACCGCCGCAACACCCCAGATCGTATGGTGCTTAAGAAGTATGATCCGGTTGTGCGCAAACATGTTGAATTCAAGGAATCACGCTGATACTGCTTGATCTTTCGTGGTGTTGATGAGGCCCGCAGGAAATCCTGCGGGCCTCAAACATGCTCTAGTTTACGTGCGGGTTAGACGTTTTCTTCTAGTACGAGAAGAAATGAGAGCTGCCGGTTGTCAGTGGTTGCGGCGGCGGAGAGCTGCTGCACCGCCAAGGGTTGCGAGGGCCGCAACGCCTGCAAGTGCGCCAACGGTAACGCCGGTCTTGGCGAGTTCGCCCTTCTTAGCGCGGCACTCTTCTTGAAGTTCTTCAAGGGGTGTCTCACAATGTTAAGTTGACTGATCACGGCAGAAGCCTTGAGAAGTTAAGGAAAAGTCCGGGTGTTGGGGTGCCGTGTAAAATGTGTGAACTCGCAAACAAGCGGAGTGGTCTCGCGGGAATTCTTCAGGAGATAAGTGAAAGGGTATGAAAAGAGCGAGTGACGAGAATCGAACTCGCGTCATCTGCTTGGAAGGCAGAGGCTTTACCATTAAGCTACACTCGCTTTGCCGGCCTAAACCGACTCCGTAATAATAGCAGGTTCCATTCTAGGGATGCAAAAAATCCCGCTTCAACGTGATCCGAGCCTCAAAAATGAATCTGATTAGGTTTTTTGAAAAAACTTGTCTAAAGTTTTTAGAGCAGACGGGATATAGCGCAGGTTGGTAGCGCGTCCGCTTTGGGAGCGGAAGGTCGTGGGTTCAAATCCCGCTATCCCGACCATGTGAAGTCCCCCGACATATGCGCACATATGTCGGGGGACTTTTTATGTTTTGGTCTGGTGTTTTCGGGTGGGGTGGCTGTTTTTGGGTGTGGATGTTTCGCGCCATGTGTCCGGTAGGGGACACTTTCTCTTGCTTGTGCCATAGCTAGAACTAGTGGCTACGCCTGAGATTCTTCTGATTTTCCTATCGCTCATAGAGCGGGCGCATACTCTAAAATCACTCACTGGTGGTCTGGTGGGAAAGTTGTTGAGGAACTGCTGAAAGATCTGAAAGGTAAGATGTAAGGAATCTTCTTACCAGATCCTTTCAGGGAAATGAATAATATATTGCTGAGACTCTCACGGTCTCTTCTGCGTCTTCGCTCTCTCATAAATAGCAATGAGTTACCCTAAAGAGGTTTTTATTAATGTTTGTGCGTAGATTCTTATTCCTTATATATAGGAAAGCTAGTCCCTAGTTAATCGACTGGTTGTGTAGATAGGGGCACCATCTTTCGGTCACTCCTAAAGGAGATGAAGGATCATTGGCTCCATTCATATTCTGTGTCTACATTCATGCGTGCGAACTCACTATAAAACCTCGGAATGTTTTATCATGGAACGGTATGCGCAAACGCAACGTGCCCCTCCGGCGTCGTTACGTTAAAGGCTGGAAATGAAAGCCTCGCGCCTCGATCAGACGTTCGCCACCGCGGCGAACCCAATGGGCTTCGGCCCCCGACAAACGTGAGTGGAGAAATCCCAGTGAAGAATTCCGTTGAGTACCTCAGCGAGACCCGCGTCAAGCTTGCCGTCGAAGTAACGGCTGAAGAATTTGCCCCAGAATACGAGAAGGCCGCCAAGACCCTCGCAAAGCAGGTCAACATTCCAGGCTTCCGCCCAGGTCACGCGCCACGCCGCATCCTCGAAGCCAAGATCGGCAAGGGCTACATCATTGAACAGGCCATCAACGATGGTATGGACAAGTACTACCAGCAGGCCGTTGCCGAAGCTGACGTGTTCCCAATGTCCCGCCCAGAAATCGCTATCGACGAAGTCCCAGAAATGAAGGGCAAGGGTGACACCACCGCCCTCAAGTTCACCGTTGAAGTTGATGTACGCCCAGAAATCATCCTCGCAGACCCAGCCACGCTCACCGTGAAGGTTGCGTCCGTTGAGGTTTCTGACGCTGACGTTGACGCAGAACTCGACGCCCTCCGCGAACGTTTCGCAACACTCAACACTGTTGAGCGTGCAGCAGCCAAGGGCGATCACGTGACCATCGATATGGTTGCCACGATCGACGGCGAAGAAATCGACGACGTTGCAGGCATCTCCTACAAGATTGGCGAAGGCAACATGCTCGCTGGTCAGGACGAAGCCCTCACCGGCGCAAAGGCTGGCGACGAAGTTGAATTCACCGCCAAGCTCATGGGTGGCGCACACGAAGGTGAAGAAGCACAGGTCAAGATCACCGTTCACACCGTCAAGGAATCCGTTCTTCCAGAAGCCGACGACGAATTCGCTCAGCTCGCTTCCGAATTCGACACCCTCGACGAACTCAAGGAAGACCTGCGTAAGGCTGCAGGCAAGAACAAGGGCAACGACGCCGTGGCAGAAGGCACCCAGAAGCTTGCTGACGCGCTGCTCGAAGCCGTCCAGTTCCCACTCCCAGAATCCGTTGTTGCTGAAGAAGTGAAGAACCACCTCGAACGCGAAGGCAAGGAAGCAGACGACGCTCACGGCGAAGAAATCCGTGGCGAAGTTGAAGGAGCACTCCGCACCCAGCTTCTCCTTGACGCATACGCCAAGGCATTCAACGTTGACGTTGCACAAGACGAACTCATCGAGTTCCTCGTGTCCCAGGCACAGATGTACGGCATGGATCCAAACCAGTTCATCCAGGCTGCAGCACAGACCAACCAGATCGGCGCATTCGCCGGCGAAATCGCCCGCAACAAGGGCCTCATCGCAGCTCTGCGTTTGGCAAAGGTTGAGGACGAAAACGGCACCGTCATTGACGTAACCGACATCCTCGGCGAAGCTCCAGAAGGCGAAACCGTGCCAGACTTCTCCGCACAGGAAAAGAAAGTCAAGGTTGTTGCCAAGTCCGAAAAGAAGGCTGACAAGGTAGAGGAGAAGGCTGAAGCTACTGCTGAAGCTGGCGAATTCGATCCATCCGCTCACAAGGTTGACGAAGTCATTGCCTACATCGAATCTGCTGACGACGCCGAAAAGGCACGCGTACTCGACGCCGAAAAGGCTGGCAAGGCCCGCAAGACCATCATGGCACTTGCTGACTGATTATTAGTGCCACGGGGAAGGGCCGCGTTCGCGCGGCCCTTCCCTCATCTTCCAACGCCATGAGCGAAAAGTGATGGGCAATCAAGGAAAGAAGACCGGTAGCACGGTACTCTCATATATGGATGTGTGAGCGCCATGCAAGAAAACTTTTCTGCCTCTAACGCCACTCATGAAGAAGCACGGCATAAACGCCACAACGAAGGGGAATACGTGACTACCACGCCACAGCTCGCCGGAGGCAGCTCCAACGGCCTCGGACTCGGCGATTCAATCTACAACCGACTCCTCAAAGAGCGCATCATCTGGCTTGGCGATCAGGTCAAGGATGAGAACGCCAACATGATCTGCGCCCAGCTGCTCTTGCTTGCCGCTGAGGATCCAGAAAAAGACATCTACCTCTACATCAACTCGCCAGGCGGCTCCGTTACCGCAGGTATGGCAATTTTCGACACCATGCAATACATCAAGCCAGACGTGGCAACCGTGGGCATGGGCCTTGCGGCATCCATGGGGCAGTTCCTCCTCACGGCAGGCGCCAAGGGCAAGCGTTACATCACCCCACACACCCGTGTCCTGATGCACCAGCCACTCGGTGGCGCTGGCGGTACCGCAACCGAAATCCGTATCAACGCCGATCTCATCCTTCAAATGAAGCAGGAACTTTCCGAACTCAACGCGAAGCACACTGGAAAGTCCGTAGAACAGATCCTCGTTGACTCCGATCGTGACCACTGGTTCACCGCACGCGAAGCACTCGAATACGGCTTCGTGGATCACATTATCGAAGACTCATCATCCGTAGTTGGCGGCGGCGGAGTAGACCGCAATGCAGCCGAACTAGGCGAAAACTGAGGAAGGACACGCACATGATCAACCCGAATCAGATGATGGGCTCAATGATGCCAGGCGGCACCGCACCAATGATGCCATCCAACCGCTACATCCTCCCAAACTTTGAAGAGCGCACACCATACGGCTACAAGCGCCAAGATCCATACGCGAAGCTATTTGAAGATCGCATCGTGTTCCTTGGTGTTCAGGTGGACGATGCCTCTGCTGACGACGTCATGGCACAGTTGCTCGTCTTGGAATCAATCGATCCAGAATCGCCAATCACCATGTACATCAACTCGCCAGGTGGATCCTTCACTGCGCTCACCGCGATCTACGACACGATGCAATACATCAAGCCACAGATCCAGACAGTATGCCTTGGCCAAGCAGCCTCCGCGGCAGCAGTCCTTCTTGCTGCTGGCGCACCAGGCCGCCGCCTCGCGCTGCCAAACGCGCGGGTGCTCATCCACCAGCCAGCCATGGAAGGCGTTCAAGGCCAAGCTTCCGACATCGCCATCGTGGCAGATGAAATCGATCGTATGAACGACTGGCTGATCGATACACTCGCCGCACACAGCGGCCGTGATCGTGAACTTATCAAGAAGGATATTGCCCGTGACAAGATCCTCACAGCACAGCAAGCCAAGGAATACGGCCTGGTCGATCAGGTACTTACCTCACGCAAAGCCGTAAACCCACAAATTGCACAGTGATTAGCACAGAACAACATGCATAAACCCAAGGTGACGGGGCTGGACGTAACGTTTGGCCCCGTCGTCGTTGTCCAATACACGCCCAAAACCCAAACACTTCCCACCGCGCCAAATATGGTGTGGAATAGAAGCTGAACAAAACTTGCAACGAATGGAGACTTCCCGTGACACGCACGGCCGACGCGGCAGACACCCTCAAGTGTTCCTTCTGCCAAAAAAGCCAGCGCCAGGTGCGCAAGCTCATCACAGGATCGGGAGTCTACATTTGCAACGAGTGTATCGAACTCTGTAATGAAATCATCGAAGAAGAATTTGGCAACGATGCCCAAAAACATGATGAAAAACCGCTACCAAAACCCGCCGAGATCTTCGAATTCCTCAACCAATACGTGGTAGGGCAAGAACGCGCCAAACGAACACTCGCTGTGGCAGTGTACAACCACTACAAGCGAATCCGCTCACAACAAGGCTCATCGCTCGCGAAGCAATCACCAAACGACGTTGAAATCGGCAAGTCCAACATCCTCCTGATGGGGCCAACTGGAACCGGGAAAACCTATCTGGCACAATCGCTCGCCAAAATGCTCGATGTTCCATTCGCAATTGCTGACGCCACCGCGCTCACTGAAGCCGGATACGTAGGTGAAGACGTAGAAAACATCCTGCTCAAACTCATCCAGGCGGCAGGAGACGACGTCGAACGCGCCCAACGTGGCATCATCTACATCGACGAAATCGACAAAATCTCCCGCAAATCTGAAAATCCATCCATCACCCGCGACGTATCGGGCGAAGGCGTGCAGCAAGCCCTCCTAAAAATCATCGAAGGAACCGTTGCATCCGTGCCTCCGCAGGGCGGGCGCAAACACCCGCAACAAGAATTCATCGACATCGATACGTCCAACGTGCTGTTCATCGTTGCCGGGGCGTTTGCCGGGATGGAAGATATTGTTTCCTCACGCACCGGGCGGCGAGGCATCGGGTTTGGCGCCAAACTACATGAAGCCGATCACGGAGCAGAAGTCTTCCGCGAGGTCACGCCGGAAGATCTCCACAAATTCGGCATCATCCCCGAACTCATCGGGCGCCTGCCAATCATCACCAACGTTGAAGAACTCACCGTAGACGACCTCGTACAAATCCTCACCACCCCCAAGAATGCCCTGCTCAAGCAGTACCAAAAAATGTTCGCTCTAGACGGGGTGATTCTGGATATGACGCCGGCCGCGTTGCGGGCGATCGCCGAGGAAGCGATCGCCCGAGGCACCGGAGCACGCGGTCTTCGCTCTATTATGGAAAACCTGTTGCGCGAGCTCATGTTCGACATCCCGTCGCGCGATGATGTGGAACGGGTTGTTATCGACGAAGATGTTGTAGCCGGGGATGCTGAGCCGCGCTGTGTTCTTCGCGGCGCTAAGGGACAGACTGCTTGAGCAACCGGAGGGAAACTGGAATAGAAGGTTGGGGTAGTGAAACAATCGCGAGTGACGATGCGGGATATCGCAGAGCATCTGAATATTTCAGTATCCACAGTTTCTCTCGCGTTACGTGACGATCCTAGATTAACGTTAGAAACGAAAGAACAGGTTCGTTCTATAGCTAACGATCTGGGATATCGCCCCGATATCACTGGCGCGTTATTGCGGACTAACCATCCGCGGATCATTGGTGTTGTGGCGGAATTGACCCAAGAGCTTCATTCCGAATACGTGTTGCACATGCAGCAGGTTGCAAGCGAGTATGGATATCACATCGTTGCTGAGGATGTTGGAGTTTCTGGTGGATATAAAGAGGCTCTTGAGCGTTTAGCACAATTCCGAATTAGTGACACGATTGTTGTCAATCCGTATTCGTTAGCTCAAGTACCGGAAAGTCTTGAGCCTTCGCTTGTTATTGGGCAATGGTCGCCATGGATCAACACCGATTTAGTGACATCGTCAAATGAACGGGGCATGGAAGAACTTCTTGCGCATCTAAAAGAACAGGGATATCGTAAGGTTTTTTATCTTGATGGTCCTGATGGTATTTCGGCACAAGTGAGGAAGAGCGCATTAGATGCTGCTGCCGCCCGAGAGGGCATAGGTGTTAAACGGGTTGCAGCCGGAAACCAGGTTGATGATGGATACCAGTCAGTTCATGAGCTGATGAGCCAGAATCTCCTACCGGATAGGCGCGACATGTTGCGCGATATACACGATCCGGTTGCTCTTATTTGCTATAACGATCAATGTGCTCAAGGAGCAGTCATGGCATTGGTACGTTCTGGAATTCGCGTGCCTGAGTATGTGGCAGTTGCAGGTTGTGACAATTCGTCTATTGCGAAATCTCGCGCTTTCGATCTCACATCAATTGATCGGAGAGCACACTCTATTTCCCAGATCGCTATTAAACGAGTGATTGAGCGTAGATCGAAAGCACAGATTGAAACGTGTCAACATCGCGTTGATGGGTATGCGGTGATTCGGGGCAGTACACGTCGTCGTTGATGAGACGATAGCGCATTGGCTCAATCGGAGATGCGCATTTTACCTATTTGTAAAACCTTAATTCTGTATGTCTGAACAATTAGAATTTGCTTATTGACTCTATTCAATCGTTTGAATATTATTTAAGTGTCACATCGTGACGTGTAAATGTCATGTTCATTCATTCTCAATGAAGAGAAAGATACAACAAAGGAGTTGTAGGCGCATGAAAAAACGTACTCTCTTTGCCATAAATAGACGCGAATCAGCAGGACTTGCTCTGCGCGAGCAACGGAAAAAGTGGCTGTCTGAATTTGTCAAAGTTTATTCTGTGCTCGTGATCGGATACGGAGCATTTTATCTTCTTCGCACAAACTTTAAAGCAGCTCAACCGGAATTGATGAGCCAGGCTGGATTCTCAACGACAGAGCTAGGGCTAATCGGATTCGCATTCTCTTTAACGTATGGGTTTGGCGGTCTGTTTTTGGGCTTCTACTTTGACGGGAAAAACACGAAGAAAGCACTGGGATTCTTAGTTACTGCGGCCGGACTTTTATCGGTCATTATTGGCCTTGTACTTATGACGATGCGTCATCCGTACGGATTTTTGATCTTACTATGGTCAATTAATGGCCTATTTCAAGCGCCAGGAGGCCCTTGCTCGAACTCAACAATGAACCGGTGGACTCCACGAAAAATGCGCGGACGTTTTATCGGATGGTGGAATGCGTCTCACAACTTAGGTGCAATGATCGCAGGAATTTTAGCCGTATGGGGAGCTAATACTTTTTTTGAAGGATCTGTTGCGGGAATGTTCATCGTTCCAGGTGTTGTTGCCATCCCAATCGGAATCTGGGCCTACTATTATGGAAAAGATGATCCTGCAGAATTAGGCTGGAACACCCCAGAAGAGATTTTTGATGAGCCACGGGCACATGTAGATACCGTGTCAACAGAGATGACTAAGGGACAAATTCTCTATCGATATGTTGTGAAGAACCCGGCCGTATGGTTGTTATGTATTGCTAATGTTGCAGCCTATACGGTCCGTATTGGTATTGATAATTGGAATGTTCTCTATACTCAAAGTGAGCTTGGCTTTTCTCAGTACACAGCTGTAAATACAACATTCGCGTTGGAAATTGGTGGCTTATGCGGCTCGCTTCTCTGGGGATATTTCTCCGATAAACTCGGCGGACGTCGCGCATTTACCGCAGCCATCGGTATTGCGTTAGTTATTTTCCCCATTTGGCTATACTCATATGCTACGACTCCGGTAGTGGTTTATTCTGCACTATTCTTTATCGGCTTCTTAATTTTTGGACCGGTCACTCTGATCGGAATTTGTGTCATTGGTTTCGCACCGAAAAATGCCACTGTTGTGGTCAATGCAGTTCCTAGAGCATTTGGGTACGTCTTCGGCGATTCGATGGCAAAAGTTCTATTAGGACGTATCGCAGATCCCCAAAAGGACGGTCTGACACTATTTGGGCATGTTTTTCACGGTTGGGGCTCAACCTTCACTGTGCTCATCATCTCGGCTTGCCTTGGATTAGTATGCTTGTCTATCGTCGCATTTTTTGAAGAACGAATGTTGCGTGAGGATAAGCGAAATTCTGCCGTGTGATAGTTTGCAATTAACATAGGAGGGGTTATGAATACCGATCTAACTCATAGAAACTTACGTGACATAGCAATCGACGTTGTGAAAGAGGCAAGTAACATTGCATCGAATCCTGGCATGAAGCTTGCTGTCTCTACCAAAACATCACGAAACGATCTGGTTACGGCAGTCGATAAAGAAATCGAAGAATATATTGCAGAACGCCTTACAGAGAAAACAGGCTATCCGCTCCTTGGGGAAGAGAGCCATACGATCGATACATTTTCGGGGCGGGTCTGGGTGCTCGATCCGATTGACGGGACGATGAATTATATAGAAACTCATCGAGATTATGCTATCTCATTGGCACTATGTGAAAACGGTATACCAGTGGTAGCTGTTGTAGCAGATGTTGCTGGAGCGAAAATATATACGGCTATTCGAGGTGAAGGAGCCTACTGTAACGACGAGGCCATTTCTGAGGTCCAAGACGATCGAGACTACACAGACGTAGTTATCATTACAGATCTTAAAGAAATATGTGCTCTTCCGCGGCTCGAAGAAATTTTACGAGAATCGCGTGGGCATAGGCGCTATGGTTCTGCAGCCTTGGAACTGGTTGAAGTGGCGTCCTCTCGTGCAGGTGCCTTTGTTCACCTTTGGGTGTCTCCGTGGGACATAGCTGCTGCGCTCTTAATCTGTCAGGAAACCGGAGTCAACATCACTCGGATTGATGGGACTCCTTTGGATGTTCGATATAAAGGATCGATTCTTGCGGGATGGCCAAAGGTTCATTCTGGAATTCATCAGCGTCTGATTGTTCAACCGTGAGATAACGATATGTGGGACGATTAGCTTGTGCTAATCGTCCCACATATCAGCGTACGGTTAAAGAAAGCCAACCCAATTATTCGCCGTAGATCTCCCGGACCTTACCCGCGAACGCTTCAAGAACAACATTGCGCTTTAGCTTGAGCGATGGGGTGAGGTATCCATTCTCTACCGTGAAATCCGTTGGGAGGATCGTGAACTTGCGGATGGATTCTGCGCGGGAAACCTTTTCATTCACGCGCTTCACTGCACGATCGATAGCCGCGAACACTTGCGGATCCTTCACCGCATCAGCCACGGTCATGGATGGGAGGTTGTGGTTAGCTAGCCACTGTGGCAGCGCCTCAGCGTCCAGCGTTACAAGCGCGCCGATGAACGGCTTCTGATCGCCAACAACAACCACCTGCGAAATGATCGGGTGGGAGCGCAAACGATCTTCAAGTTCAGCTGGAGCCACATTCTTACCACCCGCAGTAACGATCAGTTCCTTCTTGCGGCCGGTGATCCAAACGAAATCGTCGTCGTCAATACGGCCAATATCGCCGGTGCGGAACCAGCCGTCTTCAGTGAAGGCGGCCTTCGTGGCTTCGGGGTTGTTGCGGTAGCCACGGAATACGTGATCACCCTTGATAAGGATTTCGCCATCCTCAGCGATCTTCACGTAGCAGCCTGGGTAGGCTGGGCCAACAGACCCAACGCGCATGGCGTTCGAACGGTTCACCGTGGTTGGGGCAGAGGTTTCGGTTAGGCCGTAGCCTTCCAGTACAGTCAAGCCGATGCCGCGGAAGAATGAACCGAGGCGTTCGCCTAATGGTGCACCGCCCGAAATCGCGTATCGCAACTTGCCGCCCGTGATTTCACGTAGCTTGGAGTACACCAGCTTGTCACCTAGACGGTGCTGGGCAGAAAGCTTGGCGGATGGTCCTTCTGGCGTGCCGAGTGCACGCGAATATTCGATAGCTACCTTGGCGAACGTACGGAACAAGCGCAGTTTCACGCCCTTGCCAGCCTTCGCATCAGCAGAATTGTAGATCTTTTCGAAGATACGCGGAACAGCCAGGATGAAGGTTGGCTTAAACGATTGCATGTCTGCCACGAGGTTCTTCGTGTCGCAATATCCGACTGTGGCGTTGGCGAACATGGCAACAAGGTTAATAAAGCGCGCGAACACGTGGGCTTGTGGCAGGAAGAGCAGGGTACGGGATCCCTTGTAGGAGATCACGTTAGTGAGGCCTTCATCGATCGGGCCGTTCATGGCAACATGAAGCACGTTGCGGTGGGTGAGTTCGGCGCCCTTTGGACGGCCGGTGGTGCCGGAGGTGTAGATGACGGTCCAGAGATCGTCGGCCTTAAGAGAATCGATACGTTCGTCGATGATGTGATCGTCTGCCATAGAGCCGCGATCGGAGATTCGCCCCTGGGCATCTTCGGAAATCACGAAAATATCTTCGAAGTGATCGAATTTGGCTAGGACGGGGGAAAGTACGTTATACATTCCTCGGTTTTCAACCACGGCGAAGCGAATGTTGGCATCTTCAACGATCCATTCTGCTTGCGATGTGGAGGAGGTTTCATAGATTGGGATGGAGTGAGCGCCTGCGAATTGGATGGCGAAATCGAAGAGGGTCCATTCGTAGGACGTGTGTGCCATGATTGCGATGCAATCGCCTGGTTTGACGCCCATGGCGATGAACCCGCGGGCAAGTGCGCGTACTTCTTCGATGAGTTGGTGCCAGGTGACTGGGACCCAGTTGTTGCCTAGGTTGGATTTACGTTCGATCACAACTTGTTTCGCGCGTTCTTCACCGAAGCGGCGGATGGTTCCTGGAACTGTCATGCTTTCGGAGATTTTGACGAGTCCGGGGATGAAAGCAACGCCCTCATCTTCAATAAACTTGCTCACGGTTATCCTTCCTTAAAACATTACCTATCCTTACGATACCGTAAGTTTAGAGGTTGTGGTGACATTTTAACCGCGTGATTTACGGCAATCTTTCTTTAGCCTACTTGGATCGGCGGGAAAGGGATATTTGACGACGACGTCGTGCGCTCGCTTCGTCCGAAGGCGTACGTGATTGCGGGGTTGCTTTTGATTCGTGTGGTTGATGGAAATGAATATGTTTGGTGGCCTGGCGGATTCGTCCGAAGAGGCGTTCCATGATCAAGAGGGTAGCGAGGGCAATGATGCCTGCAAGCATTGTGGGGTTGGGGCCAAGTGTGGAGCGAGCGGCAATGGCGCCCATGAGGGCGGCTACAGCCATAGTGATGGGGGAGTTTGATGCGCGTAGGCGTGAACCCCACATGTGCAAGATGATGCCGAACAGCGCATACATCACGATGGTTCCGATAACAACGCCCGCGGCTTCCACAGGAGTCAGACTCAAATACTCAATGAGTTCGTCCATGTTTTCTTTCCAGCTTGATCGTGCTTAATGTGATGGTGGGCGTATCAGAAAGCCTTTTCTGATACGCCCACCAAGCGAGTTACTTACTTCTTGGGTTCTGGTTCTGCCAGGATGTAAGCGCCAACAGTTGCGGCGTCAACATCGCTGACTTCAACCGTGAAATCACCAGCCACGTGAGCGGCTGCGGTAAGATCGCCAAGAACTGCCTTTACCTTTGCTTCATCCTGCTCTGGAACAGAGAGGGTGACTTCTAGGAATGGCGTGCGCTGGGAAACCTTGTTTTCGGACTTCACCTTGCGCAGTGCGGCCAAAGCCACGCCTGCTGCAGACAGGGTTGCAGGATCGGCATCGCCACTAGCCTGGGCGAGTGGAACGATCGATGGCCACTGTGCGTGGTGAACGGAACCGGAACGGTACCAGGACCAGACTTCTTCCGTAGCGTATGGAAGAACTGGAGCGAAGAGGCGAACGAACGTATCAACAGCCAAGTTGAGCGCGACGCGGGCGGAACGGACTGCGCCTTCCTGGCCTGCTTGTGCATACTTGCCATCGCGATCGTATGCACGATCCTTCACCAATTCGAGGTAATCATCGCAGAAGGTCCAGAAGCAGGTTTCGGAAACTTCGAGTGCACGGGTGTGATCGTAGTTTTCGTATGCCTGGGTTGCCTGTTCCACAACGCCAGCAAGTTCAGCCAACATGGCGCGATCGATTGGTTCAGTAACCGCGGAAGAATCAAGATCAACCTTGACTCCAGCGCCGCCCATCTGCAATGCGAACTTAGATGCGTTCAGAAGCTTCATGGCCAAACGGCGGCCGATCTTCATCTGCTGTTCATCGAACGCAGCATCCGTACCGAGGCGAGCCGATGCAGCCCAATAACGAACAGCATCAGAACCGTGCTTTTCAAGCAAGCCCATTGGGGTAACAACGTTGCCCTTTGACTTACTCATCTTCTTGCGATCTGGATCCAAAATCCAGCCGGAGATTGCCGCATGTTTCCATGGCACATCGTTGAATTCAAGATGCGCACGAACCATGGTAGAGAAGAGCCAGGTGCGGATGATGTCCTGGCCTTGTGGGCGAACATCCATTGGGTAGACCTTGGAGAAGAGATCTTCATCCGTGAGCCAGCCACCAGCAATCTGTGGGGTGAGGGACGATGTTGCCCAGGTATCCATGATGTCAACTTCACCAACGAAGCCACCAGCCACACCGCGCTGCTGAGCAGTGAAACCTGCAGGAACATCGGTGGTTGGATCGATTGGAAGTTGATCGATGGATGGAACAATCACATCGTCATAATCGACATCGCCGGCTTCGGTAACGCGGTACCAGAGTGGCAGTGGGACGCCGAAGAAGCGCTGGCGGGAAACCAGCCAGTCAGTGTTCAAACCTTCAACCCAGTTGTTGTAGCGCACGCGCATGAAATCAGGGTGGAAAGCAACTTCTTCGCCACGAGCCAGCAGGTTATCGCGTAGATCCTTGCCGTTAGCTTCTTCGTGGGCGCGGCCACCGTTGCGGATGTACCACTGGCGGGACGTAACGATTTCAAGTGGCTTATCGCCCTTTTCGAAGAAGTTGGTCATACGCGTGGTTGGTTTTGGATCGCCAATCATTTCGCCAGTTTCAACCAGCTTTTCAACCAGAGCTTTGCGGGCAGAGAAGGTTGTCTTGCCAGCCATTTCTTCATACATCGCAACGCCAGCTGGATCGGTGATCCATTCTGGGGTTTCGTTGAGCAGGCGGCCATCCTTGCCAAGCACGGAACGCATTGGCAGATCGAGTTCACGCCACCACACCACATCAGTAACATCACCGAACGTACAGCACATAGCGATGCCAGCGCCCTTGTCCATTTCAGCCTGTGGGTGTGGCAACACTGGGATTTCCACACCGAACACGGCCGAACGAACGGTGGTACCGAACAAGTCCTTGTAGCGATCGTCATCTGGGTGAGCAATCAGGGCCACACACGCAGGCAAGAGTTCTGGGCGGGTGGTTTCAATGATGACATCATCTCCACCATCAGTACGGTGGAAGGCCAAGGCGTGGTATGCGCCTGGGTATTCGCGAGCTTCAAGTTCTGCCTGAGCAACTGCGGTTTGGAACGTAATATCCCACAGGCCAGGGGCCTGAGCCTGGTAGGCTTCGCCGCGTTCTAAGTTCTTAATGAAAGCCGCCTGAGCAACCTTTTGCGCCTTCGCGCCGATGGTTTGGTAATTCTGCTCCCAATCCACGGAAAGGCCAAGGTGGCGCCAGAGAGCTTCGAACTGCTGTTCATCTTCCTGAGTGAGCTTCCAGCACAGTTCGATGAAGTTAGGCCGGGAAATAGGCATCTGATCTGCGAACTTGATCGATTTTCCATCGCCGCCATCATGTGGTGGAACAAAATCTGGAACGTATGGCAGGGACGGATCCACGCGCACGCCGTAGTAGTTCTGTACACGGCGTTCGGTTGGAAGGCCGTTATCATCCCAGCCCATGGGGTAAAAGACATTCATTCCTTGCATTCGCTTGTAACGCGCAACCGTATCAGTGTGCGTGTAGCTGAACACGTGGCCCACGTGAAGCGAACCGGAGACGGTTGGGGGAGGAGTATCAATCGAGTAGACCTGCGCGCGCGTGGTCTCTTTATTGAATCGGTAGGTGCCGTTCTCGGCCCAAGCCGTACCCCAGCGGCCTTCGAGGCCTTCGAGTGATACCTTGTCCGGAACCTCGGTGTTATCGAGCAATGCGGAATTATTTTCAGTCATGGTTCTATTGTTCCATGTTTACGCGCGTGTTCTCGATATACTTCCGGGTGGCAGGTGTCACGTTACCTCATTGGTGGATAACTGCAGTTCTCCACAGGCTAGGCTTTAACGCGTGCAACGGCAGCCCGTACACCTGCCACAACAGCCGGAGAGAACCCGGCCTCTTCCATAGCAAGCAAGCCGGCGATCGTAGTTCCGCCGGGAGAGGTTACGCGATCAATAAGCTCTGTAGGCACAGCCGAATCGATCTGATCTAACACCATCTGAGCAGATCCCATGACGGCTTGTGCGGCGCATCGAACTGCATCCTTCTTCGTCATTCCTTCGGCCAAAGCCGCGCGTGCAAGGGCATCAATATATGTGTAGGTCCACGCAGGGGAGCATCCCGCGATCGCCTGATCGCCTGCGAGGCAGGTAAGTGGGACGCCAGCGTGTCGAGTGAAACCCCGGCCGCAATGGAGACAACCACGCTGGTTGGATCAACCACGTCTCGAATTTCGTCAAGCACCTGGCCAACATTGTGGGGCTTCACTGCAACGATAAGGATATGGGAGTGAGCTGCTACCTCACGATTATCGGGAACATAAGTTGCACCAAGTTCAGTAACCAGAGCTTTCCCTGCCTGCTGATTGCGGCGAGAAAATAGGAGATCATGCCCCGGCGCGTGAGCAACCAGCCCATGCATGATCGCCGCCGCCATCTAACCTGCACCAATAAAACCAATCGTAGCCATGTGCACCACTCTAGCAGGGGACATAAAAGCGGCTGGGAGAACAGGAGTGCCATATAGAGCACTCCTGTTCTCCCAGCCGCTTTTTAGTGCCGGCGCGCCGGGTAAAACCGGAGTGTTGGGAGGAGATCCGGTGTTCCGGCAGGTTGGTGGGCAGGTTGGCAAACTTTATCCGAAACTCACAACCTGATCGGTGCCTTCGGTATGTGCCAACCGATGGCTGATCTCGATGATCGTGACACCGGGGAGTTCTGCAGCAAGGCGCTCGCGGATGCGGGCATCCAGTTCAACGTTCAAGTTGGCAGAGAATTCGTCCAACACCAGCACGGATGGTTTGGTAATCAACGCACGGGCAAGGGCCAAACGCTGCACTTGACCGCCCGATAGTTGGGTGCCGTCCTGGCCGGTGCGAGTTGCCAGGCCGTCTGGCATATCGCGCACTTCGCCTGCAAACTCGGCCATCTCAAGGGCTGCCCATACTTCTTCATCGGTAGCATCTGGCTTACCCAACCGAACGTTATCGGCAATCGTGGCGTCCAAGATCTGATTCTTCTGGGTTACTAATGCGATGTGTGAACGCAGTTCATCAAGGCGGATCGTGCGTGCGTCCACGCCATTCACCAGTACGCGCCCGGCAGACGGATCATCGAAGCGCAACAACAACTGGGCTGCAGTGGATTTTCCGGAACCGGAACGGCCCACAAACACGGCGTGAGAACCAGCCGGAATAGCTGCATTAAAATCGCTCAGAACTGGGCGAACGTGTTCCATACCAGGGTAGGAGTAGGTGACGTTTTCCCAGGTGATCGATACGCCAGCCCCAGCATCAGCCCCAGCCCCAGCACCCCCGGAAACCGGGAACGGCTGATCGCCGTCGGCAACGCCGTAGGAGCTGTGCGCGATTCCCCAGATTCGGCGGGCAGATGCAAACGAAGCATCCAACGCGCCCACGGCATCTTCCACGCCCTTTGGCGCTTCGAACATGCGCAACGAGCCAGCGGCCAACGCCACAACCAGCACTGGCTCAACACCAGCAATATAGCCGCCAAAGGCCACGCCGATCACTGAAAGAATAGAAAGGGCAATGTTCATTCCGCGGCGGGCGCCGCGGTAACGCGCGGCCCGCGCCGCGTCGCCAGCAACGGTTGTGCCCAGCGCATCCATGGTGGTCAAACGGTCAGCCTCCAGGCCGTAGCCCACAACTTCTTCGGCGCCGAATACGGAGTCGGTGACGTGGGATACCAGATCGGCACGGTGAGCAAGTTGCGTGTTCGTATTGGTGAACGATTCGCGGGCGCCCAGCCATGGCACGAAGGTCATGGCGATCAGGTAACACACGGCAGGAATCGCCACGATTTCCCAGCCGATATTCGCTCCCACGGCGATCAAGAACACTGGCGGCACAACAATAGCGGAGACAACAGGGGCGAACGTGTGGGCGTACACCACTTCGATTCGGTCCACGTCACGGGTTAGCGATGCTAGGAGATCGCCGGAACGCGTGCGCGTAGTGATCATTGGCGCTTGCGGCCACAGTTGAGAAAAGGCGTATCCGCGCAGAAGCTCCAGCGCTTTGAACGCCACGAAGTGGCCTAAGAATTGTTCGCAGTAGTAGGCGAGTGCCTTCACAACGGCTACCACCACGATTCCGCCTAGGTGGAAGCCGATTGCTTCGCCGGCCAGAGCTTGAACAACGGTCCATGCCGCCCACGCGAACAACACCATGTCAAGTGAGAGGTTAATGAATCGGAAGAATGTAGAGAAGAGGAGAGGGGAGTGAACTGGGCGCGTGATGCCGGTAAGCCACCTCAAAAGTTCGCGGGTTGTTGGTTCGTTGCTCATGCGCGTTCTCCTTCATGTTCCGTCACGCCATTCCCGGCACCGTTCACGGTTCCGTTGTTCACTGTGTACACCCGATCTGCGAGCGAAAGGAGCGCTTCGCGGTGGGTGACGAGCACCACGGTGAGGTCTTTTCCGATCCCCGCGATTGCGTCGATAATTCGTGCTTCCGAATCGACATCCACATGAGACGTCGGTTCGTCGAGGAACAGGATCGTGCGGCCGGAAAGAAACGCGCGGGCCAGCGAGATTCGTTGCGCCTGGCCGCCGGAGAGTCGCGATCCGCGTTCGCCCACGTCCGTATTGAGTTCGAGTGGCATTCCCCGCACGTCGTCTGCAACATGGGCACGTTCCAGCGCGGCCCAGAGTTCCGTATCGGTTGCGTCCGGCCGCACGAGCCGCAGATTATCCGCGATTGTGCCCTGGAACAGCCACGTTGTTTGGGAAACGGAGGCGGCCAGTTTTCGCGCATCAGCCGGAGAGAGTGTGGAGAGATCGTTATTGGCGACGACGACGGTGCCATCTTGCACTGGAAGCGCACCTTTCAACAATCCCAATATGGTTGATTTTCCTACGCCAGACGGGCCAACCAAGGCGATCGTCTCCCCGTCGTCGGCGCCCAATGACACTCCCGCAACCACGGTGCCACGCCCGTAATCATAAGAAACGTTTTCTATACGAATTGCGCGTGAATCGGAAGCTTGCGCACCGCTGGCCGCAACGCGTGTTTCGGGAAGCGGGTGTGACGCAACGTAACGTGAAATCGCACGTTGCGCGGCCATTCCGCCCATACCAATGTAGAAGAATCCCGCAACCTGGTTCAGCGGTTCAAGCAACAAAACCAGCAAGAAAAGTGCGGAGAGGGCGCCGGGTAAGGTGAGGCGTCCGGCGTCGATACCCCAAGAAATAAGGAGAACTGACCAGCAGACGAACATTAGCGAAAAAACGCCATCCAACACAATAATCACAATCTGGTTGCCCGCCAAAATACGCATGATCGCGCGGCGATTCTTTTCGCCCTGTGCGCGCAACTGGCCTTCCAAACGCGGGCCGGCGCCGAACAAACGAATCGTGGTGAGGTTGCGAATCGCATCCAAATACTGGGTAGTCAACTGGGCGCGTTCCGCACGCGACCGCGCCGAAATACCCCGGAACAACCGCATGAAACCGCCGATCAGCAACGGAACCACGGGAACACTAATCGCCATCCCTAAGCCCAAACGCCAATCGATCGCGGCCGTAATATAGGTAACCAACAAAGCTGGCGTGATTAATGCAGCGATCGTGGAGCCCAAGTACTGTTGGCGGAAATCGGTTAAGCGTTCCGCGTTATCGCTCATCAACTGAATCAAACGCGGCGCAGAAAACGCTTCCGAATCGTTCTTAGGCAACGATTTGGAGGCAAAAACGCGGGTTAGAAGCACTGTACGAATACGTTTTTCTTCCGCGCGCGCGGCTGCCGCTCCCACCGTAATTTCGAAGAAGCCGCACACGCCCGCAAGCACGGCGAAAACCGCGGCCAGTACCCAGCCGGAAACTGGAACCGCATCTCCGCCAATATAGTAAGCAAGCTGGTGTCCCAGCACGATCAGCGCGGCGGCGATCGAAAGCTCAACCAAAATGCGCAAAAGCGCGGTCATGCGTGTGCCGCGCGAGCCTTCCGGGGAAATGACTCGCGGGGCCGAAGAACGTTGTCTAGGCACGGTGAAACTCCGAGGATAGATAATAAAACTGAAACTAAGGGTACCCTGACTAAAACTGTGGGGCTAGGGGTGAGACTGTGTATGGCGGGGTGGGAAATGCTCGAGTTTAGAGACACTTCGTGGCTGGGGTGTTTATTAAGGTGGTGTGCTGGGGATTGAAAGCGACAGGGTGGGTTTGTGTATTTGTGGGAACAGTGTTGTGATATGCCTCTCAAGTACTTCGTGAGGTGGGGGTAGCAGAACTGAAAATCCGGGTAAGGAAGCCAGAAACGTAAGGCGTTACACATCACCCCGCCACACCTAGAAAACCGCTCTAGCGTTTACTAAAATCTGAAACTGCAACGATCCGGCAATCACCGGGGAGCATTCGGAAGAACGGCACCACACCCCAATAGCGGGGCAGGGCTCATTAGAACCGAACGGATAGGCTCGTGATCGCCTAACTATGAGCGGCCACGCCACAGAACTTCACCCCGCGGGGCAAGTCCTTGGTTTGGCAAGCGAGGTGGTACCGCGCGTAAACACTCCAAGGTGGAATATGCGTCCTCGCCTGACCAAACATCATGAGGAGTTCTCTTATGGGCGCTACGTCTAGCCGCTATCCGCTCCACCGCGCAAACGATGTGGTGGCATCACCGAATTTCCCAAGCCTCGAAGAAGACATTTTGGCTTACTGGGAAAAGGATGAAACATTCCAGGCCTCCATCGATCAGCGCGACGGCCGCGAATTTGTTTTCTACGATGGCCCGCCATTCGCTAATGGCCTCCCACATTACGGTCACCTCCTCACCGGCTACGTGAAGGATCTGGTGGCACGCTACCAAACCCAGCGCGGCAACCGCGTGGAGCGCGTGTTCGGATGGGATACGCATGGCCTGCCAGCAGAACTTGAAGCCGAAAAGATCCTGGGCATCGAAGATAAATCCGAGATTGAAAAGCTCGGCATCGAAACCTTCAACGATGCGTGCCGTTCCTCCGTGATGAAGTACGCCTCCGAATGGAAGGAATACGTTACCCGTCAGGCGCGTTGGGTGAATTTTGACGGCGGTTACAAGACCCTCGATCCAACCTTTATGGAATCCGTGATCTGGTCTTTCAAGGCGCTCTACGATAAGGGTCTCGTGTACGAAGGCTACCGCGTTCTCCCGTACTGCTGGAACGATCAGACCCCACTATCGAACCACGAACTGAAGATGGACGACGACGTCTACCAGGACCGCCAAGATCAAACGGTTACTGTGGGCTTGCGTACCGAAACCGGCGAACTGGCCCTCATCTGGACAACCACGCCATGGACTTTGCCATCGAACTTGGCCATCGCAGTCGGTCCAACGATCGATTACCTCGTGGTGGAACCAACTGAAGGTGACTTTGCCGGCGAACACGTGATCATTGGCCGTGATCGCCTGGCCGCCTATGCGAAGGAACTGGGCGAAGAACCAATGATCCTACGCGAACTCAAGGGCTCCGAACTGGAAGGCCTGCGCTACGAACCAATCTTCGATTACTACTCACGCGAAGATGACGCCCCAGGCGCCAACGCGTGGCAGGTTCGCTGTGCAGACTACGTGACCACCGAAGACGGCACCGGCCTGGTCCACATCGCCCCATACGGTGAAGACGATATGTTCGTACTCTCCGCAGCCGGGATCAACGTGATCGAACCTGTGGACGCTGGCGGTAAGTTCTTCGATATCGTCTCTGATTACGCAGGCACCCAGGTGTTCGATGCCAACCGCCCGATCATCAACGATCTGCGCGACGGCACCGGCCCGCTGGCCCGCCGCCCAGAAGCCGTACGCGCCCGCTTGATCCAAGAAAAGTCCTACGTCCACTCCTACCCACATTGCTGGCGCTGCCGCAAGCCGCTGATCTACAAGCCCGTGACGTCGTGGTTCGTGGCCGTCACCCAATTCCGCGATCGTATGGTGGAACTCAACCAGCAGATCACCTGGCAGCCAGAACACATCAAGGACGGCATCTTCGGCCACTGGCTGGAGGGCGCTCGCGATTGGTCGATTTCCCGCAACCGCTACTGGGGTACCCCGATCCCAGTGTGGAAGTCGGACAACCCAGCCTACCCACGCATTGACGTGTACGGTTCGTTTGAAGAATTGGAGCGCGATTTTGGCCGCCTTCCACGTGGCCGCGATGGCGAACCGAACCTGCACCGCCCATTCATTGACGATCTGACTAGGCCAAACCCAGATGATCCTACGGGGCAGTCCACGATGCGACGCGTTACGGACATTCTTGACGTCTGGTTCGATTCCGGTTCGATGCCATACGCGCAGGTTCACTACCCGATGGAGAACCGTGATTGGTTTGAAAGCCACTACCCGGGCGATTTCATTGTGGAATACATTGGGCAGACTCGCGGTTGGTTCTACGTGATGCATGCGCTTGCTACGGCGTTGTTTGATAAGCCGGCGTTCACGTCATGTATTTCTCACGGTATTGTGCTGGGTAACGATGGCCGTAAGGCATCGAAGTCTCTGCGTAACTACCCGGATCCGATGGAGATGTTCAATTCGTACGGTTCGGATGCTGTGCGCTGGATGCTCATGAGTTCGCCGGTGTTGCGTGGCGGCAACTTGGTTGTTGATGAGGCGAGTATCCGTGAAGCGGTGCGTCACGTTATTTTGCCGATGTGGAACACCTGGTATTTCTACGCGCTGTACGCCGGCACGGTGAACAACGGCGAAGGTTACGTTTCGAAGGGCCTTACCTCCGAACCTACTGACGTGATGGATCGTTACCTTCTGTCGCGTACTGCCATGTTGGTCAACCAGGTTCGCGAGTGCTTGGATGGCTTGGATATTCCGGCCGCTACCCAGGCGATTCGTGGATACCTTGATTTGCTCACGAACTGGTATGTTCGTACATCGCGTGATCGTTTCTGGAATGAGGATACGCAGGCGTTCGATACGTTGTACACCGTGTTGGAAACGTTGATGCGTGTTGCGGCTCCGATGCTTCCGTTGGTTTCGGAGGAGATTTGGCGCGGGCTTACGGGTGGGCGTTCGGTTCATTTGACCGATTACCCTGAAGCAGGCCCGATCGATACTGATTTGGTTGCGGTGATGGACGAAGTCCGTAACGTTGTGTCTGCTGCGCATTCGTTGCGTAAGGCTCACAAGCTTCGTGTTCGCCAGCCGTTGCGTACGCTCACCGTTGTGACGGATCTTGATTTGGCTCCATACACCGAGTTGATTAAGAGTGAAGTGAACGTGAAGGGCGTTCAGATTCAGTCTGCGTCCGAATCCGGTTTGGAAGTGTCTACCGATTTGGCCGTGTTGCCACGCGAGCTGGATCCGTCAGTTCGTAAGTTTACGTCTGCGTTGTTTAAGGCTGCGAAGTCTGGTGCGTGGGAAGAGATCGATGGTGGCGTGCGGATGCTTATTGAGCCTCCAGTGGAGTTGGCTCCGCATCAGTATGAATTAACGACGTCGGTGTCCGCGGACGAAGGCTCGGTTGCGATGGTGTTGGCTTCCGGTGCGTTCGTGGTGCTCGATACCGTGCTGGATGCGGAACTGGAAGCGGAAGGCTACGCGCGTGACGTGATTCGTGCGGTTCAGGATCAGCGTAAGGCTGACGGTCTGCACGTGGCTGATCGGATTCGTTTGACTCTGACCGTTCCGGAAGAACACGTTGAGGCTGTTCAGACTCATCGCGAGATGATCATGGCGGAAACACTTGCGGTAGAATCTGAAGTTCTCACAGGTGACTTCACAGTCATGGTAGAAAAGGTGAACTAAATGAATGATGCTCTGGATTCGGCTCCTACGCCGGAAGAAGTTGACGAAACAAGCGAAGCGTTGGCTGCGCTGTTTGCCTCGCCCTTGTTCGCGGGGCCGGATCCGAGCATCGTTTCGGATGTGAAGAGTTCGGAAGAAATCGAAACGGCTCAATGGGTGGAAGAATCTGAGGTTCATGCGCAGGTGGCCGCGATTTATGCGGCGATTGTGGCGCGTGCTCCAGAACATAAGATTCAGCCATCGTTGGATCGGGTGCGCCGCGCACTTGATTTGATGGGCAATCCGCAAGAATCCTTCCGGGTCATTCACATCACGGGCACGAATGGTAAAACGTCCACGGCGCGCATGGTTGAAGCCCTGTTACGTGAACGCGGCCTGCGTACTGGCCGTTTTACCTCACCTCACTTGAGTAACGTGCGCGAACGTATGTCGATTGATGGCGCTGCGATTACTGCTACTGATTTTGTGCAGACGTGGGAAGATGTGGCGCCGTTTATCGAGATGGTTGATAACGAATCAACTGCCGCTGGCGGCCCACGGATGTCTTTCTTTGAAGTGTTTACCGTGATGGCGTATTCGGCTTTTGCGATGGCTCCTGTGGATGTTGCCGTTATAGAAGTAGGAATGGGCGGCCGTTGGGATGCCACGAACGTGATTGACGCAGATGTTGCCGTGATCATGCCAATTTCGCACGATCATGAAAAGTGGCTGGGGCATGAACTGGCCGATATCGCGTTTGAAAAGCTCGGTATTGTGAAGCCAGGCTCCACGCTGGTGTTGGCGCCTCAAGATCCGGATGTGCGTGCGATGGCATACGAACACGCACATCGAGTCCACGCTACTGTGGTAGAAAACTTTGACGTGCTGAGCCACGAAGCCGCTGTTGGCGGCCAGCTCATTTCGGTACGTACTCCGGCTGCGGTGTATGATGACGTCCCGCTGGCCATGCTCGGTTCCTACCAAGCTCACAATGCGGCTGCTGCCCTGACTGCAGTTGAGGCGTTCTTCGGTGGGGCAGCACTGAATGGTGACGTGGTTGAACACGCCCTCATGTCCACATCCTCTCCAGGCCGTTTGGAAGTTGTCAAGTCCTCTCCGCTGATTATTGTGGACGCGGCCCACAACCCTGCCGGCGCGAAGGTTACTCGCGAAGGTTTGGAAGAATACTTCCCTGGCCCGCGTGTTGCCGTGTTCAGCGCGATGGCTGATAAGGACGTGGAAGGTATCCTCACAGAACTTGAACCTGCCTTTGCCGGAATCGTTGTGACGGAAATGCCTGGCGATCGTGCCATGGATATTGAGGATCTGCAAGAGATCGCCACCGATATTTTCGGTGAAGATCGCGTGCGGGTAGAAACTGAATTGTTGGATGCGATCGCGGTTGCGGTGGACATGGCTGAAACTGTGGATCCGGATGCGATTGCTCCAGCATCCGTGACTATTTTGGGTTCGATCATGTTGGGCGGGCGAGCGCGTGAACTTCTCGGTGCAGCCGCAGTGGATTCGGGGTTAAACTGATGACTATGAAACAACAGACTCTCATTTTGGTGAAGCCCGATGGTGTGCGCCGCCACCTCACTGGGCAGATCTTGGCTCGTATCGAGGCCAAGGGGTACACAATCGAATCTATGCGTATGCTTACCGCATCTGAAGAACAGTTGGCTGCCCACTACCACGAACACGTGGATAAGCCGTTCTATCCAGGAATCGTTAGATACATGACCTCCGGTCCGATCGTTGCCGCTGTGATCAGCGGATACCGCGTGATCGAAGGCGTGCGTTCGCTCAGCGGAGCAACCGATCCAACTGTGGCTGCACCAGGAACGATTCGTGGTGATTTCGGATGCGATACCGGATCTGACGCCATCGAAAATCTCATCCACTCATCTGATTCTCCCGAATCGGCCGAACACGAAATTCATGTGTGGTTCTAATGTGGGCACGGATGTGGGCATACCGCGCAGCACACCAGATCACTGAGAATCGCGAATTCCTTATTGGTTTGGATCGCGCAATCGGAGATGCCGATCATGGCGAAAACCTGGATCGCGGATTCCGTGCGGTTGTGGACTACCTGGATGGGAACGAAGAATCGCATGCAGATGCGATTCTTCGTGGAGTCGGGTTTACGCTCATCTCTAATGTTGGTGGAGCTTCCGGGCCGTTGTACGGTTCGGCGTTCATCAGAATGGCAGATGTGGCAGCGGACGATCTGACTCCTGCCGTTGTGGCATCAATGCTTGATCGTGGCGTGGCCGCGATTCAGGCTCGCGGCCACGCCCAGGCAGGGGAGAAGACCATGGTTGATGTGTGGCTTCCGGTGGCAGACGCCGTGAATGACGCTGTTGATCAGGGGGCCGATATGGCCGTGATCTGCGATGTTCTAGCAGAAACGGCCACGGCCGCTGCACAGGCAACCGCGCCAATGATCGCCACTAAGGGCCGTGCGTCCTATCTTGGGGAGCGCACGATCGGCCATGTAGATCCAGGCGCCGCCTCATCTAGCCTTATCCTTCAGGCGTTGCTTGACTGTGTAGAGTAAAAGACGTGCACCTCAAAACCCTCACACTTCGTGGTTTCAAATCGTTTGCATCACAGACCACGCTCCACTTCGAACCAGGAATCAACTGCGTTGTGGGCCCGAACGGATCGGGCAAATCTAACGTGGTTGATGCCCTGGCGTGGGTGATGGGTGAACAAGGAGCAAAGAACCTGCGCGGTGGGAACATGGCAGATGTGATCTTCGCAGGAACCGCCTCCCGCCAAGCATTGGGCCGTGCCGAAGTATCGTTGACCATCGATAATTCAGACGGCCAACTTCCTATTGATTATTCCGAAGTGACGATCACCCGTACTCTCTTCCGCGCGGGCGGATCTGAGTATGCGATCAACGGAAACACCTGCCGGTTACTCGATATCCAAGAGTTGCTATCTGACACGGGTATGGGACGGCAGATGCACGTCATTATCGGGCAAGGCCGGCTCGATCATGTACTCACTGCGACTCCAGAAGAACGCCGTACCTTTATTGAAGAGGCTGCCGGGGTGCTCAAGCACCGTCGTCGTAAAGAAAAAGCACTCTCCAAACTGGAGTCAATGCAAGCAAACTTGACTAGAATCGACGATCTCGCGGCGGAACTGCGACGGCAATTGGGGCCGCTCGCGCGCCAAGCCGCCACAGCACGCCGGGCGCAAGCTATCCAACAAACTGTATTTGATGCAAAAGCCCGCCTTCTTGCTGACGATCTGGCACAACTCAACGCGCGGCTCGCAACGCAAACTGCGAACGATTCCACGATCGATTCGCAACGCGAAGCCGCCGCAACTGCCGTTACCCAGGCGCGGGCGGACGTTGAACGATGCGAACGTGACCTGGCCGTACTCACTCCGAAACTCGCGAATCTGAACGATACGTGGCAAGAAGCAACGGCGCTTGCTGAACGTTACTCATCGCTCTGCGCACTGGCGGAAGAACGCTACCGTTCGCTCATCCACGCCGCTACACCACAGCACCGTGGCGAATCACCGGATTCCTTGCGGGAACGGGCACGAACCGCGCGGGCTGAGGAAGAACAACTCCGTGCAGCGGTTCAGCAGGCACACGATGCTCTTTCTGCCGCAATCACCGCACGTGAAGACGCCGAAAGTACCCAACGCACGTGCGATCACGAACTTGCCGTCCACAATCGAGCCGTGGCAGACCGGCGCGAAACAATCGCCAGAATCGGCGGAAAAATCGCTACCGTCACCTCGAAAATCGAGGTGCTCGAATCAGAACGGATCCGCACTACCCAGGCTGTCACGGCCGCAAAGGAACGTGCCACCAGCACAGAAAATCAGATAAACGCGCTCGAACGCGAAGCTGGGGGAGCACCAGACGATTCGCTCGAAACCCGAAGTGAAGCCGCAGCCCACGCGCTCGCCACAGCGAAGGCTGAACTCGATAAGGCGCGCGCGGAACTCACGGCCGCTCAAGCGAACACCATAACCTGGCGAACCAAAGCAGAAACACTGCAGCTTTCACTCGCGCCAGAAGATGCCACCGCCTGGGTAATCGAAACCCAACCAGGGATTCGGGGGCTCGTACGTGATTCCATTAGAATCGAACCCGGATGGGAAGCAGGAATCGAAACCGCTATGGCGGGAATTGCAGACGGCGCAATTATCGACGATATCGACCTGGCGATCGATGCCATCCGAAACGCGCGTGAACGTGGCGCCGGGCATGTGGAGTTCCTTGTAGGAACCGCAGACGGTGAGGGGAACGAAAACACTACAGCGATTATTGAAGCCGCTGGGGTAGAGGCCAGCGAAGCGCGATCAGCACAGGGGCTTATCCTGGGTGAAAACCAGGTGGCGCAGGCGCTACGTGCGTTGCTACATGACACGATTATTGTGCGCGATTTGGGCGTGGCTCGACGTGTTCTGCGGGCTGGAGCACAGCGCGTCGCAACCGTGAACGGCGATCTCTTCACCCCAACCAGTGCACGCGGCGGCGAAGCAGAGCACAGTGCACTGCTAGCCAAACAAGCCCTCTATGACGACGCCACCCGGCAAGCAGCCACCGCCGAAGAAAATGAAACCCGCGCCCAGGAACACGTTGCCCGTGCGATTGCAGCTCAAGAAACCGCGCAAACCGCCTACGATCACGTAGCCGCCCAACTCACCGCACGCGATTCGCGAGTTGCGGCCATCACGGCGCAACTCGGCGTGCTTCGCCAGAGCGCGGCTGCCGCGCGTGCTGACGAAGCACGAGCCAATGAACGGCTTGACCGCATCAGCGATGACCACACCGCGCTACGCGCCCAACAGAAACTGCTCCAAGCAGAATATGATCTGTACGCTGAACAGCCAGATGATGCGGATACAAACCTTCGCGTATTCAACCAGCGGCGCGACTTAGCACACCAAGCCACCATCGTCGCCCGCAGTGCCGAAACCGAAGCACGCCTAACTCTTCGCACCCATGAAGAACGGCTCCGGGCGATCGCCGGCCGTGCAGATGCCCTTGACAACACAGCCACCAACATCGAACACCGAATCGCCCAAGAACAACGCGCCGCCCAACGCCGCAAAGAAGCCGCGCAGATCGCCCACAACGTGCACGAAATCGCAGAGCGCGCGGCGGAGGCGAGTAGGCGCGTCGTTACTGAACTTACCGACGAACGTGCCGAATGTGGGCGCGCCCACGCCCAACGTGAAGCCGATATTGTGGCCGCGCGGAAAACGCTAGAAAAGGCGCTCGCAGATCAACGGTACCTTGACGATCGCCGCCACCAACACGAACTACTGCTTGCAGAAATCACCCTCACCTACAAACAACTGGCAGATTCGGCGCTGTCTGAAACCGGCATGGAAGCAGCCACACTCATTGAGGAATACGGGCCACACCGCATGGTTCCCGACACGGACGGTGACGAACCAACAAGCCGGCCGTACGTGCGCGCTGAACAAGAAAAACGGCTGGCGCGATCCGAACGCGATTTGGCACGCCTTGGAAAAATCAACCCGCTTGCGCTTGAAGAACACGCCGCGCTAGAAGAACGCCAACGCTACCTCTCCGAACAACTCGCTGACCTGCGCCAATCCCGCTCCGATTTGCTGACGATCGTGAAAGATATTGACGCGCGAGTACACGAGGTAATGACGTCCGCGTTCGCAGACGTGGCCGAACAATTCACCGTGATTTTCGCACGGCTCTTCCCAGGCGGCGAAGGAAAACTCGTGCTCACCGATCCTGAATCGATCCTCACCACCGGAATTGACATCGAAGCCCGCCCGCCAGGAAAACGCGTGAAACGGCTGTCCCTGTTGTCCGGCGGCGAACGCTCCCTCACCGCGGTGGCGTTCCTGATCGCGATTTTCATGGCGCGCCCATCGCCGTTCTACGTCATGGACGAAGTGGAAGCCGCACTGGACGACGTGAATTTGCAACGTCTACTCGGCATCTTCTCCGACCTGAAGCACACATCACAGTTGCTCGTGATCACGCACCACAAACGCACCATGGAAATCGCCGACGCACTTTACGGCGTGGCCATGCGCGAAAGTGGCGTCACCTCAGTTATTTCCCAGCGGATCGACGACGTTCAGCCAACCTAACTGTGACTGACGAAATAGCGTCAGCTATGCGAATTTTGGGGAGAATACGGGCACACTAGAGGTGTGTGGTTATCGTTGATTGTTTTGTGTGTTCTGTTATTGTGCGCAGTTGGCGTGATTTCGCTGGTAGCGCGCCGTAGTCTCTCTGAAGGCTTCGTGGAATCTTACGTAGATTCCGTGAAAGCCTACCGTGCTGACCGGTTAGGAACGAAAGAGTTCGACGTCGAGCATCGTGACGTTTCGTTAAACGACGTTTTTTCTACGTTTGCCCCGTTCGACGGTGAAGCCTACGTAACCCCAGATGAACTCAATGCTGCCGTGTCGGATATCGCCACTGCGCCTGGTGCTGCGCAGGTAAAACGCGTTGCTGATCTTTTAAAGAAAGAACATCACGCCGCCTAAAGTTTATTTTTCCGCGATTCTAAGGGAAGATTGACAGGTGGATATTATGGTTCTTGTCTATGTTGCTATTTCCCTCCTCGCGGTTGTACTGATCAGCGGGGTTGCCCTCTACCTCACTAAACGAGGAACACACGAACTGCCATCAGCGCAGCACCCATCACTTCCTTCGCCAGAAGAAGCAGACACTATCCCAACTCCGGATACTGCAGGCGACGTGCCAGAATCGGCTGCGGCTCCGGTTGCCATTGAAGCGCCGGAAGTTGAGCCGGTTGATGTTGCTGTTGCTATGCCTGCGGTTGAAGAACTACAGCCAGAACTGGATGTTCCGGAATCCGTAACATCACGTATGCAACGTTTGCGTGCACGGTTGGCGAACTCGGGCGGGCTAGGCAAGGCTCTCTTGAGTATTCTCTCCCGCGGTGAACTTTCTGCCGCCGATTGGGAAGAACTCGAAGAAACACTGCTCATGGCAGACGTAGGCCTGGATGCCACCACCGACATCTTGGACAGCCTGCGCACAGCCGTGAAGGTTGCAGGGTCAGATGCTGACGTCCGTGCACTCTTGCGCACCGAACTACTCAAAGCCGTTCACATTGACAAGGATCGTTCCCTCAACTTGGGTGCCGCACCGTCCACCATCTTGATGGTCGGCGTGAACGGCACCGGAAAAACCACCACTACCGGCAAACTGGCCCGCCTGCTCGTTGCCGAAGAACACAGCGTCTTGCTGGGCGCCGCCGATACCTTCCGCGCCGCAGCCGCAGATCAGCTCAGCACCTGGGGCGAACGTGTTGGAGTAGACGTGGTGCGCTCCGATCGCGAAGGTGCCGATCCGGCGTCGGTAGCGTTCGAAGCTGTCAAGCAAGGTGCGGATGCGGGCGTGGACGTCGTCATCGTCGATACTGCAGGGCGCCTCCAAAACAAAGCCGGACTCATGGACGAACTCGGCAAAATCAAACGCGTCATGGAAAAAACCGTGCCAACCGGCGAAGTGCTCCTTGTCCTGGACGCAACCACGGGCCAAAACGGAATGCGCCAAGCCGAAGTGTTCGCAGAAGCGGCCGGAATCACCGGAATCGTACTCTCCAAACTGGACGGAAGTGCCAAGGGCGGAATCGTGATCTCAGTCCAACGCGCCCTAGGCGTTCCAGTGAAATTCGTGGGACTTGGCGAAGGCGCCGATGACTTCGCGCCATTCGATCCTTCAACTTTCGTCGATTCCCTGCTCGCCTAAAACTATTACCCTGCCCAACCAGGCTGAAAAATATTCCCTGAAAGGTTCCTCATGTTCAACTCCCTCTCCGATCGTATTACCGGCTCACTACGCAACCTGCGCAAACAGGGCCGACTATCTGAGCAGGATGTGGAAGCGGTCATCTCAGATATCCGCCGCGCACTGCTTGACGCGGACGTTGCGCTCCTAGTAGTTCGCGCGTTCACCGCCGCGGTACGCGAGAAGGCCGTGGGGGCCGTTGCGTCCCAGGCACTCAACCCAGCTCAGCAGGTTGTGAAGATCGTTAACGACGAACTTATTTCAGTTCTGGGCGGGGAAGCACGCGATATTAATTGGGCTGCCGACGGCGAGCCAACCGTGATCATGCTGGCCGGTCTGCAAGGTGCAGGTAAAACCACGCTGGCTGGAAAACTCGGCCGGTGGCTGCGCGAAAACGGCAAGCGGCCGCTACTGGTGGCGTCTGATCTGCAGCGCCCGAACGCGGTTCAGCAACTGACCGTTGTGGCCGGGCAGGCTGGCGTGGACGTGTGGGCGCCAGAACCAGGCAACGGGATCGGCGATCCGGTGCAGGTGGCGAAGTCTGGCGTGGAGCACGCGCGTTCCGCCGGGTTTGACGTGGTTGTGGTTGATACCGCGGGCCGTTTAGGCATTGACGAAGAACTGATGGAGCAGGCGCGCAACATCCGCAACGCCGTGAACCCACACGAAGTCCTGTTCGTGCTGGATGCGATGATCGGCCAGGACGCGGTGAACACCTCGCTGGCATTCCGGGACGGCGTTGGGTTTACTGGCGTTGTTTTGTCTAAGCTTGACGGCGATGCGCGCGGTGGTGCAGCGCTTTCTGTTCGTGGCGTGACCGGGCAGCCAGTGTTGTTCGCTTCTACCGGCGAAAAGCTTGACGCTTTTGAGCGATTCCACGCGGATCGTATGGCGTCGCGCATCTTGGATATGGGCGATATTTTGACGCTCATCGAGCAGGCCGAACGCACCTGGAACGAAGAAGAAGCCGCAGATCTGGCCGCGAAGATGGCCGGTGGCGATTTCACTCTTGATGATTTCTTGGCCCAGCTTAACCAGATGCGCAAGATGGGATCTATGAAGAAACTCATGGGTATGCTTCCTGGTATGGGGCAATTCCGTGAAGCTATCGATAACTTTGACGAGCGCGAAATTGACCGCCAAGAAGCCATCGTGCTCTCGATGACTAAGAAGGAGCGCGCCAACCCCAAGATCCTCAACGGTTCCCGCCGCCTGCGTATCGCCAAGGGCTCCGGCACTTCCGTGCAAGAAGTGAACTCGTTGATGGATCGCTTCGAACAGGCAAAGAAAATGATGACCTCCATGGCTCGCGGAGGTGGCGTGCCAGGAATGCCACAAATCCCAGGGATGCCTGGGAAGGGCGGCGGCTACACCAAGAAGCAGAACAAGAAGGCCAAGAAGAAGAGTGGTTCGAAGAAGGGACGCTCGGGTAATCCAGCAAAGCGCCGCCAGCAGGAACTAGAGGCATCGAAGAAATCGGCTGGGAGCTCGTTCGGAGCCGGCCAGGCAAAGCCGGATGTGAATATGGACGATCTGGCTAAGTTTTTGCGATAACTGATTGTTGAGAAAATGGCGAATTATCGGCTTACGGGTGCGCTTCGAGGCACACGAATGGCAGAAGTGTGGATCGTTGATGGGGTGATTTCCCATCATGCGCCGAGCACTCGAGTAATCGACGTGCGCGGATACATTTATCCGGGGCTTCTGGATGCGCATACCCATCCGGGCTTGAACCGTGACGGCAACATGTTGAACCGGCACGAGGTTCGGCGGCGGTTAGAAGCATTGCGTGGATGGGGTGTTACTGCTGTGCGCGATTGTGGCGGTCAGCAGAATCCGAACGACGACCGGTGCGATGGGCTGCCGCGTGTGCTTCACTGTGGGCAACATATTTCGCGGCCGAAGCGATACACTCGGCATCTTGCACGCGAAGTTGAACCTAATCAGCTGATTGCTGCGGCCATCGAGGAATACGAAAAGTCTGATGGTTGGATCAAATTGGTTGGCGATTGGATTGATCGGGAGGCAGGGGACAACCTGCCAGTGTGGCCGCGTGATGTGCTAATTGATGCCGTGACGGCGATTCACGAACGTGGTGGCAAAGTCACCGTTCATACCTTCTGCCGTGAAACCGTTGACGATCTTCTTGACGCGGGCGTTGATGGGATCGAACATGGCACGGGTATGACCCGCGATCATGTGGATGAGGCCGCGCGGCGCGGGATCCTTTTGACCCCAACAGTCCATCAGGTCCGGCGCTTCCCTGAATTTGCTGAAGCTGGTTCGCGGTTTCCTGACTATGCGCGCCGAATGTTAGGGATGGATGCGCGACGCGAAGAGCATCTAGCGATGATCGTTGAATCTGGGGTGCCTCTCCTGATGGGAACTGATACGTCAGAAAACGTCGATACGTTGTCTATGCCGCACGAACTCATTGATGCGGTGGCCGATGGGATTCCTGCCTCGGTAGCGATGGAGGCCGCAAGCTACGGCGGCCGGGCACGGCTTGGTTTTTCGAACTGGGAGGCGGGAGAGCCTGCCGATTTTGTGGTGTACGATCACGATCCAGAAGAAAATATCGCCCATACGTTACGGCCTGCCTCGGTTTTTATTGATGGGATTCGGTTCCAGGGGAAGAATTAATCGATCATATAGCGCGAGGCTCAATCTACATCTGAGTAGATTGAGCCTCGAGTTTTTAGCATCATACAGCTTCAGCTGCAGATCTCTTGTTCTAGGTACGTTAGCGAGATCGCTTTGTATACATGCCCAGCGTGCCTAGCCAGATCGTGATACCCGCAATGCTCAGAACTGCCGACAGTGGCGTGCCTGCAAGATAGTTCAGCATTGACGGATATTTTTCAATATTCACAACACCGTTGTAGAGTGCGAGGAGCAACAAGAATTCGCCGAGCAAAAATGCGATGGTGAGATTACGTGACTCAGAATTCCAGGTGGACGACACCAGCAGAGCATTCAGCGCTGCAATACCGACGAGGGTCAACAAGAATGCGATGATCATCGGCAGGAATGGAAAACCGGTTCCTGATACTAGCGGAGAAGCGAATACCACGTAGATCATCGCCGCCAGTAGCAAGCTACCAAATGACGTCAAAGTCAGTGCTTTCTTCATTAATCATTCCTTCCTTTCCCCTCATAAAACGACGAGCCCAATTTACGAACAGCATTGTAATATACGTTTGCGATGCCATTGCATGCTGAACGCCCAGCGGTCCCACGCGCGTATGAGAGCGAGCATATTCTTGTTAACGATGCATGGAAAGCTCGATCACATGTTGATCTATCTGCGTGACTTGAGGATGAATAGCAAATGTCGTGGCTATCGCAGGCTGGCTTAAAGTTAGCATTCCCCCACCTGTCAGGGGAGAAAGAACAACCATTTGTTGCAGCTCTGAAGAAGGAATGCTTTCTGGCGATATATTGTTGCGGATCTTCGATAGCTTGAGTCAGTTCCCATACCTCGTACTCGCTTGATACTTTATCAATTTCTTGAATTTCTTCTAATGTAAACTCCGATGCTAAAACTTCGTATTGGTGCTCGTTAATGTGCGAAAAGGAGGTTTCTTCTTGATTCGAATCGAGATTTGTGGACAACTGGCCGGATGCGGCTGGGAAGCCAATACTGCCAAGTAAGGTGAGGAATGAGATACTAAGGACCAGGTTAGCTTTCATATTTACTCCATTGTAATAGAAGGCGCAAGCGTCTCTTTGTAGTGCTTATACCCCTATAGGGTGATATCAGTATACCATACGTGCGATATGTTGATGTCGGTTCTTATTGTTTCCGGATGAGGATTCCTGCAGTGGTTATAGTATCCGTATTTTAGGTGATGGACTTTAGTGCGTCATAGCCGGATCTGTTCCGGTTGAGAGTTTTACGTGGTTGGTTGTTGAGTCCTTGGGCAACGGTGTTGAGGTAGGTTTGCGGGAGTAGACGCCAAAGTTGGTGCGTTGAGGGGGATAGTTAGGGTAAGTATCCCGCCGGTATGTTCGTTGTGTTCGTGTTGGCGTGGGGAGGGTGGGGCACGGAAATATTTATGCAGATAAGAAGCTGAAGAGCGCGTTGATGGGTAGCCACTTCACTGCCTTGTAATGTGCTATGTAAAACTGCTGGTAGGTTACGCAATCTCGTGGATGATCACTTCTTCTATGGCGTTAGGGTTGTGGTGTTCTGGTAGGTGAAGTGGTTCGGGTTTGTTTATAGGTGGGTACCCTGGCTCCTATTATCGCTTACGGCTCGTGTTGCTGCCAGTATCGTTCCCGTTTTCTTCTGGCGTGTGATAGGCGAGTCTCTCGTGGAGCCGGCTGGTGCTCCACCAGGTCACCCATTCAAAGGTCAGGATCTCGACCTCACGGACGTCATTCCACGAGCGAACGTGAATGAGTTCGTTCTTGTGGGATCCGTTGGCGTTTTCAGCTAGTGCGTTCTCATAAGACTCCCCACCATGCCTGTCGATTCGCTAATCCCAGCCGCCGCGAGACGTTCATGGTAGAACAAGCACACATAATACGAGTTATGGTCAAAGCGGCGGGAGATTCCCACCGCTGAGCAGGAATTGGTGATCGCTTGATTTAATGCTCGTAAGGCCAGCGCCTCAGTTCGCATCGAATCAGCTGGCACCAACCCATATTTTTGCCGGAAACGCACCAGTCGCGAAGGAGGCGCACACGAACCTTTTACGTGTTTTTACATACGTGATGTCTGCGACCCACAATCGGTCCGCATCTGCTACAGTGACTTCGTGTTTAGCCAGAACCGGGCAGATTTCCAGTCGCTTTGCCTGACGCGTGATGACAGGTGATATTCCCTTGCCTTTGCCACTCACACCTGCCAAACGCATAAGCCTCTGGCTCTGCTCGTGGCCGACCTCACTACCGTGGCGTTTGAGGGCGTACCATATTTTCCTCACCCCATACATCAAATAATTCGATGCGTGAATCTGGCCAATGAGCGCAACGAGCTGCTGATCGCGAAGTTTGCGGGCTGAGGTTGACGGTTCTTCGTCTCGCGATACCCACGCGAGGAGATAAATCCTCCCTCACGTTCCATTTGTATCATGTATGCTCTTGAACTTCGTGCCGTAACTGGCGTATTTCGTTATCGGGTCCTCCTCAACTCAATGGACCGTACCTGAGAGTCGTGCGTATTGGGCTACGGCCTGGCCGTATGACACGAGATAGTCAGCGTGGGTGTGACCATCTGGCAGGCGGCCTGCATTGATAGGCCCTCGGTAAGAATCGGGTTCTTTACAAGATGAACCACACGTTCCTTGGTAACTTGAACAGGTCTCTTCGGCATAATCCAAATTTTCCTATCTACTCAAACGGAAGAAAACCCGGACCGCTTCAATATATCTTTTTCAGTGCGCCACTGATATGTACAGGTGGACAATGCTTTTCGCCACAGAATCTTACCGCCTTGATCAGCACAGGACCACCCAAGCAGCCGAGAGCACTCATGTATCTTTTCAAACCGAAGATGCTGCCGATCCGTACTCGTAGTTTTGTCAAGACTCGAAGCGTACGTTGTACCGTTACGCTGAATTTATCCGTTCGCTTAGACACTCCAACTGCATAAGTAACTTTCAGTGAAGCTCAATCCTAGGGTCACTAACTCTCCACAATGAGCCCTGCACGCCACGCACATCAAAGGCTGAGAGGCAAATACCTCACCATGATACTCCCATGCTAGAACAACCAACCCTTTCCAAGGCTGGCGTTGCAACCACCACAAAAATCCCCATCCGTTGTGCAGTCTATAGATAGGCATTGCGTTTTCGTAGAGATTTGGAGGATTGTCTCTCATATATGGGGTGTAGCAAGATACGTTCTGTAAAGAGTCGTTTTAGCTTCAGGCTGAAGTTCAGCTCTTGTGTAATGGTTTGTCACTCCCCAAGCGGAATGAAGCCCTGCGGAATGTCCTTGTATGATTCGGGATCGTTGATAGGTTCGATGTGAACGGTAACAATTGCGTCATCGAGGACTTCTTGGATATGGGTGACCAGGTGTTCGGCAAAATCATGCCCCTGCTTTACGGTCCAGTTGTCTGGCACAAGAGCATCAAACTTGATGTGGCGGGCGTGCCCTGAAACGCGAGTTTGTAAACCATGGAAGGTGATTTTCTCAGTTTCGGCATGTTCACGGAGCACGGAGATGATGAGGTTGTTTTCTTCGTCTGGAAGAGCCACGTCCATGAGGCCAGCCAGAGCGTCCCGCATCAGTACAGTACCCACGTAAATAATGTTGAGTGCAACAATGATAGCGATAACTGGATCCAGCCGCGTCCAGCCGGTCAATCCAACGAGCCCAACGCCGATCACCACGCCAACGGATGTGATGATGTCTGTGAACAGGTGCTTCGCATCTGCGGTAAGAGTAGGAGAGTTGTACTTCTTGCCGGCGCGTAACAACACTAAGCCTACGCCGGCGTTCACAAGTCCAGCCAGAATAGAAATAACAATACCGATGCCGAGGTTTTCCACACCAACAGGCCGCAGCAAGCGTCCGATGGCCGCGAACATGATCAATGCGGCCGCGCCGAAAATCATGGCGCCTTCAAGGGCGGCAGAAAAGTATTCGGCCTTGGAACGCCCAAACGTGTAGCGGGAATTGGCTGGCTTAGCAGCAAGTTTGAGAGCGATCAGTGCAACGATCGCCGCAACTAGATTGACCACGGATTCCATAGCGTCAGAAAGTAAGGAAACAGATCCTGTGACTTCGTAGGCAATGTATTTGAGTGCGATGGTGGAGATGGCAGCCCCCACTGAAAACCAGGCGAACTTGGAGAGATCGCGTGGCGATTCTTGGGCCGTAGAATGCGAAGTAGTCATAACCCTATTGTCAGCCTCCAGTCGCCGGAACGGTTACGCGAAAACCTGCGTGAAGCATCACACCTCTTGCCGTCGTAGTTGACGTATTCAGGTGAGCGACGCCACCCGCGACTTTCTACTGAAAGAATGGTCAAACACGCCCAACTCTGGCACAATAGTTCGTTGTACTCAGAATGAAATTCGGGCCTCTCACCGGATGGAGTTCTCAGTTAGAGATGGTTCGCGGATTCGTGTATTTCCCACCGATGATGCGTGCTTTTTCGCCCAACTAAAGAACCAGGAGTGACCACTACCGTGGCAGTCAAGATTCGTTTAAAGCGCATGGGTAAGATCCGTGAAGCTCACTACCGTGTTGTCGTTGTCGATTCCCGCAAGAAGCGTGACGGCCGCGTCATCGAAGAGATCGGTTACTACAACCCGAACACGCAGCCTTCCACCATCGATATCAACTCTGAGCGTGCTCAGTACTGGATTGGCGTTGGCGCTCAGCCAACCGAATCCGTGCTTGCTCAGTTGAAGATCACCGGTGATTGGCAGGCAGCCAAGGGTCTTGAAGGTGGCTCCACCTTGAAGACTGTTGAAAAGGTCGATCCGCAGAAGGCTCGTGAGGATGCCATCAAGGCTGTTCAGGACGAAGCCGAAAAGCGCCGTGCTGAAAAGGCTAAGGCTCGTGAAGAAGCAGAAGCTAAGGCTGCTGCCGAAGCCGAAGAGACCGAGGAAGCCTGATGTTAGCCGATGCCTTGGAACACCTCGTCCGTGGAATCGTGGATAACCCCGATGAAGTCGAGGTTTCATCCCGTACCAACCGTCGCGGCGAACTTCTTGAAGTTCGTGTTAACCCGGAGGACTTGGGCCGCGTGATTGGCCGTAATGGCCGCACGGCCAAGGCGTTGCGTTCTGTTATGGGCGCACTGGCGACGAACGGTTCCGTTCGCGTTGATGTGATCGAAACTGATCGCTGATATTACGTGTAGCAGACCCGCCCTTGGATACCGAGGGCGGGTCTGTTTTTTCAAGAAAGGATCATTATGCTACTTACCGTTGCTATTGTAGGTGCGCCGCACGGGCTAAAAGGCGAAGTTAAATTGAACGTCCGTACCGATTCGCCAGAACGCCGGCTTGTTGTTGGCGCAATGTATGAAACGCAGCCTGCAGAGCTTGGGCCGGTCACTTTAGCTTCCGTGCGTAACTATAAAGGATCCACGTTCGTTACTTTCGCCGAATATGCTGACCGTACCGGAGCTGAAGCATTGCGCGGAGTTAAGCTTGTGATCGAAACTGACGAAGACGACGTCGAAGAGGACGCCTGGTTCGCCCACGAACTTATTGGGCTAGAAGCCCTTGATCCAGACGGCTACGAACTCGGCGAAGTCGCCGGTCTAGAACCCGGCCCGGCGCACGATTATCTTATCGTGCGAGAACCAGACGGAATCATGACGCGCGTTCCGTTTGTGAAGGCGATTGTGACCGAGGTGGATGTGGACGATCACTGTGTTGTGATTGATGCTCCACGTGGGTTGTTTTCTGAAGACGAGATCGTTGAGGACGGAGAGATCGCCTAATATGCGTATTGACATCATGACCGTGTTTCCGGAATTCTTCGGGGTTTTGGATGTTTCGTTGGTTGGGAAGGCGCGGCAGCGTGGCTTGATTGATATCGAGGCGCATGACGTTCGTTCTTGGACTAGGGACGTTCATCGCACGGTTGATGACACTCCGTTTGGTGGGGGTGCTGGCATGGTTATGAAGCCTGACGTGTGGGGAGAGGCGATTGACGACGTTCGAGCACGTGCTCACGATGCGAGCACGTGCGTGCTGGCTATCCCGACTCCTTCTGGAGAACCACTGACACAGAAGCGGTGTTATGAGTTGGCTCAGGCGGATCACATGATTATTGCGTGCGGCCGTTATGAGGGTATTGATTCGCGGGTGGCGGAGTATTATGCAACCCAGCCGGGGGTTACGGTTTATGAGTATTCGTTGGGGGACTACGTGTTGAATGGAGGCGAAGTCGCGGCTATTGCACTGATTGAGGCGGTGGGGCGGCTTGTTCCTGGCATGGTGGGGAACCCTGAATCGTTGGTGGAAGAATCTCATGGTGAGGCAGGATTGTTGGAATATCCTGTGTATACGCGGCCTGCTGATTTTCGGGGGATTGCGGTTCCGGATGTGTTGACGTCTGGTAATCATGGAGCGGTTGCTCGTTGGCGTCGGGATCGGGCGTTGGAGCGTACTGCGCAGCGCCGGCCGGATATGGTAGCCAAGCTGGAGAATCTGGATAAAAAAGATTGTGCAACGTTGGCTCGGTTGGGGTGGATTCGCCCAGCTAAATCAACACAACCAGTACGCGAGGTGAGTGTGCGGGAGGCAGTGGAGTCCGACGTCGAACGGATTGTTGCCATCGCAACTGAAACGTTCCCCGATGCGTGCCCGAAGGATCTTCCGGCGGAAGCGATCGCAACGCATATTGCTAAAACGTTCACGGCGGAAACGGTGGCTGGCTGGATCGCGGATCCGCAGGCGCGCGTAACTCTTCTGGACGTGGCCGGTGAAACAATCGGATATAGCCTGGTCACAACGCATACTGAACCGGGGCAACCGGACTTGCCAGACCTCGCATACCTCTCAAAGTTTTATCTCCGACGCGAATGGCGCGGCAGCGGAGCCGCGGCGCTGCTCATGGACGCAACATTTGCGAAAGCGGCAGAGCTTGACGCTCAGAATGTCTGGGTGGGAACCCATAAATCGAACCGACGCGCGATCAAAGCCTATAAAAAGGCCGGTTTTACCGCGATCGGAACCCGAATCTTCACTGTTGGTGACGTGGATAATAGCGATGTCACTTTAGCCGCGCCGGTGAATCTGGCAGAATAGGAAAAGCTTGCCACAACGCGCATACATATACCTGCCGCAGGGGGCTGTATGTGAGGCAAGTGCAATGCAAATACGAACGGGGGAAACCCCTGAAAGCATTCTGACCTGCGTGCAGAATGGTTGAGAGAGTCATGGATTTTCTGAAGAAGATTACTGAGTCCCAGCTCACCGAGCGCCCAGAATTCCGCGCTGGCGATACCGTCAAGGTCAACGTGAAGGTTGTTGAAGGTAACCGTCACCGTATCCAGGTTTTCCAGGGTGTGGTTATTGCTCGTAAGAACGGCACCGGCGTGAACGGTACGTTCACCGTGCGTAAGACTTCGTTTGGTGTTGGTGTGGAGCGTACGTTCCCACTCCACTCCCCAAATGTGGATTCGATTGAGCTCGTTACCCGTGGTGACGTCCGCCGTGCAAAGCTGTACTACCTGCGCAACCTGCGCGGCAAGGCAGCCAAGATCAAGGAGAAGCGTTTCGACGCTCGCTGATTATTTTTGCGCAAAATGCCCCAGCTTCGGCTGGGGCATTTTGTATGTGTGGGGGGAGATCCTATGTTTTCACGAGCATCAGGTCTTATTGTGATCGAACTGATACGGAAATCGCAGACGCTTCCCTTAGCGCTAGCGGCTGCGTTTATGTAATCTTAGAAGAGTTGAAACCAGACGTCAGGAGAGCTATGCCATCGGACAACGGTGCTGAGTTTGAAGCCGAGCGGTACGCGCCGGCCCCTGAAGTTATGCCACCCGTTTTTGAGCCTGAATCTATTGAAGAAGCGCGTGCACAACGCCTACGTCTTGTGCGGCCTGCAGAGGAAAAGCAGGTATCGCGTGGGCGGCGTTTCCTATCGTCTATCTTGGAAATCGGCACTGTTTTGACGATTGCGCTTTTGTTTTCGATTCTGTTGAAAACGTTCTTTTTGCAGGCGTTTGAAATTCCTTCTGGTTCGATGGAGGATACGATCATCAAGGATGATCGCGTGGTTGTGAACAAGCTTGCTGATAGCGCGGATGAATTGCATCGTGGCGATATTGTGGTGTTCGTGGATCCGGGGCAGTGGCTGGCGAACGTACCGGTTCCGGAACTTTCGGCGTGGCAATCGGGTATTCAGAAGGTTGGGGAAGCCGTGGGGTTGTTCCCGAAGAATGCTGGAAGTCATCTGATTAAGCGCTTGATCGGGTTGCCTGGGGATCATGTTGCCTGTTGTGATGATAAGGGCCGTGTTACCGTCAATGGCAAGGGTATTGATGAAACGTACCTCAAGCCTGGCGTGGCGCCATCGGAGGAACGGTTTGATGTTACTGTGCCTCGCGGCCACGTGTGGGTGATGGGTGACAACCGGCCAGATTCTAGCGATTCCCGCTACCACCATCGTGTTGAAGGTTCTGGTTTTGTGCCGATCCGCAACATTGCAGGCCGGGCGTGGGCGCGTATTTTGCCGCTCAACCGGTTTGGCTTGTTACCTGATGAATCTCAGGTTTTTGAGGGCGTTCCCGCCCCGAAACGGTGATTTCTGATGGCAGTGATAAGCCCTGATCGCACGGTGGAACGCGAACTGCTTGCACAGCTGCCGGCTGGAACGTATCTGGCTGGAGTAGATGAAGTTGGCCGTGGCTCTATTGCAGGCCCTGCATCAGTGGGGATCGCACTGGTGAATACGGATACGGTTGACGAATTTCCGGTGGGACTTCGCGATTCGAAGATGATTTCTGCGCACGTGCGCGAATCGTTGGTGGAGCCGGTTCACGAGTGGGTGAGTGCATACGCGGTTGGCCATGCTAGCCCTCAAGATGTGAACGAAGCCGGGATTTTGGGTGCGTTGCGGATCGCTGCTGCGCGGGCGTTGGAACAACTTGATGGTTTTGAGATCGCTGGCGTGTTATTGGATGGTAGCCACGATTGGTGGAGTTCGGATGGCTTGTTTGACGCCGGTGCCACCTTGCCGGTGTTGCCTGTGCGAATGGAAGTGAAGGGTGATGCTCGGTGCGCCGTGGTTGCGGCGGCAAGTGTTTTAGCGAAAGTGGAACGTGACCGCATTATGGTGGAATCTGCTGAAGCTTTTCCCGGATATGGTTTTGAACGAAATAAGGGATACGCGTCGGCTGAACATATTCATGGGCTGGAAACGTTGGGAGCGTCGGCTTTCCATCGTACGGCTTGGAAGCTACCGGGTATTGGCCACACGAAGTAAAGGAGAGACGTGATGGGTGAGTTGGAGAACTACGAAGCCGAATCCGAACTTGCGTTGTACCGTGAGTATCGCGATGTTGTTAATCTCTTCCGTTTTGTGGTGGAAACGGAGCGGCGTTTTTATTTGGCGAACGACGTGGACGTGAAGGTTCGCGCATCGGCCGCGGGGGATATTTTCTTCGAGGTTATGTTGAAGGATGCGTGGGTGTGGGATATTTACCGTCCGTCGCGGTTTATTCGTGAAGCGCGCGTGGTCACGTTTAAGGATGTGAACGTTGAGGAGCTGAATAAGCCAGATATTTCTCATGAACTTGAGATGTCGTAAAAGCGTGTTCGCATTGTGAACTTCTATTGGCACAAAAAGTGCGAGTAAAAGAGGCTTTCCACAGATTTATTTTCTGCGCTGTGGGAGCCTCTTTCTTTTTGGTCCCATTGACGTATGGATATACGACATGATCGACAAACGGTTGGTGCGTGGGGCGAAGAAACTGCTGCGCGTTATCTTCAATCGCACGGGTGGACTATTTTGGATCGGAATTGGCGCTGCCCGTTTGGGGAGCTGGATATTGTTGCGTTCGATCCGTTACGTGACGCGATTGTTGCAGTTGAAGTAAAAACGCGCCGTTCGGTCAGTCATGGTTTTCCGGAGGAAGCGGTGACGGCGCGAAAGATGGATCGTATGCGTTCTGCTTTCGTTGCATGGCTGAAGAAGAATCGACGCCGTGCGGCGCATCTTGCCCTTGACGTGATCGCGATAACTGCTCATTCGGCATCTGATTTTCGGCTCAACCATGTAAAGGATGCGGCATGAGTAAAGGAATTGTGGGACGTTGTACAGGGATGACTCTGTTAGGGGTAGATGCTCGTCCGGTGTTGATTGAAGCAGCGGTGTTTCCGGGATTGCCTCATTGTTCGCTGGTTGGCTTGGCTGATACTGCGGTTAATGAGGCCCGGGAACGGTTGCGTGCAAGTTTCGCTCATGTAGGGTTGCCGTGGCCCAACGAACGGGTAACGATCAATCTTTCTCCTGCTGCCTTGCCGAAAACAGGAACTGGGCTGGATCTGGGGGTGGCTATCGCGTTGTTGGAGGCGCAAGGGTGGAAGCCACTACATAACAAAGTAGTGGCAGTAGGCGAACTCGGACTGGATGGATCTGTGCGCGGTGTTCGTGGGATCTTGCCTAGCGTGGCAGCGGCTAAACGATATGGGTTTGATACGGTTCTTGTGCCGTGGGTGAATGCGCATGAAGCTAGGCTGGTAGAAGGAATAACTATTCAACCGGTACGTCATCTTGCGCAGGTGGCTCAATGGATGGGAATTGCCGTATCTGAACCGTATGTGCCAGATCCAAAGAACGTGATCACTGTGCCTAAGCCTGAAGAACAGCCAGATATGGCTGATGTTTACGGCCAAGAAACTGCCCTGATCGGAATAGAAGTGGCGGCAGTTGGTGGGCATCATGCCGTGATGATCGGCGCTCCTGGTGTGGGCAAATCTATGATCGCGCAACGAATGCCGGGAGTAATGCCAGAGCTGACTCCAGATGAAGCACTTGAAGTTGCCGTGATCAGATCAATCCGCGGCCAAAGCTTATCCAGCCTTCATACCCGCCCACCGTTGGCCGCTCCGCATCACACTGCATCTGTGAGCGCGCTAGTGGGAGGTGGCAGCGGGATTGCTCGTCCAGGAGCAATCACCGCTGCCCATCGCGGAATCTTGTTCTGCGATGAGTTCGCTGAATTTTCCCCGCGCGCGATCCAAGCTCTGCGTGAGCCGTTAGAAAACGGGTTTATCGATATTGCTCGAGCAAATGCGGTGGTCCGCTTTCCTGCACGATTCCAGCTGGTGGCCGCGTCGAATCCGTGTAAATGTGGGCGGGCGCTGGAAGGTGTGGGAGCCTGTACGTGTACTCCGCGTGAACTGCGGGTATACAGATCAAAGCTGGGTGGGCCTGTTCGGGATCGTATTGACATAGCGATCCAGTTAAACCGCCCCACTCGTGCCGATATTCAACACGGCCCCACCACAACAAGCACGGCGATGAAGGAACGTATCAGCGCCGCGCGAGAGCGGCAACGGGCACGAGGCAGCGGGTTGAACAGCCAACTTCCGGGCCCTTGGCTTCGCGAACACACAGGACTGAGCGCCACGATGGCCGCCCTTATCGAAAAACAATTACGAACCGGGCAGGTTTCTATGCGCGGTTTTGACCGAATTTTACGAGTGGCATGGAGCCTTGCTGATCTTGCTGGGCACGATTCGCCAACGGACGACGACGTGGCGCTCGCCTTCACCCTACGAACAACTTTGGAGTCACACTGATGGATACCGAACACCGATCGGCACAAGCCTGGACATACATTGCAGAAGCCCGCCACCCGTTAGCTCTTGCCTTGATTGACACATCATCCTATGAGATAGCACTAGAGTGGGTTCGGGAATATGCGCGCACCAACACATATCCCAGCGATTTTTCTGCAACGATAGAACAGATTGGCGCTCGCGAATCGTACGTGAAGCAGGCATTGGATTCGTGGAAGATACGGCTGGAATCGTATGAGGAGTTAAGCCAGATGGCAATGGATCGAATGGGGATCAAGTTCCTCATTCCAGAAGATCCGCACTGGCCAGAAGCTCTAAACGATCTCACCGACGCGCCGTATGGACTGTGGGTGCGAGGCATGATCGACGTGTTAGATCAACCAGCCCTGTCCTTTGTTGGATCACGAGCAGCCACACCATACGGCCAGCGGCTTACCCGCAACCTTGCCTGTGACATGTCAGATTCTCACGTAATCGTTTCCGGTGGTGCTTTTGGAATTGACGTGAGCGCTCATCAAGCTGCCCTTAACAATGGGAAGCCAACACTGATTGTTTCTGCCGGCGGCGTTGATCGGCCCTACCCGCTATCTCATGCAGATCTCTACACGAACACCGTAAAGAACGGGGTAGTGGTATCTGAATCACCAGTGGGCGCAGCTCCACACCGCCACAGATTCCTCTCCCGCAACAGAATCATTGCGGCGCTAGGCGCCGGAACTATTGTGGTAGAAGCCCCGATCCGTTCCGGTGCCCTCTCAACTGCACGGCACGCGATTGATTGTGGGCGGCCGGTAGGGGCCTGCCCCAATTCGCTCGATTCGCTTTCTTCTGATGGATGCCATGCGCTTATCCGTGATGGAGCAACACTGATCCGAAACAGCGCCGATATTCGCGAACTTATATCCTGGGAACAACTTAGCCTCACTGATGAATCCGGGCGCGATATCTTCACGATGCCAGCCGATGGATATGACCCGCTCCAGGAACGAGTCTGGGAATGTACGCCGTTATCACGTGCAGCCTCCGCGGCATCGATCGCTAAAACGGCGGGAGTAGCTGAAGCACAAGCCCTGCGAAAACTCTCGCTCCTTGCCCTGGCAGGAAGGGTAGTGCACTGTGCGAATGGATGGAAGCGGGCTAGGATGAAGAAATGACGAAGAGCCATGAAACCGATCATTTCCCCACGCAGTTCGAACAGATCCTGGAACGCTACCAGCGTGAACTCGAACTCCGGCGTGGGTTATCGGCTCATACCTGCCGTGCCTACCTGCACGAAGCGCGTTCACTCTTAGAGTTTGTGTGCAAACACAGCGACGATCCCGCAACGTCCCTGCCAGAAATCGACATACGGGATATGCGATTATGGTTGGCAGATAACCAACAAGCTGGCCATTCGCGAGCATCCATTGCCCGCCACTCCGCCTCCATTCGTACCTTCACACGTTGGCTTTTCAAAAACGCCTACACCGCCGCCGATCCCGGCACCCAACTCAAATCCCCGAAAGTCTCCAACGAATTGCCACACGTGCTCACCGTCGAACAAGCACGTGAACTCTTGCGCGTAGCAAAAGAACGAACAGCAGATGGGAACGCGCTCGCGATCCGAGACGCCGCTATCGTGGAGTTGCTCTATGCAACAGCGATTCGCGTGAGTGAGCTGACTGGGACGGATGTAAGTGACGTCTCACCGTCGTCGAACCTCCGTGTGATCGGAAAAGGGGATAAAGAACGAATCGTGCCGTTCGGCAGACCCGCGCGAAACGCACTGATGGCGTGGCTGGACGTGCGTGGAACACTCCTGGAGAAAAACCCAACTGAACAGGCGCTATTCGTGGGGGCGCGCGGAAAGCGTATCGATCCACGAACCGTGCGCACCCTTCTTACACAACTGACGAAAGCGGCAGGACTACCAGATATCACTCCGCACGATCTGCGCCACTCGGCCGCAACACATCTGTTGGACGGGGGATCGGACTTGCGTACAGTGCAAGAAATTCTGGGGCATTCGTCAATTGGTACGACGCAACGCTATACTCACGTGAGTGCAGAACGGCTACGCGCCGCATTCGGGCAAGCACACCCACGCGCGTAAAAACTCTACTAAAGTAAACGTTTCATGCTGGACGAATTGTACAGGGAAAAATAAAATATGCATCTTCATAGAAAAGGTGCAGATTCTTGTATTAGGTAGGAAAACGTTTATATATCAACGTTTTGTAAAATCATCCCACAGTATGACAAAAATGTGCCATGGCGTATTTTCGAAAATGGTAACCTAGCAACACTAATCGCAGTGCAGGTTAGAAGTATATACACACCCCCGTAAAGCATGGAAAGGGAGATTGACTGTGCGGAAAAAGTCAATCATCAAACTTGTCGGCTCATGTGCAGCAGCCGCCTCGCTTGTAATTGGAAGTGTCGGCGCTTACTCAGTAGCAGAAGCCGCCAACGTACCAGATCAGCAAGTTCAAGGAGAACGAACTGATCAGTTTGTTATCAAATATAAAGACGGCACCGATGCCGCTGAAATAATCGAAAAATCTAAGGAAGTCGACGGACTTCAAGAACGCCTACCTGACGATGAACAGAAGCGCATTGACGACGCTGTTACCGGCGAAGGCGTACAAGTTACAGAATCTCGCGCTACAGCCAACGGTGCTGCAGCAATCTCGCTCAACAAGAAGCTCACCAAGGAAAGCAGTGAAGCTCTTGTAGACGAACTCGAAAAAGATCCCGACGTGGAATTCGTCGAACCTGTCTATATCGCACACGCACTTGACATCAACGAAGACGAAGTCCGCCGCGGTATCTACACCAGCTACCAGTGGAACCTACAAAACGGTGTAGGTGGAATTAACGCAAAGGAAGCATGGGCGAACAGCCGTGGTAAGGGAGTTACCGTTGCGGTTCTCGATACCGGTATTGTTTCCCACCCAGAACTCGATAGCCAGCTAGTTCAGGGAATCGACCTCATTTCGGATCCATATCGTGCCCGTGACAACAACGGCCGCGATAGCAACCCGCGCGATGAAGGCGACTGGATGCGCGCGGGCGAATGTGGTGGCGGTAGCCCACGTCAAGATCAGGCATCCTCCTGGCACGGCACACACGTAGCCGGTATCATCGGTGCACGCCAGGATGGTCAAGGTGTTGACGGCGTTGCTCCTGACGTCAAGATCGAACCGATTCGCGTGCTCGGTAAGTGCGGCGGTACATCTGTTGATATTGCTGCAGGTATCACCTGGGCATCCGGTGGTGACGTTCCAGGCCTTCCACGCAACGAACACCCAGCACAAGTTATCAACATGAGCCTTGGTGGCGGGGCACTACAGTGCCCCCGCGTCTACCAAGACGCAATTGATGCGGCAATCGCTCGCGGAACCACAATTGTTGTTGCAGCAGGTAACGAACACACCGATGCTCGCCGCGCTACGCCAGCAAACTGCAAGGGTGTCATCACCGTTGGTGCAACTGGACCTAGGGGAGAACAGTCAAGCTACTCCAACTACGGACCACGTGTTGATCTGTCCGCTCCAGGCGGAAACGGATGGGGAGAAAGCCAGATTCTTTCTGCCGCAAACCAGTCACACTTCCGTCCAGACGGCAAGCCTAACTTCATCCACATGAACGGTACTTCCCAAGCAACTCCACACGTTGCTGGCGTTGCTGCACTGCTGAAGTCTCAGTTCCCGAATATGACCCCAGAACAGGTTAAGAGTGCACTTCTTGGATCTGTCAAGCCAGTTCAGAGCTGCCAGGTCGGCGGTTGTGGCAAGGGTATTTTGAATGCTCCAGGCGCACTGCGTGAAGCAGCACGTATCATGAAGCAGAGGCTGAAGGATGCTCCTGCGCCTAGTGAACCTGTATCTGAGGGAAACGAAAAGGTTGAAAAGCCAGGTAAGCCTGAGCCAACTCCTAAGCCAGCCCCAGAACCAACTCCAGCTCCAGTCCCTGTTGACGACGTAAAGAAACCAGAGCCAACGGAATCTACACCTTACGTTCGCACAACTGTACGGATGGACAAAACTTGGCTCAAGGGCAATGAAAAGGCAATTTTGACCGTTGCCGGTTTAACCGCTGGGGAAGAAGCAGTCGTGTACGTTGACAACTTCAACAACCCAATTGGTAAGCTAACGATTGATGCCAACGGTACTCGTAGAGCAACGTTCATACCAGGTAATTCGTTGTCATACGGTTTCCACGTGATCTACGTTAAGGGGCAGACATCCCAAAAGATCGCGGGTGTTCGCTTCTACTCCAATAATCGTTAATAATTGTTACGGAAAATAAACAATGAAAAACATGAAACGAGTGATCGTGGCTAGTTTGGTCTTCCCGCTTCTAGTGGCTTGTGGAGCAGACGCAGCGTCTAGCAAAGGAAGCAAAGAAAGTGCCGGGAAAGAAACTAGCGTAACTCAACCGGAAAAGCCTGAAGTACCACCAATTGATACAGTCAAAGGCGGAAGCATTTCTGATGAGGGAGAAGCTGATAATGAAGGCCCTGGCAAGGGAGAAACTCCAGCATCGGCAATAAATACCGATCAGTTTATCGTTGGCTACAAGGAAGACAGCGAGATAGCGAAAAAGCTTGATGGTGGTCCTGCTACGGGGAAAATTGACGAACTTCTCCCAGCAGGTGAAGCTGACCGGATTTCAAAGATCTTCTCAACTGTGGGCCTCACTGTTAAGAGAACAGACGCCAATTCTGGTGGTGCTGTTGCGATCGTCCTTTCAGGGGAAGTAGATGAGGGCAAGGTTGACGAGCTCCTATCTGCAATCCGCGATGGAGATAATGTCTCATTCGCAGAACCCGTGTTGACTGCAACTAAATAAGTAGAGAATAGTATTTTCTACATCCCGGGTGTGGGGTAGTCCAAAATTGGGCTACCCCACACCCGTACATGCTATTAGCCCAAGTCAAGGAAAATATACGCCGCTCATTCAAGTAACACGATCTGCCCCTCTAGTAGTGATAGCGGGTTGATGTAGTTCTTCTTTCCTTTCTTAGCTCCCCAGTGCAGGCAGGATCGAGGAGCGCAATGTGTTCCATCTACGGTGCCGATGATCGTGCCGCGAGTAACGTGTTGGCCTTGGATTACCAGTGGAATGATCGGCTCATAGGTGGTTCGGATCCCGTCGGGATGTTGGATAGAGACGACTTGGCGATCAACTAACAGGCCTGCATAGATCACATCCCCATCATTAGCCGCATACACTGCACCGCCTTCCGCCATATCCAGATCAACTCCGCGGTGGCCGGGATCCCATGGATGAGCGCCAACATGGAATGTTTTTAATATTTTGACGGGTTTGCCTGATGGCCATCCGTAGTCACGTGATACGAATGCTGTTCTATGATTGGCGGACTCCATGCCTATGAGCACGGAGTCCGCGTGCCCACCGGAACTTACCTCTGTAGGGGCATTCGCTGGGGTAGGAGAAAGCATGAAACCGGCCGCCGCTATCGAAGCCACAGCCATACCTAAAATAATCGTCATCTTCGCCATGCCCTCATTATGATCCGATGAAAAGACGCTCTGCACCAGCCATAAAAATCAGTGGAAAACTTGTGAGATAGGAAAAATGTGGAGAACTCGTCGTCGATAAAATGTCACTAATCCCACCTTCAATCAAACGCGCGATACTCGCAAAAAATCGCGACTTTCCGGTAGAATAAACAAGCTACGCGTGTAGCAAATACGCGCGCGCGAACGCCGAAAGGCCTCCACCGCATCGGTGCAATTGTTGCGATGGAAGGCGCGCCAGGGCCTATTGACAATCCCGTTAACAGGCATCAACCGTAACTATGCGTGGGAAACCGCGCCTGAAAGGACGACCATGGCAGTCGTTTCTATGCGCCAGCTGCTTGAAGCTGGTGTCCACTTCGGTCATCAGACCCGCCGTTGGAACCCAAAGATGAAGCGTTTCATCCTCACCGAACGCAACGGCATCTACATCATCGATCTTCGTAAGACCGTTGAAGATATCAACAAAACCTACGAATTCGTTAAGGAAACTGTTGCACACGGCGGCAACATCCTCTTCGTTGGTACCAAGCGCCAGGCACAGCAGCCAATTCGCGAACAGGCTGAACGCGTTGGCATGCCATACGTGAACGAACGCTGGTTGGGCGGCATGCTCACCAACTTCACCACCGTTGCATCCCGTATCCAGCGCTTGAAGGAACTCGAAATCATCGATTTTGATGACGTCGCAGGCTCCAAGTTCACCAAGAAGGAACTCTTGATGATGCGCCGCGAGAAGGAAAAGCTTGAGCGTACCCTCGGTGGTATCCGCGATATGGCAAAGGTTCCTTCCGCAATCTGGATCGTTGACACCAACAAGGAACACCTCGCTGTTGCTGAAGCTAAGAAGCTCAACATCCCAGTTGTTGCTGTTCTTGACACCAACTGTGATCCAGATTCCGTTGATTACGGCATCCCAGGCAACGATGACGCTATCCGCTCCATCGAAATTCTTACCCGCGTTGTTGCAGACGCAGTTGCTGAAGGCCTCATGGCTCGCGGCGGCGGTAAGAACACCGAAGCTGAACCAATGCCAGAGTGGGAACGCGAAATGCTCGCGTCCGACGAAGCTAAGGAAGAAGCTCCAGCCGCTGAAGCTGAAGCAACCACCGAAGAGTCCGAAGCCTGATTCTAGGCTTACAGGGAAGGTTTAAAATCCATGGCAAACTACACTGTTGCTGACATCAAGGCTCTCCGTGAGAAGACGGGCGCCGGCATGCTGGACGTCAAGAAGGCTCTTGCTGATGCCGAAGGCGATACCGCCAAGGCTGAAGAGCTGTTGCGCCTCAAGGGCCTGAAGGTTGCTGCAAAACGCGAAGGCCGTACCGCAAGCGCAGGCTTGGTTCTTTCCAAGATTGTTGACTCCGAAGCAGGCCAGACCGGCTACATCATCGAAGTTAACTCGGAAACTGACTTCGTTGCAAAGAACGAAAAGTTCATTGCTTTCGCTGAGGAGATCCTTGAAGCCGCTGTTGCTTCCAAGGCTACCTCCGTTGAAGCTCTGCTCGAAGCTGCGCTCGCTGAAGGCACCGTCAAGGATCGTATCGACAACTTCACCGGCGTTATCGGTGAAAAGCTTGCTGTTAGCTCCCTCGAAGTTCTCTCCGGCGATCATGTTGAGTCCTACATGCACCGCACTGCTACCGATCTGCCACCACAGGTTGCCGTTCTCGTTGCTACTGACGAAGCCGGCTCCAAGGTTGCACACGATGTCGCAGTTCACATCGCTGCTATGAACCCACAGTTCCTCAACGAAGATGAAATCCCAGCTGAAGTTGTGGAAAACGAACGTCGCATCGCTACCGAAATCACTATTGCTGAAGGCAAGCCAGAAGCTGCTGTTGCAAAGATCGTTGAAGGCCGTCTCAAGGGCTTCTTCAAGCAGATTGCTCTGGTTGACCAGGCATTTGCTCGCGATCCAAAGCTTTCGGTTGGCCAGGTTGTTGAAGCTGCTGGCGGTAAGGTCACCGGCTTCAAGCGCGTTCGCGTTGGTGAAGCAGCTGCTGCTGCAGCCGAAGCTGAGTGAGTTTTTAATAACTCCACGATTCAGCTAAGAATCTAGAAGAAGCGGCGGGGTATTCCCTCGCCGCTTCTTCGCATCTTCTGCTTGCACCTTTTTCCTGGCCTTCTGCCCAATTTTCAGCTCACTGCCGGCTATCCTTTTAGCGACTAATCCCACCGCATCACCATTCCAAGCGCCCTTGTGAAACCGATAGAATGGGGGTGGTTTTAACTGAGATACATAGGAGTGTATTCATGAGTGTGGTTGTAGCGTATAAGTACACAACCAATCCGCAGGATGCTCGGGTTGGGGCAGATGGCACGGTTGATTGGTCCCGTGCGAAGCCCGCGATGAGTGATTATGATCCGGTTGCGGCTCAGGTGGGTAAGGAATTGGCCACGCAGATGGGTACCGAATCGATTGGTATTAGCGTGGGGCCGGCCGTGATCGGTGGTTCGATGGCGCGCAAGAACGCGATGTCGAAGGGCTTTTCGCGTGGCCTGATTGTGGCTGATGATGCGGCTACAGATTTTAATCCAACTCAGAATGCGCACGTTCTTGCTCAGCTCGTGGAGCGTATTAGTGGCGTTCAGGTTGTTATTACTGGTGATGCATCGATCGATAATGGTGCATCTATGACTTCTGCGGTTCTTGGCGGCTACCTTGGTTGGCCAACCTTCCAGCAGGTGGAAGCGATTGAAGTAGCTGAAGCGGGCCTGCGCCTCACTCAGCAGATCCCTGGCGGTACGCGCACGATCGATATCTCCGGCCCGGTGGTGGTTGCGGTAACGTCCGATGCGGCCCGTGTTCCGGCTCCGTCGATGAAGGAGATTCTGGCGGCTGGCAAGACTCCTGTTGAGGTTCTGGCGTTGGCAGATATGGCCGCCCCGCCAGCTGGTCTCACGCACGCGGGCAACGAAAAGCCGGCAGAACGTGAACGTAAGCGCACGATTTTCGCTGGCCCAGATGCTGTTAATGAACTTGTTGTGGCGCTCCGCGCTGATGGCGTGCTGTGAAGGAAGGAACAAGAATGTCTACTACGTGGATTGTGACCACCACTGGATCAGTCTCTGATCTGATTGCGCTTGGCCGTAACCGTGGCGATTCCGTAACGGCGGTTGTGTTGGGTGATGCTCAGGTTTCCGGCGTTGATTCGCTTATTCGTATTCCTGTTGCGGCGGGCCAGCCGGTTGAAATCCTGGCTCCGGCTGTTGCTCAGGTTGTGGAGGCGTCTGGCACGGATTTGGTTGTGGCGCCTGAAGGTTCTGCGGAACGCGCGCTGGTTGGCGCGGTTGCCGCGAAGTTTGATGCGCCGGTGTTGTTTGGTGCGCGTGAGATTGGTATGGGCACGGCTCGCTTGGCTCGTTTTGGTGCGATTACGCTTGAGGACGTCACGTTCAGCGGGGTTGCGGTTGCGATTATGGCCGGCGGTTCCGATTCTGCCGATTCCTCCGTTTCCCCAGAGTCCCCAGTAACAGAAACAGCAACAACCGCAACAACCGCCCAGATCACGTCCGAAAACATCAGTGCCACCCCTAGTGTGGATATCGCTCGCGCCCCGCGCGTGGTTGCGGCTGGCCGTGGTTTTGAGGCGAAGGAAGATTTGGCGTTGGCCCAGGATTTGGCAACAGCGTTGGGTGCTGAGCTTGGTGTGTCGCGTCCGCTGGCTGAGGGGTATGGCTGGATGCCTCGTGAATCGTACATTGGTATTTCGGGTCAGATTGTGGCGCCTGAGTTGTATGTTGCGGTTGGTATTTCGGGCCAGATTCACCATACGGCGGGCGTGACTGATTCGCAGACTATCGTTGCGATTAACAATGATGAGTTGGCTACGATGTTTGATTTTGCTGATTATGGCATTGTGGGGGATTTGTATGATGTTCTCCCTGAGTTGACTGCGGCTTTGTCTGACTGAAAGTGCGTTATGGGCATCGATTACGATTTTGACGTCATTGTTGTTGGGGCTGGCGTTGCTGGTTCTACGGCGGCTTTTCTTTTGGCTCAGCGGGGCCATGAGGTGTTGCTTGCTGAGCGTGGTGGGGAACCGGGGGAGAAGAATCTTTCTGGCGGCGTATTTTATTCGCGTGTGATGGATGAGATTTTTGAGGGTTTTTCGGTTTCTGCTCCGGTTGAGCGCCGGATTTCGCGCAATATTTTGACGTTGCTTAATGCCGATTCTGCGGTTTCGTTGGATTATTGGGATTCGCGTTTGGCAGATTCGGGTAATGCTTTTTCGGTGTTACGTGCTCGGTTGGATCCGTGGCTTGCGGAGCAGGCGGAAGAGGCTGGCGTGACGTTGATGAGTGGCGTTAAGGTCGATGAGTTGGTGTTGAACGATTCGGGTGCGGTGTGTGGTATTCGCGCTGGTGAGGACGTGTTGCACGCGAAGGTTGTGGTTCTTGCGGATGGGATTAATTCGTTTTTGGCGCGTGGGGCTGGATTACGTTCGGCGCCGGCTCCGGTCACGCTTGGCGTGGGTGTGAAGTCGGTTGTGCGGATTGGAACGGATGCGGTTTCGCAGCGTTTTGGGGTGAGTGACGACGACGGCGCTGCCTACGCCATCGTTGGCGATGCTACGAAGGGCGTTCCTGGTGGTGCGTTTTTGTACACAAACAAGGATTCGGTGAGCTTGGGTATTGTGGTGAATGTTGAGGATTTGGCTAAGTCGGAGCATTCTGCTGTTGAGCTTCACGATCACTTGGTGAATCATCCGTTTGTTCAGCCGTTGCTGGCTGGTGGCGAATTGTTGGAGTATGGTACTCATCTGGTTGCTGAGGGCGGCCAGAAGATGGTTGGTCAGATCGCGTTTGATGGTGCGGTTATTGTTGGTGATGCTGCTGGTTTTACGATCAATAATGGGTTTGCTATTCGTGGTATGGATTTGGCGGCTGAATCTGCTCGTTGTGCTGCGTTGGCTGTTCATGATGCGTTGGAAGCGGAAGACTATTCTGTCAACGCATTGAAGGCATACGAACGCAATGTGGCTGATTCGTGGTTGGGGAAGGATATGGAGACTTTTAAGAAGGCTCCTGATTTCTTGGCTACAACGCCGCAAATGTATGGCCAGATTGGTGAATATGCGGCTGATGTTCTTCACGGTGTTTACAATATGGATCTTACTCCGCGCCGCCGAATCGTTTCGCTCGCGTTAGCGATGTTGAAGAAGTCGCCGCTGTCTGCTTGGCAGTTGTTGAAGATCGTGCGCAAAGCGAAGGGGGCGCTCTGATGGTTGATGGATCGTTTTCGTTAGAGCCGTTGAATCGCCGCTTGGCAGGTAATTCGTATATGACTGATGATGAAGAATCGCATATTGAAGTTCATCAGGAAGAAATGGCTGCCAGTGGTTTTGCTGATACGTTGATTCGTATTTGTCCAGCACATGTTTACTCTAAAAACCCAGATAACACGGTGGCAGTAGAATATGCTGCCTGCTTGGAATGCGGCACATGCTTGGCTGCTGCTCCGGAGGGTACGCTTAGCTGGCATTACCCGAATTCGGGTATGGGAATCTCATATAGAGAAGGCTGATAATTTCCTGTATGTTTCCTGTGATTTAACACTTTTTGAGACAAGCGCTACGTGCGATATATGCCCTTTTCGAGTCGAAGGTTTGTCTAGAAACTGGTTCGTAGCAAAGGTTACAGAGGGAAAGGCCAACGTTTGCCAGGATCCAGCAGCGATTGCTGATCTCGGAAAGCCTATCAAATAATCGCTACTCTGGATCCGCAGAGCCAATAATTCCTTGTCCCGAGCAACTTAGTGAAGCTCATGCGTTGAAAACTGCTCCTTATTCACAGTTCAAGGTTTGTCGAGTTCTGGTGTTGCCGCATAGTTCGCGCCGCAGAAGACCACAGCCGTTGCATCTATCCGAAACTTGCTTACTTTCATACGCGTGCAGTTTAGTTAACTTACTTCAACAGATCCTTCGCTGAAAAATCAGATACCATACCCCGATGTTTACGAATCTTCCAGGTAACAAGAAGGATAACGAACCATACAGGAGTAAGAAGCACAGGAAGACGCGTTGCAGGGAAGTAGACCAAAACACCCGCAACAAACACGATAAACGCAAGCCCCACCCAAGGAGTCCAAGAAGCCCCATGAAGCTTAAACGAGGATGCCTCATGCTCCGCACGGTGAGTTTTACGATAGCGAATATAAGAGACCAGAATTAGGCCCCAAATAAACAAAATCAGGGTAGTTGCCACGGAAGAAATAAGCTGGAAACCCTGCATCACACTTCCACCTGCCTTCAAAATTGGCAGATAGATCAAAATAAGAGCACCAATGACGATCAGTGCACGCCACGGCACCTGATGCTTCGAAAGCTTCGCAAAACTCTTCGGAGCCTGATGCTGGTTAGCCAAGCCGTACATCATTCGGGACGAAGAGAAAATGCCCGAATTAGCAGAAGAAGCAGCCGATGTAAGCACCACGAAGTTCATTACTGATGCTGCGCCTGCCAAACCAACCATGGCAAACACAGAAACGAACGGAGACTTCTCCGGATTGATCACATCCCACGGAGTAATCGCCATAATGACTGAAAGTGCACCCACGTAGAAAATAGCAATACGGATTGGAACCTGGTTGATTGCTTTAGGAATCGTGTATTCCGGATCCTGGGTTTCGGCAGCAGTTGTACCAATCAATTCAGTACCAATAAAAGAATAGATAGCAATAGAGAACGCAGCCAGGAAGCCTTCTATCCCAGTAGGGAAGAAGCCACCATGATTCCACAAGTGCGCAAATGATGCTACTTCGCCTTCAGGGCCATGAAAACCGCCCGCAATCATGATTCCGCCAACCAGGATCAGCGCAATAATTGCGAAAATCTTAATAAGGGAAAACCAGAATTCGACTTCGCCAAAGAGTTTAACGGTGAGAAGATTGACGGCTACCAATACAACCAAAAGAGCAAGCGTACACAGAATCGAAATATTCATATTTCCGATCCAGAAATCAAAGTATCCAGTAATCACGATCATGTCCCCAATCGCAATCACCACCCAGAGGAACCAGTACGTCCATCCCGTCACAAACCCAGCCCATGGCCCAACCAGATCATGAGTGAAATCCTGGAAGGACTTGTAATGCAAGTTGTGAAGAAGAATTTCTCCCATCGCCCGCATGATAAGGAACAACACGAAACCAATAATTAAGTACACCAGAATGATGGACGGCCCCGCGAGGCGAATAGTAGCACCGGATCCCATAAACAAGCCGGTGCCGATAGCACCGCCCAACGCAATAAGCTGAATGTTACGGTTTGACAGCCCGCGCTGTAGTTTTGGGCCTGACTTCCGATGCTCGCGCATCTGTTCGTGGGATTCCATGTTTTCCTTTCAACGGAGCCAACTATGCTCCGTGAACATCAATGCGGAGTAGTTACTGAACGTGTATATTTTAATCGCTAGCATCTTAACGTCAAAAGTGACCATCGATCCGGACACATTCTGAGACTTTTTCCGTTAACTTGCGATGCGTTTGCGGCATCGAATGAGCTAGATTATGCCAGATTCTTACGTTGGGAACGAACGAGAAATAGGGCGGAAACCAAAGTAATTGAGCTTAAAATAATTACCGAGCCAAGGCCGAAGGCCATTCCATTAAGCCAATGTTGTTCCGGCGCGCCCATATGCTGCCCCGCAAAGAACACGGCAGTAACCATCGCAATGCCAATCGCAGTTGCCACACGCTGGCCGGTTTGTAAAAACCCGCCAGCAGTGCCGCCATGAGCATGTGGAACATCCATCATTGTTTGAGTCTGGTTAGCAGAACCGAATGCGCCAAACGAAAAACCATTAATCGCCAGCGGAACTGCCATCCACCAATAATTCAACCCGGAATGAATTCCCCACACCACAGCTCCGATTCCAGCCGTGCTGATAATAAGAAGAACGGCACACAGAACCTGAATCATTCCACCGTGAGCAATCGCATGCTTACCGCCCCACATAGCCCCCAAGGCAGATGCGGCAGCGTTAGGTAACGTGAGCAGGCCAACCCAGAGGGCAAGAACTCCCACGCCATTTTGCAAATAGATAATCACAATAACCATGACTGCAGGGCCAGACAAAAAGAACAGCGAACCCGTAAGCGTGCCCAAAGAATAGCTAGGAAGTTTCAAAAGAGCAAGATCCATCATTGGGAACTTTCCGCGTTCCTTATAACGCTTTTCCCAATAGATCCACGCGGTAACCAGGATCAAACCCAACGGAATTAGGCCCCATGCCAGAGGATTCGTAGCTGCCATGAACGGGAGCATAACAAGAAGAACAGAAAGCGAAAGAAGAGCAGAACCAACAGGATCAATATCAATCTTGCCGCGTTTAACCACAACCTTTTCACCAGTTCGTGCAGCTTGCTCTTCAAATTCACGCTGAACTTGTTCATGGTTCGGGCCGATTGTACGGCGTTCCTTCCCGAATGGTAACCAGCGAATCGCCATGATTAAACCGATTAATCCCAACGGCACATTCACAAAGAAGCCGCCACGCCAACCCCAATCATTGCCCAACCAGCCAATCAAAAAACCAGACAGGATCGGGCCGATAGCAACAGAAAGAGACACAACAAGACCAAACAAGGCAAACGCCTTAGCCCGCGCCTGGCCAGCAAAATACTGCAAAATCAAACCAGTTGTTTGCGGGGAAAGAATACCCGCGCCAGCCCCCTGGAACACGCGGAAAATATTGAGCATCACCACGTTAGAAGCAAGTCCACACGCCAACGATGCCAAGGTGAAAATAGAAAGCCCCACCACGAACAACGATGAACGGCCCAAAATATCGCCCAACCGCCCAGAAGGAACAAGCACAATTCCAATCGCCAACGCATACCCAGAAAGAACCCACTGTAAACCAGATTCAGAAGCTTGAAGCGCTTCACTCAACGCAGGCAGAGCATTATTCACGGAGCTCACCTGTACAAGAGCCATCATCAACGGCACAAGCAAAACCGCCAACAACTGCCGGCGATCATAAATCCGATCTGAACCTGGCACAGTAAAAGCATGATGATCAGGAGTTAGAGATTGTGTTCTTTTCATTAATATTCTTTCTATATATTTACTCGTTGATCCTAGTCCTTTTCGTTTTCAACTAATAATGTTGAGGTTGCAGGTTCAAATCCTGTCCCCGCAACTACACCAGAATCCTTGGACTCAACAGAGTCCGGGGATTTTGCTTTTTCTATCTCAACCGTTTCCTCGGGTAATAAATCGGCGATGGACACATCGAGAAAAGCAGCAGTTTTTACCAGGTCTTCTGCTGACCAGGCGGTTCTTCCTGCAATTTTTCCTGAAACCGCAGCACCGGTTAATCCTAATTTCTTGGCGAGATCGCGTTGCATGACGTTTCGCCTGCGCAACCAGGCTAAGACTCGTTCTCCAATGATCTGATTGGTAGTCATTTGTTCCATGTATGAATCAATTATTATCGTCATGGTTAAATTATGTCTAATTGGTAAACCAAAGATCAAGCATTAAAGGCTTGCAATTATTCTAAAATTAGAATAGCCTATATAAAGAAGTTAAATTTAACTTAATCGGAAAAGGCAAAATTACGTGTATGCTTATCTTTCGACTCGAGAATTTGCCAAGGCTTTAGGAGTTTCATGGCAAACAGTCTATAACTGGGTTAAATCAGGCAAATTGGCTTATGTTGTTTTGCCTTCTGGGCAGTTTCGTATTCCTCGTGAAGAAGTCGAAAAGATTCTCACTCCATTCACTCCGTCAGAAATAGAAGCTGAGGATGCTAGCGGATTAGCTGATTCTTTTTCCGATGTTCCTCTACCTGGGATGGAGGGGTGATGTCAATGCCTATGGTGCTACCTTGTGATCCTTGGAATCAGCATGTGTTATACCCGTATCCACTCGATCCTGTTACTGGTCTTACTTTGGCTACCGATACGTAGTTCTGTCCGCTTGCATTCGGGCAAGATTTTGATCACGAAACGACCTTGTGGGATCGGGAAGATAGTTGGGTATTGAATGGGCGTTTGGCTGTAGGGTATTTCGAGAACCAGTCCACTACCCGCTGGCAAAAGCGCATGGCGGGTGTGTTGGTTAATCTTTTCCGCTGCTGTGTTGGTCGGCTCGCGGATAATGATCCATGCTCCTTTTATTGTGAAGATATCATCAATCCAGAGTTTAAGTACGGACATGCAAGCGTGTCTGTTATTGTGCCAAAACTGTATCAGTTTTGGCACGCATTTTTTGACGCATGTGTCAAAAAACAAGCGCACACAGTGCGCACAATGACAATAAAAATACGGTTATCTGTTATTGTGAACCTGTGGCCTTTTCATCGCATCGATAACAAAGAATGTGATGACCAATGAAAAATACTGAAAATGATGCTCTTCGTATCGGCGAAGAATTTTTTGCGCACCAGCAAGAACAACTCAAAATCCAAAAAAGTGCATTCAAAAAACTTGCCCAACTAGTCGACAAATATCATCGTCTTGAACAAGATATTATCGCCACGCGTGATCAACTCCTTGAAACAGGAGTAAACAAAAACGATTTACTTACAGCGTTCGGCACAGATAGTAATCTGCGTAAAATCCTGCGCACGAAAACATATACCCACCGCGCACACAATGATACATGCGCTGCACAAGTTGAATCCCGTGATGAGCATCAATCTGCTGATACAGAAAACACCAGCGAAGGATTCTAAAATAACGCCCACACTTGGTAGTTTGTCGAAAGGTTTATTTGTGTTCGCGACGTGAATACATCCATCACTTGATCCGCACTCAATGTTCCCCGAAACAAGCGAAACCAAAGAAAAAACTATGCACAAATGTGCATCAAGAGCAAAGATTCTTGAAAAAAGTCTTCCATAAAAAGCTGATGATATCGGTTTCCAGAACTTATCATGAAAGTGTCATTCTTATGACATCGAAAAGGAGATTATGATGAAGACATCCCCGCTTGGTCTTAAGACTATTTCTTGTCTATTAGCTGCTCTTCTTGCTCTTTTTCTAAGTCCTAATATAGGATTTGCTGGCAGCACTTCCACCCCCTGTGAATATGCGGAAAACAAACCCGTCGCCATCGGAAAAGACGACTTAATTCGAACTGTCAACATTCTCGACGAGCTTCTAAAAACAACTGATACTTCAAGAGAAACTAGGATTGATGTCAACTTGCTTTTAGAGCATCAGTCTGGAATCTTGGGAGGATTTACAGCATCGTCAACGATAGCTGGAAAACATGCAACCAAAACGATGATTTACGCGAAGTTCGGAAATCAGTATGTGATTACAGGATACACCGACCTAGATGGAAAGAAGCAGCTCGCTAAGACGTTCCTTGTTACTGATAATGGAGAATCGCTACAATCTAGGGCAAGAATTTCTTCCAAAGTTACGAGTGCTCCTGCGGCCGCCCAGCCCTGTCCGGCAGGGCAAACTCCGCATTGCACGTATGAATGGAACTGCCTCAAAAAGACCGCACCAGGATGGGCAATGGCCACATGCGGTCTGCTTCCTTCACATGCGGCACAAGTCGCCTGCATAACAGCCACAGCTGCGTAGTATATTGCTCCCTGCTGCAAGACCGTATGCATGAGCGACTTCGACTAAGAAAAGAGATTTTTCCATGAACTCGTCACAATATTCCCCATGGACTCAACTACCTTGGCTGCTATTTCTTGCATGGTGCTGGTACCAGACCTTGACTGCCCAAATTAACCCTCTACGAGTGGCAACCGTTGGCATCGGTATAACAGTTACAGCTATCGTGCTTCTGGAAGTTTGGCGCAAATTTGTGTCTATGCAAAGAACTCGCTTTCTAGTCCGTCTTGCACAATTCTCCATTGGAGTATTCGGTCTTGCTTTCTGCATCGGGGCTGTAGTTATGGGTGCAACTACGCTCGCGATCCCTAACCTCCTCACCGATTACTGGCAAGAAATTACTTTGCCGCTGATTGTTCTGCTCATCGGTAGTGTCGTAGTAGGACGTGGGCTCATTATGGAAGCATGGTCATCCTTACCGAAACACAGCGAGTCATCTGCGGAACAACTCGCCTGATTTCAGTTAATGGCTGTCTCTCCAAAGTTTGTGAATTTGGAGAGACAGCCATTAATCTTATACGCTATGCGATCCTGACATTCCTAAATGGTGGAGTGGCCTAAGAATTAGGCCCACTCGGTTTAAGTGTTGACCGTGTTTTCTTGTTTCCATTGTTCCGCGTATTTCCGTGGGCTGAGGTAGCTGAGTGAGGAATGCGGATGGAAGTTATTGTAACGTGATGACCATTGGGCCACGAGTAGGCGGGCATGCTAGAGATTCTCGATACTGTTGTCCTCCAAGAGTTCGTCTCTCATCCGGTTATGGAAAGACTCAACGAACCCGTTATGCCAGGGCTGGCCTGGTGGGATGAACGCCTAGATTGTCTCATCCTCGGCTGCCCACTCCTGGAGCGCATGAGCGATGAACTCGGGCCCGTTATCCATCCGGATCACCCGCGGGCGCCCGCCGTGCTCCAGACAAGCCACGTCAAGGAGTTCGGTCACCGAGACCGCGTTAATGTTCTTGTCGACCGTGAAGGCGAGGTGTTCGCGGGTGTATTCATCGATAATGTTACAGATTTTGATTGTCTTGCCGTGCCAGGTTGAATCGAACTGGAAGTCCAACGCCCACACGTCGTTCGGGTACTGGCCGGCAGGAATATCACGATGGGTATCGGCAGCTAGACGCTTGCGCTTCTTCCGAGGCAAGACACGCAAGCCCTCTTCACGCCAGATCCTGCGGAAAGTCTCGCGGCATATCCCGTACCCTTCGGCGAGGGCGTTTCTCCAGGCGCGCCGGTGTCCCCACCGGCGATGATCCTTAACGAAGTCGTGCATCCATGCCCGTAGGTCCGCGTACTTATCCGGCTTGGGCGAGTGGGTCCTAGCGCGCCGGTAAGCGCTGCGAGAGAGCCCAACAATCTGGCAGGCAAGTCTTTGGGAATAGCCCAGCCCGACCAGATGCCAGAGGGCATCATGGCGGCGAGCTGGGCTTAGAAGTTTCCCTCCGACAATTCTTTCCACGCAGCCTTTTCCAGCTCTGCCTGACCTAGGAGGCGTTTGAGGCGCGTGTTTTCCTCGCGCAGGCGCTGGAGCTCTTTCGCCTCGCTCTTGGTCATCGCCCCATAGGTAGCCTGCCACCTGTTCAACGTGGCTTCGCTAATCCCCAACGTGGTCAGGATCTGAGCTGTAGTTGATCCCGATTCCTTCAATTCCCGCGCCTTATCGAGCTTACGAACAATCTGCTCGGGAGTATGCTTGCTGAATTTCTTCACCATTGCCCCATTCTCCCCACCCACAGGCAGGGCATCAATGGACAACACTCAAGTCACCTGGACCTAAAAACCTAGAGCACTCCAGGGTCAGCTTGGGTGAGAATGTCTTCATACATTTGGGTAGTTAAAGGCAGGTATCGGATTGTTCCGCCTTTGCCAACCACTCTGAGGCTATGACCGAAAAGATCGGGCACGACGTCGTGTGCATTGATTCGGGAAATTTCATCAGCTCGCAGCCCTAAATTCCCAGCCAAACGTAGAATGAGTTTTTCACGATCAGTGCGACTTTCTTTAATTCCTTGAGCGTAAATATGTTCTGGAGTGGGGCGGGGAGGTGGTATTACTCGCCGTACGGACGGAAGATTCGTCGCAGGATTATCACTGCCGTACTTGTGTGAATACCATTCATAGAATCCGCGTAAAGATACATACCGTGCCTGTCGGGTCTCTGGTGCCCATGAGTGTGCTCCTGCCCAAGTGAAAATATCGTCTTCGGTGACTTTTCCAGGAGGAAGCATAACCCCACGAGCGAAATTACGCATGATACGGATTCGTGAATCTATGGTTCGTGGACGTTGGTTAGCTGCATGAAGGAATTGTTCCCAAAGAATTAAGGGTTCTTCCCAGTCTTCGGGAATAGGTAACATTGAAAGAGCCATGTGGTATTTTATCGCCGTTTTGAAAGTCAAATATCGTGTATTCGGAATCTGGCTGGTAAACATCAGGCAACCAAGCCTATCGTGTCATCGAGTGGACGTAAATAATACCAGAAATCCATTTCGTTTACTCGTGGCAAACCGGAGGTCACAGTTTTGTGGTGATCTTAGTGACCATTTAGGGTGTAACATATGAGTGAAACGGTACGAATCGACGTGTGGCTATGGTCCGTACGGCAAACCAAAACCCGCAGTCTAGCAACATCAGAATGCAAAGCAGGCCATGTACGGATCAACGGAAACGTGGCAAAAGCATCGTCGCCCCTAAAAATAGGTGACGAAGTACGCTACCGATTCCAAGGCTTTGATCGGATCCTCAAAGTCACCGGACTCATCACCAAACGAACCTCCGCGCCACTAGCGCAAGCCTGTTACATCGATCTCACACCAGAACGCCCCAAAGTCTACCTACCCATCTTCACACGCGACCGCGGAACCGGACGCCCCACAAAGAAAGAACGACGCGAACTTGACCGGATGCTCGGACGTGATTCCAACCATGGCCACATGGGGTAGAATCTGTGTAGCGCGAACTAAGATGAAAGGTGCACCATGTCTTCTGATATGGCCGCACACGGCGTGCGCCGTGTGCTATTGAAACTGTCCGGTGAGGTATTCGGAGGCGGAGAAATCGGCCTAGATACCCAGGTTCTACGGCGAACAGCGAACGAAATTGCGGAAGCAGTACGTGCCGGTGTTCAAGTAGCAATCGTTGTTGGAGGCGGCAACTTCTTCCGCGGTGTGGAACTGCAAGAAAGTGGAATGGACCGTGCGCGAGCAGACTACATGGGAATGCTCGGAACAGTCATCAACGCCGTAGCCTTGCAAGATTTCCTCGAAAACGAAGGAATCCCATCGCGTGTACAAACCGCGATCACCATGAGTCAAGTTGCTGAAGCCTACATACCACTGCGGGCCATCCGCCACCTAGAAAAAGGCCGCGTAGTGATCTTCGGTGCCGGCGCAGGCATGCCATACTTCTCCACAGATACAGTCTCCGCACAACGCGCACTCGAACTGCGCTGTAACGAACTTCTGGTTGGAAAGAACGGTGTGGACGGCGTGTACACTGCAGATCCACGTAAAAACCCAGAAGCCATCATGCTCGAATCGCTCACATACAGCCAAGCACTTCACGATGGGCTAAAAGTTGTAGATGCGGCCGCGTTCGCACTCTGCCAAGATAATGGGATGACCATGCGCGTTTTCGGAATGGGTACACCAGGAAACGTGTCTCGCGCACTCCGCGGGGAAAAGATCGGTACCCTAGTGACATCAACTCCGAAAAGCTAAGGAACAAGAATGATTGACGAAACACTCCTTGAAGCAGAAGAAAAAATGGGCAAGGCCATTGAGGTAGCCCAAAGCGATTTCTCCAAGATTCGCTCCGGCCGCGCCAACCCAGAACTGTTCACCTCCCTTGTTGTGGACTACTACGGGGCGCCAACACCACTTCAGCAGCTGGCAACCGTGTCCGTTCCAGAAGCACGCACCGTTCTGATCTCCCCATACGATCGCTCCGCAATGAAGGATATTGAACGTGCAATCCAGGAATCGGATCTTGGCGTGAACCCAACCGATGATGGCCAGGTTTTACGTATCAACCTTCCAGCGCTCACCGAAGAACGCCGCCGTGAATACGTGAAGCTTGCCAAAGGCAAGGCTGAAGATGCTCGCATTTCCATCCGCGCGATCCGCCGCAAGGCCAAGGAAACTCTTGACAAGATTAAGAAGGATGGCGATGCTGGCGAAGATGATGTAGAGCGCGCAGAAAAAGAACTCGAAAGCCTCACCAAGAAGTTCGTTGAAAACGTTGATTCTCTCCTTGAATCCAAGGAAAAGGAATTGATGGAGATCTGATCTTGTCTACTCCAAGCCCAACAAAATCCCGGTCCCTGCTGAGCATTCTGGCACCACACCCGCCGCGCCCGCCGCAAGAGGTCAATTCGCGCGCCGGGCGCAACGTGCCAGCCGCTGTAATGACGGCCGCGGTTTTGTTGGGCTTGGTGGGCCTTTCCCTGGCCTACAAGATTGAAGTTTTCGTTGGGCTAGTAACGGTGTTCGTGCTGGCTGGCCTGTGGGAAATTGCGGGAGCATTCCTGGCCCGCAATATTCGCATCCCACTCATCCCACTGCTTCCTGGCGGCGCTGGCATGATGCTGGCCACCTGGGCGTGGGGGATAGAACACGGCCTGATCGTGTTCCTTGTTTCTGCCGCAGTTTCTCTTCTGTGGCGTACGTATATGACTGCCGATAACGCGCTCACAGACGCGATCGCCGGCGTGTTCGCTCTAGCGTGGATTGGCGTGTTCGCCATGTTTGCTGTGGGGCTGGCGGCGCTATCGCAAGGGGCGCTAGCCGTGGCCGCGCTCGTTTTACTTCCGGTGGCATCAGATACAGGCGGCTGGTTGGCTGGCATTACGTTCGGTAAGCACCCGATCGCCCCGTCGATTTCGCCTAAGAAATCGTGGGAAGGATTTGCGGGTTCCGTGGCGGGCGCGCTACTGGCAGCGTTTATTACCGTGTGGTTCGGGCTTGGGCTACCGTGGTATGCGGCCGTAATTATTGGTGCAGTTACCCCGATTTTTGCTACGGCAGGCGATTTTGCTGAATCTCTCTTGAAACGTGATCTTGGCGTTAAAGATATGGGATCGATCTTCCCAGGCCACGGAGGCGTGTTAGATAGGGTAGATTCGCTGTTGTTTTGTGCGCCGATTTTGTATGTCATCCTCACGTATGGGTTTGGTTTAAACTAGGCCGGGCGCGCGCATTCGGCTTGTTACAAGGACTGGAATGAAGAAGACTAAACAGGTTTTGCCTCGCGTGGAACAGGGGCCGCGGCCGTCGCTGTCGTTTACGGCTCAACGGCACGGAAAACCGCCAAAACACATGGCGGATTTGACGCGCGCGGAACGCCGCGCGCTGGTAGCCGATTTGGGGTATCCGCAGTTCCGTGCGGATCAGATTTCGAAGCATTATTTTGAACATGATTGTGCAGATCCGGAAAAGATGACAGATCTTCCGGCCGCGCAACGTAAAGAAATCACCCAGGTGTTGTTGCCGCAGCTCATGACTAAGGTGAAGGATCAGGTTGCCGATAAGGGCGCTACGATCAAAACCTTGTGGAAGTTGTTTGATGGCGCCGTTGTGGAATCTGTGCTGATGAAGTATCCGCAGCGTGCCACGTTGTGTATTTCTTCCCAGGCTGGGTGCGGTATGGCGTGTCCGTTTTGTGCAACCGGCCAGGCTGGTTTGACCCGCAATCTTTCTACCGCAGAAATTATTGAACAGTTGCGTTATGCGCGCGAACTGGCTGCGAGTGGTATTTTTGGCGAACCTGTGCGGGTAACGAACGTTGTGTTTATGGGGATGGGGGAGCCGTTGGCGAATTTCCCTGCGGTTCGTGGCGCTTTGCGCCGGATGATCGAACCGGCTCCTGAAGGTTTTGGTATGTCTGCGCGTAACATCACGGTGTCTACGGTTGGCATGGTTCCTGTGATTAACAAGTTGGCTGATGAAGGGCTTCCGGTTACGTTGGCAGTTTCGCTTCACGCGCCTGACGATGCCTTGCGCGACGATCTGATTCCGATCAATTCGCGCTACAAGGTGGGCGAGTTGCTTGATGCAGCGCGGCATTATTTTGTGCGTACGGGCCGCCGGGTTTCGATTGAGTATGCGCTGATTAAGGACATGAATGATCACGAATGGCGCGCTGAGTTGCTTGCGGCCGAGTTGAATTCGCGCGGGCACGGTTGGGCGCACGTGAATCCGATTCCGCTTAATCCCACGCCGGGTTCGATTTGGACGTGTTCTACGCCGGAAACTACCCGTACGTTTGTGCGTACGTTGAGTGATGCAGGGATTTCGACGACGATCCGTGACACCCGCGGTTCTGACATCGACGGCGCATGTGGCCAGTTGGCAGCCGAAGTGGTTGATCGTGAACACGTGTCACGCCGTGCAGCGAAAGCGCAGGCGGCGGTTGATGCACGCATTGAATCGCATCGTAGCGAACCGATTGATTTTGATTCAACATTGGCGGCGATTGCTGCTTCTGGAGAAGGAGAAAACTAATGAAAGAAACGTTTGCGCGGGTTGGATGGTTCCGGCACGGATACGATCCGGCTAAAGTTGATGAGTTTTTAGAAAACGCAAAGTCTGCCTACGATGTTTCTGCTGACGTCGATCATCAGGCTAACGAAGACATGGTTCGCCACGCTTCTTTCCCATGGGTGCGCAACGGGTATCATGCCCAGTTGGTGGATGCTGCGCTTGATCGTTTGGAACAGGCATTCACGCAGCGCCGCCGTGCGGCGCGAGTTCATGAGGAAGGCGAAGATGCGTGGTTGCGTAGCACGTATGAGCGCGCCACGAGTATGTATCCGCGGCTTCGCCGGCCGGCAGGGCAGCGTTTTGCGCATGCGGATGGGCGTGGCTATGCGATTGATGAAGTGGATGCGTTGATGGATCGCGTGATCGCCTTCTTCGACAAGGCTGAACCGTTGACGTCTGCTGAAGTTCGCCAGATGATGTTCACTTCTGCTAAGGGCGCCAACGCCTACGATGAAGCCGTTGTTGATGTTTTCCTCGATCGCGTTGTTTCTGTGCTGATGAGCGTTGAATAATGCGTGACGTTATTGTTCTTGGTTCCACCGGTTCGATTGGCACCCAGACCCTCGACGTCATCTCCCGCCACCGCGATTCGTTTCGCGTGCGTGCGTTGGGTGCTGGCGGTTCGCGTATCGATGTGCTCGTGGCGCAGGCCCACGATTTCGATGTTCCGGTTGTTGGTTTAGCGAACGACGCCGCCGTGGCTACGTTCCGTTCCGTATGGAACGATGCGTACGGTTCGGTTTCCATGCCTGACCTTGTTGTTGGCCCTGATGCCATGACGAACCTTGCTGGCCTGGGGAGCGGCACAAGCGATTCTTCTGACGTGGTGGTGAATGGAATTACCGGATCGGTTGGTTTGCTTCCTACGTTGGCCGCGCTTCGTTCTGGTGCTACGTTGGCGTTGGCGAATAAGGAATCGTTGGTTGTTGGCGGCGGCCTGGTTGCCGACGCAATGGCGTGGCCTGGCCAAATCGTGCCCGTTGATTCGGAACATTCCGCAATAGCGCAAGCGTTGCGTTCCGGCCGGCACCGCAAAGGCCTAACCTCACCGATCGTTGACGGCACCAGCGAAGTATCCCGAATCATCTTGACCGCCTCCGGCGGCCCGTTCCGCGGTAAAAAGCGTAGCGATCTAGAAAATGTGACAGCTAAAGCCGCATTGAATCACCCCACATGGGCTATGGGGCCAGTTGTTACCGTCAATTCGTCTACCTTGATGAACAAAGGCCTGGAACTGATCGAAGCCGCCTACCTCTTTGACGTTGCGCCAGAACAGATCGTTCCCGTTGTCCACCCACAATCCGTCATCCACTCCATGGTGGAATTCCAAGACGGATCTACGATCGCCCAGGCGTCGCCACCGGATATGAGGCTCCCGATCGCGCTGGGCATCTCCTGGCCAGAACGACTCACCAACGTAGCAACCCCGAACGCATGGGACGCTCCCGTATCGTGGACCTTCGAACCTCTCGATCATGACGTGTTCCCGGCAGTCAAGATGGCCCGCGCCGCCGTCGCGTCGTCGCCACTCCATCCTGCCGTACTCAACGCCGCAAACGAAGAGTGCGTAGACGCTTTCCTCGCAGGAAACCTGCCGTATCTGGGAATAATCGATACGGTACGCGACGTACTTGATACCATCTCAATCCCTGCGGAACGCGACGTCGAAACGGTGCTTGATATGGAACGGCGCGCCCGCATGCTCGCCCACAAACTCATGCGCACGCGAAACTAAACCCAAAGGAGAGCAATGCTTCCCGGAATCCTTTTTATGATCCTCGGGCTCGTGGTATCGGTAGCAATCCACGAACTTGGCCACCTGATCCCCGCCAAAAAATTTGGCGCCAAAGTAACCCAATACTTCGTGGGCTTCGGTCCAACCCTCTGGTCAACGCATAAAAACGGAACCGAATGGGGAATCAAAGCAATCCCACTCGGCGGATTCGTCTCCATCGCAGGAATGCTTCCACCCGCAAAACCAGGGGTACCCACCACCAAAAAAGACGGAAGCCCAACCCTCGCAGAAGAAGCTCGGAAACAATCCGCCGAAGAATTCACCGATCCCAGCCAACCCGGCGCATTCTGGCGATTACCCGCGCGCCTGAAACTCATCGTCATGCTCGGAGGGCCCCTCACAAACCTCGTACTCAGCGTTCTCCTCATGGCAGGCGTAACCGTTGGAATCGGCGTTCCGCACCTCTCCACGACCATCGCAAACGTGGCCGAATGTGTAGAAAGCTCTGGAACCTGCACACCAGCCCCTGCCCACAACATCATCAAACGTAACGACACGATCCGTAAGTGGGGCGAGAAAAACGTCAACTCCTGGACAGAAATCCAACAGGCTATCGCGGCAGGCGGAACCACCCCAACCACAGTCGTTGTAGAACGTAACGGAAAAACTACCGAACTCACCGTAACCCCAGTGATGCGCGAATTTAGCGATGGCAAAGGCGCAAGCATCACCAAACCCTACGTAGGAATCGGCCCCGCAATCGAACGCAAACAAGGATCAATCGCCGACGTGCCCGTGCAAGCCTGGAACGTTGCCGCCGGAACCACTGCGATCCTCGCACAACTACCCGTCAAGCTCTGGGACGCGGCCGCCACGCTCGTCACAGGGGAGCGCCGCACACCAGACTCCGTAGTCGGAATCGTTGGAATCGCAGACATGGCTGGATCAATCAGCGCAGCACAAGCCCACAACTACGGATTCTGGGACAGGCTAGCCGATCTCACCATGCTCCTGGCCGGATTGAACATGACCCTGTTCATCTTCAACATGATCCCGCTCCTGCCCCTCGACGGCGGGCACATCATCGGATCAATCATCGAAGGAACCCGGCGCCATCTTGCGTTCCGGCGCGGAAAAAACGATCCCGGACCATTCGATACCGCACGCCTCCTGCCGCTCAGTTACGGCATGATCACCTTCTTCATTTTCATGACACTTCTGCTGATTGTGGTAGACATCGTCAATCCCGTTGTGTGAGATTACCTCAAGAGTGGAATAATAAAAACGTGAATATGCCAGTTGCCTTAGGAATACCCGCAGTCAAAGAACCAGAAGCCGTTCTTGCACCGCGCAGAAAAACACGCCAAATCCAGGTAGGAAACGTCAAAGTTGGAGGAGACGCGCCCGTGTCCGTCCAGTCAATGACAACCACTAAAACACACGATATTGGCGCAACACTCCAACAAATCGCTGAACTTACTGCGAGCGGATGCGACATCATCCGCGTAGCATGCCCAACCGATAAAGATGCCGATGCGCTGCCCATCATCGCCGCAAAATCCCAGATCCCAGTGATCGCAGATATCCATTTCCAGCCACGCTACGTGTTTGCAGCAATCGATGCCGGATGTGGCGTGCGCGTGAACCCAGGCAACATCAAAAAATTTGACGATCGAATTCCAGAAATCGCCGCTGCCGCTAACGCCAACGGCACCGCCATGCGAATCGGAATCAATGCCGGATCGTTGGATCCGCGCCTGCTCAAAAAATACGGCAAAGCCACCCCAGAAGCCCTCGTAGAATCTGCCGTAAACGAAGCCCGTTTGTTTGAAGACGCCGGCTTCCACGATTTCGCCATTTCCGTGAAACACCACGATCCTGTAACCATGGTTCGGGCCTACCAGCTGCTCTCCGAAGCAGGGGACTGGCCACTCCACCTAGGCGTTACCGAAGCCGGGCCAGCCTTCCAAGGCACTGTGAAATCGTCTGTGGCCTTCGGTGCATTGTTATCGCAGGGAATTGGAGACACGATCCGCGTATCGCTCTCCGCTCCGCCAGTAGAAGAAGTCAAGGTAGGCGAAGCCATCTTGCGTTCGCTCAACCTCCGCCCGAAGAAACTCGAAATCGTCTCCTGCCCATCCTGCGGGCGCGCACAAGTAGACGTCTACACGCTGGCCGAACAAGTATCCGAAGGCCTGAAGGATGTATCCTTCCCACTGCGCGTGGCAGTGATGGGCTGCGTTGTGAACGGCCCAGGGGAAGCCCGCGAAGCCGATCTTGGCGTGGCATCCGGCAACGGAAAAGGCCAAATCTTCGTACGTGGCAAAGTAGTTGACACCGTGCCAGAAGCAGACATCGTGCCAACACTCATCGCCCGCGCACGAAGCGTTGCCAAAGAACTCGGCCTAGCCGAAGATCCAAACGCCCAACCAGAAGTGATCGTCTGACATGATATGGCCTCTCCGGCGCCAGGGCCACCTACGCCGGTTGGTATCAAGCGACTCGGAGGCGGCTCGCGATTTTCTAAATCGCGAGCCGGTAGAGTCCATACTCGCACGAGTAGCAATCGAAGCCCGAACCCGGCGGCCCGCCCACGCAGTCGGCATCGCGGCAGCCGACGGGCGAATCCAGTCCCTATGCTGGGTAGGCGCCAACATCATTCCGCTCGGATTTGATGAAGCAGGACTCGATCAACTCGCCACATACGTGCGCAAACACGATCGCATCGCCAACTCGATCGTAGGCCCCGCCGATCAAGTACTCGGCCTATGGGAACGAATCCAAGAACACTATGCACCACCACGCGACATCCGTGAACACCAACTCTCCATGGTGTGGGGCAGAACGCCACACTGTGTGCCTGATCTAGATGTGCGGCCAGCTCAGCTCGGAGAAGGCACCCTCGTCGTCCCCGCCTCCGTATCCATGTTCATCGAAGAAGTCGGATACGATCCAACCATCTACGGTCCCGCCTACGCCCAACGCGTCCACACACTCGTACGTGAAGGCCGAACCTTCCTCAAAATGGGAGAACACGGCGGGCAACCCCGCGTCGATTTCAAAGCAGACATCGGAGCACTCGCCGGAGGAGTAGCCCAAATTCAAGGCGTCTGGGTACACCCCGACCTCCGCGGACACGGAATCGCCGCCCCCGCCATGGCCCACGTAGCCCACCTCGCCACCGCCATCGCCCCAACAATCTCCCTCTACGTCAACGATTACAACATTGCAGCCGTGCGAACATACGAAAAAGCGGGCTTCGACGTCGTCGGCGAATACGCAACAATCCTCCTCACATAACACAAGTGTTGTGAACGCCACGTCCCAAACCCCGGGCGAAACCTTGAGAAAATAGGGCTCGCGCGCCGAAACCGTTAGACTGGGAACGTGCTAAAAATGTCTGAACTCTTTGTCCGTACCCTCCGCGACGATCCGGCCGACGCAGAGGTCCGTTCCCACAAACTCCTTGTGCGTGCCGGATACGTACGCCGCGCAGCCCCAGGAATCTACACCTGGCTGCCACTCGGCCTGAAAGTACTCCGCAAAGTCGAAGCCGTAGTCCGCGAAGAAATGGACGCCGCCGGCTCGCAAGAAATGCACTTCCCAGCCCTCCTCCCACGTGAGCCCTACGAAGCCACCAACCGTTGGGAAGAATACGGCCCCAACCTCTTCCGGCTCAAAGACCGCCGCGAAAACGACTACCTCTTGGCTCCAACCCACGAAGAAATGTTCACGTTGGCAGTCAAAGACATGTACTCCTCCTACAAAGATCTTCCCGTCTCCCTCTACCAAATTCAACATAAATACCGTGACGAAGCCCGCCCACGCGCCGGAATCATCCGCACCCGCGAATTCATCATGAAGGACGCCTACTCCTTCGATATCGACGACTCCGGCCTGGACCACTCCTACGAAACCATGCGCAACGCATACCAGCGCATCTTCACCCGCCTCGGCGTGCCATTCGTCATCTGCTCCGCGCAATCCGGTGCCATGGGCGGATCCCGTTCCGAAGAATTCCTGGCCCCATGCGCCATCGGTGAAGACACCTTCGTTAAATCCGCCGGCGGATACGCCGCCAACACCGAAGCCGTGACTACCCCGCCACAGCCAGAACAAGACTTCAGCGGCGTGCCAGCCCCACACATCGTGCCAACCCCAGGCGCAACCACCATCGTTTCGCTCGTGGACTTCGCCAACGCCAACGCGCCACGTGCCGATCGCGCATGGGAAGCCTCCGACACCCTCAAAAACGTTGTGGTGGCATTCGTCCACCCGGACGGCAAACGCGAAGTCGTAGTAATCGGCGTGCCAGGCGATCGCGAAGTCGATCTCAAACGCGTAGAAGCCAGTGTTTCCCCAGCCGAAGTTGAGATGGCCACCCCAGAAGATCTGGCCAAGCATCCAGAACTCGTAGCTGGCTACATTGGGCCGCAGGTGATCGGGCCAAACGCTGAGACGCGCGTTGTTGACGCCGACGGCATTCCATCTGGTTCCGTGCGCTACCTGCTGGATCCACACGTTGCCCGCGGATCCCGCTGGATCTCCGGCGCCAACGCCGTGGACGAACACGTATTTGACCTCGTGTACGGCCGTGACTTCGAAGCCGACGGCACCATCGAAGCCGTTGAAGTCCGTGCAGGCGACCAAGCCCCAGACGGCTCCGGCCCACTCAGCATCGAACGCGGCATCGAAATCGGCCACATCTTCCAGCTAGGCCGCAAATACGCCAAGGCACTCGATCTCAAGGTGCTCGATCAAAATGGCAAGGCCGTTGTTGTCACCATGGGCTCCTACGGAATCGGTGTTTCCCGCGTCATGGCTGCGTTGGCCGAACTCAACTCTGATGACAAGGGCCTGGCCTGGCCAGCACACCTCGCACCTGCCACCGTTCACGTGATCGCCACCGGCAAGGATGACGCTGTTTTCGACACCGCTTCCCGGTTCGCTGCTGAACTTTCTGAGCAGGGCGTGGAGGTTATCTACGATGATCGCGTGAAGGTTTCCGCTGGCGTGAAGTTCGCAGATTACGAACTCATCGGCGTCCCATTCGCCATCGTTGTGGGCCGCGGCCTGAAGGACGGCAAGGTGGAAATCCGCGATCGCCGCAGCGGCGAAAACGTGGAAGTCCCAGTTGGCGACGCTCTGGCTACCCTCGATTCCGTGATGGCGGCGGCGAAGTAAGGCGGGTTCTGGCTGGCTTTGGCTAACTCTCCGCCGATCTGCCTTCGCCGCCGGCCTGCCTTTGCCAGCCGACCTGCAAAACCATTGAAAATCCGACATCCCCTGCGAGATCATTCACCCGCGCCGGATCCTCAAACAAAATGCAGGTGTTCACGTTCTATGAACCTGGTTTAGTAGACGTTATATGCGACATATCTGAACCTTACGGCAATATTTGCCACTATCCTCGAAATAATCAGAGTTGGGCCGAGCAGCCTTCCCCCAAGCCTACTTCCCTGAATTCTCAACCACTAGACCAGGGAGCGCCTCAGGCGTGGTGCCTGCTGAAATCCGGCACAAAAATGCCGCGGTGGCTTCGCGTATTTTCGCGGGCGCGTTTTCGGCATGTTTGATTAAGGTGGCGGTGACGAGCTGTGCTGGAGTGGTCCCGGCGGCCTCGGTAGGGGCGAGTGCCGCGCGGGAGTCAGGAGTGCCAGAGTCAATCATGTTTTCGGTAAGGCGGGTGAGTAGATTGACTTTTTCGATTGCCCGTGCCCGTTCGGCTGTGGTGGCGGCTTGGTGTTCGTACCATTGGCGTGCGGTTTCTAGGGCGGCTAGGCTGCTGGTTTTACTGAGGTGTTTGGCAAGTGCAGGGAGGTCTGGGGTTTGGCATACGTCGTGATAATCGCCGCCGAGTTGCGTGGCGAGTTGCCGTGCGCCTGTGGCGATGGAGGTGGCTAGCATGCTGTCGAGTTCTCGTGCTGCAACGGCTTTTTTGCTGATGTCTTGCAAGTTGGCCGCAAGGGTTTCGGGTGTAGCGGTTTCAGGTTGCAGGTTAAGTGGTGGGTTTTTGTATCCGCGTGGCGCGCCGTTTGGCCATGGCACCCACACGCCGCCGAGTGTATCTAGCCATTGTTGGGTGGCGGTTTCGGTGGCGGTTTGGTTGAGTTTGTGGGCGAGATTATTGGTTTGAGCGACGACGACGGCGATCTCTTGCCGTTCTTTTTCTGCATCTGACGGTGCATCGGGGGCTAATGAGGCGTTTTCCCACCGGGTGTCCATGGTGACGAGGCCTAGTGCGAAGAGCGAGCATAGGACGATGATGATGCCGCTGAAGTGTAGCCATGATGCGATTGTGGACATGGTGGTAGAACGTTTGGTCATACTCCTACTTTGCCATAGGGGTAGTGAGAGTGTGCAAGTGGGTTGACGTGATTTTTCTTCAGTGCCATGACACGGTTGGGGAGTTGCCGGTACTGTTGTGAGTATGGTTGACAATGTTTCGGCGCAGATTGCGCAATTGCTTGATCCTGTTGTGCAGGAATCGGGTTTATGGCTTGAAACTGTTCGTGTTGTAGGTGCAGGGAAGCACACGGTTGTTCGTGTGACTGTTGATCTGCCGTCTGGGCCTGGTGGTGTGGATTCCACGCAGTTGATGGACGTGTCGCGTGCGGTTTCTGTGGTGTTGGATGAAAAGGATCCGATTAAGGGCGCATACACGCTTGAGGTTTCTACTCCGGGTGCTACTCGTGAACTTTCTGAAGAACGCCATTTTTCGCGTGCGATTGGCCGGAAGGTTGCTTTCCAGTTGAGTGATGATACGAAGTTCACGGAACGTATTGTGGATGTTGCGGATGGCGTTATCACGCTGGCGGGGCAACCGGGTACAATCGCGGTTGTGGACGTGGCGCGTGCTCACGTCGTTTTAGAGTTGAATAAGGCAGAAGGAGAGAACTGATGGAACTGTCCATGAATGAACTTCGGATTGTTGAATCCGAACTGGGTATTGATCTGAATGTTCTGCTGAATGCTATTGAGGAAGCTCTTGTTCACGCATATAACCGTGTTCCGGGTGCTGTGAGGGGTGCTCGTGTTGAACTGAATCGTTCTACCGGTAAGGTGACGGTGTGGGCGCCTGAAGTTGATGAAAATAATGAGGTTATTGGCGAATTTGACGATACGCCGAATGATTTTGGCCGCATTGCTACGTCTACTGCTCGGTCGATTATTGCGCAGCGTTTGCGTGATGCTGAAACGGATCGTGTGTTGGGTTCGTTCCAGGGTAAGAAGGGCCAGCTTGTGTCGGGTGTTGTTGAGGGCACGGCGGGTTCGAATCCGGAATCGCGTGATTTGTTTATTGAGCTTGGTGAAAACCGTGGCTTGTTGCGTTCGGATGAGCAGGTGGCGTCGGAACATTTTAAGCGTGGCGATTTGCTTCGTGCGCTTGTTCTTGACATTTCGGTTGGTCCGCGTGGTGCGTCGATTCGCTTGTCGCGTTCGCATCCTGATTTTGTTCGCCAGCTTTTTGAAACTGAGGTTCCTGAGATTGCTGATGGGCCGGTGGAAATTGTGGCGCTTGCTCGTGAAGCGGGGCATCGTACGAAGGTTGCGGTGTGGTCGAATGATGATGCGGTTGCGGCTAAGGGTTCGTTGATTGGGCATAATGGTCAGCGTGTTCGTGCGGTTACCGCGGAGTTGAATGGTGAAAAGATTGACGTTGTGGATTATGACGACGATCCGGCCAAGTTTATTGCAGCTGCTCTTTCTCCGGCTAAGGTTACTGAGGTGGAGATCTTGAATAGGGATATGCGTCAGGCTCGTGCGATTGTTCCTGACGATCAGGCGTCCCTTGCTATCGGCAAGGAAGCGCAGAATGTTCGTTTGGCTGCGAAGCTCACCGGATGGTCGATCGATATCCGTAGGGAATCTGACTAATCGTTGGTCTTATGGTTCGTGCCCCTGCAGTGTGTGCAGGGGCACGAACCATATTGTTTAATAATGTACAAGATGTGCAGTAGAATAAATGCTGTATGTCTATGTCAGAGCCGTTGATGCATGTGTCTGAAGCCGATCGCCTTGATCGGATTATGATTCGTACATGCGTTGGCTGCAAAGGTAAGGCACACAGGAACGAGCTTGTGCGCGTCGTCGTTTCGGAAGATGGTTCAGTAAAACCGGATCCGTACGCATCTGCGCATGGGCGGGGAGCTTGGGTTCATCCCAAGCCCGAATGTGTCTCACGTGCTATCAAATCATCTCAGTTTGCTCGGGCGTTTCGGCGTCCTGTAGCTTCTGTTGATGCGGTGGAAGAATACGTGAGTGATTTTGTTCGATCAGTACGTTCTACGTGCTAGTAACCCAATGAAAGCGGGTAGAGAGCCGATGGGCACCCGATGAGTACCCAGCGATGAGCTGCCAAACAGGGGCCTGACGCATGCACATGCGCGGGCCAGAACATAAGGAGAAATGTGGCTAAGGTCCGCGTCCATGAACTTGCTAAAGAGATTGGTGTAACAAGCAAGAAGTTGCTTGAAGTGCTTAAATCTGAAGGTGAATTCGTTAAATCTGCGTCCTCTTCGATTGAGGCACCAGTCGTGCGTAAAGCACGTGAATATTTTGAATCACATCCAGGTGAAGTTGATTCTAAGAAGTCTGGCAAGAAGCCAGCAGCTAAGCCTGCACCAGCAGCCCAGGCACAGCCAGAAAAGCCAGTTGCAGCAGAAAAGCCTGCAGCTCCAGCACCAACTCCTGCTGCGCCAAAGCCGGCAGTGAAGAAGGCTACTGCGAAGACTGCCGCATCCAAGCCGGCAGCAAAACCATCAGCTTCCAAGCCAGCCCCAGCAAAGCCAGCTGCTAAGCCAATTCCAGGCAAGCCTGCTGCGCCTAAGCCGGCGGCTACTGACAGCAAGCCTGCTGGCAAGAAGCCAGCTCCAGGCCCACGCCCAATGGCGCACGGTGTTACGCCAGGTTCGGCTCACGCATCGGCAGAAGCGGCTCGTGAAGCAGCTCCACCCCGTCCAAGTGCAGGCCGTGGCCCGCGTCCAGGCGCTCCACGCCCAGGTAACTCGCCTTTCGCTCCAAAGCAGGGCATGGGTGGCCGTGGCGGTCAGGGTGGCCGCGGAGGTCAAGGCGGCCGCGGGGGTCAGGGCGGCCAAGGCGGTCAAGGCCGTGGTCAGCGGTCCAACGGTGCGTCCTTCGGCGGTAAGCAGGGTGGCCAAGGAGGCCAGAACCGTGGTCCACGCCCAGAAGGCGGCGCACCACGTCCACAGCGCACCAGCCCACGCCCAAGCCCAAACATGATGCCAGATCAGATGCCAGCACCAGCACGTAGCGGCGGCCGTGGTGGCCGTGGCGGTAGTGGTGGCGGCTTCGGTGGCGGTGCCAACGGCAACAACAGTGGTGGTGGTCGCGGTGGCTTCACCCGCTCCGGTGGTAAAGCCCGTGGCGGTTCAACTGCAGGTGCTTTCGGCCGTCAGGGTGGTGGCCGCAACAACCGTAAATCCAAGCGTGCAAAGCGCCAGGAATGGGAAGAACAGCAATCTCCAATGCTCCAGGGCGTTCAGATTCCACGTGGCGATGGTTCCACCGTGGTTCGTGTTCGTGCAGGTGCATCGCTTGCTGACTTCGCAGAACGTATTGACGCCGATCCAGCAGCATTGGTTACCGTTCTCTTCCGTATGGGCGAAATGGCAACCGCCAACCAGTCCTTGGATGAAGATACGTTCGCACTGCTCGGTGCAGAACTCGGTTATGACATCAAGATTATGAGTGCAGAGGATGAGGATCGTGAAATCCTCGAATCCTTCGATATTGATATCGACGCCGAACACGCCGGCGAATCTGACGAAGATCGTTTGCCACGTCCACCAGTTGTTACTGTTATGGGCCACGTCGATCACGGTAAGACCAAGCTTCTTGACGCCATTCGTAACGCAGATGTTGTTCAGGGCGAAGCCGGTGGTATTACCCAGTCGATTGGTGCATACCAGACTCACGTCAAGGTTGAAGACGAAGAACGCGCAATCACGTTCATTGATACTCCGGGCCACGAAGCATTTACCCAGATGCGTGCACGTGGTGCGGACATCACGGACGTCGCGATCCTCGTCGTCGCTGCAAACGATGGTGTTATGCCACAAACTGTGGAAGCAATTAACCACGCCCAGGCAGCAAACGTGCCAATCGTCGTGGCTGTGAACAAGATCGATGTGGATGGTGCAAACCCGGACAAGGTTCGTGCGCAACTCACTGAATACAACCTGGTTGCGGAAGAATACGGTGGTGACGTGGCGTTCGTCGATATTTCGGCAAAGCAACGCATCAACATCCCAGCCCTGCTCGAAACGGTGCTGGCCACCTCCGATATTCTGGTTAACCCAACTGCTAACCCGAACAAGCCGGCTCGTGGCGTTGCCATCGAAGCGAAGCTGGATCAGGGCCGCGGCTCTGTTATTACAGCGCTCGTTCAAGAAGGTACCCTGCGCATCGGTGATCCAATCGTGGTTGGCACCGCATACGGCCGCGTCCGCGCAATGGTTGACGAACACGGAAACCGTTTGCAAGAAGCAGGCCCAGCACGCCCAGTCCAGGTACTTGGTTTGACGTCGGTTCCAGGCGCAGGCGATCAACTTATCGTTGCGGACGATGATCGTACGGCCCGCCAGATCGCGGAACGCCGCGAAGCTGCCAAGCGTGCAGCCACCTTGGCGAAGCGCCGCAAGCGTGTTTCGCTTGACGATCTCAACGCAGCCATTGAAGAAGGTAAGATCGAAAACCTCAACCTCATCATCAAGGGTGACTCCTCCGGTTCAGTTGAAGCGCTGGAAGCCTCCTTGCTCGATATCGAGGTTGGCGGCGACGAAGTCCAGCTTAACGTCATTCACCGTGGCGTTGGTGCAATCACCCAGTCCGACGTGGACTTGGCAACCGTGGACAACGCGATCATCATTGGCTTCAACGTGCGCCCAGCAGAACGCGTCACCGAACTGGCCGATTCTGAAGGCGTAGAAATGAAGTTCTACTCCGTGATCTACGATGCGATCGACGAAGTCGAAGCAGCCATGAAGGGCAAGCTGAAGCCAATCTACGAAGAGGTTCAGGTTGCCACCGCCGAAATCCGCCAGGTATTCAAGTCTGGCAAGTTCGGCCTGATCGCTGGTTCGATCGTCCGCTCCGGCGCGATCCGCCGCGGCCACAAGGCCCGCTTGATCCGCGACGGAAAGGTGATCACCGAAGGTTTGGAGATCGTCTCCTTGCGCCGTGAAAAGGACGACGTGACCGAGGTCCGTGAAGGCTACGAATGTGGTATCACCCTTGGCTACAAGGACATCACCGAAGGCGACATGATCGAAACCTACGAGATGCGTGAAAAGCCACGCGACTAATCTGAAGTGAGGAAACATGGTTAATCCACGAGCAGCGAAAGTTGCGGAGCGAATCCAGCAAGTGGTTGCCTCAATGCTCGATAAGCAGATCAAGGATCCGCGCCTGGGCATGGTAACCATCACCGATGTGCGAGTTACTGGCGATTTGCAGCATGCCGACGTGTTCTACACCGTGTTCGGTTCGGAGCATGATGCGAAGAATTCTGGGGCAGCGCTCAAGTCTGCCACTGGAATGATTCGTTCGGCTGTGGGCAAGCAGCTAGGGTTACGTTTGACCCCAACGTTGGCCTTCCATTTGGACGCGTTGCCTGAATCGGCCAAGTCGATTGAAGATTTGCTTGTTGCGGCTCGGTTCCGTGATGAACAGATCCGCAAATCGGCGCAAGGCGCTGTTTATGCCGGCGATGCTGATCCGTACCGCAAGCCTCGCGAAGAAGATGACGCGGAAGTTGTGGTTTCTGTTGAATCGGTCGAGCCTGCTGAGTCTGCTGAACTGGCGGAGTGAGTGGCTCGTAAAGAACGACGCGTAGATGATCGCCCCCGGCGTGTAATGCCGTGGGGCGATCTCCCGCGTGGAGAACATGAAGCCTCAGATGGTTTGTTGTTAATCGACAAGCCTCAAGGGGTTACCTCCCATGATATTGTGGGAGCAATGCGCCGCCTGGGGGCAACCCGCAAAGTTGGGCATACAGGAACATTGGATCCGATGGCTACCGGTTTGCTGACAGTGGCTTTTGGGCGCGCCACCAAACTGGTGCAGTATCTGACGGGCGCTGACAAAACCTATATCGCCCGCATCGTGTTGGGTGTAGGTACTGATTCTGACGATGCCGACGGCAACGCGATCAGGCCTAGCGAGGATCAGATTCGGGCTTTTTCAGATGTGGACGCGGAGCAGATTGATTCTGCGATTCGTTCATTGACAGGCCAGATTATGCAAGTGCCGTCTTCTGTTTCAGCAAAGAAGATCGGGGGTAAGCGTGCGCATGATTTGGTCCGTGACGGGCAAACTGTTGAATTGGCTGCCCAGGCAGTTACTATTTCTCGTTTTGAACGCACGTCCGATGTGACATCCGTCCAGTACGTGGTCGGTGATCGTTCGTACGGCACTGTTGAATTCGATATCGTTGCATGTGTTTCGTCCGGCACCTATATTCGTGCGCTAGCACGGGATCTTGGCGAAAAGCTTGGTGTTGGTGCACACTTGAACATGTTGCGTCGTACCCATGTGGGCCGGTGGGATGTTTGCACTGCATCTTCTGTTGAAGAACTGCGCGATCTCATCACTGACGGGGGAGAACTCCCTATTATTGGTGTTGATGAGGTATGTACTCAGACTTTCTCCCGGCTGTCTATCGATTCTGATGAGGCTGAGCGGTTGGCGCGTGGCCTTTTTATTGAACGGCGCGATCCCGAACAAATCGCTGGGGCTAACAAGTGGCCGGCGTGCGCATTTCTTGGCGATCGGGCAGTGGCAGTTGTTTCGCCGCGTTCCGGACGGTTGAAACCTGATTTGCAGATTCGTTTGTAACCTTACCTCTGTGCACTCACTTTGCATTTTCGGTGTTTGCGGGGGTAAAACTGCGATTAATTGCCCCAAAATGCAAACTGAATGCACGCATGTTGGCATGCTACCTGCGCTACCATATAGACCTGGCAAAACTTGCCAGGTCTTATTCTCAATGAGGAGAAAATATGATTCCAGATTATTGTGTTCCTGATCTGGCCAAAACCGGATCAAGCGTTGTTCTATTATCTGTAATCGCTGCAGTTGCAGTGGTTGTCGGCTTAGCATTCCTTGTCCGAAAGAAACGTGGCGGGACAGCAATTGTTCTTGGTATGGCACTTGTGGTCAGTGGCGCGGCGTTGCCAACTCAAACGTTTGCGGCCACAGCAAAACAGTGCCCAGCAGGGTATCACTACGATGCGTCTAAGGATAAGTCAGCTCAGCCTGAAGCTAAGGCTGGTATCGATCGTCCTGCAAGCGACGAATCGTGGATGGCTCCACGCACAACTTTCACGATGAAGGCAGATGGTTCTACAGGGAAAACTGCGTCAGGTGAAGAATTGATCAACTGGGATGTTGCTAAGAAGACTCTTCGCGCATACATGAACGCGTCTAAAGAAGGAATCGCAGATAAAAATGATTCACCATATATTCGAGACGTCACCTCGATTGCTCGTGATGCAGCCGACAAGGTTGCGGCACAATGTGAAGCCGCAGTAGCCGAAGGTAAGAAGCCTGCCGCAGTGTTCGATTCAGATGATACGACTTTGTGGACGTATGACATGGAAGATCACTTCATGAACTTCGCCTTCACCTCGGCCAAGCAACAAGCCTGGTTTGATGCAGGAAATTACATGCCAGCAACGCCAGGAATGGTAGATCTCGTCAAGAAAGTCCACAAGGCAGGTTGCCAGATCATCGGCTTGACCGGCCGGAAAACTAACCAGCAGGCATATACGATCGCAAACCTTGAGCACGCCGGATACGTTGATGAAGCCGGAAAGCCACTTTTCGTTGATGACTTCTTCTTCACTAAGTTCAAGGACGGGCCAATGCCGGATTATCTGGTGAAACAGGGCCGTTGCAACGTAGCAGAAAAGAAGTGTACAACTGTCCAGTTCAAGGCTGGAACACGCCAACATATCCAGGAAGATCTGGGTTATACGATTATTGGAAACTTTGGCGATCAATGGTCAGATCTCCAGGGTGGCCAAGCTCAAACATGGGTGAAGTTGCCAAACGCTACATACTATTTGCCAAGCCCCAACCTGGACGAAGAATGGGAAGCACGCGATAAAGCTGCCGGGATGGCACCAGATGAAGCCACGTATGTTGTTGCTCCAGATGGTTCCTCTGGCTCTAAGCCGGGCGTGAAGGATACTGATATTCCAAACATGGATATCGTGAAAAAGACGTTGCGCGAATATTACAAGGCCACAGAAGATAAGAATCTCAAGCAGTATGTATCCAACAAGGAAGAATCCCCATACGTCGCAGAGCTTACTGCTGTGACTGGCAAGGCTCAGCAAGAAGTTGTTGCGCAATGCCAGGCGGCTCGCGCTCGCGGCGAAAAGCCAGCCATCACGGTGGATGCCGATGATACAACCCTGTGGACGTATGACATGGAAGAATGGATGGAATTTGCTTTCACACCAAAGAAACAAGACGAATACCTCAAGACCAACTATCACGCGCTTCCAGCAGTTCCAGGAATGGTGAACCTGGTTAAAGCAGCAAAGGCAGCAGGCTGTGAGGTCATTGGGCTTACCGGACGATCTGATGATTTGAAGGAAGTTACCCAACGTAACCTTGAAGAAGTTGGTTATCCAGCCATTGATCCGAGTATTTACTTCACGAAGAAGTCATCGAAACTGGCAGAACTTCCAGCATGGGTGAGTTGTGCGAAGGAAAAGTGCACAACGATCGAGTTTAAGTCATCTGTGCGCAAGCATATTGAAAACGATCTCGGATACCGGATCGTTGGAAACTTTGGGGATCAGTATTCTGATCTGATCGGGGGATACGCGGACGCCCACTACAAGTTACCGAACCCAACCTATTATTTGCCGTGATTTAGCGCGTATATAGGTGGATATAAAGGAAAGCGGAGCAGGTGGTATCTGCTCCGCTTTCCTTTATATAGAGCATAGACATATTTTAAGGTTTAGATGATAATAAAAGATAAAAATGTGACTCGGTTTTACTCAGTGGTGAGTAGAACATAGGAGAAAGAATGAAAAGAAGAATTAGCATCGTTACGGTATGTTGTTTGGTTGGTTTAGGCGCGTGTGGTGCAATCGGGGACTCGGCAGATAACGCGTCTGAAGGTTCCGTTTCGTCATCTGGGCTTAATCTTAGCGCTGAGGTTGATAAGAATACGTGGACGGTGACGTTGCCGTGGGATCGGTATACGATGACAGACGAAGAACGCATTATTCTTGCTTCTGCTGAAACATTTGGTTTAGCGGAATGTACACGTAAAAATGGGGAAGGTGTTGCGTGGACTGCAACATTGCCTGAGGCATTAAAAGGTGTTAATCCCCATGTGTTTATGGAGTTCGGGCCGTGGACAAAAGAAATGGCGCAACAATACGGGTTTTCTTCTGCTGAATTCTCTGATACGCCAATTTTGGGACGTGATCTTAAGCCTAAAAGTAAAAAGCAGCGTGAAAAAGAAGTTAAAGGCATGAAGAGCAATGCCTCTTTTCAGAACGAGACCGCGAGCTGATGCATGAAAAATGCGATTCTTATCCGCAAGTTAAACGATTTGCTATTGCACAAGTTGATTCACAAGGTCCATGGACAAAACCTTTATCCGATACTCGCGATCAAATTTTTGAAGATGTCCGTGGTAAAGAAATCGTTGCCGAATTAGCACAGTGTTTTATCAAGAAAGGGCTTAAGCCTATTGAGGGCATCCCCGGTTATATAGAAGGGGTGAGTCCACAACGTAACCCGACTCCAGAGACTATTGAAGCCGCGTTGAAGGCGGTGGAGTGTCAGGAGGAGACTGATGCTACTCCTCGGTTGGCGCAGGTGTGGGCTGATTTACAGGCTCCTATTATTAAAAAGTATGCTAAGGAGTTGGTTGCTCAGCGGCGTGTGATTGATGAACGTATTGCAGAGGCTAAGAAGTATATTCATGCTCATCCTGAATTGCTAGAACCTCCTAGTAAATAACGGTTGACTATTTTGTGTTTTGATAAAAATGCTTGTTTTTCGGGGGCATATTTTATTCTGTTTCTTGTAGGCGATTTCGTCTACAGTTCAAACCGTATTCAAAGGAGAATATTGTGAAACTCAAGAAAAGCATTGGTGCTGTACTTGCCACGCTTGCAGTAAGCTCAACAGGCCTTATCGCATTGGCTCCAATCACAAGTGCCGGGGTGGAGAACTGTCAGCTGGGAGCGGCATGCTTATGGTCAGATTATGATTCCAATGGGTTCAAAGCGTGGAATGAAGACCCAGAATCTCAGGTTCATTCATCAATAGACAACAAGTCGAAATCGGCAGCGGCTAACGGTGCTTCATGTAGTGCGACTTATTTTTATGACTTCTATCGTGGTCGTACCGGTAGTTATTTCATTCTCAACAGTAAAACCCGAATTGGGACAAACTTCAGGGATCCTGATCTTTCCAATGGGGCTGGTATCGGGAAATATCGTTATCAGAACTGGGAAAATCAAGTAAGTAATATAACATTTTCTGATTGTCGTTAGGGGGAACTGTGGTAGAGGATAAGTCGTCTAAGTTGTTTAATAGAATAATTGGAGTAGTAGCTGTCTCTGTTGTAACGGCGATGGGTGGTTGTTCTTCTACCAGTTTGCCTGGTGGGGAAACGCATGTTTCCTCACCAGGCGTGAACGTGGGTATAGATGTCGATCGAAAGGCTTCGACAATCATCGTTCCTTCTGAGCGTTACATGGCCACCGAAAAGGAAATGGAAGTTTTGACTTCGGCTACGTCTGTTGCGTTGGCTGAATGTACTCGCGATAAGGACTTAGATATTCGTTGGACTGGGCAATCGTCGGGAATTTTGTATTCTCGTCCAGAAGATATTTTCATTGAGTTTGGTCCTTGGGTTAAGGAAACCACTAGTCGTTATGGTTTTACGAGTCCATATATTGGACATAAGGCGAAAGGAAAGTCTGGTGCGGTGGATATTGTTCCAGGAGCGAGGGAACAAAGTTTTCGAGCAATGGATGCAAATTCTAAATATACGGATGCGCAGATGGAGAAGATGTGGAAAGAATGCGGTGATCATCCTTCGGTGAAGAAATTTAATGTTGAATCCGTTAATCAGGATGGGCCATGGGTGAATGAGTTGTCTAATACTCGGATGGTGTTGTTTGATGATCCGCGGGCGAAGGCGATTGCTGGTGAGTTGGGGGCGTGTTTTGTAAAGAAGGGGTTGAAGATGAGTTCTGAGGCCCCTGGTTATGTCGATGGTATTAATGGTTTTGATGAGCCTACGCAGGAGAGTATTGAGGCAGCGTTGAAGGCGGTGGAGTGTCAGGAGGAGACTGATGCTACTCCTCGGTTGGCGCAGGTGTGGGCTGATTTACAGGCTCCTATTATTAAAAAGTATGCCAAGGAATTAGCTGCTCAGCGGCGTGTGATTGATGAGCGTATCGCCGAGGCTAAGAAGTATGTTCATGCTCATCCTGAATTGCTAGAACCTCCTAGTAAATGAGGATTAAGTAGTTTAGGTTTTAGTTACAAGAAATTCTTGTTTTTTCAAAAATACAAGTGTTGCGATTTGTGTGTCAAACAATGAAGTTTGATATAAAACGAGTTTATGAAGGAAAGTATGATGAAATCTCGGAAAGTTTTAGGTTCCTTGATGGCTGTGTTGGCTCTTGGTGGGACCAGTTTTGTTGCTACGATTCCAGCGGCCGAGGCTTCGGATAGTTCATGCCCTGTTGGTGCTTCTTGCGTGTGGACGGGGAAAGGTTACACCGGCATTAAGGGGCGGAATTATGATCATTCCTCTCCAGTACATGAGAGTATTAATAATCAAGGAAAGTCTGCTGCTGCAAACGGGGCAACTTGTAAGAAAACGAGGTTTTATGATTACACGTGGGGTAATTCGGGTAGTTTCTTCATTCTGCATAGCGAATCGATAGTAGGTACGAATTATCGAGATCCTGACCTGTCTAATGGGGCTGGTGTTGGTGATTATGCACATGAGAACTGGGAAAATAGGGTTAGTCGAATTACGTACGTGTGTGACTAATTGTTGATGTTTGCTAGGGAGGGGCGTTCTGTGTATAGACGTGGTGTTGTTGTGGGTGTGCTTTTGGGTGTGTTGTTAGTATGTGGGGCGTGTTCTCCTGCTGCTTCGGATGGTGGAGTGGATGGTTCTGCTTCACCATCTGGGGTGGATGTTTCTGCGAAGATTGATCGTGATTCGTGGATGATTGAGTTGCCGTGGGATAGGTATAAGCTTACGGAAGAAGATCAAAATTATTTGCTGTCAGCGGGTTCGATGGCGTTGGCGGAGTGTACTCGGACTAAGTTGGATGGGGTAGCGTGGACGGGGTTTCCGCCTGAGGTGCTTATGTCGGTTAATCCTCCGGTGTTTAGTGAGTTTGGTCCGTGGCGTAAAGAGATGGCGCAACAGTTTGGTTTTACGCGGGTTGCTGATTCGGGTAAACCGATTGCTGGCCGTGGACTCCAAGCGCGAAGCGCAGAAAATAAAGAAGCTTGGAAGAGCCGGTCAGAATCGAATACTGAAATGCTTGAAAAAGCTAGGGAAAAGATTCATAGCACTTGTGATTCCTATCCGCTTGTTGCCAAGTTTGCGGTTAAAGAGTTGGATGATTCGGGGCCGTGGAAGGCTGAGTTGTCTAATACTCGGATGGTGTTGTTTGATGATCCGCGGGCGAAGGCGATTGCTGGTGAGTTGGATGCGTGTTTCGTGAAGAAGGGGTTGAAGACGAGTTCTGAGGTTCCGGGTTTTGTTGAGGGCGTGGATAGTTTTATTGAGCCTACGCAGGAAACTATAGGGATTGCGTTGAAGGCAGCAGAGTGCCAAGAAGAGACTGATGCTACTCCTCGGTTGGCGCAGGTGTGGGCTGATTTACAGGCTCCTATTATTAAAAAGTATGCCAAGGAATTGGTGGCTCAGCGGCGTGTGATTGATGAACGTATCGCCGAGGCTAAGAAGTATATTCATGACCATCCTGAACTACTAGAACTACCAAAAGAATAATAAATATGAACAGCGAAGAAACAACACAATCACACAAAAGACGCTACATGTGGATCATTGCCACAGTTATCACTGCTATAGCGGTACTCGTTGCCACATTTCTCCTTGGTAGATTTGTGCGTTCAAATAACGATGAAGCAATCGGAAATGCACAACATAAGCCTGAAATAACAGCTAAAGTAGAAAACCGCGATTTTCCGGCTGAACCCACCGAAGTAAAAGGAAAAGTCCATTTAGGGTCCACCTTCCCCGTCACCGTCACTGCCGGTGAAGGTGGGCAAGCAATCGTTACCGCAACCCCGCGCTCCGTAGGGGACACCATCTCATCAGGTGAGCTCATCGCATACGTATCTGGGCGCCCAGTTATTGCATTGGATCTGCCGTTTGACATGTACCGAGACATCAAAACAGGCGATACTGGAGCGGACGTTAAAGAACTACAGCGAGCACTTATGCGCCTTGGTCTCTACCATGGAGTCATTGATGGTGAATACGGCCAACTCACAGCCAATAGTGTAAAGAATCTTTACAAGCGAGTTGGGGCAGTACTACCAGAAGCGTCACAAGAAACAGAAACCCCATCAGCCGGAGCACAGAACCAGCCCCAAGATAAACAAAACATAGAAGGAGCCGCAGAACAACCGGCCAAACCTGCCCCCCGAAAACCAAATCTACCTACCATTAAAGCAAATGAGATCGTCTCGCTAACATCGGGAAGCGCACATCTCATCGAAATTGCTCCCGTCAATACCCGAATCAGTGCAGAAAAACCACTTGCAAAGTTACGCAGCGGACAAGCAGTAGCAGTTGCACGAGTAGGCGTAGGGGATAAGGAACTTTTTAGCGTTGGCGCTACCGTCGACCTCACCTCTACCGGATCAGTAGACAAACAACACGCCACCATCACAGCAATAAGTGAGTTCAAGAACCCAGAAGAGAACTCGGAATCTCCGCTTCCAGGACACGACGTTACCGTTAATCTACCAGCCGAAGGCTACACCGATGGGCAAGACGTCACCCTTTCTATTGCTAACACTGAACGGCAAGCAGTATCGGGACTCACTGTCCCACTCAGTGCCCTACGTGAAGATACAGGGAAAACATACGTGCTAGTCAAAGACCCAGCCGTGAAACCTAATGGAGTGAAGAAAATAGATGTTACTGTGGGGCGAACCTTTGATGGTTTTGCTCTTGTAAATAGCGAACAACTCCATGATGGCGACACCGTGGTACTAGCCCAATGAGCGTACTCAAACTGCGTGACATCCGCAAAACATACGATGTACATCCACCCGTCCCTGTACTTCACGGCGTTGATCTTGACGTAGAAGCCGGAGAACGCGTTGCAATTGTTGGATATTCAGGAGCCGGAAAATCCACCCTCCTTAACATCATGGGACTCCTGGATGAAGCAACGTCAGGAGAATACGAACTTGACGGGCACCTTACCTCCAAGTTAAGTGCGCGCAAACGCGACAAACTCCGTGCAGATGTGCTCGGATTCGTATTCCAGGACTATCATGTTCTCGGACACCGAACTGTGCGAGAAAACCTCGATATTAAACTTGCCATCGCAGGAGTTGACCCCTCCGAACGTGACAGTGTTGTAGACGAAGCCCTTGCCAATGTGGGACTTACAGAACGAAAAGACTCCCTTTCACGTTTCCTCTCAGGCGGCGAAAAACAACGCCTAGCCATCGCACGCGCAATCATCACACACCCGCGAGTATTGCTCGCCGACGAACCAACAGGAAACCTCGACTCAGTCAACGCTAAAACCGTTCTCGATCTCTTCGACCAACAAGCAGCAAACGGCGTCGCGATCGTCGTCATCACCCACGATGATCGACTATCCTCCTGGGCACAACGCGTCCTGCGCCTCAAGGACGGAAAAATCTATGAATAAAATACACGCAAAAAGTATGCTCCGAAAAACACGTGCCGTCTCCACAGATCTCCTTGCGGATGTAGCTATCGAGTTACGGGCCCGTATGGCACGAACCGTCCTTATGATGGCAGCAGTCGCCCTGAGTACAGGAGCGCTCCTCGCCTCCGTAGGAATAGCCCAAAACGCTGCCCACCAAGTTGAAGCCGATATTGCAGCCTCAACCATTGATCAAATCCTCATCAAAAGAGCTAGCGAAACAGAAGAAAACGTAGGAAACGACTCCGACGAACCACAATCGCCAGACAAAGAAATATATTTCTATCCTGCTGACGCCAAAGAACGACTCCTCACCATTGATACTGTGGCCGCTGTAGGAAGAAAATCGCGGCTACAAGAAGCAATCCCCACCCAAATCACCCATCCCGTAACGAAGAAAACGATCACCGGCCCCAGTATTATGGGTGCCGATTCGTCCTATCTCGACGCAGCGAAAGTGGCCAAACCCGACCAAGCATGGATGCTGGACCAAGGCTACGATGTTGTTTTCCTCGGGCACAGCGCAGCCGAAAAACTCGATATCCCCATCACCAGCGATACGCGTGGCCTGAAAGTCATCATCAACGGAATGGCATACTCCGTAGCCGGATTCCTCCCCGGAAAACCGCTAGAAAATGACATCGTCTTGCCACTCAAAACTGCCTTCCATCTTGCACACGGAGATAGGAGAAGCGAAATCCTTATCCGCAGCAAAATCGGAGCAGGATCGCAAGTATCAAATGTTGCTCGAGTAGCACTCATGCCAAACACGCCAGAAAAACTCAGCGTCTCCCAAGTAGTATCCGTCGATAGCATACGAGAAAACGTCTCCGGGCAACTCGCTCAACAAGCAGCCTGGGTAGGTGCCTTTCTTATCGTCCTTACCGTGCTACTCATAGCAAACTCCATGATCGTCTCAGTCACAGCACGAACCACAGAAATTGGTGTACGGCGTGCGCTGGGTAGTTCACGCGGGCGAGTGGCCGCAGTCTTTTGGGTAGAAGGAGCAGTAACCGGAGCGCTCGGAGGCCTTGTTGGCAGCGCAGTAGCCGCAGTTATTATCGTGGGCGTATCTGCGATTAGCGGATGGACTGCCGTGCTCAATATCGGCTGGATTCTGCTGGGGCCTTTACTGGGGGCCGCCGTAGGTATTGTGGCTTCGGCCTACCCTGCGGCGCGTGCATCGCTCATCCACCCTGCGATTGCTGTTCGATCAAATTAATGCCATAGGTTGTGGGGTTGTGGCTGTGGTTGTGGGGTTGTGGCTCCGCCTGTGCACTCACTTTGCATTTTCGGTGTTTTCGGGGGTAAAACTGCGATTAATTGACCCAAAATGCAAACTGAATGCACAACCAACGTACCCACGGTGAAAATATCCCTAGAGCCGTATTAAGATAGGCACCATGACTGAGAACAAACAAAGTTGTGGATGTGGCGGGGAAAAGCCAAAAGTTGCACCAGTGAAGCACGGGTGTGGATGCGGTGGTAAAGGACGGCATCACGGCGTGCGCACTGAAAATACTCCAGCCGGCGCGCCGGATGATGTATCGCAGGGCCGCAAGCAGCTCGGATTGCGTGGCATCTAAATAATGCAGGTGTGGCACAGTAGCTCCGATGTCCCAGCGGATTTCGGAGCATCAGTTCTTACTATTGGTATTTTTGATGGTGTTCATCGTGGGCATCAAGAGGTTGTGCGAGAAACGGTGCGGATCGCGCGCGAACGCAACCTTCCTGCCGTAGCGTTGACGTTTGATCCGCACCCGCGACTCGTGCATAACCCAGATTCGGATGTGCATTTGATTGCTTCGCTTGCGGATCGGCTTGAGCGCCTTGAAACGGCTGGGATGGACGCGGTTTTCGTTCAACATTATACGCTCGATTACGCCCAGCAAAGTGCGGAAGATTTCGTTGAGCACCAGTTGATTGGTATGCTCCGCGCGGTTGCGATTGTTGGCGGTGAGGATATCCGTTTCGGCAAGAACAACGCAGGGGATGCGGACGCGTTGCGTCGCCTTGGCGAAGCGCACGGAACAGATATCGTGATTCTCGACGACGTATGCGACGAACACGGCGGCCGCCGTTGGTCTTCTACGTGGGTTCGTGATTTGTTGCGAGCTGGAAACGTGCGTAAAACGGCGGAGATTCTTGGGCGCCCGCACCGTATTCGCGGGAACGTTCAGCATGGCTTTAAACGCGGGCGGCAGCTCGGCTTCCCAACCGCGAATTTGCCGGGAGTTGGCGTGGGGGAGATCCCTGCCGACGGCGTGTACGCCGGTTGGCTTGTGCGCACAATTCCTGAAACGCAGGCAACCGAACACCTACCAGCGGCTATCTCAATCGGAACAAACCCGCAGTTCGAAGGCGTAGAGCGCACTGTTGAGGCTCATGTGTTGGGCCGTAGCGATCTGAATTTATATGGGGAAGAAGTCGCAATCGACTTCATTGATTATGTGCGGCCGATGATGAGTTTCGACGCCGTTGAGCAGCTCCTTTCTCAGATGGATAACGATTTGCGTACAGCTGCCGATATTTTGTCGGTCCCGGTAGCAACGCGTGTGGATCCAGGATCAGTGACGGCCAAATAGTCTTATCGCTCCGCCAGGGCGTTGATGGGACGGCCTATTTTACTGATTCTGGACGAGCCTACAGCTGGTTTGGATGTTGTGGAATATGAACGTTTGAAGAGTTTGTTGTTCTGTTTCCGTGGGGCGGTTGAAGGAAGCGGATATTTTTGCGCGTCGTTGGCTGCGTTCTTCTGTGCAGATTATGAGTGATGCTCTTGTAGTTCCTGCCATGGTGGGCTGGCTGTTCATTATGAGCTGTGCCTGGGTTTTGTCTGGTTTTTCGACGCCGGATGCCCGCCTTACTTTGGTTTCTACAGGTTCATTGTTTCAGATGCTTGCTGTGGGGCGATTGCAGCGTTTGTTTTCCCATCTCTTGCCGCGGTTCCGGTGGCGTTAGTGACGGGATACTTGTGGATGGTGATACCGATGGCGTTTGAGCCAGTTACGTCATCTGGGCATTGGCCAACATGTTGCCGAGTAGATCAGGTTCCTGCATGGGCTGGATTAGTACGGTTAATCACCGCTTTGGCACGGCAGTGCCAAGTATTATTTTCGTTGCCTTCACCCTATGTTTATGGATCTGGAAATCCTCGCTAGTAAGAGACTGAACGCTCAGGTGTCGCAACGATAATTTTAGAGACACTTTATATACAAGGTGTCTTCTGGGGGTTTAGGCGTTCGTTTGGGTGGGTGAAATATTTCTCGTAATTTCATCTTGCTATTTCCGTTTTGCGATGTAGGACACCGTGATATTTCTGGAATTATTGGGTTCTTGGTCCTATTAAGAAAGCTTTATGTTCTGTTATTCGTTGACTATAGGCCTGAGCCTGTCTAGTGATGGGCGTGAAATTTTTGTAATATTTCTTTGGGACGTAGTTATCAAACCTAGTTGATAATTTCCTGGATGTTTAGTTAAATATCCATGTTAGGTAAACCTAAGAAGGATTTCCAAACGTTGCTATAGTTCATTCTTTCCCTGAGCCAAGGAGGCTTTACTACATGGGGATGTCATTTAAGAGGGCACTGACTGCAACAGTGCTAACGGCAGGATTGTTGGCAGGTAACGTTGTTCCTGCATTTGCTGCAGATGCTCCTGCTACAGGAACTTCACAGGGCGGTGCTGCTCCTGTGGCCGCTGACAAGAAGATTATCGAAGTTACCGAGGCATTGGCGAACTGGGATTTCCGCCGTTCGTTCCGCGAATATGTGGGCTTCCCGGCAACAAACGGCGAAGGTGAATACTTAGAAGACAAGGTAAAACTACTTGACAAAGGGCGGAATCTTCTCTGGAAAGTAGCTCCAGGGCAAAAGCTAGACCTCAGTGGCACAACTGGTCAGCTAAAGTTTGAAGGCAAAGTTTCTTGGAAAAAGTATGGTGGCATTCTAGACGTTTGGATTGCTAATCCAACGATCGATTTTGAAAAGAAGCAACTTCTGGTTGATGCCTACACTGCGGGCACTATGGCAAAAGCCGGGAAGGTTACGCTAGAACGTCAGCCGCTTGCAGAGCTTAAGGATCTAAAAGTAGAAGTCCGGGATGGGTACGCAGTAATTTCCTCATTGAACCCTGTACTTAATGCTAACGTGAAATCGCTCGTTGGGTTCTATGAAGGCGAAACGGGAGAGCCTTTCGTTGCGACTATTCCACTAGATAAGACTGAAGATGGTGCTCCGGATCCGGTTTTATGGGAGATCTTCCCGAACGTCTTCAAGAATCCACAGAATGGCCCAGTTTATAGCGATGCTCCAACTAAGGAAGTTCGTATTCCAGATGAAAATCTGAGTAAATGTATTCGTCACCAGTATGATCTGCTGGAAAATGTTCCGATTACGAATAAGCACCTTGAAGGTTTGCAAGAACTCAAGTGCCAGGAACGTGGCATTAAGAGTATTGAAGGTTTGCAATACGCTACTAACCTTGAGACGGTGAATTTTTATAAAAATCAGTTAACTGATCTGACTCCTTTGAAGTCGCTGAAGAAACTAAAAGACGTAAACGTTAGTACTAATAAATTATCGTCTTTAGAAGGGCTAGAATCTTCTCCTGAAATACACAGGCTTGATGCTGACAATAATCAGTTATCGACAATCCCACTTGTAAAACAGCTTGTTAAACTAAACTGGCTTTCTCTTTCAAACAATCGGATTTCTGATTTATCACAACTAGCAGTTCAAGCTGACGAAACACTGAATACTTTAGATCTTTCACATAATAAGATCGCAGACCTTAGTGGATATAAAGACTTACCGTTTGCTGAAAAAGTAAACCTTTCGCATAACTTGATTGAAGATGTGGGAACGCTTCCGCGTAAACGGGCAATTCAGGAACTAAATCTAGAATATAACTTTATTAAAGATCCTTCTTCTCTAGCTGATGCTGATTGGAAGAAACAGATTAGATCTCTAAAACTAAATGCGAACAAGATCAAAGACTGGAAGTCTTTGGAAGTGTTTGACACAGAATTCGTGGATTATTCCGGTCAAAAAGGCCCGAAAATTATTAAAGATTTTCCTCGCAATGAGGAAGACATCGAAAAATATCTAAATAAGCAGAGCAAAGAAGAAGCAAAGGCGGAAAAAGACGCTGCAGATGCAAAGGCAGACGCTGAACGTGAAGCTCTTGTAGAAGAAGCCAAGAAGCTTCATAATCAGTACGTTGCTTCCGAAAAGGAAATTGAAGAGCAGCAGGCTCAGCAGCGTGAACGCGAAAAGAACATCAATTCCAGTTCCCAGAAGCCAAAGGACGAAACTAAGAAAGCCGAATACAAGGTTGCGCTTAACTGGGGCGTCAAGGAATCGTTCCGTAAGTATGTTTCGGGCTTTGCTGAAGGCAAGTGGGAACTTTCTGATGGCGTAACCGGAGCCTTCGACTTCCCACTCAAGGATGCTCTCAAGTTCAAGAATGACGCTGACATCAGCAAACTCGAATTCGGTGGCAAGGTGCACTTCACTGGACATCACGGTCTTCTCGATCTAACAATCTCCGAACCAACAATCGAAAAGACCAACACTGGTTGGAATCTTGTTGCAACCATTGCAGTTAACCCATTCGATAAGAAGAATGTGGGCAAGGTCCTCAGGGGCGAAATGAAGATTGATCCAACAAAGATCGAAACAAAGCGAGTGACCCTGGCCACTTTGGCCAAGCCAGAGGAAATCAAGGAAGGCGATATTCGTAAACTTCAATTTGGTACCGCGAAGCTCACTGATGAAGGTGCTAACTCGTTCGCAAACTTCTACGAAAAAGGACAAGAGCTCGATCCAGTAACCGTCATCATCAAGAAGAATGACGGCAAGGACGACCCAGGCAAGGAACCTGAGAAGAACCCCGAACAGAACGCTGGCGAGAAAAAGGGAGCGCCAGCTCCAAACGAGACACAAACCGATAAGAAGCCAGAAGTCAAGAAGTGCGAGATTGATCCGCACAAGAAGCGCGTCACTGCAGGAAACCTCAGCTGGGGCCTTCGCTCTTCCTTCACCACCTACATCCGTAGCTCGGTTGCACACGGTGGCTGGAACCTCGTTGGCGCATCATGGGATGGAAGCAGCTTCAACTTCGGAGCAACCGGTGGTCTCTACAACACGTCCACCAAGTCCGGCACCATCTACTACGGCGGCGCTGTCCACTTCTACGGTCACGATGGAATCCTCGATTTGAAGATCTCCAACCCAGCACTGGTCATCAAGGGCAACAGCGGTTCCCTCTACATGGATGTCCTCGGATCGGACATGAGCGGCAAGAAGTTCAACCTCGGCCGTGTCCACTTCGCAAATGTTGGATTCGCTAACGGTCTATCAGCCACCGATAACGCACTCAGCTTCCAGGGTGCAAGCGTCAACCTTACGGCTGAAGGCGCTAAGGCATTCGCAGGATTCTACAAGGCCGGCGAACCACTAGCACCACTTTCAGGTACCGCTAAGCTCGTCCCAGCAACCGCATGCGATTCAGAAACCGGTGAACTCATCGAATACGACGCTTTCGGATCCAAGCTGGCCAAGACAGGTGTTGAACTATCAACCCTCGTCGTGGTTGCCCTTGGCCTGATGGCTATCGGTGGTGGCGCAGTAGTTGCCTACCGAGTTCGCCAGAACAAAATCGCAAACAATGAAGCAGACACCACCTCTAGCCTCTAAGCTAACGTGTTTATCTTGCTTGATTAAGTGATCAACGACGATACGGAGCGCATCCACTCGCGCTCCGTATCGTCGCCTATATATAAGGAAACTATGAAACTGAAGATCCCAGCGCTCGTCCTTAGCGCACTGGTTGCCCTCAGCGCCTGCAGCGTTCCAACCCACCCCAATGAAAAAGTACAGCCAGCAGCAAAAAGCTCAACGTCAGCTGAAGAAAAGAAGCCCACACTTCCAGACCCACACGAAGTTACCGGCCTTACAGTTGTTCCAGATATCGCTGATCCAGAACCTATAAGCGGCAAATTCCCACAAACCCTGCCGGCAACAGTCACAGACTTCGAAGGGAACTCAGTAACAGTTTCCGATACGTCTCGCATCCTGGCCATGGACCTTGAAGGCACCCTCTCACGAACTGTGATAGCCCTCGGATACGGAGCCAACATCGTCGGCAAAACAGTATCCTCCACCGAAAAGCAGCTCGCGGAGGTCCCCGTCGTTACTCAAAACGGGCACACACTCAACGTCGAAGCAATCCTCGCACTGCAACCCACAGTAATTCTCGTCGATAGAAGTATCGGCCCGCCAGAAGCAATCGAACAACTACGCGCGGCTGGAATCCCGATCGTGCTCGTAGATCCTGCCCGCGGAATCGAAAAAAATACGGACCTTATCCTCTCCGTATCGCGCGCACTTGGCTGCGAAAACGCTGGAAAAGCACTCGCAGAACGCACCGAAAAACAAACCAGCGAAGCCCTCGAACAAATCAAAGAATGGATCCCCGCCAACCCAATCGAAGCGGCCTTCCTCTACGTTCGCGGCACCGGCGGAGTATTCTTCATCCTCGGAGAAAAAGAAGGCGCAACAGCACTCATCCGTTCGGTTGGAGCCAAAGACCTTGCAACAGAACACGGCATCAAAGGCGTCACGCCAGCAAACGCGGAAGCACTCGTCAAACTCAACCCTGAAGTCATCTTCACTATGAGCGGCGGGCTCGAATCAGCCGAAGGACTCGACGGATTGCTCCAGCGCCCAGGCGTAGCCGATACTCGCGCGGGAAAGAAACAACGCGTCATCGCAATCCCAGACGGCCTCTCGCTCTCCTTCGGTCCACAAACCGGCGAAACCCTCCTAGCTGTTGCCCGCGCCCTCTACAGCGTCCCTGAAAAGTAACGTATGACAACCACACATAAAACTCCTCCTCGTCACGTCAAGAAAAACCTACGGATCTTCACCGTTTTCTTGATCGTGAGTATCTCGCTGGTGTTTGCCACGCTCGCCTCGGCCCTCCTCGGGCAATACGAGGTGAGCGTGGGGGACGTGTACCGGGCACTGTTCGCACCCCTTGGGTTAGCTGAATATCCGCAAGATCCCTTAGCATTTTCCACTCTGTGGAACATTCGTTTCCCGAGAATTGCGTTAGGGCTCTTGGTGGGGGCCGCATTGGCGGTGGCCGGCGCGCTCATGCAGGCAGTATTTTCGAACCCGCTAGCGGAGCCAGGAATTATCGGTGTTTCTTCGGGAGCATCGGTGGGGGCCGCATTGGCGTTGGTGTATGCGCCGCACGCGTTGGCTGGTTTTTCGGTTCCGTTGGCTGCGTTCGGTTCGGGCTTGCTGGCTGCTTTCCTCGTGTATGTTTTGGCACGTACCCAAGGGAAAGCTGACGTTATCGTGCTCGTGCTGACGGGCATTGCAGTGACTGCAGTGTGTTCTGCACTTGCTTCAATCGCCACCTATTTGGCACCAACAACTACCCGTGACCATATTGTGTTTTGGCAGATGGGTTCACTGAACGGCACCGTTTGGAAACACGTGGCGATCGTGGGGATCGTTGTTGTATTCGGTATTTCGTGGGCGCATTTGCTGGCGTATCGGCTTGATACCTTATCGTTGGGGGAGCAGGCTGCCGGGCATGTGGGCGTGAACGTGGGCCGGTTGCGCGTAGTGGCGATCGCGTTGGCAACATTGTTGACTGCTGCTGCTGTTTCTTACGCTGGCGTGATCGCGTTTGTGGGGTTGATTGTTCCGCACGTGATGAGGCTTGCGTTGGGGCCACGAAACACGTATTTGTTACCCGGTTCGATGCTGGCAGGTGCGCTGCTGATTACGGTTGCGGATTTGGCTGCGCGTACGTTGATTCCGTTTGCTGATTTGCCGATAGGTATTTTCACTGCGCTTGTTGGTGGCCCGACGTTCTTTATTTTGCTTCGTACCCGAGTTCGGATTGGACAGACGAGATGAGTGAGTGTTTTCGTTCGGCGGTAGCTGCGCATCGCATCGATTTTGCGTATGGGAAACGCCCGATTTTGCGTGACGTTTCGTTGGACGTTCGGTTTGGCGAGGTAGTGGGGTTGTTGGGGCCTAACGGCACTGGCAAGTCGACGTTGATGGCTGTGATGGCTGGCGACGTCAGCGCACATTCTGGTTACGTTGAATACCAGGGCAAGAAGGTTCAAGATTACGGCCGGAAAGAGTTGGCTCGGACGCGTTCGGTTATGCCGCAGGTGACTGAGTTTCCGTTTTCGTATACGGTGCGTGACATTGTGGCGATGGGTCGCCATTGTTGGGATACTGCACCGGAAGAAGACGATTCGATTATTGATTCTTCGTTGGAGAAAACCGATATTTGTGGTTACGACGAACGGGACGTCACCCGGCTGTCTGGGGGAGAAAAGGCTCGTGTGACGTTTGCTCGGGTGCTCACTCAGCAGGCGGGGGTGGTTTTCTTAGATGAGCCGACGGCGGCGCTCGACATTGCTCACCAGGAACGAACAATGACAGTGTGCCGGGAACTGGCAGATGCCGGGCATGCTGTGGTTGCTGTGATGCACGATCTGCAGCTCGCTGGATCATACTGCGACAGGATTGCTTTAATGTCCGAAGGGCGTATTGTTCGCCTGGGTACTCCAACGGAAGTGCTGACTGCTCAACTGTTAACAGATGTTTACAGTTGGCCTATTGATGTGGCTACTGTGGGGGATCGGATCGTGGTGTTGCCATCGCGCACCCATAGGTAAAACGGCGATACTGATACGGAGTATGGGTACTTAATCTCACACGCTGAAACGTGGGAGAAGATGATGACCATGATAGAATTGAACAGCCGTTGGATCGGCCACGGAGTGTCATCGCTCGGGAGAACATGCCCCGGGCTCCGTGCAACTAGAGAAAAGGAGTGATCGTATGGCTCTTTCTGCAGAGCGTAAGAACGAGATCATGAAGGAATACGCAACTCACGAAGGTGACACCGGTTCTCCGGAGGTTCAGGTTGCACTTCTGTCTGCCCGCATTAAGGAACTGACAGAGCACTTCCGTTCCCACAAGCACGATCACCACTCACGTCGTGGTCTGATGCTTCTCATCGGTAAGCGCAAGCGTCTCCTCGCCTACTTGGCAGCAGAAGACATCGAGCGTTACCGTTCCTTGATCTCCCGTCTCGGCCTTCGCCGCTGACGCAAGATTATCGGCCCGGCCTAACGGTTCGGGCCGATAACTCTACTTCCTGCTTTCACCTACGAAAGCATAAAAGAGCGTAGACTGTTTACGTAACTGGCGGCGAACGTCGTCGTCAAAACTATGCGCTATACGCGCACGCGGCGCCTCGCGCCCAACGAAAAATCGCGTACCGAAGCAGGTATGCACTGAAGAAAAGAAGATGCCCGTTTCGGTTCGGTCCTCGGTTGTGGTGAACGGATGCCACACCAGGAACCCGTTCATGAGAATCGATGACCGCACCCGGGCGCAAACCCGTAAAGGAGATCCCATGGAGGGTCCAGACGTTAAATTTGCTGAAGCCGTTATCGATAACGGTTCTTTCGGCACCCGTACCATTCGTTTCGAAACTGGCCTTTTGGCTCGTCAAGCTGCAGGTTGTGCGTTGGCCTACCTTGACGGCGAAACCACCGTTCTTTCTGCCACCGCAGTATCTAGCCAGCCAAAGGAACACTTTGACTTCTTCCCACTAACTGTGGATGTTGAAGAACGCTCCTACGCTGCCGGCCGTATTCCAGGATCGTTCTTCCGCCGTGAAGGCCGCCCAGGAACTGACGCCATCTTGGCTGCTCGTTTGATTGATCGTCCGCTTCGCCCAGCATTCGTCAAGGGCCTGCGTAACGAAGTTCAGGTTGTGGCAACCGTGCTCACCATTCACCCAGATGATGCTTACGACGTGGTGGCAATCAATGCCGCATCCATGTCCACCCAGCTCTCTGGTCTCCCATTCTCGGGACCAATCGGTGGTGTTCGTATCTCGCTCATCGATGGCCAGTGGGTTGCATTCCCACGCTGGTCCGAAATGCCACGCGCAACCTTCACCATGGTTGTTGCTGGCCGTATTGTTGGCGATGACGTGGCCATCATGATGGTTGAAGCAGAAGGTGGCGAAAACGCCGTCGAAAACATTGCCAAGGGTGGCGTGAAGCCAACCGAAGAAGTTGTGGCACAGGGCCTCGAAGCTGCCAAGACCTTCATCCGTACCCTTTGTGAAGCACAGCAGGAACTCGCTGCTCAGGCAGCAAAGCCAACCGAAGAATACCCACTCTTCCCATCGTACGAAGATGCTGAATACGACGCAGTTGGCGGCAAGATCGGCAGCCGTTTTGAAGAACTTTGGGGCATCACCGACAAGCACGAACGCGACGATGCTCTCAACGAACTCACCACTGACATCGTTGAATCGTTGGGTGAAGAATTCCCAGAACGCGAACAGGCTCTTGCGTTGGCAGTGAACGCTCACTGGAAGAAGGCCATGCGTGAACGCGTACTGACCACCGGTGAGCGTATGGACGGCCGTACCCCAGTGGAAATCCGTACCATCACGGCAGAATCTGATATTCTTCCACGCGTCCACGGTTCCGCTTTGTTCCAGCGCGGCGAAACCCAGATTATGGGTGTGACCACGCTCAACATGCTCAAGATGGAACAGCAGCTCGATAACCTTTCCCCGGTTACCGCCAAGCGCTACATCCACCACTACAACTTCCCACCATACTCAACCGGTGAAACCGGCCGTGTTGGTTCGCCAAAGCGCCGCGAAATCGGCCACGGTATGCTCGCAGAACGCGCACTCGTGCCAGTTCTCCCATCCCGTGAAGAGTTCCCATACGCGATCCGCCAGGTCTCCGAAGCGCTCGGCTCCAACGGTTCTACGTCGATGGGCTCCGTGTGTGCATCCACCATTTCGTTGATGAACGCAGGCGTTCCGCTGAAAGCTGTCGTTGCGGGTATCGCAATGGGCTTGGTTTCCGGTGAAATCGATGGCGAACAGCGTTACGTGGCATTGACCGACATCCTCGGTGCAGAAGACGCCCTGGGCGATATGGACTTCAAGGTTGCAGGTACTCGAGACTTCGTGACTGCACTTCAGCTTGATACTAAGCTCGATGGTATCCCAGCAGAAGTTTTGGCTGCTGCTCTTGGCCAGGCACACGATGCCCGCCAGGCAATCCTCGATTTGATCGAAGAAGCCGTGCCAGAACCGGACGATATGGCTGAAACCGCTCCACGTATCATCTCCGTGAAGATCCCAGTGGACAAGATTGGTGAAGTCATTGGACCTAAAGGCAAGATGATCAACCAGATTCAGGACGATACTGGCGCTGAGATCACGATTGAAGAAGACGGCACAGTATTCATCGGCGCAACCAACGGTTCGTCTGCTGAAGCTGCACGTCAGACCATCAACCAGATCGCTAACCCAACCATGCCAGAAGTTGGTGAACGCTTTGTTGGAACGGTTGTTAAGACAACCACCTTCGGTGCGTTCATCTCCTTGGCTCCAGGCAAGGATGGTTTGCTCCACATTTCGCAGATTCGCCGTTTGGTTGGCGGCAAGCGCGTTGAGAACGTTGAAGATGTACTTAACGTTGGCGATAAGGTTGAAGTTGAACTGGCTGAAATCGATCAGCGCGGTAAGCTTTCGCTCCACGCGGTTCTCACTGAAGAACAACTTGAGGCTGAAAAGGCTGCTGAAGAAGAGTTCAAGGCCAAGCGTGCAGAGCGTGGTGAACGCGGTGAGCGTTCCGAACGCCATGACCGCCGCGATCGTGGAGAGCGCCGTGAGCGTGGCGAACGCCGCCCACGCCGCCGCACCCGCAAGGCTGAAGAAGCCACAGATTCTCCAGAATCAGCTGAATCTGCTGAATGATCGCTTTTTGATTGATCAAAACGATCACAAGAACGTGTGAGTAGCACATACTTGCATTAACAAGTGAATGATAGCCGGCAACGATCAGGTTGCCGGCTATCGTCAATTCCCACGGAAGGGGAATGATGGACGCACGTACGATGAACATGAAATATGTGATGTTCCAAGCCAGTTACTGGATGGTTTTTTGCGTTTGCGTTGGGTTCATTTCCTTCTATCTGCAGGCGATGGGATTGTTGGACGCGCAAATCGGGGTGGCTACCGCGATTTTTTGTGGTTTGACCTTCCTGATGCAGCCGGTGCTAGGAAATTTGAGTGACCATTATTCGGCCCTGACCTGGAAGCGCGTCACGTTCGGCCTAACCGCCGCATATTTCCTGGTGTGCCTGGTGATGATCGCGGTTCCGCACAAGCTGATCAACGTGTTTTTGCTTGGCACGCTGTATTTCTTAGGTAACCTGATCGCGCCGTTCATAAACAGTGCCCACTATCATTATTCGAGCCGCGGCTACTATATTAATTTTGGTATTGCGCGCGGGGCGGGTTCGGCAGCTTTCGCGATGCTTGCACTGATTATCGGTAGTGTGGCACAAGAATCGGGGCCGCGAGCAATCCCGGTGTTCGGTGCGGCCGTATCGATCATCCTCATGCTCGTAACCCTCTGGCTCCCTTACTTGGATTCGGCCCCACAGGGTACAGGCCATCATGTGCCTCATTCGCGCGTGAACGTGGTGAACTTTTTGCGTAAGTACCCAACATTTTCCATGATGCTACTGGCAGTGCTTCTCATGTATTTCTCCCATAATTTGTTGAGCATTTTTCTTCTCCAAGTGGTGCAATCGTTAGGTGGGGATAGTTCGCATTTGGGCACGGCGCTGGCGCTCCAGGCATCAGTAGAAATCCCGGTGTTATTTGGTTTTTCGTTGCTGATGCGCTATTTCGCGGTGAAGAAGTTGATGCTGTTTGCGGGCTTTGGTTATATCGTTCGTGCGCTCATGTATCTTGCTTCTGGCAGTATCCCGATGCTGTATGCCACGCAGTTCGCACAGATGTGTAGTTTTGCGATTCTTGCGGCTGCTTCTGTGTACTACACGGGGATTTACGTTGAGGAAGCAGATCAGACCACGGGCCAAGCGTTTATGACCAGCATGATGCCCGCATCTACCGTGTTAGCTTCCTTGACTGGCGGCTGGATTTTGCAGTACATAAGCATGAGTGCGATGTTGTATTTTAACCTCGCGGTGACGTTGTGCGCTGTGGTTATCGCATTTTTGTCAGTTCGGATGCCTGATAGAAGAGTCTTTCCAGGCTCTGGTGACGTAAGATAGAGCAGTGTTTGTGGTTTCGATAAGGGGGAATTGACGTGACCTTCACGATCCAGCATTTGCCGATGGATAGGCATGAGACGATAACGTTCGTTGAGGATGGGATTGTTGGCCAGCGTACGATTTTGCCTGGTGGCGTCCGTGTTTTGACGGAGAAGGTTCCCGGCCAGCGCTCGGTTTCTGCTGGTTTTTGGGTGAGTGCCGGTTCGCGTGATGAACAGGCGGGGCACGAAGGCTCTACCCATTTTTTGGAGCACATGCTGTTTAAGGGCACTGATACGCAGAGTGCTGCTGATATTTCTGCGTTGGGTGATTTTTTGGGGGTACGTTGAATGCTGCTACGGCGCGCCAGTACACTTCCTATTATGGGCGCGTTTTTGCGGCAGATTTGCCGCAGTTGATGGAGCTGCTTATCGATATGCTCACGCGTTCTACGTTGGATGCGGGGGAGATGGAGACTGAGCGTGGCGTGATTTTGGAGGAGTTGGCCGCGTCTGAAGATGACGTCACCGACGTTGCCGAGCACGCGTTGCTTCCGTTGGTGATGGGGGATCACCCGTTGGCACGCCCGGTTGGTGGTACGCCTAAGACGGTGAGTGGGTTGCGTCACGATCAGATGATCGATCACTACCGTATGAATTATCAGCCGCACGAGATCATTTTTACGGCAGTTGGCGATGTTGACCATCGTGATTTTTGCGAACTTGTTCAGGCTTTGTTGCTTGGTGGCGGTTGGGTTCTTAACGACGACCTTCTACCTGCGCCGCGCCGGCGTGTGGCAGATATTGTATATCCGGCTATTGGCGGCGAATTGCGCTTGGAGCGCCCGGGCCGGCAGACGGCCGTGGCGCTCGGGTGGCCGGGGCTGACGATTGACGATGATCGCGAACATGCGTCGATGGCGTTGGAGTTGATCTTGGGCGGCGGCCCGTCGTCGCGTCTCTTCCAGGAAGTCCGTGAGAAGCGTGGCTTGGCGTATTCTACGTATGCGTGGCAAATGAATTCTGCTGAAGGCGGGGCTTTTTTGTTGGAAGCGCAATGCCAGCCAGAAAACGCGGATGATGTTGCTGGAATCATGACACAGTGCTTGGATGATATCGCGCGCAGGGGCGTGACCCAGCAGGAGATGCTGACTGCGTTTAACCAGCGGCGTGCTCAACTCGTCTTTTCGTCGGAAGCAAATGGATTTAGGCGATCACGGCTGGGCCAATCAGAAATCTTCCGCGGCGATATCTGGTCCATTGAACATTCCTTGGAAGCATCGCGTAAGGTAACCGCTGACCAGGTACAGCAGCTTGCGCTAGAGATCATCGAACGCCCACGTTCACTCGTGATAGCTGGGCCGCAGGCCATGCGCTAAGCACTGAGGGGGATTTGAAACGTATTCTACATCCCCCTCGATTTATTCGATCAACTTTGAAGATCTCAAGATCCACTGCGTGATCCGCATGCCTTTCATGAACATGTTACGGCGAAAAGGAACCGTATAGGTAGAAGACTCCTATGGGCATTGGTCAAAGAACGGCGGCTAGAGTAAAGCCCACCACAAAAATTCGGCCACCTCGCCGCCATCAACCTGAGCCACTCGACGCAACGGACGCGCCCTAAAGCCACACTGAGACAGAAGATTAGTCATCTTATCGTGCCCAGCAATCACCCACATGTGAATCTCCGTAGCACCAGCATCCTTCGCAATATCAGTCACTGCCGCCAACATACGTGGCTCATGCTGCTGCGAAGCAAACCGAGACGGCACATCAAACGCCTGAATTTCGAACGCGATACGTGGCTGGCCAGACTCAGCATCAAGACCGGCAGGATCGTCGTCGTCCATAACAACCGGATCCGCAGGCGCAAGCACAACTAAACCCTCAACACGACCATCCGCATCCGCAACTAACACATGATGCCCCAAAATCGCAGGCCGAACCAACGTATCCTGCCACACAGAGGTGAGCGAACCGACGTCAAGAGCCATACGCGCCGAAGCCCCCGGCATACGGCCAAGCCCCGCGCCAATCGCCTCCAACAAAGCCTCAGACTGAACCTGACCAATCGCCAACGCATCGGACAAAACCGCGGGGCGAACCGATAACTTATCTTTACTCACCCTCCCATTCTCTCAACATACGAAACCAACCGCGAGTCAGGCATCACGCCCACCGCATAAAACCCAAAACCGTGAGATAATAGAAAACGTGAATGAACAACTGCCTCCCGAACTTCAACCAGATACTGTACGCATCGTCCCACTAGGCGGAATCGGCGAAATCGGCCGAAACATGACCGTCTTTGAACTCAACGGACGCATCCTCATCGTCGATTGCGGCGTACTCTTCCCAGAAGAATCCCAACCAGGCGTAGATCTTATCCTGCCGGACTTCGATTACATACGCGACCGCATGGACGCAATCGACGGCATCGTGCTCACCCACGGCCACGAAGATCATATCGGCGCCGTCCCATACCTGCTCCGCCTACGCGAAGATATTCCCATCATCGGCTCCGAACTCACGGTAGCGCTCGTTGAAGCCAAACTCGCCGAACACCGCATCAAGCCATTTTCCATGGTTGTTGAAGAAGGCGACGTGGAACAAATCGGCCCATTCGAATGCGAATTCGTGGCCGTCAACCACTCCATCCCAGACGCCCTGGCCGTAGCCATCAAATCCGTAGCCGGAACTATCCTGCACACCGGCGATTTCAAAATGGACCAGTTGCCGTTGGACGGACGCATCACCGATCTGCGCACCTTCGCGCGCCTGGCCGATGAAGGCGTTGACCTGTTCATGGTGGATTCCACCAATGCCGAAGTGCCGGGGTTCGTGCGGTCCGAAGGTGAAATCGGGCCCGTGTTGGAGAATGTTTTTGCGCAGTCCAGCGGGCAGATCGTGGTGGCGTCGTTCGCATCGCACGTTCACCGTGTGCAGCAGGTACTCGATGCTGCGGCGAAGTTCGGCCGGAAAGTGTGCTTCGTTGGGCGTTCGATGGTACGCAACATGGGGATCGCCGAAGAACTCGGTTATCTGGACGTACCGGACGGGATCCTGGTGGACCTCAAGAAAGCCGATTCCGTGGCGCCGGAGCAGATCGTCTACATGTCTACCGGTTCGCAAGGGGAGCCGATGGCTGTGCTTTCCCGGATCGCTAGCGGCACCCACAAGTCCATCACCGTTGGGCCAAATGACACGGTTATCTTCGCATCCTCGCTAATACCAGGCAACGAAAACTCGGTATTCCGCCTGATCAACGGGCTAACCAAACTTGGCACCCGCGTGGTGCATCAAGGGAACGCGAAAGTCCATGTTTCTGGGCACTCTGCTCAAGGCGAATTGCTCTACTGCTACAACATCGTAGAACCAGAATATGTGATGCCTGTGCACGGCGAACCACGCCACCTGGTTGCCAACGGGGCGATTGCTGTGAAAACTGGCGTGCCAGCCGAAAACGTGCTGCTCGCAGAGGATGGATCTGTGATCGATATGCACGAAGGCAAGTGCAAGATCGTTGGCGAAGTGCCATGCGGGCATGTGTACGTTGACGGCTCTTCAGTTGGCGAAATCACCGAAGCCGAACTCACCGATCGCCTAACCCTTGGGGAAGAAGGCTTTATCGCCGTGTTCGCCGTGGTAGATGGACAAAAGCGCCGAATCATTGCTGGGCCACACATCCAAGCCCGCGGCATGGCCGAAGACGATTCCGTATTCGATCATATCCTGCCACAAGTAACCCAAGCACTCGAAGAAGCCGTTGCTTCCGAAGGCGCCACCAGCTACCAGATGCAGCAGGCGATGCGCCGAGTCCTTGGCCGGTGGGCTGCTAAGTCATTGCGCCGATCGCCGATGATCATCCCAACGGTGATTGAAGCGTAAAATCCAAGGATCTAATAGCAGAAGAGCGGCGGGGATTCCCGCCGCTCTTCTCTGATATAGGGTTAGTGTGCACCGAGTTTGCATTTTTGGCACGAAACAGGTGTTTTCAGGTGGATTGTTGCCGAAAATGCAAACTGAATGCACAGGGGAGGAGCTATGCCGCCGGAAGCGCCCACGCCTTACGCGGATCGAAGGAGATCTTTGCCCAATCGCCTTCGGCAGCGATCTTGTCAATATCTGGATCAGACTCGATTACAACAATCGTTCCGGATTCGCTTTCAACTTCGTATTCAACGTGATCGCCAAAGAACACGGTGGAGAGCACGCGAACTGTGCGGCCAGCGATTGCTCGTGGATCGCTATCGGCAAGTCCTACGAGGCGCATAGATTCAGGCCGAACCAACACCACGGTATCGTCGCTTCCCGCAACGGAACTGTGAGCGGGAATTGTCAGTTCTTCATGCAACACATTCACACGAACCTGATCGGTTCCGCGTTCCAGCACGTCACACGGCAAGAAATTCGCGCGCCCGATAAAGTCTGCCACGAACACGGTAGCCGGGTGGCGGTAGATTTCTTCAGGAGAAGCCACTTGTTCAATCTTCCCGTTATTCATCACGAGCACGCGATCAGACAACGTCATGGCTTCAGACTGATCGTGGGTCACATAAAGTGAAGTGATTCCCAGCCGGCGTTGCATCTGCCGCAACTCCATCCGCATCCGCTCACGAAGTTTCGCATCCAGGTTCGATAACGGCTCATCGAACAGCAACACTTTTGGCTGCATAACAATCGCACGCGCCAGTGCCACACGCTGCTGCTGGCCACCAGAAAGCTGAGACGGCGCACGATCCTGCAAACCAGTCAAACTCATCGACGCCAGCACAGCATCCACTGCCGAATCCATCTCGGGGCGCTTCATTTTCTTAATCTTCAAGCCGTATTCGATATTCTCCCGGACACTCAAATGCGGGAAGAGCGCGTAAGACTGGAATACCATAGTCATTGGCCGCTTCTCCGGAGTCACAGCCACGATGTCCTTGCCATCGAGTTCGATAGCACCAGACGAAGGCGTTTCGAAACCGGCAACCATGCGCAACGTCGTCGTCTTTCCACAACCAGAAGGACCAAGCAAGGTCAGAAACTCGCCCGGCTCAATCTCAATGTTTACGTCATCAACCGCGCGGAAAACGCCGTGATCCGTGGGGAATTCCTTGATAATGTCCCGTAAGACCACGCGTCCTTGCGGGCCTGTAGGTGACGTCATTTTCTTATTCATGAGGAGTCTTCTTTCTCAACTAAAGCAGGTAACTAAAGGCAAATGTTAGAGGTGCGTAACGTTATGCAACCACACGCGGGCACAACAGCAATCAGTGCTGTTTTCCGCGAGCCAGTTTCTTCTTGAGCTTGGTCCAACCATCGCCCATGATCAGTTCGATAATTCCGATCACCATGATCACGATCAGGAACAAGACCATGGAAAATGCGAACGCGTTTCCGAATCGGCCGGCATCAACTTCGGCCAGGATTTTCTTGGTCATGATTTGAACGTCTGGGGTGGCCAGGAAAATAACAGGGGAGAGGGTTGTCATGGCTCGCGCGAACGCGTAGATCAAACCAGCCGCGAGCGCCGGTTTAATCAGCGGCAATGTGACTTTGCGGAAGGTCTTGAACGAATCGGCGCCAAGGGATGCGGAGGCTTCTTCGATGGACGGCGAGATTTGTTGCAAGGTGGCGATCGCGGTGCGTTGGCCGGATGGCACGGAACGGATCACGTACACCATGATGATGGCGATTGCGCCGCCGAAGATGGCCGCGCCGCCGCCCAGCACGGGGAGCCACATGCGCCCGCCGAAGATCACCGGGTTGTTGAACGTGATCGCGTACCCTAAACCAACAACGGTGCCTGGAACGGCCAGGCCCAACATGCCAATGAAGTCAACGATTCCGCGTCCATGCTTGAGTTTGCGGACTACCAGCCAGGCGATCACCATGGAGAGGAAAGCGGCGATCGGGGTGGCGATGAGTGCCATGATGGTGGTGTCGAGGATGGCTTCGTTACCGATTCCGGAGAGCACGTAGCGGTAGTTCGCCAGTGTCCAGGTGTTGTCCACGCCCAGAATGTTCACGAATGATCCGATGATCACTGTGGCGTAGAGCGTGATGATCACGGCCATGATGAAGGCAACCATGGTGAGGATCGGGATGCGCCACGAGTTATCTGTGATGAGCTTCTTTTTGCCGGCGGGTTTGCCGGTTACGGTTACGGTGTTTTTGCGGCCCACCCAGTACTGCTGGATCACAAACACAAGAATGGACGGCACCAGCAGAATCAGCGAATAGGCGGCGCCAGCAGGGATATCGTATTCGCCGGTGAAGGCGATGTATGCCCGCGAGGAGAGCACGGTGAAATCGCCACCAATCACCAACGGGTTTGCGAGGTCAGCGATCGCTTCAACGAAGAGCAGCAGGAACGACGCCGCAAACCCTGGCAACATGAGAGGTAGGGTGATGCGGGTGAAGATGTTCCATTTGCTGGCTCCGAGATCCGCGGCGGCTTCTTCCAATGACGGATCGAGGGTGGAGAGAAGGCCTCGAAAATTCATGTAGGACACTGGGAAGAAGGACAGGGTGAGAACAAGAGTCATACCCTTCAGGCCGTAGATGTTGAAGTTGTCGAGTCCAAGCAGCCCGTTGGTGATGATGCCGTTGCGCCCCAGTAGTGTGATAACTGCGGTTGCTACCGCGAACGGTGGGGCAACGATGGGGATAAGTGCCAACAGGTTGAGGAGTTTTTTCCCTTTGAAATCGAGGCGTACGTGTGCGAACGCCAGGAGGAATCCGATGAGTGTTCCCGCTAATCCGACCACGATTCCGAGCACGAGCGTATTGAGAATAATCTGCCGTGGGTATGGATCGGACACCATTGAGGTGAGGACTTCGAGTCCGCGTTCCCCGAGCGCTTCCGAAAAGACTCGGATCAGCGGGAACACTGTGAGGAGAAGCAGGATTGAGACGACAACGATGGTAATGATTAACGTTGGCACGTCCCGTCCGTGTTTGCGTTTGTTGCGTATCGTGCGTCGAATTTCGCGCGCGGTTGCGGTATTTTCTGTGCCTGGTTGCGGCGGCATGGCCCCCGCGATTGGTGCAGTACTCATAGTTTTCGTCTCACTCCCTTTTCTTGTGGAGGATTATTTCGACGGCGGTGCGACGACTTCGTTGTCGAACCGTTTAGTGAACTCTGCTCGCTTTTCGCCAGCTTCGGTGAAGTTCCACTTCAGGAGGTTGACCTCATCGAGTTTGGTGATGCGTGGATCATCCTTGGCATCTGGGTGGGTGTGTGCCTGGTAGGAGCCGACTTCTGGGCCGATATTTTGTGCTTCGGCGGAGATGGCGAAATCGACGTACTTCTTGGCAAGATCGAGGTTCTTTGTGCCCTTGATGATGGCAACACCGCCGACTTCGTATCCGGTGCCGTCCTTTGGCGTGGTGATCACCATGTCACTCATACCTTGTTCCTTGTAGAGGGCACAATCGTGGATGAAGGAGATACCTGTGGTGACTTCGCCGCGGCCTGCTGCCTGGCCAGGTGCTGTACCAGACTTGGTGTATTGGAGAATGTTTCCGGAGAGTTTCTTCATGTAGTCGATTGCTGCATCTTCGCCGCCCAACCGGAGGTTTTGTGCCCAGAGGGTGGTGTATGCCGTACCGGAAGTGGATGGGTGTGCGGATTCAACTTGTTGTGCAAGTTCTGGCTTTAAGAGATCGTCCCACGTTTCTGGGGCCTTCAAGCCGAGCTTGTCGAGTTGCTTTTGGTTAGAGCAGAAGCCAAGAACGCCGATGTAGACGCCGGTCCAGGTGCCCTTTTCGTCCTTGTATTCGGCTGGGATCTTCTTTGCTTCAGGGGATTGGTAGGTTTCGAGCAGGCTTTCCTTGTTGGCTGCGCCGAAGCCATCGGCTGGGCCGCCGTGCCAAATATCGAATTCAGGATTGCCCTTGGTAGCAGTAAGACGGGCTACGGTTTCACCTGAGGAAAGACGAACGAACTTTGTTGGAATGCCAGTCTTTTCTTGGAATGTTTCAGTCCACTTTTGGCAGAGCTGATCGAGTGCGCCACAAGCAACGGTCAGGCTACCGCTACCTTCGGCCTGCTTGCCTTCTTCTACCGCACAGCCACTGAGGGAGATGGCTCCCAGGGTGAGCGCGGAGACGATGCCGAGAGATTTTTTGAACGTCGATGACATTGGTTGCTCCTTTGCAGTGTCACATCGTTGTGATAACTTCACCGTCTCACATGTGACCGTGCTAACGCGAGCAAATTTCTGTTACAAACCATTACAAGTGTGTTACACGTGCGAATACTTAGGCACGAAAGATGAATGTTTTGTTCCAGAATCGGCTTGGTCACGCCTTCTTGAAACGCAGAAAGGGCAGTAGCAGATACGAAGAGTACCGTAAAAAATATCGTGCAACTGACGGCACGGTTACAAGAAAGTCTCCCGCATAGCATCGACAGCCGTTTGTGCGGTGGTAACTCCAAGTATTCTTATATCCGTTTTATATGTGCTTATCGGGCCGCTCGCTCTTTGAGAATGATCGAGCGCCAGTATGCCCGCATTGTTTGATCATCCTCACTGGCCAGGTTCTTGATGGGGTCAGCGATGGGCGTCCGATTGCCATATTTATTAGGAGACCAGATTAACCAGCAGGACTAATCTTCCTTGCTGGACTGCTGGCGCACCCGATATCCCGTTCCACGCACCGTCTCAATCAGATTCTCTCGCACCCCAATGGCCTTCAAATGCGCACGCAACCGATGCACCGTAATCCGCACCATTTCGCGCCCGCCCACGCTCTCATCCGTATTCCACACGTTATGCAACAGATCATGAAAACTCACCGTGCGATTGTAATGATGCAAGAGTTGCTCCAAGACGCGAGACTCCATGGCCGGCAACAGCGTCGTCGAACCCTCAAAACTCAACTCACCCGTATCCGAATCGATCCGAATACCCTCCGCCTCACTCCACGACGTATCCCCGTGCCGCCGCAAAATCGCCTCAATACGCAACCCCACCTCACGCGGGGAAAATGGCTTCGTAATATAGTCGTCCGCGCCGGCTTCAAGCCCGCGAATACGATCCTCTTCGTCACCCAACGCAGACAACAAAACCACCGGAGTTGACGACGAAGCCCGCACCGCCTCACACAAGTCAATCCCGCTCGCACCAGGCAACATAACATCAAGCAAAATCAGCTCAACGCTACGTTCCTGCAACACGGCGCGAGCTTCCTCAGCACTCCCAGCACCAATCCACTCACGCCCCGTAGACTCCACAACGTACCCAATAATCGCGCGAATCTGCGGCTCATCATCCACAACCAACACAACGCTCATCGCTCACCCTTTCGTCCCTCAACCCAACCCGCGCACCGGAAGCTGAATATACACCTGCGTGCCAAAACCCAACGTAGCATCCACAACCAACGTGCCACGATGCGCAGAAATAATATGCTCCACAACCTTCATGCCAATCCCAGAACCCGACTGCGGCAAATCGCCAACCGACACCCGAACCGGATCATCATCCGCCGCAGAAGAAAGCAAGCCAATCCCCGTATCCTCAACCACAATCAAAGCGATGCCATCGTCGGCAGAAACGCGCATAACAATATGTGTTCCCTCGCCGCCATGCCGCACCGAATTCGTCAATAAATTCCACACAACCTGCTTGAGCATCCGCGGATCGGCGTCCACAAAAACTGGAGCCCCGTGATTATCAAGCCGAATATCGCAGGCGTGCATGATGCGAAACTCGTGCACAGCCTCACGCATCAACTGCCGCACATCCGTTTTGACCAAGTGAAGCTGGGCCAAAGATTTCTCCATACTAAACAGCACTAAAAAATCCTCTGCCAGAGCACACGCCGTTGCAGAATTTTCGGCGATAGTCTCCAAAAACTGGCGTTGAGCAGGGCTAATCGGGCCCAGATCGCCGTCCGTGAGGATCTCCGCGGCGCCCTTGATCACCGTCAAAGGCGTGCGGATCTCGTGTGACAGATAAGCCGGCGACACCAAATTCGTGAGCACGCGCTGTTGCAGCACATCATTTCGCGAGCGCTCGCGGGAAAGTTGGCGGTAGGTCCACCACCATCCCGCGAGAGGCAGCAAAATTAGGGAAATAAGCATGGGTAAACCTTCATCTGTGCATTCAGTTTGCATTTTCGGAGTAAAACCGGGGTTTCAGGCCCGGTTGCGGCCAAAAATGCAAACTGAATGCACGCCCGCTACCGGGCAATCACGTTCTCCAGCTCTTCGCCGGCCAGCAAATGCCGCACCTGGCGCTCAACCAGCCGCTGCAACCGTGGGGCAAGCGCCTTGGAATAGCCGCCGTTGTGTGCGGAAATCAGTACATTCGAGTGGGAGTACAGTGGATGGCCAGCCGGGAGTGGTTCGGGATCAACAACATCGAACGCGAACCGGAGGCGATCGGCGTGGGCCACCATAGCATCCGTATCAACAACAACCCCGCGCGCCACATTCACAACCAGGGCGCCATCCTTGAGCCGCCCCAAAAATTCTGAGCCAACTAGGCCGCGCGTTTCATCTGTTGCGGGCACGATGAGGATCACGATGTCTGCATCAGGGAGCAAATCGGGGAGTTGAGCGGTGGAATAAACATGCCCGTCCGCATCGTCGCGTTCGGTGCGGCCCACGCGCACAAGATCCACTTCGAACGGTGCCAAACGTTGTGCGATCGCCTTCCCAACGCCACCAACGCCCACCAGCACCACGCGCTTATCGGCCAGGCCAGGGGAGAAGAAGGTGTCCCATTCGCCGCGGGCTTGGGCGGCGATGGACCGTTTCACATCGCGTTGCATCGCCAGCGTGAGCATGAGCGTCAATTCGGCAGTGGACGTTTCGTGAACTGTTTTCGCGTTGGCCAGCACGTGGTGGGGCGCGAGGTGTGGGAGGATCGGTTCGTATCCAAGAGTGGAGCATTGGACGTAATCGAAATCCAGCCCATCAAGATGGCGGTAATCGGGGTTGCCGTTGAGGAGCGGGGTCACAACCATGTCGATTCGATCCGCGGGCGCCGGCCCACGCAGATCCCAATCGACTATCTCCACGTCAGCGCCAAATTTTTCGAGGCTTGCACGGACTGTATTATTCGGGGAAGAAACTATAAGTGTCATGCTTCTAGCCTAGTACAGCTCTAGCGATCTGAGTCGCAATATAAAGGTATTGGCGTGCCAGGTGTGAAGAAGCGGGTGTTTCGTTCTAGGCTTGTTTTATCTATGCCTGTTGCATAGTGCAAGGAGGGAATCAAGTGGCACGCTCTGGATCTGCACAAAATCCGGCACGGAAACCTAAGAAGTCTGCCCCTGAGCCGGTGGCGCCAAGTGCGTCTGAGCGCATTTTGGGTGGTAATGGTGGCCGGCTTTTCATGTTGATTGGTTTGGCGATTATTATTGCGTTGCGGGAGTGGTTTGGGCTTTCGGGTGCGATTGGTCCGGTTATTCATCATGCGACCGCCGGTGTCGTTGGCGTGTTGTCTGTTTTTGTTCCTGTCCTGCTGGTTGGCATTGTGGTGAAGTTGTTCCGCGCGTCTGATTCTGAGGCTACGCCGCGTTTTCTTGTTGGCGTTGGGCTGATTGTGGTTGCGTTGACTGCGATGATCCATATTTTTATGGGGCAACCACAGGTAACTGCTGGGTTTGCTGCTGTGGAGGCCGCGGGTGGTCTTGTTGGCTTCCTGGTGGGGTCCGGTTTGGCGAAGCTTTTGTCCGTGTGGGGCGCGATCCCAGTTTTGATTTTTGTTTGTATTTATGCGGTTTTGTATGCTACCGGCACGTCTGTGAAGGACATTGTAGAGTGGGTGTCGGATAAGCGTGCGGCGCGCGCGGAGTTTGAGCCGGAGCATTCGGCGTCGGTTCCGTTTGATCATCCAGAAGAAGTCGACGACGAGGCTCCCGTCTCGCGCCTGCGTCGTATCGCGATGAAAGCCCACGATCCGCAACCGCCTGCAGAACCAAAGAAGCGTCCTGCTGTGGAGCCTACTCGTGTGATGGCGCCGAAGCAGGTTCCGGCTCGGCCGCATGCTGAACCGGAACGTAAGGCTGCGAAGCCGGAACCGGTTCCGGAACGGATTGAGCAGATTGAGTTGGCATCTAATGCCACGTACACGTTGCCGTCTATGGAATTCTTGAAGCAGGGGCCTCCGCATGTGGAGCGTTCGGAAGTGAACGATCATGTGGTGGAGGCGTTGACGCGCGTGTTTTCGGAGTTTTCGGTTAATGCGGAAGTGACGGGCTTTTCGCGTGGTCCAACAGTGACTCAGTATGAGGTTGAACTTGGGCCTGGTGTGAAGGTCGATAAGATCGAATCGTTATCGAAGAACATTGCGTATGCAGTGGCGTCGTCGGATGTTCGTATTTTGTCTCCGATCCCTGGTAAATCGGCGGTTGGTATTGAAATTCCGAATACTGATCGTGAAACGGTTATGTTGGGCGACGTGTTGCGATCGTCTGTGGCGCTCAAGCAAACGCATCCGCTTGTGGTAGGCGTGGGCAAGAATGTTGGCGGCCAGTACGTAGTTGCGAATTTGGCTAAGATGCCCCACCTTTTGGTGGCAGGTGCGACGGGCGCTGGTAAATCGTCGTTTATTAATTCGATGATTACGTCGATCATGATTCGTTCCACTCCGGATCAGGTGCGCATGATTCTGGTTGATCCGAAGCGTGTGGAGCTGACGATTTATGCGGGGATTCCGCATCTGATCACGCCGATTATTACGAACCCGAAGAAGGCTGCGGAGGCGCTTGAATGGGTGGTTCGTGAAATGGATCAGCGGTATGACGATCTGGCGGCATATGGTTTTAAGCATATTGATGATTTCAATGCGGCAGTACGCGAAGGAAAAGTGACTGCCCATGAAGGTTCTCAGCGCAATCTGCAGCCGTACCCGTATTTGCTGGTGGTTGTGGACGAATTGGCGGATCTGATGATGGTGGCGCCGCGTGATGTGGAAGCGTCGATTCAGCGTATTACTCAGCTTGCACGTGCTGCGGGTATTCACTTGGTGTTGGCAACGCAGCGCCCGTCTGTGGATGTCGTGACTGGTTTGATTAAGGCGAATGTTCCGTCGCGTTTGGCATTTTCAACTTCGTCGGCTACCGATTCGCGTACGATTCTTGATTCGGTTGGTGCCGAAAAATTGATCGGTATGGGTGATGCGTTGTTTGCTCCTGCCGGTTCGATGAAACCGATGCGTGTGCAAGGTGCGTGGGTGGATGAGGAAGAAATTGCGGCCACGGTGAAGCATGTGAAGGCTCAGATGCAGCCGTCGTATCGTGAAGATGTGATTCCGAAGGCTGAAGCTAAGAAGATTGACGAAGAAATCGGTGACGATCTGGACGTCTTGTTGCAGGCCGCGGAGCTTGTGGTGAACACGCAGTTTGGTTCCACGTCGATGTTGCAACGCAAGTTGCGTATTGGTTTTGCAAAGGCGGGCCGTATGATGGATTTGCTCGAATCGCGTGAAATCGTGGGGCCGGGCACGGGTGGCAAGGCGCGTGATGTTCTTGTGACTCCTGAACAGTTGCCGGATGTTATTGCGTTGATCAAGGGTGAAGATGTGGATCTGTCTGCGCCGGCAGAAGATCCTGGTGCCACACAGATCGTTGATAGTGCACAGTATGCTGCAGATGATGACGGTACGGTTGTTATGCCAACCAACCGTTATGCAACGGATCCGCTGGCTGGTGGGGCAGAGGGCGATGTTGCGCGCAATTGGTATGATGACGAACTTGACGGGGAAGGCGAATCTGGCGAAGATGCCTGGCAATTAACTGGTAGATGAACCTGAACTGCTTTTCAGGCGCCACTTTTGCCAGAAAACCTTTATGATATGAGGGTGAACGAACAGCGAATTTCTAATTTCAACATTGCCAATGTTTTGACCGTCCTTCGATTGGTCTTGGTGCCGGTTTTCATTGTCGCGTTTTTGAGTGACACGGATGGGCGGCGCTGGTTGGCCTGGGCGATTTTCGCTGTTGCTGCGATTACGGATAAGCTCGATGGGCATTTTGCGCGTAAGTATAATCTGATTACTGACTTTGGGAAGTTGGCGGATTCGATTGCGGATAAGGCGCTGATTATTTCTGGTCTGGTGTTGCTTTCGTGGCATGGGCGCCTGTGGTGGTGGATGACTATCGTTTTCATCGCTCGTGAACTGGGCATTACATTAATGCGTATGTTTATGGTGAAGAAGAAGGTGATGGCTGCCGGTTGGGGTGGTAAGGCGAAGATGATGGCGCAATCGTTTGGGATTGCGGGCTTGATTCTTCCGTGGTTTACCTTCTTGCCTGAGACGTTCGCTGAAATCTTGGTTGGTGCTTCCTATGCGTTGATGGGAATTGCGTTGGTTTTCGCGATTAGCAGTGCTGTTGAGTATGTTCTTGAGGCGCGTAAGATTTCTGCGGAAGTTGAACCGCGCGCTGATTCTGCAGGTGAGTAGGGCCTGATGGCAGCGGAGAGCTTAGGGCGTCAGGTTGTTTCGGAGTGCTGTGAGCGTGGCGTATGTGTTGCCGTTGCTGAATCGTTGACTGGTGGTGCGTTGGCTAGTTCGATTGTGGACGTGCCTGGAGCGTCGACTATTTTTCGTGGTGGTGCAGTGACGTACGCTGCTGACACGAAGGCTTCGGTGCTTGGCGTGAGTGAGGCGCGTTTGGCAGTCACGGGTCCTGTTGATCACGATGTCGCTTGCCAGATGGCGGCGGGTGTTGCGAAACTTTTTGGGGCAGATTTTGGGGTTTCGACGACGGGCGTGGCTGGCCCTGGGCCATCCGATGGGCATCTCGCTGGATGTGTATGGATTGGCTGGTGGTATCAGGGTGAAAGTGGTGCGGAGCAGTTTCTTTTCCCTGGTGATAGGGCTACTGTGCGATGCCAGACTGTGGATAAGGCGTTGGAAACAATCCTGCGTTTAATCAAAGAAAAGTAAATGTGAGGTATAATATACTGGATACTACTTTGAGTAGTGTTTTACTGCGGTTTATGGATCTGTAAGGCGGTGCGCAGAGGAAATCCAGTAAATTCACAGGATAGCTTGGGAAGATATTTACATCAAGATGCGTTGAGCTATTTGATGAAAGCTAAAGCCAAGAGCTTGAACTTGGTGAAAAGAGGTTTGAAGAAGATGACAATGAATGACATGACCCGCGAAAACGTCCTGTTCCGTCATGAACTTGGTGAAGTGCTTCGTGAGTACCGTCAGCGGCAGGGGCGTACCCTTCGCGAAGTGTCCTCCGATGCCCGTGTTTCGTTAGGCTACCTGTCCGAAGTCGAACGTGGTAAGAAGGAAGCGTCCTCTGAACTGTTGCAGTCGATTTCGGTGGCGCTCAATGTTCCGATGAGTCACATTTTGCGTTTGGTAGCAGATCGTACCGATCTTGCTGAAGGTCGTATTCCGCCAATGATGCGTAAGCCGCGTATCCCAGATTCTGTTCCAGAATCTCTTGTTCGTGCTGAGCTGGCTGCTATGCGTGGCTGATTGTGAAGCATACTGAGTTCTGGCAGTGTGTAGATCGTGCTTTCCCTGGTGGGTTAGGGCATGGTTTAGTGAAGGATTTGGTGATTCCTGAATTAGGATCGCGCACTGCGGAACAAGCGCTGGAAGATCGTGAAGATCCTCAACGGGTCTGGTCTGCGTTACGGCGTAGCATAGATCTTCCGGAAAGATTTGAATACTTACATAAGATCAATCCTCGGGATCTAAAATAGTGAGGAACTGGTGGGAGGCATGCCTTCCACCAGTTTTTATTCTAATGCCAGTATTTATAGCGGACGTGGCTGCGTGGTTGTTAGAGCGATGGGTGTCGTGTGGAAATCGAACAGGCGTTCGGATAAGGTTGTCCACAGAACACGTTGGTGTAGGAGTTTTCCACGGAAATGCAGGTGCCAACGTTTTATGTCGGAGGTCGGTCATAAGCTGTTCTCATGAGGTATTCGGAGAGAAGATCTCGTGTTAACTAGACCTGTTCTGTTCGATATTTTTACTACATGATTGTGAGGAAGCTTGAAGATGGCTGCTAAAGAAAAAGATGCGCGTGCAAAGGCGCTAGAAACTGCTTTGGGGCAAATTGATCGTCAGTTTGGTAAGGGTTCTGCCATGCGTTTGGGGGATGCTCCACCGCAGCGCGTTTCTGTGATCCCAACTGGATCGCTGGCGCTTGATGTTGCGTTGGGTATTGGTGGGCTCCCTCGCGGCCGTGTGGTGGAAATCTACGGGCCAGAATCCTCCGGTAAAACCACAGTGGCGCTACACGCGGTAGCGAACGCTCAAAAGGCTGGCGGTATTGCAGCATTTGTTGATGCGGAACACGCGCTGGATCCTGAATATGCTCGTAAGCTAGGCGTTGATACGGATGCGTTGATTGTTTCCCAGCCAGATACGGGTGAACAGGCTCTTGAAATTGCCGATATGCTGATTCGTTCTGGAGCACTAGATATCATCGTGATCGATTCCGTGGCAGCTCTTGTTCCGAAGGCTGAAATCGAAGGCGAAATGGGTGATTCCCACGTTGGCCTTCAAGCACGTTTGATGTCGCAGGCACTGCGTAAGCTCACTGGTGCGTTGTCTGCTGCCGGAACTACCGCGATTTTTATTAATCAGTTGCGTGAAAAAATTGGTGTTTTCTACGGCAATCCTGAAACCACCACGGGTGGAAAGGCACTCAAATTCTATGCGTCGGTTCGTTTGGATGTGCGCCGCATTGAAACGCTTAAAGAAGGTTCTACACCAGTGGGTAACCGCACCCGCGTGAAGGTTGTAAAAAACAAGATGGCTCCGCCGTTTAAGCAGGCAGAATTCGATATCCTCTACGGCAAGGGCATTTCCACCGAAGGTGGCATTATTGATCTTGCGGTAGATACCGGTATTGTTCGCCGTTCTGGATCCTGGTATACGTATGAAGGCGATCAGCTTGGCCAGGGCAAGGAAAAGGCACGTCAATTCCTTCTGGACAACCCTGAAATCTCTGATGAAATCGAACGTAAGGTTCTTGCTACCATCGGCATCAATAAGGATGGATCGCCGGCGGAAGAACCAGAAGAAGCACCGGAAGTCTAAAACACGGAAAATGTACACCTTGGGTGTGGGGCGATTCTCGCCCCACACCGGATGGCATCTAGGGCAGGTGCAGGGGCAATAAATAATCATGGTTAATTACGCTGAAGATGCAGATTTTCGCCCGCGCAAGAAGGCTTATCGTTCTGCGGCAGATATTGCGAAGCGTAAGGCTGAACGTGCTGCGGCACGTACAGAAGAAGAATGGATCCAGTACGCGAAAGATCTATGCTACCGCCAGCTGGGCATGATGGAACGGTCTGTTGAACAGTTACGGCAGTCCATGGTTCGAAATCTTGTTCCAGAAGAAATCATTGAGTCTACTCTTCACGCATTCGAAGGCGCAGGGCTAGTTGATGATTCACGGTTTGCCCACATGTTTGTGCGATCGAAATTTGCTGAAAAAACGATCTCGCGCAGGGGACTGAAAGAAGAACTTAAACGGCGCGGAATTGTTGATTCGTTGATTGAACACGCCCTTGAACAGATCGATTCACACGATGAATACGAAGCGGCTCGCGATTTCGCGGTTCGAAAGGTTAGGACAATGCGCGGTTTAGAGAAGGACGTAATTCGGCGGCGCTTGTACGGCGCCTTAGCACGAAGAGGATTCAACCCTGATCAGATCCGCAACGCCGTGAACTCAGCTTTGGAATCGCTGGAAGAAGAGCCGGAATAGGGGATATGCGTATCACACCCACCGCTCCACAATGCTATCAATACAACGAATCTATTAAACTTGCCGGTTGAAGAACATTCACACGTAAGGGCTTTTATGAACGAGAAACTCAAGGCAACGGATATTAAAACGTACGCTGTGCGCACCCTCGGATGCCAAATGAACGTCCATGATTCTGAACGCATGGCTGGCCTTCTTGATCAGGCTGGAATTGTTCCTGTGGAACTCGTTCCAGAAAAGGCTGCACGTGCAACCGAAGCCGGTGATCAAGGCGCAGATGTGTTAGTGATTAACACCTGCTCGGTTCGTGAAAATGCGGCAAATAAGCTCTTCGGACACCTCGGCCAGCTCAAGGCAGTGAAGGATGCCCGCCCTGATATGCAGATCGCCGTTGGCGGATGCCTTGCGCAGCAGATGCGCGACGGCATCGTGAAACGCGCCCCATGGGTTGATGTTGTTCTTGGCACTCACAACTTAGATGTTCTTCCGGCCTTGTTGGAGCGTGCACGCCATAACAAGAAAGCTGCCGTTGAAATTGAAGAATCGTTGAAGGTATTCCCGTCAACGCTCCCAACACATCGTGAATCGGCATACGCCGCATGGGTATCGATCTCCGTGGGATGCAACAACACGTGCACATTCTGCATTGTTCCTCATCTTCGCGGTAAAGAACGCGATCGCCGGCCTGGTGAAATCCTGTCGGAAGTTGAAGCAGTGGTATCAGAAGGCGCAATCGAAGTAACCCTCCTAGGTCAGAACGTGAACTCCTATGGCGTTGGCTTCGGCGATCGTGGAGCATTTGCTAAACTGCTCCGTGCATGTGGTGATATTGATGGTCTAGAGCGCGTACGTTTCACGTCCCCGCATCCGGCTGCATTCACGGATGACGTCATTGATGCCATGGCCGAAACACCAAACGTGATGCCAACCTTGCACATGCCACTCCAATCAGGATCGGATCGGGTACTTCGCGCCATGCGTAGATCGTACCGTTCGGCTAAGTTCCTTGGAATTCTTGATCGAGTTCGGGAACGTATCCCTAACGCCGCGATCACCACGGATATTATTGTGGGCTTCCCAGGGGAAACGGAAGAAGATTTCCAAGCAACACTTGATGTTGTTGAAAAGTCCCGTTTTGCATCTGCCTTCACCTTCTTATATTCGCCACGCCCAGGAACTCCTGCAGCAGATATGGAAGATCAGGTTCCAGCAGATGTTGCATCGGAACGTTATCAGCGCCTCATCGCTTTGCAAAACCGAATCACCTTGGAAGAAAACCAGAAGCTCATTGGTGAACGCGTGGATGTGCTTGTTTCTAGCGATGGCGGCCGTAAAGATGCCAGTACGTCCCGTATCACAGGCCGTGCTGCAGACAACCGGCTCGTCCATATCGCTCTGCCAGAAGGCCTTGAAGAAACACCACGTCCAGGCGATATGGTTTCGGCAATTGTTACTCACGCTGCTCCGTATCATCTTGTTGCTGATTCGGCGTTAGAAGGCGGCTTCTTTGAAATTCGGAAGACTCGCGCGGGAGATGCCTACGAAGCCGGCGAACGCCGTAAGGCACAGCTCGCTGAAGAAGCTGCTGGGCGTGCTCCGGTTGCTCTTGGTATCCCAGGAATCCCAATTCGGAAGAACTGAATGCGCATGAATCTTCCTGTTATTGCTGTTGTTGGGCCTACCGCCTCCGGTAAAACGGCCCTTTCTATCCGCCTGGCGCATACGCTCGGTGGGGCAGAGCATGTTGAAATCATCTCTGCCGATGCCATGCAGCTCTATCGTGGAATGGATATTGGCACGGCCAAGATAACAGAAGAAGAACGCGCTGGAATCGCACACCATCAACTCGATGTTTTGGACGTCACCCAACCAGCATCAGTTGCCGCATATCAAGAATATGCACGCGCAGATATAGCTGCCATCCATGGACGTGGGCGGATTCCGCTTGTTGTTGGTGGATCCGGCCTCTACATCAGTGCGCTCCTTGATGAACTCGATTTCCCCGGCACAGATCCCCAGATTCGGCGCGAACTCGAAGACATCTGGGAAACACACGGCCTAGAACCGCTTATCGCGGAACTAGCTGACAAAGATCCAGTGTCAGCTGAAACAATTAACCTTGCCAACCCCCGGCGGGTTATTCGTGCACTTGAAGTCGTGCGGTTAACCGGGCATTCATACACGCCAATATTCCCACGGCACACCAGCCACTACACCAATACACTCCATATCGGGGTTCGGCGTGACCGCGATGAACTCAACGAAGCAATCGGGCATCGGGCTGAAACCATGTTTAAATCAGGGCTCATCGACGAAACGCTAACCCTGCTAGATCAAGGATTACGAGGTAGCCCAACAGCATCGAAAGCCACCGGATATGCGGAAGCCATCGATGTTATTGATGAGCGCCTTAGCATTCCAGAAGCGATCGAATCAGTGGCGCTTCACACCCGCAGGCTCGCCAAAAAACAACGCACCTGGTTCCGGCCAGATCCACGCATCGCATGGATCGACGTCGTTAATGCAGACATCGATACCGCAACCAACCAAGCACGAGAACTTATCGCTTCCGCACGTGAAGAATTCTAAAACCCTTCGCAGAACCAATCTTTTCTGTTGGGAAACCCTGAGCGTCAATCCACTTCGCAAGCGAATCTGCACCCAAATTCTTCTGAACCACCATGTAAGCGTGGCCAGAAGGAGACAGCAAACCAAGCCAGGTCAGTAGCAACTTGTGTAATTCGTCTTTGCCAATACGAATCGGCGGGTTAGACCACAACACATCAATCCCAGAATGGACGCCACGTGAGATCTCATCGCGTAGCTGGGCCACGACGTCGTCAGCTAAACCTACCTGGACGTTGGAAAAACCCAGATCAGAGCAATTCTTTGACGCCAAAGCCACCGCGCGTTCGTTCACGTCACACGCAACCACCCGCGCATCTGGATACGTATCTGCAAGCGCCAACGTGATCGGGCCCCAACCACACCCAATATCCGCAACCACGGATCCAGGTTCCAGGTCAGAAATCGGAACCTTATGTAACAACACGGCCGTCCCCTTATCCAAACCGGACGGAGAAAACACGCCCGAATCAACCGTGACTGTCCACTCGCGATCGAACGCAGAGTAAGTCAGGCTGTGCGGGGCGGAGGAAACGTCAGGAACTGTAGAAAAATAGTGGCTGTTCACCCACTCAACGATACGTGGCTCCCCAGTAAATGTCTACGTCACCATGGATAAACCACGCCAGAAGTGAGATAATAAAACACCATCATGTAAAAGGAGATACGAAGATTTCTGCACACAAGCCAACCGAGCATAACCACACCCCAAAAAACACTAAACTTGGGGAAAATCACGTCGATCTGAGCACGTACGAAGGTACCGCACTCCAAGAAAACCCCGCCTACGAAGGTGCGTGGGCAGGCGAATCGCTCGAACGTGAAGAACGCTCATCGCTCCGCCGCGTTACCAGTTTGGCCACCGAACGTGACGATAAGGTGGACGTTGAATATCGGCAACTGCGCCTCGAACGCGTAGTACTTGTTGGGCTGTGGCGCGAAGGGCCATACGAAGCCGCCCAAGATTCGCTACGTGAACTCGCAGCGCTCGCAGAAACTGCAGGCTCCACCGTACTCGATGGTCTGATCCAAAAGCGCCAACTACCCGATCCCGCAACATACTTAGGATCCGGAAAAGCAAAAGAACTTGCGGAAATCGTGGAATTCCACGGGGCAGATACCGTGATTGTCGATTCGGAACTTGCCCCATCGCAACGCCGTGCGCTGGAAGACGTGGTGAAGGTAAAAGTCATCGACCGCACCGCGCTCATCCTCGATATTTTCGCTCAGCACGCCAAATCGCGCGAAGGCAAAGCCCAAGTAGAACTCGCACAACTCGAATACCTCCTGCCACGCCTGCGTGGTTGGGGCGATTCGATGTCACGTCAGGCTGGTGGCCGTGTTGCCGGCGGTGCTGGTATCGGTTCGCGTGGTCCAGGTGAAACACAGCTCGAACTAGACCGCCGCCGTATCCGAACCCGCATGGCGAAACTGCGCGCAGATATCAAAGCAATGGAACCAGCCCGTGTTACCCGCCGCGCATCGCGCACCAAAAAAGCCGTCCCCGCCGTTGTTGTTGTGGGGTACACGAACGCCGGGAAATCCTCGCTCCTCAACACGCTCACAGGCGCAGGCGTGCTGGTGGAAAACGCCCTGTTCGCAACGCTGGATCCTACCGTGCGCCGTACGCAAACTGCCGATGGGCGCGAATATACGCTCACGGACACGGTTGGATTCGTGCGCAACCTGCCAACCCAGTTGGTGGAGGCGTTCCGCTCCACGCTGGAGGAAGTTGGCCAAGCAGATCTGTTGCTCCACGTTGTAGATGCCTCCCACCATGATCCCGTAGGGCAGATCCAGGCCGTGCGCAGCGTGCTTGCGGACGTGCCTGGGGCAGATACCGTGCGCGAACTCATCGTCTTGTCCAAAGCCGATCTGGCCGATCCGATCGACGTGGCCGCGCTGCGCTCCCGCTACCCGGATTCGGTGCTCGTTTCTGCGGTGTCGGGCGAAGGCATCGCGGAACTTGAAGAGCGGATCGATCAGCTCCTGCCACGTCCACAGATCCTTATCGATCTCACCATTCCATTTTCGCGTGGCGATCTGGTGTCCCGGATCCACGATGACGGCGAAATCCTCTCCGAATCATTCACCGAAGAAGGCACACACGTTACCGCACACATCACCGAAGAAATCGCCGGCATGCTCCAGGATGCAGGGCTGATGAACCGTGAGTGATCTGGACGCGTTGCTTTCCGCCGTCGTGCGATCCGTGGGCGGGAGCCCGCGCGAAGGCCAAATTGAGATGGCTGAACGCGTCTCTGAAGCGTTGGAATCGGACGGGCACCTGCTGGTGCAAGCCGGAACAGGCACCGGAAAATCATTCGGCTATCTTGTGCCAACGATGGCATGGGCGGCCGCAACGGGGAAACGCGCAGTGATTTCTACGGCAACGCTGGCGCTGCAACGTCAGATTATGTTGCATGATGCGCCGCGCGTAAAGGACGCGATCCATAATGAACTTGGCGCACACGTGAACGTGGCCCTCCTCAAAGGCTGGCATAACTATGTGTGTTTGCGGAAAGCCACAGGCGGCTATCCGGAAGAAGGCACGTTGCTTTCGCGGGCCGAAGGCGAAGTGGGGGCAACGGCCACAGGCGAAGAAGTGATACGGGCACGTGAATGGGCGATGAGCACGGACACCGGGGATCGCGATGATCTGGTGCCGGGCGTAACCGACCGCGTATGGGGGCAAGTCTCCGTTCCCAAACGTGAATGTATTGGTGAAAAATGCCCTGTTCGGCAAAGTTGTTTTCCGTATCTAGCGCGTGAGGCGGCAGAAGAATCCGACGTGGTAGTGACCAACCACGCCATGCTTGGGATCGCCGCCACCGGCACGCCTGTGTTGCCCGAAACGCAGGCCTTCATCATCGACGAAGCCCACGAACTTGTTGATCGCGTCACGAACCAGCTCACCCGCACACTGTCCAAGTACGACGTGGCCGGGATTGCGCGCATGATGCGGAGCTCTGGCCTAGACGATTCTGATCTGGACGAATCCGCAGATGAGATCGCGGAACTTCTCACGGACGTTCCCGAAGGGCGCATCGTTAAGTTTTCACAAGTACTGTTCGATGCGATCGCCCGCCTCTCTGGCCGCGTTGCCGAAGCGGGGGAAAATGTTGCGGGCATGTCTGGAAAAGATGAGGATCAGACGATCGCGAAGCAGATTTTGCGTTCGCGGCTTGTTGAAGTGGGGGAGTTGTGCGAGGATCTGCTCTCCGGCGCGATTGAGAACGAGACTTTGGTTGCGTGGAAGGCCGAGTTTGCTGACGGAACAGGCGCGCTTTATGCGGCGCCGTTGGACGTTGCGGGCGCGATTGCCGATGAGTTGTTTGATGGCCGGCCCACGATTTTGACCTCGGCTACGTTGAAGATCAACGATTCGTTTGACGTGATGGCTGCCCGCGTGGGGTTGAGTTTTCCCAGCCAAGGCCCGTGGGAGGGTATTGACGTGGGGAGTCCGTTTACTCCCGAAAAGCAGGGCGTTTTGTATGTTGCGAAGCACCTGCCGATCCCGGGGAAAGAGGGTTATGGGGACGAACAGCTCACCGAGATGGTTGAGTTAATCGAGGCATCGGGTGGCGGTGCGTTGGTGTTGTTTACGTCCAAGGCGGCTGCGATTCGGGCGGCAGAGTTTGCACGGGATCGGCTTGAGGTTCCGATTTTTGTTCAGGGCGAAGATCAGCTTTCAACCTTGGTTTCGTTGTTTTCTGACGACGACGACGCGTGCCTGTTCGGCACGATTTCTCTGTGGCAGGGTGTTGATGTGCCGGGTAGAACCTGCCGTCTTGTGATTATGGATAGGATTCCGTTTCCGCGGCCGAATGATCCGTTGATGCAGGCACGTTCGCAGGCTGTTGCTCACAGTGGCGGGAATGGTTTTATGAATGTTGCTGCAACTCAGGCTGCGCTTTTATTGGCGCAGGGGGCTGGGCGTTTGTTGCGTAGGTCCACTGATCGTGGTGTTGTGGCTGTGCTGGATCCGCGGTTACGGACGGCACGATATTCGGGCTTTTTGTTGGCATCGATGCCGAAGATGTGGCCGACTACGGATCCGCAGATCGTACGTGGAGTGTTGCAGCGGTTAGCGAGCGAGGGTTCGGAAAGCTAGCGCTTGTGGTTAGAGCGAGCGTAGGACGGTAACGATGCGCCCGATTATCTGTGCGTTATCTGCTGGGATTGGCGAGTAATCAGGGTTTCGTGGTAGGAGCCACTGGTGGCCATCGGTTCGGGAGAGAACTTTGACTGTGGCTTCTCCATCGATCATTGCTGCCACTATTTCACCTTGTTCGGCATTGGGTTGGCGGCGTACGACAACCCAATCTCCATCACAGATTGCTGCATCGACCATGGAATCACCGCTGACTTGGAGCATGAAAAGTTCGCCAGAGCCTGTGAGCTGGCGAGGAAGTGCAAACACATCTTCTATATGTTGATCTGCGAGGATAGGTGCGCCTGCCGCGATACGGCCAACGAGTGGCACGGAAACCGTGGCAGTAGCAGGGGCGAATTCTGATGATTCACTGGCAGAAGATGGTAGCGAGTGAAGGATGGAGGAGCGCGTATATTCCCCAGTTTCCGTATCGAGGCTCATCCCCAGTGGGGTTACTTCAAGTGTGCGTGATCTGCGTGGATCGTGGCTAAAGATGCCAAGTTGAATGAGTGAATCAAGTTGGTGTTTAACGGATGATGGAGATTTTAGACCGACTGAATCTCCGATTTCGCGCACAGTAGGTGGGTAACCGCGAGAAGCGAGAAGGGAACGTACGGTATCAACTATGGCGAGTTGCCGTGGAGTCAATTGAGGTTGCCGAGGCATTGGTTCCCTTTCGTTGAGATGTGTGAATGCGGGGCCTGCGTTGAGTGAACGAGCTGGAGAAGTGTTCACCAAAGTATGTGGGAGCCGCATGATCTCCTTGTATTAAGCCTAATGTAGGCAGGCGTAACAATCAAACACATGTTCGGATGTATTCGAACGTTTGTTCTAGACACGGCGCTCGCGTTCGGCTATTATTAGAACAGGTGTTCGAATGAATGGCAGAAGGAGTCGATGATGTCTGTTGTGGAGATAAGAGATCGTGGTATCCAGGCAACTCGCACAGTAAAGCCCGTGATGCGGGTAGCGGGTGGCATACAAGATCCTGCTTCTGTGCGTAATTCCCGGCTACGTGTTGCTGTTCGGCCAGATATGCCGCGCAGTGATGGTAAGCGGTCTCTGTATGCTGTTCCTAGCGCGGCATCTCCTGCGCGTATTCTCGATAGTCGAGGCTCTATAGAATGGCGGTTAGACAATCAGCGCCGTAGCGCAGTATCTGCTGAACCGGCAGCTAGTTTGGAATTATGGGGGTATATGCGTGAAGGATTTGCCGTGCTTAGGACGGGTGTAAAAAACATACGGCTTCGTGGTGTTGTGTATACTATTACTCTTTTTGCTACGTCAATCCTTGCTGCTGTTCTAGTTGCATCGTTCTTTGGTTTAGCCCCGCAAGCAGGTGAGTCTCTTGTTGTGCAGCCAGGGGATACGATTGCTTCCATTGTTGAATCTCTCGATGCTCCGGTAGAAAGTTCACGTGTGGTCTCAGACATCTACGCATTGAATGTGATTGATGGGGGAGTTGTACGTCCTGGGCAGAAACTTATTCTACCTAGATACTAAATTTTAGTAGTTTGTTCTGCGAAAGATGTCTCTAACGCGCTACTGTTGGACTATGCATTGTCCTTTCTGTCGCTACGCCGATTCGCGCGTGATTGATACTCGTACGTCTGATGATGGAACAGTCATCCGGCGCCGTCGCGAATGCCCACAGTGTAAACGTCGTTTCTCTACGTCTGAATCTGCAACACTCATGGTTGTGAAACGATCAGGTACGTCGGAACCTTTTTCGCGTGAAAAAATTGCCGCTGGTGTCGGTAAAGCGTGTCAGGGGCGGCCGGTTACTGATGATCAACTTGCCGTGCTTGCCCAGAAAGTAGAAGAAAGCATCCGGGCTCAAGGAATCGCACAGATTGATGCGCATGATATCGGTCTGGAGATCCTTGAACCTCTACGGCACCTCGATCAAATCGCGTATCTGCGTTTTGCATCCGTTTATTCGAACTTCGATTCGCTTGAAGATTTCGAAAAAGCAATTGATGTTTTGCGAGCCGATTGGGAAGTTTTGCGAGCCGATTGTGAAGAAAACTAAGCGGAGCGCCGCCAATAATCTATTAACGCAAAACCCCAGTACAGCAACTTTGATTTCTGTACTGGGGTTTCTGACAACATCTACAATCTACTTTTACTCTTGTGAATCTTTAGGCTTACGCTGCTCAGTGCCGTGCTTAGAGGATAAAAGCCCGCCGCGATATTGGCTCACCCATGCTTTGAAACTATCCACAGAAAGTCCAGATTGACGTGCAGATGATTCCATCTCTTCTGTAAGTTCAGCATGGTCAGTGCCATTCGACATGCGATCCATAAACTTAAGCCGGAAAGATTCGAACTTTTCAGCGTTCTGTTCGGTCCAATCTTTCCAATCCTCTTTAGAAGCTTCGGCACGTTCGCGCAATGCCACCCAATATTCATCAACTAATGAAGAAGCATTCGTAGAAGCTTCCGAAAGCTTCTCACGCCACTGGCCAGAGTTAAGTTCAAACGAAGAAAGCTTGTCACGCACTGCACGTCGCATCACCTTGCCGATTTGGGAACGAGGAAGTTCGTCAAGAATCGCGATCGATTTAGGCATCGCGTAATGGGAGAGCTTATCTTCAGTCCACTTCCGCACTGCGTCGATATCCACAACAGCCCCAGGTTCCAAAACTAGCGCGGCAACAACTGATTCTGAGAAAGAATCGGTTGGCATACCTACCACGGCAACATCAACAACGCCTGGCATTTGACGTACAGCATCCTCAACTTGGGAAGGGTAGACGTTGAAGCCGCCATTGATGATCATTTCCTTCTTGCGATCGGCCATCACGATAAAGCCGTCGTCCCAGAATCCAAGATCGCCGGTACGAAGCCAGCCGCCCTCTAAGAATGCGTGAGCCGTTTCTTCGTCGTTACCTAGATAGCCCTGGAAAATCTGTGGCCCACGTGCGCAAATCTCACCTACGTCTCCATCCCGAGTAATGATCTGTGAAGGATCTTCTGGATCCACAATCTTCATTTCGGTGGATGGGAATGGGATGCCTAAGGTGGATGGGCGACGATCAGGTGACATGGGAGAGCCAGAAAGGACAGGGGAGGCCTCGCTCATGCCATAGCCTTCGATAATGTAGCCGCCGGTGGCTTTTTCCCATCGGGTGGCAAGTCCAGGATCAAGCGCCATCGCTCCAGCAACAGAATATTGAATCGACGTGAGGTCTGCCTTTTTACCCTTGTCAAGGGCGTCCAGAATACGCTTGTACATTGGAGGCACGCCACCAAAGAAGGTGATCGGATGGCGGGCATGGCCGGCCAGTAGAATATCTACGTCAAACGATGGAGTCATCACGATGGTGGCGGCGGAATTGACGCATACGCTCAACGATAGTTGAAGGCCGAAGGCGTGGAAGAACGGTAGCACGGCGGCAACTGTTTCCTTACCGCGTTCGAAGTGTAAAAGCCACGCTTCGGTTTGCTTGGCGTTCGCAACGATATTCCGGTGGGATAGTTTGACTGCCTTAGGTGTGCCAGTAGTGCCGCCGGTTTGAAGTAAGACAGCGATCGAATCTGGTGATACATAAGAGGCGGTAGTGATGTTGGATGGATCAGCGAACTTTACTTGATTGTCCCACGAATGGACGCCTGCCGGTACGTTGCCGCGGAGTTTAGCGCGCTGTTCGCGCGCAGCCTTGATTGGCAGCCGCAAAAGGAATTGGGATTTGGACGGTAGAGCTTTGACTAGATTGACTGAGAGGTAGGTGCGGCCGTGGAAATCTCCATCTCGCAGGAGCTTTTCAATTGTTTGCTCCCAGGCGATAACTACTCGCGATTGGACTAGATCGAGCTGGTCGTTGAGTTGGGCCAACGGGGCTAGTGGGTTGTGTTCTGCTACGGTAGCGCCGAGTGCAGTGATGGCGTAGAACGCGGTGAAGTGCTGTGGGCAGTTGGGGAGGATGACGGAGACGACGTCGCCTTCGCGCACGCCACACATTTTCAGTACAGTGATCGCGCGTTCAACATCGGAGGTGATCTGTTCGTAAGTCCATTCGCGTCCCAAAAAGTCGATGGCCACGCGGTTCGGGTAATCTGCTACCGCGTCAATGAGCATACGTTCTACCGTGGTGTTGGGGATGTCGATAGATGTAGGTACGCCATTGAGGTAGTGTTCGTGTGCTCGTTCCATGTTGGTCATATCCGTCTCTCCTTTAGTGACCGCGAGTGGATAAACTGATCGTCTAATCGTAAAGCTACCAGACCGTAGGTTGATATGTGGTGTGTTGTGCGGCGTGTTACGAAAGAGCTGGCGGCAACGGCGCATCTGTGACCACAGCTAGCCTGCGGGTTGCGCGAGTCATTGCCACATAAAGATCGCCCGGGCCTTCCTTGGCGATCCCCATCGGATTCACAACGATCACGGAATCGAATTCTAGGCCTTTTGAATCGCGAGCGTTCATGACTCGGATACGCTTCGTGACGTCAGTGCCAGAGTTATCAATGCTCCAGGCATCTAACGCAGGATTGCCAACAATGGCTTCTTTCGTGCGCGCCAGCAGGGAGTTTGGTGCGATGATCGCCAACGTACCGTGCTCTTGCCCATACTGGGAATCGAGCCGTTCGCATTCGGCGCCCGTCCGTGCCACAAGAGCATCAAACAATGTGGCAGTCTCAACCGAATCTGCCACGTAGGTATCTGGCAGATCGCGTACGGCGCGTACTGGCCGCACCGGGTGCCCAATGTTGCCCATCACCGCACACGCCCGATCGAGCAATGATGATGGCGTGCGGTAGGACATGGTGAGTTGATCGATCCGTGTGAACTCGCCAAGTGCGCCAAGCGCCTGCTTCCAGCCGCCGCTTGGCGCGCCGTCCGGCCGCTGATCGACGTCCCCAACGATTGTCATAGAGCGTGACGGGTTGCGCCGTGCGATCATCCGCCATTGCATGTCGGAGAGTTCTTGGGCTTCGTCAACAACTACGTGCCCGTAGGTCCAGGTGCGATCGGTTGTGGCGCGTTCCGCGAGTGTATCTGCGCTATCGCCGCCGTAGAGGCGTTCAGCGACGTCGCCTGCATTAACGATCCCGCCGCCGAGCCCCATCGCATCCATCGTGTCAGAGACGTAGGAATCGTGGGTTCGCCGCTGGTTTTCGAGTGCGCGTTCTTGGGCGCGTTCCGCGTCGGTTGCGAATTCGCCGAGGTGTTCTGCGAGTTCGTCAAGGATAGGGATATCGGCGCGGGTGAATCCGGAAGAACGATCACGGTGTAGGAGCGCGCGTTCGGCGTCGGTGAGTTCGGGTGCGATTCGCGCCAGCAGTTCGGGGTAGTGGTAGATTCGCGCAAGGAGCGTAGTTGCCGACGACGGTAGCCAGTGCAGGTTGATTTCACGGCGGGCATCGATCGATTCGATCACGTCTCCGTAGAGGAAATCGTTGTGGACGAGATCGATGTCGAGTGCATCTGCGAGCTGCTGCGCGAGTTGTTCCACTAGGCGTTTTGCATAGATTTCGCGGGCTTGGTTGTGTGGTTTGCCAGATCGGCGGGCTTTGCGTTGTGCCGCATCTACCATTTTGGGGGTGAGTGTGAGTTTTTTCCCGTTGATAACGATGGTTGCGGTGTCCCGGCGCGGCTTTTCCACGATTTTGCGGATTGCGCGCTTGGCGAATTCGGCCCAGCGAGTATCGCCTTTCAGCGCGGCGACGTCTGCTGGTTCGGTGGCTGTTGCGCGCACGTTTGGTAACAGATCATCGACAGTTGTTGAGACGACGTCGGACTCACCGAGCGCTGGAAGCACCTGATCGATGTAACGCAAGAAGATTGGGGAGGGCCCGATGATGAGGACGCCGGAGCGTGAGAGACGCTCACGGTATGTATAGAGAAGGTAGGCGGCGCGGTGGAGCGCTACGGCGGTTTTGCCGGTTCCTGGCCCACCCTGCACAACGAGGATTCCGTTCACATCGGAGCGAATGATCTGATCCTGTTCGGTTTGGATTGTGGCAACGATATCGCCCATGCGCCCGTCACGCGCTTTGCTCATCGCGGCGAAGAGCGCGCCTTCACCGGTGAGGTTGAGATCATCGGAGTGGGTATCGGAATCGGTAAGTAGTTCGTCTTCCACTCCAATCACTGTGCGGAGCCGAGTTTGGATATGACGACGCCGGCGCACGTTTCCTGGGTGAGCTGCTGTTGCTTGATAAAATGGTTCGGATTGGGCGGCGCGCCAATCGGTTAAAATGATGTCATCGTTACCATCGCGAAGTGTGGTTCGGCCGATGTGGTGAATTTTGCCGTCTTGAGTATCAAGGCGGCCAAGCACGAGCCGATTTTCTACATTGCGTAACCGCACAAGGTTATCTTCATAATGTGTTGCAAACGAGTCACGTTCTGAGACTTGACCTGGGGTTCCGCGGCCGCCTTGTGCACGAACTTTCGTTAGTTGATCAGCGTAGTATGCTCGCTGAGCATCGAGCGCATCATACGCTTGCGAGACGAACGTCTGTTCTTCTGCGATGGCTTTGTGCTGCGCGGTAAGTTCCGTTTGATCGGTCACGTGTGCCCTCCGAATAAAAATCAAGTCCCATAATTATTCCTTATTTTGAGCACAGATGCACACCTGACTGACGATGTGACGCTATCGCTATTCGAGACCAGCATACTAATGGCATGATGTTCTACAGTTAAGAGTGATGAATACTTGAGGAGGGTTGATGGCTAACTTTGTGACATATCCTGAGAACCTAGGGGATGTAACAGTTCCAACGTTGCTGATTGGACTAGTTGATCATTTAGTTGATCCTGGTGCCATAGGGCAGGCCGTCAATGCGTGCATTGATTTGCTCGATTCTGTTGAGGTTGCGACTTTTGATGCAGATCCTCTCTACGATTATCGAGCACAGCGGCCAATCGTCACCTATGTTGATGGGATTCTTGCCTCCAGTTTTGAACCAGGAATGTCACTTGTGCTCGTCACTGATGTCAACGGCAACCCGTTCCTCTACTTGCATGGAACAGAACCTGATTTTCATTGGCCACGCCTCACAGAAGACATCTTGGAAATCGTGTCCCGTTTCGGAGTCGAACACATCTTCTCTATCAACGGTATGCCAGCGCCGATCCCGCATACGCGCCCGGCAGATATGCTTATCCGAACAACGCAACACGTAGAAAACCCTGCGATTGTTCACGGGCAAGCCAGCCATCCGGCGTCGTTATCCGACTACGCGGAATATCAACTTGGAACCCAAGGCTACAAAGCAACGAACATTCGCGTGCGTGTGCCACTATATATGTCCAGGTCAGATATGCCATTCTTCTCCGGTGCGCTCGCGGTTGTACGGCAACTGGCAACGCTCGGCGGCCCCACAATCCCACTTGGAGATCTGGAACAACACGAAGATCAGCAAGCGGTGGAACTCGTCGGCGTAGCCGAACAAGACGAACAATTCGCACGCATGATAGCCCAATTTGAAGAAGAATACGATTCATCTGACCAAGGCTTCGTGAAAATACATGAAGAATCGGGGCCACTCCCAACGCCAGATGAAATTGGCGCTGCGGTTGAACGATTCTTAGCCATGCAAGATTCGAACCCACTAGAAGGGATCGTCACCCAGCCTGAACGCGCACCAAAAGAAAAGACGAAAGCGGCAGAACCTGCACAAGCGCAGGACCTGCGCACCCAACTCAAGAATTCGCTATCCCAACTGTTCAACCGTAAACACGGCAACTAATCAGCACGCGGCCACCCGGCCTCTGCGTCAGTTACGGCAGATTCTCCTGCAGACTGGCGCAGAAGATCGGTTTCATTAATGAACCGCGCGGGCATCGGCAACTTACGCAACAAGCGATCGAGTGCATCTGTATCCAACGGAACATGCGACGCTACTAGGATAACGTTCCCAAACCGGCGCTTCTTCATAATCGCCGGATCAGCGATCGCAACGACGTGGGCGAATGCGGCGCGTGCTCCCTGAACTTCCCGATAGACGGGGCCAAGCCCGCGTTCACCCGCAACGTTCACACAATAAATGCCGCTTTCCGCCAGCAAACTCGCAGCACGAAGATAAGCCTCTTGCGAAGCCATATAAGCCGGAACCCGGCCGTCGATAAATGTATCGCGAATAATCACATGCCACGAACCAGAGTTCGTATCCAACGTGGTGCGGGCATCCTGCGTACGAATCCGCACGGCAGGGGAGGACGGCACATCGAAATACTCCCGGGCAATCGTTGCCAACTCCGGATCGATTTCGATTGCCAACTGGCGTGATCCTGGGCGCTGCGCCGCAAAACTACGCGCCAACGCACAACCAGCCCCACCCAAATGAAGAATCCGCAACGGCGCATCTGGCGCAAACACAACGTTCATTGCCTCGCGAACATGTTGCATATATTCGAACTCCAAATGCAACGGATCATTGAGATCGATAGCCGTGGATTCGGCGTCGTCAATAAAAAGCGTACGAAGCGAATCGTTCGTGTCGATACGAACACACGCCATCGACGTCTGAAATGTGAGCGAACCTGAAGCCTGAGATTTACGTGCCATTGCTTCAGCATAACCGGCACAACCACGCTACGCTAAAAGAAACGAAAAGGAGGGGAAGACGTGTCCAAAGCACCACGATCGCAAGCCGCGCGCCGTTTTTGGGGCGACGACGACACCCACACTCCCATCCTTCACATGGACATGGACGCCTTCTTCGTCTCCGTAGAACTACTCGAACGCCCAGAACTCATCGGGAAACCCGTAGCCGTTGGCGGGCTAGAACGCGGCGTCATCTCCGCCGCCTCCTACGAAGCCCGAACCTACGGCGTGAACTCAGCCATGCCCGTCGGCCTTGCAAAACGGCGCTGCCCACACCTCATCATCCTCCCCACAAACCGCCACAAATACGCCGCCATCTCACAACGCGTCATGGACTACCTGCGAACCATCACGCCCGCCGTGGAACAACTCTCCGTAGACGAAGCGTTCCTAGACGTGAGCGGAGCACGCAAACTCTTCGGAACCCCAACCCACATCGCCACCACCATACGCGAATGGATACGAACCAACGAAGGAATCCCAGCCTCCATCGGAATCGCCTCCACAAAACACGTAGCAAAAATCGCCTCAGCCCACGCCAAACCAGACGGCCTCCTCCTCGTGCCCCACCACCGCACCCAAGACTTCCTCAACACCCTCCCCGTAGGCGCACTCTGGGGAGTAGGCGACAAAACCCGCGAACTCCTCCACCGCAAAGGAATCGACACCGTCTCAGACGTTGTTGCAATCGGACCACAACGGCTCGTCACCATCCTCGGGCAAGCACAAGGCAACCACCTCTACCGGCTTGCCATCGGAGACGACCGCCGCAACGTCCAACCCCAACACGAAGAAAAATCCATCTCCCGCGAACACACCTTCTTCGATCCCGTCACCTCTACAACCGACGCACTTAAAGCAATCCTCTACCAATCACACGACGTCGCCCGCCGCCTACGCGCCCAAGACACCTACGCGCGAACAATATCCATCAAAGTCCGCTACTCCGACTTCACCACACTCACCCGCTCCATCACCCTCGGCGCCCCCACCAACACTGGCGCAGACATCTACGACGCCGCCACCAAACTCCTCACACAACTTCCCATCGGAAACAAAGGAATCCGACTACTTGGCGTTCGCGCCGGCCAACTCTCACACCAAAACGACGGCCTCCAACTCACCCTCGGAGACGACGGGCGGCGCTCGCGAGCCGAAGAAGCCATGGATCTTGTGCGGCAAAAGTTCGGAAGTGGATCGCTTCAACAGGGATCGTTGGTGCGAAAGAACGAATCAGATTCGCTCTGATCTTGACCTTGGGGATAGTTCCGGTATTGTGAAGATGTAACAGCATGAGAAGGGAACCATTTATGGCTCTGTCAGATTACGAGCGTCAAATGCTAGAACAGCTCGAAGCACAACTCAAAGGTGAGGATCCAAAGCTTGCTGAATCGTTGGCTCCGGAAGATCCTAACCAGACCCGCATGGCCCTATCCGCGCGCCACCTTGTGCTGGGGCTGATTATTGCTGTCTCAGGTTTGGGTGTGGTTTTGGCAGGCGTTGCTACCGAACTAATTATTGTTGGTGTAGCTGGGGCCGTGGTTGTGTGGCTTGGCCTCATGTATATTCTTAAAGGCATGTCCCAAGTTCCAGTTGAAGCGGGTGCTGCGCCAGGGCCGAAGCCACAGAGCGGTAGTGCTGTTGAAAGCTTTTTGGAGCGCCAAAAGCGCGCATTCGAGAAGCGCCGTGAAGAAGGCGGATTCTAGCAAGGTCTTTGTTGAAATATGTGTGATGGGAGCAGGTTGCCTGCTCCCATTTTTGTATGCCTTTGTCTGTGACTATATGTAGCAGTGCAGTGCCTCGCGGTGGCTCGTAGCGCTTCGCGGTGGCTCGCAGTGCCTCGCGGCACCTGCATTTTTATAGGAAATCCGGCACGGGCTCGCTGTATGTTGCAGGGCGTGTCGGATTTTCAAGGTTTTTGCAGGTGCGCCAGGCGAGAAGCGGAGTCGGCTGAATGTCCCTCCACTTTGCTCCACAGGTAGGTTTTCATGGCTGTGTAGATAGCAAATATCAGCCAATCTAAGGGATTTTATGGACATAAGCACCTGTAGTAACGTTATTCACTCCACTTACTTTTTGGCGATTTTAGAATAATTCTGCGCGGCAAATATCCTTTTCAATCCCAAACGTGGTGGGTTGTGGGGTAAAGTGGAGGCAACGTTGCATGAAGGGGGGTGAACGATGTTCCTTGGTACCTACGAGCCACGGCTTGATGACAAGGGGCGTCTCATTCTTCCTGCCAAGTTTCGTGATCAATTAGCTAACGGTCTGGTAGTAACGCGAGGTCAGGAGCACTGTTTATACGTGTTCCCGTTTGCAGAGTTCGAAAAGGTTTTGGAACGGTTACGGCAAGCGCCGATGACGTCCAAGGAAGCTCGAACGTACACTCGAGTGTTCCTGTCTGGAGCGAACGATCAAGTTCCTGATAAACAAGGGCGCATTACACTCCCAGTTGCGCTTCGTAGCTATGCAGGGCTGGATCGTGAACTGGCCGTTATTGGTTCAGGTGATCATGTAGAAATTTGGGATGCGGAAGCATGGAACACCTTCCTAACAACAAGTGAAGATGAATTCGCTGACAGGGAAGAAGAACTTATTCCTGGTGTTTTCTAGCCGCGTTGGCCCTCTTCTAGTTTCCTGAGGCAATTCCCCAGCTTCAGGCGGCTAGCGGGGGACCTGTGTGGCGTAGATGCGCTGGGTGTGAGCGTTTTATGAAAGGAACGTGAAGTGTCGAAAACTGCCGATAATAATGCGTTGCACGTTCCCGTGCTGCTCCAGCCAATTATTGATATGCTCGGGCCTGCCTTGGAAGGCGATTCCGTGTTGATCGATTGCACGCTTGGTATGGGTGGGCATAGTGAAGCGTTTTTGCGTACCTTCCCTTCGTTACGTGTGATTGGCATTGATCGTGATGAGCAGGCTATTGAGTTGGCTAGTGCTCGGTTGGCTCCATTTGGGGATCGTTTTCAGGCGGTTCACACCACGTATGACGACGTCGATCGGGTTGCGTTCACCTATGGAAAGTCTGGGTGTGTGGATGCGATTTTGATGGATCTTGGCGTGTCTTCACTGCAGCTGGATGAAGTGGACCGCGGTTTTTCATATTCGCAAGACGCTCCGCTTGATATGCGTATGGATACAAGCAAAGGCATGACAGCAGGCGAATTGCTCAACTCGTATTCGCATGGAGAAATTGCTCGTATTTTGCGTGTTTATGGTGAAGAAAAGTTCGCTTCTCAGATTGCGCGTGCCATTGTTAAACGGCGTGAGGATCATCCGCTTGAACGCACACGTGAGTTGGCTGATCTTGTTCGCGATACGATTCCTGCTCCAGCACGGCGTAAGGGCGGTAATCCTTCTAAACGCACGTTCCAAGCCTTGCGCGTTGCTGTGAATAATGAACTGGATGTTTTGGAAGCAGCTGTTCCACGGGCATTAGAAGCACTGCGGGTTGGCGGACGTATTGCCGTGGAATCGTACCAATCCCTTGAAGATCGGATTGTCAAGGATGCTTTTAATGTTGGACTCACGTCCACATCTCCAGCGGGTCTCCCAATAGAACTTGCTGACCATGCCCCATATCTAGCACCGCTTACGCGCGGCGCTTTCAAAGCTGATCGGACCGAACAAGAGCTCAATCCGCGCTCCGCATCAGTACGTCTTCGCGGTGCGGAACGTCTCCGCCCCACACCTTCACACATTGATCAGCCATTCCGCAGGCAAGGAAGTGCGTTATGAGTTCCACTGCACAGGTACGAAAACTCAACGTTGTCCCATCATCGCGCCCGATTATCGAGGCTCCGGGACTCCACGTCGTTCCAACTCCAGCTCCAGCACGGGGCTTTTTCGGGACTGTCCTTCTATGCGCAACGATCTTTCTTGGATCGCTCGGCACCGCGTTCTACCTGAATACGTTGATGGTTGCCGGGGCCTACGAACTTAAAGACATCACTATTGAACAAAACGCGTTATCAGCTCGTGAAGCCACGTTGTCACGTGAAGTAAACACAAATTCATCCCCAGATCAACTGCGGAGCTTGGCCAAGAAATTTGGTATGGTTCCCGCAACCTCTATGCTGTATGTTGATACTGAAACTGGAGCGATCACTGGGCCATCCAATAATGCAGAATGAGTGGTGAGGAGGAAGGAACGTGGCGGATTATAGGAGACATGAGCCCGCCTCACTCACACAACGTATAGCCAGTAACTATCGGCGTGGAATGGGCGAAGGCCGTGGCGGTGGAGCCGTAGCCAGGAAATACACTAACCGGAGGCTATCAGTAACGATTGTGATCGTTCTTGCCGTAGCCTCTCTGTTATTGACGCGTCTTGTTTACTTGCAGGTTTTCCGTGCGTCGGATCTGGCGGATGTTGCTAGTAGTCTCCGTAGCCAAACGATCAATCTTGAAGCCAAACGTGGTGACATCGTGGATGTGCATGGCAATATCCTTGCCACATCTGTGGAACGGTATAACGTTCGCGCTAACCAGGTTGAACTTGAGTCATATCGTGAATATGACAAGAATGACAAGCTGATTGGCACAGGCGCCGCAGCTGCAGCAAAAAAGCTGGCACCAGTGCTGGGTATGGATGAAGCTGAACTTGCCGGGCGCTTCCTTGGCGGGCAGGAAAAATATCAATGGGAACTGATTAAACGTGATATTTCCCCGGATAAATGGCGGGAAATTAACGATTTAGGGATCCATGGAATTTACCCTGAACGCTATATGCAACGTTTCTATCCGAACGGATACGTGGCCGGAAATATTCTCGGCTATACAGGTGTAACTGCAGAAGACGATACTGTTGCTGGCCGCGCCGGAATTGAATCCACATATAACGAATTGCTCGCCGGTAAGAACGGCACGCTGAAGATCGAAGCTGGTCCATCGGGCACCGTCTTCCCGCAGGCGCCAAAAAAAGAGACGCCCGCAGTAGATGGTGGAAAAGTGAAGCTCACGATTGATCGTGATCTTCAGTTAGCCACTCAAGAAGCATTGGATTCAGCAGTCAAGAAGACGGGAGCAGAGTGGGGCTCCGCCGTCGTCATTGAAATCGGAACTGGGCGAATTCTGGCGTTAGGTGATTCGTCTGCGCCAGATCCTTCCAACCTGCAACACGTCAACCCAAACGATTGGAATTCGCGCGCCGTTCAAGCGGTTGTTGAACCGGGATCGAGTGGAAAAGTTATCACGCTGTCAGCGGCACTTGATGCAGGGGCGGTGCACCCAACCGATACCTTCGTGGTTCCCGATACGCTTGTAATGCCAAATGGCCAAAAGATTTCAGATAACGATAACCACGCAACCGAAACGATGACTGTTGCAGGTATCATCGGGAAATCGTATAACACCGGACTTGTACAAATAGGTGACCGGATCAAAGATAAATACCGCTACTCTATGCTCCAAAAATTCGGTATCGGTGCTAAAACCGGAATTGAACTACCAGGGGAGACCGCTGGTATTTTGAATCCGTACGAATCCTGGGACGAACGCACGCGTTACACCACAATGATCGGTCAGGCCTGGGCTGCTTCCACACTTCAACTAGGGCAAATGATTTCAATCATCGGAAATGATGGTGTGAAAGTTCCTCTCCATATTGTGGATGGAACCTATACAGATGGCGGTAATTTCACACCAACCGTGATCGGTGCATCTGAACAAGTTATCTCTCCTGACGCCGCCAGGGCAGCCAACCAGATTCTTCAAGGGGTGACGCGTTCAGATTCAACAGGCGAGCTCGCACGGGTTCCCGGATATAACGTGGCGGGAAAAACTGGTACCGCAGAAGTTCCTGATGAATCAGGAAATCTGACCAAGCGTGTGGGGACCTTCGTTGGGTTACTTCCCGCGGAAAAGCCTCAAGTGGCTATTGCTGCAGTTATCTACAATGCGTCTGGCCCAGGCTACGGTTCTACAACAGCAGCTCCTGTTTTTGCAGAAATTGGAAAATTTGCGATGCGCTCCTTGGGCGTCGCACCGTCAACTGAACCACTGGTCAAATTCCCGTGGACACAAAGTGAGTTACCATGATTCGTCCCGTCCACGTTACGTCCACACGTCTAGGCGAACTGATTGCCTCATGCCCAGCAGAATATGCTGACGTTGCCATCACAGGTGCGACAGCGGATAATCGCCAGGTAGAGCCTGGCGATCTCTTCTTTGCAATCCCGGGTGCCACAGCACACGGGGCACGCTACGCGAATAGTGCAGTGGCGTCAGGCGCAGTTGCCGTTATCACGGATACAGACGGAGCAGACTTCGTGACTGCAGATGTTCCCGTGATCATTCTTGCGGATGTAGCACGCCACGTTGGAGATATCGCGGCAGCTGTGTATGGTTTTCCTGCGCAGAAGCTTACGACCTACGCCGTCACTGGTACGAATGGGAAAACTACCACGGCTTTCATGATCGATCACATCTTGAATACGTTAGGGGAGACAACGGGACTTATCGGAACCGTTGCTGTGAAAATTGCTGGACAAGAAATTCCCGCCCAACTCACCACTCCTCAACCAGCCGATCTTCAAGCCATGCTAGCTGCGCTAGTAGAGCGCGGCGGTACTAGTTTGGTGATGGAAGTATCGTCCCATGCGATTGCTCAAGGCCGAATCGAATCGATTAATTATTCGGTTGCCGGGTTCACGAACCTCACCCAGGATCACCTGGATTACCACAACACGTTGACGGAATATTTTGAGGCGAAAGCTCTGCTTTTCACCGAAAAATTCTCACGAGTAGGCGTTGCGATCACGGATACTCCATGGGGAGAAGAGCTGGTAAAACGTGGCAATGAAAGGGTTGCTGCGCTCGCATCGCAGCCGGATCAGCCTGCCGGCTGGCGCTTCACTGGGCAGGCGGACGGAACGTTGACGCTTCGTGGGGAAAACTGGGGGACTATCACCACGTCAACGAATCTTCCAGGCGATTTCAACATTGCCAATGCGGCTCTTGCTATAGCAATGGTGGCAAAGGCCGGCTATTCGGCAGAGGCGATTTCGGCGGCGTTATTAGCCAGTAATGGGGTGAATCCGCAGGTTCCAGGCCGGATGGAAGTTGTGGCGGAGGCGCCACGAATCGTTGTCGATTTTGCACACAATGAAGATGCATTAACTAAGGCGATTGAGGCATTGCGCCCAAGTACGCAAGGGAATCTGATTGTTATTACAGGTTCGGCTGGCGATCGTGACGTCACGAAGCGCCCGCTTATGGCCAAGACTGTTGCGGAACGCGCAGATGTTTTGGTTATCACAGACGATGATCCACATTCGGAAGATCCAGCGCACATCCGAGCGGACTTGATCGCCGGAATACCAACGGATACGAACTGGATTGAGATTGCTGATCGCCGTGAAGCGATCACTGCGATGGTCACGGATGCCTGTGCGGAAGATACTATACTTATTGCCGGTCGGGGGCATGAGACTATCCAGGATATGAATGGGACTCTGGTTAACCTTGACGATCGAGAAGTTGCGCGTGAAGCACACGCGAAGCGAAGGGCATAAAAGATGATCGGGATGACGATAGAACAGGTAGCGACGTGCGTTGATGGCACAATCAGCACCGAACCTGCCGATTCGCTTGTGACAAGCATTGCAACTGACAACCGTACGATTTCTGGTGGTGAACTCTTTGTTGCTATTGCGGGCGAACGGGTTGACGGAAATCGGTTTGCTCAGGCGGCCTTGGACGCTGGAGCTGTGGCAGTGTTAACGGCGGATCCGGCGGCTGCGTGTGCTACGGGAGCTGCGCCTGAACGCGTGATTGCAGTTGACGATCCGATCGTTGCGCTTGGCAGGTTGGCCCACGAACAGGCTCACATTGTGCGGAAGTGTGGCGCTGAAAACTTCCAGGTTATTGGTGTGACGGGTTCGGTTGGAAAGACGACGACGAAGGACCTCCTCGCTCATCTTCTTGGGCAGCGTGGCCCGATTATTGCGCCTCCGGGATCGTTCAATAATGAGTTGGGGATGCCTCTGACTGTGCTTCGTGCGGACGAATCAACGTCAACGTTGGTTCTGGAAATGGGGGCCGATCATATCGGTAACCTCGCGTACCTTACCGGTATTGTAGCACCAGATGTTTCGGTTGTTCTTGCGGTTGCCCGCGCCCACCTAGGCGAATTTGGTGGCATTGAAAACGTTGCCCGCGCCAAATCTGAGCTTGTGGAAGGAACGCGAGAAGGCGGCGTCGTCGTCCTTAACTATGATGACGAACGCGTGCGGGATATGGCGAAACTGGCCCCTGGAAAAGTCGTCTATTTTTCTGCAAGCGGCGCGTGCCGTGACGGAGTGTGGGCATCGGACGTGACTCTGAACAAAACCGGCCAAGCCTCATTTATCCTCCACTACGGACAATCCGAATCTCGCGTAGAACTCAAACTTATCGGCGCTCACCACGTTGCAAACGCGCTTGCCGCAGCAACCGTGGCACTCGTGTGTGGAATCGAACTGGACGACTGTGCGCGCCTCCTCACTGAAGCAAACGCAGGAAGCCCACACCGCATGGATGTGTGGGAACGCAACGGAACTACAATCATCGACGATTCGTACAATGCAAACCCGGATTCAATGAAAGCTGGCCTCACTGCGCTAGCTCACCTAGGAACACATCGCCGTAAGATCGCAGTACTTGGAACAATGCTCGAACTTGGCGAAGAATCGGAAGCGGAACACGCACACATCGGTGAACTCGTGGCGCAACTCGGTATCGATACTCTCATCGCCGTAGGCCCAGGACTCTCCCCAACCATACTCACAGCACGCCAAGGCGGGGTAGAAGTCCACGAAACCCTCAACGTGGCAGAAGCAACTCAGTTGCTTACCGGCCTTCTTGCCGAAGGTGACGTAGTCTTGCTTAAAGGTTCTAACGGTTCTGGGGTGTGGCGGCTCGCAGACGCTTTAAAGGAGAACGATCGCTAAATGCTTGCGATTCTTATTGCACTAGGAACGGCGCTGATCATCGCGCTTTTAGGTACACCATTTTTTATCAAGGTGTTGGAAAAGCGCTCATACGGGCAGTTTATCCGTGAAGATGGGCCTACCACCCACCTGGTTAAACGCGGAACACCCACGATGGGTGGCGTGGTTATCATCGCGGCAACCATTATTGGATGGGCGGTTGCAAACCTCACCACGCAACGTGTACCTCAAATCTCTGGGTTTTTACTGCTTGGCCTCATGATGGGCATGGGTATGGTTGGCTTCCTCGATGATTTTACGAAAGTCCGCAAAGAACGTTCGCTTGGGCTGACTCCGCGTGCGAAAATGATCGGTCTTGGCACTGTTGGTATCGTGTTTTCGTTGCTGGCCTTGCAGTTCCCTAATGACATAAACCGCACGCCTGGATCTACCGCCATCTCCGCCGTTCGCGATCTGCCAGTGGACTTCAGCTATCTCGGATATGGCGTGGGCATTGTTTTGTTCGTGCTGTGGGCCAACTTTTTGATCAGCGCGTGGTCTAACGGCGTGAATCTAACCGATGGCCTTGATGGCTTGGCCGCGGGTGCTTCCATGCTGGCGTTTGGTGCCTACACGATCGTGGGAATCTGGCAGTACTACCAAAGCTGCGAATCCGTGGTTGCGGCCAGCCCCGGATGTTATGACGTGCGCGATCCGCGCGAAATTGCCATTATTTGTGCGGCCATCGTGGGGGCATGTTTCGGCTTCTTGTGGCACAACACCTCTCCGGCAGCGATTTTCATGGGCGATACCGGTTCACTGGCGCTCGGTGGCGCTTTCGCGGGCGTCTCAATCCTTACTCGTACTGAAATCTTGGCAGTGCTACTTGGTGGCTTGTTCGTGGTGATCGTGATTTCTGATGTTATCCAGATCGGCATGTTCAAACTCACTGGCAAGCGCGTGTTCCGAATGGCGCCGTTGCATCACCATTTTGAGCTGAAGGGCTGGAAGGAAGTCACGATCGTTGTGCGCTTCTGGTTGATCCAAGGGCTCTTTATTTCTGCTGGCATGTTCTTGTTCTACGCAGAATGGTTGGCACAGCAATGATCATCCCTGGGGCTCATCGCTTTGATGGGCTGAACGTTGCGATTCTTGGCGTTGGAAAATCCGGCCGCGCAGCGATTGAGGCGCTCCGTGCTCACACCGCTGCACGTTTGGGGGCTTGGGATTCGTCTACGGCTGCGATCGATTCGCTTGATCGTTCATCCCTCGAAGAAGTATACGCATCTGCAGATCCTGCACAGCTGATGGAATCCTTGCTTGGTTGGGGCCCGGATATCGTGGTGATTGCGCCTGGTTTTAGGCAAAGTGGCTACGAGTGGGCTACGTTGCGTGCGCGCGGGATCCGCGTGTGGTCTGAAATCGAATTGGCGTGGCATTTGCGGGCGCAAGCAGACGATGGTACATATGCTCCATGGCTGTGCGTTACCGGCACAAACGGCAAAACCACCACGGTTGGAATGGTTGAATCGATTGTGCAGGCTGCAGGCTTGCGTGCGCTGGCAGTGGGTAACGTTGGCGTTCCGGCTGTAACAGCCGTGTCGGATACGTCTGCTAACGCACCGCAAGTGTTCGCCTGCGAACTTTCTTCGTTCCAGTTGGCTGCCACTTACTCGATGGAACCAACATCAGCGATCGTGCTGAACTTGGCAGACGATCATTTAGAATGGCACAGCACGCGCGAAGAGTACGCGAATGCGAAGGCAACGATCTATGAACGGACGCACCGGGCGTGTGTGTATCCCGTAGGCGATTCTGTGGTCCAAGGGATGGTGGATAGCGCGGACGTAATCGAAGGCGCCCGTGCGATTGGTGTTTCATTGGGAATTCCATCGCTCGGCCAGCTCGGTTTTGTGGAAGATGTGGCCGTGGATCGCGCCTTCAACGCCACTGCCCATTCACATGCGGAAGAACTGTTTACGCTGGCTGATCTGGAACATCTTTCGCCAGAAGGATATGCTCTTCCTGCACATATTGCGAAGGACGCGCTGGCAGCAGCAGCCCTTGCCCGATCGATCGGCATCCCCGCCTCCGCTGTTGCTCAAGGTCTACGTGATTACACGCCTGGAGCACACCGGATCGCTCACGTGGCTACGGTCAACGGCGTGGCATACGTGGATGATTCGAAAGCTACGAATGCCCATGCTGCCCAAGCGTCGCTTCTTGGCCACGATACGGCAACCACTATTTGGATTGCGGGTGGGTTAGCAAAGGGCGCGTGTTTTGACGCGCTGGTGGAGCGCGTTCGTGATCGTCTTGCTGGCGTGGTTGTTATTGGTGTTGATCAGGAACCGTGGCGTGCCGCCTTGGCGCATCTTGATGTTCCAGTGACGTATATTGATACTGATGCCCAGGATCCGATGGCAGAAGCGGTGGCGCAGGCTACGGCGTTGGCCGTCCCAGGGCAAACAGTGCTTTTGGCCCCCGCCTGTGCATCCCAGGATCAGTTTGTGAGCTATGGAGAACGCGGCGATAAGTTCGCGAAGGCTGTAGCAGAATTGGTGGCGTCACACGAGGAGGAATAAGAATGGAAGCAGTGCCAGGTGAGAGCCTGTCAAAGACGGATCTGTCGCGGCGCAACGTTATCCTTCAGTCTCTCCTTTTGATGGTCGCATCGGCGTTGATGCTGATTGCGATTGGCGTGTTCATGGTTTTTTCGGCCACGGCCCCGTCCTCCATTTCTGCTGTTACTGCTGATCCGTCTACGCAACTTTTTGCGGTTGCATTGCGTCAGTTCGTGTTCGCACTTGCTGGTGTTGTGGGCGCGTTTGTGTTGGCGTTTATTCCGTACCGGTTGTTGCAACGGTTTGCGTTGGTGCCCTTGATGTTGGGGTGTTTGTTGCAGCTGTTGGTGTTGGCGCAGGGTGGCGATGGTGTTAAAGGCAATAACAACTGGCTGAAGGTGGCTGGTTTTACGTTGCAGCCGTCTGAATTTTTGAAGTTGGCGTTGGTGATTTGGCTGGCGATGATGCTGGCTCGGTTGACGCTGAAGGAGATTCAGGAGTCCCGCACGATTGTGATTCCGGTGGTGGGCTTTGGTTTGGCTACTGGTTTGGTTGTTGTGGGTGGCGATGTTGGTACTGCACTTGTTTTTGTGCTGATTGGTGCTGGCATGTTTTGGCTGTCTGGCTTGCTTGGCCGTCAGTTGGTTCCGCCGATGGTTGTGTTTGGTTTTGCGGCTACGTTGCTGGTTGTTATTCGCCCGTCGCGTTTGTATCGTGTGATTGATTATGTGAATAATTTGTTGACGTTGCCGGATAGTATTACACCAACGCAGTCTGATTATGCGTTGTTTGCGTTTGGTTCTGGTGGCGTGACTGGCGTGGGCATTGGTGCTGGTAAGGAAAAGTGGCGTGATTTGGCCGAAGCGCATACCGATTTTATTTTTGCGGTTATTGGCGAAGAGTTGGGGTTGATTGGTGCGCTGACTGTTATTTTGCTGTTCCTTGCGCTTGGTTGGGCGTTGTTGCGTATTGCGATGAATCATACGGATCGTTATGCTCAGTTGCTTGCGATTGGGGCAGCGTTGTGGTTGTGTGGGCAGGCTTTTGCGAACATGTGGGTTGTGGTTGGTTTGCTTCCAGTTTTCGGTGTTCCGTTGCCGTTTGTTTCGATGGGTGGTTCGTCGATGATGGCTACGGTGTGGATGCTGGGTGTTGTTGCGGCAACAACGTTGGATGTTCCTGGAGTTCGTGAGACGTTTAAGGTTCGCCGTGGCCTGGTTCGCCGGGCGCGTGCGTTGATTCGGAGGAAGTAATGAAGCTGAGTGTTGTGTTGTGTGGTGGCGGTACTGCTGGCCATGTGAATCCGTTGATTGCTACCGCGCAGGCGTTGCGTGAGAGTTTTCCTGAGGTGCGGGTGACTGCCGTGGGCACTGCGCGTGGTTTGGAAAATGATTTGGTTCCTGCCGCTGGGATTGATTTGCGTTTGGTTGAACGGGCGCCGTTTCCGCGCCGGTTGAATGGGGATGCGTTGCGTTTTCCGATGCGTTTCCGTAAGGCAGTGCGTGAGTCGCGTGCGATTTTGGCCGACGCGGATGCCACCTGTGTTATCGGTTTCGGCGGCTATGCGTCGTCTCCGATGTATCGGGCTGCGGCTGCGTTGGGGATTCCGGTGATCGTTCATGAAGCGAACGCCGTTCCAGGTATGGCGAATAAGTTGGGGGCTCGGTTTGCACGCATTGTTGCGTTAACGTTCCCGTCCACATCGTTGCGTGCTCGTAAGGGAGAGACGGTCACGGTTGGTTTGCCGTTGCGGCCTGCGATCGCTGCGTTGGCTTCGGCGGATGGTGCGGAGCGTGCGTTGCGCCGGGAAGCAGCTGCTGCGCGTTTTGGGCTGGATGCGTCGCGCCCGATCGTGGTGGTTACTGGCGGTTCGCTTGGTGCGGTGCGTTTGAACGAAACCATGCAGGTGGCTGGGGTTTCGTTGGATGCGCAAGTTTTGCATATCACGGGGAAGGGGAAGGACGACGACGTTCGTGCCGCTACCCAGGATCATCCGGGATATGTTGTGGTGGATTATGTGACTGAGATGGAGGATGTGTACGCGTTGGCCGATCTGCTAGTTGCGCGGTCGGGGGCAGGTATGGTTTCTGAAGCGTCAACTTTGGGGATTCCAACTGTGTTTGTGCCGTTGCCGATTGGTAATGGCGAGCAGGCGCGCAATGCTCGTGACGTGGTTGCGGCGGGGGGTGCGGTTTTGGTGGATAACGCCGATTTCACGCCGGAGTGGGCAACCGAACATCTGCCGGCGTTGTTGGATCCGCAGAGGCAGCAAGAGATGAGCAAAGCGGCTCGGAAGGTTGCTCCGTCTGATGCTGCGATGAAGTTGGCTCAGTTCGCGGCGGATCTGGGAGGCAAGTGATGAAGTTCCATTTGATTGGCGTTGGCGGTGCTGGCATGAATGTGGTGGCGCGATTGTTAATCGCAGAAGGCCACACTGTGTCTGGATCGGATCGGGATTCTTCTGATGTGTTGGATGAACTGGCAGAACTGGGTGTTGAGACCTTCGTGGGGCATGATGCACGGCACGTGCCAGCGGATGCGATTGTGGTTCGTTCTTCTGCAATTAAGCCGGTTAATCCGGAGTATGCCGTGGCGATTGAACGTGGGCAAGACATCTGGCATCGTTCGCAGGCGTTGGCATTTGCGGCGGGGGAGCGCGATTTTATTGCGGTTGCGGGTGCTCACGGGAAAACCTCAACATCAGGCATGATTTCGGTGGCGTTGGATACGCTGGATGCTGATCCATCGCGTGCGATTGGCGGCCATTTGGCTGGCGGGTTGCCTGGTGGTTACTTGGGTTCAGGTTCGATGCTGGTTGCTGAAGCTGACGAATCTGATGGTTCGTTCCTCAACTATCGTCCGCGTATTGCTTTAGTGACGAACGTGGAACCGGATCATTTGGATCATTATGGATCGGCTGAGGCGTTCGATCAGGCGTTTGTTGATTTCGCCGGCAAGATTGTTCCTGGGGGATTGCTTGTGTGCTGTACGGATGATCCGGGGGCGGCGCGTTTGGCAGAGGCTGCTCAGGTGCACGGCGTGCGTATCGCAACCTACGGCATGAAACCGATGCCAGGAGATCACACAATGATTTCTGGTGTGGTTTCTGGCGCGAATGGAGTCGAGGCTCATGTTCGCCGTGGAGATCAGGAGGCACACATACGTCTTTCTGTGCATGGAACCCACATGCTGATGAATGCCGTGGGAGCGTGGATCGTGTGCTGTGATCTTGGTTTTGACGCTGCAGAGTCTGCTAGCGCGCTAGCGTCTTTTACTGGAACCGGGCGTAGGTTTGAGTTGCGTGGTGAAGTCAACGGTGTGCGTGTTATTGACGATTACGCTCACCACCCAACAGAAGTTGAAGCCACGTTGAGAACAGCGCGTTCAGTCACAACTGGCCGTGTGAAAGTGGTGTTTCAACCTCACTTGTATTCCCGTACTCGTCATTTTGCGCGGGCTTTTGCCGATGCACTCGATACGGCTGACGATATCATCGTGACCTCGGTGTATGCGGCGCGTGAAGTCCCTAACGATGGGGTAGAAGGTGATGCGATTGTGGCGCATTCTCATAAAGCACGCTACATTCCGGACATGATTGACGCTGCATGCGCTATCGCGGCAGATTCCAACCCGGGTGATCTGATTATGACCATGGGGGCTGGAAGCATCACAACTGTGGCCCCTGTGATTGTGAAAGAATTAGCACAATGAGAACACCGGGCAGGCCGCGTAAACCTACATCTCTCCAATCAAGTACGCCGGCTACGCGTACGCATGGAGGCGAAGGGAAACAGTATGTGATCCCAGATCGCAGGCAAGATTTTGTGCCAACAGCCCCTGTTGATCCGCTCGATTTTCCAGATGATTATGATGATTATGCGGAATCGTGTGTTCTTGAAGAAGAACCTCAGCGGGGTCAAGAAGTACCTGAACGTCCGGTTCTAGCGCCTGTGCAGCTCAGCGAACGCCGCCAAGAACGGCGTGCGGAACGGCGCAAGATTTGGGCGAAACGCGGCTTGATCGGGCTGGGAAGCCTTATGAGCACAGTATTTGTTATCTGGCTGATCATGCTGTCACCATTGTTTCGATACGAATTCGTATCTTCAGACATTCAAGGCCTGTCAGCTGATTCCATCGTTGATCGAACAAAGCTCGGAGAAGCGCTAAAAAAACACAATGGGGAACAGGTTTTCTTTTTTGATGACAAGGCGCTGAAAAGCGATATAAAGAAGGCAGTGCCGGAAGTTGCCGATATTTCGTCGTCGTACTCATTCCCAAGCTCGCGTACGTTCACTGTAACGGAACATGTTCCTGTTGCGTGCGTAGTGAAGAAGGACGTGTGTGAAGCCGTGGCAAAAGATGGAACTGTACTCACTGTGCCTGCTGATAAACTCGCTACTTTGCCAAAGATTTCAGACTTCCCAGAGGGAATCGATCGTGAATCTGCCCTGACGTACATGTTGGGTACACTTGATGCGTTACCTGCCAACATACGTTCAACTGTGTCTCAAATCACTATTGATAGGCATAAGATGATTTCCCTGAATTTAGCGGGCGGCAAGTCTGTTATGTGGGGGAAAGCAGAGGAAAATGCTCGAAAAGCGAAGATTCTGGCGATTCTTGTTGCTCAAGACGTCAAAGCCATCGATCTGTCCGTACCGGGATCTCCAGTGACAAGCAACTAATTTAGCAACACGCCCCTTAAATTCTTGCAAGATGCGTCAGTTTTCTCTACCTTTTCCGCGAGGTTGGAATCATAAAACTTCAAGTTCTACTTGAGGCTTTTGAAAGGTAGACAAAAGACATGTTCAGTAGCAATGCAAACATCAAAGTTGTTGGTGTTGGTGGCGGCGGTGTTAACGCTGTTGATCGCATGGTTCAAGATGGGCTCGGTGGGGTCGATTTCATTGCGGTTAACACCGATAATCAGAGCTTGGCAAAGTCGGAAGCGGAAACAAAGCTCGATATCGGCCGCGAAGTGTCGAACGGTCTTGGCGCTGGCGCTGATCCAACAGTTGGACGCCGCGCAGCTGAAGAAAACGCCGAAACGATTCAGGAAACCCTGAAAGATGCAGATATGGTATTCGTGACCGCCGGCGAAGGCGGCGGAACGGGTACTGGTGCAGCCCCAGTGGTTGCTCAGATTGCTCGCGATCTCGGCGCTCTGACAATCGGCGTTGTTACACGCCCATTCACTTTCGAAGGCCGCCAGCGCGCAAACAACGCCGAATCCGGCATTGCCGCCCTACGGGAAGCCGTTGATACGCTGATCGTTATTCCAAATGATCGGCTTCTTCAGGTTTCTGAAGAATCCCTGTCTATCGTCGAAGCCTACCGCTTAGCTGATGAAGTTCTCCGCTCTGGCGTTCAGGGCATTTCTGATCTCATTACTAAGCCAGGTTTGGTCAATCTTGATTTCGCTGATGTTAAGGCCATCATGAAGGATGCCGGCACCGCTCTCATGGGTATTGGTGTTGCATCCGGTGAAGATCGCGCCCTGCGTGCTGCTGAAACAGCTATTTCATCCCCACTGCTCGAAGCACGCATCGATGGCGCTCGTGGCGTCTTGCTGGCCTACACTGTTTCCCAGAGCTTCGGGCTGGCTGAACTTGCCCAGGCATCAGAGATGATTAAGGAATCTGTTGCTGACGATGCCAACATCATCGTAGGCGTCATGCTTGATGAAAACGTGGGCGATGAAGTCCGCCTCACTGTTATTGCGGCTGGTTTCGATCAGGAAGATGATTACCTTCTTCCTGCCATGCCTGCTCACAAGCCAGGTGAAGTTCGCGCCAAGCACATGATGTCTGAACAAGCCCCTGTACAACGTGAAGAAGTTGCTCGCCCAACCGTATCTGGGCATTCTGTTCCAGCAGAGCAGGAACCTGTTGCCCCTGTCCAGCCAGTTGCTCCAGTTCAAGAAGCACCAACATCTCTTGATGTTCCCCCAACACTTGAAGATGAAAAATACAACCGCCGCCCAGATCTAGACATCCCAGATTTCTTGGTCAACGGTAACTGAGTTATCTTTTTCATCCAACCTTTCGCGGAGGCTGTGCCATTATGGCCCAGCCTCCGCTTGGCATCTACTAGAAAGGGAATGGAATGTTAGAACAGATTACGCCGGAAGTGGCATGCGGATTTACTACTGTTAACGGTGGAGTGTCCGAAGGGGTATATGCTAGCGCTAATCTTGGTTTTCACGTGGGGGATTCTGAATCTCACGTAGCATCTAATCGCCAGATACTCGAACGCGTTCTAGGCGTTCCAGTGGTCTGGATGGATCAGGTTCATGGCGTTGAGATAGTGAACGTTAAGTCAGAGGTAATGAGGCGCGATGAGCATGGAAGCTTGAGTGTTGGCACCGCGGATGGGATGATTCTTGACTACTCGAATGCTCCGGAAACAGGCCTAGCGTTAGCAGTTATGGTGGCTGATTGTGTACCCATCCTCATTGTTGACCGCGTACAGAACCATGCTGGCGTGTTCCATATGGGACGCGCTGGAATGGAACAAGGGACGATGCGGCACGCCATAGCTCGGTTTCTTGAATTGGGCTCACATCCTGAAAATCTTCACGTTCTCATGGGGCCGCACATATGCGGCAAATGCTATGAAGTTTCGCTAGGCGTATACGAGGCCAGTCCAATGGAAGCACGTTGCGTAACCCGATGGGGAACTCGTGGAATCGACGTCGTTGCAGGTGGGCGTGTGCAAGCTACAGCGTATAATGTTGAAGTGTCCGTAAGTAGTGAGTGTACCTACGAACATGACCTGTTTTACTCACATAGGCGAGCTACTCATGAGGGGGTAACAACGGGACGTTTTGCTGGTATCGCGTGCATCAAACCAAGCAACACACCCGTTAAATACTAGGATTTTCTAGGCATAGCGCATAGTTTTAAGACAGGTTATTGACCAAAGGAGAGAGTAATGGGAATTTTTGATCGGATTGCCGCAAAGGCAACGCCTTATGAAGACGACGCCGAATACGAAACCTACGATCAGTACAGTGATGAAAACTATTATGAAGATGAAACAGAGGTAGCTCCCTTGCATTCGATTCCATCGATGCCTGAAGTTGCGCGTATCGTCACTGTGTGGGTATCTGATTTCAAGGATGTTAAGGACTTTGCCACGGAATACCGTCAAGGTTTGCCAGTTATCCTCAACCTCTCCGATGCTACGAACGATGATCGTAAGCGGATCGTCGATTTCGCGCTTGGACTTGTGTTCGGTTTGGAAGGTGCGTTCTCTCGCATTTCTGAAGACGTTTTCTTGCTTACTCCGCACTCTGTCAAGCTAGATGCGATGGGTACGGACGAACCGCATAACTTTGGGTGATAATGGCGTTTATTCTCTATCCAATTATTTGGGCGTGTAGTTTATATACATTCGTTCTGCTCGCCCGCGTCGTGGTAGATCTTGTGTTGTCGGTCATGCGTGATTGGCGACCTGCTGGTGCGGCTGTTGTGATCATTAATGTGGTTTATGTGCTCACTGATCCACCACTGCGAATAATTAACAGGTATATCCCTCCATTGCGCCTTGGTGGCGTGGCGTTGGATCTTGGGTTTATTGTGCTCTTTATCGGGGTGCGTATGCTTCAAAATCTGGCGATTGTTCTCTTACAGGTCTAAAATCGCGCAATTTGGCGGGTTTACGATGAATTACCAGTTGACGGTAGGGCTTTAGTCCTATGGAAAATACTGCAATATCTCATTTTAATTACACTCTCACTGCAATCCTCTAGTAATCTATCGGGTAGGTACTCAATTCGGAGTACAAGAAACTTTTTAACGAGGTGAAAAATGGCTCAGCTCACTGAACAAGATGTCGTAAACAAGCAGTTCAAGGAGCCCGCTTCCATCGCGGAAGGCTATGATCAGGACGATGTCGATTTCTTCTTGGATGAAGTCGCTGAGACTATCGCAAAGCTTACCGCTGAAAAGACTGAGCTTGAAGAAAAGCTCGCTCGTGCAGAAGCTCGCGTAACTGAATTGGAGAACGCTCAAGGTATCGCTGGGCCACAGGCTTCGGCAGTTGCACCTTCCGATCCTGCTTCTACCACATCTTTCGCGTCCGTTGGTGATAACGAAGCCTTCCAAGCAACGTCCGTTTTGGCAATGGCCAAGCAGTTGCACGATAAGTTCGTTGCAGATGGCAAGGCAGAAAACGAACGCCTGATCGCTGAAGGTGAAGCTGAGAAAGTTCGTATCGTCACCGAGGCTGAGGACATTCACAACCGTACACTCACCAAGCTGGAAGAAGAGCGTTCGCTCATCGAACGCAAGATTGCAGAACTTCGCGATTTCGAACGCGATTACCGTACTCGTCTCAAGAGCTACCTCGAATCCCTCCTCCACAACGTGGATTCGAACCAGCAGTAAGTTATTCTTGCATAGCGATGCCGGCACGTTCCCGTGCCGGCATCGTTGTTATCGGCCACCGGTAAGGTTTGGTAGACTTTCCGAGTGTCGAAAAAGAATGTGATGTTCGCGGCGATCGTAGCCGCCATTGTTGTTGCCCTTGATCAAGCCTCTAAAGTCTGGGCTTTGCATGCCTTATCTGGCGGCGAAACAATCCAGATACTTGGAGATGCTCTTAGCTTGCGGCTCTCATTCAACCCAGGTGCTGCCTTTTCTTTCTTAGAAGACTCTACATGGGTGTTCACAATTGTTGCGTCTCTCTTCGTGGTGGGTGTGCCGTTCTTGATTCGTAAGGTTCACACCCGTTCGCTCCTTGTAGCTGGCGCTGTTATATGGGGCGGAGCACTAGGTAACCTCATTGATCGATTATTTAGAGCGCCAGGTTTTCCTAACGGTCACGTTGTTGATTTCATCAAATATTCTGATTGGTTTATTGGAAACGTGGCAGATATTGCGCTGGTGATCGGTGTGGTTGTCATGCTGATCATCGAATTGTGTACTCCGGAAGCGCGAACTGTGGAGGAGGAAAAGTAATGAATTCCTACTTCATCCCAGATGGCTTCGCGGGAGATCGGTTGGATGCTGCGCTCGCTAAAATGACTGGGCTTTCTCGGTCACGGATTGCCGACCTGATTGCATCTGGCGATGTCTACCTTGACGGGGTGATCCCAGGAAAGTCTGATCGAGTGAACGCGGGTGCTATGGTGATGATTAATATTCCTGCACCGGCATCGGTTGAACCTGAGCTCACCCCAGTAGAAGGAATGGGGGTGCTCTACGAAGATGATGACATCATTGTGGTAGACAAGCCAGTAGGCGTTGCCGCCCACGCATCACAAAACTTCGAAGGCCCTAATGTTCTGGGCGCTTTGCTTGCAGCCGGGGTCCGGCTCACTACATCAGGCCCGCAAGAACGTATGGGTATCGTTCACCGGCTTGATGTTGGTACCACAGGCGCCATGGTTGTTGCGAAGTCCGAATTGGCATACACGATGCTTAAACGCGCTTTCCGTGATCGCACAGTTACCAAGATTTATCATGCACTTGTGCAAGGGCATCCAGATCCAATGAACGGCACGGTGGAAGCACCGATTGGGCGCGATCACCGGCATCAGTGGAAGATGGGAGTGCGTGCAGACGGCAAGCATTCAGTGACTCACTATGACACGATCGAAGCTATGGCCGGTGCTAGCCTTCTAGAAGTCCACTTAGAAACCGGGCGTACTCACCAGATTCGTGTTCATATGAGCGCATTACGGCACCCGTGTGTGGGAGACGACATGTACGGTGCTGATCCGCGGCTCTCTGCGAAACTTGGGTTGGAGCGTCAGTGGTTACATGCAGTTCGGTTAGGGTTCGACCATCCACGAACAGGCCACTATATTGAGGTGGAATCGGCGTATCCGGCAGATCTGCAGCATGCACTCGATACGATGCGAGACGGAATCCTATGATCCGCGTAGAACGATTGACCTGGGAATCAGATCTTTCTGTGGCCTATTCTGATGGACGATTTGGCGCAGATTGCGTTAGAAAAGTTTGGGGACGATCCCGGAGTCACCATCGAACTCTCAGCCCAAGTGCACGCCATCGGCTTCTACGAAAAGCTGGGCTACGTCGTCGTCAATCATGAGATCTATCTCGATGCTGGTATCGAACACAAGGATATGTGCCTAAAAATATCCCGTGTGTGAATCTCAACGTGGGGTGAACCAGACACGTGTGGGAGCCAGTCATTAGACTAGGGGCATGGCTGGAAAAAGTTTTGCGCACCTACACGTTCACACTGACTATTCGCTGCTCGATGGAGCCGCAAAAATCAATAAACTCGTGGCGGAAGTGGCGCGCCTAGAACAGCCTGCCGTGGCAATCACCGATCACGGCTATCTTTTTGGTGCATACGAAATGTATAAGGCTGCAACCGCAGCGGGAATCAAGCCCATCATCGGCCTGGAAGCCTACATGACTCCCGGCACATCCCGCTTCGATCAAACACGCCAACTGTGGGGAACTCCAGCGCAACGATCCGATGATGTTTCCGCGCGTGGTGCTTACACGCACATGACCTTGCTGTCAGAAAATAACACCGGCATGCACAACTTGTTCCGGATGAACTCTCTGGCCTCTCTAGAAGGACAGATGGGCAAATGGCCACGCATGGATCGTGAGCTTTTGGAAACGTACCACGATGGGCTAATCGGTACTGCTGGTTGCCCATCGGGCGAAATCCAAACCAGGCTACGCCTAGGGCAGTGGGATGAAGCGCTCAAAGCCGCAGGTGAACTCCAAGATATCTTTGGCAAAGATAACTTTTATGTTGAAGTGATGGATCACGGATTAGACATTGAACGCCGTGTACAAAACGATCTTCTCAAAATTGCGCGCATGATCGGTGCCCCGTTGATTGCCACTAACGATTCGCACTACGTCAAGCGTGAAGATCGTGACATCCAGGATGCGATGTTGTGCATCAATTCGGGTTCTACCTTGATGGATCCAGATCGATTCAAATTTGATGGAGATGGCTACTACATCAAATCATCGGAAGAAATGCACAGGCAGTTCGAAGATCTTCCAGAAGCAATAGACAACACGCTGGTGGTTGCCGAACGCTGTAACGTTTCGTTCCAAACTACTGCCGATGGCATCAGCTACATGCCGGAATTCCCAGTGCCGCCTGGTGAAGATGAAACCTCTTGGTTTATCAATCAAGTGGAAGCTGGCCTGCTCAAACGATACAACGGTACTGTTCCGGCGCATGTTCGAGAACGTGCCGATTATGAAGTAGGGGTTATTACGTCGATGGGCTTCCCAGGCTACTTCCTGGTGGTGTCCGATTACATCAAGTGGGCAAAGAAGAACGGTATTCGCGTAGGCCCAGGGCGTGGTTCTGGTGCAGGCTCGATGGTGGCGTATGCCCTTGAGATTACGCAGTTGGATCCGATCAAGCACGAATTGCTGTTCGAACGATTCTTGAACCCAGAACGCGTCTCCCTTCCTGATATCGATGTGGATTTCGATGATAGGCGCCGCGATGAAGTAATCAAATACGTGGAAGAAAAGTATGGATCCGATAAGGTAGCTCAGGTTGTCACCTATGGAACCATTAAAACGAAGCAGGCTCTCAAAGATGCTGCCCGCGTACTTGGTATGCCGTTCCAGATGGGCGATCAGCTCACCAAGGCGTTACCGCCAGATGTTCAGGGCAAGTCGATTGCTGTGAAGGATATTTATAATCCGGAAGCGGCTCGCTATAACGAAGCAGGGGAGTTCCGCGAATTTGTTGATTCAAACGCGGAAGCAAAGCGTGTGTTTGATTTTGCTCTTGGTTTGGAAGGTATGACTCGCCAAACAGGTGTTCACGCCTGCGCCGTCATCATGTCATCCACAGCACTAACTGACGTCATCCCAATCATGAAGCGCCTCCAAGATGGCGCGATCATTACCCAGTTCGAATACCCACAATGTGAAGAATTGGGCCTGGTCAAGATGGATTTCTTAGGCCTGTCCAACCTCACGGTGATCGAAGGCGCTCTCACCAATATTCGAAACAACGGTAAAGAAGCGCCGAACATCGATGAAATTCCACTAGATGATGTGGAAACATACGAACTTCTTGCCCGTGCAGAAACACTCGGTATCTTCCAGCTCGATTCTCCTGGCATGCGCCAACTCCTCAAACAGATGAAGCCAGATACCTTCGCGGATATTTCCGCTGTATCTGCGCTCTATCGTCCAGGGCCAATGGGCGCAAATTCGCACACCAACTATGCGCTGCGCAAGAATGGGTTACAGGAAAAAACTCCAATCCACCCAGAACTCGCAACCGCGCTCGAAGATATTTTGGGTAATACCCACGGCCTGATCGTGTTCCAGGAACAGGTTATGCGTATCGCGCAGAAACTTGCCGGCTTCACGCTTGGGCAAGCAGATATTCTGCGAAAAGCAATGGGCAAGAAGAAAGCAGATGTTCTGCAAAAGCAGTTCAAGGGCTTCGCCCAGGGCATGCGCGATCATGGCTATTCTGACGAATGTATCAACACACTGTGGGATATCCTCGTTCCGTTCGCGCAGTACGCGTTCAACAAGTCCCATTCGGAAGCATACGCACTAGTCACATACCAGACCGCCTACCTTAAAGCACACTACCCAAGTGAATACATGGCGTCGTTGCTCACCTCAAACCAAAACAACAAAACGAAGGTGGCAACATATCTGGCCGATACGCGCCGTATGGGGATCCGTGTCAACGTGCCTGATGTGAACAAATCAATGGACGTATATTCCGCTGTTGGAAACGAAGTTCGAGTGGGCTTGAGCTCCGTACGTAACGTGGGCAAAAACGTCGTCGATGGAATTATTGAAACCCGAAAAGAAAAGGGCGAATACACGTCCTTCCAAGACTTCCTGGATAAAGTGCCAGCCGCTGTTCTCAACAAACGTGCCGTAGAATGCCTGATCAAAGCAGGTGCGTTCGATTCTCTCGGATACTCGCGGCGTGCGCTCGTATCTATCCACGAAGAAGCGATTGAAGCTGTCCTACCGGTCAAACGTAACGAAGCCGGCGGGCAATTCGATCTCTTCGGCGGGCTAGGCGAAAATAACCCCATCGCCCAATCATTCAACGTGGAAATCCCAGACTTACCAGAATGGGACAAGAAAGAAAAACTCAATATCGAACGTGACATGCTCGGACTCTACGTGTCCGATCACCCACTTTCGGGGCTCGAAGCGTTCCTGGATAGGGTAGCGGACCACACCGTGCTCGGTATCCAAAACGATGAAAACCCGGTGGATGGGCAAATGGTCACCGTGGCTGGGCTCATCACCTCGGTCCAAACCCGAATCTCACAAAAGAACGGAAAAACCTGGGCTACCGCAACCATCGAAGACTTCACCGGATCAATCGAAGTGAACTTCTTCCCGGCAACCTACCAATCCGTTTCTCACTTCCTCATCCCGGATACGGTGGTCACGATCAAAGCGCGAATGTCCGTGCGCGATAGCGGTGTTCAGCTCAACGCAATGGAGATGACTGTGCCACAACTTGCGGGCGTTGCCGAAGATACGCCGCTCGATATTCAAATCCCAGAACGTATGCTTACGCAAGACATGATGCAACGCCTCTCAGACGTCCTCACCCAATACCCTGGAAAGGCGCCAATCCGTATCCACGTGCGCCAACTCGGGAAAACAACCGTGGTCCAACTCCACAACTCGTACAAGGTGAACGTCAACCCGTCGTTGCTCTCCAACCTACGTGTTTTGCTGGGCAAGAACGCCCTCTTGATGGAGTAAAGGGCTGATGTGCGAGTGGGGAGTGTTTCACAGATCTGTGAAACACTCCCCACAACGTATGTGCATTAAGCTTCGCAGACGCGAGCCATCAAACGCGGGCCATTCGGGTAACGCACGTCAACCACATCGCCATCAGCTAACTTGGCGGAACGATGAGTATTGATTTCGTTGTTGACGCGAACCCAGCCTTCCTGGATCACTTCGCGTGCCTGCCCGCCCGTTTCTGTGAGGCCTGCAAGTTTAACAAACTGGCCAAGCTGGATGGGAAGTCTGACATCGAATTCTTCAATCATTGTGCACTCCGAACTGTTGTGGCGTTATCGTTGGCAAGAGCATCTGCCAATTCACCAAGATGGCTAGGTTCCTCAACGTTATCATGTGTGGAATGATCAATGATCGCATCTCCAGCCCGTTTCCGACGTATAACAAACACCCCATAGATGCCAAGAATCGCGATTATCACCAGTACACCCCATGGAGATCCAGTTGCCGATGCCATCGCAGCTTTCCACACAGTCCAGCCAATCGTTGCATAAATCGATGCCCATGCGATGCCGCCGGGGATCATGGCAGCAGTGTAGAGCATCCATGGCATTCGGAGAATTCCTGCAGCTAGATTCGCGATCGTTTGGAAGCCAACAGTGAGGAAAGAAAACGTAACCACTGGCCAGCCACGACGCTGAACAGTATCAATTCCTCGCACAATACGTTCGGACGTGAGCCACGAATCGAAGCGTTGACACCACGGTTTTTCGGCGTGGTTTCCCACCTGAGAATAGACGACGTGAGCCACGTAGCGCCCCAGCCAATATGTGCCTTGTGCTCGGAAAAAGATCACGACGCACAGAAAGGCGAACACTGCAATGAACGGGCCTTCTGAGAGGAAGGTTGTGATATCTGAGATTAGGTTCTTCATCTACTCGTTTTCGTTGAGGGTACATTCGGAACAGAGCCCGAAAATTTCGAATGAATGGGACACGCGGGTAAAGCCATGTTCGTCTGCGATTCCATCAGCCCACTCTTCAATTCCTGCACCAGATATTTCGACTGTTTTTCCGCATGAACGGCACACAATATGGTGGTGGTGAACGTTTTCTGCACAGTAGCGGAAGAGTTGGGTTTCTGATTTTTCAAGACGGAGAACATCAACAGAACCGTTGTTCGCTAGCGCTTGGAGGTTCCGATACACGGTGGCGAGCCCGATGGATTCGCCGGATTGATCGAGAAGATCGTGGACTTCTTGAGCGGAGAGGAAATTTTTTTCAGTGCGTAAAAGTTCCCAGATTGCTTGACGTTGTTTCGTCATGCGTTTCATATGTGTCCCCTTTTGGTGTGTCGTGGAGCGAGGGGATGATCTAGTTGCGTTCCCTTCGCCGTATTTGGCCTAGCACACCTAGTATAGCGGGACGGAAGATTGCTACAAGAAGGTAAAGGGTCACAGCGTAGAGAACGATGGTTGCGCCGGGGGACCACGGGTAGTAGTAGGTTGTGATGAGTCCGCTTGTTGCGACGACGACGCCGATCGCCATTGCGATATGCATCGTGGCACGGAATGATTCTGAAATCATGTGAGAGATCGCCACGGGAATGATCATCAGAGCTGACACGAGGAGTGCGCCAACTACCCGCATCGCAACGGAAACTGTGAGTGCTGCGGTTACAGCAATCAATGCTGAGAGAAAAACAGTTGGGAGACCGGAGGCACGTGCATGTTCTTCGTCGTGGCACAAAACGAACAGTGCTGGGCGGAGTCCTAAGCCAATAAAACCAATGACAACACAGAGGATTATTGTGAGGAGAACGTCTAATTCTGTAACAGTGGAAATGGAGCCAAACAAGTACGAGGTGAGGTTCGACGTGGTGCCGCCGGCAATCCCAATGAGGATAACGCCTCCTGCGATGCCTCCATAGAAAACAAGAGCAAGTGCCACATCACCGGAGGAGTGGCCGCGGTTGCGCATCCATTCGATTAAGAGCGCACCCAAGATCGAGGCGATGATTGCACCAGGAACTGCCCAAGCGTCTCTATTTGCTGCATCTGCTGCGTTTGCAGCCAACCAGCCCATCGCAACACCTGTGAGAGCAATATGCCCAATGCCATCACCCAAAAGCGTGAGACGGCGTTGGACCAAGTAAGTACCAACAACCGGAGCTGCAAGGCCTACCAGAACGGCAACGATAATCGCACGCACCATCAATGGCGATGAAAGGAAATCAAGCATGGGTGTCCTCGCATTCGCAGGCTAGTGGATCGACGTGGGCAACAAGAGTTTGATCGGTTTTTTGGAGCCGGCCTTCGGCAACGATATGGACTTGATCGATGATGGAATCAAGGTTGTAGATATCGTGAAGCACCATAACAATTGTGGTGCCAGAAGCGCGGAGGGCTGTAAGGGTGCCGATAATGTGAGCACGAGAAGAAGAATCGATACCTGCGAAGGGTTCGTCTAGTACAAGAAGATCGGGGTTTCGTACAAGAGCTCGTGCGATCAGCACACGTTGTTGCTGTCCGCCAGAAAAAGTTTGGACTGATTCGTGTGCTCGGTGTGCGAGGCCAACCGTTGCGAGGGCTTCCATGGCACGGCTTCGTGCAGACTTTGGAAGCCAGAATTTCCATCCATGAATGAAACCAGACATGACAGTTTCAAGAGCTGTTGCCGGGACATGGGAAACGCTAGTGACGCGCTGTGGAGCATAACCAATTCGTTGCCACTGTGTTTTACGGCCCAGTGGTTGACCGAAAAGATGGATTTTTCCCTGAGAATGAGGAATGGCTCCAACAAGGGCTCGGATAAGGGTGGACTTTCCCGAGCCGTTAACGCCGAGTATCGCAACGGTGGATCCTGTATCAATATCAAGATCGATGCCATGGAGGATTGGATTCCCACCAAGTTTTACGTGCAGATCTCGGACGCTAACGGCTGGGCTAGTCATAGTGTTACTTTGTACACCTCATGGAGTCGGAAAGAGCAGTCAAGTTCTTCTCCATCATAGCGATGTAATCGGTGGAAGCGTCAGTTGCAGTGGCTGCAACGTCCAACACGGCGAACTTTGCACCAGTTTCCTTGGCAACGGTTTCAGCAACCTTTGCTTCACCTGTGGTGGGAGTGAAGATGGTGTTGATCTTTTCGTGTTCAACCAGTTTCTTCACTTCAGCGATACGTGCTGGTGATGGTTCGAATTCAGGATCGATACCTGCAACGCCGATCTGCTTGAGGCCATATTCGTGAGCGAGGTAACCAAATGCTGCGTGGGTTACAACGAATGACTTGGTTTCGCATGTGCCAGCGAATGCGGATTCGAACTTCTTATCGAGCTCGGTTAGGCGCTTCACGAGTGCTTCAGAGTTTGCCTTGAAGTCCTTTGCGTGTGAAGGGTCCTTTTCGCTTAAGGTCTTGGCAATTGCTTCTGCTGCATCTGCCATACGCTCTGGATCGGTCCAGAAATGTGGATCGTAGATGCCGTGATCATGGTGGTGTTCGTGGCCTTCTGCCTTGTGATCGTGATCGGCGTGGTCATGATCGTGGCCTTCGTGCTCGTGTTCGTGGCCTTCTGCCTTGTGATCGTGATCGGCGTGGTCATGATCGTGGCCTTCTGCCTTGTGATCGTGATCGGCGTGGTCATGATCGTGGCCTTCGTGCTCGTGTTCGTGGCCTTCTGCCTTGTGATCGTGATCGGCGTGGTCATGATCGTGGCCTTCGTGTTCGTGTTCGTGATCGTGGCCTTCGTGCTCGTGTTCGCCGCCGGTTTCTTCATTCTTCAGGAGGTGAACGGAATCGCCGATGTTGATGGCGTTGGACTTGGAGGAAGCAACTGCATCATCAATAGCAGGGGAGAGCTTTGCAAGGTAGAACACGATATCCGACTTTTGCATGTCGGAGATCTCCTTAGGGGAGAGTTCGACCCCGTGGGCGTCAGCACCTGGAGGAGTAAGGTCGGTGACCTTGACGTGATCCTTTCCGATTTCGGAAACCAGGTAGGTGAGTGGGTAGAAGCTTGTTGTGACGGAGAGCTTGCCGTTTGATGCGCTCTTGTCTGAAGCAGCATGTGAACAGCCGGCAAGTGCGAACGCAGAAGCGCTCAGGATTGCAATAACTTTACTGATGTTTTTGATAGCCATAATCATTATTAAACACCAGTTGAGAATAGTTGCCATCAGTCATGCGCCCTAATGAACTCATAATGTGTTCCCTTTAACTATCGTGATATGGGATTGGTGGGAACGGAAGGCGAGTTCGGGTGAAGATACACGTACAATGGGGGATGTAAACGATTACTGCATCATCCAGATGCAGACATGTGAAAGGAGTAGCCGCATGGCCAAGCAGGCCCCATCGCGACTCGATAATGTTATTTCTCTTGCTAAGCGGCGTGGATTCGTCTTCCCCTGTGGTGAGATTTATGGCGGAACTCGTTCCGCTTGGGATTACGGCCCGTTGGGCGTTGAACTGAAGGAAAATATTAAGCGCCAATGGTGGAAGGCTAATGTTACTGGGCGTGAAGATATGGTGGGTCTTGATTCCTCCATTATTCTTCCGCGTGAAGTATGGGTGGCATCAGGTCACGTTTCTACCTTCTCTGATCCTTTGATTGAATGCCAGCACTGCCACAAGCGCTTGCGTGAAGATGATCTGATTGAGCAGTACGCAGAAAAGAAGGGTGTTGCAGAATCAGAGGTTTCGATGTCTGATGTGGCATGCCCGAACTGTGGCACTCGTGGTCAGTGGACCGAATCTAAGCCGTTCTCTGGCTTATTGAAGACTTTCCTTGGGCCAGTGGATAATGAAGAAGGCTTGCACTACCTGCGCCCGGAAACCGCTCAAGGTATCTTCGTTAACTTCCTTAACGTCGTCACTGCTGCACGCAAGAAGCCGCCATTTGGTATCGGCCAGGTTGGTAAGTCGTTCCGCAACGAAATTACCCCAGGTAACTTTATTTTCCGTACCCGTGAATTCGAACAGATGGAAATCGAATTCTTCGTGAAGCCGGGCGAAGACGAAGAATGGCACCAGTCCTGGATTGATGCTCGCCTTGCATGGTACGAAGATTTGGGCGTCTCACGTGAGAACCTGCGCCTGTACGAGCACCCGAAGGAAAAGCTCTCCCATTACTCCAAGCGCACGGTTGATATTGAATACCGTTTCGGCTTCCAGGGTTCTGAATGGGGTGAACTCGAAGGCATTGCAAACCGTACTGATTTCGATCTCTCGTCGCACAGCGAAGCTTCTGGTAAGAAGCTTGAATACTTCGATCAGGCAACAGGTGAACGTTATACGCCGTACGTGGTGGAACCTTCTGCCGGTTTGACTCGTTCACTTATGGCCTTCCTCACTGAAGCCTATACAGAAGATGAAGCTCCAAACACTAAGGGCGGAGTTGATAAGCGTATCGTGCTCAAGCTCGATCCACGCCTTGCTCCTGTGAAGGTTGCAGTTCTGCCATTGTCACGTTCGGCAGATCTTTCGCCGATGGCACGTGAGTTGGCTGCGAAGTTGCGCAAGCACTGGAATGTTGATTTCGATGATGCCGGTGCGGTTGGCCGCCGTTACCGCCGCCAGGATGAAATCGGCACACCGTTCTGTGTGACTGTCGATTTCGATTCGCTAGAGGATCAGGCTGTGACCATCCGTGATCGTGACACGATGGAACAGGTTCGTATCCCACTTGCGGAAGTGGAAGCCTACTTGGCAGGAAAGCTCATTGGCTGCTAGTCACTCTTTGGCTGGTGGGGAGGAACTCCCCACCAGCCATTCGCATTCGCATTCAGGCCGATTGGATCTTTCTCCTGCGGATCGCAAACGAGTCAGCCTATCGTTGGCCTCCGTTGTGGTTCCGTTGGCGATTCTTACGCTTATTGGCTTGTTTTTGTTGTGGCCGCGGGGCGGTTCTCCGATTGGGTCACAGATTGAATTCGCGCCGGGCGCATCGCAAGTAATCGGTGAGATCAGTTCGATTGGCGCCACAGATGCCAGCCGCCAAACGCCAGTGAAAATGCTGGTGGATGGGGTGGAAGTTGGTCTCCATGTTCCATATGAGTATGTGAAGAACGGCCTTGATGTGGGGGATAAGGTTAAGGCGATTTTTTCTCCTGGCCTTGTTGATACGGATACGCCGTATGTGTTTGTTGATTTTGTGCGCACAATCCCCGTCTGGATCCTTGTAACGCTATACGTGCTGGTGGTGGCGGTTGTAGCCCGAGGTAAAGGGTTGGCTGCTGTGGCGGGCTTGGGCGTATCACTAGCCGTGGTTGGCTTTTTCATGTTGCCGGCGTTGATGGCGGGTAAGCCTCCGTTGCTGGTGGTGCTGGTGGGTGCTGCCGCGATGATGTTTACGTCGATTTATTTGGCGCATGGCGTATCGATTCGTACCACAACAGCGGTGCTTGGCACGTTGGGTGGTTTGGTGATTACGGGTGTGGTTGCCTGGTTTGCGATTGATTCGGCGCATTTGACTGGCGTTTCTGGTGAAGAATCGGTGGCGTTGTTTAGTCAGCTTGGGTATTTGCGCATGGATCAGATTTTGTTGTGCGGGATTATTTTGGCTGGTTTGGGTGCGTTGAATGATGTGACGATCACTCAAGTTTCTACTGTGTGGGAGCTTCACGCTGCGAATCCGCAGGCGCGCCGGGCTAAGATTTTTGGGCAGGCGATGGTTATTGGCCGTGATCATATTGCGTCTACGGTGTATACGCTTGCGTTTGCCTATATTGGTTCTGCGTTGCCGTTGTTGATGAGTGCGTCGCTTGTTGATCGTGGCGTGGTGGACTTTTTGATGATTGGTCAGGTTGCGGAGGAGATTATTCGTACGCTTGTGGCGTCGATTGGGTTGGTTCTTGCGATTCCGATGACGACTGCGATAGCCTGTGTTTTTGCTCCCGTAGCCCCTGCGAAGAAACGAGACGAAGACTAAATGAGCGTTCGTGTTGGTGAAGTTACGTTGGAATCTCCGGTTATTTTGGCTCCGATGGCGGGGGTGACGAATCCGCCGTTCCGTCAGTTGTGCCGCGAGTTTGGTGAAGCAGGAGCACGTGCTGCTGGGGTTACTGAGGTTGGTAGTGGGCATACCACGGGTACGGTTTCGCATGCGGGTTTGTATGTGTGCGAGATGGTTACGTCACGCGCGTTGATTGAACGTGTTCCTGAGACGCTGACTATGATTCAGCCTGATCCGGCCGATCCGGTGCGTTCAATTCAGTTGTATGGCGTTGAGCCGAAGAACATTGCGGCTGCAGTTGAGATTTTGGTTCGGGAAGATTGGGCAGACCATATTGATATTAATTTTGGGTGTCCTGTTCCGAAGGTCACGCGCAAGGGCGGCGGTTCCGCGTTGCCGTGGAAGCATCAGTTGTTTTCGGATATCGTAACGGGCGCGGTTGCGGCGTCGGAACGCGCGTCGCGTGAAGCGGGGCGTACTCACACGATTCCTGTAACGGCCAAGTTTAGGATTGGTATCGACGACGATCATACGACGTTCCGTGACGTCGCTAAAATGAGTGAAGACGCCGGGATATCGGCCTTAACTCTACACGCGCGGACAACCGAGCAGCATTATTCTGGCCAGGCGCAGTGGGATTACATTCGGGAATTGAAAGCTACATCGAATCTGCCGATTTTCGGTAATGGTGATGTGTTTGAAGCAGAAGATGCCGCACGTATGTTGGCTCACACTGCGGCAGATGGGGTCTGTGTTGGCCGTGGGTGCCAGGGGCGCCCGTGGTTGTTTTTCGATTTGGTCGCGGCATCGTATGGTTCGGATGCTCGTTATCGGCCATCGTTACGTGAGGTGGCGGATATTATTGTGCGCCACGGTGAACTTTCGGTGGCTCACTTTGGTGATGAACACCGTGCAATGCGCGAACTGCGTAAGCACGTTGGCTGGTATATGCGTGGGTTTTCGGTTGGTGGCCAGATGCGCCACCAGCTTGGTCTGATCGAATCGGTTGAACAGTTGCGTGACTTGCTGGATACGTTGGATTTGGATCAGCCGTTCCCGGATGCTGCGGAAGGCCCCCGCGGCCGCGCAGGTGGCGCTAAACGCCCGCACTTGCCCGAATTCTGGCTAGATTCCCATGAATTAACACCAGAGCAACAAGCAAAGATCCATGAAGCCGAAGTGAATACTTCCGGCGGGTGAAACCTTAACCTTATCGACACCCTATCTGCGTGGCTCCGGCATTATGCCCGGAGCCACGCCACTTCGCCGGCCGGGAGCAGGAAGGAACCATGATCCTGTAATTCAGCAGTTGAGATGGCGAGTATACGAGAATCGGCTGGGAGAAGATCAGGTGTGGTGCCAAAGTTGATCCGAACTTCGATATCATCCACAAAGATGCGTACGATGCCGTGATCTGCACGGGACTGATCTAAACCGATGTTGCCGTTGGTGATGCTGGAAGCGTTGCGTAACCGGAGCATGTGGCGAATCGATGATGGAATTTCGGTTGTTTCTCTATCAATGTGAATAATGCCAGGTAACGCCAGGGTCATTAAGGTTATAGCTGTAGGGGATATGTACCCGGCTGCTGCGTAGATAGATTTGCCGCTCAAATCCCAGGCGGGCAATGTGCCGGCAGAGTTGAACAGCCGATAGAGTTGGATGAGTTGCGGGCCGAAGTTGGAGGCTGACAGCGGGAAGCTGAGCGGGCGGCTACGAACGATATGAACGTAGGCATCGTGGACTTGGTTGGATAGCTCAGCAAAATCTGCAGGGGAACGCCCGTTGATCCCAAGCGATAGGACGGCATCTTCATGGGCGATAGACACGAAAGCTTGAAGTTGCCCAATTGTGAGATCGCCGATGTGAGACACGTGGGAATTAACGCAGTGAGCACCGAGCTCCACACCCCAGGCGCCCGCTTCTAGCCACGTTGACACCGCATCATGGGCATCGTGAAGTTGTGAAATATCAGGAAGAATCCGTACCTGACGTTTTTTAGCCTTAGCCATGATATCGGTGAGCGAGATGCGATCAAGCGTTCCAGGAATCGTGATTACGGTGGCGCCGATTCGTGCCATCGTGGAGATTAAGTCCAAGATGAGTTCAGTGGTAGCAGCTTCTTCTGCAGACGCGTGATACCACACGGCGTGCATTCCCCATGCAGGGGACGGGGTTGAACGGATAACAGTGACCGCGTCTTTGCGAGGCGTGGCAGGTGTCTCACCTGTGTCCAACTCAGTGTTGCTCATGGTGTCCTTAGCGTCCTGAAAGGTAGGGTAGGTTCTGTGAATCAAGCCTACACTGCAAGTGACAAAGAACGCTGGTTGAGCGAAGGAATTAAGAGTACCGCACGAACTGATTTCGAACGTGATCGGGCTCGCGTCTTGCATTCGGCCGCATTGCGCCGCCTTGGTGCGAAAACCCAGGTCATGGGGCCAGAGTCTGACGATTTTATCCGTACACGCCTCACTCATTCGTTGGAAGTTGCGCAGGTTGGCCGTTCTTTGGCGAAAAATTTGGGTGCCGATGAAGATATCGTGGAAACCGCGTGTTTGTGCCATGACATGGGGCATCCTCCGTATGGTCACAATGGGGAACAGGCGCTTGATGAGCTTGCGGTATCGTTTGGTGGTTTTGAAGGAAATGCCCAAACGCTTCGTATTCTCACGCGGCTTGAGCCGAAGCGATTCCACGACGACGCCCGCCCAGCCGGCCTCAACCTGACGCGCGCGATCGTGGACGCCACCGTGAAGTATCCGTGGACTCGTTTTGCGGGTCCGAAAGGGGAGAGTTCACCTAAGTTTGGGGCGTATGACGACGACGTTGCAGCATTCAAATGGGCTCACCAAGATCATGGAACTGCACGCTCTGCTGAAGCGCAAATGATGGATCTAGCTGACGATATCGGCTATTCGGTGCATGACGTAGAAGATGGTGTTTTTTCTGGCTATGTTCACCCGAGCGTTCTTTCTGTAGCGAATGATGCCGAAATTGCCAAAGTCGTTGAATCAACACTGAACTGGTATAAGCCATCGTGTTCGGTAGACGAACTCGCCGCCGCCGGCCAGCGCGTGCTTTCCATGGAGGCGTGGCCGCGTGAATACCTTGGATTACAGCGTGACATGGCTGGCCTGAAAGACTACACATCGGATCTGATCGGCCGGTTCATTTCGGCAGTCACTGACGCAACCCGGGAGATTCATCCAGAACCGTTGGTACGTTACGGCGGAAACGTCGTCGTCCCACGGGAAACCGCGCTCGAAATCCTGTTCGTGAAAGGTATAGCTGTGCACTACGTCATGGCTCCGCGAGAACTCGAAGCGCCGTACTTCGAACAGCGCACGATTCTTTTCGATCTGATGGATGCTCTCACGGAAAACCCAGAAGATCGTCTGGAACCCATGTTCCTTGAACTGTGGCGCAACGCGGCAGATGAGAACGCGAAACTGCGGGTGATTGTGGATCAGATTGCGTCACTTACCGATCAATCTGCGCGAAGCTGGCATTCCCGCTACTGCGGAATGCTACGTCACTGATCTTCTCTCGTGTTGCTATGACCTAGATCAATTCTGTATCCTTTGAAGAGCTAGATGCGTGATATGCACGATGACGTGCTTTTATACGCATCACTATGTCAATGGAGACACTAGAAAAGGTCCAACATGAAAAACATGAAGAAGGTTATTGCTGTTTCGCTAGGAAGCCTCCTGGCACTCTCTGCGTGTGCAGGTGGTTCCAGTGCGCCAAGCACATCGGCCGGTAATAGCGGAGCAAACAACCAGAAGCCACTAGTCTGGTTCAACCGTCAGCCATCTAACTCGTCCACTGGCGAACTAGATAAGGACGCGCTGAACTTCAACGATAAGACGTACTACGTTGGCTTCGATGCCTCCCAAGGTGCAGAACTCCAAGGAAAAATGGTTGCCGAATTCATCGAAAAGCACAAGGATTCGATCGATCGCAACGGCGATGGCAAGATTGGCTATGTTCTGGCAATTGGCGATGTAGGACACAACGATTCCATCGCACGTACCCGCGGTGTTCGTAAGGCACTTGGTACTGCAGTTGAAGAAGGTGGAGCGATCCTCTCCGATCCAACCGAAACCAACGCAAACGCTGTGAAGGAAGGCGAACTTGGTTCCTTCAAGGTTGTTGAACTTGCTTCCAAGGAAATGAAGACGGGCGCCGGTGCAACGTGGGATGCCGGTACCGCTGGCGATACCATCACCGCATGGAGCGGCAAGTTCAACGATCAAATCGATCTTGTTATCTCCAACAATGACGGCATGGGTATGGCCATGTTTAACAAGTGGGCTAAATCGGCCAAGGTGCCAACGTTTGGATACGACGCCAACTCGGATGCTGTTGCCGCAATCGCTGATGGTTACGGCGGCACCATATCCCAGCACGCTGATGTCCAGGCATACCTCACCTTGCGTGTTCTTCGTAACTCCCTTGATGGCAAAGACATCATGGAAGGCATCTCCAAGGCTGACGAAGCCGGAAACGTCCTCTCCGATGAAGATTACAAGTATGTAGAATCAGAACGTTCCTTCTACGCTCTGAACGTGGCAGTTAATGCAGACAACTACAAGAAATTCCTCGATTCCACCGTCACCTACGAACCAGTCTCCAAGCAGGTTAAGGCGGACACCAAGAAAGTCTGGTTGGACATCTACAATTCCGCAGATAACTTCCTTGGATCCACCTACCAGCCACTTCTTCAAAAGTACGATAAGCTACTCAACCTTGACGTTGAATACATCGGTGGCGATGGACAGACAGAATCCAACATCACCAACCGTCTAGGAAACCCAGGTTCCTACGATGCATTCGCGATCAACATGGTCAAGACTGACAATGCATCGTCCTACACCTCACTCCTTAACCAGTAATTTGTGATTCATCTGTTCAACTTTGAACATAAGTGAATGGGGCAATGAGGTCTTATCCTGATTGCCCCATTCTCAGAAAGAAAAACGTCAATGTCAGACAGTAACGAAGAAGTTGTATTGACTATCCGTGGCATGTCAAAATCATTCGGTCGCAACAAAGTGTTGGACCACATTGATTTTGACGTCAAACGCGGATCCATCATCGGCCTCATGGGTGAAAATGGTGCAGGCAAATCCACCATGATGAAGTGCCTGTTCGGAACCTACCAAAAGGACGAAGGCGAAGTGATGCTCGATGGGCGTCCAGTTGCCTTCTCAGGGCCGAAAGAAGCACTTGAAAACGGTATCGCCATGGTTCACCAAGAACTCAACCAGGCACTTGAACGATCCGTTGTTGACAACCTGTTCCTCGGCCGATACCCGAAAACAGCCATCGGCACGATCGACGAAAACCGTATGCGCAAAGAAGCCGCCGATCTGTTCCGCCAGCTTGGCATGACAGTCGATCTGACTCAACCGATGCGCAAGATGTCCGTTTCCCAGCGTCAGATGTGCGAAATCGCTAAAGCCATCTCGTACCGTTCCAGTGTGATCGTTCTGGACGAACCGACGTCGTCCCTCACCGAACCCGAAGTGCGCAAACTCTTCGATATGATGCGAAAACTCAAAGAAAACGGAATATCCCTTGTGTACATTTCGCACAAAATGGACGAAATCTTTGACATCTGCGATCAAGTTTCTGTTCTGCGTGACGGCAAACTGGTGATGACCAAAGATACGGCCGATACCAACATGAATGAGCTCATCACCGCGATGGTTGGGCGTTCGCTTGATAACCGGTACCCGGACGTCGATAACATGCCAGGCGAACCAATCCTCTCCATTAACCACATCTCAACCAAGTTTGCCCCATATATCAAGGACATCTCGTTTGACGTACGTGAAGGGGAGATTTTTGGTTTGTACGGGCTTGTTGGTGCTGGGCGGACCGAACTGCTCGAAACAATCTTTGGCGTACGAACCCGCGCAACCGGGCGCGTCTACTACCGTGGCAAACTCATGAACTTCAACAAGCCACGCGAAGCCATCGATTCTGGATTCGCACTCATCACCGAAGAACGCAAAGCTGACGGCCTGTTTATGAAGGGCGATCTGACCTTCAACACAACAATTGCCAACCTGCCTGCCTACAAAAAGAACCTCTCGCTGTCTGATCGCAAGATGCAAGCCGCAACCGTGGCAGAGATTCGCACGATGCACACCAAAACGACAGGGCCAGAAGAACTCATCTCCGCGCTCTCTGGTGGAAACCAACAAAAAGTGATCTTCGGCCGCTGGCTGGAACGCGAGCCAAAAGTATTCATGATGGACGAACCAACTCGTGGCATCGACGTCGGCGCAAAATATGAAATCTACGAACTGATCATCAAGATGGCAAAGCAAGGAAAAACGGTCATCCTCGTCAGCTCAGAAATGCCTGAAATCCTCGGAATCACAAACCGAATTGGCGTCATGTCTGCCGGCAAGCTCGCAGGAATCGTCAATACAAAAGAAACCAACCAAGAAGAGCTCCTGCGGCTCAGCGCAAAGTATCTGTAAAGGAACAGCAATGACTATCCTCACCTATGAAAAGGAAGAACAACTTCTCGCGCCGATCAAAGACCACGTGGGCGCCATCCAAAACGAAATCGATACGTTGCGTGAAGACGGCACCACCAAAGTCACCCGGCTCCAGCACCAACTCCGCAACCTCAAAGCGGACCGCACCTTGACTAAAGAAGAACGCGCAAACCTACGCAAGCAAGACGAAGCCGAACTTGCCGAAGCGCGCCGTGTCCAATCCAAAAACCGAGGACGCATCACCCAGCTGGTCGCTGAAGCCGAAACGTACCTCGATCGCACTTTCGACAAGCAATACTTCAACAAAGTAGACGAAAGCGTACGCGAAGAAAAGAAACTCGCCAAAGTCGAATACGGAAAGCAACTCGACGAACTCAAGCGCGAACACGAACAAACCCTTCGCGAACTCAACAAGAGCGGCGGCCCAGATCTACACCAAGAAATCAAAGACGAAAACTTCGTCTACAAAAACAAGCAATACGACGCCAAAGTCAACATGCAGCAAAAATTCCAAGCTGCAAAAGACCGACGCCACGCGGCCATTTCTGAAAAGTATCACATGATCGATCTGCTGCGGAACTCCAACTTCACCATGAAGCAATCGTTCGCGCAGAAACTCGAAAACTACCGGTACTCCTTCAATCGCCGCCAATTCCTGCTCAAAAACGGCCTCTACATTGTTATCGTGCTGATCTTCATCGCGCTAGCAATCCTGGCTCCGATCACCAAGAGCGTTGATCTTTTCACCACCCAAAACGTGCTCAACATTCTGCAGCAGGCATCGCCACGCATGTTCCTTGCACTTGGCGTGGCCGGGCTGATCCTGCTCACTGGTACCGATTTGTCTATCGGACGAATGGTAGGCATGGGCATGGTGATCGCCACCGTGATCATGCACAAGGGGCCGAACACTGGAAGTGTGTTCGGGTACGCCTTCGACTTCACCTGGATGCCGTTGAGCGGGCGAATCATCTTCGCACTGATCGCTTGTATTATCGCCACCACGCTGTTCACAATGATCGCCGGCTTCTTTACCGCACGGTTTAAGATGCACCCATTCGTGTCCACCATGGCAAATATGCTCATAATTTTCGGTCTGGTTACCTACGCAACCAAGGGCGTCAGCTTCGGCGCCATCGAACCCGATATTCCAAACATGATCGTGCCAAACGTTTCCGGATTCCCAACCATCATCCTGTGGGCTGTTGCAGCCACCGTTGTTGTGTGGTTCATCTGGAACAAAACAACCTTCGGCAAGAACCTCTACGCAGTAGGCGGTAACCCTGAAGCAGCAGCCGTTTCCGGTATCTCCGTATTCAAAGTAACCATGGGGGCCTTCATCCTTGCAGGTATCCTGTACGGCTTCGGATCCTGGCTGGAGGCCGCTCGTATGTTCGGTTCCGGTTCGGCCGCTTACGGCCAAGGTTGGGATATGGACGCCATCGCAGCCTGTGTGGTTGGTGGCGTATCGTTCACCGGTGGTATCGGCCGAATCTCCGGCGTGGTTGTTGGTGTCATGATCTTCACCGGTCTGACCTACTCGCTCACCATCCTGGGCATCGATACCAACCTCCAGTTCGTATTCGAAGGCATCATCATCTTGGCAGCAGTTACCCTTGACTCCCTGAAGTACGTTCAGAAGAAGTAAAGGCGGCTACGCTTATAACATGTTGGGCGGGGATGTATCGGGTTCGATACATCCCCGCCCTCATGCAGAAACAGCCAGATTAAGAACGCGGATCGATATAGGGAAGACCCGATCGCCGCCAGCTATCTAGGCCGCCATGAACAGAAATTGCATTGAAGCCGGCGCGCTTCATCGAGGCTGCCACCCGCAGGGAGGTTTCACCGTCTGCACACAAAAGAATCAGCCGTTCGTCTTTAGACAAGCCCGAATCTGGCCGCAGCAAGCGAGCCTGAGGGATATGCTCACTGCCGCCCGCGAACCCCTTATTGCGATCCAACAATGGCCGAATATCAATGAGGCGTGCGCCTTCTTGGCATTCAGCAAAAGCCTGCGCAGTGGTGAGCTGAGGCGATTTTCCATCCGGAAAAATAAAGTCAAAAAATCCCATACGCTCATTCTATTCGGGGGATCTGTGGTCTTGCTTGCCAACGGTGAAATCCCACGCATCAGCGTTTGCCAGATAAGATGGAGGGTATGGCGGGAATGATAAAACGATCAGTGATTGATGATGTGCGCGAAAAGACGCGCATTGAGGACGTGGTGGGGGAATACGTCACCCTCAAAACCGCTGGCGTCGGATCTATGAAAGGGCTATGCCCGTTCCATGACGAAAAAACTCCATCATTCCACGTGCGTCCACACGTTAACCGCTGGCACTGCTTCGGGTGTGGCGAAGGTGGGGACGCCATCTCATTCATCGAACGCATCGAACACGTGACGTTCGTAGAAGCCATCGAATTGCTGGCCCGCAAAGCCGGGGTAGTCATCGAATATGAAGAAAACGGTAACAAACGCGAAGAATCTGGCCCGCGTGACGTCACTCGAACCCGGCTCATTGATGCACACCGTGTTGCCGAAGAATTCTACGTGCAACAACTAGCAACCGACGCCGGGGAGCCCGCCCGCAAGATGTTAGCCGAACGTGGATTCAGCCCAGACGTGATCGCAGAATTCCGGGTAGGATACTCGCCTGATTCATGGGACGGGTTGCTGACGGAACTACGTCGTCGTGGATTTTCCGACAAAGAAATCTCCGCCTCAGGCTTGGCCTCCCAAAAAACACGCGGGCTCTACGATCGCTTCCGTGGACGCGTGATGTGGCCGATCCGATCGATAACCGGCGATCCAATCGGCTTCGGTGCCCGAAAACTCTTCGAATCAGACCAAGGGCCAAAATACCTCAACACGCCAGAAACCATGATCTACAAGAAATCCGGTGTGCTATATGGCCTAGATTTAGCCAAAAAAGCCATCTCAAGCGAACGCGCCATCGTAGTCGTTGAAGGCTATACCGATGTGATGGCGGCACACATCGCCGGCGTCAAAAACGCCGTAGCCACCTGCGGCACCGCATTCGGATCAGAACACGTCAAAATCGTGCGGCGCCTCATGGGCGATTCTGCCAACCCCGCAGCTGGGGTGATGATGAGCAACGGGCGCGCGTTCGGGGGAGAAGTCATCTTCACGTTCGATGGGGATGCGGCCGGCCAAAAAGCCGCCCTCCGCGCCTTCCAAGAAGACCAAAGCTTCGCCGCCCAAACCTTCGTGGCCGTATCTGAAGGCGGAATGGACCCATGCGAACTGCGGATGGCCGGCGGCGATGCGGCCGTTCGGGATCTGATCGCTCGGCGGCGGCCACTGTTCGAATTCGCTATTAGATCCTTGCTGGATCAGTTGCCGTTGCGAACCGTGGAGGGCCGGGCGGCGGGGCTGCGCGCCGCCGCCCCCATCGTTGCACAAATCCGTGATCGCGTGTTGCAATCCGAATACTCCCGGCAACTTGCTGGCTGGCTAGGAATGGATGAGGCGCTTGTGCGTGATTCGGTACGGCAGGCTGGGCGTTCTGCACGTTATGCTGGGCCGGTTGAACCTGACGAAGTTCCACGGCCGCAACCTGTTTTAGAACCGCGTAATCTTGTGCGTGATCCTGTGGCGCGAGTAGAACGCCAGGCGCTTGAAGTCATGCTGCAGTTGCCAGGTATGGCTGCTGCTGCGTTGGCTGATCAGATCCCATCACGAACCTTCCGTACGCCGATCCACCAAAGTGTTTTTGATGCCATCAGTGCCGCCGGGGGAGTGAGCGCTTACGTTGTTAAATTCGATCAGCTTTCTGCCGCTGGAATGCCTCAGACGGATGCTTCTAACCGTGCGAGCACATGGTTCGTGGAGCAAGTGGAAAATCAAGCGGATGATCTGGTGAAGAATGCTGTGCGTCAGTTTGCTGTGGAGCCGTTGCCTGAAAACGATGAGAAGGAACCATGGCCGTATGTTCGCGGGATTATTCTTTCATTGATTCGGCAAGGCATTGTACATCAAATCGCCGATTTACGGCGTGAAATGCGTATGATAGATGCTGATTCTCCGCGGCAAAACGAGCTGTTTGAGATGCTCATGAAGTTAGAGGCCACGCGCCGAGCATACGATGAAGCAGATTGATGAGGCGTCCGATTTTTGATATCCGTAACTTTTCGGTACGATAGTTTCCGTTGCCCCTGTAGCTCAGATGGTTAGAGCAGGGAACTCATAATTCTTTGGTCGCGGGTTCAAGTCCTGCCGGGGGCACGTTGTGAAGTCCCTCGGATTTTCAACTGAAATGTTGAGATCCGAGGGACTTTTCTTGTGTGGCAGGGGAAGCTAGATGATACAAGGCCCAAAGGGCGGGTGAACCTGGCTTGTATCGATGTGATTGGCGTTCGATCGGCGCCCAGGAGAACAGCAGTCTCATATACGGCACTGCTGCTTTCTATGCCGCTTTTTAAGGAACGGGTACTGTGAATTATCTGGTTGGAAGGTAGTCATTTCAAGCAAAATAATGGTTGTGGATAACTTTCGCGCGAAATCTTCCATAATTGTTAGATTTGTAGTGCACATCAATGATGATTTTTTGCAAAATCTTAACAGCACTAAGGAGTTTGGATAGAAATGAAGCGTGTGATTGGAATTTTGCTTGCAAGCTTATGTTGTTTGACTGCGTGTACTCCTGCAACGGAACAAAAGGAAACTCAGACTACTGCAGACAAGGCTGTGAAAGAAAACGAGGAACACAAGGTCCCGCCACGTCCGAAACTCGATCGACCTCTTGAACCAGTTCTCACAGGAGACCCTCGTGCTGATGCAATTTCTGTTGCTGAACATTTTGTTCTTTACTACCCTTATATGCTCAAAACTGGAGATACATCTTATTGGGAGGAGCATTCATCACCGGAATGTGAATTTTGCCAGAAAGTGATTTCCACAGAAAAATCTCGCCTGGATAAGAACTGGATTGATGGGGAAATAAAGATTCTAGATCAAATTAATGGAATCGTGGATGAGAATACTCAGAAGTATGAAATAGATTTCTTGGTAAAGCGCAGTGGCGTGGTCAACCACAAGGATTCGAGAGAAGAACGGATTGATGATAAAGAATACCGGGTAGTGGTTGCTCTCGAAAACGCATCTTCTTGGAAAATAACAAATTTTCAGTTAGCTAAACCAGAAAGTTTTTCTAAGGAGTAGCCATGAGAATACTAGCATTTTCCATACTATCGATCTTTACTATGATAACTCCAGCACAAGAGGACCAATGGCGAAGTGATGTCGTAAAAAACAAAATCACCGTGATAAGAATAGGGAATATAGAAGCACAGACACCGCCATCTCTATCTGGAAATTCTGTAGACGGCAGAGTTGCTATCATCACCCCCAAACCGACCTATACCATGGCAGATTTTTGTGCGGGTAAGAAGTTTCCCTCCACGATTAAAACAGGGTGGGGATTGGGAGATGTGGCGCAACTAGAACGCCATCGTGAGGAGCTTTGTAAAGAAGGAAAGCCAGTTGGCCCGTCTACCGAAGATATTATGGCGGCTATTCGAGAACATGCATCGCGGATCATTCAAGCTGGAGTGGTTCACGTACAGCCAGCCTCGGATGTCCTGGTCAACAAACCAACATATTTCTTTAGCACGGCAGAAGCGCATCAGGTGGAAGTCATAGTGGGTCAAATACCTGTGAAGCTGAAACTATTACCTCAGTATTACCATTGGGATTTTGGTGATGGAACAAAACTCACAACACAAACTGCTGGAGGCCAATGGCCAAATGGAGACGTGACACACGAATATAGACGGTCTGGAACTTTCCAGCCATCTGTCTTAACCACATGGAGTATCTCGATGAAACTTCCACAAGGTATGTGGATTCCAGTTCCAGGAGAAGGCAACACCTCGGCCCAAGCCTCGCCAATACGCGTATCAGAAGCACGCGCAGTCCTTACCAACGGTTTACAGTAGACTACACGTGTGAACACACCAGAAAACAATACAAACGAACAGTCCACACCTTCAGGCCTTACCCCTGAAGAACTAACGAAACTCAAGGCTGCGCAGAAGCGAAACATGATCTTTGCGGCCCTCTTTGGGATCGTCTTGGCTATTTTCGGTTTCTTCGCAGGACAAAACCTTGCCCAAGAAAAGTCAGAGAAATCTTTCAGTACATCGGTAGGCGATCCAGCAATCGTCTGGGAAGTGAAGGAACATGTTCTGGAAGCGCAATAACTACCCGCGATTTTTGCACCACCCCAGCGCGGGTATGCCAACAGCCGCTCAACAAGTATTCGGGCTAGAAGCAGAGGGCAGCACTGCTGAAGAAACCTGGATCGCGGCATGGCCAACGTTCCTTTCCATCGTCACGGCAACCGGTGACCGTCAAGACTATGAATGGTTCGAATTTGAATCGGCAGCATGGGACCAAGAATCACGCCTTCTTAGCCTCACATTTGTTGACTCTTCCCAACAAAACCGAGAGCTACATCTGCCAGAAAGGGCTGATGAGGTTCTTCTCACAATGATTCATGAGCGGATTGAACGCTCAATCGTATGCCGAAGTTCCGCCGTTCTCCCATCGGGAGCACATGCCCGCGGGCAAATTCGCCGCAAATCAGACGAAACCCTCTTTGTTCAACTCATTGTAGATTCTCAACCGCTCCAATCAGATGCCGTTGCTCTGCGAAAAATGGAGTCAGAGCTTCGAGATATGGCTGGAATGAGCATCTGAATTGTATGCAAATGCGTAAAATGCTCCCTTCGAAAAGTGACGCCAGCTACAAAAGTGCCAAATTTTTGAATCGAGTTTGCATCTGAGGGATGAAGTCTCTATAGTTTTAGGAGTCGCCTTCCCGCATAGCTCAATGGCAGAGCATTCGACTGTTAATCGAAGGGTTGCTGGTTCGAGTCCAGCTGCGGGAGCAGAACGAAATCCCGGTTGTGTAAACAACCGGGATTTTTGTTTATATAAACAGTGTTTACGCAAGGAAGCGGGGGAGTGATCATGCCTAAAATTCTTCAGATGCTTGGAGTGTTGTTCCTGATTTCTGGTGCTATTTTCTTCATTGCCCTGAGGTTTCCTGGAACTGATCCGGGAATGCGCCCGTTAGCACAACGGCTTGAAAATCTTGGCTGGGAGCGTGTTGAAGAAACCTTCGTTCCCTATACCTGGATTAATGGTTCATTTACAACGCCTAACCCATATTTGCATCAAGAGTGGCGCCTGGATTTCGATACTTCGCAGGAGGTGCTTCAAGAGGCTTCTAAGGTGCTTGACCTGGGGGATGTGCAGCTATCGTGTGAACAAGCTTCGCAGGCCTGTTCTGTGCGTGGGAAAATCCGGTTGTCTGGCCAGGTTTTCTCAGCTGACCTGCACTTTGAACCTCTTACTTCTGCACGGGGTTCTATTCGGCTTTTTATGTATCCTGCTGACGCGGCGTGTTGCTGAAATTTTGCAAGTTTCTCCCTCGTGATTGACAACCTACGGTTACGTAGAGTTTGATGTCTGTAACTCACGTGTGAGAGTTGCGGTAATGCACAGATTGGGAGGCTCGAATGAAACGGTTCGTTGGATTTTTCAGCGCAATACTTGCGGTTGGATCGCTCGCGCTGAATGCTCCGGATAGTCCGGCGCACGCTTCACGAACATCAGATCATTGTGGGAAGGTAGATGTTGTTTTTGCTCGCGGTTCAGGCCAAGAATTGGGCGCGCGTGAATCGTCTGCGTTCAAAACTTTGTTCCTGCAACGAGCACAGCAAGAACTCAAACTTTCGTCCGACGATATTATTTTTCATGAACTTGATAAGTCCGAATATCCTGCGGTGGCTGTGGGGGCTTCGGCGTTGAAAAATACGCTGGGTGCTTGGGTATCAGCAGGTAAATCGGGGAATTACGGCGCGAGCGTTGATCGTGGTATCGATTCGCTAAATACGTATCTTGAGAAGCGTTTGTCTCAGTGCCGAAACAGCGCAACTAAGCCGAATTTTATTTTGGCTGGTTATTCGCAAGGGGCGCAGCTTGTTGGCCAGGCGTTTACGGAAAAGTTTTCTGACGACGTTCGCCGTCACGTCGTCTTCAACGCCCTGTTTGGTGATCCGAAGCTTTATCTTCCTGAAGGGGAAGGGTTCTTCATTGGCAAGACGAGTTGGGCGCCTGCATGTTCTGGTAAGGAACTTTCTGTGTATCGCCGCAGTGTTCCTGATTGTAATACGGATACGGGTTCGCTAGGGGCTCGCAAGCCGTATCTTCCTCCAAGCTGGGAGAAGACTACAGGCTTGTGGTGTAACGATCGCGATTATGTGTGTGGTTCCGCGGTTGGTTTGTGGGAAACGGACGGCCACATGACGTATGGAGAAACTGCGGTTCCTGCGGCCGTGAACGAATCTGTGACGCGTTTGGGCGAGAAGCTGGGGAATACTCGAGCGCCGTCAGCGTTGACTTCTTCGCCTAAGTCTGGTGCCTACATTCGTCCGGTTGCGTTTGAGTCCCGTGCCACGCGCACGATTTCTTCAGACGACATTGACGATCTTGTGAAGCGTGCCCAGAAAGCCCAGCAGGATGCGTTGTTGGAGCGTGCGTCGCAGCCGATGATCGTGTTGTCGATTAGTGAATATTTTGTTCCGGTTGGAGAACCAGTTCGGTTCGACGCGTCTGCTTCCATTTCGCCAGATTCTCACCTTGTTGAATGGGCATGGGATTTCGACGCCGATGGCACCTGGGATCTCACGACGGATAAGAACATCGTGGAGCATGTTTATGAGACTGTAGGTGATTACACTGCGAAGATTAAGGTGACGGATGCTCGTAGGCGAGTGGTGGAGCGTGAGGTTCAGGTTCACGTTGGCACTATAACGGGCACAGAAGGCGCTCCGCGTCCTGCAACTCACGTCACTCTCACCAAGAAGGGGGATGCTGTGCAGGTGCAGTGGGAAGCGTCAGAATCACCAACAGGTGGCTGGATCGTCGCCGTCAATGGAGTGGCGCTCGGGAAAACGTTACCTGACGCACGAAACATTATGATCTCGGATCTGCCGCACACGTCTGAACTGGAAGTTGGGATCCAACCTGTAACAAATGAAAGTATTACAGGCACAACGCAAGTTGCTTACTTAGGTGATAAAACCGCGTATCTTCAGGAAAAAGGAGCGCTCCTCGCGAATCGTAACCCGTGAAAAATAGAGGTACAGATCCATCTCATGTAAGGATGGATCTGTACCTCACAATCACTTCCAAAAACTAGGAACTAAGGCCTAACGGGCGTAAAATTATGCATGTACCAAAGATATAGAAGGAAACGCACCAGGAGGTGAAAAATGAAGAAGCTTAAGAATTTGTTCCGCACCCGTGAAGCATCCAACGCATTGATCGTTGAAGCTCGCGCAAAGGATATCGATTTCGCATTCGATACTCGTGCATGGTGAGAAAGTCTCCCATAAGAAGGCGCACAATGGGGTGCGCATTTTTTATACCCTCGAGCCGGCGATTATCACGTGCGTATCCAAGTCACAGAATAAGGATCGCACTACAACCCGAGTTGTTCCTGTCCATGTGGCTACGGACGCCGGTGAGCAGTTGCCACAGGGCGCTTGCACACACGGGCGCCACTTCTTTTTCATATGCTCATGCGTTCAGTACCTCTACGTCTGGCTTATCGCGCCACGTGCGAACGGCACCCACAACTATCAGCCACAAACCAGAAACCCACCAAGGAATCGTGATCCACAGTGGAGCGGCTGGGAAAACGGCAACCCATACGGCGGTGGCTACAACCCACACGATCGCGGCGATGGCGTTGTATGTGCGCAGGTGCTTCACGCGGAATGGATGCACCCACTTCCATGGGATGAGTGCCAAGATCGAGAATGTGAGAACAACGATCCAGTTTATGTACGCATTCGTGCCAAACAGCCACATAATCACGATCACCACGTTCCACGCGGCAGGGAACCCAACGAAGTACCAATCAGACGATTTCATCAGCGTGTTTGCGTAACAGAACATGGAGGACATGGTGGCAAGACCTGCCGCTACGATCGCCGCATATTCGCCGCCGAACGGGAGGACTTGAGCCATGAAGATTGCCGGAACCATGGTCCAGGTCATGTAGTCCACAATGTTGTCCATCATCGTCCCGGAGAACCAGGGAATCACCTCAGTGACTTTAACTTTGCGTGCAAGCGGGCCATCGGCTGCATCGACCACCAAGGAAATTCCGAGCCACAGCCACATCATTTTGTAGTCGCCAAGAATGAGGGATCGAGTAGCGAGGATAACCCAGATAACGCCAGTCATTGTGAACGCATGGACTGCCCATGCTTGAACGTATCGCGTGAGCGGGAATGGGCCATTGGTGTTGGTCATGATTGCTCCGTTATGGATTGTCTACGTTTTACGGGCTAATTCTACCGGAGGAAGGGAAGACAGTGGGTGTTTTCGTGGCGTAATATGCTTAGAACAAAACAGTTAATTGTCCTGTCATTACAGAGGAATAGTTCGATTTCTAAGGGCAAGTGGGGTGGGTGTGTGGAAGAATATGAGATGAGACAACTTGGAGGAAGGGGAGCTCTCATGTCCACAAGGCCATCTTTAGTTATCGCAGGTGCCACCGGTTTTATTGGGACTCGGTTGGTAGAGGCTGCAATCGCCGCTGGGTATCAGGTCACGCGTTTGGTACGGTCGTTGCCTCGTGAGGTTCCGGAACACTGCACGGACGTTGTGTGGAATCCTTCCGCACACGATCTTGACGAACGCGTGCTTGCGGGCGCCGCCGGCGTTGTGTGTTTGAACGGGGCGCCGCTTGTTGGGAAAGTCTGGACACGATCGTATAAACAGACCTTGTGGAAGTCACGGATCGATTCGGTGGATACGATTGTGGATGCGATTGTTCGCTTGCCAGCCGATGATCGCCCAGCATGTTTCATCTCGGGTAGCGCGATTGGTTTTTACGGTCCCGATTGTGGGGACGCCGTGTTGCATGAGGGTTCCAGCCAGGGCGCAGGATTCTTAGCAGAGTTGTGTGGCGCGTGGGAGAGTTGTGCACAGCGTTGCGCTGAAGAAGCTGGCGTGCGTACCGTTTCTGTGCGTACGGGGCTTGTTATGGGGGCCGACGGCGGTCTGCTGGGTATCCTGCAACATCTGTATCGTGCGGGGCTGGGCGGGCAATTGTCTGATGGCAAGGCCTGGATGTCCACAATCTCTGTTATCGATCATGTTCGTGCGATTTTGTTCCTTGTGGCGCGTGACGATATTGAAGGTCCTGTGAATCTGACCTGCCCTGAGCCATGTGAAAATAAGGTGTGGAACCGTTTGCTTGGGCGTCATCTACAACGTCCTGCTGTGCTTCGTGTTCCGTGTGGTCCGCTCGCTACGTTGTTCCCTTATGCGGTTGGAGAAACGGTGCTCGCCTCTCAACGTGCATTACCTATTAGGTTACTCGATGCCGGTTTTATCTTCACGGCTCCTCACGTGGCAGATATTTTCAATTCTATCCTTCCGCAGAAGCGTGGATGATCTAGATTTCACTCGATATTTCACTAGAAAATACAAGGTTTGTGTGGCATAGTTGATGTATCAAGTGGCCTCATTTTTAGGTGTTACGGGGAATCTCACCTAGATTCAGGAGGTCACGGTGAAAAATAAATACACGACGCGTGGTGTCATATTCATCCACTCGGTAATACCGGCCGTTCAACCTCATGTTGAATGGGCGGTTACTTCCATACTCGGATATCCGGTTAAATTTGAGTGGACTGCCCAGCCTGCTGTTCCGTCAATGAACAGGGGCGAAGTGTCATGGACTGGTGACGTCGGAACCGGCGCAGCTATCACATCAGCCCTTGGCGGGTGGGAACATTTGCGCTTCGAAGTGACTGAAGAACCATCTCCAATTTCTGATGGTGGCAGATGGTCATGCACACCGGGCCTCGGTATTTTTTACGCGCAAACGGATCTTCTAGGTAACGTGGTTGTTCCTGAAAATCGGGTGCGTGCTGCACTGGAACAAGCTGGCGATGATCCGCGCGAAATTCGCCGCATGCTCGATATCGCGTTGGGAACAGCGTGGGATGAAGAACTTGAAGTGTTCCGTTACGCGGGTGCCGGTGCTCCTGTGCGATGGCTACACCGGGTTGGCTAAGCTTTTAACGATTAAAAAGTGACGCCAGATCGGCTGCTGCTGATGCGAGATCCTGAGCATCGTCCTCCTGCGATGTGGCTGGTTCATCCATGATCAGAACCATCAGATCTTCGACACTCGAGAGCGCGTGTATAGCACTATCGGCAACGTGTTTTTTGCTTATCATCTCAACGTTTGTTACCAGCGCCCATACGCTCACCTCATCGAGCCCAAGATCATCGACAAGCCGAGCATCTGGCACGATCTCGTCGTCGTTAATTTCTGGCGCAATATCGTCCAGTGCTACTCGAATCTGAGCCAGCGCAAGATCGCGCGGGTCTGTATTGTCCATTGTTCCTCCTCGTATATCAACTACTCACCGCTCTAAATACTATAGGCTGTATGTATGGCTTTTATAGATCTTATTCAGCAACTGGCCGATGAATCCTCGCCGCTCATTGATCGAGCAGGGGAACTTCGCGTTGCCCTTGCAGCCGATCCGAACGATGCCGAATCGTTTGAGGAACTCGCATCGATCATTAGAAAGCTAGGGCAATCACAGCCAACTGTAGATCCTCTTACAGCAGATGATGATCAGCCTCGCAAAACTCCAGCCCACTTGGTGTTGTGGGCGCTAGCAGAGGATTTGGCGTCCGATTCACGCGCGTGGTACCCGTTGCTAGAACTTGCCAAGTTAGCTGTTGAAAATGATCCCGCCGGGGCTGTCCATCACATCGATGTGGCAACAGGGCGCGAAGAAAGCGGGCTCGCGCTAGAAACAGGTATCCAGATTTTGGTAGATGCTGGGCACATCGATACTGCTCTTCAAGTCGGGATTGGCCGATGGAATCCAGATAAACATAGTGTTGGCGTAGGAATCGAACTCTCAAAGGCTGCTCTTGCTGCAGGAAAAATAGCAGATGCTAAACGATGTGTTGAGATTTTGGTGAAGCGTTATCCAGGCAATCACGATGTGCTCGATCTTCGTGATGCGGTAGCAGACTTATAACACAACCTTTACGGTGAAAGAAGGCGAATTCTGATGGCATGGTATGTGGACATTCATCCTGAAGATCCTCAGCAACGGCTGGTGGATAAGGTGGTGGATCGGTTGCGGCGTGGCGAAGTGATCGCGATGCCAACCGATTCGGGTTACGCCATTTGTTGCATGATGGCGAACAAGGATGGTCTGGAACGGATTCGCCGCATTCGCCAAGTGGGGGATAAGCACCACTTCACGTTGCTCTGCCATGATTTTGCTCAGCTTGGCCAGTTGGTGATCGTTGATAACGCGGTGTTCCGCCTAGTGAAATCGTTAACGCCTGGCCCATACACGTTCATTTTGAAGGGCACAAAAGAAGTCCCACGGATGACCTTGAATCCTAAGAAGGCCACGGTTGGCGTACGAATCCCTGACCACAAGATCACCCAGGCGATCGTGAATACGTTGGGCGAACCGCTGTTGTCTTCCACCCTGATTATGCCGGGTGAAAGCGAACCGATGAGCCAAGGGTGGGAAATCGCAGATCTGCTCACGAATGCGGTGGACGTAGTAGTTGAAGGCCCAGTGGGCGTGGACGGCCCAACAACCGTTCTGGATATGAGTGACGGCAACGTCACGATCGCGCGCGTTGGCGCCGGCGATACCTCCATGTTTGACGTTAGATAAGAGAGTTTTATTTTATGGTTTCATCGCTCCGTGCTGTCCTTTTTGACGTTGATGGCACCCTGACCGATTCCGGCCCGCTGATTCGCCGCACAATGGCAACGCTGATGAAAACGAAGCTTGGCCTCGATCAGCCTGAAGTTGCGTACACAAAGTACGTGGGGCCTCCGTTGGAAGATACGTTTGCTGAGTTGGGCGTGCCAGAAGAAGAAATTGCACAGTATATCGGCGAATACCGCGCATTCTACGATCAGTTCCTAGATCAGACTCCATTGTTTCCTGGGGTTCGTGAGATGCTTGCGAGTGTTCGTGAAGCCGGGTTCACCATTGCTACAGCCACGTCCAAGTCTGAAATAGTTGCGAAAGCAGTGTGTGATGTTACGGGCTTGACTCCATATATTGACGTGATTTGTGGTGCAGATGCGGCCCTTGGCCGTTCACACAAACATCACGTTATCGATCATGCGCTCACTCAGCTTGAAGAACGTGGCGTTCTTGATCCGTGTGACCGGCGTCCAGTTCAGCCGCTTGGAACGAATTGGCAAGATTACCCTGTGCGCAGTGACGTTGTGATGGTGGGGGATCGTAATTTCGATACGTTTGGAGCCGCAGTTCACGGTATTGCCACGATCCTTGTGGATTGGGGCGAAGGTGACGCCACGGAGAAGGCTCAGGCGTGGCGTCACGTTCACACGATGGACGAACTGGTTACTCTTCTTCGTTCGTACTGAACTGGGATTGGTAAAGAGAATAGTAGTGGCCGCGTTGCGCTAGCAACGCTTCGTGGGTTCCTTGTTCGACGACGTTGCCATCGACCATCACCAGAATCACGTCAGCATCCTTGATGGTGGAGAGCCGGTGAGCAATGATGAACGACGTTCGCCCGTGCCGCAATTCACCCATTGCATGCGCAACCAACATTTCGGTACGGGTATCAACAGAAGAGGTTGCCTCATCCAAAATGAGGATATCCGGCTGCGAGATGTAAGCACGCGCGATAGTGACCAGCTGCTTTTTGCCACGTGAGAGCTCTCCACTTTCATCATCAATCCGAGTATCGTATCCATCGGGCAACTGGCGAATCATCCGATCGATACCAACAGCGCGTGCGGCCGCCGCCACGTCGTCGTAAGAAGAACCCTCCCTCCCAAAAGCAATATTTTCTTCAATCGTGCCGTCAAAAAGCCACGTATCTTGCAAAACCATGCCGGTGCGCGAACGCAACGTTGCCTTTGGGATTGTACGAATATCGCGTCCGTCAAGCGAAATCGTGCCCGAATCAGGATCGTAGAAACGCATCACAAGGTTCACCAACGTGGTTTTCCCGGCGCCCGTTGGCCCCACGATCGCAACCTGCTGGCCACCCTGGACGTGAAGCGAAAGATTCTGAATCACTGGTTTATTCGGTGTATAACCGTAAGTGAGGCGATCAAACGTGACAGCACCAGAAATCGTGCTGGGCAACGCAACTGTATCCCCAGTCTCTGGCTCCATCTCTGGAGTATCCAAGAAATCAAAAATACGTTCACCAGACGCTGCGGATGACTGAAGCATACTAGACATCGAAGCGATCGTGCCCACCGGGTTATTCAGCTGGCGTGAGTATTGAAGAAACGCCTGAATCCCGCCGATAGTCAGCGTGCCGTTAAGAACCTGGATACCGCCAATTACCGCCACGATCACGAACGAAAGATTTGTTATGAACCCCGTAAGCGGCTGCGCCAACATCGATAAAAAATAGCCGCGGAAACCGGCGGAGAAGAGGGAGTTATTGGCATTGTCGAAAACGTCGTTGACGTCGTTCTCCATGCCAAAGGCACTCACGACGTCGTGGCCGCTGAAAGATTCGTCGATAACTGACGATACTTCACCAGTCTTTTTTGACTGCTCACGGAACGCAGGTGCAGCTACATGCAAAATCTTCACTATTGCAAGCATCCCAAAAGGCAATACAAGAAGCGACCAAAGAGCGAGCGACCATGAGAGATAAAACATGAATGCAAGAATGCCGATCACAGTATAGACAGCAACGATAGACTGGCTCAACGCTTGCATGAGAGTCTGAACGATATTGTCAATGTCATTCGTGACGCGCGATAAAAGATCACCACGCTTGTGCTGATCCAGATAGCTCAACGGAAGCCGATCGATCTTAGCTTGAGCCTCCATACGTAACCGATACCCAAGATTTTGTACCGCAATGCGGGACAAGGCTCCGCCGATAATGTTCGTCACCGCGTGAAGAACATACAATCCGCACACGATCAGCAATAACGAAGCCAAAAGTTGCGAATCGATCCGGCCAGCCCCTGCGCCGTCAACAATCACATTCGTGGCGTCGCCCAGGAGCTTCGGCGCCGCAACCATTGCTACAGTGCCAAACAACGTGAAAATGACGGTGCCTGCAATTCGTACAGATTCGGGCCGTAACATACGAACAAGCCGAAGTAACGCACCCTTCATATCTTGAGCAGAATCGTTATCATGAGATGACAAACCGTGGCGCATCATGCCTCCTTAAGCTTCAATTGTGAGGCGATAATTTCCTGGTAGGTCTGATTCGAATCCTGAAGTTCATCATGAGTACCAGAGCCAACGATACGGCCCGAATCGAGCACATGGATCACATCAGCATCACGAACCGTTGAAACACGTTGAGTAACAATCAAAACCGCCACGTCCAACTCTGACTGGAGAGCACGGCGTAAACGAGCATCAGTAGCGTAATCAAGAGCTGAAAAAGAATCATCAAACATAATCAGATCAGCTTGCCGGTTTCCTGATACGTCAGGCAAACAACGATAAACTGCGCGTGCAATCGTTAAACGCTGCCGTTGGCCACCCGAAAAGTTCATACCACCGGATTCCACAACCGCATCGATCCCGTTCTCTAATTTTTCAACGAAGTCCCATGCTTGCGCGATCTGTAAAGCGTGACGCACGCGTTCGTCGTCGATACCTTGTTCATTAACCTGTACCAAACCGGCAACGTTGCTAGCAATTGTGCCAGAAAACAAAAACGTCTTTTGCGGAACGTAGGCAATGCAAGAACGCACCTCAGCGAGAGAAAGCGAACGAATATCTACACCATTGATCGTAACCGTTCCACTCGTAGGATCAAGTAAACGTGGAAAAAGCCTTAAAATTGTTGATTTTCCGGAACCTGTAGCACCAATCAACGCCACTGTAGAACCGGGGGAGAGCTCCAACGAAACGTGATCCACCACGGGCTCTTGAGCCCCAGGGAATTGTAAACTCACATCGTGAGCCACGAAACGGAGCGGCCGCTGTGGAAACACGTGTGGAGAGACAGGAGAGGATATCGCCGGAACCGTGTCGAGAATTTCTTGAATACGATTCGCAGCCACCTGAGCTCGTGGAAAAAGCATCACCATGAAACCAGAGAGCATCACTGCACCCAAAATCATCGTCAAATAAGAAATGTACGCCGTAATCGCGCCAATGTTCATCGTTCCTGCAGCGATGCGAATCCCTCCAAACCACACCACAGCCGCGGAAGAAAAACCCACAATCAACTGAGCCGTAGGAAACATGAACGCCCACAGCAACCCAATACTCAACCAGACGTCACGAAGCTGCTGGTTCGTATCAGTAAACTTATCTGCCACCGTACGTTCGCGTATGAATGCACGAATCACGCGGACGCCAGCAAGCTGTTCGCGTAACAACGTATTAATTCGATCGATTCGTTCCTGTTGCAGAATAGAACGCGGAACTAGTGCGCGCATCGTTCCCAAAATCAGCACAGCAAGCAAAGGGACAACCACAAGGAGAAGCAAAGAGAGCTGAGGATCTTCAATTACCGACATGATGATGCCACCGACCCCAAGGAGCGGTGCGATGACGAAAAAGGACAGGGCGCCCATGACGATCCTTTGGATCTGGGTGACGTCATTTGTGGCCCGAGTGATCAATGTAGAGGCACCAAAACGTTGCTGATCCGTTAAAGAGAAACGTTGGACGTGGCGGAACACGGCCAGGCGGAGATCACGGCCCATTGCCATTGCCAGGCGCGAACTCAAATACATCGCGGTCACTAAAGAAATAATCTGCAGGCAAGAGACGCCGATCATCAACAGGCCAGTGCGCCAGATATACGGCTGGTTGCCGGCAACAATCCCGTTATCGATAATGTGAGCATTGAGGTTTGGCAACCACAAGTTAAATAGCACCTGTGAAAGCTGCAACACGATAATCGTTCCGATGATCATTTTCTTATCTGCCAAAAAATTCTTGGCCATAGATATGAGAATCAAGCCTGCCTCCGCGTGCGTGGGTGTGTGATTAAAAATGAATCTGGAGGAGTGTACATGTGTGTGTGGGGCTAGGAACGAGAATATCGTTCCTAGCCCCACACTGGGATCATGTAATGTTAGGCAACTTCATTCGGATCAGAGATTCCGGATGTGCCAGCGTTGGCATTGAACAAATCGTACTTGTCAATTGCCTGCTTCACCACGGAACGATCGATTTCGCCGCGGTCTGCCAGCGCCTGGAGTGCGCGGACAACAACGGATGCCGAATCGATCTTGAATTCGCGGCGGGCTGCTGCACGCATATCCGAGAAGCCGAAGCCATTGGCGCCCAAAACGTAGTAATCGTTTGGAACCCATGGGCGAATCGCATCCTGGACCTGCTTTTCAAAGTCCGAGGTAGCCACGATTGGGCCGTTGGTGTTCTTGAGAACCGAGGTGAGGTAGGCTTCGCGTGGCGCTTCTTCTGGGTGGAGGAAGTTGTGTTCATCAGCAGCAAGGCCATCACGGCGCAGTTCGTAGAACGAGGTGACGGACCAGGTAGCTGCCTTAACTCCCCAATCGTTGCGGAGCATCTCACGAGCTTCGCGGATCCATGGAACAGCAACACCGGAAGCGAAGAGTTGAACTTCTGGGCCTTCGCCTTCAGCTTCATCCAGCTTGTAGAGGCCCTTGAGCAGGCCATCAACGTCCAAGCCTTCTGGTTCTGCTGGCTGGTGGATTGGTTCGTTGTAGACGGTCAGGTAGTACATGACGTTCTGATCGCGGCCATCCGAACCATCGCCGTACATGCGCTTGATGCCATCCTTCACAATGTGGCTGACTTCGTATGCGTATGCAGGATCGTACTGGACGATTGCTGGGTTGGTGGATGCGAGAACATGCGAGTGACCATCCAAGTGCTGCAGGCCTTCACCAGTCAAGGTGGTACGGCCAGCGGTTGCACCCATGATGAAGCCACGAGCCAACTGATCTGCTGCTGCCCAGAACTGATCGCCAGTGCGCTGGAAGCCGAACATCGAATAGAAGATGTACACCGGGATCATTGGCACGCCGTGGGTGGCGTAGGAGGTACCTACTGCGGTGAACGCAGCGGCAGAGCCCGCTTCGGTAATACCTGTGTGCAGAATCTGGCCGGCATCTGATTCCTTGTAAGAAAGGAGCATTTCCGAATCAACCGCGGTGTAGTTCTGGCCTTGGACGTTAAAGATCTTCGCAGATGGGAAGATAGCATCCAGGCCGAACGTACGGGCTTCATCAGGAATGATCGGAACAATGTGCTTGCCGAATTCCTTATCACGCAACAGATCCTTGAGCATACGAACGAATGCCATGGTGGTGGCAACCTTCTGCTTGCCAGAACCGGAGCGGATGCCGTTGAATGGCTTCTCTGGTGGGGTAGCGATGCCCTGTTCCATGACGCGGCGTTCTGGAACATAGCCACCAAGCTGGCGGCGGCGTTCCTGCATGTACTGCATAGCCGGGTGGTTTGCATCTGGCTTGAAATACGGTGCGTTGTATGGATCGTCGAGCTGAGCATCTGGAATATCCAACTGGAGGGTATCGCGCAGGAGCTTCAGATCGTCAGAGTTCAGCTTCTTCATCTGGTGCGTAGAGTTACGGCCAGCGAAGTTCGAACCGAGCACGTAGCCCTTAACAGTGTGCGCAAGAATAACAGTTGGTGCACCCTTGTGTTCGGTAGCGGCCTTGTAGGCAGCGTAAACCTTGTGGTAATCGTGGCCACCGCGCTTGAGCTTCCAGATCTTTTCATCGGACCAGTCTGCAACCATAGCCTTGGTGCGTGGGTCACGGCCGAAGAAGTGTTCACGAATGTAGGAACCATCGTTAGCTTTGAAAGTCTGGTAATCGCCGTCAAGAGTATCGTTCATGATGTTAACAAGGGCGTTATCCTTGTCAGCTGCAAGCAGTTCGTCCCACTCACGGCCCCAAATGACCTTGATAACGTTCCAGCCAGCGCCCTTGAAGGAAGCTTCAAGCTCCTGGATGATCTTGCCGTTACCACGCACTGGGCCATCCAGACGCTGCAAGTTACAGTTCACAACGAACGTGAGGTTATCGAGCTGCTGGGATGCTGCCAAGTGGAGCACGCCGCGCGATTCGACTTCGTCCATTTCGCCATCGCCCATGAACGCCCAGACGTGCTGCTTGGACGTATCCTTGAGGCCGCGGCCTTCGAGGTAACGGTTGTACCATGCCTGGTAGATAGCAGAAATTGGGCCAAGGCCGAGGGAAACGGTTGGGAACTCCCAGAAATCGTCCATCTGCCGCGGGTGTGGGTAAGACGGAATACCGCGGCCACCGGAGCGGCGGGATGCCTGCTGACGGAACGAATCCAAATCGGCTTCGGTAAGGCGGCCTTCGAGATAAGCACGAGAGTAGTTGCCTGGTGAGGAATGGCCCTGGAAGAAGATATGATCGCCGCCGCCTTCAGCATTCTTGCCGCGGAAGAACCAGTTGTGGCCCACTTCGTAGAGGGTTGCTTGCGCTGCGTAGGAGGAGATGTGGCCGCCAACGCCGATACCTGCACGCTGCTGGCGTGTGACCTGAACGGCTGCGTTCCAGCGGGTCCACCGGCGGAATTCACGTTCGAGCTTTTCATCGCCTGGGTAGTAAGGCTCATCTTCCGCTGCGATCGTGTTGATATATGGGGTGACGATGTTGTGTGGAACCTGAATACCACGTTCGTGGGCGTGGCGCTTCATTTCCATGAGCAGGTAGCGCGTACGTGGGCCACCCTTTTCATCGATCAAGCCATCAAGAGAATCGATCCATTCCCGAGTTTCTTCGGGATCGATATCTGGAACGTGGTTATAGAGGCCGTTAAGTAGTGGCCGAGTGGGCTGTGAGCTCACGTCATCTCCCTCGGTAGTTGTTATCCTGCATCGTCGCGGTGGATTGATCGTGCTTCGATGCGCTGGTTACTAATCTACCGGAAATAGGCATTCAGTCCTAGGTGTACGGGTGAATTGTGGTTGGGATACCGCTCACGTCCGCAGATCATTCCATGTTTCGTTGTTGCCTTTCTCGCATTTTTGGTGTGTGTGGAGATGCGGAACGTCTTATTCGTTGCCTAGAATGGTGAGCGGGCATACACCTGTATGTTTGCGCAGGCTATTTAGCCATAAAATGAAAGGAAGGTCCGGTGTCCGGGTCTACTGCCGGCGAGGCTTACGGTTTCACTCAGGGTGCGATTGTTCAAGAGTTTGGTTATGACGACGACGTTGCGTTCGAACTTCGCGAAGGCATCGAAACTGCCACTGGTGTTGAACTTGAAGATGAAGATTACCGCGGTGCCGCCGATGGCGTGCTTGCGTGGTGGCGTTCTGATGATGGGGACGTCGATGATCTCACTGATTATTTAGTTGATGTTGCGGCTTCTTTGGATTCTGATGGGGCAGTTGTGTGGCTGGTTGTTCCCGCCGCGCGTGAAAAGCTCCATGTTCCAACCGATGATGTCAATGATGCTGCGAAAACTGCTGGGATGTCCGTGACTCGTTCTATGGGCGTTGGAGTGCACTGGACTGCGTACCGCGTCACAGTTTCGCGGTCTCGTTGATTTTGATTTTGACATAGCTTCGAGTTCGGGCTAAGCTATCTCTCGGACTCTTAGCTCAGTTGGTAGAGCAACGCGTTTACACCGCGTGTGTCATCGGTTCGAGCCCGGTAGGGTCCACTTGCAAAGGGAGGCTCACCTGTTAAGGTGGGCCTCCCTTCATGTCGTCATTGCAACCGTGACCATAGCCGGAATAGTGGCATATATTGCCACTATTCCGGCTATGGTCAGCATTACTGGAACGTAGGTTTGCGGTAGGCTATCCGAGCTGATCGAATGGAACGAAATCACAGAAGAATACCGTGGCATCAGCGCTGTCCTGAGCAGCCTCGCGTACGGGCTCTGCCGCCTGCTCCATCAGAATCTGCCGCAGCCTTCGGAAGAACATCGAAGAACATCTTGAACAAGCCTGAATACGAGGCGTTGTATGCGGGCGTCACAGCCACAATCGCGTCTGCTTTCGCCACCTGATCGAATACAGCTTCCAGTTCCGGGGAAGGAAACCCCGTCAAGAGCGCATGGGTAAGCACGGCAAACGTTCCTCAATTCGATGACTAAATAAATGGAAGGCCAGTGATTGGCCGCGTGTGTGGGCGGAATATTTAAAGAGACCGCAGTAGCTATGGCTCAACGTCCTATTACTTCTGACTGCGATCGCTACTCAACCGGATGTGATCTGAAGCACACGGAGAGTGAAATTGGGCTGACGGGCACTGGGCAGAACTCATGCTCCATTCAACCACTTCTTGATATATCGAGGGTTCCCATACCAAACAAGAAAGCGTTGAATTTCCGTAAAGGAGTACTTTGCCCATTGCCTCGATTCGCAGCCTTTTAATTAGGTTTATTCCCTATGGTCGATTTTAGATTTTAGTTGCTACTAAAATGAAAAAATGCATTGACGTGGAGTTAAGGTCTTGATACCTTGGTATCGCTTTAGGTGTTACTGTTTAGCAGGCATCACTAGAGATGACCATACATATAACGAAAATATGCCTGCCTGGACAACGCTGTCCGTAGACCTTGTTGCGTTAAGACAATGATGTTGAGTTTTACAAGAAAAGGTTGGGCGTATGTGTTGAACGGAGAATCGTATGCGTATCCCCTTACGAAAAATTGGTAGTTGCGCAACCGTTGCACTGTGTGCAACCGCATTGGCTATTCCAGCGTGGGCTGTTGACGAAAAAGACTCGCAGGATCAGCTTCATGGTAGTGGGTTGACTGGAGTTGTTCCAGCAGTTCGCCAACTTACGGAGAGTCAGGGGAAGCCCTGGATGCTTTCCAGCGAAACAAAGATTGTGGCGCCTCAAGAGTTAGCAGACGACGCTCGCCAGCTCGCTTTAGACCTTGCAATCAAGGGAAATATTCACCCTGAAGTAGCTGTGGGTAGTGAATCGCTTGCTGACGAAGGGGATGTGATCTTATCGGTTGATCCTCAGTTGGCCGGTGTTCCAAAGGATGAAGGCTATCGGCTAAAGATTTCAGATAAGCAGGTGAAAATTATTGGCAAGAGCGCTCAAGGGGCGTTCTGGGGCACCCGCACGCTTGTACAATCGGTTGCGAATTCACGTGGAGCGCAGGCAGGTGAGGTGACGGATTGGCCTGATGTTTCTGAACGTTCGTTCCATCTGGATGCGGCGCGTAAGTTTTACGATATCCATTTCTTCCGTGAGTTGATTCGTGAGATGAGTTATCACAAGCTCAATACGTTGCAGTATCATTTTTCGGAAAATGAGGGGTTCCGCTTGGAACCTGCGGATGCTCGGTTTAAGAATCTGCTTTCTGAGGATGGCTACATTACGCGCGAGCAATTAAAGGAGATTCTTGCGGAGGCTCACAAGTACCATATTGAGGTTGTTCCGGCGTTGGATATGCCAGGGCATTTGCGGCATATTTTGGATAAGCATCCGGAGTTTAGATTGCCGACGACGAACGGTTCTGGAGCGCAAAATCCTAACAGTGAGATGCGGCGTGGTTTAGACTTCACGAATCCTGAAGCGGTTGCCTTCATGAAGGATCTTGTTGCCGATTACGCGAAGGCTTTTCCTGGTACGAAGTGGCATCTAGGTTCGGATGAATTTGTTGATTTCCCTAAAGCGGCTATGCATTATCCAGACATGATGAAGCGTATTAAGGATAATGCGAAGCTCGGTGAAGGGAAGAATTTTGCTGATGGCTTCGTGTATTTCATTAACGACATGGCTGCATACATGAAGACGTTAGGGAAGACCGATATTCGGGTTTGGAACGATGCCTTTTATCGTAACGATCTTAAACAGAACATTGAGCTGGATAAAAACATCACGATCGATTACTGGACTGCTTGGGATAGGCATATGGCCGACGTGAAAGATTTTGTTGACAAGGGCTACCGGTTAATCAACTACAACGATGCCTACATGTACTACGTGCTGTATTATCCGGGAAGAGCTTACAGTACCCGAGTTCCTGCAGATAAGATCCATAACGAATTCCACGCGGGCCGTTTCCCAACGAACCACCATAAGACGCAATCGTCCTGGCCACAGGATGCCCCAAAGAAAGCTAGTAATACACAGTACCCGGATTGGCTTACCGGAGCATCGTTTGCCGTCTGGTCTGACAACGCGAAACTCGAAACACAAGAAGAAGTGCTAAAAAACTCAAAGATGCCATACGTGGCTTTCGCTAACCGAGTCTGGTATGCGGGAGATAGTCGAGACTACGCACAGTTCGCTGCAGCTGAACAAAAGATTGCCCCAGCTCCGGCAGTCCCATCCAACCTCAAAGTAGGCGTAAAAACTCACCTTGCTTCCCAAACCGACGTTCAGAAAGCAGTGAAGAAAGGCGATAAAGTCACATTCACGGGTAAGGTAACCAATACGTCGTCGGAAAAAGTCCCGGTAAACGTAACCCTCAACGCGAAAGAATCCTTCGGAACCATTAACCCCGATAACGTAACAACGAAGATACTCGATAAAGACGGACACCCGATTGTCCTTCCTGGGAAGAACGTAGCGCTTGCCAGCGCTGGAGCGAAAGCAACGGCGTCATCGACCGAAGCAGCCCAGTTCGGCCCAGAAAAAACGATCGACGGGAAAATTAGTGCGGAGTCCCGGTGGGCATCCCAATATAAAGACGGCGAGTGGCTAAACGTGACCCTAGCGAAAGCAACCGATATTACTAAGGTGCGGCTTGGCTGGGAAGGCGCATACGCAACCGATTATACAGTTGAAATCTCACATCAAAATGGGAAAACAACAACGTATAAACGCCAAAACTTCGACGGTAAAGGAGCAGGCAAAAACACAGCCGCCTGGGACGACATTACCCTAAGCGCTACAGAAGGAAAAGACGTCACCGCAATTAAAATCATTGCAGACAAACGCAAAACAGAATGGGGAGCTTCGCTTTTCGAAGTCGAAGCACTTACCGCCGAACGCCAGGCTGCGCCCTCCGCTCCAATACTCACCCCTGACGGCGACCTCGTATGGCAAGAAAACCTCGAACCAGGAAGCTCACTGGAACTAACCTGGGCCGGAATCGCAACCCACAACTCTAGCTCCGCTAATCCGTTGAAAGCCCAACTTCGAGGCCAAGCCCACTACGGTGCAATCGCCACTGCTGAAGACACGAGCGATATTACCTATACGGTAGGAAACGACGAACCGGCGCCCGAACCTAAACCTGAACCGGCGCCCAAGCCTGTGCCGCAACCAGATCCAACGAACACGAAAGTCATCAAAAATCCTGCCATGAAAACAGGCGGACTTGCCCACACCGGCGCAAGTGTACTTGGCCTAGTAGGCCTCGCAATAGCCGCCGGAATCGGAGGAACTCTTCTAACACGCCGTAAGAAATAGCCATCTCAGCTTCTAGGAGCACAACGTGTGGCCGCAATCAAAGATTGCGGCCACACGCGTTTCGGCACCGCCGAAACGCGCCCCAGGTAAGCTAGTCTAGAATCATGAAGACAACAGTTGCTGATGTTATGGCCGCTATGGAGCGCGCTTTTCCTGCCCGCCTTGCTGAAGATTGGGATCGGGTAGGTTTGGTTGCGGGGGATCCGCATGCGCCCGTTTCTAAGGTGGGATTCGCGGTGGATCCATCCCCGGATACGGTTGAGGAAGCGATTGCCCGCGGTGCTCAGATGCTGATTACTCACCATCCGCTGTTTTTGCGTGGCACATCCAGTGTTGCTACAACGACGCCGAAGGGTTCGTGGATTCATCGTTTGATTAAGAATGACGTTGCGTTGTTTGCCGCGCACACGAATGCCGACGCCGCTGCCACCGGTTCCGCTGTAGCTTTGGGCTCCTTGATTGGGTTAGACAATATGAGGCCACTCGATCCTAACCCTGGTGATCCAGAACTCGGAATTGGGCGCGTTGGAGAACTGCCGCTCACCATGTCCGTGCGAGAACTCGGTGAACGCTTGCGAGCCGTGCTTCCTGAAACTGCTGCTAGCGTGCTCATTGGGGGAGATCCAGAACGGATTGTTCGGACCGTTGCGGTATCACCTGGTTCTGGTGATTCGTTCCTGAACGCAGCAAATCATGCTGGTGCTGATGTGTACGTAACTGCCGATCTGCGCCACCACCCGGCTAGCGATCACCTGTGGGGCGGAGGATGTGGTTTGATCGGGCTTACTCATTTCGCATCAGAATGGCCAGTCTTGCCACCTATGGAACGGGTTGTGAAAGAACTTGGTGTGGATACCTATATTTCTACACTCGTCACCGATCCGTGGACTATCCGCCTCTAACACAAGGAAACCGCCATGTACCAAGCACCACGTCCTGATCAGCTCGCCCTGCTTGATGTTGCTGAACTCGATGCACAGATCAACCGGCTCAAGCGCAACGATAAACAACATCCTTTGCGCGCTGATGTGGGCGAAACAATGAATCTGGTAGCTGCGGCAAGCCGTGACATCACGGCGGCAGAATCCGCCCTTGCACACGCTACTGAAGAACTCGACCACGCAAGCGAAGAAAGCGAGCGCGTGCGCGCCGTCGTCGGCGAAAAAGAAACACGATTCAACTCCGGCGCCGGTATGGATTCGCGCCAACTGTTGACGTTGCAAAGTGAAATTGAGGCGAACAAGGCGCGTTTGGATGAACTCGAAACCGCAGAATTTGCGGCACTCGAAGCCGTAGAAGCAGCGGAAAAGGAACTCGCCGCGGCGAAAGAACGCCAAACGTACCTCAACGCGCAACTCGTCACCCAACGTAACGAACTCGAAGAAACGATTGGGCTCATACACCGGGATATCTCCGATATCGAACTGCGCCGCGAATCCATCTACAACCCGATTGCGGATGCCCTCAAGCGCGCATACGAACACGCGAAAGCAGGCGGTGGACTCAGCGTCATCGCGCTCCGGCCAGACGGGTCAACTAGTGGTGGCGTGGCCCTTTCTCCAATCGAAATCAGCCAGATTCGTCACTCAGCCCCAGATGAATTCCACATCAGTGACGATTACGGCTGCGTTGTGATTAGAGATCCTGATTTTCCACTAGAGTAAGCGCACGGATCTTATCCGGCGGATCCAACTCAACACTGGTGATCGCACCACGATCCACCAGGATATGAGCGAATTCGGCCAGCTCTTCGGCATCGTCAAGAACCGTGGAACTGCGGATCAATTCGCCTGCCAGCAAGCCTCGATAATGTTTGGCGTTATGGGACACCACCTTGCGTTCGCCATGCTTAATACGTACGGCGTTGATCGTGACATGTTCTGCGCCCTTCGGCGGATCCCACACACGGTAGCCGCCTGAACGCGCATCGATCACCAGTTCATCGCCAGCAATCGCCGATCCTGCCAACGCTTTCTTCCAGAACGTTTTTGTGTTGCCGGCCTGGGGGAGCGCCACGCCCATCGCCAACCTATACGACGGGATCAGATCTGTGAGACGATTGACTCCAAACAGGCCAGAGAAAATGAGAATGTGATCGGCGGCGTGAGCCAACTGGGCGTCCGTAAGGTTCTGGAGATTCATCGCGTGGTAGAGCACGCCAGTGTAGAGCTGGTGGGCAGGAACGCACGGTTGATTGAGAATATCTTGTTGCGCGTAGACCTCATCGGCAACGGTTTTGCCCACGTTGAGAATCGTGAGGGCATCGTCACGGGCAGAAACTGCGGTAAGTTCAGCGAGTAGTGCCTTACGGTGAACCGATAACTCAGGAAAACTGAGCGAATCTAGGTTGAGCGTTGGGCCGGATAGTGGGCGTTCTTTGCCTTCGGACGGTGGTAATAAAATGCGCACCCCACTAGTTTACTCAAACGTGCGGTAAGATTGGCATGCGAATGAGTTAGCCAGGCGGCCGCGTGAACCAATGGTTCCCGAGGAACGTCCGGGCTCCACAGGGAACGGTGGTGGATAACGTCCACTCGGGGTGACCCGCAGGCCAGTGCCACAGAAAGTAAACCGCCGTTAAGGTAAGGGTGAAAGGGTGAGGTAAGAGCTCACCGCGTCGCGAGTGATCGAGACGGCATGGTAAACCCCACCGGGAGCAAGACCGAGCAGCGTGCGTTGAGGCGTCCCGTCGAGCACGCGGGTAGGTTGCTTGAGCTTATCGGTAACGGTAAGCCTAGATGGATGGTCGCCACGCTTGCACTATGCGAGCGGACAAAACCCGGCGTATCGGCTAACTCATTCGCCTAACATAAGGCTGGATAGAATAGTATGCATCCTCATGGAAATGCTCCCCATCGATAGATTTCTGATTTCTCAGTCCAACCAATGGGGAGCAGATCACTTTAAGCGTGAGCTGATGAATCATTACTTATGCAACGATCGGTTGAAAACCTCGTTAACCATTCAGGATGCCCAAGGGGTTGTGCACCAAATTGAGCCCATGGCATTGATATCGTAACCCTCTTTACTTAACCAGCGGAATTTAGATAGAGAGCGTTACGCCTGCCCTGATTGCGCCGCAACCAGGGCAGCCCCCGCGATTCCTGCCGTGTTGAACAGGCGAGCAGGTTCGATCGCGGCGCGCACTGTCAAAAACTCTGAAAATTCATCGAACCGTGTAGAGATGCCGCCGCCCAAGATCAACGTATCGGGGGAGAAGAGCATTTCTACCGCGTCAAGAACATCTTGCAAACGGTGTGCCCATTCTTCTAGGGATAGTTCTTCCTTGGTGCGGATGGAGGATGCGGCCCACTTTTCTGCCTTTAAACCGTTTGGTAGAAGCAGGTGCCCCATTTCGGTATTTGGCACAAGCACGCCATCGCGAACCAGTGCGGATCCGATTCCGGTGCCGAGCGTGAGCACGATGATGGTGCCCTTGCGCCCGCGGGCTCCGCCGTATTCCGCTTCGGCGATTCCGGCTGCATCGGCATCATTGAGCACGGTGACTGGCCGGCCAACGGTGGTGTTCATCAGGTCCGCGATATCCATGCCCGTGAAATCTTGGTTGAGGTTTGCCACCATGGGGCATACGCCGTTGATGATGGGGGCTGGGAATGTGACGCCTACCGGGGTATCGGCAGGAACATCGAAGCTCTCAACAATCTGGGCAACGATGCTGGCTACCTGCTGTGGGGTGGCATTGGCGGGGTTAGGGATTTTGTTTTGTTCGCCAACGAATTCTCCGGTTTCTAGATTGACAACCGAACCTTTGATGGCTGATCCGCCGATATCGACTCCGATAGCAACTTTTGCTAGCTGATGGGACATTGTTTCTCCTTATGAACACGACAAGAACATTATGCCTTATACGGGCATTGCAGGTGAGGTTTGTCCTTGAGTTGGCAAGGTTAAAATTTCTGCGCCGGTTTCCGTGACCACGATGGTGTGCTCCCATTGTGCGGTGCGTTTACGATCGGCGGTCACGACGGTCCAGGCGTCGTCCCATTGATCCCAACGCTGGGTGCCGAGTGTGAGCATTGGTTCGATGGTGAAGACCATGCCTACCTGGATTTCGTCGTCAAAGTTTGGCGCCGCATCGTAGTGAGGGATGATCAGGCCGGAGTGGAAGGCTTCGCCCACGCCGTGCCCGGTGAAATCCTCCACATCTCCGTATCCGAAGCGTTTTGCGTAGGATTCGATCACGCGCCCGATCACGTTCACTTGGCGGCCCGGCTTGACTGCTTTAATGCCGCGCATCATTGCCGTATAGGTGCGTTCGCACAGGTCACGTGATTCTTGATCGACTTCTCCTGCGTAGAACATGGCGTTGGTATCGCCGTGGACTCCGTTTTTGTATGCGGTGACGTCTAAGTTGATGATGTCGCCTTCTTGGAGTTCGGTGGAGTCGGGGATTCCGTGGCAGATCACTTCGTTGATAGAGGTGCAGATGGACTTGGGAAAGCCCATGTAGCCGAGGCAGGATGGGTAGGCTCCCATGTCACACATGTATTCGTGTGCGATCCGATCGAGTTCATCGGTGGTGACGCCTGGGCGTACGGCCGCGCCGGCTAGATAGAGAGCATCGGCTGCGATCTGGGACGAGATACGGATTTTTTCGATTGTTTCGGCGTCTTTGACGTCTGATGCGGTGACTACTTCGGGCCCGTCATGGAACATGTATTCGGGGCGTTCGATGGAGTCTGGGACGTTGCGTTGTGGGGAGAGCGTGCCAGGAACGAGTGGCATTATTTTTCCTTACTGGTTGAAACGGTGATCGTTGTCTGGGAAGGAACGGTTGCGTACGGCTTCGTTGTACGCGGTGGCGGCGTTTTTGAGTGCGGTTCCGACTTCGCCAAAGACTTTGACGAATGATGGTTGCCAGTTGGTCATTCCTGCCATGTCTGACCACACGAGTACTTGGCCGTCAGTGTTTTCGCCGGCACCGATTCCGATGGTTGGGATGGAGATGGCTTCGGTGATTTCGGTTGCGATTGGGGCTGGGACGAGTTCGAGCACGACGGCGATCGCGCCAGCTTCTGCTACAGCTACCGCATCTTTGCGTACGTGATCGGCGCCGTCACCGCGGCCTTGGACGCGTGGCCCGCCGAGTGCGTTTTCTGATTGTGGCGTGTATCCGATGTGTGCCACCACGTTGATTCCGGCTTCAACGATGGCGCGGATCGTTGAAGCCATGCGTACGCCACCTTCGAGTTTGACGGCGGAGGCGCCTGCACGGATGAGCTTGACCGCGTTTGCGATCGCATCCTGGTGGGACGTTTCGTAGGAACCGAAAGGAAGATCAGCGACGACGAAGGCGCGCTTTGCGTTACGAGCAACAGCTCCGGTTGCCAACACCATGTCGTCGATTCCTACCTGGGTTGTGGAATCGTAACCGAGCATCACGTTGGCGTAGGAATCGCCAACAAGGAGCATATCGGTTCCTGCCTCATCAAAGATGCGAGTAGTGAGAGCATCGTAGGATGTGAGCATAGTGATGGGAGTGCCTTCTGCCTTCATTTGTGCAAGGTGATGGGCACGTACACGCTTAATAGCCATAAGATAAAAACCTTTCCTTGTTAGCTCCACTATTCTAATCCAACTTGAGCGTGAAGATGTAGCCTGTGGGAGGGCAATGGCACAATGGAATAAAGACAAAAGTGTGCGGGAGGAAGCATGGATCGGCAACAAGAACACGTCTTAGCAGAAGTTGAAAAGCATCAGGTGCGGTTTATCCGCCTATGGTTTACGGATGTTTCTGGAACACTCAAATCTGTGGCTATTCCGCCTGCAGAACTTGAAGGTGCGTTCACCACAGGAATCGGCTTCGATGGGTCCGCGATTGAAGGCCTATCCCGCATCCATGAAGCAGACATGGTGATAAAACCCGATGCTTCCACATTTCACATCCTGCCATGGGATGAATCAGGGGACGCCTGCGCACGCATGTTCTGTGACATCCAAACGCCAGATGGTCAGCCGGCACGCTCCGATCCGCGCGGCGTACTCAAGCGTGCACTCGAACGCGCAGCATCACTCGGCTTCACATTCCACGTCCACCCAGAAGTCGAATTTTATCTCTTCCGCCCAGAAACCGATACTAACGGAGAACCCATCCCCATCGATCACGGCTCCTACTTCGATCACGTATCGCGCCCACTCGCACAAAGCTTCCGCGCCCAAGCAGTACGCGACCTCGAACACCTCGGCATCCCCGTAGAATTCTCCCACCATGAAGCAGGTCCCGGCCAAAACGAAATAGACCTCCGGGTCGCCGATGCCCTCACCATGGCAGACAACCTGATGAGCCTGCGCGCCGTCGTCGAACACGTCGCAATCTCCCAAGGAATCGAAGCCTCCTTCATGCCCAAACCACTCATCAACCATCCAGGAAACGGGCTCCACATCCACATGTCCCTCTTCGAAGGAAACCGCAACGCCTTCTTCGATCCGCTACGCGACTACAGTCTCTCCACAACCGGAACCAAATTCGTAGCCGGAATACTCCACCATTCACGCGAAATCTCCGCAGTCACCAACCAACACGTCAACTCCTACAAACGCCTCTGGGCAGGAGACGAAGCCCCCGCATACATAGCCTGGGGCAAAACAAACCGCAGCGCACTCATCCGCGTCCCCACCTTCTCATCTAAAGAAGGCCACAGCGCCCGAATCGAATACCGAGCACTCGATTCGGCGGCAAACCCATACCTCGCCTTCGCCGTACTCCTCAACGCAGGACTCGCCGGAATCGAACACGACTACGACGTCCCCGAATCCATCGACACCAACATCAACGTACTAAGCCACCGCGAACGCCACATCATGGGAATCGACGAACTCCCATCCTCCCTCCACTCAGCCATCACACTCGCCCAACACTCAGAACTCATCGCAGCCACACTCGGAGAAGACGCCTTCGATTACTTCCTCCGCAACAAACTCCGCGAATGGCACGATTATCGGCAACAAGTCACCGCATTCGAACGCAAAGTCCAATACTGATGGAACCCCACCCCAACGCCCTCTACACGCGCGCCGCAGATCTCCACATCGCCCGCGCCGCAATCGAACGCCTCGAAGAAAACCACCCAAACCCCAGCGCATTTAGGCACACACTCCACAAACAACCAGACACCGCTACACGAATCGGCGCCATCATGGGAATGTCTAGTGCGCTCGCGGATATTGTGATCGTTCACCCGGAACTCGTGGGCTCAGTAGATGAGAGGATCGATGCGCGGCTGGAGGTTCCCGAATACGCGGAGGAACGCGAACAGATCGACGCCCTACGCTTGGCCTACTATCGGCGATTGATCGCGATTGCGGCAACGGATCTGGTTCATGATTATCCGGAAGATTACGTGAGCGATGTGGCGCGCGCTTTGGCTGACCTTGCCGGGCACACGTTAGATGCGGCCACAGGGATGGCACGCCGGTTCGTTCCCGAATCAGAGCGGATCGATTTTGCCATTATTGCGATGGGGAAAACAGGCGCGGCGGAACTGAATTATATTTCTGACGTTGACGTGATCTATGTTGCGCAACCGCGCGATGCACAGACGTCGGAAGAAGAGTCGGCACGTATCGGTGCCGCGATGGCAACCTGGATTTCGCACGCGGTGAGTGCGCCTGGCCCGGTCCCTGCCTTGTGGGAGTTGGATGCGAACTTGCGCCCGGAAGGGAAAAACGGCCCACTTGTTCGTACAGTGGCTTCGCACAAGGCCTACTATGATCGGTGGGCTCAGCCGTGGGAATTCCAGGCGCTACTTAAGGCACGCCCGATCGCAGGGGATCTGGCGCTTGCCGATGCATACATGGCGCAGATGTGGCCTATGGTGTGGGATGTGGCGAATCGTGATGGGTTCGTGGAGAGCGTGCGGCGGATGCGCGAACGGGTGGAAGCTCATGTGCCGCGGGCTCGCGCTAACCGTCAGCTCAAGTTAGGAGCTGGGGGTTTGCGTGACATCGAGTTCACGGTTCAGCTGTTGCAGTTGGTGCATGGGCGCACGGATGAATCGTTACGTGTGCGTGGCACGATTGAGGCGATTGGCGCTTTGGTTCACGGCGGCTATATTGGGCGTGAGGCCGGCGGGCGGCTGGAAGAGCATTATCGTTTTTTGCGACTTCTTGAGCATCGTATCCAGTTGCAGCGGTTGCGCCGGAGCCATGAGGTTCCGCCGGTGGGTTCGTTGGGGCGGATTGCGGCGTCGATGGGGATGGACGCGCCAGAGCTGGAGCGCAGATGGCAGAAAGTTCGCGCTGACGTGCGTGAGCTTCATACAGCGATTTTTTATCATCCGCTGCTTCCGTCATTGGCATCGTTGGATGCGGATAACGTTGTGTTGGAAGAAGCAGCCGCGGGGGAGCGCCTGGCCGCGATTGGTTTTCGGGATCCTGCACGCGCGTTGCGTAATTTACATGCGTTGAGTTCGGGTTTGTCCCGTACTGCGGTGATTCAGCGGCACGTGTTGCCTGCGATGATTGGGTGGATGGCTGAGGCCGTTGAACCAGATCACGGGTTGAATGCGTTTCGGGACGTGTCGGAGCGGCTCGGCTCCACGTCGTGGTATATGCGTTTGTTGCGTGACAGCGCGGTAGTGGCGCCGCGTCTTGCCCATGTTCTTTCCACGTCGCGTTACGTTGCACAGATGCTTCCGACTTTGCCGGATGCGATTTTGTGGTTTGACGACGACGATCTGCTGGCACCTCGCCACCGTGCCGATATGGTCTCTGAACTCGATGCGCTGATGAAGCGGCGTAGTGATCCACGCGATCAGGCGATGGCTGGGCGCTATCTGCGCAGACGCGAAATGTTGCGTATGGCGATTGGGCAGGTGCTCAGGGCTGTATCGCCGGAACAGGTGCGCGAAGCCTTGAGCGATGTGATGGATTTGGCTGTATCTGCGGCGTTGCGGGCGGCCGTGGGCGATAATCCGTTGGGGCTTCGCCACGCGGTGATTGCGTTGGGCCGGCTGGGTGGGCGCGAAATTGGATACGTTTCGGACGCCGATCTGATGTTCGTTTATGAAGCTCCAGATGGTGTATCGGATGACGATGCCTATAGGGAAGCCCAACGAGTAACCACGGATACGTTGGCGTTCCTGAAAACAGCCGGAGCTGAACCGGCGATTGACGCGGATATTAAACTCCGTCCGGAAGGCAAACACGGTGCTATCACTCGATCGGTTTCTTCCTACCTGGCCTACTACGAACGTTGGGGGGAAACATGGGAACGGCAAGCCTTGTTGCGTGCTCGATTCTGCGCCGGAGATGAAGATATGGCAAAGCGATGGACCGATGGAATATCTACGTTTAGATACCCGCCTGCCGGGTTATCACCCCAACAGATTCGGGACATCCGTATACTCAAAACCCGCATGGAAAATGAACGGCTCCCACGCGGAACTGACCCCAGCAGGCACGTCAAGCTTGGACGCGGCGGGCTCACCGACGTCGAATGGACTATCCAACTCTCTCAACTCACCTACGCTGGACGCAACGAAAATTTGCAACAAACCAACACGATCGGCGCTATCCACAACGCAACTGAATGCGGACTCATCGATCTTGATTCGGCACGCAAACTCACCTCAGCCTGGAAGCATGCGTCACTCATACGAGACCTGAATTTCCTGGCCACAGGAAAAACCGGGACAACCGTAGATATCATGCCAGACGATCCCCACACTCTCCGGCTCATCGCCGCTATCGCAGGCAAACCCGAAACCGAAAGCCACGACATCCCTGAAACGTATCTGCGAGATTCTAGACGCGCCCGGACCGTGACGAATAAGCTATTTTATGAGGAAAACTAACAAGTGAAGGAGAACGAACGTGCAACTCATACTCGTCCGTCACGGACAAACACACGCGAATGAACGCGGCGCAATCGACACGATCATTCCCGGCGAAGCACTCACTGAAATGGGATGGGCCCAGGCGAACACGGTTGTTGCTGATCTTCTTACCTATAAACCCGATTCAATCTGGCGTTCAGATACGCTACGAACCGAACAAACCGCAACACCACTTGCTACGCAACTCGGTCTCACACCCAACGTACGGTCAGGTCTGCGCGAAATCACGGCAGGGGAGTACGAAGGGAAAACCGATCCCGAATCCATGGCGCGCTACATTGGAACCATGCGGGCGTGGGTAGACGGGAACCTCGATTTGCGGCTCGGCGGCGCAGAATCAGGCGCAGAAACAATCGAACGATTCGATAACGTCATCAAAGAAATTGAAGAAAGTGGCGTATCGTGCGCCGTGGTATTCGCACACGCAGCCATCATCACCTACTGGGTGGGGATGCGAGCACACGACATCACCGATGAGATGCGTGCGCTCCGCCTCCAGAACACAGGAATCGCAGTTCTGGAGGGGAGCCTAGCGGACGGCTACAGCATCCACAGGTGGATGCACGTTCACCGGCCGTAAGATACATGCAAGTGAAGGTGCGGCTACAGGCCGCAAAACACACAGCCTGTAGCCCCAAGGCTTAGAGGCCGTAGTAAAGCTGGAATTCGAACGGGTGTGGGCGCTGGCGCAAAGGCTCGATTTCCATTTTCATCTTGTAATCAATCCACGTACGGATCAGATCCTCACTGAAAACCCCGCCTTCAGTGAGGTAATCGTGATCCTCTTCCAGCGCACGCAAAGCATCCTCCAACGTTGGTGGCAACTGTGGAATCAAAGCGTGTTCTTCTGGCGGAAGTTCGTAGAGATCCTTATCGATTGGGGCAGCAGGTTCGATGCGGCGCTTGATGCCGTCAAGCCCTGCCATCACCTGGGCTGCGAACGCCAAATATGGGTTCGCCGATGGATCAGGCGTACGGTATTCAATACGCTTAGCCTTGGCAGACGTGCCGCCGGAAACAGGAATGCGGATGCATGCCGAACGGTTACGAGCCGAGTAGACCAAGTTCACTGGGGCTTCGAAACCAGGAACCAGGCGATGGAACGAATTCACTGATGGGTTGGTGAAAGCCAGGAGTGACGGGGCGTGCTCAAGCAAGCCACCAATATACCAGCGGGCAAGATCGGACAAGCCGCCGTAGCCGCGTTCATCAGCGAACAGTGGTTCGCCGTTCTTCCACAGCGACTGGTGGCAGTGCATACCAGAACCGTTATCACCGAAGAGAGGCTTTGGCATGAACGTGGCGGTCTTTCCTGCTTCAACGGCTGCATTCTTGATGACGTACTTGAACTTCATCAGATCGTCTGCGGCACTCAAGAGCGTATCGAAGCGGTAGTTGATTTCCTGCTGGCCGCCAGAGCCGACTTCGTGGTGAGCGCGTTCCACCTGCAAGCCAACCTGCTGGCAAAGTTGAGTCATAGTATCGCGCAGGTCTGCCATCTGATCGTGTGGGCCAACAGGGAAGTAGCCGGCTTTCTGATCAGTCTTGTAACCCAGGTTATGGCCATCTTCTTTACGGCCTGTATTCCAGAAGGCTTCCGAAGAATCGATTGAGAAGAATGAGCGCTGTGGAGAGTTCTCATAGCGGATCTCATCGAACACAAAGAACTCTGCTTCTGCGCCGATGTACACAGTATCTGCGATGCCAGTGGAGCGAACATATTCTTCTGCACGCTGGGCGATCACACGAGGATCGCGATCGTACGATTCGTTGGTAAACGGATCCACAACGAAGTGGTTGATGACTAGCGTTTTCGCCTTGCGGAACGGATCGATAAACGCCGTAGAAAGATCCGGAACCAGCTTCATATCTGATTCGTGGATTTCAGTAAAACCACGAATCGAGGAGCCGTCAAACATAATGCCTTGATCAAGCGAATCTGGATCGAAAGCATCAACAGGGATAGTGAAGTGCTGCATCAACCCAGGCAAATCACAAAACCTAATATCGATGAATTTGACGTCCTCTGACGCGATGAATTCACGTGCCTGCTGAGTTGATGAGAACATACGGTAAGTCCTTCCCAAAGGATGATTCTGTCTTACCTTAAAGCCTAACGCGGGGGCGGTTGCTTTGAACAACCGCCCCCGCATTGTGAGACATGTGTGATGTTTATCGTGAGACTTACCGCCCGCGCATGCCACGCCGATCTGGGCGGGCCTTGGTTGGATCAACCCCCTTTGGGATACCAATGTTGTTAGTTTTGACCGCATCAAGACGCTGGTAGACAGCCTGAACTTCCTGGTTTGTAATAGTCTTAGGCAGTTTCTTCATTGCGCGCTGTAACTTCAGCAACGGTGTTTGACCTTCATTGTTACCCACGGAAATAACATGGATTGGAACGCCTGGAACAACGCGCTTGAGGGCACGGCGTTCTTCATCAACGAGTTTTGCGCTACGGCCTTGATCGCCATCCGTGACAAGCACAATACCTGGGCGGCCAATTGCACGGAACAACATATCTTGCGAACGTGGGTTAAAACGAACTGGTTCTTGAGGAACAATCCAGCCGCGCTTGATCTGGCCGAGGACGGCTGCCGACGCACCTGGAATACCATCGATCTTTGCGTAAGATGCGCGCTTGACGAGCTCAACCAAAATAAACATGGCTGCTGTAACACCCAAGAGGGTGAGCATAACCGGCCAGAGGATCCAACGATCCGTTGCCAAACCAAGGATCACACCAAGGGCGATACCACCGAGGATAGGGCCGAACACGGCAAACGGAGTCCACGAATACGTTTCGCGAGAAATTGCGTAGGCTTCACCGAGGTATGAATACCAGCGCTTCTTCTTTGGCCGCTTTGCCTTGCCTTCTTTACGCTCTTTTACCATGACTATCCTTTATCTTATTCGTAAGGGCACTAGTGCTGATTTTACGGCAGATAACGTTAAACCTCCAACGCGCTAGGCGCGAAGATTTTTAAGATCCGTTGAGATTGTGACGGCAGCGATCAGTAAACCACAGAATGCAGAGATCAAGAATCCGTACGATGCGGAACTTTCAACAATCTGGCCCGTGAGCGCAGCAGACGATGCCACGCCAAGAACGTTCATTGATCCAAGCGCGGTGACTGCCACGGCGTCGCCTCCTTGCGGAGAACGTTCGCCCGCCAACGTAAAAATAGCAACCGATGCCGGGCCAATGGCCAAACCAGCAACAAAAACGGTGGCAGACAGAACGATCAGTGACGGAGCGAGCAAACATATCAGTGATCCCAGTGCCAGCCCTGTTCCGCCTACAACAATACGTGCCGTTTGTGTGAAGCGTTCGGGCAAACCAACCGATGCAAGTGCCGTGATTGCGGCACCTAATCCCATCGTGGCATACACCAATCCTGCTTCGCTTGGAGCGCCTGCCTGTTGCGCGAATGCCGTTACCGACGTTTGAGCCGCTCCAAAGAACATGCCGAGCGCGAGCATGGCGAGAAGCGGGGTGCGTACTTTCAGCAGCACTCGAACAATTGATGGCGCTTTGCCATCATGGCCGCGGAGTGCTGGACCCACGGAAAACTGTGAGAGCGCGAATGGGATCACACAGGTAAGCACAATAACTGCAGCAACCAAGATTGGGGTGGTTGGAGTGAAGAATGAAGCCAAAAGTCCAACTATCGCAGGGCCGAAAACGAAGCCCATTTCATCTGCAACAGATTCCCATGATAGGGCAGCCGCTAGATCGTGGCGGCCACGAGTAATCGTATACCAGCGAACACGGGCCAGTGCACCCAATGGGATGGTTGTCATCCCCACGAATGCTGCCAGAAGAACGATGGCCCATACAGGCGTTGTTGGGGTTATCAAGAAAGCTAGAGCCAACAATGCGACGATGTTGAGCGGGGCAATAATTAAAAGTGGGACGCGTTGGCCGTAATTATCGGTGAGGCGGCCAATCGTTGGGCTGGCAATACCACTGGCAATTGCTAAGCCTGCAGATGCGAGCGATGCACGTGCTACCGATCCAGTGATTGATGTGACGAGGGTGAGGACACCTATCACAGTCATCGATGTAGGGAAACGCCCAATAAACGAGGTGAGGATATATCCAATTCCGGTCAGACGAGGAAGTTCACGGTAGCCGGAAAAACTATTCACGGTACTCCAATCAGAGATGAAGGCTAAGGTGACGCCAAGCGCCGCAGAGCCATTCTTGATTTTACGTCGTTCGCCGCCCACATCGCATCTTTGGTCCGTTCCCACCACCGTGCTAAGGCTGGCACGGCACTGCTCGTGGAGCAGTCACCTCCTGCCCGGACCTGGCTTGGCCGACTCTGTGCACCGAGTTTGCATTTTCGGATCAAAAGCCCCTTCATCTGCCTAGAATTCGCTGAAAATGCAAACTGAATGCACATGGAGAAGGAGAGAAGACAAAGATGTGGCTGGTGAGTTATACCAGCCACATCTTAGAAACTGATCAGAAATCAGAGGCCAAGCTCACCTGCGAAATCTGCTTCTTCCAAGCGGAGCTTGACGTCACGGAGGTAACGGGAAGCATCTGCGCCATCAACGATACGGTGATCGTAGGAGATAGAGAGGTAGCATTTGGAACGGATGGAGATAACTTCGTTGCCATCCTGATCCTTCACGACTGCTGGAGCCTTGAAGATTGCGCCGGTACCCATGATTGCCACGTTTGGCTGGTTGATGATCGGGGTGTCGAAGAGAGCGCCGATCGAACCGGTGTTGGTGATAGTGAAGGTGGAGCCGGTAAGTTCATCGGAGCCAACCTTGCCATCACGGGTACGAGCTGCGAGATCGCCAACAGCCTTGGAGATGCCCGCAATGTTCAGATCGCCACAGTTCTTGATGACTGGAACGAAGAGACCCTTTGGCGTATCCACTGCGATACCAACGTGTTCAACGTTGTGGTAAACGATTTCGTTACCTTCAACAGAGGAGTTGATGATTGGGTGTGCCTTCAATGCTTCGGTTGCTGCCTGGATGAAGAATGGCAGGAAGGTGAGCTTGACACCTTCGCGAGCCAAGAAGCCATCCTTAGCTGCAGCGCGGAGCTTAACGATACGGGTGACGTCAACTTCCATCACAGTGGTGAGCTGAGCCGAGGTTTCGAGCGATTCAACCATGCGCTTGGCAACGGTCTTACGAAGGCCAGTCATCTTCTGGCGGGTGCCACGCTTGGTTGCGGCTTCCTGAGCCTTGGACGCCAAAGCGGACTTGACCGAACCATCAGCGGCTGGAGTAGCTGGAGTAGCTGGAGCCGGAGCGGCTGGTGCAACTGCAGAGGCAGCCTTAGCGGCTTCTGCTGCGGCTTCCACATCCTGGCGGCGAACACGGCCGCCAACGCCGGTACCGGAAACGGATGCCAGATCAACGCCGAGATCCTTAGCCAACTTACGAACGATTGGAGTCACATAGGAGGACTTGCCGTCATCGCCTGCAGCAGGAACTGGTGCAGCCGCTGGGGTAGCAACTGGGGCAGCCGCTGGAGCTGGAGTTGCTGGAGCAGCTGGTGCTTCAGGAGCGGGAGCAGCGGCAGGAGTAGCCGCTGGAGCTGCTTCTTCAACAGAGCCGCCGATGATTGCCAACACGGTGCCAACTTCAACAGTGTCATCTTCATTCACGATGATCTTGGTGATAACGCCTGCTGCTGGAGCTGGAACTTCGGTGTCAACCTTATCGGTGGAGACTTCAACGATTGGTTCGTCTTCTTCAACGGTATCGCCAACCTGCTTGAGCCAGGTGGTAACGGTGCCTTCGTTCACGGATTCACCGAGTGCCGGCATGAGGACTTCAACGCCTTCGCCACCGCCGGCAGGAGCTGGGGTTTCGCGTTCTGGAGCTGCGGCTTCAGCTTCAGCCTGTGGGAGTGGTTCGGAACCTTCGCCAGAACCATCGTTTGCTGCTGGAGCATCGGCGGAACCATCGCCAATGTAGCCAAGAATGGTTCCTACATCAACGGTTTCGTCTTCATTAACAACGATCTTTTCGAGGATGCCTGCTGCTGGAGCTGGAACTTCGGTGTCAACCTTATCGGTGGAGACTTCAACGATTGGTTCGTCAGCTTCAACGTATTCGCCAACCTGCTTGAGCCAGGTGGTGACGGTTCCTTCATTTACGGATTCGCCCAGGGCGGGCATCTTAATTTCTTCAGACATTTCTGGAACTCTCTGTCTCAGTTGTGGGTGTGGAGTGGCTTACCAGCAAGCGCGAGAACGGCTTCACCAAGTGATTCGTTCTGGCTTGGGTGAGCGTGAATCAGGCCATCGAAATCTTCTGGGAATGCTTCCCAGGCAACCATAAGTTCGCCTTCGCCAACCTGTTCGCCCATACGAGCGCCGATAGCGTGGAAACCAACGATTGGACCATTCTTCTCACGAACGAGCTTAACAAAACCAGTGGTACCAAGCATTTGAGACTTGCCGTTACCAGCAAGGTTGAACTCTGCAACGTCAACGTTTTCCTTGCCGTACTTTTCTTCAGCCTTAGGCTGAGTCAAGCCAACGGACGAGATTTCTGGATCACAGAAGGTCACCTTAGGAATGAGGTTTTCGTCAACAACCTTTGGATTCATGCCGGCGATTTCTTCAGCAACGAAGAGGCCGTGGAGGAACCCGCGGTGTGCGAGCTGGACACCTGGAACGATATCGCCAACTGCATAAATGTTGCCAACACCGGTGTGGAGGCGTTCATTGGTGATAACGAAATCGCGATCAAGCTTGATGCCTTGTTCTGCGTAGCCAAGGTTCTGGGTGGCTGGGCCACGGCCGATAGCGATGAGGAGCATATCGGCATCGAACTGCTTGCCGTCTTGGGTAAAGACGTGAACGCCGTTTTCATCTTCTTCGACGCGATCGAACATGGTCTTGGTCTTAAACGCAATCTTGCGCTTACGGAACTGGCGTTCGAGCAACTTGGAGATGGCTGGATCTTCGTTTGGAACGAGGCGATCGAGACCTTCGATGATGGTTACTTCGGTACCGAATGAAGCCCAGACGGACGCGAATTCAACACCGATAACGCCACCGCCAAGGACGACGACGGACTTAGGCACGCGATCAAGCTTGAGCGCCTGTTCGGAGGTGATAACGCGATCGGTGATGGTCTGGCCGATGGTCTTAGAGTAAGAACCAGAAGCAAGAACAATGTTCTTGCCCTTCAAGCGACGGCCGTTAACTTCAACGGTGTCCTGGGAAACCAAGCGGCCCCAGCCATTGATGGTTTCGATTCCGCGGGAATCGATAAGACCGGTCAAGCCCTTGTACATCTTGGTGATAACGCCATCCTTGTAGGCGTTCAGCGCATCCATGTCAATTCCATCGAAGCTACCCTTGATGCCGATGTGTGCGCCTTCGCGCATTTCGTCTGCAACTTCAGCAACGTGGAGTAGAGCCTTGGTTGGGATGCAACCACGGTGTAAACAAGTTCCACCGACCTTATCGCCTTCAACCAGCGCGACCGAAAGACCGAGCTGTGCGGCGCGCATAGCCGTGGCGTAACCACCGGAACCTGCACCGAGAATGACAATGTCGTATTCCTGAGTGTCTGACACTTACCTCTCCCTCGAGTTGGCGTTGTGGGTTCTGGCTCGCCCAGACCCTTAGGTATATTGTCCCACTTCGATGGAGATATTGCTCATTCTTATGCAAAAGATTTGAGTTAGGAACATTACGTTTATGCTTCTTGAGCCTTGGCTTGCCAGTAGATCTGTAACTTTTCTTGCCGGTTGCGTAGAATAGGGGACATGGTGTGGTTTTTTAAGCGTAGTAGCGGGAAAAGTGCAAAAGTTGCCCGCAAAGAGACGTATGAGTACGTGCAAGATTTTTGCGCTTCGCGTACGGATGTTGAAGCATATTTTGAAGCGGAAACGCCTCGTGAACCAGCGTCGATTATGCTTGTAGCGCACGATGGCGAATGGACACGGAGAAAAGTCCCAAGTCTAGCCGATGCTGCGAAACTCAGCGCAGAACTCGGGATTCCACTATATGAGGTTGCGCGTACCGGATATCCACGGTCTGTTCGTGAATGGAATGCCCGGCATAAGTAAGTCCTATAATGCTGTGCTTCCACTGGCAGAATAGGCGATGGGTAGTTGCCGCTGTGTGATTGGATCGGTCACCATGACAGTTGCAATTCCGAACGCTTGTGCGATGACATCCGCAGTAAGCGTCTGCTCAGTAGGCCCTTGCGCAAGCACATGGCCTTCTTTCATCACAACAACGTGATCTGAATACTTTGCTGCATGAGCCATATCGTGAATCACCATCACAACTGTGCGCCCTTGCTGATTCAGATCAGACACCAAATCCAGAATCGCTAATTGATGCGCGGGATCAAGATATGTTGTGGGCTCATCGAGCAGCATGATGTCTGTTTGCTGTGCTAAGGTCATGGCAATCCACATCCGTTGCCGTTGTCCGCCCGAAAGTACCATGGCTGGAGAATCCAGAAAATCGACGACGTTCGCCTGCGCCGCAGCCTGGTCGATAATATCCTGATCGGTAGGGGATAACGACGCGAAAGCGCCGGTGTATGGGTACCGGCCAAACGCAATGAGCTCGCGCACAGTCATTCCTTCCGGCACACTCGGTTGCTGAGGCAAAAAGGATAAAATCCGCGCAAAGTCACGCGCAGGAAAGCTATCAACAGCGGCTCCACGTAACGTCACTGAACCACTCTGAATACCTAGCTGCCTACCCAGCACGCGCAACAGGGTCGATTTTCCACACCCATTTGGCCCAATCAACGCAGTGACTTTTCCGGCAGGAATAGTCACATCGACGTCGTGAAGAACCTGAACGTTACCGTACCCTGCAGACAAACCTGCACACTCAATCACTCCAGAATCCACAGCCATCATGTCCTATCAATACTCGTCACGTTCATAACCAAATAAATAAAGTAAGGTGCGCCAGCCAATGCAATCAACGCGCCCACCGGAATCTCCGTAGGGGCAAAAGACCAGCGGCCAACGGCGTCGGCGGCAACAACCAACGCAGCCCCGCCAATCGCAGCAACTGGTAATTGGCGAGACAAAGCCTGCCCCACCAGTAACTTTGCCGCGTGCGGGATAATCAACCCAACGAAACCTAGCACACCCGCTGCCGCAACCGCTGCAGAACCACACAACACTGCCAGCGCCAATGCGCTCAAACGCAACGTTTTTGTGCGTACACCAATCCCGGCCATCGTCTCATCGGACAACACGAGGGCATCCAAGTGACGTGACAACGCAATCGCTGCTACGAAACCTACGGCGACCATCGGTGCGACTGTAGCTGCATCGGACATCGTGCGAGCATACAACGAACCCTTCAACCAGGTCATCGCGGCGCCAGCTTCCGGCGCGGCTCGAACTAAAAGCAACTGGGTTAAGGTGCCCAAACCAACCGAGACTGCAACGCCCGTCAATGCCATACGGGCCGGATCGTTTACGCCCTTACCCGCCGCCAAGAAAACTAAACCGGCTCCCACAAGTGAACCAACAAAGGCGATCGACGTGAGCATCGTAGCCGGAAGCGAACCCGCGCCCAACAATGCAATCACAGCAAACAAACCGCCACCTGCGGTCACACCCAACGTATCGGGAGAAGCCAGAGGGTTGCGCAACGCAGTCTGCAATAAACACCCAGATATCGCCATACCGCACCCAGCCAGAACGCCAACCACAACGCGAGGCATCCGGTAGCGCCAATACAAACTTTCGCCGGCGAAAAAGCCAGTAACAACCTCAGAAAAAGACTTCTGAACTGCGCCAATCGACAGGCCTACAATGCAGGCCACAACAAGGAAAACACAAACGATGGTGAGAACAAGTGCAAAACGAGTACGCATACGTCACCCACGCTTTCCCTGGGCTGTAGGCTGACGGATACCCCACAACAGCAGAGGAATCCCAGCAATACCAGTCAAAATGCCAACTGGAGTTTCGGCAGGCGCCCACAATGCTTGCCCGATCGAATCGGCACCCAGCAAGGCCAACGCACCAATCACGGAGGCCAAGGCGAACGCGCGCCGGTGGCGTGGGCCGCACAGCCGGTACGCGAACGTAGCAGAAAGCAAACCCAAGAAACCGATCGGACCCGCCGCTGCAACACACGCCGAAACTAACACTACTGCCGCAATAACGGCACTTTTGCGTACCCGCGCCGGATCAACGCCCACAGAACGGCTCATGCTTTCGCCGGTTGCCAATACGTCAAACACGCGGCCGTACGCCAGAACTGCGGGGAAGAGGAGCGTGAAAGCGATGATTACGGGAACGATATCTGGCAACCGCACACCACCTAGGCGGCCGTTTAGCCACGCCAAAACGGTGGTCAGCTGGGCTTCGTCAAGAACTAAAACAATTGAGGTCAGTGCACTAAAAACGGCAGAAACCGCAATGCCCAACAACACCATCTTCTGAATCGACATAGCGCCAGAAAGATCCGTGGAGCCGCCGCGTAGACTCAAGGAAATCACCAAAAAGGCGGCAACGCTGGCACCTATCAGTGCAGCGGGAAGGAGGAGCGCGCCATTGTAGGAACCACCCACAAAACTCGCGGCCACCGCGCCGAACGCGGCACCGGAATTCACGCCGGTCACGTGTGGATCCGCTAAAGGGTTCGACGTGGCCGTGCGAAGCAAAACGCCGGCAGTGCCAAGTGCCGCCCCGATGATAACGGCGGAAAGAAGCCGATCGCGCGCCACTGCCCACACTTCATTGTAAAGCCAGGGTGCATCAGCTGGGGGAGCCACCGCGTGGAGCCGCCATGCACACAGCGTGACAATCATGCACGCACACGCGAGCAGGATACCCCAAAAATAAGGAGTACCCTGCCCGCGATAGCGACGTGGTGTCATTACACGCATCATGGAAGAGCAGTGTTACTGATTGATAATTTGATCGAGCATGGCCTCTGCAGCAAGCGGACCACGAGCACGCGACCACGTATCCTGCTCCACATCCACGATCTGCGGAACCACACCTGCATATGGGCTGGAACGGAAGCCTTCGATATCGTTGTAGAGGTACATGACGTCAAGTTTCATTTCTGGGAGCTTATCGCCGGTGAGTTCGGCAACGTCTGTCTTGGATTCGATGGCGGACTTTTCGCCGTCGTAACCGTAATCGTATCCTGCGGCGGTGAGGAGCGAGCCTGCGAATGAATCCTTGATCCAGGTGTAGAGCGTGTTCTTTGACCAGCCGATAAGCGCCGCACGCGTACCCGGCTTCACTTTGGCATGGGCCTTGGCGATCTTATCTTCGATACGCTTGCGGACTTCGGTGGCCTTCTTTTCTGCGCCCACCTTCGCTGCGATTGCATCCATCGAATCGAGTACGTCGCTGTATGTTGCGTCCGAATAGGCTTCGGTTGGGGCGATTTCTTTCAGCTGATCCATGATTGCAGCATGGCGAGTTGGGCTAGCCAAGATTAGATCAGGTTCGAGGGACTGGATCACTTCCAGGTTTGGCTGCTTTGCTTGGCCAACCGAGGTGCTGCCGCTCAACTTGCCTTTGAGCGTGGCTGGTTCGGCCGACTTGCCGATTTCGACAATGCCTACTGGCTTCACGTCGAGCGCGTGCAAGATTTCTTCATAGCGCCAATCGAGAGCCACAATTTTGGTGGCTTTTGGTTGCTTTGACTTTTTGGTTTCTGTTGCCGACGATGAGACATCTGGTTTCGTGGAATCCTTTGCTGGCGTGGCGCTTGAGCAGCCAACAAGGAGGAAGGCTGCTGCAACCAACATTGCGATAATGGCAGCGAATGAGAAGGTACGCTGCTGGGTTGGAGTGGACATGACAGTGATATTTGTTTTAGTTAGCACGCCCTAACCTTATATGCTGGTTTGGGAAAAGTCTTTGCGACATTGTGTGTAGTAAATGCCAGATGGGGTAGGGAATATTGAAGTGAAACGGCTATTTCCCAGTGGAAAATTGGGAAATTTCTATAGCTAAAATGGCGACATCTTTATGTTGAGCTTGTTACCAAGCCCACTTGAGAAGAAGGTTCCTGCAAAAACATTGGGGATCCGGCACGCCCTGCAATATGCGGCAAGACCGTGCCGTATTCTCTGTGAAAATGCAGGTGTCACCACCGCATAGTCAGCCCCCAACACACAGGTGGCCGAGAAAAATTCTCGACCACCTGTGTTAAGACACGCACCTGCTATCGGTTTGATCTGAGACGTTCGGTTTCAGTCAACCACGTTCAGCGCCCCAAGTGCTCAACCAGGGTACGGAGCATAACACCGGTTGCGCCCTTTGGCTGGTAGCCCCATGCGGCTTCGCGGTTGAATGATGGACCAGCGATGTCGATGTGCGCCCATGGTGTTTCGCCAACGAATTCCTTGAGGAAGAGGCCAGCAACAAGCATGCCGCCGTAGCGGGAGCCGGAGTTCTTCATGTCTGCGCAATCGGAGTCGAGGGAAGAACGAAGCTCTGCTGGGAGCGGCATGCCCCAGGCAGGTTCTCCGGCGTTGTTGGCGGCAGCAACGATGGAATCGCGAACGGCTTCGGTGCCCATGATGCCGGTGGTGCGGTTGCCCAAGGCAACCATCTGGGCTCCGGTCAGGGTGGCGATATCGATGATTTCATCTGGCTGTTCTTCGCAGCCCATGATAAGCCCATCGGCCATAACAAGGCGGCCTTCAGCATCAGTGTTGTTGATTTCCACGGAGATGCCGTTGCGGTACACGATCACGTCATCTGGGCGGCCAGCAGCACCGGATACCATGTTTTCTGCTAAGCACAGCCATGCCACAACGCGGCGCTTGAGTCCGAGCTTCGCGGCGGCGATCACGGCGTGGAGCACGGTGGCGGCGCCTGTCATGTCAGTCTTCATCTCGGTGATAGCGGAGGAGGGCTTGAGGCTGTAACCGCCGGTATCGAAGGTGATGCCCTTGCCAACAAGTGTGGTGAAGCCTTCGGCATCTGCGGGGGAGTACTCTATGCGAACAAGGCGTGGGGCAGATTCGGATCCGCGGCCCACCTGAATCAAACCAGCAAGCTTTTCCTTCTCGAGTTCGTCGCCTGCGTAAACTTTAACGCTGAGCCCAGCGGCTTCGGCTTCTTCAACGGCCTTCTCTGCGAAGGTCACCGGGTTGAGGTAGTTTGGCGTGGTGTTTTCGAGATCGCGAACGGCGTTCACGGCTTCGGAGAGGATCATGCCGCGTTCGAGGGCCGAATCGGTGCCGGCTTCAGAAACAACAACGATCTTTTCTACAGGAGCCTTGGCTGGTTTCTTGTAGGAATCGAACACGTAGGCGCCGAGTGCTCCACCCTCAACAATTGCCTGAGCTTGTGCTTCAGAGGAGTGCGGGAAGCACACAACCAGCGAATCACGGCCAGCCGCCGCACGCCCGGCAACACCAGCCATGTGGCGAAGTGATTCAGTTTCGTGTTCTTCGCACAGGCCAACGGCAATAACGATCTTGCTTGGATCGGCTGGGTTCACAATGGTGGTAGTAGCAAGTGGCTTGCCACAGAAATCGAGGGTTTCGAGTGCCTGAACAACCTTCGCGCCAAATTCTGCATCAACTGGGGAGACAACCGTGAGGGCGTCATCTTTCGTGGTCACAGCGAGTGCAAGGTTAGAGTTCAGATCTAATTGTGTTGAAAATTCAAAAGTAGTCATACCTACTATCATAACGTGAGCCCGGCATGTTTCGTATGCCGGGCTCATGTTAGGAGTTAGGTTGGCGCAGATTAGCGCGTCTTTTTTGCGGCCTTTGCCGCACTTAGATCAGCGGCAGTTGCGCCTGCTGGATATTCGCCGCGCTTGACTTGCGGCGAAGGAAGCCGCCAGCGTGGCATGTACATTCCGCGGGAGAAGAGTTGCATGGCGAACCCGTTTGGAATTTCTTCTTTCCCAAACTTGTGGGCGGCCAGGATCTTAGCGTTGCGCACGATCCATGCCAGTTGAATCACCATGAGCAGGAAGATGATGTAGATGCCGATTGTGGCCCAGAAAGCCAGGAGTGGCCAGTATGACATGAATGCGGCAAGCAAGAGTAGCGGGATAACCAGCGGCATGAACCATTGGCCGAGTGGGGCGGCGGCGTCGATGTAATCGCGGCCCCATCTGCGTACGTGCCCGCGGTGTGCTGGCGGCATGTTCTTTTCATCGCCTGTGCGCATAGCGGTTTGCTGCTTGTAGTACAGTTCGTTGTTCTTCGCGCGGTTTTCTGCTTTGAGCTTGCGCTTTTCTTCTTTGGTGAGCGCTGCGGTTGAAGCAACGATTGGCCGGCGGCGTGCTTTTTCTGCGTCTTTTCGGCGGGGCGTTGGGACGCCTTTGCCTGGGGTACGGCCCTTTTCTGGGGCGGTGGTATCAGGCGTCATGGCCTGTTGCGCAGAGTCTTCTTTGTGACCGAACACAGATCTTCCTTCACGTGTAATGAAATTTCTGTTGCTAGTTTACCGGCATTTGTGTGTTTAAGCGTAGGCTAGTGGGTATGGATAAGCACATGATTAGTTCTCGCGTCGATGACGCCATGCCAGCAATTTTGGACGAGTTGAAGGAATTCGTTGCAATTGAGTCGATTTCGGCGTCGTCTTTTGATCAGAATACGTTGAAGGAGTCCGCTGCGTGGATTGCTTCGCGGGTGGAAAAGTTGGGTTTGGATACTGAGGTTATTCAGATTGAGACTGAGGATGGTTTGGTTGGGCGTCCGGCTATTCTTGCGTCGCGTCCGGCAGAGCCTGGGAAGCCTACGGTTTTGTTGTATGCTCACCACGATGTTCAGCCTGTGGGCGAGTTGTCTGAGTGGGATTCGGAGCCGTTTGATGCGGTTGAGCGCGATGGGCGTTTGTATGGCCGTGGTACTGCGGATGATAAGGCTGGGGTTTTGGTTCATTTGGCGGCGATTGAGGCTGCGGAACCTGGCGTTGGTATTCGTCTGTTTATCGAGGGCGAAGAGGAAGTTGGTTCTCCAACGTTTGTTGCGTTCTTGGAGAAGTATCGTGAGCGTTTGGAAGCTGACGTTATTGTGGTGGCCGATTCGTCGAATTGGAAGGTTGGCGTTCCTGCGTTGACTACCTCGTTGCGTGGCGTTGTCCAGCTTGAGGTGTCGATTAAGGTATTGGATCACGCGTTGCATTCTGGTTTCTTTGGTGGTCCGGTTCTCGACGCCGTTGTGGTTGCGTCGCGTTTGATTTCTACGTTGCATGACGACGCCGGTAACGTCGCTGTTGCTGGCCTTCTCCAAGAAGATTCGACTCAGGTTGATTATCCTGAGGATGATTTCCGCCGTGATGCAGGCGTTTTGGATGGCGTGCAGTTGGCGGGTTCGGGTTCGTTCACGTCGCGTTTGTGGACGAAGCCAGCAATTTCTGTGATCGGTATGGATGTAACTCCTGTTGCGATTTCATCGAATACGATTATTCCGTCTGTTGATTTGGCGATTTCTATGCGCGTTGCACCGGGCCAGGATTCGCGCGAGGCGGCTGAATTGTTGGCTCAGCATTTGCGTGATCATGTGCCGTTTGGCGCCCAGATTGAGGTGACGATCGCTGAGGCGGGTTCGGCATTCTCTGCAGGTGAGGATACTGAAGCGACTGAGATGGCACGCTGGGCGTTGAAAGAAGCGTGGGGTGTAGATCCTGTGGATATCGGCCAGGGTGGTTCGATTCCGTTCATTGCCGATTTGGCAAAGGCGTTCCCGCGGGCACAGATTCTTGTGACGGGTATTGAAGATCCTGATACTCGTGCGCACTCTGCGAACGAATCGTTGCACATTGAGGATTTCCGGAATGCGATTGTTGCGCAGGCTCTCCTCATGTCCCGGTTGGCAGAGTAAGTGCGTATCTGTTGTGTTGCCACGGCACTGGCTGGTGTAGAGCCTGGTGCCGTGGCAACGGCTATCCGTGACGGATGGAAGGATGTGCGTCCATTAGACGCGGTTGATGTTGTGGTCTCGTCTGATGGCGTTATTGTTCCTCACGTTGGAACTGGGCTGGCCGTAGTTTTCCAGGAAAACCATCCGCACGCGGTGGCTTATGAACGGCATGGCGGCGGCCCACACCGCATCATCTGGGTCGATCACGATTCGCATTCGGCTCTGATAGACCTGGCAGAGGCAGCAACGTGGAATGGGGGAGTTGATCCGCGCGGATCGTCGTCGTTCCTCGGAACCGATCTGGCGTACCTGAAAGCAAAAAACGTACGTAACCTGCATCTTCACCTGCCAGCCCTCATGTGTTACAGCGACCTGGGGCGGGGTTTTCTCACCGAAATTTCTGGCGTGCCAATCGTTCGTGACGTGCCTGAATCTACGTTGTATCAGGCGATTCGGCAGGCACGCGAATTTCTTGCGGACATGAGCCTCTACGTGACGTACCCTCACGAACAAAACCTCGGCGGAATCGACGGGCTCGCACGCGCATGGCAACGCTACGGAATGGCTCCGGACGTTGCGCAAGCCACCGGTGCTGCCGATGCACACACCATCCAACTACTGGACCACGCAGAAACTGCGCTGAACGCGCCACTCCTCACTGCTGCTGGTGCGTCCCGCCACGGATTCGACGGAATCGGTGGCGGACTTGGAAAAATCTTCTATCTGCTCCGTGCCAAACTGGGAGTGATCGGAGAAGAACTCAGGCTTCCGCAAGACATCGCTGACCTCTATATATATGTCACAGAAAAAATCGACCTTCATATTCCACGCGGACTCACTCTCATGGCAGAGCGCGCAGAAGAATACGGAGCGCCAGCGATCGCGATCGTATCTAACAGTCAACTGGTGCGCGGCGAACTTCCCAAACTGGGTATCCACGGGCTGTATCGAATCAGCACCGACCATATATCCTCGCAAGAAATACGGAACCTTTCCACGCGACTTGCTACCACCTGGGGGTGGGATAGCTCTTAGCGTATCTATTTGGAACGACGTAAGGGAACCCGATAGTCTTAGCGTGTCTGTTTTTAATTGGAGGAAAAGATGAGCGAAATCGCAACACACGCAGTGAACCTCACCGATGTTGCTGCAGTCAAAGTTAAGTCTTTGCTAGAACAAGAAGGCCGTGACGATCTGCGCTTGCGCGTAGCAGTCCAGCCAGGCGGCTGCTCTGGCCTGATGTACCAACTGTACTTCGATGAGCGCCTGCTGGATGGCGACGCCGTTGTAAACTTTGATGGTGTTGAGGTTGTTGTTGATCGTATGTCAGTCCCATACCTCGATGGCGCAACCATCGATTTTGCGGACACGATCGAACGCCAAGGATTCACAATCGACAATCCAAATGCCCAAGGTTCTTGCGCATGCGGTGAATCTTTCCACTGAGATACTTTGCGTGGATGCCCCAGCAGGGCATCCACGCACCTTTTTAAGGAGAAAATACGTGAAGAAGCGATCCATCATTGCGTTGTTCGCTGCCGCCATGCTGGGCTTGTCCGGATGTTCGGATCCTGCCGGATCTACGGCCGGTTCATCGCAGAGCGCGGCTGATAAGAAGCCTGGCACTGAAATGCCAACTGTCAAAGAAGCAGGTAAGGAAACTCGCCTCGAATTCCCTAAATCGAATCCGCCGAAGGGCCTTCAAAAAACCGTTATTGCTGAAGGCGAAGGGCGCGTTATTGAAGAAAACGATTTTGTGGTTGCCAACTATGTTGGCCAAGTGTGGGGGAATAAAAAACCATTCGATTCGTCATTCACACGTGGTGAAGGAACGGGTTTTTCACTCCAGCAAGTTATCGCAGGCTGGACTAAAGGTCTTGCAGGCTTGAAGCCAGGCGCCAAGGTGATTCTTTCTATCCCATCAGAAATGGGATACGGTCCCCAGGGCGGTAACGCACAGGCTGGCATCGGTAAAGACGATACGATCGCGTTCTACGTTGAGATCTTGGCGGCCTACGGTGTAAACCAAGCTGGCGATCCAAACGCTAAGGTTGAAACAGACGTAGCATCTTTACCAGTAGAAATTACGGGTGAACTTGGTAAACCAATTACCGTTAAGGTTAAAGATGGCGTAGCCAGCCCAACCGAAGTTTCTACCACTGTGATTGCACGCGGTTCTGGGCCGGAAATTGGCGGTGAAGGATCTAACTTCTACATCCAGTACGCGATGTCTCTTGTTAATAATTCCAAAGCGGAAAAGAGCTATGGAGAATCCGGTCCTATCCGTTCCACGATCGGACGCGGATCGATCTTCGATGGTCTCAAAGGTGTCCCTGTAGGATCGCGCGTTCTCATCATGGCACCAGCAAAGGGCCAAGATGCTAACCAGCCTGGTTATGCGGTTGTTGTTGATGTGCTTGGTGTTGACTAAACGTTAACTGACGATAAAAATATGGAGGCCGAAAGGCCTCCATATTTTTAATTCTGGTGCAGTCAGCCAAGAACGATCTTTGCCTGCTTGGCTTCTTCAAGGCGAGCAGCAACATCTTCCCAGTTCACAAGGTTCCAGATTGCCTTCACATAGTCAGCCTTGACGTTGAGGTAATCAAGGTAGAAGGCGTGCTCCCACATATCAACCATGAAGAGTGGAACGGTTGCTACTGGAACGTTGCTCTGCTGATCGAAAAGCTGGAACACGTTGAGCTTGCCGGAAATGGTATCGAATGCGAGCACTGCCCAGCCAGAACCCTGGATGCCAGTTGCTGCTGCGGTGAAGTGCTTCTTGAATGCATCGAACGAACCGAATGCATCCTTGATTGCTTCAAGGAGTTCGCCCTCTGGTTCGCCGCCACCTTGAGGGGAAAGGTTCTTCCAGAAGATGGAGTGGTTGGTGTGGCCACCAAGGTTGAATGCCAAATCCTTGGAGAACTGGTTGACCTTGGAAAGATCGCCTGCTTCGCGTGCTGCTGCGAGGTTTTCAAGTGCAGCGTTTGCGCCGGTGACGTACGCGGCATGGTGCTTATCGTGGTGAAGCTCCATAATCTTACCGGAAATGTGTGGTTCTAGAGCTGAGTAGTCGTAGGGAAGCTCTGGAAGGGTGTAAATCGACATGACGACCTCCAATAATCGTTCGTTCGGGACCAAAGTCCGTCGTACATCCTTAATTATGCACCCGAATGCAGTGTGTGTGCAGACGATATTCCTAACAGTGAACGGAATGACAGTTCATAAAAACTTCAATGTGGAATCACCTTCCGCTTCGATTCGTTGCGAACGGGCAAACATCGTAGACTTATGAGAGGTGAAAAAATTGCCGTAAGACTTGGAGGACGGAATGGATACCACTAAGAAGATTCTGGTTTACTCAGATAACTCTGATGTTCGCGAATCTGTGAAGCGTGCTGTAGGCCGGAAAGTTGGCCACACATCCACTCCGATCGAATGGGTTGAGGGCGCAACTCCAGATGGCACGATTTTGAAGATTCGTGAAGCAGAAGAAGCATGTGAACCCTTCGATCTTCTTATTCTTGATGCAGAAACTCCAAAGCTTGGCGGTATCGGGTTGGGCAAGATGGTACGCGATGAAATCAATGAAGAGATTCCATACATCGTGCTCATCGCACGCCCACAAGATGAGTGGCTTGCACGGGTTGCACGCCCAGAAGCTATCCTCAATTACCCAACAGATCTCCCGCAGCTCACCACTTCTGTAGAATCGCTTATCGGCTGATCATACCTCCCACATCGCTGGATCTAATCCAGGAATGATTGGGAGGTTAATTTTTTGTGCATGGTTAACAGGCACAGATAGCGCTTCCGGATTGGATACACGGACTATCCGTGTTCCATCGCGCCACAGCCATGCGTTTAAGCATCCCAATTCATCTGTAGACGTGTGATCGAAAGGCCGATCAGGTGCCGGGGGCAACGGATGCTCCGCATCGTAATGATCCGCGAACGCATGAATCCCCGCAACACTAGTGATGATAGCTGACGTGTTAAAAACGCCGTAATCAACCACGATTACTTCCCATGAATCCGGCCGTTCGGCAGGGGCTGCCGCGATAATTCTTCCCGCGTGGATAAGCGGCACATATTTAGCTTGAGCAACTGCTCCGCCAACAGTTCCATAGAGCCGTTCACGTTGATCTGTTGCACTTTCAAAACGTTCAGCAGAAGCAAGATGCTGCATCTTTTCCAACGTTGCTTCATAAAGATCGTCAAGATCTCCATGTAACACCGTTCGAACTTTGGTAAGAGAATCTTCCTGTACCCGCCCCGTAACACACGGCGCGGAACACGCCCCAAACTCCGCCAGGTGACAACCAGAAATACGTGCAGGAACTGCTGGGAGAATCTGCGTACAGGTACGAATACCCGAATATCCTGCGATAAGTTCACCGGCGCCAAGTGCATGACGTTTCCTGTTGAACGGCCCAAGAATATTTCCTAGTTCGCCAAACGTAGCCACGTTAGTGATAGAAAGCCGAGGATGATGTTCATCCGTTAACGTAACCCAATACCTAGAGCGTGGTTTAGATCTGCGGTTATACGGTGGCTGAATATCGCGAATAAGCCGAATTTCCAGGATCTGCGCTTCCAACACAGTATGGGTAGGAATCGCGTCCACGCGCGTGGCCAGATCAACCATTTCACCGATACGCTTCCGTTTTTCCGCAGCGGTAAAATACGAACGAACGCGCTTATAAACGTTGGATGACGTGCCAATATATAACACCTCATCGTTTGGCCCAATAAACTGATACACTCCAGGCCCAGCAGGTAGATCATCCGCAAGCCGTGCCTTCATTCTGCGTTTTCCAGGCACCCGCGAATGAGCCACCATCAGATCATCAACATGCGTCACACCAAGCGAACCTAGCCGCCCTAATATCGCATGCAGAACATCAACTGTTGCTCGAGCATCGTCCAGTGCCCGATGAGATGGCGAAATAGTGGCATTCACAAACCGAGCCAACGTAGAGAGTTTGTGATTAGGAACCTCATCCTTCATAAACACTCTGCGGGAAAGCTTCACCGTATCTATAACTTTCCGGTTGGGGAAAGCCAGCCCCAACGCACTAGCAGCCCCACGGAGCTGACCCATATCAAACGGAGCATTATGCGCCACAAAAATCAGATCGGGATCCCCGCCCACGAATTCGATAAACGACACCAACACTTCGCCGAGCGATGGGGCAGTAGCAACCATTCCGGTAGTGATCCCAGTAAGCCGGGTAATAAAGGCTGGAATAGGAACACCCGGATTAACGAGCGAACCAAATTCGCCAATAACAGTGCCGCCACGTACTTTCACCGCGCCGATTTCAGTAAGCGAATGCAACCCCGGTTTTTCACCAGTAGTTTCCACATCAACCACTAAAAACGTGGCATCGTGCAATGGTAATCCGAGATCATCAAAACTCAACTGTTCCGTTTCCGGCACGATCTTCCCACGCCGATGTGGCACGCCAGCATCAGTATCGATGCGTGCACCTGGCCGATCCGTTCGAATTGCTTTCATAATCACCAGCCTAAAGCCGGGCTCCCACAAACTATGATAGACACTTAGACGCGCGCCCCGTCGTCGTCCCAATCCCTCTCACGCGGAGCATGCAACACAACCGCGCCTGCAGCACACCCACACGCAACCAGCGCGCACACAATCCAAACAGCAGAAGGCATCGCAACCACACCGAAAAATCCCAAAACGCACACCACAATCGCGCACGCGCAAACGCCCCACAAGAAAAACGCGGCACGCGGGAAACCAGCCTCAGGTTGCAGAACAGAAACAGGTAAATCGCGAGAATCAAAAACTGTATCGTCATCGGGCGCAACCCAATCCCGTGGCCCAGAAAACGCACCACCACGCGGTTTTCGTACAAACTCTTGCCATTCTGAATCGGCGTCCCAACCAGAAAGGTTGCCCATGTCATTCCTATCATGTCCCATGGTCCTAGAATACAACCGGTAGACTAGATACGGAGACGCGGGAGTAGCCCGCATCGCAAGTTAGAGGAAGGACACGGATGACTATCCGTCGCGTAGCAATTCTCACCGCAGGCGGTTTCGCACCATGCCTGTCTACCGCTGTTGGCGGTCTTATCGAGCACTACACCAAGGAGCTTCCGGAAGCCGAAATTATTGGCTACCAGTACGGTTACCACGGTTTGCTCACTGGCAACTTCGTTGTTTTTGACGACGACGCACGCGCCAACGCCGCAACCTTGAAGAAGTTCGGTGGCTCGCCAATTGGCAACTCACGTGTGAAGCTCACCAACTCGCAGAACCTCGTGGATCGCGGCCTGATTAAGCCAGGCGAAAACGCGCTGGAAGTCGCAGCAGAGCAGCTGCGCAAGGATGGCGTTGACGTTTTGCACACCATCGGTGGCGATGACACCAACACCACCGCTGCAGATCTCGCAGCATACCTCCACGAAAACGATTACGAACTCACCGTTGTTGGCTTGCCAAAGACCATCGATAATGACATCGTGCCAATCCGCCAATCGCTCGGTGCATACACCGCTGCGGAACAGGCTGCAAAGTTTGCACAGAACGTGATCGGCGAACACCGCTCCAACCCACGCATGCTTATCATTCACGAAGTCATGGGCCGCGCATGTGGCTACCTCACCGCACAGGCAACCCAGTACTATCGCGAATGGTTGAACGAACAGGAATGGGTTCCATCCGCAGGCCTGTCGAAGGAACGCTGGGATGTTCACGGCGTTTACTTGCCAGAAATCACGTTCGATCTGGATGTTGAAGGTTCCCGCCTTCGCAAGATCATGGACGAACAGGGCAACGTTAACATCTTCCTTTCTGAAGGCGCTGGTGTTGAGGAAATCATTGAAGAGATGCTTGAAGATGGCATCGAAGTTGAGCGTGATCCATTCGGCCACGTGAAGCTGGACACCATCAACCCAGGTCAGTGGTTTGCTAACCAGTTCGCCAAGATCATCGGCGCTGAGAAGGTTATGGTTCAAAAGTCCGGTTACTTCTCCCGTTCCGCAGCATCCAACGCAAAGGATCTGGAACTCATCGAATCGATGGTTGAACTGGCAGTCAAGTCTGCTCAGGAAGGCGTTTCCGGTGTTATCGGCCACGATGAAGAAGATAACGATACCTTGAAGGCTATCGATTTCACGCGCATCGCCGGCCACAAGGCATTCGACGTGTCCCAGCCATGGTTCCATGAGATCATGGATGCCATCGGCCAAGAATGGGAACCAAAGCCAGCTAAGTGATGTTTAGCTAACCGATGTGATAGTGTTGGCCGGTCCTCCTTAAGAATTAGGGGAGGCCGGCCAACAGCTTTGGGGCCAACGGGCACGATTACACAGTTTTTATACGTAGCGAATCAAAGACGGGATGTACTTTTCAGGTGAATAAGCGCGAATATCAGCCGATTTACTCTGATCCCGTACAAGAAGATCTGGCGATTGCCCATGTGAGGCGGCGCCCAGAGATCGTGGATGCGGCCAGTGTTGAACGTCTTCGTAGCCACATGGCTGCGGCAGGACGCGGAGAAGCGTTTATCATTCAGGGTGGAGATTGCGCTGAAACGTTTGCTGATGCCACTCGATCACACACGAAAGCGAAGATTGGCACCTTGCGCCAGATTGCGTGCGTGATCGCTGAAAGTGCGGGTGTTACTCCTGTGATGATTGGCCGGATCGCCGGCCAATATGCGAAGCCGCGCACGAATGATACCGAAACTCGTGGTGGCGTTACCTTTCCGTCGTACCGAGGCGATGCGGTGAATTCGCACGTTTTTACGGCCCAAGCCCGCACTCCTGATCCGCAGCGGCTTGTGCGTGCGGCGGAAACGGCTGCTGAAACCTACAGGCATATTACTGATCTTCGCGCGCAGGGTTTTTTCTCCTCTGCATGCGCTTCGCAGTGGAATAATGCGGCGTTTGGATCGGAGGAGTATGAGCGGTTTTGTGCTCTCGTTCAGGCACCGGCATCCCGCACGCAACGTGAGTATGCTGTAGAACCTTTTATTTCTCACGAAGCGCTTTTGTTGCGCTATGAGGAGGCCTTCACGCGCACGGCTCACACAGCGCCGCATGGCCGCGTCAACACGTCGGCACACATGGTGTGGGTGGGAGAGCGCACGCGCGGCCTCGATACGGCTCATGTTGCGTACTTAGCGTCGATTGATAATCCGGTTGGGATCAAGCTTGGCCCTGCCGCATCCGCAGATGACGTACGTGGGTTACTGGCCCACGTGAATCCGGATAATATTCCTGGCCGGTTGGTGTTTATTCCGCGTTTTGGTGCTCAGCTGATTGGGGAGAAGCTACCAGAGCTGATGCGGGTTGTTGCGGATTCTGGGTGCCCTGTTACGTGGGTGTTGGACCCGATGCACGGAAATTCTACAGTGAGCTGTGGGCGGAAGGTGCGTTACGTGGCGGATATTGAGGATGAGATCCGCCAGTTTTTTGCCATTTGTGCGCGTACGGGCACTGTTCCTGGTGGCTTGCATATTGAGTTTTCGGAAGAAAATGTGTGCGAGATTATTGACGGTGCCATGTCTGACGTTGCTGTTCGTTCTACTGACGAATCGCTGGTTGATCCGCGGTTGAATCCGCAACAAGTGTTGCGGATTGCGTTCTTGACCGCGGATTTGTTGACGCGCGGTTAGTCTTAGACCACGGTGATTGTGATCGTGGTTCCGCGCTTGGCTTTTTCGCCGCCATCTGGGTTTTGAAGGCGCACTGTTCCGAAGTATCCGCCAAGGATCGATTCCACTTTGACATCGAATCCGGCTGCTTTGAGTGCCGCGATAGCGGCATCGCGTTGTTGCCCGACAACTTTTGGAATGGGTACGAGCTCTGGCCCGCGCGAGATTGTGACGTGCAGTTCGTCGAGTCTGTGAGCATCCGCGTTGGCTTTTGGCGTTTGGGAGATCACTTTACCTTCAGCTACCGTATCGGAGAATTCTTCGGTGATGACGAGTTTGAGTCCAGTTTCGCTGACTGTTGCTTCGAGCTGGTCACGCGTCACTTGCGAGAGGTCTGGCACCTTTACTGGTGCGCGCCCTTTCGAGATCACGTACGAAATTTTTGCGTTGTGTGGCAACGAAGTTTTGGCGTTAGGGTTTTGTGAGATTACGATGTTCTTTTCCACGGTGTCTGAGTATTCGGATGTGTGGGATGTGTTTGAGAAGCCCACTTTTTTGAGGGTTTGTACGGCGTCTTCTGCACTGAGCCCGGTGAGGGTTGGTACGGTGAGGCGTTTGATTCCGTCTGATACCACGATTGTGACGCGTGAATCTGGGTGGATTCGCGTTCCCGCTTCGGGTTTTGTTGTGATGATGCGGTCTTTATCCACCGTATCTGAAAATTCGTGGTTGGTTACCACGGAGAAACCTTGTTTTTCTAGGGTTTTCTGGGCGTCTTGTACGGAGAGGCCGGTAACGTTTGCGATTGTTATGCGCAGGCCCGGACCGTAGAGAAAATACCATCCGATACTTCCTGCGATAACGGCGAGCGCCATGAGTAGTGTAAGAACGATTGGCCAACGACGGCGGCGGGGCTGTTTTTGCGCGTGAACTTGCGTTGCCTGGGGGAGAGTATCGATTTTTTGAGTTCCGTATACCGGTGGCTGTTTACTATCGAGTAGTTGAGTAGTGTGTGGCGTTGCGACAGCTTGTTGGGGTGGGAAGACGGGAATACGGCGAATAAGGAGATCTTCAGGAATCGATTCGACGATGTCATCTAATGCTGCTAACGCAGAATCGCCATTTTGTGGGCGTTTCTGTGGATCTTTTGCGGTGAATAGCCGGATGAGGGAATCGATTCCGGCTGGTATCCATTCTGCGAGATCACTGAGCTGTGGAATATCGTTATTCACATGCTGGTAGGCGATTGCAAGTGGGGTTTCGCCGGTGAATGGGAGTGAACCTGCAATGAGTTCGTAGAGCATGATGCCAGTCGCATAGATATCTGCTGCTGGGGAGGATGTTCCCGAAGTGACGAGTTCTGGCGCGACGTAGGCTACGGTTCCAAGCACTGTGGATGTTTGCGTGGAGCTTGATGCTACACGTGCTAAACCAAAATCGGCGACTTGTGCTTGGACGTGGGCAGGGGCGAGTACTGATGTAGCGGAAAGCGGTGCTGAAAGCAGAATGTTTTCTGGCTTCACATCACGGTGGATGACATCTGCTCGGTGAGCGGTTGCCAAGGCCAAAAGGACCTGACGTGTCAGAGATAAAGCTGTGCCAAGAGGGAGAGATCCGTTGAGGTTCAGCTGGGAGCGTAGATCTGGACCATCGATGAGTTGCATGACCAGGTATGGGAGATCGCCGAGCGGAGTGTGTGCCACGCCTTGATCGTAGACATTGACAACGTGTTGACTCGCCAATTTAGCTGCTGATCGAGCTTCGCGAATAAAACGATCCACAAAATCTGGTTGTTCGGCTAGATGTGAGTGAATGATTTTTACAGCCACATCGCGTTCTAGACGTTTATCGTGGGCGCGATAGACACTCGCCATGCCTCCTCGAGCTAAGCGAGACGTAATGGCGTAGCGTTCATCGATAACTGTGTTTATGAGTGGATCTAGATTCACATCCTCCAGAATATCGCACAATAATGGCAAAAGCCGACCACATTGGTGGTCGGCTTTTGCGTGTCGGTGTGGGAATGATCTTAGAACCGGTTCATTGCGGCCTTGATCTTGGCAACGTAGGCAACTGTATCTGGGCGCATGCCATACATTTGCACGCCACCTAGGCCTTGGTAGTAGCCTGCAACTGCATCGTCAAAATTATCTGCAGCATTGTGGAGGTAGCGGATAATTGCGATACCTGCAACGATGTTATCTTGTGGGTTGAGCAGATCAAGGTTTCGGCCTACCAGTGTGCCAGCCCATTCGCCTGAGGATGGGATAACTTGCATAATACCGATAGCGTTGGCAGGAGAAACTGCACTCGCATCAAATCCAGATTCGATGTAAGCGTGGGCAAGAGCAAGGCGGGGATCTACGCCCATCTGTACTGCGGTTTCGCGTACCATGCGCTGGACTTCTGCGCGTGAAGGAAGTTCCTTTGTTATCAACGAATGCTTGTTGTTGTTTGCCGCATCTACAACATCATCCGCGTAGGTGTATCCAGGGAAGTTGTTGTCAACTAAGCGTTCCTTTGCAGGTGCTGGGGTAGGAGCAGTGGCTGCGCCACTTAGGTTGAGCACTTGGCCAGGGAATAGAAGGTTCGGGTTAGAAATTCCGTTACTATCCGCAATAGCAGAAACCGTGGTGTTGAAACGAGCCGCGATCGCACTCAAGGTATCGCCAGCCTGAACTACATACTGGGAAGAGGCTGCCTCTGGGGCTGGTGCTGGTGCTGGAACCGGAGCTGGTGTGTTGACCTGTGGCGTATCGCGAACCACTGGCGTTTGTGCAGGTAATTGTAGGCGTTGGCCAATTCGGATCAACGCCGTTGGCCCGAGGTTATTCACGCGAATAATGTCTGGAATTGGAATACCAGTGCGCTGAGAGATGCCCCAAACGGTATCGCCTGGGCGAACCTGGTACGACATCATCAGGCCTTGTGGTATGGCGTGGTGAGTGGTTTGCGGTGCAGCACTAGCTGCTGCAGGCGCGAGGAGTGAGACAGCAGTTGCTGTTGCGAGTGCAGCGTTAGAACGCGACATCCACTTTGACATAAAGCCCTCCGCATCGTCCATCTGTGCAAGATGTTACTGATGGTGAATTTGATAAAATTGTTATAAATGAGACTAGTGGATAAATGAGCGTGTCGCCAGTTATTTCGCAATTTTGTGGGCTAGTATCGCCACGTGATTAAAGAACCTGGGTATGACGAATGGTTATCCATTCCTGAAATTGCAGACATCCTTAACTTACGCCAACGTGATGTGCGTACAGCTGTAGCTGATCATCGCCTCGTTGCGATTCGCCGTGGTGAAAATAATGCATGGGCGATTAACGGCGGCCAAATCATCGTAAAAGATGGAGAAGCGAAAATTTTGCCGTCACTCCACGGCACGCTTATCGCACTCCAAGATGCTGGCTTTTCTTCTGACGAATCTCTTGCATGGCTTCTTCGTCACGATGAAGAACTCGAATGCGCCCCTCTTCACGCGTTGAGAGACGGAAAAACGCACGCCGTTCGACGTGTCATCATTGGCTTAGCCTTCTAAAATCTACGTTCCGCTAATGAGCACGCGAGATCCCGCAAGATCGTCGCGTGCTCAGGCATATGCTCACGTGCCCGATCTTCACGGTCTCTAATAAACGTTTCATGGCGTTCAAATGCACCCGAAGATCTCATGATCGCCTGAATCTCAGCCAGATCAGTATCGCTTACGGCGTTACCCAGCCGTTGATCAATGAACGTTCGTTCTGCCTGAGTACACATTTGCCGCGTCAATGCTAACAACACTGTGCGTTTCCCTTCAGAAATATCGCTACCGGCAGGCTTACCCGTTACGGCAGGATCGCCAAAAATACCCAGCTCATCATCCCGCAATTGGAATGCTTCCCCAAGTGGACGGGTAAAGAGCGTGAGGCGTGCCGCCGCGTCGTCGTCCCCTCCGGCAAGTGCTACGCCAATCAACACAGGCAACTCAATCGAATACCGTGCCGATTTGTGCAACAAAACCAAAAACGCATCGTCAACTGCACAATCGGCATCGTTACTCAACGGAGTAAATTCTGCGCGCATATCCATATACTGGCCAAACGCGGTCTCAGATGCCATCTCGTTAAATAGCGCAAACGCACGGCGAAACGCGCCATCAGGCGCATCCTGCTTCGCAAACTCTTCCCCGCCACAGGATAACAAATAGTCCCCAAGCAACACGCCCGAATGCTGACCAAACAAAGCAGCCTCGCCAATAAAACCCAACTGCTCATGCTGCGCCGCAAACAAACGATGAGGAGCGGGAATGCCGCGGCGGGTTTCGGCGTCATCAATGATGTCATCGTGAACGAGAGCCGATGCCTGATACAACTCAACCGCAACCGCAGCATGAAGCGGAAGATCCTGAGTCTGGCGGGAAATCGCTTCAAAACCGCCAGCCACACATAAAGCGCGCGTGCGCTTCCCACCCGAACTCAACGCAACTGCTGGAGCAATGAACTCCTGGAACAACTCAGAATCCCGGGCAGTTTCACTAAACGGTGGGACCACAGAAAGCACATCGGTAAGACGTGAGGATACAGCGTGGCGGAAATCAGAATAACCCATGAGAACGAGCCTACCGGGTTGTCCACAAGTATCGCCAATATTTCGACTATCCACAGGTTTTTATTCCCCGGCACGCGAGCCCTAACGAACCTGCTTGACTGGATTCTATGAAACATTACTCAATACAACACCCGGCAGAATTATTCGTCCTCATCCCTCATATCCTAGGAGAAGAACCTCGTAACAATGTGGTAGTTACAGCACTTGCTCGCGAAGCAGAAGGGTTTGCGGTGTGCGCACTGGCGCGGATCGATCTGGAAACTGCCATACCTCATGAGATCTACCAAGACCTTGATGAATTTATCGTTGATCTCCAAGCAGACCTCATTGCAGTTAATCAATTCAATGGGCCGGATATCCCGTTTGGCGCTCCTGCCGAAATCACCACACAGATCATCCAACATGTGAGGGGATGGCTACAGCAAGCGGAGTCAGATATCCGGCTATCCCTTCCACTCTATACGGATTACAACCGGTGGGGAGTGCTGATGGAACCTGAAGATGATACTCCGATCGGTGAAGGATTTTCCTACCAAGCCCTACGCGAAAGCCCCTTTGCCTGCCAACTCATGCTCGAAGATAAACCTCTCCTTGAAGGGATTTGGGGGAGAACAGCATTACGCAGGCGGGAAGCGAGCATCGCTGTGGAAAAACGCTTACGTGATATGCCTGATCTCCTGCGAGCAGGAAGGCTATGGCATAACACGATAGAAAAACTGCGCGAACACCCACAAGCACTTACGCCTGGGACCGCCGTTGATTTCTTAGGGGGACGGGCTCGGATCGGGAAACTCAACGCTAGTTTGTACGATCCGAAGATCCGGGACCGGATCTTGCTCTGGGCTATCACAGGGATTGATCTGCACGAAGCCGTGGAATGGGATGATTGTTTCTCCCTCATGCGCAACGCCCCTATGACTCCCGAACTGCCACAGCGCGCCTATCAAGCGATCACTATCTTAAACGCGTGTGCAAGTTTTTCGGCAGACGATTCCCCGTGCGCCTACGCGGCAATATCGTATGTGTATTGGTGGATCGGTAGAACTCAAATGGCGGCGGCAGCAATGCAGATAGCGCTGTCCTCTGATTCAGAATATCGATTGTCACGGCTTATGAACGCCATTCTTGCCGGAAGAATCATGCCGCCTTGGATGAGCAGTGAGGAGTAAATTGTGAAATGTGAGGATAAAAGGGTAAATTCGGCACTGAAGAACTTTTGTCCACGCTGAACCTGTAGGAGTTCGAAGATGAGCGTAGTGGTACCGATCGTCCAAGGAAATCGCTGTAGTCAGATTATCAATCGGGGAATAGCGTTCGCCGAAAGTCATGACGTACCTGTAGTTGTACTGCTCTCAACGTCACTCGATACCACAACACAAGATGACATTGATGATGAAATCGATCACCTCACTGATCTTCTTGATGAAAAGGACGTCGCTTTTCGTATCGTTACCCGACTCGATAATGCTGATTTAGCAACAAAAATCCGGGAAACTGCCATCGAATCTGAGGCATCGATCATCATTATTTCACTGGCTCCAAAACCGCATCACGGTTCATACCAACTTGGGCATCAGGTTCAAAAGTTGCTTGTTGATGCTCCATGCGAAGTGCTCGTGATGAGAGATACAGCCAACAATTCCTAGGATTTTTGGCAGAATTCTCTTGTTAAATCACGATTTTATGGAATAAAACGGCCATTGTTAACGTTCTGTTAGTGTGCCCAATGCGGATTATAGGTGACGTTCGGGCTATAATGTAAGGGCTTATTGGCTTTTGCCTCAATATGAAAGGTACCACGTGGCTGCTTCTTCTCGTCCCTCTGAAAATCTTAGGCCGCTCACTGACGCTTCCGAGCTCGCTAAGTATCGAGTGTCTGAACTTAAAACGGTTGCTAAGAAGCTTGGTCTATCATTACCATCCAAAGCGGTTAAGGCTGCCTACATTGATGCAATTATGAAGCACGTGGCTGCTGTGGCAGGCGCGCAAAGCACACGCGAAGAAAGCGTTAAAGAACCTGCTACGAAAACTAAGCGTGCAGCTACTAAACCAGCGACTCCTAAAGTTGCCACGTCGAAGGTTGCCGCTCCAGCAGCTACCAAACCAGCAAAGGCTGCCGATGCGGATGGGGATAAAGCCACACCTGAAGATAGCGCCGAAGATCTTGATGAAACTCTTGAATCGCCAGATGAACCAGATTCATTAGACGATGAAGAAGATGTCGATCTGGATGGCGATGATCTAGATGATTCTGATGAAGATCCTGATGATGAATCTGACGATGATGAATCAGAAGGCAGTGCGGATGAAGCCGATGAAGAACATGAAGCGGTTAAAGAAACTACCGCTAAGCGTTCGGGTGCGTTTATCGTGCGCGATTCGGATGATACTGATGAACCTGTTCAGCGCGTCCACGTTGCCGGTGCAACCGCAGATCCTGTTAAAGACTACTTGAAGCAGATCGGTAAAGTTGCACTGTTGAACGCAGAAGAGGAAGTTGAACTTGCCAAGCGAATTGAAGCTGGCCTCTTCGCACAACACATTCTGGAAACAACCACGATTGACGATCCTCGCAAGCGCCGCGAACTGGAAATCATTTCCCGCGATGGACACAAAGCAAAGAACCACCTACTGGAAGCAAACCTTCGTTTGGTTGTCTCGCTCGCTAAGCGTTACACCGGCCGTGGCATGCTTTTCTTGGATCTGATCCAGGAAGGGAACTTGGGTCTTGTCCGTGCAGTTGAAAAGTTTGATTACGCCAAGGGCTACAAGTTCTCTACATACGCGACATGGTGGATTCGCCAGGCAATTACCCGCGCTATGGCAGATCAGGCGCGTACGATCCGTATTCCTGTTCATATGGTTGAAGTCATCAACAAGTTGGCTCGTGTTCAACGTCAGATGCTCCAGGATCTTGGCCGTGAACCTACGGTTGAAGAACTGGCACACGAACTTGATATGACCGAAGAAAAGGTTATCGAAGTTCAAAAATATGGCCGTGAACCAATTTCCTTACACACCCCGCTCGGTGAAGATGGCGATTCTGAATTCGGTGATCTTATTGAAGATTCGGAAGCAGTTGTGCCAGCAGATGCAGTTGGCTTCACCTTGCTTCAAGAACAGCTCCACCAGGTGCTCGATACGCTCTCTGAACGTGAAGCGGGCGTGGTATCCATGCGCTTTGGCCTAACTGACGGCCAGCCAAAGACTCTAGATGAAATCGGCAAGGTTTACGGTGTTACTCGTGAACGTATCCGCCAGATCGAATCTAAGACCATGTCGAAACTTCGCCACCCGTCCCGTTCACAGGTGTTGCGCGATTACCTCGATTAATACACGCGGCAGAACACGCATCTGCCGCATATAAAAGCATCAGTGGGTGTGGGCATGCCAAGGGCGTGCCCACACCCACTCGCATGGAGTCACCACATCACCGTGTCGGTTCACTGCGTGATCAACGCACCTGTGCCCCCGAGATTCGCATGCATGATAGTGGCGGAAAAGTTCAGTACATGTGAGGGCATCGGCTAGAGCACGGTGTGCCACAGGAGTTTCAATTCCCAGGCGGGCAGCTAGTCCAATCAGGGAGTGGCTACCTTCTGGGCAGTAAATACGTGATTGATCGAGTGTGCAGACTGCATTCGCTCGATCGATTGATATTCCTGCTTGAGCACGCGCGAATTCGGCATTAAGAAATCCCAGATCAAACGGAGCATTATGAGCCACGATAATCTGGCCGTCAAGCACCTTAGCCACACGCTCAGCAACCAGAGCGAATGAAGGGGCATCTGCCACCATGGCTGATGAAATATGGTGGATGTGTTGTGCGGTGATACTACGCTGCGGATCGATGAGAGAATGAAAATAACCAGATTGCTCCAAAGAATCAGATAAAAGAACAATACCGATCTCAATAATCCGATCAGTTGCTAGATCAAGCCCGGTGGTTTCCACATCTACTACTGCATACGTCATACTCTCCTCCTGGCGTTAACACTACGGTTATTTTGCCGGACGCGAAAGTTGTGTACCCAAAGCCAAGAAGTCTGACAAAATAATAGTCATGACAACGCTAACTGAAGAAACAACACGATCAACATTTACTGCTGCTGACCGATGCGATGCCTGCGGGGCGCAAGCGTACGTCCGTGTTGATATGGAAGCGGGGCAGCTCATGTTCTGTGCTCATCACGCACGGAAGTTCAGCTCCAAGATTAGTGAAGTGGCACTATCGGTTATTGACGAAACTGAGATGGTTGCCCGATAACGTAAGCCTTAAAAGGAAGGGACGTGCGATTAACCTCGCACGTCCCTTCCCCTCTATCTTCCGGAAGAACCGGTAAAATATAAGACGTGCCACAGACCAAAGAAGAATACACAGCCCGCCACCTCTCGGTTCTTGAAGGGCTTGAAGCAGTCCGTAAACGCCCGGGAATGTACATTGGATCTACTGATTCTCGCGGGCTCATGCACTGTGCCTGGGAAATTATCGATAATGCGGTTGATGAAGCAACCGAAGGCTTTGCAACATCTATTTCGATTACGTTGCATCCAGATACGTCCGTTGAAGTGAGTGACGATGGCCGTGGCATTCCAGTAGATGAAGTTCCCGGAACTGGCGCTTCTGGCGTAGAAGTCGTGTACACAAAGTTGCACGCGGGCGGTAAATTCGGGGGCGGTTCGTATTCGTCGTCGGGCGGTTTGCACGGCGTGGGTGCGTCGGTGGTGAACGCGCTTTCGCAACGCCTCGATGTGGCCGTGAAGCGTAACGGTAAGGTTCACGAAATTTCGTTCCAGCGCGGTGAACCTGGCATGTTTGACGATTCGGGTAACCCAAGCCCGGATGCTACGTTTAAGCCAGCATTGGATGAATCCCCACTTCGTATCACTGGAAAAGTTGCGAAGAAAACCACTGGTACTCGCGTGCGGTACTGGTACGATCCACAGATTTTCCCGTCAGATTCGCAGTTCTCCTACGATGCGTTAATTGAACGCGTGCGTGAAAAAGCCTTCTTGGTTCCTGGGCTAACTATTCGCGTGAGCGATTTGCGTGGGGAAGAACCAGTTGAAGAAGAGTTTACGTACAACGGTGGTGTGGTCGATTTCGTCGATTTCCTTGCCTCCGATCCGGCCGTGACATCTACGATGCATCTCACAGGTGAAGGTACGTTTACTGAAACCGTTCAGGTTCTCGATAAGAAGAGCGGCCACCTGAAGGCGTCCGACGTCGAACGCACATGTGTTGTTGATATTGCATTGCGATGGGGTAGCGGCTACGAAACGATTGAAGAATCGTTCGTCAACATCATTGCCACGCCGAAGGGTGGAACCCACGTTACCGGTTTTGAACAAGGTTTGGTGAAAGTTCTTCGTACCGCGATAGATCAAAAATCACGTCAGTTGAAGGTCACGGCTCGCGATCCACGTATTGAAAAAGACGATATTCTTGCCGGCCTGAGCGCCGTCGTCGCCGTCCGATTTCCGGAACCACAATTCGAAGGGCAAACCAAGGAAATCTTGGGAACAGCGCCAATCCGCGCCATTGTTGCCAAAGTGGTGGAAACCGAACTCTCTGCGATCCTCGCCTCCACAAAGCGGGACCAAAAAACAGAAAACTCCCGGTTGCTTGAAAAAATCGTGGCAGAAATGCGCGCCCGCGTAGCAGCCCGTACCCAAAAGGAAATCTCGCGCCGCAAGAACGCACTCGAAACGTCCTCACTCCCTGCAAAACTGGCAGACTGCCGCGCGGAAGATGTGGAACGTTCGGAACTCTTCATAGTCGAAGGCGATTCGGCACTGGGCACCGCAAAACTCGCCCGCAACTCAGAATTTCAAGCGCTCTTGCCGATCCGTGGAAAAATTCTCAACGTCCAAAAAGCTTCCCCAGCAGACATCCTCAAAAACCAGGAGGTCTCCTCAATTATCCAGGTCATCGGTGCTGGATCAGGGCGAACGTTCGATCTGGACGCAGCCCGGTACGGAAAAGTCATCTTCATGACTGATGCCGATGTGGATGGCGCCCACATCCGAACCTTGCTCCTCACGCTCTTCTTCCGCTACATGCGGCCACTCGTTGAAGCAGGCCGAGTGTACGCGGCCGTACCGCCACTCCACCGTATCGAAGTGGCTGGTCAAGGCCGCCGCAAAGGCGAATACATCTACACATATTCCGATACGCAACTCCACAAAGAACTAACCAAACTCGAACGTGCCAAAAAGAGCTACAAGGAACCAATCCAACGCTACAAGGGCCTCGGTGAAATGGACGCCGATCAGCTAGCCGAAACCACCATGGATCCGGCACACCGATCCCTCCGGCGTATTTCTATGGCAGACGAAGCCGCCCTCCGATATGCTGAGGAAACATTCGAACTTCTCATGGGATCGGATGTGGCGCCACGAAAAGAATTTATTATCGATGGCGCTGCCCATATTTCCCGCGATCAAATCGACGTCTAAGGAGTGAAACCGTCCACCATGCCTGATCCTACGTCGTCCCAGTTGCGTAGCCGTTCCTTCGCAGAACGGCTAGACGCCCCGGCTCACGTCCGCCTACCCGGTTCTCACTTGGGCCTTACATGGCGTGCTCTCACCCGCGAAGATCTGCCAGCATTCATCGATCTCATGGCGTCTACGGCAGATTCACCGCTCGGATTTGTGCCCGCCATCGAGCGTACGATCACGTACTGGTATGACGAACTCACAGCACAGCCACACTGCTCAGATATTTTGAGCGGTTGGGATGGGCAGGGGAAACTCCAAGCGATGGCCTGCGTGCGCGTCAATGATAAGCCGCTTTCCGAACTTCAGGCAGAGGTCACTGCCGTGGTGCGCCCTGATTGGGTGGGCCGTGGGATCGGGCGCGCCCTGCTGGAATGGCAAGATGATCGCGCCCGCCAGCTGCTGGCCATGCATCCATCGGACTTACCAGTCTCGATTCGCGCACTTGTTCCCGAACGGAACGGGAGCCGCCGCCGGCTGCTCGCAGCAGGCGGCTTCACGCCTATCAGCTACATCACTGACGTGACCACCCGGACGTCATGCGAACACCATGAGGTGTCAAAGCAGGCACGCGAACGGTTGGCTGCGCAAGGGTTTACGATTCAGCCGTACACGGCGGATGTGGATATGGAGTTGCGGCGCTTGCATAATCGGTTGATTTTGGCGTTGGAGCGCTATCAACCGTTATCGTCGGCAGCCTGGCAGGCGAAGTTATCGCGGGCGGATCATGACTTTTCATTCTTGTTGATTAAGGATCAGCAACTTGTTGGCTATACGTTGGCGGAGCAGATTCCGGAGATTTCTGCGTTGCGGATTTACTATTACGGGATTGAGCGGGCGTTGCGCCGGCAGGGCATCGGCACTGATTTGATGTTGAGTGTGCTGGGCCCAGCTTATGACGCCCAGATTTCTACTGTGGCGGCGCCGGTTGTGAGCCGTCAGGGTAAGGTTCCAGAATCGTTGGTGGATCACGGGTTTGCTCCGGAGCTTCGTGAGATCGTGTATTCGATTGATATCTGATGAAGCATTCGAAGGCGTGGGAATGGTCTGATCTGACCAGCGATGATGTGTCCCTTGTGGCTGATTTTATTGCGGCTACTGAGGCGTTTGATGATGCTCCGATTCGGACCCCGTTTTCCGAGGTGGCATCGTATTTTGGCACGGAGTGTCCGTGGAAGGCCCAGGGCGCGTGGGCAGGGGATACGTTGGTGGCATTTGGTTTGGCGCGCATCATATCGAACACGCAATGGGAAACCACCATCACGTTGTCTGGGAGCGTTCATCCGCAGTGGCGTGCGCAGGGCGTGGGCACGGATTTGTTGGAGCGCCAGGTTGAGGTTGCGCACGCACTGGCAGGGGCTAGGGCTGCGCGTGCGTTGCTGTATGTTGAAGCGGATCACAAGAATCTGGTTGCGTTGGCGGAAGGTTTCGGTTTTTCGCGCTTGGCATCGTTTGTTCAGATTAGGGGAAAGACGACGACGCGGCTCTCCGCTCCGGCTCTCTCTGACTATATTGCGATCGAACCGATGGGTGATGGTGTAATCGACGATATTCGAGGTATCCACAACGTGGTTGTGAGCGAATCTGCGTTGTTTGATATTCAGACGGCGGAATCGTGGGCGGCCGTGTTGGAAGATGTGGATCGCGAATGGTGCTTTGTGGCCGTTGATCGTTTCGGTGATCGGCCGCGCATTGTGGGCTATCTTTTGGCATCTGTGTTTGTGAGTATCGTGGATGGGATGGAAGCGTCTGAAGCGTATATCGATGAAGTTGTGGTTATTCCACAATGGCGTAATTCTGGTGTTGGTTCTGCCATGGTGACTGCTGTGCTACAGCGGTTCCAAGAAGCCGGCTACGATTCTGTGGTGGCAGATGTGGCAATCGCCGATCCAGATGGTTCGGCATTCATGGATGTTTTTGATGAGACGGGGTTCGCCGAAATCGGACGAACCCACGTCATGTCACTTCAACTTAACCAATAGCGTTGACGATCTCAGCGAGCGCCGTGCCGGAACCGTCACGGCGTTCGTCTATATCTGGAAGCGTCACTGGCTTGCCGTTCTTGCCAACGGCGCGCGGTGGGAGTTGCCCAACCCATGCCTGGGTAAGAGTATCTTCATCGCGCAAGTAGCGTTGAGCGCGCACGCCGCCTGTGCCACGGCCCTTGGCCGGATAGCGATCAAGTGGCGTCACCTTAGCGCTGCCGGCTGTGGTGCCTGGCAGGGCATCGGACGAGCTAGCGATTGTGACTACGCCATGCCCGGCCAAATCATCGTTCGGCACGATACCAAGCGCAATAACTTGGGCTCCATCTGCCACTCGAATACCGGCAATTCCTTGGCCGGATCGGCCTTGTGGGCGTACGGCATTGGCATCGAAACGCAAGAGTTGGGCATCGGAGGTCACGAGCACGATCACGTCCGTATCGCCGGAAACTCCTGCGCCAATTACTCGATCGCCGTCCAACAACGTGATTGCATCGAACTGACTCTTGTTCGGCGGGTCAAGTGCCACACGCTTGATCTTGCCTTGAGCAGTGGCAAGAGTCAGCACGGTATCGCTTTCTTCAAGACTGATGATGGCCAAGGGTTCTTCGTTTGGTTCCATCAACAGAAGATCGGTGAGTTGAGCGCCGGCAGCTAGGCTCGGTGCGCTTTCGGTATCTGGCATGGCCGGAATATCAAGAACGTTCAACCGGTGAATGTTTCCGGCGGTGGTGACAACGCCGATATCGCTCAAATTCGTTGTAGAAACAACAGAAGCCAAAGCATCGTGCTGGGCGCGTGGCCCTTCACGGCGTGGCGGTTCGCCACCAACGATACGAGCAATCTTGCCCGTGGCAGAAAGGAGAACTCGGCACGGATCGTCAGTGATTTTCAGTTTCGGCGCGTTGGCTTTAGACTTTTGTACCGCGTCCGCTTCAAGCAATACTGTGCGGCGTGGCGTGCCGTATTGGCGGGCAACGTCCGCAAGCTCGGTGGAGATCAGTTGACGCATACGGTCTTCTGATCCCAGGATAGCTAGGAGCTCATCGATCGTTTCTTGGAGCGAATTGCGTTCCGTTTCAAGTTCAATTTGAGAGAATTTGGTGAGGCGGCGCAAGCGCAGCTCCAGAATGTAATCGGCTTGGGGCTGCGAAAGATCAAACACAGAGATAAGGCGATTTGCCGCAGTTGCCGAATCTTCCGAGGAACGGATAATGGCGATCACGTCGTCAATATCCACAATCGCGATCAGCAAACCTTCCACCAGGTGAAGACGATCTTGCGCCTTGCGTAAGCGGAATTCGCACCGGCGCTTCGTGACGGAGCGGCGGTGATCTAAGAACACCTGCAGAATTTCCTTCAGGCCCATCGTGCGCGGCTGGCCTTCCACCAACGCCACGTTATTGATACCGAACGATTCTTCCAGCGGAGTGTGCTGATAGAGCGCAGCGAGTACGGCTTCTGGGTTGAATGCGTTTTTGACTTCGACCACGAGCCGTGTGCCATGATGCCGATCGGTCAGATTCTGCACACCCGAAATGCCCTGGAGTTTCTTAGACGAAACACCATCTTTGATCTTCTCAATAATTTTTTCCGGACCAGTTAAGTAGGGGAGTTCGGTGAAAATAATGCCCTTCTTGCGCGGGCTCACGTTTTCGATATGTGCCGTTGCGCGGGTACGGAAAATGCCACGCCCCGTCTTATACGCCTGGCGAATACCATCAATGCCCACAATCTTGCCGCCATCTGGCAAATCCGGCCCCGGAATGTAGCGCATCAATTCTTCCAGGCACGCATCCGGATTTTCCAGCAAGAAACGAGCACCAGCAATCACTTCATTCAGATTATGTGGTGCCATGTTTGTAGCCATACCCACCGCGATACCAGACGAACCATTCACCAACAAGCTAGGAATCGCCGCCGGCAACACTTCCGGTTCCTGGTACGTGTTGTCATAGTTTGGCACCATGTCCACCACGTCTTCGCCAAGCGAAGCAGTCATCGCTAACGCGGCTGGCGCCATACGGACTTCGGTGTAACGAGGAGCTGCCGGACCGTCGTCGGGAGAACCGAAATTACCGTGACCATCCACGAACGGCAACCGTAGCGAAAAATCTTGCGCCAAACGCACCATTGCATCGTAAATCGCGGCGTCACCGTGCGGATGGAGGCGGCCCATGACGTCACCCACCACACGCGACGATTTCACATGCCCGCGATCCGGCTTCAACCCCATGCTATCCATCTGGAACAAAATACGGCGCTGAACAGGCTTCAGGCCGTCACGCGCGTCAGGCAAGGCGCGAGAATAGATAACAGAATACGAATATTCGAGGAAAGAATTGCGCATTTCCTCGGAGACGTCAATATCCATAATATGTTCAGTGTGCGTTTGTGCCATTCCTCTATTATTCCGTGAAAAACCCCAGTTTGGTGGGTAGAGCACAGGTGAGAAACACAACCTAGTTCGCCAAGACGTTTCGAGAGTGGGACAATAGAAGCGATGAACACTGACCGTACGCCTGAGCTAACCGCCGCACTTTCTTCGTTACTTCCACAAAGTTCGTTTGTTATCAACGATGTTTTCGATGCCGTGGGGGATGACGACGTTCGCGCATTTTACGTTCGCCCCGAAACCATGTTCGATGCCGATTCTGTGTACGATCGCGTGGTTGCCTTCATTGCCACGGAACACCGGTTGATCCTCGTGTACACCGATACGAACTACGAGATGGATCCGAAGGGCGAATTCGTGACCACCATGCAATCGGTCGGTTTGGAATCCGTGAAAGAACATCATGTTGTGCGGCGCCGGCAGCTTGAAGGGCTGCGCGCAGGCGAACTCAACTCGGTCCTGTTGCGGTTACGGTGGGGATCGGCGTTCTCCCAAGATTTACAGCCCGGAGCATGTGACGATCCTGCATGCACCAACGATCATGGATATGTGGGGATCGTGACGAATGAAGATTTCCAAATTTTCCTTGACGCTCAGCACGATGGGGGATATTTTGCTCCAGGGGTCGAATTTATTGATTCACTCGTATACATGCTCGGGAACCGGCGATGACCTTGTTTGACGGAGCGTGTGTTCCTGGCGATGCTCGGCTCGATCGGGTGCTGCCCGGCGTGTTGAATTCTGTTGGAATGGGGGATGATGCACGATCTCGGGAACTACTCGGTTTTCCGCAGGTGCCGCGCGCGTGCGTGGTGATGGTTGATGGACTTGGGTTTCACAATCTTGCGCAACGGCGCGGGCATGCGCCGAATATGCGGAAGATGGGAATTGAACAGTCAATTTCTACGGTTGTGCCATCCACAACCGCCGCCGGGATCACTGCCTTTGGCACGGGGGCTCGGCCCGGTGCCACATCTATGACCGGGTATTCGCTTCGCATTCCAGGAACAAGCCGCACGTTTTCGTTGATCAAATGGCCAGATCCGGCTGTGAACGTATGCGAATGGCAAACCTATCCCACCTTGTTTGAAGGATTGGCAGAACCTGAGCGGGCAGTGGTCATTCAGCCTCAGAAGTTTGCCCAGTCAGGGCTCTCTGTAGCGGCTTTGCGTGGTGCTCGTGGGCTGTACGGGGAAAGCCTCGACGATCGTGTAGAGCTGGCCGCACGCGCCCTCAAACGCGATGCCACAGTGGCGTATCTGTATTGGGGAGATCTCGATGCTGCCGGCCATAAATCTGGCTGGTGCTCCGATTCATGGATTGGCGAATTAGAAAAACTCGATGCCGGAATCGGCCTTCTTCGCCGTTCACTTCCCAAAGGAACACTTCTTATTATCACGGCCGATCACGGCATGATAGACGTGACGAACCGCATCGATATTGCCGATATTCCAGCGTTACGTGAGGGAATCGACGTCGTTGCTGGAGAACCTCGCGCCGTCCATCTCTACACAACGAAACCAGACGCTGTTGCGAAGCGCTGGCAGGATGCTGTGGGGGATCTGGCATGGATCGGAACGCGTGACTCCGTGATCGCCGCAGGTGTGTTGGGGCCGGTGAGCGATTTTACGCGGCAAACGATGGGCGATGTGATGGTCTTCGCGCGTGATGCGCACGTTTTTGTTGATTCCCGGGTACAGTCGAGTACTGCGATTGGACTCATCGGGGTTCATGGTTCGCTTACCCGCACCGAAATGGACATCCCATTAATCACGGAGGTTATCTGATGGCTGAGCTCGTGTTCTTCTCAGGCACGATGGATTGTGGCAAATCAACGCTTGCTTTGCAGACCGCCTACAACTACGAACAACGTGGTTTAGGAGGCATCATCTTCGCGATGAAAGATCGTGCCGGGCACGGAAAACTCTCCTCCCGGCTTGGGCTGGAAACTGACGCCATCGAAGTGACCCCCGAAACGAACTTCTGGGAAGCCGTTGGAAAAGCGCGCCAAAACGGCGAACGCGTGGACTTTATTATCTGTGACGAAGTGCAGTTCTATAGCCGTGAACAGGTGGATCAACTCGCGCGAATCGTGGACGAAATCCACATCAGCGTGTGGGGTTTTGGCATCACTACTGACTTCCTTACACGGCTTTTCCCGGGTTCGGCACGCATGCTCGAACTTGCAGATCGTGTGGAACGGCTCCAAGTAGAAGCCCTGTGCTGGTGTGGAAAACGAGCAACACACAACGCTCGTACCATCAACGGAATGATGGTGACTGAAGGAGAACAGGTGATGGTAGGCGATACCAAACGCGGAGACGTAGTGGGATACGAAGTGCTCTGCCGCTACCATCACATGCACGGCATGACTGCCGCATCGGAACACGCCAGCGAAATCTCTCCGACTCCGCTGACGCTCGGATCACACTGAATTACTCCTTAGGCGTGCCGAACACGATTTCATCCCAGGATGGCATCGACGGGCGGTTTCGGCGGCGCTTCGAATCTTTACGGTTGAGCGCCTTCTTCCCCAATGAATGAGCAGGGCTATCGGCAGAATCTGCAGTAGGTGCCGTGGAACTGGTTGGTGCCGATTCGGCAGAGCGAGCCTTATCAGGCGTCGATGCCTTACGTGTGGAAATATCTACCACCGTTGCGTCACGAACCGAATACGTATCGGAGGCGGCCGGATGCGCGCCATCGAAGAAAGCCTCGCCTGGCATTTGGCGTACCTTGCCGCGTTGGAAATCGAGAGATGCCAGAACATCATCGATCGACGGCGTACCAGCCGATGCCGGCTGAGCATCTAACGCCGTAATCTTTGGCATTGCAGGTTGCGGTTCATATTCCTCATTAACCGCATCAGCCGCTGGAACGAGCGCAGGCTTAGAAGAAGTTTCGAGCGGACGCCACGGAGATGTAGGGGTAGGAATATGGGTTTCGGTTAGCCATGTTGCTTCATCATTTGTTGCTTCAACAGATTGACCACGAAGGTTAATCACCCACGTAGCGCGGTGTTCTTCACCCTTTTCTGTATAGCAGGCGGTAAGAACCCACGGGTCGCCCGGATTACGTGTGGAATCCCACGTGATATCCGTTGCTGTAATTCCACGAGGAACCAGGCGTGAGATTACAAGCTCTTCCAACGTCATGCTTCCAGTTTCACGGTTGAGCCGGAAATTCTGTGCCCGGTTGGTGGTGTACTCACGTTCAGCGAAGATCGGATGCGCGAATGCGGAAACCTGTGATGCAGGTAATGACGACAATTCGCAGACGTCTGCAACACTCATACCGGAACGAATATGTGCCTGAATTTCACGAGGAGACATCGGCTTGAGTTCTTCGGCAGGAGTTTCCACCTGCTGCGTATCTTTGCGTAACGCCGCACGCAACGAATCCGTGATCGGAAGCAGGTAGCGGTTTCCCTGCGCATCATTTAGGGACAGTTGGTTGCCGTCTGGATGCAGACCCAACAGTTCAAGCTCGATCATATGTCCTCCTTGTACACCTCTACATTGCCATTGTTTCACAGTTTCGTGGCGGAACAGTATTGGTGTGTTTATAAAATGCCGGAGATTTCCTCTTGTCAAACGTTTCTGAACGTGGTACAACATGGGGGACAACACGCGTTATTTCACGTTAGGACAACGATTCATGGCAACTGATTACGACGCTCCTCGGAAGCAAGACGAGGAACTCAAGGAAGATTCCCTTGAGCAGCTAGGTGCTCGCCGTTCAGATCACCAGTCCAACTCCGTAGATGAGGATGAAACTGAAGCAGCAGAGGGTTTTGAGCTTCCTGGTGCTGATCTTTCGAACGTTGAACTCTCCGTTGCTGTGGTTCCGCCACAGGATGATGAGTTCACCTGTTCGATGTGTTTCCTGGTTCACCACAGATCACAATTAGCTTACGAAGAAGATGGACTTCCGGTCTGTTCCGAATGTGATTCCTGAGCCCTGCTAGAATGAACTCGCCGAAAAGATCGGCGAGTTTTTTCTTTATAAGTATGTAACGCGTTCAAGGAGTGCAAAATGGGTTGGTTCTCTCGCAAGACAGTGACTAAGACTAACGAAACTCATGAGTTTGAAGAACACCAGTCACCAGTGGTAGGACCATTCGATCACAGCGATCATCCAGAGCAAGGCGATCTGCTTGATGCCGGAGCGTTGTGGATCCCGATCGTCCCCGATGCCACGATCCAATTCTCTGTGGATCATTCGCAACAAACCGTGTATGGAATCGTCTACCTCAAGGGTGATGCTGCTCTCCAACTCCAGGTTTTCGCAGCGCCACGTTCTACAGGGCTATGGGATGATGTCCGCCGAGACATGATTACGTCCATCGCTGCTCAAGGCGGCTCATCTACCGAAGTTGCCGGCGTATTCGGCCCAGAACTGCGTGCGCAAGTTCCAGTACCACAATCGAATCACCTCATGCCACATCGCTTCCTTGGAATTGACGGCCCACGCTGGCTCCTTCGCGTCACCCTATACGGCCGGGCAGGATCGGACGATGCCGCAGCGAACGATCTGCTCGAGATCGTGCGCAAGGTCGTCGTCGTTCGTGGAAACACTCCGCACCCACCACGCGAACTACTCGAACTCAACGTGCCACACGTAGACAAGCCACGCGAGGTATAAGTGCCGCGTCTGTTAAGCGTTACCGGAAACGTCACTGCAGTCACCTACCCGGGTGAAGGACTTCGCCCGGAAGTTATCGTGACTATGGACGTGGAAGGAACCGCGCTCCAACTCGTATTCCAATCACGCCGAACGCTTGTGTGTGTTGATATCGGGCAAACAATTCGAGTCAAGGGAGCCGTGGTCAATCGCCGCGGTGTCCCGTGTATCTACAACCCCTTCTACACAATCGTGAAAGGTGATGATGACTAAACGCCAATCATCCATCTCAGCCATAACCGCAACTAACTTCGATGCCATGCAAGCCGTTGGTGGCGTGCGCGGAATTATCGAATCGATCGTTCCCACCATCGTGTTCCTCGTGATCTTTACGGTTACCCAAAACATCACGTTGGCTGCAGGAATTTCCCTGGGGGCAGCAGCGATCGCTATCGTTGGACGGCTCTTATCCCGAGTAGATCCATCGCCAGCTATCGGAGGCGTGGCGGCTGTCTTGATCTCTGCCTTTATGGCTTGGCGTAGCGGCCAAGCCTCTGATTTCTTCGTGTGGGGGTTGCTCGTTAATGTGGCCTACCTGGCGGCCTTGCTGGTGTCGCTCGCGGTGCGATGGCCGTTGCTGGGCGTGCTCATTGGGGCAGTCCGTGGCGAGGGTACCGCATGGCGTAAAAACCGCACTACGTTCCGCCGATACTATTCGGTCACGTGGCTATGGTTCGGCCTGTTCGCGCTCCGTGCGATGGTGCAGCTCCCGCTGTACTTTGCGGGAGCTACAAACACGCTAGGAATCGCGAAACTCGTGATGGGTGTTCCGCTGTTTGCCCTGGTAGCTTGGCTATCCTGGCTTATGATTCGGAACCTTCCACAGGTTGAGCAGGAGAAGGATTCTGAGGAGTCTGCGCAACTTGAGCAGGCGCTGGAGCCGCAGCAATAAGTGCGTTCAGATCGGCCGGGGCCACGTCATTGTTCAAGTTGCCGATAACAACGAGCTGATCGCCGGCGTCGATCGTCAGATCGGCGTCGGCAACCAAGGCGGTGCCGTCGCGAAGAACGGACGCCACCAGAAAATCTGGCGGTAAAACTAGATCGCCAAGTAGCGTGCCCACGATAGGTGCGCCCTTTGCAACCTGCCCCTGGAACATGGATGCCTGTGTTTCGATGAAATCGAGCTTGCGAGCGAAGGTGCCATCGCCAACGGCATCTTCAATTAGGTTGGTCATGATACGCGGAGTGGATACGGCAACGTCTACGCCCCACGATTCGTCAAATAGCCATTCGTTGGCAGGATTGTTCACGCGGGCGATTACGCGAGGGATGCCGAATTCGGTTTTGGCAAGAAGTGACAACACCAGGTTTGCCTTGTCGTCGCCGGTGGCGGCTACCACGATGTCAGTGGTGTCCATGCCGACGTGGTCCAACGTATCGAGTTCGCACGCATCGCCCAGAATCCAATCGGCGGCAGGCACAGACGCTACGCGCATAGCCTGCGGTGAACGATCCACGATAAAAATGTCGTGGCCACGTGCCGCAAGTTCGCGCGCGATCGAACGCCCAACCGAGCCGGCCCCTCCAATAAGAACTTTCATCGGTGTTCCTCCTGCACGTGATGGTTCATGATGCGCTGTACGGCGTGGGCGCGTTGCTGGGCCACGAGTAGCCAGAGGTCATCGCCGTCTTGCAATACGGTGTGGGGTTGTGGGAATAGGGCATCGCCGTTGCGTCCAATATAAGCTACGCGAGAATCGGTGATCCGCTGAATATCAGCCACTTCCATGCCGTACCAGGATTCATCGATATCCACCCAAATCAGCGTAACGCCGTATTGTGAATCGGCGTATTCCACGTGCGGGCCGTGGGCAATTAGTTCCCGCATCATTTGATCGGCGCTCCACGTCACAGGCGTGACCGTATCGATGCCCAGCCGGTTGAATACGCCGGCGCGTTCGGGATCGTAGATACGGGCCACAACGTTTTTCACGCCGAACGTATCACGCACTACGCGCGCGGCAATGATATTAGAATTATCTCCAGACGACGTGGCCGCAAAACCATGAGCATCCTCAATCCCCGCCTGCCGCAGAGAATCCCGATCGAACCCGAGCCCGGTCACTTGCTGCCCATTAAAATCGGGCGGCAACCGCCGGAACGAATCCGCGTTGGAATCGATGATGGCCACGGAATGACCCCGTTTTTCTAAACTGACGGCCAGGGTTGATCCAACCCGGCCGCACCCCATAATGACGAAATGCACGATGAGTTCGCTACCTCTTTAGTCGATTACGCGTAACCTATTGCTGTGATGAAAAAAACTGACGAAAGTCCTTTAGCCATTGCCCGGACCGCCTCGATCACGTTGATCGGCTTGGTGGTCCTGTCAACACCTATGCTTATTCTACGGTCTGCATCGCTGGCGATCACGGGTTCTGAGATTTCTTTAGCGTTTTCGCTGGGTTTGGGCGGTTTTGGAATTACGTTGTATGTGTTGAATTTGTTGGCTAGGGCGGTGCCGCGCCGTTCGTTCCATCAGATTGCTCACACGTATATTGGTGGTTGGGCTGGTGTTTTGCTGGCGGCTGCGAAGATTTTGGCGTTTGCGATTTTGATTATGCTGGGCGTTGATCTGTTGACGATTGGCGTGGTTGCGATCGTGGGCCAGAACGAGTGGTCTGTGTGGTTGCCGCCGGTGGTGATTGCGTTGTTGGCGATTCCGAGTTTATTTGCACGGCTTCAGGCACCGATTACGTGGACTCGTTGGCTCACGTTTATTGGTATTGGTGGCCTTGTTATCGTGCTGGCTGCGGGGCTATCGCGTGAGGCGTTTGGTCATATTGATTATTCAGTGATAAACGAGGCGCGTAAGGAAGCGTTTGAATCGGCGCCGTTGATTAGCCGTTATTTCCCGCGTATTGATAGTGCGTTGGGTGCGCTGTTCCCGGCTGGTTTGGCCGTGTTGATGTCTGAACGTGTGATGGTTGCGCCCGATGATCGGCGTGTTGGGGCGCGTACCCAGTTGCGTGTGTTTGTTCCAGCGTTTTTCTTGATTGCACTCACGTTGTATTTTGCGGTGGTACTGTTTTTGCCTGGGCGCCGGTTGTCTGTTCCGGCAATTCCGATTGCTACGGCGTTGTTCGGTTATCCGGGTACTGTTGTGATGGCTGTGATGCTTGGGTTTGTTGGGTTGGCTACCGCGTATGCCTCGTATCGTCAGCTTCCGCGTTTGATTCGCGATTTGGCGGTGGACACGTTGTTGCCTCGCCGGTTGGCGGCACGTGATGCGATTCGCCCGCGCAAGATGATCGTTTTGGTGATTGCCTTGTTGGCAACTACGGCTACCGCGTTTTTGGATTCCACGCGTTCGCTTGGGAGCGTGTGTGTGTTTATTACGTGCGTGATGATGCTTGTGACCTCGGTTGCGATGGTGTATCGTTCCCGGTCGATTTTGAACGATTCCACGAACGCCGAAGAACGTTCTCAGGCATACATTTTGCAGTGGGTATTTTTGCTTTACGGCTTCTTCGACATCGCCGTTTTGGCCCTCATTTCCTGGGTTCACCCCGAATGGAGCATTGCGTCCGTGGTTCTGTTGATTGTTCCAGGCGCGTTTTTGTGGGGCTATCGCCGCGGGCAGACGAAAGTTTCGGATGCGTTGGAGGCGGACGACGACATTTCGGCACGTCGCCTTCCCACTCGCGTTCACGGGTTGGTTCTGATTGAAGGATGCGATCAGCCCGCGCTGAAGGCTGTGGCGTGGGCGCGGGCGATGCGCTTATCGTCGTTGTCTGCTGTGTTGTTGGATATGGACCCGGCGGTCACTCGCCGTGTTCGAACTCAGTGGAGTGCGGCACGGATTCCTGTTTCCCTCACGATTTTGGGTACCCCTCGTGGCGCGGTGCGTGGGCCGTTTATTGAACATGTGCGCGCTTTGCGGAAGTTCCACCCAGATGATGTGATTGAGGTGTTTGTTCCACGCGTGATTTCTACCGGGTGGTGGGATCGTTTCTATGTCCGGCATTCAACGCCGAAGATCCTGAGCGAACTTAAACTTGAACCCGGTGTGATGGTGACGGAGGTTCCGTACCGTATCGATGTGAGCGGTTGGAATGTAGATGATAGCTATGAAGAGAACTATCGGCGCGGTGGCTGATCTGGTTCGTTGTCTCCTTCACTTCAAGGAAATGCACAAGCGGCTGTAAGCCCGTTGTACAGCCAGGCATGTTCAGCTGTATGGAATATCGTTCACGAAACTTTCGTAGCGTGATTTAGCAGAATGTGCTGTTCACGGAGGAAAGCCGTGGCTTTTGAAAGCTTCTACTAGACAAGCCATGATGTTTATCCGATCGTATTGCGACTATGGATGCTTTGGTAGAGTGCTGAGCTTTTTACGTGGAGTACATCGTTACGATCTCGCTCACAGTCACGGAAGTCCTATACCGGATCGATGTTGATGAAGTGGTCCAGGTTTTGTTCTGTTTGGGAGGGTGGGAGGATCTGGGTTATGGCAAGAGTGTTTGATCAAGGTTTTAAGGATTGTGCTGTGTGGCTGGTGTGTGGCAAGGGTAGAAATTGCCGGTGACACTGGTAAAGCAAAGACTTCTGGTACTCGTGTGGATGTAGTATAACGTGATGTCGCAGCTGCCGGAATTACTGAATCTACAGGCAGTGTTGGGGATTGTTACGATAACGCGCTAGCAGGAAACGAACGGTTCGTATAACAACGAGCTGATACATAATCAGCGTTGGAATAATGTGTTCGAAGTTGAGATCGCGACTTTTGAATGGGTTACCTGGCCGGTTCCACGAGAAGCTCAACTATCAAGCACCAGAAGAAATCGAGAGCCAGTACTGGCAACAACACAAGGCATCAGTAATAATGGAAAACAAGGCAAAAGCCTAGGAAGAAAACCCAGACCACTTCACACCACCATGGCTAGACTCAACAACGGAGACAACATCACCACCGACGTTCTCGCCCGTATCTGTCAAGCACTCGACTGCAACCTAGAACAAATCGCTCTAGCAACATCGCCGAGCGACCCAAGTGGCGAAAACCATGAGCGCGCATAGTCACACCCAGTTAATCTTCTAAGTAACGGAGCAATCAATGTCAGACACGATCAATCAAGTCCCAAGCACAACACCCGATTTCACGACAGAGGTGGCGAACAAGCTCGCTCAACTGTTCCCAGAAGTCGTGGCCGACGGGAAAGTTGACATCGATAAGCTCAAAATCATCCTCGGGGTCGATGTTGATGACGCCCGTGAGAGGTTCGGTCTGACCTGGCCCGGCAAGGCACAAGCCATCCGAGCAGCGCAAACACCGACGACGGCAACACTGATGCCCGACAAAGAGAACTCTGTAGATTGGGACGCCACCCAAAACGTGTTCATTGAGGGTGACAACCTCGAAGTCCTCAAAGTCCTGCAGAAGCACTACTACGGGCAGATCAAGATGATCTACATCGATCCGCCATATAACACCGGTAACGACTTCGTTTACGCCGATAATTTCACAGACTCTATAGGTAACTATCTTGAAATTACAGGACAGGCCGACGGGGGGGGGAGACTCTCCACTAATTCTGAGTCAGCTGGCCGTTTTCACTCCAACTGGCTCAACATGATGTATCCACGCCTCAAACTAGCGAGGAGTCTTCTGGCTGAAGATGGGGCAATCGCAGTCAGCATTGATGATGATGAGTTACCTCGTCTGCGAATGATGCTCGACGAGATTTTCGGTGCAAGTAACTTTTATGCGTGTATCTGCTGGCAGAAAAAGTACTCGCCCGCGAACGATGCGAAACGCTTCTCCGACATGCATGACTTTATCCTCGTTTATCAGCGCTCCGATAAATTCAAGCGTGGTTTATTTCCGCGAACTGAGGAGAATAACAAACCGTATCGGTATGACGATGGCGATGGACGGGGCGCCTACCGTACTGGTGACTTGTCCGTTCGCACATACAGTGCGGCTAATGATTATCCAATTCAGAATCCGACTACTGGTGAGCTTCATAACCCGCCTGCTGGCCGTTCGTGGAGCGTTAACAGTGAATCGATGGCTCAGTTGCTTGAAGAGAATCGAATTTATTGGGGCTCTGATGGGCTAGGCGCACCTCAGCTCAAACGTTATCTCTCTGAAGTTCAGCAAGGTACTGTTCCAACGACTTGGTGGTCACACGAGTTTGCTGGCCATAATGATGAGGCACGTAAGGAGATTCGTGCACTCTTTGACACCACGGCTGTCTTCGACACACCAAAACCAACTCGACTTTTGCGTCGACTGCTACAAGTATGCACTTCAAGTGAAACGGAAGATGTTGTCCTTGACTTCTTTGCTGGGTCAGGTACTACCGCGCACGCTGTTATGGCTCAGAACATCGAGGACGGAGGGAACCGCCGGTGTATCTCAGTCCAGCTTCCTGAACCACTTGCAGGCAACGCTCTGAATTCCGTCCTTGGTATTACGACGATTGCGGATATTTCGCGTGAGCGCATCCGCCGTGCTGGGGCGAAGATTCTGGAGGAGGAGTCTGCCAAGTTGGACGGGCGTGCGGATTCGTTGGATGTGGGTTTCCGTGCTTATAAGTTGGTGGATACGAACTTTACCAAGTGGAGGGCGGATTCTGGTCTGTCTGAGGATGAGCTGGTTGGTTTGTTTGCTGAGTTGGCTGACTCGGCTGACGATCATGCCCGACCCGAGGCGCTGTTGATTGAGGTGTTGTTGAAGCTTGGGTTTTCGTTGACGGAGAAAATCGAAACTGTTGAGGTCGTGGGCTTAAGCGTGTTTAGTGTGGCTGATGGCCTGGTGTTGGCTTATTTGGATGAACACAACCAGCCTACGTTGGATCAGCTGCGCGCTCTTGTCGGTGAGGAGCCGGAGCGTCTGGTGGTTTTGGAGGATGCGTTCCAGGGCAATGATGAGTTGAAGACGAATCTGGTGCAGGAGTGCCGCAGCCATAATGTTGATCTGTGGACGGCGTAGGAGGGTTCGAGTTCCATGAAATTCCAGTTTGACCCGCGCCAGCCGTACCAAACCAGTGCGATCGAGGCCGTCACTGACCTGTTCGATGGGCAACCAGCTGACGCGGAACAGCTTCTGACCAGCCTGCAGTATCTTCCGCCCCAGCAGACGCGCGATTTACCAGATGTCGGTGGTCAGGAAGCCTTCGACGTTTTCTTAGAGATTGGTGCGTATGGCAACAATCTTGTTCTGGACGAGGGTACGATCCTTGAGAATCTTCGTCGGATTCAGGATCGGAATGGTCTGGAGATCAACGATGGTCTGGTTGATGGGTTGCAGTTCGATATTGAGATGGAGACTGGTACGGGTAAGACGTATGTTTATTTGCGCACGGCGTTCGAGTTGGCGGCGAAGTATAAGTTCACTAAGTTTATTATTTTGGTGCCGTCGGTGGCGATTCGTGAGGGTGTGAGGACCAGTATTCAGTTGATGCGGGAGCACTTCCGTCACTTGTATCCGCAGATTAACATGGACTATACCGTGTATTCGGGTGACCGGGCTGAGGATGTGCGTGATTTTGCGACGGGTACGTCTTTGCAGTTCATGGTGATGACGATTGATTCGATCCGTGGTGATAAGAATACTCGTATTATTCACCAGCAGCGCGATAAGTTGTCTGGTTTGCGTCCGTTGGATTATGTGCAGGCGACTCGTCCGATTGTGATGATGGATGAGCCGCAGAACATGGAGTCTTTGCTTGCGCAGTCTGCTGTGGCTGATCTGAACCCGTTGTGTACGTTGCGGTATTCGGCAACTCACCGTATGACCCGCAACGTCGTGTACCGGCTCGATCCACTCGATGCGCATCGGCTGGAGCTGGTGAAAAAGATTGTCGTCTCGGATGCTCTTGAGCTTGGGAGTGCGGCTAAACCGTATGTGAAGCTGCTCGAGGTTAAACGTGACCCGACCTTCAAAGCGGTCCTTGAGTTGATGTGTCGTAAGAAGGACGGCTCGTACGCGAAACGTAAAGTGACCGCGACTCAAGGGGCGGACCTGGAGCGGCTCTCTGGCGGTAACCTGGCGTATGAGGGGAATTGGCGGATCAACGAGATCAGCGTGTTGCCTGAGCAGATTGAGCTGAGTAACTTCGGGTATCTGCGCGTAGGGGAAGAGATTGGCGGTAACCAGGATGCGGTATTCCGCGAGATGATCCGCGAGACCATCCGTGAGCACATCCGCAAGGAAATCCAGGTTCACGAGCGCGGCATTAAAGTGTTGTCGTTGTTCTTCATTGACAAGGTCGCCTCTTATCTGGGTGAGGGTATCAATAACCTTGACGCGGACGGTGAGTTCGCGCAGGCTTTCGACGCGATCTATGAAGAAGAACGAGCCAAGAACGAAGCCTCCCATGCGTTCTTACCTGCCGATCCGGTTGAGGCAAGGTCGGGCTATTTTGCTCAGATGAAGCGGGGCAAGGGCAAGGCTGCTCAGATGACGTTCAAGGATTCATCGGGCAAGACGAAGGCTGATGATGATGCTTATGAGTTGATTATGAAGGATAAGGCCCGCCTGCTGAGCATGGGTGAGCCGGTTCGGTTCATCTTCTCCCATTCAGCGCTTCGTGAGGGGTGGGATAACCCGAACGTGTTCCAGATTTGCACGCTGCGTGACATGACCTCAGAAACGGAGCGCCGTCAGACGATCGGGCGCGGTTTGCGCTTGCCAGTTGATCAGGATGGTGAGCGCGTCAAGGACTCAGGAATCGCACAGTTGACGGTGGTTGCCAATGAGTCGTACACGGCGTTCGCTGCTGCGTTGCAGGACGAGTACAAGCGTGCCGGTGTTGCCGTTGGTTACGTGCGTAGGACTGAGTTTGCTGAGCTGCCGATCGTTGAGGACGGTAAGGAATCCCGCCTTGGCACGCGCCGCTCCGCTGAAATCTGGGAGTCCTTGCATGAGCGCGGTTACATCAACGCGGCAGGTGAAGTCATGGGCACGTGGGTTCCCGATCAGCTCGGTTTCACTGTCGGACTGCCTGAAGAGTTCGAGGGTTATGAAGATGAGGTGATTCGCATCGTTGACGGATGCAAGATCGAATCCCTGGTCAAGCCTAAGCGTAAGCGTGTGACCCGGACTTTGAACAAGCAGGTCTATGCCACCCCAGAGTTTGAACAGTTCTGGGAGAAGATCACGGCGCGCACGACCTACCGGGTGAGTTTGGACCGTGCCGATCTGGTCGAGCGGTGTGTGGCCAGCATCAAGCAAGCCCCACCAATCGATCCGATCCGTATCCAGGTGACTCGTACGGGGCTTGAGATTACCCGGGGTGGGCCGAAAGGTTGTGAACTGGGGTCTCGTTCGGCGGTGCTCACGGATTCGTACCCGTTGCCGGACATTATCTTGCAGCTCCAGGAATCCACATCGCTGACCCGTAAAACGATCATCGACATTCTGCTGGGTTCGGGGCGTATCGGTGAATTCCTGACCAACCCGAATGATTTCATCAAGATGGTCACCGAGCGCATCGAGACCGAGCTTGCTCACACCCTCATTGAAGGGATCCAGTATGAGCCGATCGGTGGGAGCATCTATGAGTTGCGTGAGCTCCAGGCCGATGGACTTGAAGAGAAGGACCGGTTCATCGACCAGATGTACAAGGTGACCAACAAGGACAAGACCGACTTTGACTACCTTGTGCTTGATTCAGCCGTAGAACGCCAGTTCGCGCAGTATGTGGATGGGCGTGAGGACATTAAGTTGTTCATGAAACTGCCCGACAAGTTCCGTATCCCAACACCTGTTGGTGACTATAACCCGGACTGGGCGATCATCAAGATCGAAGATGGGGTCGATCGGCTTTATTTGGTTCGTGAGACGAAGTCGAGCCAGGACCCAAAGAAGCGTCGCCCATCTGAGAATGCGAAGATCACGGCAGCGATCAAGCACTTCGAAGCTATCGGGGTGAACTATGCGGTGAGTTCTCCGGAACGCTGGACAATCTAAGGAGACGAATGCGTGTTGCGGCGTTTAAGTGACTACCAAGCCAAGTTCTATGCTCACGAACTGGACCGCTCGTATGCGTCCGATCATGTTGGGCGGTTAGCAGGTCTGCTGTTTGATGCCCAGGTCGAGCCCAAACCCCACCAGATCGATGCAGCCTTGTTCGCCCTGCAGACCCCGTTCACGAACGGGGTGATCCTGGCTGACGAGGTCGGCTTGGGTAAGACGATCGAAGCCGGGATCGTCATCAGCCAATACTGGGCACAACGCCAACGCCGCATCCTCATCATCGCCCCGTCCTCGCTACGTCAGCAGTGGAAGCAAGAACTGAGCGAGAAGTTCGCTCTTCCCGCCACGTTGCTCGATCGGTCAAACATCGACACGCTTATTGCCCCGGGTGGCCGTGATGAGATCTTGGTCTGTTCGTACGAGTTCGCAAACTCGCAGACTACGAAAATGATCTGCCCCTGGGATCTGGTGGTGTGCGATGAGGCACACCGGTTGCGCTCTTATTGGACGGGGCAGGCGAAGATCGCGGGCAATGTTGCCCGTATTTGCCACGCAGCAACCAAAACCGTGATGCTCACGGCTACGCCGTTGCAGAACCGGCTCGAGGAGCTCTACGGCCTGGTCAGCGTGTTCGCCCCAGACTATTTTCATTCTCTGGACGCATTCAGGGAACGCTACCTTGACAATCCCAACGGGGTTGGTAACGATGATTTAGCTGCGCGCGTCGCACAGATAGCTAAGCGCACGCTGCGTAAGGACGCGGATAAGTACATTCGGTTCACCCAGCGGATGCCTCTAACGGTCGCCTTCACGCCTAGCCCTGAAGAGGTCCAGCTGTATGACAAGATTAATGAGTATTTGCAGCGCTCGTTTTTGTGGGCGTTCGCTAAGTCCCAACGGCACTTGTCGGCACTGATTATGCGTAAACGGCTCGGCTCTTCGTCTTTCGCGGTGGCTACGACGCTGGAGAGGATCGCGGATCGTCTCGAGTCAGAAGTGAAGGCTGGACGTCGACGTAATGACGCGGGCGGTCTTGTCGATGACCCCGACCTGACCAGTGAGGTGCGGGAAGCTAGCGAAGCTAGCATCGACACGAGCGTTGAGCAGATCGACTCCGGTCAGCGTGCCGAGATGCTCGATGAGGTGAACGAGCTGCGTGGCTTTGCCGGCCTGGCGCGATCGATCACGGTCAATCAGAAAGCCGTCAGGCTTGTTGACGCGCTTGAGCAAGGCTTTGAGAAGCTCCGGGAGATTGGTGCACCTGAAAAAGCGATCATCTTCACTGACTCGACCGTCACCCAGGACTACCTCGCCCGGTCACTGACCGAGGCTGGGTGGGGTGAAGGGCTGATTCTGTTTAACGGCAGTAACGACAGCCCGGAAGCTAAACGGATCTACGACAAGTGGCTAACGGACAATCACGGCGGGGATCTTATCACTGGTATCGCTGCTGCTGACCGGCGTAAAGCTCTCGTTGATGAGTTCCGTGACCGTGGCCGATTGATGATCGCCACCGAGGCTGCCGCTGAAGGTATCAACCTGCAGTTTTGCTCCATGCTCGTCAACTACGACCTGCCGTGGAACCCGCAGCGTATCGAGCAGCGTATTGGCCGCGTGCACCGGTTCGGGCAAAAACACAACGTTATCGTGGTCAACTTTTCCAACAAGGGCAACCTTGCCGAAGAACGCATCCTCGAACTACTGACCGAAAAGTTCCAGCTCTTCACGTCCGTGTTTGGCGCATCCGATGAGGTGCTGGGGCAGATCGAAGACGGTCTGGACTTTGAGAAGAACATCGGGCGCATCCTCGATAATTGCAAGACTGCTGCCGAGATCGATGCAGCGTTCACCGAACTCGAGGAACGGTACTCGAAACAAATCGATCGTGAGATGAAGAAGACACGAGCGAAAGTCTTCGATAACCTCGACCCGAAAGTACGCGACAAACTCAAGTCCTACGACGCACAGACCGGCATCGTTCTCAACGTCTTTGAACGCCTCCTGATCCGGGTCACCCGTCACGAGCTCGAAGACCTGGCGGTCTTCAACGGTTCGGGTACCCAGTTCACACTCCACGAACCACCACACGTGGGCATCCCAGTTGGCGACTACTACTTCAAATCAGAACCCCGGAAGGGCGCGTACCAATACCGGTACACCAGCGACTTATGTGCCTGGGTCATCCGCCACGCGAAAAGCCGTGCAACCCCACCAGCACGACTTTCTTTCACGATCAGTAGCTCACCGCGTGCAACCATCATTGCAAAACGCTTACGCAACAAGCGAGGCCGGTTACGTGTTGAAGAAGTCAGCTTCACGATGAAGGCAGGAAGCCAGCAGCTGCGCGAGTCCTACCTGCTGACCGCTGGGTTCTTTAACGACGGCACCCCCATGGACCATGAGCAAATCCGTGACCTTCTCGACCTGCACTGCACCGGCAGCACTGCTGACCACGTCGAGACCAGAGGTTTCGACGTGGTCATCGCTCAGCAGCTGGAGGAACTCAGAGGTGACGTTGAAGAGCGCAACGCGCGCTTCTTCCTCGAACAAGAAGCACTCCTCGACGCGACACGGCTCGACCTCAAGGCGAAGTACGACGCGAAGATTCGCGAGTACCAAGCCAAGGAAGCCACCGCAAACAAGGAAGCCCGCAAAGCCTCGAACGCTACCCAAGAGCTGAAGCAGGAGGCGCGTCAGTGGCGACGCAAGGCTGACGATGCTGAGGATAAATACCGCAGTGAGCGGAACCGTCTCCGTGACGAGTCCGATCAACTACTCGACAACGCACAAGATGCTCTCCAAGCAAAGCAGTCCCACCAGGTACTCTTCAACATCAACTGGGAAGTCAAGTGAACATGCCTGTGTCTCACATAGCTATGACACGTGCATATACAGTCGGGACTCAACACCTCGATTCTCGGAGACGAGGAATGCGTAGAGAGACACTATTTGACGCTTGCCATGCCTTTTGGCGCTCCACTCCTGGCCGTACCCACCGCGGTTCACGATGCCCGGCTTATGACAATATGCCAATACTTCAAGACCTATACGATATTGGACTTAAATAAAAAGCTACTTTGTTTTGATATTAAGGCGCTTGGAAGTCAGTTAAAGAAAATAGGTATGCTTGTTATTCAGGATCAGGTGTGGAACAAGGTATCTCAAAACAGAGGAAGCAAGGCTACAAGGTACTATTAGGCCGGGGTTCTTAACTACCTATGGTGAGAATGCAGAAATACTGACAAAATACCGAAAGAAAAAGTCTAAATTCGATGTAGTCGAAAAGGCTACAACCATGAAAATGGGGTATGTGAGGTAAAGCAAATTGGTGGAGATGAAATACCTTGTGATGTTACAGGCGCCACCAAGCATACAGGCTTAAAGGGAAACCTAAGGGTAGAAAATAATAGATAGGAATATTGGGACGCGGAAAGTTCCTGAACGTTGAGCTATTGTGGGCAATGAAAGCGTTGAAAAGTTATATAATTCCCCTTTGTTCAAGAGGATTATATAACTTTTCTTAATCAGGAATGAAACAGCAGTCATGTTACCGTGTACAGCCAGCGATAATTTTACTTAGAAGCCGTAAAAAGTAAGCGGTGGAGGGACGGACTGTAGTTAAAGAACAGATTGAAATAAAAGAATGAAGTGCCCCGGGTTTACTTCCTAGGCGTTTGCCCTGGTTTTCATTTTCTCTGATGTGCTCGCGATGCGCCAGTAGTCGTTCTCAACCTCGACCGGGGTGCGGTAGTCAAGGGCTTGGTGGAGCCGGGTCTGGTTCCACCAGGTCACCCATTCGAAGGTAGCGATCTCGACCTCAAGAACGTCTTTCCATCGATGGTTATTGATCAGCTCGTTCTTATATGAGCCGTTGACGTTCTCGGCTAGTGCGTTGTCGTAGGAATCCCCAACCGTCCCGGTTGATGGAGTGATACCCGCAGCGGTGAGCCGATCGTTATACGCAATCGACACATACTGCGATCCGTGGTCTGAGTGATGAATCACCCCGGCCGTTTCCTTCGCGCTCGTGATCGCCTGATTCAACGCCTGCAACGGTAACGCTTCGGTCCGCATCGAATCTGATAGTGCCCAGCCCACAATCTTACGAGAGAACACGTCCGTCACAAACGCCGAGTAAACGAACCCTTGAGCGGTTCGAACATAAGTAATGTCCGCGACCCACAGCCGGTTCGGACCCGCGGCGTGAAACTCGCGATGAACCAAATCTGGCCTGGTATCTTCCCTCCGGGCTTTGCGTGTCGTGATCGGGGAACGTCCCTTGCCTTTCCCGGATACTCCTGCCAGACGCATGAGCCTCGCGGTCTGCTCGCGGCCAACCGCGAGGCCGCAACGGCAGAGCGCGTGCCACATTTTCCGCACACCGTAGACACCATAGTTCTCCCCATGTATCTGGAGAACCTTGGCAACCAGCTCACGGTCCCGGATGCTCCTAGCGCTCGGCGTACCATACTTAGCGTTACGATAGCCGCGGGAAGTGATGAAGCCTCCCTGACGTTGCTCATTTAACGTCTTACAGATGAACTCAACCGAGAAACGATCACGATACTCGTCAATAAACGCGATCAAATACGGACGTTGGGGGCCTGGTTCTGACGCGAAAAAAGCCGACGCGGCCTTCAACAACTCGTTCGTGTCACGCAGTTCTTGATTCTCCCGGCGTAGCCGAGCATTCTCAGCAACCAGGTCTTCCTCAGCCCTTGTGACCTGACCGGTTTTGCGTGCTTGCTGTAACCATTGCCGGGCAGTGTGCCACGAAACCCCAAGCTTGGGCGCGACTACCTGACAAGCTTGCTGAATCGAGAGCCCCTCAGCAAGGATCCGATCCTCCACCAACCGGACAACCCGATCCTTCGCTTCCTGATCAAATTTCATGCGGCTCTCCAGATTTTCCCATCCACTCAAACGGAAGAAAACCTGGGACACTTCAGAAAGAGAGGAAACATATCAAACAAATGGCCCGGGCTGAAAAAACTAGACCATCTGGTTTGAGAGTGTCTTCCGTGACAGCCCCGGTTGGGGCAGGAAGATTGGAGAGCATGAAGAAGTTCTCGAAGCACACACCCGAACAAATCGTGGTGAAGCTCGACAAGGCCAGGTCCTTGAAGGAATCTGGCAGCACCGTGGCAGAGGTTTGCCGTGAGCTTGGCATCAGTGAGGCAACGTATCACCGGTGGCAGAGACAGTACGGCGACATGACTCGCAGTGAAGCACGGCGGTTCAAGGAGCTGCAGGAAGAAAACGAGAAGCTCAAGCGGTTGCTTGGGGAGGCTGAACTCGAAAAGTCGCTGCTTAGGGAGTTAGCAGAGGGAAAATTCTGACCCTGGCACGCAAGTACGAAGCGATTGACCATGCCCTATCGTTGGGGTACTCAGTGCGCTTGGCATGCCGCGTTGTCGGGGTTTCCCGCGGGGCGTACTACAACGCCCGACGCCACACAACCGGGCCTTCTGCCACCGACAAGCACGCCTCGTTGCGTAGCTGGTTGGTGACCTTCGCTGCATCCCATCGTCGCTGGGGCTACCGCCGCGCGTGGGTTAAGGCTCGTGAGGCCGGGTTTGACTGCGGCCGCGATGTCGTGCGCCGCATATGGCGCCAGGAGGGTCTGCGGGTGTTTCCACGCAAGGCTCCCAAGCGGCGGTGTCTGCCCCTATCCACCCCTCGGGTTGAGCCAGCTGCGTGTCCCGGTGATGTGTGGGCATTGGACTTCCAGTTCGACACTGACTACCACGGTAAGACGTTTAAGATCTGCAACGTCATCGATGAGTTCACACGTGAGCACGTGGGATTCGAGGTCGGGCGGTCTATTACCGCCGTGTCAGTCATTGAACTGTTGAGCAATCTTGCTGCCTCCAGAGGTGGCCGTCCGCGAGTGTTGCGCATGGATAACGGCCCTGAGTTCATCAGCCACGAGCTGAACAAGTGGGCAGCCAAGGAGGGCACTGTTGAGGCGTTCATACCACCAGGAAGGCCATGGCACAACGGATTCGTGGAGTCGTTTCACAACCGCCTCCGCGATGAGCTACTCGAAGACGAGATGTTCGACGACCCGGCCCACGCCAGCCACTGCCTCAGGTTGTGGTCAAAGCGCTACAATACGTGTCATCCGCACTCAAGCTTGGGCTTTGTCCCGCCAGCGCAGTACGCCAAACAATGGCACCTAACCCAGGGAGGCCCTCAAGCCGCCCGGTCCTAGATTTCAGCCCGCTCCACAAACATCATAGGTTCGAGATGGCTTTCAAGAAATACAAGGTAAACTTTATGCATTTTTTAAGAAACACAAGATAAACTTTATGCGATTGAAAATCTAAAGAAGCTTTCAAGTGAAAAGATAGTTTCATTAGCACAATGTAAACTTAATTGGTATAAGCCACAAAGCGTTAGGAGAGAAAACATACCAAAAGGAAATGATAAAACTGTAAAAATGCTTGTCCAGTGCATGCAATTAGTTATGAAGTAAGGAAACAGAGAGGAGTAGTTAGAAAAGTGATAAAAAATGCTATAGCATATATTACAAGAAAGAGAAATAGAACTTTAATAATTTTTATCGTATTAACTATAGTTCTTTCTTGCTTGTATTCTTGTTTAACAATAATGAAATCAAGCAATGAAATAGAAAAGGCTTTATATGAGAGTTCTAATTCTTCAATATCAATAACAAAAAAAGATGGTAAATATTTTAATGTTAATCAATTTAAAGATATTGAAAAATTAAAAGAAATTGAAGAAAAAATAATTCAATATGATGGATTAGCAAAACTAAAAGACGCTAAAGTAGTTAGCGGAGAACAAAGAGTAAATAGAGACGATTTATCTGACGAATTTAAGAATGTTGTTTCACTCGAAGCTACAAATAATACTAAAAGAAATATTTTATTTAGTAGTGGAGCATTTACACTTAAAGAAGGTAAAAATATAGGAGAAAATGATAAGAATTCAATTATTGTTCATGAAGAATTTGTTAAACAAAACAATCTAAAATTAGGTGATGAAGTTAATCTTGAATTACTAGATAGTGAAAAAAGTGGAGAAATAAAAAGTCATAAGTTTAAAATTATAGGGATCTTTTCTGGTAAAAAACAGGAAACATATACAGGATTGTCTTCTGATTTTAGTGAAAATATGGTGTTTGTAGATTATTCAACAAGCCAAGAGATATTAAATAAATCAGAAAATAATAAAATCGCAAATAAAATTTTAATGTATTCTGGCAGTGCAGAATCTGCAGACTTAGCCTTAAGTAAATTGAAAGAGCTTAAAATTGATGAGTCACAGTATTCTGTTGAAAAAGATTCTAATGCGTTTGAAGAGTCTTTAGAGTCAGTAAGTGGAATAAAACATATTATAAAAATAATGACTTATTCCATTATGTTAGGTGGGATGATTGTTCTTTCATTAATCTTGATTCTATGGTTAAGAGAAAGAATTTATGAAATAGGTATATTTTTATCTATTGGAACATCTAAGATGCAGATTATAATGCAATTTATATTCGAGTTAATATTCATATCGATACCAAGTATAATATTTTCCTTATTTTTAGGAAATGTATTACTAAAAGTAATTGTAGATGGATTCATTAGCTCAGAGGACTCAATGATTTCCGGTGGAAGTTTAACAAATAATACTAGTTTTATGTTAAATATACCAACACTTGGACAAAGTTATTTAATATTAATAAGTATTATTGTTTTATCAGTTGTATTTGCTTCTTCATTAATATTAATCAAGAAGCCTAAAGAAATATTATCAAAGATAAGTTAGGAGAAAATAATGGATATATTAGAAATAAAGAACGTAGCATATAGTTATGCAAATTCTAAAGAAAAAGTTTTGTCAGCAGTAAATCAAAAATTTGAACTTGGGAAGTTTTATGCGATTGTAGGAAAGTCGGGAACAGGAAAATCTACACTTCTTTCCTTACTTGCTGGACTTGATAAACCTCAAATAGGAAAAATATTGTTTAAGAATGAAGATATACAAAAGAAAGGATATAGTAACCATAGAAAAAATAATATATCTTTAGTATTTCAAAACTATAATTTAATAGATTATTTATCACCAATTGAAAATATTAGATTAGTAAATAAATCAGCAGATGAAAGTATCTTGTTTGAACTAGGTTTAGATAAAAAACAAATAAAAAGAAATGTTATGAAATTATCTGGTGGGCAGCAACAAAGAGTAGCTATCGCCAGAGCATTGGTATCAGATGCTCCAATAATACTAGCTGATGAGCCTACTGGTAATCTAGACAGTGTTACTGCTGGGGAAATAATTAATATATTAAAGACATTAGCTAAAGATAGAAATAAATGTATTGTGGTTGTAACACATAGTAAGGAAGTAGCAGATTCTGCGGATATCATTTTAGAACTAAGTGGTAAAAAGCTGAAAAAAGTAAATAAAATGAATCTGGAGGTTGAATAATGATAAAAAATGCATTTGCTTATGTAACTAGAAAAATCTTAAAGTCATTAGTTATCATATTAGTTATTTTATCTATGTCAACTTTGAGTCTCATTAGTTTATCTATTAAAGATGCTACGGACAGAGCTTCAAAAGAAACATTTGCTAATATAACAAATAGTTTTTCTATGGAGATAAATAGACAAGTAAATCCAGGAACACCTAGAGGTGGGGGAAATGTAAAAGGTGAAGATATTAAAAAGATATCTCAAACCGATAGCATAGACTCCTATGTAAAAAGAATAAACAGTGTTGCGGATTTAGTTGATTATGATATTATCGAAACTCAACAGACTCTTGCGAATCAGTCACCTGAAAGAGCGAAGAATTTTAAAAGAACAGTTATGTTAACTGGAGTTAACAACTCGCCAAAAGAAACAAAATTTGTATCAGAAGCATATAAATTAGTAGCAGGAAAGCATTTAGAAAACGAAGATAAAAATAAAATCTTAATGCATAAAGATTTAGCTGAAAAAAATAATCTTAAAGTTGGCGATAAGATAAAAATAAAATCTAATTTATTTGATGCTGATAATGAGAAAGGTGCAGATGAAACAGTAGAAGTAGAAATTAAAGGTCTATTCGATGGGCATAATAGCGGTGGAGTAAGTGCAGCACAAGAACTGTACGAAAATACATTAATCACTGATGTCCATACAGCTGCTAAAGTCTATGGTAATACAGAAGATACAGCTGCATATCAAGATGCAACATTCTTTGTAAAAGGTGATAAGGATCTTGATAGTGTAATAAAAGATCTTGGGAAATTAGATATAAATTGGAAAGAATATAATTTAATTAAAAGCTCATCAAATTACCCTGCATTACAACAATCTATATCAGGTATCTACTCAATTTCAAATAAATTATTTGTTGGCTCATTAATATTTGCAGGTGTTGTAGTTTCATTATTACTATTCTTGTGGATGAATGCTAGAAAGAAAGAAATAGCAGTATTACTGTCATTAGGTATATCAAAGTTAGAAATTTTTGGTCAATTCCTAATTGAGATGGTATTTATATCAATCCCTGCATTCGTTGGTTCTTATTTCTTAGCTCAATATACAGCTGATAAGCTTGGGAATAATATATTGAATAAGGTTACTGGCGATATAGCTGAACAAATAGCTAGAAAAGCTGCATCTAGCCAATTAGGTGGTGGGGCAGAAGCTGAAGGATTTAACAAGACATTATCAAGTTTAGATATTAATGTATTACCTAAATTCATAATTTATGTAGTTATATTTATGAGTTTAGTACTTCTTGTGTCATTGTTTATTTCTTCATTCTCTATATTAAGAAAGAATCCAAAAGAATTATTAATTGACAATAATTAAAATTTTGGGTGCTTTACTGTGAGAAACTGGCTTCCGTTGATGGATTGGTTTCCGTTGATGGACTCACCCGAAGGAGGCTGTTAGGGTTGAGGTAACGCTTTGGTGACTGACGGTTTGAGTTGAATTAACAACATGAAGCCAAAGTGAGAAAACATCATCCGTCTGGGCACACTCTTTTGCGAAAGAGTGTGCCCTTTTTCATCTGTGGAGGACAGGTGAAAAAGATTGGCATCGTCACGGGAAGTGACAGCGATCTACCAATTATTGAAAAGGCCATCGATTACCTACAACGTATCGATTACCTACAACGTGTGAACGCCCAATTTACGGTAAATGTTTATTCGGCACACCGCGCCCCAGATCACACTCTCGAATTTGCCCGTTCCGTACGGGATAACGGATACGAAGTAATCATCGCAGCGGCTGGTATGTCCGCTCACCTCGCCGGAGTTCTGGCAGCACACACAACTGGCCCGGGCTGAAAAAACTAGACCATCTGGTTTGAGAGTGTCTTCCGTGACAGCCCCGGTTGGGGCAGGAAGATTGGAGAGCATGAAGAAGTTCTCGAAGCACACACCCGAACAAATCGTGGTGAAGCTCGACAAGGCCAGGTCCTTGAAGGAATCTGGCAGCACCGTGGCAGAGGTTTGCCGTGAGCTTGGCATCAGTGAGGCAACGTATCACCGGTGGCAGAGACAGTACGGCGACATGACTCGCAGTGAAGCACGGCGGTTCAAGGAGCTGCAGGAAGAAAACGAGAAGCTCAAGCGGTTGCTTGGGGAGGCTGAACTCGAAAAGTCGCTGCTTAGGGAGTTAGCAGAGGGAAAATTCTGACCCTGGCACGCAAGTACGAAGCGATTGACCATGCCCTATCGTTGGGGTACTCAGTGCGCTTGGCATGCCGCGTTGTCGGGGTTTCCCGCGGGGCGTACTACAACGCCCGACGCCACACAACCGGGCCTTCTGCCACCGACAAGCACGCCTCGTTGCGTAGCTGGTTGGTGACCTTCGCTGCATCCCATCGTCGCTGGGGCTACCGCCGCGCGTGGGTTAAGGCTCGTGAGGCCGGGTTTGACTGCGGCCGCGATGTCGTGCGCCGCATATGGCGCCAGGAGGGTCTGCGGGTGTTTCCACGCAAGGCTCCCAAGCGGCGGTGTCTGCCCCTATCCACCCCTCGGGTTGAGCCAGCTGCGTGTCCCGGTGATGTGTGGGCATTGGACTTCCAGTTCGACACTGACTACCACGGTAAGACGTTTAAGATCTGCAACGTCATCGATGAGTTCACACGTGAGCACGTGGGATTCGAGGTCGGGCGGTCTATTACCGCCGTGTCAGTCATTGAACTGTTGAGCAATCTTGCTGCCTCCAGAGGTGGCCGTCCGCGAGTGTTGCGCATGGATAACGGCCCTGAGTTCATCAGCCACGAGCTGAACAAGTGGGCAGCCAAGGAGGGCACTGTTGAGGCGTTCATACCACCAGGAAGGCCATGGCACAACGGATTCGTGGAGTCGTTTCACAACCGCCTCCGCGATGAGCTACTCGAAGACGAGATGTTCGACGACCCGGCCCACGCCAGCCACTGCCTCAGGTTGTGGTCAAAGCGCTACAATACGTGTCATCCGCACTCAAGCTTGGGCTTTGTCCCGCCAGCGCAGTACGCCAAACAATGGCACCTAACCCAGGGAGGCCCTCAAGCCGCCCGGTCCTAGATTTCAGCCCGCTCCACAACATTCTGGCAGCACACACAACGTTCTGGCAGTACACACAACGCTCCCAGTGATCGGCATTCCATGTAGATCATCAAACCTTGATGGGAAGGATGCACTTCTTTCTACCGCCGTCCTGGCAAAGGATACTGCTATTTCCAAAAAATTTTCCACCACTAACTAATCACTCAAGGAGAATCCACCATGGAATAGAAGCTTATATACTCGGGCAAGACAAAGGACGTTTTCGCACTGGACAACGGCAACTATGAGCTTAAGTTCAAGGACAACGTCACGGGTAAGGACGGCGTTTTCGATCCAGGCGAAAACGCCGTAGGCCTATCGATTGCCGGCGTTGGCGATATCAATGTGAAGATGGCAATCAACGAACTGAAGGAGAAGCTGGGTAACATTATTGTGGCGTACACGGTTGCCGAAACTCCTGTGCATGCCCGCGATCTGAATGCTGTTGGCGCCATGGCTGCCTTGCTGAAAGATGCGTTCAAACCGAACTTGGTGCAGACCTTGGAAAACACCCCGGCGATTGTACACGGTGGCCCGTTCGCTAACATCGCACACGGGTGCAATTCGATTGTGGCCACGCAGATGGTGCGGTCACATAGCGACTATACGGTTACTGAAGCTGGATTCGGCGCTGATCTTGGTGCTAGTTCATCGACATCATGTGCCGGCTCACGGATACTCGGCCAGATTGTGCCGTAGTGGTTGGAACCGTACGCGCCTTGAAGATGCATGGTGGCGTGGCCAAGAGTGATCTGGATGCAGAGAACTGTGAAGCGGTGCGGGCTGGCCTGCCGAACTTACTCACGCACGTGGCGAATATGCGTGACGTATTTGGGTTGCCGGGGGTGGTTTGCGCTCAATATATTCCCAACAGATACAGATGCCGAAATCGAGTGTGTGATGGCTGAATGTGCCAAGGTGGGAGCGGAATGCATTCGGTCCACGGTATGGGCGGATGGATCTGCTGGTGCCCTCGAATTAGCACGCGCGGTGAAAGATTTGTGTGAACAGCCGCATGAGATGCGTTTTGCATACGATTCGGCTGAATCGCTCGAAGATAAGATTGTGGCGGTTGTCCGCAAAGTGTATGGCAAAAACTCAGTACAGTCTGAGCGATGAGCCACGGCTACTCGGAAGTCCGCGTGATTTCACGATTCATGTGGCGGACGTAAAAATTAATGCCGGAGCAGGATTTATTGTGGTCTACACCGGACCGCTCATGACGATGCCGGGGTTGCCAGCTCGTCCAGCTGCCGAACGGGTGGACGCGGATGCGGATGGAACGATTAGTGGGTTGTTCTGATGGCGTAAAAAATAGTTCGTCATTTTCCAGACATGAGCAAACATTCTTGGTATCTTGATATAGAGATAGTTCGAAGGAGTGCTCATGAGTATCGATACTTTTCACGCAAAGTCATCCCTGAAAGTTGGGGAAGAAACGTACACCATCTATCGCCTCGATGCGCTACCTGGTCTCACTAAGCTTCCGTATTCGCTCAAAGTTTTGGCAGAAAACCTGCTGCGCACTGAAGATGGGCGGAACGTGACCGCGGATCATATTTCAGCACTAGCCAGTTGGGATCCCGCCGGAAAGCCGAAGGACGAAATCCAATTCACCCCTGCGCGTGTAGTCATGCAAGATTTCACTGGCGTGCCTTGCATCGTCGATCTTGCCACGATGCGCGAAGCAGTCAGTGATCTGGGTGGAAATCCAGACGTGATCAATCCGCTCAACCCAGCAGAAATGGTGATCGATCATTCGGTTCAAATCGATGTTTTTGGTCAGCGTGGTGCCATCGCCCGCAATATGGATATCGAATACGGCAGAAACCAAGAACGCTACCAATTCTTGCGGTGGGGGCAAGGCGCCTTCGATAACTTCACTGTAGTTCCACCCGGAACCGGGATTGTTCACCAGGTCAATATCGAACACCTTGCGCGTGTGACTATGGTGAGTGGTAACGGTGAACAAGTGGCATACCCGGACACCTGCGTTGGCACCGATTCCCACACCACAATGGTCAACGGGCTTGGTGTACTCGGCTGGGGTGTGGGAGGAATTGAGGCTGAAGCGGCGATGCTCGGTCAGCCGGTATCGATGCTCATCCCGCGCGTCGTCGGATTTAAACTGACGGGAGAAATCCCAGCTGGAGCTACGGCAACCGACGTCGTTCTTACCATCACCGATATGCTCCGCAAGCACGGCGTAGTTGGTAAATTTGTGGAATTTTATGGCGACGGGGTTGGGGCAGTACCGTTGGCAAACCGCGCCACAATCGGAAATATGTCCCCTGAATTCGGTTCCACTGCCGCAATCTTCCCAATCGATTCTGTCACACTCGATTACTTGCGGCTCACAGGGCGAAGCGAACAGCAGATCGCCCTGGTGGAAGCATACGCACGTGCTCAAGGCCTCTGGCATGATCCACTCAACGAAGCGCGTTATTCGGAATACCTCGAACTCGACCTTTCCACCGTGGTTCCGTCCATCGCCGGACCAAAGCGCCCACAAGATCGCATCGAACTCACGAATGCAAAAGAAGCGTTCAGATCAGCCGTGCGTGCATACACTAACGATCCAGGCGAAGATCGCCCGCACAAGCCAACATCACTTCATATGCGCGGGATCGATACGGAATTGGATCACGGATCGGTAGCGATCGCGTCGATCACCTCATGTACGAATACTTCAAACCCATCCGTGATGATGGCTGCAGGAATTCTTGCCAAGAACGCTGTAGAACGTGGGCTTACATCCAAACCATGGGTGAAAACGTCGATGGCTCCAGGGTCCCAAGTAGTCACTGATTACTACGAGAAAGCCGGACTCTGGCCAGCACTCGAAAAACTCGGCTTCCATCTGGTGGGATACGGATGCGCCACGTGTATTGGCAACTCTGGGCCGCTCCCAGAAGAAGTATCTGCGGCAATTAACGATGCGGACCTCGCCGTCGTCTCCGTTCTATCTGGGAACCGTAACTTCGAAGGGCGAATCAACCCGGATATTAAAATGAACTACCTGGCCTCCCCACCACTCGTCATTGCATACGCGCTGGCAGGAACGATGGACATCGATTTCGCAACGGAACCACTGGGGTGCGATGCGGAAGGCCGTGACGTTTTCTTGGCTGATATCTGGCCGTCTCCAGAAGACGTCCAAGACACCATCGATCGCAGTGTTACGAGGGACATGTTTGAGGAATCGTATTCAGACGTGTTTGCTGGAGACGAACGTTGGCAGAGCCTCGATACTCCAACTGGATCCACGTTCACATGGGACGGCGATTCCACATACGTGCGTAAAGCGCCGTATTTCGAAGGAATGAGCATGGATCTTACTCCGGTAGAAGATATTGCCGGGGCGCGAGTGCTTGCGAAACTGGGCGATTCCGTGACCACCGATCACATTTCTCCAGCGGGCGCGATCAAGGCTGATTCGCCGGCAGGGCGATATCTTACCGATCATGGCGTGGCAGTTCGCGATTTCAATTCTTACGGTTCGCGCCGTGGAAACCATGAAGTGATGATCCGCGGAACGTTTGCAAATATTCGGTTGCGGAACCAGCTGCTCGATAACGTGGAAGGTGGATACACGCGAAACTTCCTCACCGGCGAACAGGAGGCGATCTTCGATGCTGCGATGGCATATCACGAAGCACGAACCCCGTTGATCGTGTTAGGCGGGAAAGAATACGGATCTGGTTCGTCACGTGATTGGGCAGCCAAGGGAACTGCGTTGCTTGGAGTGAAGGCGGTTATTGCTGAATCCTTCGAACGTATTCACCGATCGAACCTGATCGGTATGGGAGTCATTCCGTTGCAGTTCCCAGAAGGGGAGAGCGCTGATAGCCTTGGCCTGGATGGTACCGAAACGTTCGATCTGTCAGGTATTGCTTCGCTTAATGACGGAGAAACTCCAGAGCATATCCGGGTTCGCGCCGCGCATACGAGCGGAACCGTGATCGAATTTGATGCTGTGGCTCGAATTGATACACCTGGTGAAGCGGACTATTTCCGCAATGGAGGTATTTTGCAGTACGTGTTGCGTTCTTTAGTGAAAGGCTGAATCAAGCGGGTAGGTGCTAAGCCCGTAACGCTGGTAATCTAGAACAGTACAAGCTAAGGAGGCTGCCAGCGAATGGGTATTTTGAGTTCTATTAATGGACCAGATGATGTCAAGGGCTTAACGCCTACCCAATTGCCCGCACTTGCCGCGGAAGTTCGTTCATTTTTGGTGGATAACGTGTCACGCACAGGCGGCCACTTAGGTCCAAACCTTGGCGTTGTAGAATTGACTATCGCGCTTCACCGCGTATTCGACTCTCCGAATGATGCCTTGGTGTTCGATACCGGCCACCAATCCTACGTTCATAAGCTCCTCACCGGGCGCCATGGCTTTGATAACCTGCGTCACGAAGGCGGCCTATCCGGCTACCCTTCGCGCGCCGAATCGGATCATGATGTGGTAGAAAACTCGCACGCTTCCACCGCGCTATCCTGGGCAGATGGTATCGCGCGTGGCTTCCAACTGTCTGGCCGGAATAACCACGCAGTTGCCATTATTGGGGATGGTGCTATGACCGGCGGTATGGCCTGGGAAGCGCTGAATAACATTGCAGAGGATCCAGATCGGCCTGTTGTGATCGTACTGAATGATAATGGGCGATCCTACGCACCAACCGTGGGCGGCATCGTACGGCGAATCGATGCTGTACGCAAGATGGATGCTGTACGTGTGAATCGTTCGTATGAACGTGCTCTCGATTGGGGCAAACGCACGCTCCAGAACTCTGGAATCGCGGGACAACTAACGTACGATGCTCTCCACGGCCTCAAGCGTGGGATGAAAGACGTGTTCGTGGATGCGGGTATTTTTGATTCGTTGAGCATCAAGTATCTTGGCCCAGTTGATGGTCACGATATCAGCCAACTTGAAGAAGCCTTCACAATGGCCCGCAACTATGGCGGTCCAGCCGTGGTTCACTGCATCACTGAAAAAGGCCGCGGCTACAAGCCAGCAGAAGAACACGAAGCCGATCGTTTCCATGCTGTGGGCGTGATCCATCCAGAAACTGGCCTACCCGTTGAACCGTCTCGTTTTGGCTGGACCTCCGTTTTTGCAGAAGAAATCGTTGATATTGCCCGCGAAAATACGGATATCGTTGGCATCACAGCCGCGATGTTGTTGCCTGTGGGCCTGGGCCTGTTCAAGAACGAATTCCCAGAGCGCGTGATTGATGTTGGCATCGCAGAACAACAGGCGATGACTATGGCCGCAGGCCTATCCCGTGCAGGTAAGCATCCCGTGATTGCCCTCTACGCTACGTTCATGAACCGCGCCTATGATCAGTTGTTAATGGACGTGGCGTTGCATGGGGAAGCCGTGACGATTTGCCTTGATCGTTCAGGCGTTACAGGTGATGATGGCGCCTCCCATAACGGCATGTGGGACATGGTGATTGCCGGAATGGTTCCGGGGATCAGTGTTGCCGTGCCACGCGATGAAACGCGTCTTCGGGAATTGCTTCGGGAGGCTACTGCTAAGGAGTCACCAACGATCGTGCGTTATCCGAAGGGATCAGTACCGGATGATCTACCAACGGTTCGTCAGATTGGCGGGTTGGACGTTGTGTACGAAACCCCAGGTGAATCGCCAGTTGTTTTGGTGGGTTACGGCCCGTTAGCTTATACGATGGTTGCCGCAGCCCGTGAACTGTCTGATCTTCCTGTGATCGTGGTGGATCCTCGGTGGGCGATTCCTACGTCTGAATCGTTGATCGATTTGTGCCGGGACGCGCGTTGCGTTGTCACGTTAGAAGATGGCCTGGTTGATGGTGGCGTTGGGGTTGCGTTGCAGAAGGCGTTGAACGATCAGTTGATTGATGTTCCAGTTAAGTCGCTTGGTATTGGCAAGGAGTTCTTGCATCACGCGTCGCGTCAGGCAGTGTTGGGTTATCAGGGAATGCAGGCATCGGACGTGGTGTCAGCGGTTCGTGCCCGCATCTGATTAAAGGTTCGGCTGTAGCGCTTCTACCACGTGAGCGATTTGCCAGGGGCGCGCTCCGTGGGTTTCGAGCACGCGCGGGATGTCTTGGGGCGATTCCCAGCCGTCCCACGCAAGTTGTTTTTGTACCCGCGGTTTGAGCAGAACTTCTTGGCGGATGCCGAGTTTTTCTGCAGTTTCTAGCACAGTAGTGCGTACGATATTCCACCGTTCCGCGGCTTCTGGGCGCAGCTTGTCCCAGCGTTGCACGGGCGGGAACGGATCTTTATTATAGAAGAAGCGCCGTTCAGGAAGTTCGCTTTGCGGTAGATTCCATGCGGTGTGGATAGCGTTCCACCAGGTGAGTGCGTCACGTTTGCGTTCGCGTGAACGAAGTAATGACGATTGTGCCACATCCGATCGCGATCGTGGCTTGCGCGCTGCGAGGTTTGCAAGAACGTTGTTTGGCAACACTTTTCCTGGGGCGAGATCGCGATCTTCAGCGAGTTTTTCGCGTGCTTCCCAGAGCGCTTTGAGCATCGCGAGTGAACGTTGATCCGGGAATTTGGCGTGCTTTACTGCCTTGCGCCACGGTTGTGGATGAGCCGGGGGAAGGGGGCGACGACGGACTTCCTCGCATTCGCTCAGGAACCATTCGTAGCGGCCGGCTTCTTTTAGTTTGCCCGTCAACGATTCACGCAGTTCGATGAGGAGATCGACGTCGAGTGCTGCGTATGCTCTAAGCTCTGGGCCGAGTGGGCGTGCCGACCAATCGGCGTCGGAATGTTCTTTTGCTAATACAAAACCGAGTTCTTCCGCGATCATACTCTGCAAGGAAACGCGATCGTATCCAAGGATTAAGCCAGCTAGTTCGGTATCGAACACGTTGCTTGGTTCTAAGCCAAGTTCGCGCAGGCAGGGGAGATCTTGATCTGCAGCATGGAGGATCCATTCGTCATGCATGATCGTGGCAAGGTCCCCGAGGCGATCTTCGATACCGATTGGATCGAGCAAGACGATACCTGACCCTGCGCGTTTAATCTGAACAAGGTAGGCCCGGTTCGAATACCGGATTCCCATGGCACGTTCGGTATCTACTGCGAAGGGACCATGCCCGTTACGCAAGCGTTCCACCGCCGATTCGTAATCATCATGGGTGATCTCTGGCAGGCCATCCCGGGGTTCGTTAAGTGGAGTACGAGTATCAGTATCGAGAATCATTAGACTCTTTCAATTCGGCGGGGGAGAGTAGCAACGGAAGGTTCAGGCGGAAGTCCAGCCATGGAAACGCAGAACTTTTCCCAGGCTCGCAGGTGTTCAGTCAGATATTCGGTAGAGGGGCTCCAAGAGGCACGGACTTCCAGTTCGATACGAGACCTATCGATATACAACCCACCAAATGTTTCATTATATACGCGAGTAACCGTGCCATTAAGTGAATGATAGCTGGCCCCAGAATCAACCAACGATTCAGGCAACCATGACCACGCGACTTCACCAAGTAGCGGATCGTCCGCCATTTGTGGATCGATTGGTGCCTGAGCATGCATGACAATCCGGAATGTGCCGTTCCACGTGGTCTGGCCTGCAGGATCGTGGAGCACAACAAATTTGGCAAAGCCCCGGTGGTAATCCGGGTCCAGCGTGGGAGAATCGTTGATTTCCGCTTGGAGTGCCACTGACCATGGAGCAATCTGTGATAGAGGAGGAATCTGAACTACATGAAAATCGTTCCTGAAACACTGCCCTTTTAATGAATCAAGGGCAGTAAGGAACTGCGGGGTCGGTTCTAGATTATCCACATGACTGACTTTAGTAGCCGTTCTCAGGTTTCTGGGGTGGGCACGCCGTTCTGTCTAGTTTGCACGTACTACTATCACACCAGGTCGAACAAAATGGACACTCGAATCCGATACTTCTACCTTATCCCATGAAAGATAGGGCTCTGATGCGCATACCGGAGCAAAAACATCGGTATCTGCATGGCGAGCAAAGACCACTGTGGTATCACCTCGGCGCATCCAACCTGAATTCCTATCTGGGCTGAGAGCAACCGATGTTGCGCTGCGATCGGAAGATCCAAGATCCGCGATAGCTTTACGAAGCCGAATCAACTCAGCCACAAATTTATTGAGGCGCTGATGATATCCAGAATCTTTTTCATCCCACCGAAGCTTAGAACGCGTAAACGCTCGGATATCTTGCGGATCAATCATTGTTTCGCCATGGGTGTAGACGGAGGCCAGATCCCAGGATTCGAACTCTTTTTCACGGCCTGCCTTAATATGTTGTCCGATATCTGGCCCGTGATCAGTGAAGAACATGAACGGAGTAGAAGCGGCCCATTCTTCTCCCATAAAAAGCATAGGAGTGTATGGAGATAGCAGTGTGAGCGCGCGCGAAATAGCCACGTCTGGAATCGGTAGAGAATGTGACGGCCGATCGCCCACCAGTCTATTGCCAACCTGATCGTGATTTTCGTCGGACACCACTAGTGCGTGCCCAGGGACGCTCTCAGGTAACGGATGCCCGAAAGCATGACCTTCAAACACGGAATATTGACCAATGCGCGTGAACCCTTCAGTGAGTGCACGCGGAAGTGTATCGTCCGCCGCATGATCAACATAAAACGCATTGGTTTCGCCAGTTAACCATACGTGAAGAGCATGGTGAACGTCGTCGGCCCACTGCATATCCATACCCCAACCGCCCTGTGAAACTGGAGTAATCGTGAGCGGCGAATTGGCGTTGCTTTCAGCGATGAGTGTGATGTTCCTGCCTGCGCCCCGTGCGAAATCGTGGACGGCGTCAGAAAGATCGGCAAGGATGTGGCGCGGAGAATCATCGATGAAGAAATCGGTGGCGTCCAAGCGCAACGCATCGAAAAGATAGTCACGAACCCACATCAGTGCGTTATCAATAACATACTGGCGAACTGGTCCAGAAACAGGACCATCGAAATTTACGGCTTCGCCCCACGGCGTATGGTGGCGTCCGGTGAAATACGGGCCAAACTGTGCCAAATAGTTTCCATCAGGTCCGAAATGGTTATAGACGATATCCAAGCAGACTGCGATGCCGCGCTGGTGAGCAGCATCGATGAATGCCACCAGATCTTCTGGCGTTCCATAATGGTGATTGAGCGCAAAAATCGACACCGAATCGTAGCCCCATCCTCTGGTACCAGGAATCGGGTTGATCGGGAGGAGTTCGATCGCATCCACGCCTAAATCAACCAAGTGATCGAGTTTGGCAATCGCTGCGCGGAAAGTCCCTTCGCTGGTGAAAGTTCCAATGTGAAGTTCGTACAGGACTTTTCCACGCAAATCCGGGCATTCCCAGTTGGTTGCCTGGAACTCGAACTGGGCCGGGTCAATCACCATGCTGGGGCCGTGCGCACCTTCTGGCTGGCACATGGAGCGTGGATCAGGGAGCAGGAGATCGTTCGAATCGAGGCGTAACTGGTAGCGTGTGCCTGGTTCGAGTTCGGCATTCCAGTAGCCGGGTTCTTCTTGAACGAGTGAGAATGATTCGTCATCAATTACCCCGGTGACGCGTTCTGCATTTGGAGCCCACACTGATATTTTCATGAGTCGTTCCTTACCAAGATAGCCACCGGGAACCGTTCGGTGAGGGTGCTTAACAGCTGGGAACCACCTGAAATTTGGGTACCTGTGAGCAGATCCTCCCAATGTCCATCTGGAAGAACAACAGTGTGTGAGGCCTGCTGGAGGAGCCCAACTGAACGTTGGGCGATTGTCACGAGGAAAGGGGAATCTTCTACTGTGCGAGCAAAAGCGATCGCGTGCCCGGTAGACACCGGAAGAGCCGAATATCCTGCCGCGGCAGAAGCGATCTGTGGATGCGAACGCCTAAAGCGAAGAAGCTTCAACGTGACCCACAGTTTTTCTTCATCCAAGCTGGCGTGAGCAGGAAGGCCCTGTTCATCCATGCTAGTCAACATCGAATGTAGCTGTTGATAGTCCACTGGCCTGCGGTTATCGGGATCAACAAGCGAGGTTTGAGTGATTTCTTCGCCTTGGTACAGATCTGGAACGCCTACCATTGTGTAGTGGAGCGCGCATGTAGCCAGAACGTTCGCACGTACGGCATCGTAGATCGTCGCCGCGAAAGCACTGAGGGCGTCAGCGCTTTCTGGTGTAGAGATAATTGCGTGAGCGTACTCCAGCATTCCTTCTTCGGCTACTGAATCTTGTTCAGTCCACGTTGTCCATAGTTTCTGTTCACGTGCTGCCTTGAGCAAGTACGCGTCTAAGCGTTCTGTAGAAATAGGGCCATCGGGAGTCCATGTGCCAATGATCGTTTGCCAGATCAGATTCTCAAACTGACCGTCGAGTGCTACCGGGCGCTGTTCCGCCAAGACTCTGCGCAGATGCTGAACGAGTGCAACCCATTCAGCAGAGAATTGGGTGAGCACACTGATCCGTGCCCGAACATCTTCACACCGTTTCGTATCGTGAGTGGAGGTGACAACACCACTGACCGGCCACGCTTGGTGCATGTACGTTTGCCAATTATGAAACTCATCCAAACTGGTGACCACAGAATGAGGCCCGCCGCCAACTTCATTCGCTGAGAGCAGCGCCGTGTAACGGTAGAACGTGGTGTCTTCCACCCCCTTCGCCATCACCGCGCCACAGACTTGCTGGAACCGCACAATGGCTTCGCGCCGGCGATCTTCTTGCGTACGCCCGGCAGAACCACTTTCGTTCCCAAGAAGAAGATCGACGACGATCTCTAACGTTTCGCGGGAATCGTCGTCGAGAAACTCTGCAGCTTTCAATGCGGCATCGCGAACCAACTTTTCTTCGCTACCACCTGCGCGTTCGCCCGGAACAATGTAGGCGCGATAACGCGACATGTGAACCACAAGCTCGCTTACCACGTCCAAAATCCGGCGGAACGTGTGATCACGCAACCGTACATCACTATGGCACACGTCCGCAAGCAACGTGGCCAGGCGATGAACTTCTGCGTAAAGCGACGTAGAAACAATCTGGCGCTTCGCCTCAATTTCGGTAGTATCAACGCTTGCCGTGGAGCCCGAAATTTCGCTGTACAACTGGCTCACGGAAGGCACTCCGGCCGGTTCAGTCAACACACCCTGGATCCGGCGCAACGCATCGTAACCCGTTGTCCCGGCACACTGCCAATCGTTTGGAAGCTCCTCATCCGCCTCCAAAATCTTCTCTGCAACTAGCCATGCTCCACCGGTAGCTGCGTGCAAGTGGCGGAAATACTCACGTGGATCTGCCAACCCATCTGGATGATCCACGCGGAACGAATCAATCAAACCACGTTTCATTAAATCGATTAATAACGCATGCGAATGATTAAAAACGTCCGGCTGCTCAACACGAATCGCAGCCAACGTATCAACATCGAAGAAACGGCGGTAATTCAACTCTTCATTCGCAACCCGCCAATACGCAATCCGGTAGAACTGCCGATCCAACAAATCTACCAACGGAAGTGACTCCGTACCCGCGCGCACCGGAAACACGTGATCGTAATAGCGCAACACAGGAACAGGGCCATCCGCCACAAACCCGGGAACCACCATCGAGTCCAGCACAAGCTCACCAGCTGCGAGCACATCGCCAATTCGCTTACCCAGGACAGGGAGTAACAGGCCATCGCCGCCGTCCGCTACATCAACATCAAACCAGTGCGCATACGGCGAATCCTCACCATCACGCAACACAGACCACAACGCGCGGTTGTGATACAAGGGGGTAGGAACCGCCATGTGGTTCGGAACAATATCTACCACCACGTGCATTCCAGCATCGTGGATCGCGCGAGATGCCCGTTCGAACCCAGCCAAACCACCAAGTTCTTCGGAAATTGATTCGTGATCTACCACGTCATATCCATGCGTAGAACCTGGCGCTGCCTGGAGGATGGGAGAGAGGAAGATGTCCGTGACACCAAGATCGCTCAGGTACGGGATCTGATCGATCACCGAATCGAAGGTAACATCTGGTCCAAGCTGGATTCGGTATGTAGATACCGGTTGATGTTTTCCTTCTGCTGGGACGTGTGAATGGGACCGTTGATTCGTTGTGCCTAACATCTTCTTCTCTCCCTGATTTCCCTATCCTTTTTAGATTTAGTCCGCGAGCGCGGTTTGCGTGGCGATGCGAACCGCTTGAGCGTCACTCACGCCTGTTGATGGGCCCGCATCCGGTTGCGTTACCGCGGCTGATGGTAGGGTAGACGTTTTCGCTGCAACCGATGCTGCTTCCGCATGTTCATCCGTGCGAGCTGCCCGAACAAAGATCTGTACGCTGCGGCTTTGAACCGTAAACGTATCGCCAGGAACAAACCCATCTGTAGAAACCGGATCTTCGAACGTGGAACGCATCAAATACCACGGTTCATCTATTGGGGTCTGCGGGATTGTAAACGTCAGGTCTTCATCTGAAGCGTTGAAGGCGATCAGCAGATCGTCGTCGATAACCTTTTCCCCACGCACGCCTGGTTCCTGAATGCCTGAACCGTTCAACCACATCATTACCGAACGCGCGAACCACGTATCCCAATCGCCGTCCTGCATACGTTCGCCATCGTTACGCAACCATAAAATATCGCCACGGTCCGACGTGCCGCCGTGGAATGCCGAGCCTTGGAAGAAACGACGCCGGCGTAACGTTGGATGCGACTTTCGGAAATGAATCATGGACCGGGCAAATTCCAGGATGCGTAGACTTTCGTTATCCAAGTCCCAATTCATCCACGAAATCTCATTGTCCTGAGCATACGTGTTGTTGTTTCCGCTCTGAGTGCGGCCGATTTCATCGCCGTGGCTGATCATCGGAACGCCCTGTGATACAAGGAGGGTGGCGAAGAAGTTCTTGATCTGACGGATACGGAGTTCGCGGATCGATTCGTCGTCTGTTGGGCCTTCCGCGCCGCTGTTCCATGAACGGTTATGCGATTCGCCATCCATCGAGTTTTCCCCGTTGGCATCATTATGTTTTTCGTTATATGACACCAGATCGCGCATCGTGAAACCATCATGGGCTGTCACAAAATTAATCGAGGCGAACGGGCGGCGGCCCGAATGCTCATATAGATCAGAAGAACCGGAAATACGCGAAGCAAACTCAGATAGGGTAGAGGGCTCCCCGCGCCAGAAATCACGAATCGTATCGCGATACTTGCCATTCCATTCAGTCCACAACGGAGGGAATTCGCCCACGTTGTAGCCGTTTTCGCCAATATCCCACGGTTCGGCAATCAATTTAACCTGTGAAATAATTGGATCCTGCTGAATAATATCGAAGAACGACGAAAGCTTATCGACTTCGTGGAGTTCACGGGCTAGCGTGGATGCCAAATCAAATCGGAACCCATCCACATGCATATCCACAATCCAATACCGTAGCGAATCCATAATCAGTTGCAGGGAGTGAGGAGAGCGCATATTCAGCGAATTTCCCGTGCCCGTGGTGTCGAAGTAAGATGCCTTGTCATCTGGAACCAAGCGATAATACGATGCGTTATCGATACCGCGGAACGATAACGTTGGGCCCATATGATTGCCTTCCGCGGTGTGGTTATAGACCACATCGAGGATAACTTCGATACCGGCCTCATGATAGGCCTTCACCAACGATTTAAATTCATCCACCTGTTCGCCACGTGTACCTGCAGCCGCATACGTATTTTGAGGCGCAAAGAAACCGATCGTGTTGTAACCCCAATAATTCGACAGGCCTTTATCGATCAGCGACGTATCATTCACAAACTGATGGATCGGCATCAGCTCCACCGCAGTAATGCCCAAATCCTTCAAATAAGAGACCATCGCAGGATGAGCCATACCCATATATGTGCCACGCAAATGCTCAGGAATATCAGGATGAGACTTCGTCATACCCTTCAAATGGGCTTCGTAAATCACCGAATCGTGGTACTCATGATTCGGTGGGCGATCATGACCCCAATCAAAATATGGATTGATAACCACAGACAACATCGTGTGGCCCAATGAATCTTCTTCCGCGCGTTTCGAATGATCAGAAAAATCGTATGAAAAATTAGCCTGATGGTTATTCACTTGGCCATCGATCGCCTTCGCATACGGATCAAGTAAGATCTTCGACGGATCGCAACGATGCCCATTTTCCGGATCGTATGGCCCATGAACCCGGTAGCCATACCGTTGGCCGGGCCGGATGCCAGGCACATAACAATGCCACACGTACGCATCAACTTCCTCAAGAGGGATCCGAGTTTCCGCCAAATCGTCGTCGATCAAACACAACTCAACCCCAGACGCAACTGACGAAAAAAGCGCAAAATTCGTTCCCGTACCATCGTACGTAGCGCCTAACGGGTAGGGTTTTCCGGGCCAAATCTCCATGGTGACTCCTAACGGAATAAAATGAGCTCACTCTATCGCAAGAGTGAATCCTCAGGTGGTGTAACGATGCGAGGAGCATCGTGATGAGCTTGGAAAGTCTTAATAATCGACGCAAACATCAACACAAGCAATATGCCAAGCGTGACGCCAATAAGAACAAAAGCAGACGGGACAGAAAACGACTGTTCTGACGATGGACGATGCTCCAGATTCGACGACGGAACCTGAATCACCCCATTAACATCGCCCGTATTGTCGAAGATTTCGTTTGCACGTTCCAACATTCGCGGCATCCGTGGGCCAATAACCGACGTATCTCGATCCTTATCGCCATCAAACTGGACACTATCTACTGCGTGAATTGCAGGACCGGCTGAGAAGGGAGACAACGGCAAATCCAGAGGAGAAGCCAAGCCGAAAGGCAAAGAAAACAAAACGATAACGCCAAGGCGCTGCACAAACGAACGAATAAAGCACCGCCTCCAAACATGTATGAACTCTATTTGTCTCATTCTAGTTCTGTATTGGTACTGGTTCTAGTTTTTGCGCAGATAATGAAAAGAAGACGCCTTGGAAATCCAAGGCGTCTTCTTTATCTGTGGGCGGTACTGGGTTCGAACCAGCGACCTCTTCGGTGTGAACGAAGCGCTCTACCACTGAGCTAACCGCCCGTTGTGAATGACTCACCTAAAGAGGATACGACGCGGGAGAAGAAAAAGCCAGCGTACGGGACGTGGCGCAGGTCATGTTCTGTGAATTGGACTTTGGGGGGCTGGGGTGGCTATATTTATTGAGCGCCGGAAATGACGAGTTGGAAACAACGAGTTAACGGCCGCAAGCGGATGTAGCTCAGTTGGTAGAGCATCACCTTGCCAAGGTGAGGGTCGCGAGTTCGAGTCTCGTCATCCGCTCGATGGCCTAGCAGGTAACTGCTTACCACAAGGTGGGTTGGCCGAGAGGCGAGGCAGCGGCCTGCAAAGCCGTATACACGGGTTCGAATCCCGTACCCACCTCATAAACTAGGGCGATTGGCGCAGTGGTAGCGCGCTTCCTTGACACGGAAGAGGTCACTGGTTCGAACCCAGTATCGCCCACGGAGAAGATGAAGATCTTCTTAATGCGGATGTAGCTCAGTTGGTAGAGCATCACCTTGCCAAGGTGAGGGTCGCGAGTTCGAGTCTCGTCATCCGCTCAGATATGTCAAGTTTATTCTTGAAAATCGGTGGGCTCAGGAAGCTGAGCCCATTTTAATTGAATAGGGCGATTGGCGCAGTGGTAGCGCGCTTCCTTGACACGGAAGAGGTCACTGGTTCGAACCCAGTATCGCCCACAATAATAAGGAGAGGAACCGGTTGTGGTTCCTCTCCTTGATATTGCTCGCGTGCGTTTCGAGCGTGGCTGTAGCACGCGTGGTTGTAGCAAGTTCGGCCCTCAGGTTTTTAAGCCGAAGTTTGGCCGTATCCGTAGTTAATTCGGCTACGCATTAATTCGCTTCTTGAGAGTGCTTGCGCATCCGCCGGCGAGCCTTCATCACCGTGCTTACACATACAAACACAAGGAACACACTAAACAAGATGTTGCCTGTTTCGGGGCTGATCGATTGGGCTACCCACATTCCAACTGGAGTAATTGCGGATGCGATCGCGCCAACGAATAATCCCACCCGGAGATCTACTAAACCGTAGCGGAAACTTGTGAATGTGCCTGATAGGGCGGTGGGAATCATAGCAAGTAACGAAGTGCCACGCGCAATCAGATCTCCTGCACCAACAACAAGTTCGAGGCCCGGAACGATGATCCCGCCGCCTCCAACGCCAACAAGCCCAGCGAAGATCCCAGACACAACTCCTACAGCAATCATTCCGAACGCAGAAAGTGCAGTGACATGGATACGCGATGCGCGAAGTGGTTCATGGAACTGTTGGATAACAATGATGCTAAGAATAAACGTCACGAAGATCCAGGGAAGGAGCCATTCAGGAAGAATGCGCAGAAGCCATACTCCGATCTGAGCACCTATAAGTGCTCCCAGTGATACGAGAAGCATGGCGTTAATAGAAACGTTCCCCTGGGTCGCATACATGATCGATCCCGTGGCCGCCGTAATGATAATGGCACAAAGAGAAGTGGCTGCAGCTTGGCGCTGGGGCATATCTAGAATGATCATCAACGCAGGAACGATAATCATACCTCCGCCTACGCCAAAGAGCCCAGATAAGAAACCGGCGCAACCCCCTATCACTACGATGGTAAGGATGCGTGCAAAATTAATTGATCGATGTTTACTCACATCTCCACACTAAAGATGCGATCGGGGGCTTCGCAACATCTCTATGGGCCTAGTTGATGTATAGGAAGGGGTGAACGCGGAGCAATCCGCGTTCACCCCCTCGGGGGCGTATCTGCCAGATTCGGCAATCTACGCTTTGCCCAACGGACAGCCAGAGCAGGCGATCCGGGCTTCCGCAGATGACTCTGATTCGCTGTGGCACAGGCCGAGCCCGGAAGAGCACAGAGAAGAAACCACAGTTGTGAGCCCGAGCCGTTCAAAATGCTCGCGCATAACCGAAACGAAAGTCTCTGACGTGCCACATTTCTGTGCCACTGCGGCAGGTGAAAGCCCAGCTTTCAGGCCTCGAAGTACGTGGTCGGTGATTGAATACCGGGGATCCATCAGAAGAACAGCTTTCCAATTTGGAAAACGCCCACAGCCAAGATCCAGGCAATAACTAATTGGGCGGCAACAGCGATTGCGGTGATCTTACCTCCGATAAGCCGCACCTGTTCGCCAACAGTAGCCAGGCATGGAGTGTACGTGAGTACGAAAACGAGGAAAGCGAGTGCAGCCAAGCCAGCGTATTGAGCTCCTGCAGTAGTGGTAAACGTTTCGGAGAGGAGTTCTGGAAGAACACCCAGATCGTCGCCGTTTTCTTCGGCGTCACCGGCAGCTTCGGGATCCATATTGTAGGACACGACGATGGAGGAAACAACTGTTTCTTTGGCAACAAAGCCAGTCATCAATGCGCCGGTCATGTGCCAATCACCGAAGCCCGCTGGAGTGAACACTGGCTCAAGTACCTTGGCAACTTGCCCATAGGCCGAATCTTCCATGGCCAGATCTGGGCTGGCAAAGCCTTCATCTGTTCCGGCTCCAACAGGGATAGCACCCAATAGCCACACCACCATGGTCATCGTTACGATGATGCGCCCGGCTCCCTTAACGAATGTCCAGGAGCGTTGTGCTGCCAGTTTCAGAAGAACAAGAATGCGCGGAGTCTGGTACGCCGGCAAGATGAGCATCAATGGTGCTTCCGCTTCATTCTTTGTGAAGAAGAATTTAAGTACCCAAGCAGCCAGAATAATCATGACGATAGACACAACGTACAAGCCGAATACCACGGTGCCTGCAGAACCAGGGAAGAAGATCTTGGCGATCATTAGGTAGATCGTGAGGCGCGCGGCGCAGGACGTGTATGGCGTAATGATTGCAGTGACCAACCGTTGAGCGGCAGACGGTAGTGCGCGCGCCGCGGCCAGCGATGGCAAGTTACATCCGAAGCCCATGATCAGCGGCAAAACAACGCGCCCGTCCAAGCCGATCTTTCGCATAAGCCGGTCCGCCAAGAATGCTGCACGTGCCAAATATCCGCAGTCTTCCAGCGTGGAAATCGCGGCAAAGATGACGAACATGAGCGGAACGAACGATGCCACAACGCCCAAGCCTGTAGCCAACCCGTTCACCAGCAAAGAGTTCACCCAGGTTTCGTGAAGTCCCACGAGCCCCAGCGCCCATTCGATTCCACGAGCCAACGAGATCGCGCCGTCGTCGGTAGAGCTCATTAACTGATCAAAGAAGTCTTGGGCAGGGCCGATCCAGTCTGCAGCAAGTTTGAAGAGTACCCACATCACTGCGAAGAATACGATTGGCCCCGCGAATGGGTTGAGGAGAATGCGATCGATTTTGTCTGAGCGAGATAGGGTTCCTGGTTCTACCGTGGACGTGGAAACGCCGGCTTCCACGCATTCTACCCATGAGAAGAGCGCCGTAGCTCGCTTGAGTTCGGCTTCCGAGTGCGGATCGTAGTCCTCCGTTGTGCTGTTGAGTGAGTCCAGATCGAGTGATGAAGCGCGCTGGCCGCCGCATTTGCATGAAGAATCCAGTTCAGGTTCAACTTGGCAGCAGTTATCTTTCCCCAGGTCACGCTCGCAACCGCAGGTAGTTTGTTCCAGAAGGTTCCGCGAGTCTCCTGGTGCGCAGTGTTGTTTTTCTGCACGACGCCGGGCCGCTGCTTCGCAAAAGCCCGGAGCCGACGGGTCTGGTTCAATTCCTCGTAGGTAAGGGGAGCTCTCCAAAGCATTGGCGACGAAGGTGTCCAACGTTTCGTATTGCTTTGACTTACGAGCATCGAACGTCATCACCGGAATGCCAAGTGTGGAAGCCAGCGCACCGGCGTCGATGTCTACACCGTTGTTCTTTGCAACGTCGGCCATCGAAATCAACGCAGCCACCGGATGCCCTGTTTGCCCAAGCTGGCCCAACAGATAGAGAGAACGGGTAAGTGATGAACCATCTAATACTGCGAGGATCAGATCGATGTGTTCGCCGTGTGTGGCGGCAACGATGCGAGCCACCACCTCCTCGTCTGGACTTTGGGGGATAAGTGAATAGGTGCCGGGAAGATCGATGATGCGCGCGCCTAGTTTTTTCCATGTGCCAGCGAGCATTTCAACCGTGGTGCCGGGCGCGTTAACCATGGCTTGGTGTGCTCCAGTGACGCCGTTGAAGAGCGTGGATTTTCCAACGTTTGTATTGCCAACGAGCAAAATGGTTGGTTGGTATGTGGCTGTGCGTGCCATTAGTTCAATACCTCTGCTTCGATGAGTTGTGCGCTGCGGTGATCGATTGCGATGCGTGCGCCTGCGATGGTTAAAATGAGGCCACCGTATCCGGCGTGCTGTGAGACAACCCCTTCGGCGCCAACGCGCAATCCCATTTCACGGATACGTAGTTGGCTCCTGGCGAACGGGATGTTAGTGAGTCGAATTGGCACTAGCAGGGGGCATTCTTTGAGAATCACGTGTAGTCCGTTCGTTCAATTTGCAGGTAAGCCTTACCTAAAGGACTGTATAAAAGTAGCGTGTTTTCGTTGTGAATTGGCGGAAATAAGTCCTAAGGGGAATTAATTTTCGAAAGGTTAGTAAGGGTGGGGAGTGGAGCTAGAAATCTCTCTCTGCTGTTATGGCGGTGAAAGGAGGGGTAAGTTTTCGATAGGCGCGTTTAGACTTTGGTAAAAGACTCTTTCTAATACGTTTCATCGAATTTTTTACCTGTAGTGGACGTATCGCAAAAACGTGCCTTTTATCTCCTTTTGGGAACGTGTAAAAGTCTCGTGAGTTATCGCAGAACCTTAACTTAGCAACCGATAGTGTCAAAATTCCTTCAGTTTCTCATTTCGGCAATTGTGGCACCGCGATATTTCGATAATGGGATTCAGTCTCACTTTGGAGTAAGGTTAGCCTCACCTGAATAATTATGATAATTTCCGACCACCACACTGGAGGATATTGTGAAGGCTAAGAAGGTTACCACATCCCTGATCGCCCTGCTAGCAGCATCTACACTCGCACTTGGTGCGTGCTCGGATGCAGGCTCTACACCAAAGAAGGCAGAAACTGCTACATCGCATTCGCACAAGGCTGATGAACATGCGGATCACGCCCACGGTAATGAAAAGTACCCAGAAGGCGTCACGGAATCCACAAAGAAAGCCAGCCTGGATGATTGGGCAGGTACCCACCGCAGCTATTCAACCTACGTTGATGAACCAGAGCTTGCCCCAGCTTTCGAACAGAAGGCTGCAGAATCAGGTGAAACGGTTGAGCAGGTCAAGGATGCCATCAAAGCTCGTGCAACGGCGTTCTCCGGCATGGTTATCACAGATAAGAACATCACGTTCGTGAAGGACCTTGCAAATCTCGCAGCGCCAACGGAAAAGCCGATCGAATACACGTTCGATAAGGCGTTGGATGTTAAGACTGACAAGAAGGAATACACCTGGTTCATCTTCAAATCGAAGGAAGATGCTGGCGATTACACCTACGTTGCGTTGATGCCGATTCACGGCGAAGAAGTTATGGCGCACTACCACATGCGTTACGGCAAGGATATGAAGGCGATTCTTGAGCCTGAGAACAAGCGTTGGTTCCCAACCTTTGTTGATCCGCAAAAGGTGACCTTGGATCAGGTTGCGAAGGCAATCACGCGCAAGAAGAAGCACTGATCTGCGTTTACATACATTTTCATAAGGGAGAGGCCCGTGTTGATTCGCCGTTTGAGTATCGTTGTTGTGGCGTTAGTTGCGTTGTTTGCAGGTTGCGCAGTGATGCCAGACGATGAGCGGATCGATTCGGGCCGTCCCCTTGTATATACGTCGTTTTTCCCGATCGAGTCGATAGCACAGCAGATTGCGGGGGAGAGCGCGGAGGTTCGATCGTTTATGCCCCTTGGGCAGGATCCACATTTGTGGGAACCTACCGCGAATGACATTAAGAAGTTATCTCAGGCCGATTTGCTGATTATCAACGGGGCAAATATGGAACCGTGGGTGGATCAGGTTCGGGAGGCTGTTCCGCGGGTTCCGATTCTTAATTTGGGTGATTATGTTGATTTGATTACGTATCGTGGTGCGGCCGCGTTGGGCGAGTTTCAGTTTATGGCTACGGCGGATTTGGATGCGGATAAGACGTATACGATTGAGTTTGGGCATACTCACGAACCGAATATGCGTATGGCATTGGTTCCGGTGCATGGTGATCAATCCGAAGCTGAATTGGTTCGTGCCGGACGTGATGCCTTGGCTGAGTTTGGCACCGACGTTGAGCAGGAAGCTCACGTTGTGGTGAAGCCGAATCAGGCTTATTCGGTTGCTATGGGGCACGAATCTGGGGAGGTAACGTTTTCGGTTCCGTTTTCGGGGCGGTGGGCGTTTGTATCCGATCGCGTTTCGCAAGAGATTTTGAGTTATACGATTTTTGATGGCGACGACGAATTGGCGCTCGTTCCTGTAATCGACGGCGGTTCGGCTCATACCGATAAGGTCACGTTTGATCCGCATTCGTGGTTGTCTACGTCAAATGCGAAGCGGTATGCGAATGCGATTGTGACAGAACTTGTTAAATTAGCACCCGATGATGAGATTGGGTTGAAGAATCGCAAACGTGATTTTGTTACTGATGTTTCTGCATTAGAAGGGGAATACCAGAAGAAGTTTGGTGAAACTACGCGTAAGGATTTTGTGGTTGCACACCAGGCGTTTGCGTATATTGCTCGCGATTTTGGGCTCACGCAGTTCCCGATTCAAGGTTTTACTGCCAACGAGGCGCCAAGTTTGCGTTCGCTTGTTAACATCATTCGTTATGTTCGCCAAACGGGCCTTCACACGATTTTCTATGAGCACGGTACTGAATCGAAGATTGCTGATGTTGTGGCCCAGGAAGTGCAAGGCTCAAGCAGACCGTTGATATCGATGGAACACATCACTGCTGCGGATGCGACACGTGGCTATGTGGAACTCATGCGGATGAATCTTTCTAATATCTATGAATCTTTACAAAAATCGTGAGAAGAGTGTAACCGTGACGTGTGCAATAACTGTTGATAATGTGGCGTTTTCTTATGGTCATCATGATGTTCTAACCGGCGTTTCATTAAGGATTGATGCTGGTGATGTGGTGTGTTTGACCGGGAATAACGGCAGTGGAAAATCGACCTTGTTAAAACTGATTATTGGCCAGTTGAAACCCAATGCAGGCACAATCTCTGTGTTTGATTCTCCGGCAGGATCGGCAAAAGCAGGTGAATCGATTGGATATGTGCCGCAAACACATGTGGTCAACCGAGTGTCGTTTCCTATTACTGTGCGCGAACTGGTTGTTCAAGGCCTGTCGTCGTCGTTTGGCTTTGTCAAAATCCCGCGTAAGCGGCACTACGATCGCGTCGATACGATGCTTGATCGGCTCGGACTACACGACTACGGCGATACCCCATTTAACGAACTGTCAGGCGGGCTACAACAACGCGCGCTGATTTGCAGATCACTGATTAACAATCCTGATCTTCTGGTGCTTGACGAACCTACGGTTGGCATCGATGCTCGTCATATCTCTGTGTTGCTCACGCTGTTGGACGATATTCGGATCGAACGCAACCTCACTATTCTTATCGTGACTCATGAACGCGACCTTGTTGAACAGCATTTACATGTAGATGCCACCCACACGATTGACAACGGAAAGATGTGCCATGCTTGATCTCATTATTGAATTCGCGTTTGTTCGCCGGACGATGGCCGTTGGCCTGATGCTATCTGTGGCTATTCCGCTGATTGGAATTGTGATGGTGAACCGGCGAACATCGATGATGGGGGATGCGCTATCGCACACCTCATTGGCAGGCGTGGCATTGGGGCTCATCGCTGGATTCGATCCGGTGATTGGCGCGATCGTGGTAGCGGTTCTGGGCGCATTCATCATCGAAGTGATCCGGAAGAAGATGCCGCACTATGGAGATATGGCAACTGCTGTTACGCTCTCCGCTGGCTTGGGAAGCGCCGTGATCTTATCGGATCTGGCGCCGTCTGGGCGATCGTTTGAATCGTATCTTTTCGGCAGTATTTCTGCGGTTACGACCCGTGATGTTTGGTTAACCGCCATCGTGTTCCTTGGTGTGGTGGTCACATCGGTGATCTTCTATGGAGCCCTGTTGGATATGGTGGTAGATCCTGTGCTTGCTAAACTTTCTGGAACGCGAGTAGATCTGGTTAATACGCTGTTCACTGGGCTGGCGGCGCTCACCGTGGCATTGGCCGTGAAAGTGATCGGCGCCCTTTTAGTGGTGTCTCTGATGGTGTTGCCTGTTGCTACCGCCTTGATCGTGGCACGTAGTTATGCCCAAACATGGTGGCTATCCATCTTTATGTCCATTATTTACACCATGAGCGGACTCTACGTATCGTTCACCTTCGACATTCGCCCAGGTGGATCAATCGTTGTCATTGCAGTGGTAGGAATGTTGTTAGCCGCGGGATGGCGGGCGCTGATGAAGCGCCGCGCCATCGCTAGCATTCAACGACGTTAACTGGAACGCGCACGTGAACAGCCAAGCCGCCTAGCGCAGTTTCCTTATATTTCGCTTGCATATCAAGGCCGGTTTCACGCATGGTTACGATGACGTCATCAAGAGAGACGACGTGGGATCCATCTCCGCTCATAGCCGTTCGTGCTGCCGTGATCGCCTTCACGGCAGCAATAGCATTGCGTTCAATACATGGAATCTGTACGAGTCCGCCAATTGGATCGCACGTGAGGCCAAGGTTGTGCTCCATGGCGATTTCGGCAGCGTTTTCAACCTGAGCAGGAGTACCGCCCATAATCGCAGCACACCCAGCCGCAGCCATCGAACATGCTGAACCAACTTCGCCTTGGCATCCGACTTCAGCGCCAGAAATAGATGCCGTATTCTTAAAAATCATGCCGATAGCGGCAGAGGTGAGAAGGAAAGTCTTCACACCTTCCCAATCAGCGCCTTCGATAAAATCACGGTAGTAGTGCAATACGGCAGGAATAATGCCTGCGGCACCATTCGTCGGAGCAGTCACAACACGGCCACCAGCTGCGTTTTCCTCATTCACTGCCATCGCGTAGAAGCCTACCCAATCCAATGCGCGTAGCGGATCGGAAGAATCTTCGTTCGTTAGTTTCCGGTAGAGGGCAGGTGCACGCCGCAAAACCTGCAGCTCCCCGGGAAGGCGACCCTCCGACGTCGAACCATTTTGAACGCACTCCTGCATCACATCCCACACGGTACGCAAATCGCGATCAATTTCTTCTGCCGAATGCATCGATAGCTCATTCGCATACGCGACTTCGGCGATAGACATGCCTTCGCGTTGGCAGTGCTCCATAAGATCAGCGGCGGTTTCGTATGGATACGGAACATCGGCGGTTTCGCTTACTACAGGATCCGTAGGGGAGACGTCGCCAGAAACAATAAAACCGCCACCCACCGAGTAATAAACCTGGTTCGCGATCGATTCCCCTTCGGCATTCCAAGCTTCAAGACGCATACCGTTCGGATGCCCTGGAAGCTCATTCAATCCATCAAGAACGATATCCACCCCAGGCGAAAACGCGATCTCATGCGTGCCCGCTAACTTCATCCGGCCAGTCACCTGGACGTCCGCAACTGCTGGCGCCACAATCTTTGGATTAACCGTTTCAGGAACTTCGCCCATCAAACCGACTATCACTGCACGATCAGTACCATGCCCAACGCCAGTAGCACCCAAAGAACCGTGTAATGTGCACTTGACCTGAGCCACGTCTGGCAAGCGATCGCTCAGATCGGACAAAAACTCTGCCGCAGCGCGCATCGGCCCCACCGTGTGAGACGACGACGGGCCAATACCGATAGAAAACAGGTCAAATACACTCAAAGCCATGCCACTAGAGTAATCGAGAACGCACCCACGCGCGAGGTAAGTGACGAGTATGGCGTTGCTCTTACATGAAGCGGGCGAACGATTAGCGTAAACTAACAATGTTTTAACAATGCCGCGCGCCCTCGTATGGCGAACGGATGATCCAGGAGGCTCATGTGAAGCTCTTAATTGACGGTAATGTTCACGAATGTGATTCCCCGCTTAGCGGCAGTGAATTCTATGCTGATCAGCGCACAATCGTTGCGCTACGCGTGGATGGTGTGTTGAAAGATCTTGATACTGATCTTGCAACTTTGGCCGATGGTGCAACTGTTGAAGGCGTGGATATCAGTGAACCAGACGGCCTGAACATTCTCCGTCACTCTGCAACGCACGTTCTTGCACAAGCAGTCCAGAACCGTTTCCCAGATGTTAACCTCGGCATTGGTCCTTTTATTACGGACGGCTTCTACTACGATTTTGGCAACATCGAATCGGTAACGCCAGAACTACTTAAGCAGCTTGAAAAAGACATGATGCGCATCGTCAAGGAAGGTCAGCGTTTCGTGCGCCGTCCAATTTCTGATGATGACGCGCGTGAAGAACTCGCATCGCAGCCCTACAAGCTTGAACTTATTTCCCTCAAGGGAGGATCTGACGCCGATCGTGATCAGGCGGCAGATGGCGCTTCCATTGAAGTTGGCGGCGGTGAACTGACAATGTATGACAACGTGCGCCGCAACGGTGATGTTGTCTGGACCGATCTTTGCCGTGGCCCACATCTCCCATCAACCAAGCTGATCGGCAACGGCTTTGCTCTTACCCGGTCTTCCGCAGCCTACTGGCGCGGCGATCAGGCTAACGATTCCCTCCAGCGTATCTACGGCACTGCATGGCCAAGTAAGGATGAATTGCGTGCTTACCAGGAGCGCATTGCGGAAGCTGAACGCCGTGATCATCGCAAGCTCGGTTCTGAACTTGACCTGTTCTCTTTCCCAGATGAAATCGGCTCTGGCCTGGCCGTGTTCCATCCAAAGGGCGGCATCATCCGCATGGAGATGGAAAACTACTCCCGCCAGAAGCACATCGAAGGTAACTACTCCTTTGTAAACACTCCACACATCACCAAGGGGAACTTGTTTGAGGTCTCTGGACATCTCGATTTCTATGCGGATGGTATGTATCCTCCGATGCACATGGATGAAGAACGTGACGCAGACGGTAACATCACCAAGCAGGGCGCAGATTACTACCTGAAGCCGATGAATTGCCCAATGCACAACCTGGTGTACAAGTCCCGCGGCCGTTCTTACCGTGAACTTCCACTTCGCTTGTTCGAATTCGGCACTGTGTATCGTAACGAAGCCTCCGGTGTTGTTCACGGTTTGACCCGTGCTCGTGGCTTCACTCAAGACGATGCCCACATCTACTGCACCCGCGATCAGATGAAGGATGAACTTACGCGCTTGCTCACCTTCGTGCTGGATCTTCTTAAAGACTACGGTTTGGATGATTTCTACCTCGAACTGTCCACCAAGAATCCAAAGAAGTTTGTTGGTGACGATGATGTGTGGGAAGAATCCACCCGCACTCTTCAGGAAGTAGCAGAAGCGTCCGGCCTGGAACTCGTGCCAGATCCAGAAGGCGCTGCTTTCTACGGCCCGAAGATTTCCGTTCAAGCAAAAGACGCCCTGGGCCGCACCTGGCAGATGTCCACGATCCAGCTCGATTTCAACTTGCCTGAGCGCTTCGATCTGGAATACACCGGCCCGGATGGCGAACGCCACCGCCCAGTAATGATCCACCGTGCACTCTTCGGTTCTATCGAACGCTTCTTCGGCGTTCTCACCGAACACTACGCAGGTGCCTTCCCAGCATGGTTGGCACCAGTCCAAGTTCGCTGTGTTCCAGTTGCAGATGCGTTCAACGACTACCTAGATTCGGTAGCTGACAAACTCCGTGCTCAGGGCGTACGCGTTGAGGTTGATAAGTCTGACGATCGCTTCCCGAAGAAAATTCGTAACGCATCGAAGGACAAGGTTCCATTCACGCTCATCGCAGGTGGCGAAGATATGGAAGCCGGTGCAGTCTCGTTCCGTATGCGAGATGGTTCGCAAGATAACGGTGTGGCTGTGGATGAAGCCGTTGCACGCATCGTCGATCATATCCGCAACCATACGAACCAGTAAGGATACTCATGCTTTCACGCAGTGGTAGACCTTTCGCGCAACTGGTCTTTGGACCAGTTGCGCGGCTGTTCGTAAAATTGGGGATTGGCGCGAATATCGTGACCTGGGTTGGCACAGTGTTATCGTGTGCATCCGCGCTCTTCTTTCTGCCTCGCAACATGCTGATCACCGGCACAATCCTCACAACGATTGTGCTGATCTTCGATAATTTGGATGGCCAGATTGCTCGGCTTACCAAATCGAGTTCCGCATGGGGATCGTTCCTGGATTCCACGCTAGATCGCGTCACGGATGCCGCCGTCTTTGCAGCACTGGCTGCTTGGGGCTACTATCATGCAGATCCTGCCGTTGCGCCGTGGATGATGAGTGGAGCACTGGCTTCCGGGCTACTTGGAAGCGTTGTTCCATACAGCCGGGCAAAGGCAGAAAGTATCGGATGCGAAGCCGCAATTGGTTTTGCTGAACGTGCAGATCGCCTCGTCTTTGCAGGGGTCTGCACGGTTGCTGTTGGCCTCGGTGCCTCACACTGGATCCTAGCCGGTGGCATGTGGGTACTTGCCCTCCTAGCCGGGATCACGGTTATTCAACGGATGCTCTACGTACGCTCGCAGTTACGAGATCATGAATCCTCATCTGATCTTTAAGCTGATCGATGTGACGGCCAGGCGCATGCCAGAAGCATGCGCCCGGTCGTTATTCGCTGCAATCGGTACACTTGCAGGCTTATCGTCTTCCTCAGGAATAATGCAACTGAGGGCGAACTACGAACGTGTGGCCCCGGCGTCGGGAATCTCCAAAAAACTGCGCTCTGCCACTGCAATGCGCCACTACCTGCGTTACTACTATGAAGCATTCCGGCTCCCATACCTCACGCCAGAACAGATCGATGCGCGCGTGTCGGTAGAAAATATGGAGCCGCTAGCCGCCGCACTCAAAACCGGATCGTGCACGGCAGCGCTCATGCACGCCGGAAACTGGGATCTTGCGGGCGCATGGGCCACCCGAAACCTGGCCCCAGTCCACACCGTGGCCGAAAAACTCGAACCCCCAGAAATCACCCACACGTTCCTTGATCTGCGCAGAAAACTAGGCATGACCATCTATCACGCAGAAAAATCCCAGCACGTGGTAGAAAAATTGACCCGTGATATGGCTGCCACTCGTTGCTTCGTGCCACTCCTATGCGATCGTGATCTCAGCGCCACTGGAGTAGACGTCAACCTATTTGGGCACCACGCGCGCGTTGCACCCGGCCCCGCGATCCTAGCGCAAAAAACCGGCTCGGCCATGTTCCCCATCTTCTGTATTGCGGAAAACTTTCACCACGATAAAGCACGGGTGGCGCGCGCCGGAACCACATGGGGGATACGCCTCATCATCGGCAACCCGATAACGCCGCAGGTCCCACCAACAGCTTCCCGGCCAGAACGCGTCCGTGACGTGCAACGCATGATGGACGAATGGGCCCACTTCATGAGCAGCGCCGCCACACCACACCTCACACACTGGCACATGCTCCAAAAAGTATTCGTCGCAGATCTTGATCCAGCCCGCCTCGCGCGCGCCCAGAAGGAGACACCATGAAAATCGGTATAGCCTGCGGATATTCGTGGGATGTTGCTGGGGGAGTCCAGTTCCATATTCGCGATCTCGCGCAGGAACTGATTGCCCGCGGGCATGAGGTCAGTGTGATCGCCCCTTCCGAACGTCAACCCGGGTGCGATGGTTTGGAAGAATTCGTTTACCCCGTGGGGGCAGCGATTCCTATTCATTACAACGGTTCCGTGGCACGTTTGGCGTTCGGGCCGAAGGTAAATCGGCAGGTTCGCGCCTGGTTGCGTGATTCGCAGCTGGACGTGTTGCATGTGCATGAACCTTTTACTCCGTCTGTTTCGATGTTGGCGTTGATGAGCGCATCGTGCCCTGTGGTTTCTACGTTTCATACGGCGATGGACAAATCGCGTTTGATGTCTATTGCTTCTCCGTTTTTGGTTCCGATGTTGGAAAAAATTCAGGCACGAATCGCTGTTTCGCAGGAGGCGCGCCGTACGGCCGTGCAGTATCTTGGTGCGGATGCTTGGGTGATTCCTAACGGAGTTTTCGTTGATTCTATGCGAGTTTTGGAGAAGGATTCACGATTTGTGGGGAGTGTAGAGGCACCCACGTTAAGTTTTTTGGGGCGTTTGGACGAACCTCGCAAGGGGCTACCTGTGGTTGCGCGGGCATTTGGTGCGATTCGCCGCGAGTTTCCGGGCGTGCGATTGTTCGTGGCGGGCAAAGGTGACGTGGATGTTGCGCGCGAATCTTTTGGCTCCGACGCCGATGCAGTCACCTTCTTAGGTCCTGTTTCCGATGAAGATAAGGCACGTCTTCTCGCCAGCACCGATATTTATCTGGCACCGAATACGGGCGGCGAATCGTTTGGCATTATTTTGGTTGAAGCGATGAGCGCTGGTGCCGGAATTGTTGCGTCGGACATTCCCGCGTTTCGTGCCGTGTTGGGGGATGGGAGTTTTGGGGCTCATTTTTCTAATAACGACGCCGATGACTTGGCTCGCGTTGTCTGTTCCGTGTTGCGAGATCCACAAGGGAGGGGGAAACGTGCACAGGATGCGGAGGCCGCCGCGTGGCGTTATGACTGGTCCTCCGTTGCTTCGCAGATTTTAACTGTGTATGAAACTGCCCGATCTACGGCCGAACTTGAGGTGATGGAGTAATGGCATATGCTATCGGAACCGTTGTTGCGTGCGTGATTCTTATTGGGATCGTGGCATCGCTCAAGGCACGGCGGTTGGATGCGCTTCATAAAAATATCGTGAAGTCACGGGTAGCGCTTGAGGCCGCGTTGAATTCGCGGGCTCGGTGCGCGATTGAAGTGTCGCGTAGCGGTGTTTTGAATTTGGCAAGTTCTGTGGTGGTTGATCAGGCAGCCAGCGAATGTCTGCAAGGCGCGGGTTATGTTTTAGTCGACGACGGCCTGGATGACATCTACGTCAGTGATCCCGACGGCGAACGGATCAGTGCCCTAAAACGTGGCGGACCAAATCGGGTTGCTGCCGAATCTGAACTATCGCGGGTTTTGCGCTACACGGTTGATGAATTAGATGATGCTGATATCCATGGCGACGTGCAATTATTAGCTGAACTTGACCGTGTTCGCCAGGCTGTTCGATTAACTCGCCGCTTCCATAACATTCACGTAGCCGGAGCTCGGCGCATTCGCCGAACCCTTCTTGCTCGGATGTTCCGCATTCACGGATATGCTTCATGGCCTCAAACGGTGGATCTTGATGATGAATAAAGCACAATACTTACGGTTGCCACGAAAGCATTCGCTTGATTTCTATGCCTATATTATTGGTCTGATCGTTTTCACTGGTATTGCGTTTCTTGAAGTGTGGCCGGCACTTGCTGGGCCGGCTGGAATTTCTGGTGCAGTTGTAGCCGGGGTATGGGCGTTGGTTCCCGTGATTTTCACGCTTTTACTGGTGTGGATCATCGATTATTGGGAGCCAGAACCACTGTGGCTCTACGCACTGGCATTTGCCTGGGGCGGTGGCGTTTCCGTTCTTGTTGGCGCCCTGATTAACGATTTTGCATCGTCACGTCTGATTCCAAAACTTCTTGATGAAGGTGCCACAGTGTATGACATTTCGCGCTACACAGCATCGTGGATTGCACCAATTTCAGAAGAAGCCGTGAAAGGCGCTGGGATCATCCTGATCTACGTAGCTTTCCGGCACTACTTCAACGGACCTGTAGATGGAATCGTATACGGCGCGCTGATCGGCGCTGGTTTCAGCTTCACTGAAAACATTCTCTACTTCGTACGCAACTTCGATTTCTTAACCGAAGTATTTACTGTTCGATTCCTCGATGGGCCTCTCAGCCATGATACGTATTCTGCGCTTTTTGGCTTCTTTATTGGTTTCGCAGAGTATTCACGCCACAAATGGGCGATCGTGTGGTGGACAATTCCGGCCATGCTCAGTGCGGGAACATTCCACTTCATCAATAATGACGCACTTAATTGGGAAGGGATGACGTACGAAACGTATAAAGTCATCTCAAACGTGCCGCTCGCCGTCGTCGCCTCAGCCATGGTGATCTACGCTCGCTCATACGAAAAGAAAGCAGTACTTGGTGGCCTCGAACGGTACGTGCGTGAAGGCTGGTTCGCACGCTACGAAGTCACAATGATCGCCCGAATGCGTTACCGGCAACAAGCATTGTTGTGGGCAGAACGCCAAGCGCGCAAACTCGGTGCTCCACCAGGCAAAGGAACTGAAGCCATGCGCCGTTTCCAAGACATCATGCTACAAGTTGGCCACGAAACAACTCGCGCCCAACGCAGTGGAAAACACGTGGCCCTATCCGATCAAACCTATCTTCAAGAACTCCTCCTCAAAGCACAAACTTTACGATCAGTCTTCACCACGGGGTAAGGAACACTCATGACCTCACAAGACACAATCGACTTCGTCGAATGGCCTCTCAACGAAGAAGGATACCCATACAGAAAAGCCGCGCGAATAGTCGTTTTTAATCCTGCCGGGGAAATTTTTCTGATCCTCGGCCACGATATCGATGAACCCAGCCAAACCTGGTGGTTCACGCCAGGTGGCGGAATCGAAGCAGAAGAAAGCCCCGCCGATGCTGCGGTACGTGAGCTGAGGGAAGAAACGGGGCTCGTCGTCGATAAAAAGCGGCTCATAGGCCCCGTGCTCATGCGATACTCAACCTTCCACTTCGCCGCAAAAACACGAAAACAAGACGAAGAATTCTTCGTCATTCATATCGACGAATCCGAAGCAGAACTCATCAACTCAGGGCACAATCGTGAATGGACCACGCTGGAACATCACCTACTCGACGATCAAACATGGTGGAACCTTGACTCGTTACGCGCCATCCAAGACACAGGCCAATGGGTATTCCCACGTGATCTGCCCGAATTCGCACGCGAATGGCAGGGCACTTGGGATGGTGTGTGTCGCACTATCGTAGAAGAATAGCCCTAAATTTTTCGGCACACCTGTAAAAGGCTGTAGAATGCCAGAGGTAGATAACGTGATAGAAGGAGACACCCGTGTCAGGACACTCTAAGTGGGCCACCACGAAGCACAAGAAGGCAGCGATTGATGCCAAGCGCGGCAAGTTGTTCGCTCGTCTTATCAAGAACATTGAAGTTGCTGCCCGCACCGGCGGCGGAGATCCTGCTGGAAACCCAACCCTCTATGATGCGATCCAGAAAGCAAAGAAGAACTCGGTTCCAGCAGATAACATCGATCGTGCAGTCAAACGTGGATCCGGTGAAGGCGCAGAACAAGTCAACTACGAAAACATCATGTACGAAGGCTACGGCGCAAACGGCGTGGCAATCCTCATCGAATGTTTGACCGATAACCGTAACCGCGCAGCGTCCGACGTTCGCGTGGCGCTCACCCGCAACGGTGGAACCTTGGCAGATCCAGGTTCCGTGTCCTACATGTTCTCCCGCAAGGGCATTGTTGAAGTGCCAAACACCGGTGATTTCAGTGAAGATGACATCCTGATGGCCGTACTCGATGCAGGCGCTGAAGAAGTGACGAACGAAGGCGACGTATTCGAAGTCCTCTCCGAACCAAATGACGTCGTTGAGGTTCGTAAAGCACTCCAGGCCGAAGGCATCGATTACAACTCCGCTGAAGTTCAGTTTGTGCCATCGATGAAGGTGCCGATTACCGATGTAGAGACCGCCAACAAGCTCATGAAGCTGATTGACGCTCTTGACGACGTTGATGACATCCAGGCTGTGTACTCCAACCTGGATCTTTCTGACGACGTCGAAGCAGCACTCGCTGAGGAAGACTAAATGCGAATTCTCGGGATTGATCCCGGTCTGACGCGCTGCGGTATATGCGTTCTTGATGCCGCCGGAGCGCGCAGGATTTCGCTTGTATCCGTTGGTGTGGCGCGCACTGATCCCCAGATGGCGCCGCACCAACGGCTTTTAATGATCTCCCAAGAACTAGAAGAAACGATCCACGCCCATCGGCCAGATGTGGTTGCGGTAGAACGTGTGTTTGCGCAAGATAACGTGCGTTCCGTGATGTCTACTGCTCAAGTTGTGGGGATTGTACTGTTGGCTGCTGCGAAGGCAAGTTTGCCGGTGGGGATGCATTCGCCATCTGAAGTAAAGGCAGCCGTGACGGGAAATGGGCGCGCTCAAAAAATCCAAGTACAGACTATGGTGCAACGGATCCTTGGGCTGGATAAGCTGCCGCGCCCGAAGGATGCCGCTGATGCGATCGCCGTGGCTATCTGCCATGCCTGGCGCGGGGGAGCACAGGACTTCGTGGAACTGGATCGCTCCCAGCACGGTGGCGCAGGTATGTTGCCTCGTGCCGAAGGCGCCGATCTTACTCCTGCTCAGAAAGCGTGGGCAGCGGCTGAGCGTATGTCACGTAGGCACGGAGCAGTCAAGCCTTCATGATACACTGATTCAAACAGGTGTTCGAAAGGTAAAAGATTGTGATCGCAAGTCTGCGTGGAATAGTTAGTGCTATTGGCATTACATCGGCAGTAATTGAGGTTGGTGGCGTTGGGATGAGCGTGCAGGCCACCCCTACAACGTTGAGCACGTTGCGTATGGGCGCTGAAGCTCATCTTATGACCTCCCTGATAGTCCGCGAAGATTCACTTACTCTTTATGGTTTCGGTGATATCGATGAACGCGATGTTTTTGATATTCTCACTGGGATTAGCGGAATCGGGCCGCGTACTGCTCTGGCTGTTTTAGCTGTGTTAACTCCTGATGCTTTACGTGATGCTGTTGCTACAAAGAATGAAGCGGCTTTAACTCGCGTATCGGGTATTGGCAAAAAGGGTGCCCAACGTATGATTCTTGAACTGGGCTCCAAACTTGGGCCTACGCGGGGGAGCGCTACGGCTAGTGGAGCCGATACGCGCGTGGTGCCTGCTGATGCGGATGTTCTAGAAGCCCTCGTTAACTTGGGCTGGAATGAACGCGAAGCCGCCCCGGCGGTTCACGAAGCAACGAATAAAATGCCTGGTGCTTCTGTGGCAGAACTTCTACGTGCCGCTTTACAGATTCTAGGTAGCAGGAGATAACCATGGAATGGAATGAGATCACTGATACCGGTGCGTCAGATACTGAACGCGCTCAAGAAGCTGCATTGCGGCCGAAACGATTAGAAGATTTTGTGGGGCAGCAGATCGTACGCGAACAACTTTCGCTAGTTCTAGATGCTGCTATCGCACGCCAGAAAGCTCCGGATCACGTATTACTTTCCGGGCCTCCTGGACTAGGAAAAACCACGCTTGCGATGATTATCGCTGCTGAAGTGGGGGGCGCGTTGCGTCTCACTTCTGGCCCGGCGATTCAACACCCTGGTGATCTTGCAGCTGTGCTTTCTTCGCTTCAAGAAGGCGATGTTCTCTTCATCGATGAAATCCACCGCCTTGCTCGCACTGCTGAAGAAATGCTTTATCTTGCGATGGAAGATTTCCGCGTGGATGTGATGGTGGGTAAAGGCCCGGGGGCCACGTCGATCCCATTGGCATTGCCACCATTTACCGTTGTTGGGGCAACTACGCGTGCGGGCATGCTACCTGCACCATTACGTGATCGATTCGGCTTTACGGCCTATCTTGATTACTATACTCACGAAGAACTGGCATCTATCGTGGAGCGAAATGCGATAAAACTTGATGCGGAACTATCTGCTGATGCCGCTGTGGAAATCGCTTCGCGTTCGCGTGGGACCCCACGTATCGCCAACAGGCTGTTAAGACGTGTCCAGGACTGGGCTCAAGTTCGCGGTACGGGAAAACTGGATGTTGAAGCTGCACGTTCTGCGTTGAACGTGTTTGAAGTTGATCTACGTGGGCTTGACCGGCTGGATCGAGCAGTGCTTGAGGCGCTGTGCCGGCGTTTCAATGGTGGCCCTGTAGGCCTCACAACATTGGCTGTTTCTGTAGGCGAAGAACCAGAAACGATTGAAACCGTTGCCGAACCGTACCTTATGCGGCAAGGGTTTATTTCTAAAACTCCGCGCGGGCGCATCGCAACTCCGATGGCCTGGGAACACTTAGGGATAATCCCGCCCGAAAACACACTATTTTCTTAAAGAACAGGCGGGCTAAACTCCGTATCTTACGTGTTCTAATGTGGCGTTGTACCAAAATGCGGAGGAATCTCCGTTCTAGCACCTATAACGGGTAGACTTTGATCCGTATGGCATCTCTCTATTGGAACGAGGATTATCAATGGAATTCATTATTCCGCTTCTCTTTGTCGTGATATTCATTTTCTTCATGAATGCGACTGCGCGTAAAACGCAACGTCAACAAAACGAACGGAGAGAAGAAGCAATCGTCGTTGGCAATAATGTTGTCACAACGTCCGGTTTTTTCGGGCGCATTGTTGATATTGATGGAGACGCCATTACATTGGAATCCCCGTCAGGTGACGAAACTGTGTGGCTACGTTCCGCGATCATGTCGCAAATGGACATCCCGCTCGCCACAGTTGACGAAGACGAATCGTATAACGCTGATGAAGAGGAAGAAGTAGCGTCGCCGCTCACATCTGATTCCACATCGAGCGATAACCAAGGATCTGCGTGGAAGTAACCACCAGCCTTAAAGAATGTCAAGGAGTACACGCGTGCAAACATCACGTGATGAACTGAGCAAGCAAAGTAAGCCCATAGGGCGCCTGATAACACTTACCGTGATGATTGTGGCGCTCTTTGCCGCACTTGGATTCGGCACTTTTACCGGCGCTAAGAATCGTTTCTTGCCAGAACTAGCACTAGATCTTGAGGGTGGTACCCAAATCATCCTCACCCCAGCAACAACTGATGGCTCGGAGGTGACAGACGAAGATGTGAAGCAAGCAATTGAAATCATCCGTCAGCGTGTCGATGCCTCCGGTGTTGCCGAAGCAGAGATCACCGCTCAAGGCGGATCTAACATTATTGTTGCTCTTCCAGGACAACCCGATAAAGCAACGCTCGATCTTGTGCGCACATCAGCAGTGCTTCGCATGCGTCCAGTCTTGTCTTACGCAAATCCAAAGGCAATCTCCAAGGAAGATCTTGTCAAGCAGCTAGGGGATAAGGCTCAAGGCCTCGATCCTAAGACGATGACTGACGAACAGTACAAAGATGCTGTCATGAAGCTTGCCGATAAGAACGGCGATGGTCAGCTCTCTGACGCTCCGGAACAAACTCCGGCGAATGCGTCGGATCCTGCGTGGATCACTGAACAGGTTGTGTACAACTCGTTGATCCTCGAATGCGGTTCGAAAGATCAGGCAATCGCATCGAACGCTGATGATCCGGCAAAGGCACTTGTGTCATGTGAACCGGGCCGTGGCACCAAGTATATTCTTGGTCCAGCAGAACTTGAAGGCTCGCAGATTTCTTCTGCATCCTCTGGCCCATCCGTGAACCAGCAAGGTCAACCAGACGGTGGCTTCGCTGTTCACATGAACTTCAATTCCGAAGGCTCTAAGAAGTTTGCCGAAGTTACCGGCCGCATCTCCAAGCTAAAGTCTCCACAGAACCAGTTCGCTATTGTTCTTGACGGCAAGACCGTTTCGGCTCCAAAGACTGACAACCCAATCACCGGTGGCCAGGCGCAGATTACGGGCTCGTTCAAGGCGAAGGAAGCAGCCAACCTTGCTAACCAGCTCAACTTCGGTTCGCTACCTTTGTTCTTTGAAGTGCAATCGGAAGAACAGATTTCGGCAACATTGGGTGCTGAACAGCTTGAATCTGGTTTGATCGCCGGCCTCTTCGGTATCTTATTCATCGTTCTCTACATGATCTGGCAGTACCATGCGCTTGGCCTAGTGGCTATTGCATCGATTGCTGTTTCCACAGGTCTTTCGTTCTTCGTGATTTCCTTGTTGTCATGGACCATGGATTATCGTCTGTCAATGGCAGGAGTCTTGGGTATTATCATTTCAGTTGGTGTGACAGCCGATTCATTTATCGTGTACTTTGAACGAATCCGCGATGAGATTCGCGATGGTCGCACCATCCGTGGCGGTATTGAACACGGTTGGGAACGCGCTCGCCGCACAATCATCATCTCTGACGTCGTCAACTTGGTAGCAGCCTCCGTGCTCTTCATCTTGACTGTCGGATCTGTTCGCGGGTTTGCGTTCACACTAGGCGTAACCACAGTTCTCGATTTGATCGTCGTTATGATGTTCACCTATCCGATCATGCATTACTTAGGCAAGACTGCATACTTTGGTGAAGGTAAGCGTGGTTCTGGTTTGGATGCTGACAAGCTCGAACGCACTCCGATATACCGCGGCCGTGCATATTCCGCACCAAAGCCTACAAAGAAGACTCGCACGGTTCGCGCAACCGGTGCTAGCGGAAACGTTGATTTGCATGATTACGAATATCCAGATGAGCGCTTCCTTGACAAACAGGAAACTTTGGCACAACGCCGAGCACGGGAACGCCGCGAACGTAAAGCCGCTGCACAGGAAGGGGAGAACTGATGTTATCGATGTACAAAATCGGAAATGATCTCTACACAGGTCGATCCTCAGTCAATATCATCGGGCGTCGTAAGCTTTGGTTCTCCCTCGCAATGGCTCTGATGGTGCTGTCCCTACTTGCATTCGTGGTTAAGTCGCCAAACACTGGTATCGAATTCCGTGGTGGCTCCCAATTCACTGTATCTGGTACCTCCATCACGGAGCACAAGCCAGCATATGACGTCATTAAGACCGTCGGTAAAGATGACTCCCCACGCGTAGCTTCGCTTGGCTCGTCGTCAATCCGTGTCCAAACGGTCAAACTTGATGACAAGCAAACACAGGAAGTGCGCGATGCCCTTGCAAGCGCATATAAAGTGGATCCAAGCAAAGTGACCTCAACGTTCGTTGGCCCATCGTGGGGTGCGGATATTCTGTCGAAAGCAGTTCGCGCAATGATCATCTTCATGGTGCTCATCTCGCTCGTGCTTACTATTTACTTCCGTTCCTGGGCAATCGCGGTCGGCGCCAACGGCGCACTTATCCACGATTTCATCGTGACTCTAGGCGTGTACTGGTGGGCCGGATTCGAAATCACCCCAGCAACTGTTATTGGTTTGCTTACCATTATGGGCTACTCGCTCTATGACACGGTTGTGGTGTTCGATAAGGTTCGTGAAAACACTGAACACATCACCAACCAGCACACCTATACCTATGAAGAAACTGCCAACCAGGCAATGAACCAGACGTTGATTCGTTCGTTGAATACGTCAATCACCGGTCTGTTGCCAGTTGCAGCAATTCTCTTCATTGGCGTGTACGTGTTAGGTGCAGACACACTCCGCGATCTTGCACTCGTCATGTTCGTGGGTATGCTATTATCTACACTTTCGTCTCTGATCATTGCAGCTCCGTTGGCAGTTGTTCTTGCGATGCGTAACCCGAAGATTCGGGAACATACGCAAGATATTCTTGCTCGGCGCGCGGCTGCACAAGCAGAAACCAGCCACGAAACCGGTGAAAGCGATAAACTTGATCCAGTAGAAACTATCGCTGGCGCTCATGTCGGGCACCACGCACAGCCGAAACGCAAAAAGAAGAGGAAGAAACGTTGAGCAGCGATAATAATTTCCCACAGGACGTGGTTGATCTCGTCCGTTCACATGTCCGTGAAGTCCAGGACTTTCCAGCACGTGGCGTGTTGTTCCGGGACATCACTCCATTGATCGCAGATCCAGAAGGTTTCGCAGCCCTCATTAAGATGCTTGCGGATAAGTACCGCGGCAAGGTTGATGCAGTTGCTGGCCTCGAATCGCGTGGCTTCATCCTGGCAGCACCGCTTGCTGTTGCACTCGGTGTTGGTATGTTGACAGTTCGCAAAGCTGGCCGTTTGCCTGGTCCAGTTGTTGGCATCGATTACGATCTCGAATATGGTTCGGCTCGTATGGAACTTCAGCCATTCACGGTAGAAGATGGCCAACGTGTGCTCGTGCTTGATGACGTCCTGGCAACGGGCGGTACGGCAGGTGCAGCGTGCGATCTGATTCGCCAGGCAGGTGGCGATCCAGTTGGCCTGTGTGTTTTGATCGAACTCACTGAGTTCAGCGGTCGCGATTACCTCGGCGAAGGCGTTGAAGTAGATTCGGTTCTTCAATACTGAAATTACGGCGTTCTAAACCCAGTGGGGAGGCAAGGCAGGTTCTGCCTTGCCTCCCTTTTCTGTATCACTCGATAGTAAGGGTTTGGACAAAGTACGCTAAAATGGTGTATTACCTAATGTTTAGGAGGTTTCACGATGTCTTCTCATTCGTACGTTCCGCGAGTGCGTTCGCGTCTTTCTTGGCTGGGTAAAAAAGTTACTGTGCCCACTATCCTAGAACCGATGATGAGCGTGGAATCTACTAAGTCTATGGATCTGGAACGGATCATCCACGCCTATGAAGTGGCTGAACGGCTCCATCGTGGAGTGAATCGTAAATCGGGAGAACCATACATTACGCACCCGGTCGCCGTCGCCACTATTCTGGCTGAACTGGGCCTCGATGAAGATACTTTAGTAGCCGGGTTACTTCATGACACGGTAGAAGATACTCCCTACACGGTTGAAGAACTCTCTGCCGAATTTGGCCCAACGGTGGCTCTTCTTGTTGATGGCGTAACGAAGCTGGATAAGGTCAACTACGGGGAAGCGGCAGCATCTGAAACCGTGCGCAAGATGATTATCGCGATGGCCAAAGATATTCGCGTGCTCTTGATCAAACTAGGCGATCGTCTGCATAATGCGCGTACCTGGCGGTTTGTTTCTCAGTCTTCTGCGCAACGCAAAGCCCGCGAAACCCTAGAAATTTTCGCGCCACTTGCTCACCGCCTGGGCATGAATTCAATTAAGTGGGAATTAGAAGATTTATCGTTCCGCATTCTCTACCCAGCAGTCTATTCTGAAATTGAACGAATGGTGCGCGAACGTGCACCAGAACGCGAACGTTTCATTGAAGAAGTAAAGGAAACGCTCAAACGCGAACTTGCGAAAGCTAATGTGAAGTGTACGATTTCTGGGCGCCCGAAGCACTACTATTCGATTTACCAGAAGATGATTCTGCGTGGCCGTGATTTTGAAGATATTTATGATCTGGTGGGCGTTCGTGTGCTTGTGGAAGAAGTACAAGACTGTTATACGGCGTTGGGTGTGGCTAATTCGGCTTACACGCCGATCCAGGGCCGTATCAAGGATTATATTGCGTCGCCCAAATTTAACCTGTACCAATCAATCCACACTACGGTGATGGGGCCTGGCGGCCGCACGGTTGAAGTGCAGATCCGTACGTATGATATGCACAGACGTGCCGAATACGGTGTGGCCGCACACTGGCGCTATAAGGAAAATCCAAATGCCAAAGGCACCAACCAGCCTACGAGCAAGGAAGATACTCAGCTTGAGTGGTTGCGTCAACTGGTTGATTGGCAACGTGACACAGCTGATCCGTCAGAGTTCCTTGATTCGTTGCGTTATGAGATGTCTAAGAATAAGGTCTACGTTTTTACACCTGCAGGGGAAGTGAAGGAACTGCCGGCAGGCTCCACGCCAGTCGATTTTGCGTTTGCAGTTCACACGGAAGTCGGTTGCCGAACGGTGGGGGCGAAAGTAAACGATCGCCTTGTTACGTTAGATCATGAACTCCAATCAGGCGATACGGTTGAAATTATCACGTCGAAGTCTGAAGATGCGGCGCCGTCACAAGGCTGGGCAGATTTCGTGGTCACTGCCCGTGCTCGTTCCAAGATCAAGCAGTGGTATTCGCGTTCTCGTAAGGATGAAACTGTAGAATCCGGTAAGGATAAGCTCGCCAAAGCCATCCGCCGCCATAATGAACCTATCCAGCGGTTGATGAGCCACGAGACGTTGAAAGCCGTTGCTCAGGATCTCAACCGTAACGATGTATCAGATCTCTACGCTGCGATTGGTGAAGGTTCTATTTCTGCAGAGTCTGTGGTTCGCCGTCTGATCATTTCCCAAGGCGGGCGCGCGGGTGCTGAAGAAACGATGGCCGAAGCTGTTACTCCAACCCGGATCCAGCACAGGTCAGATGGTCATGGCAATTCGGCAGTTATCGTTGCGTCGATTGAAGATACGGACGTGCTGGTAAAGTTGGCGAAATGCTGTACGCCTGTCCCGCCGGATGAAATCGTTGGATTTGTGACTCGCGGTAAGGGGATTTCCGTTCACCGTGCTGATTGCCCAAACGTGGATTCGTTGCGGAGGGAACCTGATCGATTCATCGATATTGCCTGGGATCATGGGGCAGATGCCGTGTACTTGGTGCAGGTGCAGATTGAAGCGCTCGATCGGCGCGGCCTCCTGGCCGATATTTCTCGCGCTTTGGCAGAACATGACGTCAACATGATTTCGGGAACCATCAATACGTCCTCTGAACGCGTAGCAAAATCGAGTTTTACGTTTGAAATGGCTGATCCACATCATTTGGAACGCGTCCTGCGCGAACTGCGAAAAATCGAAGGCGTCTACGATGCTTACCGTGTCACAGGAAATAAGAAGGATGAAGATCGGCTTCTGAGAGCTGCAGAAACTCCTGCGCCTCGCCGGAATGCGAATTAGCGATGACATCCAGATCAGCAGGCAACTGGCACAGGAGATCTCGCACGTTCTTGATACCAGGATGGTAGCGTAGGCGGTTTCCGCGTTGGACGATCACGTCATAGTTTGCCCCGATTCGTAAAAGCGCCATGAGTGCTTCGAATCCGGAAGGTAGATCGGATCGCAGGAGATCGATCGCAGTTCGTTCTGGTGTAGTGATCGTGATTCCGTAGAGTGACGTAAGATCACAGGGATCGTATGGATTGCGGGGGAATCCCTGCGAACGGGACTGTTGCGCGTTGCAGAGGTGTAGTGATCGGGATAGTTCCGGGATCACGTTTCCGGTATAGATCCAGTATGCGCTGGAGTGGGAAGCAACGATGGAGTGTCCGTGAACATACGAGATGACGCGTGCGCGTTGTTCTGGTGCTTGCACGTGGTCGCGCGCTACCCACCCGATTCCCGCGAGTTCGATGAGGAGCCCTTCGCGTGCAAGCACGCCGTATTCATGGCGTTGACTTAAGTTATGTGCCGTCAAAATATAGGAGTACATGACTCCACCTTAACCATAAGTTCGACGACGCTGATGGCGGGAATCCACAGCTGTGGATTCCCGCCATCAGAGAGGTGCTGTTCTAGGGTAAGCTAGAATTTTCACTCGGCGCGGACTGCTGCCAGCCATGCCTTGCGAGCTTCGAGTGCCGTGTTGAGTTCCTTGAGCTTCTTATCGTCGCCGGCTGCCTGAGCCTTGGCGATCTGGCCTTCAAGTTCTTCGATCAGGGCTTCGAGCTGTGCTGCCATGCCGTGTGACCGTTCCTGCTTATCAGGATCGGACTTACGCCACTGCTCAGATTCGGCGTCACGGATCGCATGTTCGATATCACGCAAGCGACCTTCGGTGCGGGCAACGTCTGCACGTGGCACACGGCCGATAGCATCCCAACGTTCGCCGATGGAACGGATCTGTTCCTTGGCGTATTCAACATCAGAAACTGGAACGAGTTTTTCGGCTTCGGCAAGAAGAGCTAACTTCGCCTGCAAGTTTGCACCGAATTCTTCGTCAAGAGCGGTGTTGTACGATGTGCGAGCATCGAAGAAGGTCTGTTGTGCCGTACGGAAACGCTCCCAGAGGCGATCATCTTCCTTCTTGATGGAACGGCCAGCGGCCTTCCATTCTTCCATGAGGTCACGGAAGCGAGCAGCAGTTGGACCCCATTCAGTGGATGTAGAGAGCGATTCTGCTTCAGCAATCAGTTCTTCCTTACGAGCCACAGTAACCTTGAGCGCTGCATCACGCTCTGAGAAGTACTGGCGGCGGTGACGATCGAACTGGGTGCGTGCAGAAGAGAAACGCTTCCACAAAGCTTCTTCGGTTGCACGATCGATGCGGGCGCCGTTGCGTTGAGAGTTCTTCCACGCGTCAAGAAGATCTGCGAGTTCTTGGCGGGAGTTCTTCCAGTGGGTGTGTGCAGGATCTTGGTTGGCAAGGGTTTCTGCCTTTTCAACAATCGCAGTACGTTCTGCGAGTGCCTGTTCCTTAGCGGCGGCGCGTTCGGCTTCAACAACCTTCTTCCGTTCTTCAGCAAGTTCATCAAGCTTGGCAGCGCGTTCCTTCAAGGATGCGACATCGCCAACCACAGCTGGTTCAACCAGCTGTTCATGGAGAGCCTTGAGGGATTGGCGAGCTTCCTCAGGTGAGATGTGCGAAATGCGCGTCTCAAGGAGGGCTACTTGTGCTTGCAGATCGAGGAAGCGGCGAATATAGAGATCCAACGCATCTTGTTCAGAACCGCCAGCTGCGTACTGGCCGACGTTTCGTTCGGTACCGTCGGCTTCCTTCAGCCAGACGTTACCTTCATTATCGACGCGTCCAAAAGTGGCAGCGTGTGCTGCCTGCGCGTTATCAACCGCCGGAGCTGGGACGTCCATTGGCTTTGGGTGTGCCACTACGCGCGGAGTGGGGGTGGGATTCTTATCAGTCATGAGACCCTCCTTCAGACGGGGTAGACCGTTCTCGTTGTCATACGTACTTCCCAGTTTACGCCTAATCTGCGTGTTTTTCTTTCTCTTCCGGTACGGTTAAGGCATGTTATTTTTGCGATACGATCAAACGTTCCTTCAAGAGAACACGTATATTCTTGCAGACGACGACGAACGGGTAGCCCTCGTCGTCGATCCTGGCGCTGGAAGCGCAACGTGGGTTAAAAACACGTTAGCCGAGCTCAACCTCACGTTAGGTGCCGTTTTGTTGACACACGGACACCCGGATCACGTGTGGGATAGCCAAAAAGTTGCTGCCGGAGCGCCCGTCTATATTTCGCAACCTGACGCATACCGCATGGAAGATCCAAACTCGCACCTTCCAGCTGATCCAGGCCGTGAACTCGCCTTGGAACGCTTGGGCGGGCAATCGTGGGTTAAGCCTGAAAACCTCCAACTTCTCCCAGCAGAAATCTTCTCTCAGGCAGTAAGCCTGGTACCAGGAATCCCACTGCGTGCTGTTCCAGCCCCAGGCCACACCGAAGGCTCCACCATATTTATCTGCCAAGGAGAAATCACGCACGCACCGTACTCAGTCATGATGCCAACCGGGCGCCTAGAATCGTTCATGCTCGGGGGAGACGTCATTTTCAACGGCGGTATAGGCCGTACTGACATGCCAGGTGGTGACGAATACCAGATGGCATCCACGTTGCGTTTCATCGTCCAGGTTATCAAACCAGAAACCTATATCTTCCCAGGGCACGGCCCACAAACGATGCTCTTCCATGAAACGCGCCATTCGCCGTTTCTCCATTCGGCAATGAGCTAAAGAACGTTTATCACAAACAAGAGGTAGGATTCCGTTTTCAGCGCGGATTCGTGAAAGAATAGAATTTATGGCTAAGATTGCACCTTTATCTGGATTCCCTGAGTGGCTTCCTGCAGGACGTATTGTTGAACAGGAAGTATTGGACACTCTTCGTAAGACCTTTGAACTGCATGCTTTTTCGTCCATCGAAACGCGTGCAGTTGAGCCAGTGGAACGCCTTTTGTCGAAAGGCGAAACGTCGAAGGAAATTTATCTTCTGCGTCGTCTCCAAGCTGGTGATGCCCCGGACAAGGATGAGCTTGGGCTTCACTTTGATTTGACTGTTCCTCTGGCTCGTTACGTGCTGGAAAACGCGGGGCATCTGGATTTCCCATTCCGCCGTTACCAGATTCAAAAAGTGTGGCGTGGCGAGCGCCCACAAGACGGCCGTTTCCGTGAATTCATTCAGGCGGATGTGGACGTGGTTGGCCAAGATACGTTGGCGTTCCATCACGAAGTCGAATTGCCGCTGGTTATGGTAGACGCGTTGTCCAAGCTTCCGATTCCGCGTGTTCGTATCCATGCGTCGAACCGTAAGGTTGCGCAAGGTTTCTACGAAGCGATTGGGATTGACGACGTCGAACAGACCCTCCGCATCGTGGATAAACTGGACAAGGTTGGTCCGGAAATTGTTGCCGAACTCCTGGAACGTGATGTTAACGCCACTTCCGATCAGGCTCGCCTCACACTCGAATTGGCTCAGATTTGCACTGAAGATGCATCATTTGCTGACAAGATTGCATCATTCGGTTTGCACTCTGATCTACTCGATGAAGGTTTGAACGAACTCGTGGCATTGGTTGAGGGCGCGAATTCACTCATTCCGGGGTCGGTTGTTGCCGATCTTAAGATTGCCCGCGGGCTCGATTATTACACCGGTTCGGTCTATGAATCCGTGATGGAAGGCCACGAAGATCTCGGATCCGTCTGTTCAGGTGGCCGCTATGATTCGCTCGTGTCTGATGGCAAGCGCACCTTCCCGGGGGTCGGCCTCTCCATCGGCGTGTCACGAATCCTGGCCCGCGTGATCGGCCAGAATGTTGTTACCCCAAGCCGCAAGGTTCCAACGGCCGTGCTCGTGGCAGTGAACGACGAATCCGAACGAGCCCACGCAGAAAAAACTGCCTTCGAACTTCGTAAGCGCGGAATCGCAACGGAAGTATCGCCGTCGTCGGCAAAATTCGGAAAACAAATCCGATACGCTGATCGCCGCGGAATCCCATACGTGTGGTTCTCCACCGAAGAAGGCGAACAAGTCAAAGATATTCGTTCCGGGGAACAAAGCGATACAACCACACTCACGTGGCAACCACCGGCCGAAGATCTTCACCCAACACTAATTGCAGGGGAGTGACACATGGTGAGCGATGAGAAACGGAGCGACGTTTCTAAACGATTAGCAGATGTGCGCGACCTCCTCTCATCGCTCGCATTCCCTTTCCCCACACCCAGCGCAGAAACAGGCCACGATGCTCAAACGGACGTGATCCATCAACTCGATGATTATATCCTCCCGCGTTACCGGGACCTCGATGCGCCACTCCTAGCTGTTATCGGAGGCTCCACGGGGTCTGGAAAATCTACTCTTATCAATGCGATCGTGCGAGAACATGTGGCGCATACGTCTGCAGTACGCCCAACAACACGGCAACCGATGCTCATGTTCAACCCGGCAGACGAAGCCTGGTTTACAGACAACCGCATCCTGCCTGAGCTCATTCGCACCCAAAACGCTGCGGTAACTGACGAACCACACCATCACTTATCGTTGCATGCAAGCGAATCTGTACCCACTGGTATCGCCCTGATCGACTCTCCAGATATCGATTCGTTCGCACAAGAAAACCGTGAACTCGCAGCGCAACTTCTCTCCGCAGCCGATCTGTGGGTGTTCGTCACAACCGCGGCGCGTTACGCCGACGCGATTCCGTGGGCGATGCTCGACGACGCGGCCGAACGCAATGTTGTGATCGGCGTGGTACTCAACCGTGTGCCTCGCGGGCAAGGTGCGGAAATTAGGCCTGATCTGGTGCAACGTCTCAATAGTCGCGGGTTGGGGAGTGCGCCTCTGTTCATGATTTCCGAACAAGACTTCGATGACGTTGGGTTTATCCATGACGACGACGTGGCGTCACTTCGCGGCTGGCTTACCGCAATGACTCGCGATGCTGGCGCACGCTCTGCCGTGGTTCGGCAGACCTTGGCTGGGGCAGTTTCTCGATTGACTGTGACCTTGACAGATATTCATGAATCGTATGGTGAACAAGTAGAGATCATTGATTCTCTACGATGGGATATTGACGACGCCGTTGATCACGCCATGTCTGATATAGATCACGCGCTGAGGGACGGGGTGCTTCTTCGTGGCGAAGTGCTGGCCAGATGGCAAGACATCGTAGGGGCGGGAACGTGGACCCGCGCTCTAGATAACAGTGTTGGGAAAATCAGGGATCGCATCTCAGAATGGTTCACTGGGAAGAAATCGCCGGAATCTGATGCCGTTGAGGCTATCGAAGAAGGCGTTCATACGCTTCTGGTTGCGCAGGCGGAAACTGCTGTGCGGCAGGTTCATACTGCGTGGCAACGCAGTGGACTGATTGAATCTCCTGCTCCTCTGCGAAGCGATACAGAACGTAAGGAAGAAGCTGCACGGATCGTGCGTGAATGGCAAGAAGAACTGTTCGCTCTGGTTTCTGCAGAAATCGGTGGAAAGAAAGCCACTGCGCGCGTTCTTGCACTTGGTGTGAACGCTATTGGATTAGCACTGATGATTACCGTTTTTTCTGCGACCGCTGGGTTGGCTGGCGGCGAAGTGGCGATCGCGGGTGGTACCGCAGTTGTTGCTCAGCGAGTTTTGGAAGCAGTTTTTGGCGACGACGCCGTGCGGCGAATGACTAAGAAAGCTACTGAATCACTACGTGAACGTGCGGCAGATTTTATCGGAGAAGATGTGGATGTATTTCGAACGACACTCGATGATCTCGGTATTACTGTAGAAAAGCATCGTGAACTTGCAGAAGCTACAACGACATTGCGCCACGCATACCGGAAGGAGAGCGCTTCATGAGTCTAACGTTGAATTCCGGGGTAGAGATGCTACGTGACGTTGTTACGATCGCTGAACCTTACTTGAGTCACGATGTTGTAGAACACGCGGCTACTATTAGCCGTTATGCTGGCGAACGCCGCGAACACAATCCTGACGTATGCGTCGTTGCTATTGCCGGTTCTACTGGTAGTGGAAAATCGTCGATTGTTAACGCACTCATAGGGGAGAACCTTGCACGTGTTGCGGCAACGCGGCCTACCACGGCACAGCCGTGTGCAGTTTCTACAGTGCAGGCACACGATCTTTTGTCTTGGCTTGACATAACACAGCGGTTTGAGCGCCCTGGGCTGAAAGACGCCTTCGGTGCTACATCTGATTTCGTTATCGTGGATTTGCCGGATATTGATTCTACATCAGCCGCAAATCGAGCTATTGCGGCATCGATTATCGGCGCAGCCGACGTCGTCTTATGGATTGTGGATCCTCAAAAGTATGCTGATGCCGTTGTTCATGACGATTATCTCGCGCAACGGAGCGAACACTCGACCGTGATGCTCACGGTACTTAACCAAGCGGACCGTCTCTCGGCCACCGAAACTCACCAAGTGGTTGATTCGTTAACGGCGATTATGCGCGATCGCGGAGTTACGTCGAATATTCATGTAGCGTCTGCCTTAACAGGGGATGGGATTGCTGATCTTCGCTCTAAGATTGCGGATTTGGCGGATAACCAGCATGCCGCAACCGCAAAACTTGCCGCAGATATTCGCACTATTGGCCGGGAAATAGGTGGCGATCTTCAGGCAGATGGCGGCAAGCTCACGCCTGCAGATACACCGGATTCTACTAGGTTGATCAACGCGGCAATCCAGGCTGCAGGTGCCCATACCGTTGCTCGGCTGGCTGGCGAATCCTACGCTTATCGAGCAAAGAAAGCCACACGCTGGCCATTGACACGATGGATCACGAACATGAAGGTAGATCCTCTGCAACGATTCCGGCTTGGGACTACCAAGGAACATGAGAGTTTCACACCAGTGACGGGGATTGAACGATCCGATGTTGCGCTACGCCAGGCAGAAAATGAATGCGCTCGATTCATTAGTGCTGCCACTTGCCACATGCCACGGCGGTGGGCAAATGACGTGGCGGAAGAATCTGACGTTCTCACTACAGTGGTTCGCCGCGCCGATTATGTCAGCTCGCAGGCGCAACTTGAAGCTGAACGCCGGCCGTTATGGTGGAGAATCATCAATCTACTCCAATGGGTGTTGATCGCGGTTGTTATTACTGGTGGTGTATGGCTTGGGCTTCGTGCATTGGCGTTGAACCTGGGGCTCTGGCTGGAACGTCCGCCAATGATCGGAATCGTTCCTCTACCGCTTGTGCTTGTTGCGGCGGGGGTAGCGCTTGGATGGATCCTCTCGCTAGCTTCCCGATTCTTTGCGGCACGTGGGCAACGAGCAACTCAAACACGTGTTATCCGCCGCTTACGCAAAGAATTTGCCGCAGATATTACACAACATGTGATTGCACCCATCCTCGCACGTGTAGATGAATATGATCGCACGATTGCGAAATGCCAACAATTAACAACTGTCAACTAATGCTAAACGAGGGGCTCCCCGGCAGATCACCTGCCGGGGAGCCCTTCTATCAGCCGCAGTTGCGTATTACAGCCACGGCTAAGCCTCAGTATGAATCGCGGAATGAACGGCGATTGTCCTTACGGTAGCTCTTCTTGAACGAACCACGGCGGTTGGAATGCGTTTGGCGGCGTTGTGCGCGCTCTTCACCGAACTTACGATCGGCACGGTACTTGCGCAAACCGGAATCGTCTGCATGGGCTTCCGATGGACGGCGGCCACCACGAGGTCCATTATCCTTAGTGATATCTAACGTGCGGCCAGATACGCGTGCCTTAGCGATTCGACGAAGCGTTGCCTGATCGAGTTCATCATTAACGTGAATGAGTGAGAACGATGGGAAGATATCAATCTTGCCCAGCTGGGAACCACGAAGTCCACCTTCGTTCGTCATTGCGCCAACGATTGCGCCTGGAGCCACGCCGTCACGGCGGCCAACTTCAACACGGTATGTGGTGCCAGGTTCGTCGAACCCGCCACGGCGCTGCCCACCGCGGTCTTCACGGCGGCCACGCTTTTCACGGCGGTCATCGTCCGCAGTAAAGCCAACAGTAAGCTTTTCAGGTTCGTCAGTTGCCTGCGGGCCCGGATCGCGAACGCCCAGCGCCAAGAGAGCAGAAACAAGATCTGCCAGGCTCAACAATTCCATGCCATCGTTTTGGGCATCTTCTTGTGCTGCGATGAATTCTGCGATCAGATCATCGTACACATGGAGGCGGCCAACTGCGTGGCGTTCTACTGCTTCAGCAAGAAGTTTGCGGGCACGCAGGCCAGAAACTTCGGCTGGAGTTGGGAGTTCCACCTGGGTCATCTGCGTGCGAGTAACTTTTTCGATGCGGCGCAAGCGCTGCTTTTCCTTCGGGGTGACGAACGAAAGTGCGGTACCTTCACGGCCTGCACGGCCCGTACGGCCGATGCGGTGGACGTAGGTTTCGACTTCGCGTGGAATATCGAAGTTGACAACAAGGCCGATACGTTCGACGTCGAGTCCACGCGCCGCAACGTCTGTTGCCACGAGCACGTCAATCGAACCTTGACGCAAACGATCAACCAGTTTCTCACGATCTTTTTGTGCCACGTCGCCAGAAAGCGCAGCAGCTTGAACGCCGCGGGTAGACAGTTCGATTGCGAGATCTTCAGCCGTTGCACGGGTACGGACGAACACGAGCGCAGCGTCAGCTTCCGTGGTAGCCAAGACGCGAGCAAGCGCGCCGATCTTGTGACGGGTTGGCACAACCGCGTACGTCTGAGTGATCGTATCAACAGTGGAGCTTGGTGATGATACCTGCACTTCAGCAGGATTATTCAAGTGAGTTTCTGCAACCATGCGGATTTGCTTTGGCATAGTTGCGGAGAAGAGGGCAGAGATGCGTTCTTCTGGAAGGCCGGTTGCAATCTTTTCGACGTCCTCTGCGAAGCCCATACGAAGCATCTCATCGGCTTCGTCCAACACGAAGTAGCGAATTGTGGACAGATCGAGCGCGCCACGATCGATCATATCCATCACGCGGCCTGGAGTACCGACGACGACTTGCGCACCATCACGAAGCGCACCGAGTTGCGGACCGTATGCGGAACCGCCGTAGACAGCGACGACGTCGAGTCCACCGGTACGCGCAGCAAACGTATTGATTGCTTCTGCGCCCTGGAGCGCTAGTTCGCGGGTTGGTGCGAGCACGAGAGCTTGCACGTGGCGATTGTTAGGATCGACGTGTGCCAGCATTGGAAGCGCGAAAGCGGCAGTTTTACCGGTGCCGGTTTGTGCGACGCCGAGCACGTCACGCCCCTCAAGCAACAGCGGAATAGCCTGTTCTTGAATAGCAGTTGGTGATGTGAACCCAAGATCAGTAACAGCCGAAAGAATAGTTTCTGGCAAATTAAGATCAGCAAAAGTAGTGGCATTAGCCATGTAGAAATTCCAAACGTAGATCGGTTAAGCCCGCGGAAAATCCCCATGCAAACACTAGCGGGCCTGGCGCAAGACTTGCGCATACCTAACTGTAATGGGTAGCGGGGTAAAAAGAGGGGAAGCTAGCGGTGATATGGCTTACCGTGTGCCATCACACGTTGGCAGGATCGATCCGGTTGGTGAGTGCTACTGCTCCACACAGGATTGCAATCATGATGAGAACAGGAACTCCGTAGGCAAGGTAGCCGAGTCCGGCTGAGACCGCGAAGGCGATGCCCGCAATACCGATAAGGAAGGCGGCACCAAGCGTATCTGCGATCTGGAGTGCGGCGGATACTTCACCATGGCGTTGGAGCGGAGTGAGACTGAGTGCATGAACTGTAAGAGCAGGGTAGAGGTAGCCCAGTCCGAATCCAGCAACGAACCAACCAACAAGAATAAAGAGGCCGGATATTGATGGGAAAACAGCCGGGAAAACCACTGTTGTGCCAATTAGCTGAAGTGCTACGCCGATGTGTGGAATACGGGAGCGTTTCTTTTCATCGGTGATGCGCCCTTGAAGCTGTGAGGCAAGAGCCCAAGAGATAGCAGACATCGTCAGTACGAATCCTGCGCGGGTAGCAGACCAGCCGTGGAGTTCTTTCAAAATCAGTGGCAAGTAGATTTCAACCGCCATCAAACATCCGTTAGCCGTGCCACGTAATAAAACTGTAGATGGCACGCCGCGTACCGCTTTGAATGTTCCTTCTGGCAACAGAAGCGGGGCAAATGCGGCAACTAATATCATGCCGATTCCAAGTAGGGCAATAGTCTTTAAATCTGGGTGCCCTTTGTTCGACGAAGCCACGAGCAATGCAGAGATGCCGATAGCGGCGCCTGCAGACATATAAAAGATGTTCAGTGCCCGAAGTGGTTGGAGGTTTTGATGTTTTGGAAGGGCTTTGAACTGGCTCCATGCCATCGGCATGATCAACATGAACACAACAGGGGTGAAGCCAAAAACCCACCGCCATGATAAATATTCCACCATCAGGCCGGCCAAGAATGGGCCAACGAGTGAGGGGATGACCCACGCGGTTGCGAACGCTGCGAAGTATCGTGGCTGGCGTTCCTTGGAAATGAAGTTGCCAACCAGCACATATAAAGGAACAACAAGGAGCCCAGAACCGAGGCCTTGCAGGGCACGCCCTACCACAATCACTTCGATATTTGGTGCCAGAGACGCGATCGTGAGTCCGATCATTGCTAGGGCTGCCCCAGTAAAGAACGAGGGTTTCGGGCCTTTCGCATCTACCCATGGGCCAGAAAGCGCGGTAGTCATCAGTTGTGCCGCGAACACGATCCCGGCAGCCAACGCATATAGATGCTTGCCACCGAGGATTTCGACGATATACGGCATAGCTGTTGTGGCTGCCATCGTCTGAAAAGCCGCGAGTGAAATAAATACAACGGCAAGGATCAAGATCCATCGCTCGAGGTTTCGTGACACTGAAACGTTTTCATTATTCTCTGCTGGACACGTCATAGATGCCATCCTTACATACCTTTCTATGATTTAGGGGGACCTTCACGTGAAGAAAACGTGATATTTACCGCCGCGGACAGTTTGAGACGTGACCTATACCCTGTTAGGGGCTTGACGTTTAGTCAGAATTCGAGCGTAACATGGGTATCGTGCGCGCCACCCGTCTCGTGGTGCGCTGTAGTCCGCTCGTCTCGCGGATGAACACTCAAAAAGAGAGAAATGAGGATTGCGTGTTACGCACTCGTATGGCAGGTTCCCTGCGCAAGGAAGATATCGGATCCACAGTCACATTGACTGGTTGGGTTGATCGCCGCCGTGATCACGGCGGTATTGCCTTCATTGATCTTCGTGATGCTTCGGGCATTGCCCAGATTACTATTCGTGCAGAAGTGGCTCACGAACTTCGTTCTGAGTACGTTCTTAAGGTCACGGGTACTGTTAATGAACGTCCAGAGGGCAACGCAAATGCAGCGATTCCAACTGGTGATATTGAAGTTGAAGCAGCTGAGGTTGAGGTTCTTAACCCATCGGCTCCGTTGCCGTTCCAGGTGTCCGATGCCGCTGAAGATGCCGGTAGCGTGAATGAAGAAACTCGTTTGAAGTACCGTTACCTCGATTTGCGCCGTAGTTACGAACAGAAGGCTATTCGTTTGCGCGCGAAGGTATCGCAGGCTGCTCGCCGTGTTCTTGATGGTCACGAATTTGTTGAGATCGAAACTCCAACGCTGATTCGTTCCACTCCTGAAGGCGCACGTGACTTCATTGTTCCGGCTCGTTTGGCTCCAGGTTCGTGGTATGCGCTTCCGCAGTCTCCTCAGTTGTTCAAGCAATTGCTGATGGTTGCTGGTATGGAGCGTTACTACCAGATCGCGCGTTGTTATCGTGATGAGGATTTCCGTGCGGATCGCCAGCCAGAGTTCACCCAGCTCGACGTCGAGATGAGCTTCGTTGAACAAGAAGACGTCATGGCCGTTGCAGAAGATGTTTTGAAGGAAATCTGGGGCTTAATTGGCTACGAACTGCCAACTCCAATTCCGCACATGACGTACAAGGATGCGATGGAGAACTACGGTTCCGATAAGCCCGATTTGCGTTTTGAGCAGAAGCTCATTGACTTGACCGACTACTTTGCTAACACTCCATTCCGTGTGTTCCAAAACGACTACGTCGGTGCTGTTGTTATGCCTGGTGGCGGTTCGCAGCCACGCCGTACGTTCGATAAGTGGCAGGAGTGGGCGAAGGCTCGCGGTGCCAAGGGGCTTGCATACGTCACGATTGCAGAAGACGGCACCATCGGTGGCCCAGTTGCGAAGAATATTTCCGACGACGAACGCGCAGGCTTGCTCGACGTTACCGGCGCAGTTGCTGGCGATTGTATCTTCTTTGCTGCCGGTGAACCTGGCCCATCGCGCGAACTCCTTGGCGCAGCTCGCTTGGAGATCGGTAAGCGTTGCGGTTTGATTAACGAAGACGATTGGGCGTTCGTGTGGGTTGTGGATGCTCCACTGTTCAAGAGCACCAAGGCTGCTGAAGCTGAAGGTGACGTGGCAGTGGCAGACGGCGCTTGGACCGCCGTTCACCACGCCTTCACTTCGCCAAAGCCAGAATGGTTGGATTCGTTCGATCAGGATCCAGGCAACGCACTTGCATACGCATACGACATCGTGTGTAACGGTAACGAAATCGGTGGCGGTTCCATCCGTATCCACCGCCGCGACGTTCAGGAGCGCGTGTTCAAGGTTATGGGGCTGGATGAAGAGCAGGCACGGGAGAAGTTTGGCTTCCTCCTTGATGCGTTCAAGTTCGGCGCTCCACCACACGGCGGAATCGCATTCGGCTGGGATCGTATCGTTGCGCTTCTTACCAAGGCTCCTTCTATCCGTGACGTTATTGCCTTCCCGAAGATCGGTAACGGTTGGGATCCAATGACCGATGCTCCAGCACCAATTACGCCGCAGCAGCGTAAAGAAGCTGGCGTTGATGCAAAGCCAAAGAAGAAGTCCGATGTGGAATCGACCGTTAACGTAGAAAAGACCGATTCTAAGTAGTAGCATTTTCAATTGCTGACGTGTGGTGCAGTATCTGAATTATGCACCACATGTCAGCGATATGTAATTCCGGTTGTAGGGGAAATTATGACGAAGAAACGGTTAGCCCTTGGCGGTTTAATTGGTCTAGCAGGCGTTATTGTTGTTGCTTTCGTAACCTACATTGGATATTTTGCTATTTCTGGCCGAGCCTTACCCCATACCCACGTTGGGCATATCAATGTGGGAGGGATGAGCGTATCTGAGATCGAATCAAAACTTTCCTCACATGCGGCTACCATGGCCGCATCGATCAGCGGTGACGGCATCAATAAATCTGACGCAACCCTTGCAGATATGGGGGCATCGCTCGATTCGAAAACAACGGCCCGCAAAGCTGTAGCAGAACCACGCAAGTCCGTATTCTCATACGTCACCAGCATCTTTGCTTCCACCAACGTGGCAGCAGACGTCACGTTTGACGATCTAGAAAAAACCAAAAAATTTGCAGAATCATTAACGGCTAATCAGCCATCTGCCACCTTGCCAGTTCCTCCGCGTGTCGAGGCCAAGGACGGCACCTTCGTCGTCGTCCCTGGAACAAGTGGGCGAGGCGTCTCTATCGAAGAAGTGAAACGCGCGGCGCAAGAACTCGCGGACGCACAAAAATCCATCCCGATCACAATCACATCGGAGAATCTTCCTGCGGAAGAACCAAGCGCCGAACTCAAAAAGCTTGCTGAAACCGCCAATACGCTGGTTGCCACTGAGGTGGCCGTCACCACAGGAGAAGACGTTGTTACAGCTGACGTTCCAACCAAAACCACGTGGATCATTTCAGATGGTAAAAAACTTGACGTAAAGCGTGACGCCCTTACCGAATGGGTCAAAAATGTAACCAAGGTTCTTGAATCAGACGAAACCGTTGGTGTGCGATACAAAAACACCGCAGGAGAAATCATCCGTGTCGGTACCCAAGCGGTGAGCAAAAAAGTTGTTTCGAATATTGACGACATGGTTTCGAAAATCGCAACGAATCTCCTAGCAGGCCAACCAAGCAACGTCACAGCGCACATCTCTGAAGAAGAAAAACACTGGGAAGACCACCTCGTTGCAGCCGGTGCAGAAAACCTTGCCTACCCTGCAGCGGAAGGCGAAAAATGGATTGACGTGAACCTCAGTAACTTCACGATTATCGGATACGAAGGAGCAAAAGCCGTCCGCGGTCCAATCCCGCTCATCCCAGGCGCAACTGAAACCCCAACTGTCACCGGAACCTTCAAAGTATGGCTGAAAAACGCCTCCCAAACAATGCGCGGAACCAACCTAGACGGAACCCGATACGAAGCCAAAGGCGTGCCATGGATCATGTATTTCCATGGTGACTACGCAATCCACGGTGCTCCTTGGTTTAAAAACTTTGGCTTCCATGCAGGAGCAAATGGATCGCACGGTTGTATCAATGTTTCAGTCAACGATGCCAAGAGCCTCTACGATTGGGCCCCGCTTGGAACCGTTGTTGTATCGCACTACTAATATAAATAGCGGAGCAGATTCAGATTTCTGGCAATTAAGTGATGCAGTGCCACGGCACAGTACTGATGTGATCTATCTGCGTCACGATGCCGATATTGCCGTAAACCTAGGATATGAGGCCGGGAAACTGTCCCTCGTTATCTTCGGGGATACCGAAAATAGACCCAGCCCTTAGTGCATGATTCTGAACCGATTATAAAGGCGCTTGAGTGGGGCAGGAGCCCACCAATTCCATCGTCCAAGCAAAGTCATCATTGCAGGAACAAGGAGCATGCGCACAACGGTTGCATCGATGATCACAATGAGCGCAAGGACAACGCCGATCTGCTTAACCGCGACGAGATCGCCAAACACGAACCCGATAAACACGGCCACGATGATCGCGGCTGCAGATGTAATGATGCGGCCTGAGCGCTGGAGGCCGTGAACAACCGCGTCGTCATTCGATTCGCCGGCATCCCAATATTCTTTGATACGGGCAAGCAAGAACACTTCGTAGTCCATTGCTAAACCGAAGCCGAATGCCACGGCAGTTGCGACAACGAATGTTTCAAGGCCGGGGGTTTGTGGCAATCCAAAGAGACCATGTTTGAAGATAACTGTGGCACCGCCAAGCCCTGCCAATAACGAGGCGGAATTGATCAGGAGTGCAGTGAGGGGAGCAATCACAGATCTGGTCATGAAGAACAACAACATCAGCACAGCGATGGCCACGACTGCCAAGGCGGCAGGAGCATCCTGCCGAATCGATTCGTTGAAATCGAGTTGGAGCGCCCCAGAACCACCAACGAAATGGGTGTATCCAGGTTGTAATGCGCGAATTTTCTGGACCGTTTGAGTGACGAGCGGTCCGGCTTGATCTGGCGTATCTACAACGAAATCAATCAAGGTTCGGTTGTTGCCAATGTCGATTGGTTCACGCACGTTCGCCACGTGAGGCAATTCGGCGATCTGGCGTTGGAGTTCTTTTGTGCTCCCTACAGGAGCGTTGGCAAGGACAGTTCCAGACGGAATAGAAAATGCTGGGAATGTGGATTGGATGTTCGTGTAGGCGCTACGCTCCGGGGAGTTCTGGGGGAGATATTCCATGAAATTCGATCGCATAGAAAGACCGGATAGTGGAAGGATCAGAAGGGCAATTATGGTGGCGGAGCTTAAGAGTACAGGCCATGGCTTGCGGTGGATCCACCGTGCGAGCCGTGAGAATATCCCGTGGTCAGATGACGAATCTCCGACTTTCTTAAAGAGAATACGGATAAGCCCGATGCGAGCCAATGGAGATGGTGCCTGGAGGCGGCGTGCATTGAGTGCGATCAGTGCCGGCACCAATGTGAGAGCTGTAAGGACTGCAAGGAGTGTAATACTCACGCCACCTGCAGCGATCATGCGGAGGATCGGCGCGTTCATAAAGAAGAGCCCGCAAATGGAAAAGGCTATTGTGAGCGCTGAGAAAGCTACGGTTCTGCCTGCCGTGGAGATCGTTCGTTGAATAGCCTGAGACGGATCCGATGTGTGTTGCGTTTCTTCCCTAAAACGGGACACGATAAGCAGCCCGTAATCGATGGAAAGAGCAAGCCCGATAAGGGACACGATGTTGATAATAAAATTATCTACTGTGGTTACGAAGGTAAGTACCCAGATAACTCCGAGTCCGGCTGCGATGGAGGTGAGTGCGCCGATGAGTGGCATTCCTGCCGCCAGAAAACCGCCAAAAATCACGATAAGGAGCACAAGTGCAAGCGGTAACCCTACAGCTTCTCCAATCACGAGGTCTTGTGCCGTTTGCTCCATGATGGCATTTTTCGCCAAGGTGGTAGAGAGCGCATGGGCTGAGGAATTTTTGAGCCCGGTGTTGAATTCAGTGACGTACCGATCGATTTGCGTAACAGTGTCTGGCCAGTGACCGGGTTCAAGGCTGATTGCTATCACGTAAGAATTCTTGGCCGTAAACATATCTGCGGGATCGGGTTGTGCACGCAGTTTTTCTTCCACAGATTGCGTGACTTGTTGCCTGATTGCGTGCGCAATCGCAGGATCGACAGCATTGCCGTATTGCGCGAGGGCTTGTTGTACTGCTTGATTGATGCGTTCAGTTTTTTCTGCTTCGAACTGGGCATGCACAGTTTCTGGATCCGCTACAGATGTGACGTGGCTGAGGTTACGTACATTCTTCCGAAAGTCTGCAAGCTGAGAGTGCGTGGTGGGCACAGTTCCATTATTGACGACGACGATGATCTTCTCACCGACTCCATGCGTTCCAGAAGCCTGGAGGACGATATCCGATTCGGACCCTGGAATCATTGATTCTGAAGAATCCAAACGCGCAAACAAATTCCCCTGGCCAAAGCCCCACAAGGCTCCCGAGGCGCCCAAGATCATTATGACCGCCCAGAGGAGGATGAAGGTTTTTGGCCGTCGCGCAACGCGATTACCTAACCGTTCAAACATATCTTTATTGTGTCATAGATAACTGCATGTGTTAAGAGGGTAAATTCAGTTCTTAGAAGTATCGCATTTTTCCTGGCAAAAAACGTAGACTTGCCTATGTGGATTTGTTTGACTCAAGCGATACGAAACTAGAAAATCACGCACGTGCGCCACTGGCGGTACGTATGCGTCCGACGTCGTTATCGGACGTCGTGGGCCAAACTCACCTGCTCGGGCCAGGGCAACCTCTTCGGCAACTCATCGAACCGTCCCATGCAGGCGTGCCAAGTTCGGTGATCCTGTGGGGGCCTCCCGGAATTGGAAAAACAACCCTTGCCTATCTTATTGCTGGAACAAGCGGGCGAAACTTTGCCGAAATTTCTGCCGTCTCATCAGGCGTGGCGCAACTGCGCGAAAGTATCGCGCGCGCTAAAGACGAGCTTGCGATCACAGGAAAAGAAACCGTTCTCTTCGTGGATGAAGTCCACCGTTTTTCGAAGGCGCAACAAGACGCACTCTTACCGGCTGTTGAAAATGGTTGGGTTATCCTCGTGGCTGCAACTACAGAAAACCCCAGCTTTTCAGTAATTTCGCCACTACTTTCCCGATCGCTTCTCCTGTCCCTTCAACCACTCACGCGCTCAGATATCGCAACCCTCATCGATCGTGCGTTGAGTGACGAACGTGGATTCGGTGGAAACGTGACTCTCGAATCAGACGCTCGCGATCAGATCATCATGCTGGCAGGATCGGACGCCAGGCGAGCCCTCACCATCCTCGAAGCCTCCGCAAGTGCAGGAAATCGGCACATCAGTATCGAAGACGTGGAACGGGCAGTAGACGTCCATACGGTGCGTTACGATCGCAACGGAGATCAGCATTACGACGTGGTCTCGGCGTTCATCAAATCGATTCGCGGATCGGACGTAGATGCGGCCATGCACTACTTAGCACGTATGGTCGAAGCAGGGGAGGATCCGCGGTTTATTGCCCGCCGCCTCATGATTAGCGCCGCCGAAGATGTAGGGATGGCCGATCCTTCTGCGTTACAAACCGCTACTGCGGCCGCACAATCTGTGGCACTCGTAGGGATGCCTGAAGCACGAATCATCCTGGCAGAGGCCGTGGTTCACTTGGCAACAGCGCCAAAATCCAACCGTGCTTATCTCGCTATCAACAAAGCGCTGGCCGATGTGCGGGCTGGGAAAGTGGGGCCGGTACCTGTTCATTTGCGTGATCAGAGCGTTACTGCGTCGAAGATTTCTGCTCGCAGTACCGGGAAATATCGTGAATACGTGTACCCACATGACGATCCGAACGGGATTGTGAAACAGCAATACTTGCCAGACGATCTGGAATCTGTGCGGTATTACGAACCGTCACAGCGCGGTTTCGAGTCGCAAATCACGTCGCGACTCGACAGGATTAGGGCAGTTCTCGATTCATAGCCATGCTATCCTTGTGAAGTTGTGTTCACTCACAACACCCTGGGGCCTTAGCCAGAAAGGTTGGCCCCGCTTGGGAAACCAAGCGCTAATAATCGACAGGAGAATAATTATGGCAACTAATCGTGCCCGTAAGCTCGTGCGCCAGTCCCGTGCACTTGGTCTCGCTCTCACCCCAAAGGCAGAGCGCTACATGCAGCGTCGTCCATACCGTCCAGGCGAACATGGTCGTGGCCGCGTCAAGGAATCTGACTACTCGGTTCGTTTGAAGGAAAAGCAGCGTCTTCGCGCTCAGTACGGTATCCGTGAAGCTCAGCTTCGCAAGGTTTGGGATGAAGCACGCCGCACCGAAGGCATGTCCGGTGAGAACCTCGTTGAGCTTCTCGAAATGCGTCTCGATGCTCTCGTGCTCCGTGCAGGCTTTGCCCGCACCATCGCGCAGGCTCGCCAGGTTGTTGTTCACCGTCACATCCTCGTTGACGGCAAGCTCGTTGATCGCCCATCCTTCCGCGTGAAGCCAGGCCAGGTTGTCCAGGTCAAGCCACGCTCCCAGGCATCGGCACAGTTCCTCGCAGCTGCTCAGGGTCAGCACGCAGACGTTCTGCCAGCTGCTCCAGAGTACATGAAGGTTGAGCTTGAGAAGCTTCGCTTCGAACTCGTTCGCCGTCCAAAGCGTGCGGAAGTTCCAGTAACCTGTGACGTCCAGATGGTCGTCGAATTCTACTCTCGCTGATTGTAAGCGACATAAAGCGCGCCACGGCAAAAGCCGTGGCGCGCTTTATCACACCGGCGCGTGTGTGCGAGACACCGTAGAGACCGCTAAACTGATCGTTAGTATTGCCATAAACCATGGCAAGATCGTCGTAAGGAAAAATCACAATGCGCACTGCTGAGATTCGTCAACGCTGGTTGGACTACTTTGCTAAGCACAATCACCATATTGCTGAGTCCGTTTCGTTGATCTCTCCAGATCCATCGATCCTGTTCACTATCGCCGGTATGGTTCCTTTCACGCCATACATTATTGGTACCGAAAAGTCCCCACACCCGCGTATCGCTTCAGTGCAGAAGTGCATCCGCACAAACGATATTGATAACGTTGGCCGCACCACCCGCCACGGTACGTTCTTCCAGATGTGCGGGAACTTCTCCTTCGGTGATTATTTCAAGGAAGGCGCAATTGACCTTGCGTTCGGCTTGCTCACGTCATCTGTAGATGAAGGCGGCTACGGCCTTGAAAAGGACCGCCTGTGGGTAACGATCTGGGAGAAGGACGATGTTTCCTTCGATCACCTCACTAAGGTAATCGGCCTTAATCCACGTCATATTGTGAAGCTCAAGCGTGAAGAAATCTTCTGGTCTACCGGCCAGCCTGGTCCTGCAGGTTCCTGTGCAGAAATTCATTACGATCGTGGCCCGGAGTTTGGCCCAGAAGCAGTTGGCGGTACTGTTGATCCAGGCGGCGATCGCTACTTGGAAATCTGGAACCTGGTGTTTGATCAGTACCTCCGTGGTGAAGGCGAAGGCAAGAACTTCCCACTTCTTGGCGAACTCGAACAAACTGCCATCGATACAGGTGCTGGCCTAGAACGTATCGCTTACCTCTTGCAAGGTAAGAAGAATATGTACGAAATCGATGAAGTCTACCCAGTAATTCAAGCTACCGAACGTATTACGGGTAAGACGTATGGCGAAAATGATGAAGACGACATCCTTATGCGCGTGGTTGCCGATCACGTTCGTTCGTCGATGATGCTGATTGCGGATGGTGTGCGTCCAGGAAACGATGGCCGCGGCTACGTTCTACGCCGTCTGATCCGCCGCGCTGTTCGGTCCGTGCGGCTGCTTGGTTACACCGACGTTGCATACCCAGAATTGCTTCCAGTTACCAAGGACGCAATGAAGGATTCCTACCCAGTTCTTGAAGCTGAGTTTGATCGTATCTCTCAGATCGCTTACAACGAAGAACAGGCATTCCGCCGCACTCTTACTGCAGGTACACAGATCTTCGAACAAGCTGCTGCAGAAGCCAAGGAAGCTGGCATCCAGCTCCCAGGCGATGCCGCATTTACTTTGCATGACACCTATGGCTTCCCAATTGATTTGACTCTTGAAATGGCATCTGAAAAGGGTATTGCCGTTGATGAAGCTGGCTTCCGCCAGCTGATGCAGGAGCAAAAGGATCGTGCCCGCGCCGATGCTCAGGCAAAGAAGACAGGTCACGTTGATGCCACTGTTTACCACGAAATCCAGGCTAAGTCTGGCGGCGATACTCGTTTCTTGGGCTACACCGATTACGTTGCTGATGGCAAGGTCATAGGTATTTTGAAAGACGGTGTTTCGGTTCCAGCTGCAGAAGCACCAGCTGAAATTGACATCGTCCTTGATCAAACTCCATTCTGGGCAGAGCAAGGAGGTCAGCTTGCTGATCACGGCACTATCAGCGTTGCTGGCGGCGGCCTAGTTGATGTGACTGACGTACAGATGCCAGTGAAAGGCCTGTTCGTTCACCGTGGTACGTTGACTGAAGGATCGATTGCTCTGGATGATTCTGTCCGTTCCGCTATCGATATCCCACGCCGTGAACAAATCGCTCGTGCTCACACCGCAACCCACATGGTTCACAAGGCTCTTCACGAATACTTGGGGGAGCAGGCAACTCAGGCTGGCTCTGAGAATTCACCTTCTCGCCTCAGATTCGATTTCCGCCACGGTGAACAGGTGCCAACCACGATCCTTCACGATATCGAATCGCGTGTGAACGAACGTTTGCAAGATAACCTCACGGTAAGTGCAGAAGTTATGAACATCGAAGCTGCAAAGGCTTCTGGCGCTATGGCTCTCTTCGGGGAGAAATATGGCAATGATGTGCGCGTGGTGTCCATCGGCGGTGATTGGTCACGCGAACTGTGTGCGGGTACCCATGTGTCTGATTCTGGTGCGATTGGTCTTGTTACCGTTCTTGGCGAGTCATCCATTGGTTCAGGTGTACGCCGTATCGAAGCATTGGTTGGCCAAGGAGCATATGCTGCTGGTGCACGCGAACGCGCGTTACTCTCCCAACTTTCCACTTTGACTCACGTGCGGCCAGAAGAATTGCCAGAGCATATCGATACGCTTCTTAACCGTTTGAAGAATGCAGATAAGGAAATCTCTGCACTACGCAAGGAAAAGATGCTTTCCGCTATGGCATCCGTCTTGGAACAGCGCACTGATATCAACGGTATTGCTGTGATCACACACGATTTGGGTGATGTGGCGTCGGCAGATGACGTGCGTGTAGCTGTAATGGATCTTCGCGAACGCCTCGGTAGCACACCAGCAGTCGTGGCTCTCACTGGTGTTGCTAAGGAACGTCCGACTATCGTTATCGCAACAAACGACGCGGCACGCTCTAAGGGCATCAAGGCCGGTGCCTTGGTGTCTGTGGCAGCTAAGATCCTTGGCGGTGGCGGCGGCGGGAAGCCTGACATGGCTCAAGGCGGTGGCACGGATGTCACCCAGATCCCACACGCATTTGATGCCATCACTGCGGCGATTGCACAAGCCTGAAAGGTTCGTCCACACTGATGAGAATCGGAACGCGGATTGCGGTAGACGTTGGTGACGTCCGGGTTGGAGTAGCGCGGTGTGATACTGCAGGAATCCTTGCTACGCCAGTAGCAACGTATCGCCGTGAACGTGATGATTTCTCCTCCGTCATTGAGCTAGTTCGCGAAGCGGATGCTCTTGAAGTCATTGTTGGCCTCCCTCGGAATATGGACGGTTCCGAAGGGAAGTCAGCAAAGAATGCTCGCCGTTGGGCTAAACGCCTCGCGCGGCGTATTGCTCCAGTTCACGTTCGTATGGTTGACGAGCGTCTTACCACTGTTTCTGCGCACCAGATGCTTCACGAATCGGGGCGGAAAGAAATTAATCACCGAAGCGTTGTTGATCAAGTTGCAGCAGTTATCATTTTAGAAAGTGCCCTCGCGCAAGAGCGGACAACGGGTATGCCTCCAGGCGAGCTCGTCGAACTACAGGAGAAGTGAGTGTCAGAGGTTTTCACACAAACAGAGTTACGGCGGAAAAAGAACAATAAGGAACGGCGTGCTTATCACCGCAAGAAGCGAATTCGTTCCGCGATGGTGTTGTTCTTTACCTGTGTGTTAGTTGTTGCCGCAACAGTGGTTGCTGTTCCATACGTCAAGCAAGTACTGAATGCTCAAAACGTTGCAGATTTCCCAGGGCCGGGAACCGGCGAAGTACTCATTGAGATCCCTGAAGGATCAACTGGTACGACCATGGGTGAAATCTTGGCTGAAGCTAACGTCGTCGCTTCTTCACGTGCATTTATTGACGCATTTAAATCAGATCCACGATCCGCGTCGATCCAGCCTGGATCTTACAAGCTAAAGCTCAAGATGTCTGGACAGGGCGCTGTTTCAGCGTTGTTAGATCCGGCAAGCAAAGCTGAATTGAAGATCACGATTCCGGAAGGATTTGCCCAAGCACAGATTGTCGAACGTGTCGCGAATATTATGAACGTTCCTACGTCTGACGTAGAAGCCGTTCTTAAAGATCCAGCTCAGATCGGCCTTCCAGCGGAAGCAAATGGTCATCCAGAAGGATGGCTAGCTCCAGCAACCTACACCGTGGCTCCGAAAGCTACAGTAAAAGACATTCTTTCTGACATGGTAGCTAACCGCGTCAAAGGGCTAGAAAAAACAAAGATCCCCCGCGATCGGTGGCAACGTACGCTCATCGTGGCCTCGATCGTTGAACGTGAAGTTAACTGGCCTGATTACTATGGCCAAGTTGCTCGCATCATCGAAAACCGTTTGGTCGATACAAGCCAAGTCAACGGCAAACTCCAGATGGATTCCACCACAATGTATGGTGTTGGAAAGTTTGGTGGGATCCCAACTGAAGCCGAATTAAAGAACGACAACCCATACAACACCTATATTCATGCAGGGCTCCCGCCATATCCTATTTCAAACCCGAGCCAAGAAGTGATTGAAGCGTCGGCAAACCCCCCTGCAGGTGATTGGCTGTTCTTCGTCACCACAAATCTTGAAACCGGCGAAACCTTGTTTGCGAATAATATTGACGATCACTCTAAGAACGTTGAAATCCTTCGCAAGTGGTACGCCGATCACCAGAAGAACTAATGCGGCACGCAATTATAGGTGATGAATGGGAAGTACGTGTAGCATCACAGATTATTTCCGGGTGCGAACGTGCATCTTCTAGTGTTCACAATCTTCTCAATGACAGCGATATCCACTCGGTATGGGTGGCCAAGAATCCTATTCTTGGCCACCACGCTGATCTCTTAGACGGCATGGCGAAGATTGTTGGCATGTGCGATATTGTGGTCCGCCAGCCCACCGGTGCAACATCCCTCCTTGTTGGTTTTTCTGTTGCTTCACGCGCTCTTACTCCACTTGTTAGGCCGATGTTCACTCCGTCCTCCCGGATTGTCATTATCGGAGGCGGTTACATGGCTGCTAGCGCGGTCACATCGGCAGCGGAGCTTGGAGCACGCCAGATCGTCGTCGTCGCTGATCCCACCGGTGGTCCAGGAACGCCACTTGCGGTAGCCCACAAAATCGGAATCGAATGCGAAACGTTGCGCCCAGAAGAAATGCGGTTCGCAAAAACAGATATCGTCATCCATACGGAAGCCGCCACAGATGAGCGAATCCCACGCGATTCTTCGGTTCATAGCGATATTTTCCTCTACGAAACTCACCACGCACGTGAGCAGTACTGCACGTTCTGGGCGTGCTATCTGCGTGAAATGATACTCGTGGCTTCCGGGAAAGATACGCCGATCAATACGCTAACTGAGGCTGTGGATAACTTTCTTCGTTAAAGATACATGTTCTCTAAGCTGTTCGTATGGAACAACGTCACTGGAAAATCTCCTGTATTCTTGCGTTAATCTGTGCAACGATTGCAGGAATTATCGCACCAAATTACGTAACGCTTATCTGCGCAACACTCTTTTTCGGTCTGCTAACAGCCAATGCAGTCCACGATTACATAACCCAAACGCTTCTTGTATCGCTCACGCATGCAACCTTGTGTGTGGCGATTGCCCAAACACTGTGGAACTACGGTATTGAACCGGAACGATGGTTGAATATCGCCCTCATACTTACTGCCATCTGCGTGCCGTTATGGGCGATATCGCGGCTCTCACGTGGAGCGCTGATTGGAATGGGAGACGTCCGGCTCCTTGTCCCGCTCATTGTGTGGCACACCACAACTATTCTATACGTATTAATGCTTGCCGTTATCTCCGCAGGAATTGTCGCCACGGCAGGCCTTGTGTGTAAGGCGTTCACTAGGAATTCCACGATTCCGTTCGGGCCCTTCCTTGTGGGAAGCTCATGGGCGATCTGGGTGAGCATGAACGCCGTTTCTTTGACACAATTGTGTCTATGATGCGTTGGAGTAGTGCAGGCGAATCACACGGGCGGCACGTGATTGCTTTTATCGAAGGGATACCTGCCGGGGTAGAGGTATCCACTCACGAACTTGCGGAAGAATTGCGCCGGCGCCGCACAGGATATGGGCGTGGTGCCCGCCAACAATTTGAACAAGACGAATGCACGTTTATTTCTGGAGTGCGCCACGGTCGCACTCTAGGCAGCCCGATCGCCATCGAAATCCATAATTCAGAATGGCCCAAGTGGGAAGCAGTGATGAACCCTGATCCGGTTGCACCTGCAGAACTCTACAAATCTACCGGGCGTGGGGATAGTAAAGAGCTTGCCCGCAACGCCCGCCTCACCAGGCCACGCCCTGGCCACGCTGACTACGCAGGCGTGCAAAAGTTCGGATTTTCGGATATTCGCAACGTTCTTGAACGCGCATCGGCCCGCGAAACGGTGGCTCGCGTAGCGGCAGGTTACGTGGCAAAAAAATTTCTGGCACAGGTAGCGGATATTGCTATTGCGGGACACGTGGTAGAAGTGGGATCGGAGCAGGCGGCCACCGCCCACCCCATTGTTCTCCGCGATCGCCCACAAATCGAAGAATCGTCTGTTCGCTGTGCAGATCCGGCCGTTGCGGCCCGCTTCATTGCGGAAATTGATGCTGCGAAAAGCGCCGGCGATACACTTGGCGGCGTGGTAGAGGTTGTTGCTTGGAATGTGCCGGTGGGAGTGGGCACATACACGGTGTGGAGAGATCGTCTCGATTCGCGCCTGGCCGCCTCGCTCATGTCCATACCTGCCGTTAAAGGTGTAGAGATCGGTGACGGTTTCGCATCGGCCCGCCGCCGCGGGAGCGCAGCCCACGATCACATCACTCGCACCCCACAAGGCATTGAACGCCCCACCAACCACGCTGGTGGGATCGAAGGCGGAATGAGCAATGGCGAACCGATCGTTGCCCGAATTGCGGTGAAGCCGATTGCCACAGTTCCGCGGGCCTTGCGCACAGTAGATCTATCTACCGGAGAAGAATCTACAGCAATCCACCAGCGCTCAGATACCACGGCGGTAGTGCCTGCAGCTGTTATTGCAGAAGCGATGATGGCACTCACGCTGGCGGAAGCCGTATTGGAGCGATCAGCGGGGGATCAGGTGGCAGACGTCCGTGCGCACTACGATCTTTTCGCCCGTTCGCAGCAACCGGACTGGCAAGGGGTGAAATAATGACGTTAACGGCCATTTTTGTGGGTCTGCCTGGCGCGGGGAAATCTACGGTGGGACGAATCGTGGCCAACCGCTTGCATCAGCCGTTTATTGATTCTGACCGGTTGATTGTGCAGAAAGCCGGGATGTCGATTAGTGATATTTTTTCGTCGTATGGGGAGCGGTTTTTCCGGGAACTAGAGCATGAGGTGATTGCGGAGGCGTGCGCGAACCGCCGTGGCATTTTGTCTCTTGGCGGTGGGGCGTTGTTGGATCCTCGTACGCGTGCGTTGCTGATTGGCGAACGGGTTATTTTTATTGATGTTGAGGATTCGGTTTTGGTGCGTCGCCTGCGCCGTTCGCGTACGGTTCGGCCGGCCTTGGGGAAGAACATTGGGCAGTCGGTTGCGCAGCTTCGGCGCAAGCGGATTGGTTTTTATTACGAGGTTGCGTCTGACGTTGTTGTATCTGACGATCGGGGGATCAATATGGTTGTGGGGCGTGCGTTGGATAAGATTTCGTCTCCGCTCAGCACGGTGCCGGTGATGGCTGATCCTGGATATAATGTGGTGATTGGTTACGATGTTGTGCAAAAGATTGTTCGTGCGGCTCATCCTGCGTCGAAGGTGCTGTTGGTACATAGCCCGAACGTGACGAGTTTCGTTAGCCGTATCGATGAGTTGTTAAGCGTGTCAGGCCTGTCCACACACGCATTTGAGGTTCCTGACGGGGAAGCTGCGAAGTCTTTGTCTGTTGTGGAGCGGCTGTGGAATGTGGCAGGGGATCTTCATCTTGGACGTGATTGTGTTGTGGTTGCGGTTGGTGGTGGTGCCACGACTGACGTGGCGGGTTTCTTCGCGTCCACGTGGATGCGTGGTGTGCGGCTGATTTCTGTTCCGACTACGTTGTTGGGAATGGTGGATGCTGCGGTTGGGGGTAAGACTGCGATTAACACGAGTTCTGGCAAGAATTTGGTGGGGACGTTTTGGACTCCGTCGCACGTGTTTTGCGATATTGACGTGCTGAGTTCGTTGCCTGAAGCGGAGGTGGCGAGTGGGCTGGCAGAAGTGGCGAAGTGCGGTTTTATTGCAGATTCGGAGATTATTTCTGCGCTTGATTCTTCTCCGCTTGATTTCCATGATTTAATTCGTCGTGCGGTTGCGGTGAAGGCTCGCATCGTGGGCGAGGACCTGCGTGAGTCTGGCGTGCGTGAGTTGCTTAATTATGGGCATACGCTTGGGCATGCGATTGAGAAGGTGGAGAATTTTTCGTGGAAGCATGGTGCCGCGGTGTCGGTTGGCTGTGTGTTTGCGGCAGCGCTTTCAGTAGCGGCAGGTTTTGCTCAACCGCGTTTTATTGAGGAGCATCGGCGTATTCTTGTGTCGTTGGGTTTACCGGTAACGTATTCGGCTGCGAAGCGTGAGGAAGTTGAGCGTGCGATGCTTGCAGACAAGAAGGTGCGAGCTGGCGTGTTGCGTTTCGTGGTGGTGGACGAATCGCAGACTATGCGTGTGGTGAACCCCAGCCCGCAAATGCTTGATTTTGCGTGGGAGCAGATTAGTTTATGACGAGCGTTGTTGTTATTGGCGCAGATGGGGCTGGCAAGAGTAGCGTATTGCGCGTGTTGGAAACGTATGGGTTTTTAACCGCCGACGTCGATTCTCTCGTTGCCTATGAACTTGTGGTTTCGCCAGAGGATATGTTTTTGGAGGTTCCGTCGGAACAACGTCGCGCATGTGCTCGCAGGGTCGCGTGTGATCTTTTGGCAGATATTCGCGCTGATCGTGAGACGCGTTTCGCGGTTGCGTTACCTGCCGATTTTTGTGACGACGTCGAACTGGAAGCTATATGCGATTCGCTGCGAAAATGTGAGCACGTGGTTTTTCTTCATGTCCGGGCTTCAGTTGATGTGCTTATGAGGCGACTGGGGATGTTTGGGCCGCGGGTGACGAACGTTGTGTTGCCTCGAAAAGAGCTGTCGATTCGGCTTGAAGAACGATTGCCGCGATATGAGGAATATGCGGACTTTGACTTTGATACAAGCAGGTTTGAGTTATCAGATCTGGAAAAAGAACTAGCCAATCGCGTAATCATGCTCATAAATACGGGTTCTTAGGCAAGTCAGTGAAGAAAAACCGCTAAAATCCAAGAGGAATCATTGACGCTAAAGATTGGATTAACGTGGCAACCACAAACGATCTCAAGAACGGCATGGTGCTAAAGATTGACAACCAGCTCTGGCAGGTTGTGGAATTCCAGCATGTCAAGCCGGGCAAGGGCCCAGCATTCGTTCGTACGAAGCTCAAGAATGTCTTGTCCGGCAAGAACGTTGATAAGACGTTCAACGCAGGTGTGAAGGTTGAGACTGCAACGGTTGATCGCCGTGACATGCAGTACCTCTACAACGATGGCACCGATTTCATTTTCATGGATCTGGATACCTACGAACAGCTTCCTGTGACCGCTGAAGTGGTTGGCACTGCAAAGAACTTTATGTTGGAGAACTCTAACGCAATCGTGGCTATGCATGAAGGCACAGTCCTCTTTATTGAGCTCCCAGCATCGGTTGTTCTTGAAGTTACCTACACCGAACCAGGCCTCCAGGGCGATCGTTCGAACTCTGGCACCAAGCCAGCTACCGTGGAAACCGGTTACGAACTTCAGGTTCCGCTCTTCCTTGACCAGGGTACCAAGATCAAGGTTGATACCCGCACCGGTGAGTACATCAACCGCGCCTGATGAGTAACGAAGAACGTACACAACAGCGGCGGAATAACGGCCGGAAGGGCCGCTCGCTGCAGCGCCAGCGTGCGCTCGATGTCCTCTACGAAGCTGACGTACGTGGAGCAGAACATGATCTTGCATCTTTGCTTGAAGAACGTTCACAGCTCTCGCCATCACAGCAGCCAATCCAAAAGTATGGTCAACTCATTGTGAGCACCTACGCCGAATGGGCAGATGATGTTGATTCGATGATCGAAGCAGCATCGCCTCAATGGGCACTGGCACGTATGAGCGTTGTTGATCGTAACTTGTTGCGTATTGGCGCAACTGAGCTCATGTATCTTGATGTTCCAACTGCTATCGTGGTGAAGGAAATTACGGCGCTTGTTCGAGATTTCTCCACTGATAAAGCCGTTGGATTCACGATGGGCGTGCTGAATCGGATTGCAGAAATCCGTTCGGAAGAAACATCTGGACGTGACACATCGGAATAATATCCGAGCTTTTTACCATGGGGTCCATGCCACATGATATGTGGTGTGGGCCCTCATGTTTTATTCTTTGGGTGGTTCCTTGAGAAAGTTCTCAAAAATTCGTCTGAGGAGTTTTGCGATTTTGGCACTTTCTGCCACCAATGCGAGTTAGACTACGTTTATTGCATTATATGTCTCCTCACACAAAGGTGGTAAATAGATATGGTAGTTCCACATCTGACCCGGGAACAGCGCGTTAAGGCTCTCGCGAAGGCGGGTCAGGCCCGGCTACGTCGCGCTGAATTGAAGCAGGAAATTAAAGAAGGAAAGCTAACTTTGCGTGACGTTTTTGACGTTGCGGGGGATGATGAAGCTATCGCACGTATGAAGGTAAAAGATCTCCTGATTGCTTTCCCGCGCATTGGGGAAACCAAGACGCATGCGATTATGGAAAAGATCGGTATTGCTCAGAGTCGTCGAATTGGCGGGTTAGGGCACCGCCAGCGCACCGCTTTGCTTGAACGGCTTGGGTGAACGATCACACCAGAGTCGTATATTTATCGAAAGCGTGAAAGATCTGGCACCATAGAACACATGACTCAGATTCACGGACAAGCTTTCGTTGTATGTGGCCCCACTGCTGTTGGTAAGGGAACGGTCCTTAAGGAAGTTCTCGCACAGGATTCGGGCTTGTGGTATTCGGTTTCTGCAACTACCCGGGCGCCTCGCCCAGGGGAAATCGATGGGGTTCACTACTACTTTGTCACGCCAGAAAAATTTGATGAACTCGTTGCTACTGGTGGGATGCTTGAATGGGCCGTTGTGCACAAGATCCATCGCTATGGAACTCCGCGCCAGCCTGTTGAAGAAGCAATGGCTGCCGGCAAGAACGTCATTCTTGAGCTTGATCTTGATGGTGCACGCCAAGTCCGTAAGGCAATGCCAGAAGCGCGTCAGGTTTTCATCGCTCCACCGTCATGGGAAGAACTAGAAGGCCGCCTGAAAGGGCGCGCTACCGAATCTGAAGAAGAACAGCATCGCAGGCTAGATACCGCGCGTACTGAACTCGCAGCCCAAGATGAATTCGATGACGTGATCGTGAACGATACAGTGGCTAATGCCACCGCGGCGCTACTGAGTATTCTTACCAGTTCCGCGGTAAAATAATCATCTGTATAAGAACCGGCCGATCCACTTGTAGAAGAGGTACACATGTCTGGAACAACCGCCAACCCAGAGGGTATTACGTCCCCGGCAATCGACAACCTGTTAGAGAAGGTCGATTCCAAGTACACGTTGGCTGTTTTCGGTGCAGCTCGTGCACGTCAGATTAACTCCTACCGTCAGGAACTCAAGTCTGGCGATGGCAACATCACCAGCATCGGTCCACTCGTTCAGTCTTCTCCAGAAGATAAGCCACTCTCGGTTGCGCTTCAAGAAGTTGCTGACGATAAGCTGAAGTTCACACGCGAGTAACATGAACTCACATCTTAGTGAACGAGCCTCCCAATCGGGAGGCTTGTCTCATGCCCAGCCACGAGTACTCTTTGGGGTTACTGGTGGCATTGCCGCATATAAAGCAGTTACAGCAGTGCGTAGATTACGCCAGTGGGGCGCCAACGTCGTCGTCGTCCCAACTCATGCGGCACTGGACATGGTGGGGAAAACAACGTGGGAAGCGATCTCTGGAAACCCAGTTCACGTGGATATTCCAGAAGAAGCTCACGCGGTTGTTCACGTGAATACGGGAGCGCAAGCGGATCTGTTCGTCGTCGCTCCAGGTACAGCACACACCATCGCGAAACTCGCACACGGTTTAGCCGATAATCTCCTTACAGCATCGGCGCTTGTGGCAACCTGCCCACGGCTCATCGCGCCTGCCATGCACACCCAAATGTGGGAACATCCAGCAACCCAAGAAAATATCGCAACGCTCGTCCGCCACGGATGGTCACTCATCGGCCCGGCAAACGGGCAGCTCACGGGCTCAGATTCAGGTATCGGACGGATGGAAGAACCTGAAAATATCGCGCATGAAGCGATCGCGATGCTCGAAAAACTCGGTTTTAACGCGGCTGGCACCCCAGAAAATACTGGTTTAACCTGGGTTATTTCCGCAGGAGGAACCCACGAAGCAATCGATCCGGTACGTTACATTGGCAACCATTCGTCAGGACTCATGGGAGTCCATATTGCCAACGCGGCCCGGGCGTGCGGGCATAACGTTACGCTCGTGGCGGCAAATATCACTTCCACGGTACTGGAGAAATGTGCGCCTGGCGTCATGATCGTTCCTGTCACAAGTGCACGTGACGTCCATGAAACGATGGATCACTACGCACATGCCGCGAACGTGATCGTAATGGCCGCAGCTATCAGCGATTATCGGGTGGTAGAATCCGCAACCAAAATTAAACGCGGGGGAGAACTCACCTTGCACCTCGAACCAAACCCGGATATCTTGCACGACCTCGCCACAAACCGGCGTCACCCTGGCCAGTGTGTTGTTGGCTTCGCAGCAGAAACAGGGGACAACACCACGTCCTACCTGGACTACGGCAAACAAAAAGCACGCCGCAAGGGAGCAGATCTGCTGGTGATCAATAAAGTTGGGGGAGGCGACGGTTTTGGCGATGTTGCCACAACTGTCACGATTGTCACCTCAAACGCTACTGAAGAAGGCTCGTTCTCTGGAACAAAAATCCGGGTAGCACAGAAAATCGTCGAAACAATTGAACGTCTATCACATAACGGCACACAGAAAGAAGAACGTCCATGACTTTACAGCCATTCACCTCGGAATCAGTCACAGAAGGACATCCAGACAAAGTCTGTGACAAGATCGCAGATTCAATTCTTGACGCAATTCTTGCGCAGGATCCACACTCGCGTGTGGCGGTAGAAACGATGGTCACAACCGGACTTGTCCATGTAGCTGGCGAAGTCACCACTGAAGGATACGTAGAGATTCCAGAAATCGTCCGGGCAGTTGTAAACGAAATCGGCTACACGTCTTCTTCTATTGGCTTCGATGGTTCTTCATGCGGTATCTCCGCTTCTATTGATCAGCAATCGCCAGATATTGCGGGTTCTGTTGATACCTCGTTGGAAGTTCGTAGCGGGGCTGCTGTGGATGCGCTCGATCAGCAAGGCGCTGGCGATCAAGGGCTTATGTTCGGTTTTGCATCGAATGAAACCGAAACGTTGATGCCGTTGCCGATTTTCTTGTCTCACCGGCTGTCTGAGCGTCTTTCTGAGGTGCGTAAGCAGGGCATCGTTGCCGGGTTGCGCCCGGACGGCAAGACTCAGGTCACGGTGAACTATGACGGCGTTACTCCGGTGAGCATCGATACGGTGGTTGTGTCTACTCAGCACGATCCACAGATCACGCTGGAAGAACTCCAAAAAGCGATCATCGAACACGTGATTACCCCTGTGTTGTCCCAGTATGCAGGCAATGTTGCGTGGGATAGCGTGACCTTCTTGGTGAACCCTTCTGGCCGTTTCGAAATCGGTGGCCCAATGGGTGACGCGGGCGTGACTGGCCGCAAGATCATCGTAGATACCTACGGCGGTATGGCACGCCACGGTGGTGGTGCATTCTCTGGTAAGGATCCATCGAAGGTTGACAGGTCTGCGTCGTATGCGGCCCGTTGGGTAGCGAAGAACGTGGTGGCAGCGCAGCTTGCTGATCGTTGCGAGGTTCAGGTTGCGTATGCGATTGGCCGTGCACGCCCAGTTTCAGTGCGTGTTGAAACCTTTGGTACGAACCACGTTGACGAATCCGTGATTGCCGATGCCGTGAAGTCAGTGTTCGATTTGCGTCCGGCTGCGATTATTCGCGATCTGGATTTGTTGCGTCCGATTTACGCGTTAACCTCGAACTATGGTCACTTTGGCCGCGAGCTTGACGAATTCACGTGGGAAAAGACTGATCGCGTAGAACAACTTCGGGTTGCCGCTGGTTTGTGAATCGGTGACGCGGGCACGCAAGGCGTAGCCGCGTCACCAAACTGTGGTGGAGCTGTGTGCTTGACTTGATAATATGAGTGACCTGTTTTCATTACCTGAATTTTCGGAGCAAGAAGAGCTGCTGCGTCTTGAACCAGTAGAACGTGCCGTGGCATCGGCTGTGCCTGCTCCGGTTGCGAAGGTTGTTGTGGACGTTCCACACATCCACATGGGCAGTGTGTTCGATTATGAAGTGCCCGAAAAGTTCGCTGATGTTCCACTGGGTGCTCGTGTGATTGTTGATGTGGGGGCAAACAGAGTATCTGGATTCATCGTTGATCGGGTGGATCGAACCAGATTTAGCACTGGATTGCGCCCGATTCATAAGGTTGTTTCAGCGCAACCGGTAGTTGATCCAGCCATTTATGTTCTCGCTCAAAAGGTAGCGGAGCGGCAAAGTTCCACTGTTGCACAGTGCTTTAAGCTGGCTATTCCACAGCGGCACGCGCGGGCTGAAAAAGAATTTTTAGCCCGCGAATATGCTGATCTTTCTCCGATCGATGCCCCAGAATCTGGGCCTTGGGCAGCGTATGAAGGCGGTCCAATTCTTTTGGAACGGCTACAGCGCGGTGACACGTCGCGAGCTCTTGTCCACATGCGCAGCGTTGATACGGTTGCGGATCTATGCGAACGAATCGTGCAGGCATCGGCTAGCGGAAGCCACGGTGTGATCGTCGTGTTTCCCACAGCTCGGCAGGCAAAGGGATATGCAGAAGCATTATCTCATGCACTCGGTCAACGCGTAGCCACGATGGTGGCCGAAGATTCCCCTGAAGAACGGTATCGCACGTTCCTAGAAGTGAAGAACGGCTATATCAATATCGTTGTGGGCACACGCAACGCTGCCTGGGCTCCAGTTCAGAATCTTGGGCTCGTAGTGATAATCGATGATCACCATCGTTCACACATAGAACTGCACAATCCGTATATTCATACACGCGATCTGCTGTTATTGCGGAGCGTCCAGGCTGATTGCAGTTTTGTGGCGCTTAACTATGGGCCGTCAGTTGAATTGGTTGCGTCTACGGCAAGCAACGTTGTTCCAGTCGTGCCACTAAACGGGAGCAATCCGCACTCCGTTCCCCAAGTAATAGCCGCATCAGCGTTGGCATATGAAGGCGAACAATGGTCACGAATGCCGTCGTCTGTTTTTACCGTGGTACGAAGTGGGCTCGAACGGGGAAACGTCCTGATCGTTGTGCCGCGAACTGGCTATATCCCAGTGGTAGCATGTGCACGATGCCGTGAACTGGCATCGTGCCCGGTGTGTGACGGGCGTATTCAGATTGATGGGCCTGGCCAGCCACCACGATGTTCACGATGTGCAACGATTATCAACGATTTTACCTGCCGGCATTGCAAGCATCATCGCCTCAAACCAGTGCGGATCGGTTCGCACCGCACTGCTCAAGAAATCGGCCGTGCTTTTCGTGGCGTGCCGATTCATGTTGCTGGAATAAGCGAAGAGATCGCTCCCAGTACAGATGAGAATCGGATTGTGATCGCAACACCTGGCGCTCTTCCACGGATGCCAGAACCGTTTAGCGCAGTGGTTGTTCTTGATGCTGGATATCTTCTTCGGTCAGAAAAACTGGATGCTGAAGTCTACTTCTTACGTTCTCTCACTCATATCGCAACCACGGTGGCTCCACGTGCTGATGGCGGTCAGATGCTTATCGTAGGAGATGTCCCTGGCTCACTGATGCTGACACTGAAAAAATGGGATATGTATGGGTGGGCAATGAAAGCTTTGAATGAACGCCGTGAATTATCGTTACCTCCTGCCTATGTGTGGACTGAAGTGACTGGAACGATGGATACACTGCGCCACTATCTTTCGATCCTTCAAGCGTTTGCGCAGCAAGCAGGGTTCGTTGCCGAAAAACGGCCGCTTGCCACACTGCTAGGAACTGGCGCCCAAGAACTGATTCCCGGCATGCGAGTTGTGGGACCGTATCCAGGAAAAGATACAGATGATCTGCATGTGTATCTCACCTTCCCTGAAACGGCACGTGAGGCGATAACACCGGTCATTGCTCATGCACACAAAACGTTTTCCGTTCAAAAACTTGGCCGAATCACTATCAAGATAGACACATCTGTGTAAGCCGTTCAAATCTCGAGATAAAGAAAGATACACTAAAGACGTGCGTATTATTTTTGCAGGTACACCAGCAACAGCAATCCCTTCTCTCCATCGGCTTATGCAAGATCATGAAGTCGTAGCAGTGCTCACTCGTGCTCCCGCTCCCGTGGGACGGAAGAAAGTGCTCACCCCGTCTCCTGTTCATCAAGAAGCAGAAAAGTTAGGGCTGCCAGTTCTTACTCCTACATCACTTCGTGGAGAAGAAATCGAAGAACAGCTTCGTGCTTTCGCGCCAGAAGCTATTGCAGTAGTGGCATATGGTTTACTCATTCCGAAAAATCTTCTAGATCTTCCACAGCACGGTTGGCTCAACCTTCACTATTCGCTCCTTCCACGGTGGCGTGGGGCCGCACCTGTACAATACGCCGTTGCTGCAGGAGATACGATAACGGGCACGTGCGTATTCCAGATCGAAGCAGGGCTGGATACTGGCCCGATTTTTGATGTAGAAGAACACGCAGTTGATGGCCGTAGCTCTGGAGATTTACTCAATGCGCTATCTGATTCGGGTGCGGAACAGCTGGCTCGCGTCTTTGCTGCACTAGAGCAGGGAAGTGCCAAATCAACCCCTCAAGAAGGGGAAGTCACATTGGCTCCACAGCTTTCTACGCGCGATTCGTTTATCGATTTTTCGCAACCAGCAAAGGTGATCGATGCGAAGATTCGTGGATACTACCCAGAACCAGGGCCGTGGACGTACGTAGAAGGCCAGCGAATTAAACTCGCCCCGGTCACAGTTACTGATGAAACCGGAATCCCGGCAGGCCGGGTAGTGCCAGGCAAGCACGTCAAGGTAGGTACCGGCACCACCGCCGTCGTGCTATCTGACGTCACGCCGGCTGGAAAGAAAACGATGGCCGCAGAAGCGTGGGCTCGAGGATTGAATGATGGCGATACATCGTTCCACACAGGGGAGGAAACCAAATGAGTTCACAGCGTCCGACTAACTGGAAGCCAGGCCGCGGTGCATCGGATCGGGCACGTCTGGTCGTTTTCGACGTGCTTATGGCAGTTGAAGAAGACGGCGCCTACGCCAACCTTGCTCTCCCGCGTGAAATCCGCCGGGCCCGCCTGAACAAACAGGACGCCTCGTATGCAACTAACTTGTGCTACGGAACGTTGCGCCTTCTTGGCCGGTGGGATGCTATTTTGGCTCACTGTACAAACGGCCGTCCAATCGCAGAACTCGATACCGCAGTCAAAGTACTGTTGCGAATGGGTGCTCACCAACTCCTAGAATTGAAAACACCTCCACACGCAGCCATCAACGAAACCGTGGTTATTGCGCGTAACGAACTCTCTCAAGGCATCGCCGGATTTATCAATGCTGTGTTGCGCAGAGTGAGTGAGCGCACTACCGCGCAGTGGCAGCAACAATTGAAGGAAGATGCCGGCGGCAAGGTCAACTCCGTAGCATTCTTATCCACTTGGTATTCGCACCCGCAGTGGGTTGTTCGCGCCCTCGATAAGGCACTTCAGTATCATGGCCGCGAACATAAGGACATTCTCCATGTTCTCAGATCGGACAACACTCCGGCATCTGTTTCCTTGGTTGCTCGCGGTATTTCTGTGGCGGATCTGCGTGAAGATATCCGCCGCGGTCACATGCACTCCGAAGAAGGCGAACTTGTTGATTCGGCAGTTCTACTACATGGCGGCGATCCTAGCCGTGTGTTTGCGATCAAAGATCGGCTAGCGGGTGTTCAAGATGAAGGTTCACAGCTTGTTGCCCGCACACTTGCAGCCGCTCAGCTCGAAACAGACGATGATCTATGGCTCGATATGTGTGCCGGCCCCGGCGGCAAAACGGCCACGCTTGCCTCTATTGCAGATCAGCGTGGAAGCCGTATCCATGCCAATGAACTCCACCCGCACCGGCTTGAACTCGTCCTCGATTCGATCCAGCCATGGGCAGACATCGTCGATGTTCGTGAAGGCGACGGCCGCGATTTTGGCGATTCCACACAAGAAGGCGTGATCCCGCCCAACGGCTATGCGCGCATCCTCATCGATGCCCCATGTACGGGAATCGGCGCCCTACGTCGTCGTCCCGAAGCTCGCTGGCGCAAAGAAGCAGGTGACGCCCTAGATCTTGCGAAACTCCAAGCAGAACTCCTCGAAGCGGGCTGGAACGCACTCCGCCCAGGCGGCGTGCTCGGATACTCAACCTGCTCACCATACTTGGCTGAAACGTCGGAGATTATCAATGCGTTCGTGGAGAAACATCCAGAAGCGATCCGCCTCAACACGCCCGCCATCGCGTCAACGCAAGCACGCGTAGATATCGCTGGAGAAAACGGAGAACTCCAACTCTGGCCCGATCTTCACAACTCAGACGCCATGTACCTAGCCCTTATCTCAAAGCCAGCCAACAACTAATGGAGTAACACTATGGGAATCCGTATCAGCCCCTCAATTCTCAACTGCGACTTCTCAAACCTCACCGGAGAACTGGATAAAATCTCAAACGCTGATTGGGCACACGTGGACGTGATGGATAACCACTTCGTCCCGAACCTCACTATGGGTGTGCCGATTGTGGAAGCGATTTCGCGCGTCTCGCCAATCCCAATCGATACACACCTCATGATCGAAGATCCAGATCGCTGGGCACCTGCCTTCGTAGAAGCCGGCGCGCAATCCGTTACGTTCCACGCCGAAGCTGCAAAAGCTCCACTACGCCTTGCCCGTGAACTGCGGGCAATGGGCGCCCGCGCTGGCCTGGCCGTAAAACCTGCAACCCCAATCGAACCATACCTTGAGATCCTCAACGAATTTGACATGATTCTGATCATGACGGTCGAACCAGGATTCGGCGGCCAATCCTTCATCGATACGATGATGCCGAAGGTGGCTAGAACCCGCGAAGCCGTGAACAAATCGGGCCTTGACGTGTGGGTACAGGTAGACGGTGGCATTTCCCGCGCCACTATCGAACAAGCAGCTAGCGCTGGTGCCGATACGTTCGTGGCCGGATCAGCTGTGTACTCGTCGCCAGATACGCACGCAGAAATCGATGCGCTTCGCGAATTAGCATCGCATCACCACTGCCACTGATCCTTTTGCCTGCGGGGAAAAGACGTGGAATAATAGGGTTTACGTGCTCCGGGGTCAGTGTAAGTCTGAACCGGCGGTGATAGTCCGCGACCCACGAAAGTGGTTGATTGGGTGAAATTCCCAAACCGACGGTTAAAGTCCGGATGGTAGGAGCAACATGAGTGCGCGGCTTTCGCGTACTCATGTCTTCCCCGGTGCCTACGGGGAAGGATTGTTATGCAAAGAAGCAGAATCGTGGCGCCGATCGTGGTTGCCGTTGTTCTACTTCTGCTGTGGGTAGGCGTTTCTCGATGTAATCTGGTGAGTGCTTTCGCGCTCCCTGATCCGGTATCTGTGTTCACGCGGCTTGTACGCGGAATTAGTGATGGGTACTTGCTGGCATCTGCATGGCAAACGTTGCATGTTGCTGTGATCGGTTCGCTTACCGCCGCATTGATAGGAATCCCTGTAGGTTTTGGCATCGCACATTTCGCGCCGTTCAGTGCGGCATTGGAACCATTTCTTGCAGCGTCGCAAGCAATTCCTGCGGTAGCGTTCGCACCTCTGCTCGTGTTGTGGGTGGGGTATGGGACTACGCCGATCGTGTTGTTGTGTGTGCTGATGGTTGTTTTCCCAATTATTATCAATACTGCGGTGGGGGTTCGGGATGTTGATCCTGATCTGATCGCTGCGGCTCGGCTCGATGGCGCATCTGGTATGCGTTTGATGAGTTATATTGAGTTTCCATTGGCGCTTCCTGGCATTCTTGCGGGGATTCGCACTGGCTTCACGCTGTCTGTTACGGGGGCGGTTGTGGGCGAGCTGGTGATTGGTGGCCAGCGTGGGTTGGGGATTGAATTATCAACAGCGCAACATTTAACTGATGCTCCGGGAATGTTTGCGGCGATTGCGATTTTGGCCGTGCTCGCTGTTGGCATTTATCTGGCTTTGCGTGCGTTGGAAACGCGCGTGTTGGCCTTAGTTTCGTAAAAGGAAGCACAATGAAGAAATTTACTGCGTTAGTCACCGCTTGTGTTGCGATGGCTGGTTTGGCCGCGTGCCAGGGGGCCAATTCTGGCAAGGTTGAGAAGGCTGCGCCGGAGAAGGTCACGATTGGATTGACCTACATTCCTGACGTTCAGTTTGGTCCGTTGTATGTTGCGTTGGAGAAGGGGTATTTTGCCGACGCCGGTGTGGACGTCACGTTGAGGCATCACGGTGCGCAGGAAGCACTTTTTGGGGCGTTGGAATCTGGTGAAGAAGACGTCGTTTTTGCTGGGGCTACGGAGATGATGCAGGCTCGGACGAAGGGCCTGGACGTTGTTAACTGGGCTACGCTGTACCAGAAGTATCCGGTGACGTTGATTACTACGAAGGACGCGGGGATCTCTACGCCTGCTGATTTGGTTGGTAAAAAGGTGGGGCTTCCTGGCCCGTATGGGGAAAACTATTACAGCCTGTTGGCAATGGAAGATAGCTACGACCTGAAGGACAAGCTTTCCGTTGATTACATTGGCTACACGCAGGCGGCTGCGATGGTAGGCCACCAGGTTGATGCGATTATTGGTTTTAACAATAATGATTCGATTGCTATCGCGAACGCTGGCCTTGATGTCGTTGAGGTTCCGATGGTGAAGGGCGATATGCCGTTGATTGGCGTGGGGCTTGGCTCTTTGAAGTCGAACATGAAGCCAGAAACTTATGCGCATATATTGAACGCGATCGAACGCGGTGTGGAATTTTCTATGAAGAATCCGGAAGAAGCGATGGATCTGATCGCGAAGCATGTAACGTCGCTGTCTGATCCTGATCAGCGCAAGGTGGCGCACAAGGTGTTCGATGCAACCTTGAAGCTCTACAAGGGCGATAAGGAATTCGGCCATCAGGACTCGCAGGCATGGGAGAAGATGAGCACGTTCCTTGCCAAGGTGGGCATCGTGGAGAAAGCTGTTCCTCCGCTGAGCGCATTCACAGCGGAGGTTGTCAAGCTTTCCGAAGCGTTGAAGAAGTAGGCTTAATCAAGCATCTGGGCGGTATAAGCGCCTGCGGCCGCGGCTGCGATGAATGACGTGACGTCTTCATCCAGGCCGCGGCCCATTGTTTTCAGCCCCACCGGGAAATCACGAAGTGCATCGTAAAGGCCGGTAGCATCAACCTCAACAAGATCAAGCCTGCTGATGGTGGCTAGATCGGTTCGCTGCTGCTCTGCTACTTCCACCCAATCGCCTCCGATAAGTTCTTCTGGCATTGATGAGTACAGAGGCAGCGGAACAGTACACGGAACTTTGACCACATCGGCAAGGACGCGGATTGTGTGGTGTGAGATCCCAAAGTGGCGGCCACGAGCATCGGCGTTGGACATGCGCACGCATGCCACCGCGCTACCGCCCAGCGTATCAACGGCATTGATGGCTTCGCCGCAGGCCACGCCTGAGAATCCCCAGCGTGTTCCCGTGCCAAGGTTGCCGGGCCCTTGCGCAACGATTGCAATATCGGCGCCCCACACGTGGCGCGCGGCAAGAAGAGCACTGTGAACGTTCACGGCTTCCAGATCGCCCCCAAACGCCTGCCCGCATGTGATCGTGCCCTGAATGTAGCCGAGATCAGCAAGTTTTTGTGCCGCCATAGAGAACCAGGCGGGAAGCGCACCGCCGTCGGTCATGATGTACGCAATGGACGCATCCGGCCGCGTGGCCCGAACGCCTGCTACGATCGCCGGTAGTGCGGAATGAAGATCGGCCACGATCACGGGCATCCCATTGATAGAATCGGCATCTTCAAGCGCCTCATGATGCGGCGATTCCTGTTCGTCCACACCTTGAACCATGAACTGTTGCGGTGTGTAGCGAGCTTTCATGATGTGGCCAGGCGCAGGTGGTGGATCGGCAGGCAATCGATCAGGTGCCACCACGATCATCATGTATCCGCCGGTGCCAAGGCCACGTTCGAACGCGGAGCCGGAAAGGATTACCCGATCGCCAATCTCCAGAACCCCAACGATGGGTTCGTATGCGAGAGCCCGAACGGTGCGTTGATCGGTGAGTTCAACGGCGTATTCGTATGCGTGCCCCCAAGAACGGCGTAACTGAACAATGTGGCCTTGTCTGTACATCATCATGTCTTAACCTTAGTGCACTAAAGTATAGGTATGTCTACATCTGTCGAAGAACGCCGTTTTACTCTTCTCACGTTGTTGTCGCGAGAGCCGGCTACGAGCGCCCAGATTGGCTTGTTGCCTGCGTATCGTGCTCATACTGGGGTGGCGCTGCAGCGGATGATTGAGCGAGATATTCAGACTTTGCGGCTGTCTGGCCACGTGATTGTGGTGGATTCGGAGTATCGCTACCGGGTGGATGATTCGGCGAAGATTCGCCTGGACGTAACGGGCGTGGATGTGACTGCGATTCGGCGTATTTTGGGTACGAAGCGCCGTAATAATGTGGAGGCTTTTGCTCAGTTTGGTGCTACGAAGGTGATTGGGAGTGGCGAGGTTTCGGGCAAGGTTGCGCCGTATCGGTTGAGTGTTCCGGTGGGCGATAGTGTGGTTGAAGTTGCAGATGCCATAACTGTAAGGTGCAGGATTCGTTTTTCGTATGATAGGCAGGGTACGCCGGTTCAGTATGTGGTGGAGCCGTGGCGGATTGGCGTTCATTTTGGCGCGTTTTATTTGGTTGGAGCTGTGGTGTCTCGCGCTGGGTGCAGCGTTGGTGCGGAGGTGCGTACGTTCCGCTTATCGCGTGTGATTGGTCAGGTTGAGGTGGTGGATTTGCCGTGTGAGTTCCCGGTTGTCTCTGAGGTTGAGTCTGATTTATCGCCGGTTGACGTGGTGTTGTTGGTTGCGGATCCGCGTGCTCCGTTGGCTAGGCGTGGCCGGGTGGTTGCGGAGTGTGACGCCGGGGTTTTGGTTGCGTATGAGGCGGTGGATCGCTGGGATATCGTTGAGGAGATTGTGTTGTATCAGGGCGGTGCGGAGATTGTGGAGCCTGCGTGGTTGCGCGATCAGGTTGCGGAGCGTCTGGATCACGCGATGGAGGTTCTTGATGGGGTTTGGTGATTTGTCGCTTGCCCGCAAGCGTGCGATTGTCGATTTTTTGTTCCGCCGCCCGAACGTTTCGTTGGGGGAGGCGGCTACGCATTTTGGGTTGTCGTGGGAGGCGTTGCGTGATGAGGTTTCACAGCTTTCTACGGTTGAGTTGGTGAGTGGTTCGTTTTTTGAGTCTCCGTTTGATGTGTGGATTGACGACGACGTTCCGACCCCCGATTCCCTTATCCGCGTTTCTCATGTGGAAACTGAGGGAATGCCGGCATTATCGCCGGCTGAAATCGTTTCGTTGCTGGGTGCGATCGATACGGCGTTTGTTGCTGCAGATAGTGATGACGCTCAGGCTTTGAGCGAATTGCGTGGCAGAATCGTGGAGGCCACAGAGGCGAAGGGATATGGATCGGTTCTGTGGCCTGCTCCTCAAATGGAGGCGTTGCCAGCGGTACTCGATGCTGTGAATGAGGCGCTGGCGTCCGCTCAGTATCTGACGATTGAGTATTGGAAGTTTGATCTGGCAACGAACCGAATGGCGCCATCACTGGTAGAAGTAGCGCCAGTGAGCATCATACCTGGCCGTCATCCGCTCTTGTTGGCGTCCTGTAATAATGAGGTTCGGCGCTATCGGATTGATAGAATCACGGAGGCTACCGTGGGTAATCGGGCAGTTTCTGGCCGATTGGAGCGCCGTATTTCTGGTGCGGCTGGCCGCGATACGATTGATGGCGTGAAGGTTCGTTTGTGGTGTCAACCGGGGTGCCGCTGGGTTGTGGAGGACATTCCGGGATCAACTCTGACGCAACGCGATAACTATGACATCATTGAACTTCCTGTGCGTCATCGTTCTTGGTTGATGTCATTAGTGGTGCGTCTCGGCCAGAAGGTAGAACGCGTGGAAAGAGTGTGATGGTAGATTTAGTTATTTCCCATATTGTTGATGGGTATTCTGCGCGTGGGATCACGCTTGACGATTTCCAGGTGAAGGCGATGGAGGCGTTGGCGAAGGGCCGGGACGTCTTTGTGAGTGCACCTACCGGCGCTGGTAAAACGGTGGTTGCAGAGTGTGCAGTTGAATTGGCTCTGGCGCGCTCAACTCGGTGCATTTATACCGCTCCGATTAAGGCGTTGTCGAATCAGAAGTTTAAAGATTTGTGCGAACGTTACGGAGACGAGCACGTTGGCTTGGTGACGGGCGATACGGTGATCAATCGTGACGCCCCAATTTTGGTGGTGACAACCGAAGTTGTTCGCAACATGCTGTTGACCCGCGATTCGGGAATCGCCGATATCGGTTACGTGGTCTTGGATGAGGTTCATTTCTTAGGCGATCCGTTCCGTGGCCCGGTGTGGGAGGAAATTATTCTTCAGTTGCCGCGCACCGCACGCCTCGTTTCGCTTTCCGCAACCGTTGCGAATATTGACGAGTTTACGTCTTGGCTACGTTCGGTTCGCGGTACAACAGAAGTGATTACGAGTACCGTTCGCCCTGTTCCGTTGGAGCAGTTTGTGGCCACGAAGCGTTCCTTGGTTCCGTTGTTTGATCGGCAAGGAAATCTGGCCGTGCCGAATGATTCGCCGCGGCCAGATTCGGATAGACGACGACGCCGTGGCGACCCCGCTGGCCGACGTCGTAAAACCCTACGAACGGTAGAAAATGCCAAGATGCTCCCTGCGATCCATTTCGTTTTCTCACGCAAGGGATGCGATACTGCTGTTGCGGATCTTTTAGACGCAGATGTTTTCTTAACAACGAAGGATGAAGCGAAGATTATTCGTCGTCGTCTGTCAGACGTCAAAGCAACCATGAGCGAAGCCGATGCTCGAACGATACGTTTTGGATTCTGGGCCAAAGCTTTCTCACGTGGATTCGCAGCTCACCATGCAGGAATGTTCCCCGCGCTCAAGGAACTGGCGGAACAACTGATGGATGACGGGCTGCTGAAACTCGTCTACGCAACGGGAACGCTCGCGCTCGGAATCGATATGCCTGTACGCACGGTGATTATCGAAGATCTGATCAAATGGAATGGTGACGATTTTGTCCCGCTCACGGCAACGGAATATACGCAACTGATTGGGCGTGCGGGGCGGCGCGGCAAGGATACGCATGGCAACGCAGTGGTGGTTCACACTCCGGAACTGGACGTCGAATACTTAGCCCATATTGGTTCTGGGCACGTGGATCCGCTCATGTCGGCGTTCGTGCCGTCCTATAACACGGTGGTTAATCTACTCACGCACCTGTCACTGGACGAAGCCCGTGCGATCATGGGGCAATCGTTCGCACAATACCAAAAGAACGCGGATCTGGGAACGATCGAAGCGAAACTTGCTCGGGTGGAACGGAGGCTTACGCAAACATCGGAAGAACTGGAACACGCGTGCGAACTTGGATCCGTTACCGAATACGTGGAGGTGCTCAAAGAAGCCGGGCGCGCATCGAAATCTCAACGCAAAGCTGCCAAAGAAGCCTACCGCAAGGAAATCGACGAATCGTGGTACAACGCGGTTACCGGCATGCTCTATGCGTTCGCCGTGGATGGAGAACTGGACTACGGAATCGCGCTCTCTGTATCAGACAAACGAATCCGCATGATCGACGTGTATGGGGACGTGTTCTGGTTGCGCCACGCCGATCTCTCATCGCAACTGCGTGACCTCGGATTCATCGATCTCCCATACGGGCGGTCTGTGAAAGATCCGAGCGTGCGCGAAGATTTTGCGGATACCATCCATAACGCCATCGAAGAACGACTTGATCTGGGGCTTGATGAAGACTTGCGCCAATCGTGGGATCGCTACGCTGTACGGGAAACTCCGGTTGTTGAAGCGCATCCCGTACACGCCTGCGCCGATCGGCATCTGCACCGTGCTCAAGCGGCCGAATATAGCACGTTGCTGGATAGGCGCCAGGAACTCGTGACTGTGCGCGAATCGTACGATGGGTCTGTGGCGCGCGAATTCGATGCCACTGTTGGCGTACTCGAAAAGCTTGGCTATCTGCATGTGAAAGACGGGCGAGCGAAACTGAGCATGGGCGGAACGCTGCTTCGCGGTATCCACAGCGAAGCAGACGCACTGACCGTCATGTGTATGTCTGAACCCGTATTTGAAGATCTCAGCCCTGCCAAGTTTGCTGGCGTGTGCTCGGCGTTGCTGTGTGATCGGCGATTCTCGTCGTTCGCACCACGGGATCCACAACTGCGGTTTGCGTGGGGCCGGATCGAAGCAAACATGGACGATCTGGTGGGGCGTGAATATGCTGCGGGGATCTCACGAACTGGGGTGCCGACCCCTGGTGCGATCGATGCGTTCACCTTGTTGGCCAGCGGTGCGGATCTGGAAACCGCGGTTGCTGCATCCAAGCTCGCTGTTGGTGATCTGATTACGGCGAACAGACGTTTAATTGACATTCTGGGGCAGCTCGTTGATGTTGGCGGTGATAGCTGGCTAGGGGAGCGCGCTTATCAGGCTCGTGAATTGTTGCGCAGGTGGGACTGGACGTGACTTTTCCCGGGCAGTGATATATATCACTTGACAATGTTACGTAAGGAAAAGAGGCCTGCCGTTGATTTGACAGCAGTGTGGGCTTGAGCGATCAAAAAGACCTCCACTACGGTTAGTCATATACCCACAAGACGTGAGTAAGGCTCCTATATCGCGTTCGATAGAAAACGATGTTTGCATCGGTCCGAGGTTCGCGAATGGGAGCCTTTGTCTATACTTCAACTGTGACTACAATCGTTCAAATACTTGCCAGCATCGGTGGGGGATGCGCCCTGTGGGCGGCCCATGAGCCACTTGGGTGGTGGCCACTCGTTTTTGTGTCCTTAGGCCTTCTCTGGCACATAACGTTTCAAGCATCGCCACTGCGTGCCTTCTCATTGGGATTCATGTGGGGACTAGGCTTTTTCCTCCCTCATTTAGACTGGGCAATCACGGCCTCGAACTCACTGTTGGCCATGGTGGCGTTGGCGGTAAGTCAGGCTGTATTCTCAGGCCTCTTGGGAATTGTGTGGGCTCAATTGTCCCATTTATCACACACATATGCCTGGATATTCGCCGGCTTCGCATGGAGCGGTTATGAACACCTTCGCGGCTCACTCCCGTTCGGCGGTATGCCGTGGGGGAAAATCGCGTTCGCGCTCAATGATTCTGCGCTCGTACGGTTGGCTCCTGTCGGATCGACCTTGTTGGTTGGACTAGTGGCAGCCTGGATAAGTATTTTGCTGGCTTATACGGTTAGCAATGCACGCAGCGGTCCATTTGTTAGCGTCATGAGTGCTAGCCTTGCCACGATGATCCTCGTTGCACCCCTTATGCTTCCTATAGGTGGAAAGCCGCTGGGAACAATCAACGTGGGCATTGTTCAAGGCAATACGCCGTCGAAACAAGAAATCCCTGATGGATACGAACGTGCGTTGCGCGTAACGCAACAGCATGCCGATATGGCTGGTCAGATTAGTGGGGCAGAGCTCGTCGTCTTCCCTGAATCGACGTCGGATCGTGACGTTCGGACTGATCCCGAAGCCGGAGGAATTATTCGGTCCACCGCTGCACATGCTGGAGTTCCTATTCTGTTTGGGACGCAAGAATACACGCAAGACGGGCGGTACAACGATTACCTTGCCATGACGCCAGATGGCACGATCACTGATCGTTATTCAAAACAGCATCCAGTACCGTTCGGCGAATATATTCCAATGCGGCAATTCTTTAGCGGGATGTCTGATACTGTTGCGGCAATCGTGAAGCAAGTATCGATCGATATGCTTCCTGGCCACAAGCCGGCTTATATTCACGTCCCGTATAGGGGAGAGGCGCTCGCTATTGCCACCCCTATATGTTTCGAAGTCGCATACGATGCGATCGTTGCTGAAGGCGTACGCGGTGAAACCGTACCGGCGCAATTGATCGTGGTTCCAACGAATAATGCTTCATTCGGGGAGTCTGGAGAACCGTATCAACAATTTGCCATGACTCGATTCCGGGCAATCGAGCACGGACGCAGCGCAATCCAAGTATCAACAACAGGCACAAGCGGGCTTGTAGACTCTAAGGGAAACGTGACGTACGTGAGCGATATCTTCGTTCAGGATGTCCGTACGGTTCCTGTGGTGCTACATAACCATCTAACCTTGGCCGCGCGTTACAGCACGTTCCTAGAGTATCTCGGATATGTCTGTGTAGCCATCGGGTTGGGTGCGGCTATTGCAGGCTGGCGTGCTAAATTGACATAACATTGGTGGCCTGGGTTTTCGCCCAGGCCACCAAACATTTAGGTTAAGAAAAGAGAATCAGTGCCGACGGGCGTACAAACGACCGGTGCGGAGCAGTTCAAGACGTTCGTCAAGAAGAATCTGGAGCTCTTCTTCAGAACGGCGCTCTAGGAGCATATCCCAGTGGGTACGTGCAGGCTTGAGAGCCTTTTCGTCACCATCTTCGCCGTGGTTACCTACAAGCTTGGCTTCAGAGCCACATTTGCATTCCCACGTTGCAGGAACATCTGCATCCTGGGCAAACGTGATTGTGAACTTGTGGCTGCGTTCGCACACGTAATCTTCATCGTGGCGTTCAACAAGAGCAACACCAATATCTGATTCCAGAGAGTTTGCGCCAATCTTCATACCACGCAATGAGCGTTCTACCATGATTATCCTTTCGTCATAAACCGTAAATCAGTATATCAATGGTGAAAAGGGGTCTAGCTTTACGTTGATATGTAGCGAATGCACATCTATCTAGTTCCCCGATAATGTACATTATGTCAAATTACTAATAGAAGAAAAGCCCACCACAAAGGATGAGCTTTTATCGTGGCTCCCCTACAGGCTATTTTCCTGCAGCAGCCTTAGCACTGCGCCGAATAGCTAGTTCATCAATAGCTTCATCATGGATACGCATGCACGGGATTTCGCTGAGCGAACCTTCGACATCACGCCACACACGCCCAAGAGCAATGCCAAACACGCCTTGACCACCGTTGATCAGATCAATTACTTCATCATTCGACGTACACAGGTACACAGACGCGCCATCTGACATGAGCGTGACTGACGATAAATCATCAACACCGTATTCAGATAACTGAGTAATTGCCACACGGATCTGCTGAAGTGATACACCAGTATCAAGCAATCGCTTCACTATTTTTAGAACAAGAACATCCCGGAAAGAATACAAACGCTGAGAGCCTGAACCAAACGCATGCTGGATAGATGGCTCAACAACGCCAGTACGAGCCCAATGATCAAGCTGACGGTACGTAATCCCGATCGCACGGCATACTGCAGGGCCACGGTATCCAGATTCAGAATCAAGATCCGGCAAAGTATCGCCGAACAGCATTTGCTGTGCGCGCTGTGGATATACAGTGTATTCAGTTCCGTCAGTCACGGACCCTCCTTGTGGAATGTTTCTCCCTATAGGGTATTCCCCCACATGATATTTTCCAACGACATCCTTGATACGCTTTCGGCGTGTTGCTATGCCGTCAAGTTCTCCTTGACGTGGCGGATTAGCGAAGTTCGACGTCAATGTTTTCCAGCAAAAGCGCCTGATATAAATGGTTAAAGATCGTTGCAAATTCGCTAGTTTCAGCGATAACGCGTTCTTTTGCCAGCGGAGTATTTTTCGTACGTTCCGTAGCTAACATTGTGACAATATTGGCTGCATGCGAATGAGCCGAGTGGCGGATCGCACGTACATGGCGAATATCCATTCCTTTAGCTTCAAGCATCAGCCCAAAACGAACAATATCAACAGCCTGCGATGTCAGCCTGCCGCGAGCATCGGTAGTCAAAATACGCGCATCTATATAACGTTGGATATCGTCACAAGATGCTCCAACAAGATCGGCTAGTTCACGAATATGAAGACGGGTACCTGGGCTAGGCTTAGCACGATCACGATCGCTGACAACACGCATCAAGCCAGGATGATGAGCAGTGCTCTCCCCCGCATCCAACTGCCGTAGCATTTCTTTAATCTGCGGTAAAGCCACATACCGATCGCGTTGTTCAACCAGAATGAAGCGTAAACGTTCCACATCTGCCATCGAGAAAAGCCGCTGATTTGATGCCGTTCGTTGAGGTGTAATAAGTTCCTGAGACTCAAAATAGCGGATCTTAGAGGCCGCTAAAAACGGGAAGTCATAGGCAAGAAGCCCAATGACCTCACCAATTTTTAGCGTGCCTTGATGCGAAACATCGTGGGGCCATGTGCCAAGATCAGATTCTTCAGCAACAACCCGCTTAGGGGATGCACTCATTCGGCAACCTTTGGAGCTGCATAGAACGTGAGCTGATACTTGCCAATTCGCACCTCATCGCCATCATGAAGTGCGGCTTCGTCAACTTGTTGCATATTCACATAGGTGCCATTCAATGAGTTCGAATCACGCACAACAAATCCTTCCGCCGTGCGTTCGAACACGGCGTGTTTGCGTGACACAGTAACATCATCAAGGAAGATATCTGCACGTGTATGGCGGCCAACGAGGACCCGATCTGCGTTAAGCAAGAAGCGAGCACCCACGTTTGGGCCTTTCAAGGCGATCAAGAGTGCTGAAGATTCAGGTAACGCGTTAATGGTTGCGATATCTTCGGCATCGAGGCCACGCCCTGGTACAGGAGACTCCGTATGCTGCGAGATCGCGCTAAACCGAGACGTAGCGGTTGGATCTTGCCACTGTTCTGGTGTGTTGAGCTCGTTGTTCATCGTTGTCTCCTCTTTGTCACGTTTACGCATTCAATCTTAGCCTAGGATACCCCTAGGATTCATTCCCACAGTCACCGGAATTGGTTACGCAGAGAGCGAAGATGAGTGTCGCGTTGGTCAAGAATAATCTTCCGTAGCGCTGCCGGTGCGTCTGGCGTCTCATCAAGCCAGCGCGTTGCCTCCACAACATCAGCGTTTTCTTCTGGCAGGGTTCCTTCGGCCAAGTCAGACATCGGGTAAAGCCCGTAGATAAGCCGTTCTGCGAGTTCTTGCGAACGTGTGCGCCACATTTCTTCGATTAGTTCGAAGAAATGTGGCAGAGCTTCACGGGCTTCGGCCGCATGTTGGTATTGGGTGAACCCATTTACCAAGGCTTGAAGATGATCGTTAGACAACGCGCCAGTGAGTAGCGTGTTGAGGGTTTCGGCACGTCCGCCAGGTAATGACGCGGTTGCTTCGAGGTGAGAGACGACGTCGGACGCAGCGCCCGTCCGCGCCAGTTCAGCATCCAACTCTTCACGAGTGACGGCGCCAGAAGCACTGCGAGCAATGAGCAACATCCAGCGCAGATCGGAATCGGTTGTTTCTTCAAGGATGCGTGCGACATCCGCATCGCGCTCTGACAAAAGTGAGCCGATAAGCGCGATCGCGCGAGTCCAGATCGTGTGTGGATCAGTATCAGGTTCTGCCTGTTCCCGCGATGCAAGCGCCATATCAAAGTAACCGTTCAACACCTCAGATCGGCTATCTACCGGGCTAAAGTGACGGAACGCGTACAGTGCAGACGTTGTGCGCTGGGAGAGTAACGACGCAGACGGGAGCAACGGTTCACGGCCAACAAAAGCAGCGTACTGCTCCGGCTTCAACAGCCCGTCATACGTCATCTGCCACAATTGCCCCGACACCACTGAACGTGACAGGGCGTCTTCGACGTCGTACACCAACGCCGCTTCAAGCGACCGTGCATCGAATGCAACCTTAAGGTACGAGAGGGCGTCGTCGTTAGGCAACACCACATCCACGTCTACCCCACCGATCGCATCCCACGGAATCTCTACAGAATCACGAAGATCCGTATCTACCGACGCAACCCGGCGCAACACGCCGTCTTCAACGCGGAAGCCGGAAACGCGAATACGGTGTGGACGGCGAATCGGCAAACCAGAAACAGAATCGGTACCAACTTGGGTGAGCACAACGGCGTCGTCAGTACGCTCCACCATAACCGTAGAAATACCCGTGGTGTGAAGCCACTCTTGTGCCCACTCACGCAAATCACGGCCGGACGCAGACTCCAACGCAACCAACAAATCCTCAAGCGTAGCGTTCGAGAACGCATGCTGAGCAAAATACGCACGCACGCCACTGAAGAACTGCTCTTCCCCGACAAACGCAACCAACTGGCGCAAAACCGCGGCACCCTTCGCGTACGTGATGCCATCAAACGCCTGGTCAGCAGCCTCGAGGTCAGGAATATCCGCAACAATCGGATGCGTGGTTGGAAGCTGATCCGTACGCATCGCCCAATTCAACCGAGCACCCGCAAAATCAACCCACGCCTCAGTGTACTGCGTTGCCTGAGCACTACCCCACGCACCCATAAACTCCGCAAACGATTCTTTCAACCACAAATCATCCCACCACACAGGTGTGGTGTAATCGCCAAACCACATGTGGGACATTTCGTGAAGAATCGTGTTCGCACGCGTAGCACGCTGGGCGCGAGTAGAAAGCCCACGGAAAATATAGTGATCCTCAGAAAACGTGACGCAGCCAGGATTCTCCATCGCACCCAAATTGTATTCAGGAACAAACACCGAATCGTACTTGCCCCACGGATACGGCGAACCAAACGCCGCTGGGAACGTGTTCAAACCCTGCTTCGTAACGGTAGAAATATCGTCCAAATCAAAATACTCTGCCAATGTTGCCCGGCAGTAGAAACCCACATCAATCGGGCCCTGGGCTGTTTCCGCAACGTCCTGGAACCCAACATACGGACCTGCAATAAACGCTGTGAGATACGTGGACTGGCGCTTCGTTGGAGCAAACGCAACCTTTACACAATCAGTTCCCAACGAATTCTGCCCCACTGGCTCCCGGCGAACCTCAGAACCATTCGACAGAACAGTCCAGGTTGCGGGCGCTGTAATAGAAATGTGGAACTCGGTCTTCAAATTGGGCTGCTCAAAATTCGGGAACACGCGGCGGGCATCTGCCGGTTCGAACTGCGTGTAAAGATAGGTTTGGCCATCTTGCGGATCCCGGAAGCGGTGAAGGCCCTCTCCCGTTGTGGAATACACGCCAATACCGTGAATAGTCAGCGTGTGAATGCCCGGTTCAAGTGTTGGCAGATAAACCCGTGCGCCATCGAACTTCGGATCAACCTCTACCCCATCAACCTGAAGCGTTGCCTCACGGCCAATAAAATCAGCAAACGTTGTGATCGCGGACCGAACCGTGACCTCAATATGAGACGTGACAGTAAACGTATCGCCCTGCGCTGGCGCTTCAACAACATTGAGATCGATGTAGTGATTCGTGATCTCCAAAGCATCCGAACGTTCGCGGGCTTCAGAACGGGAGAGGTTTTCAGTATTCATACCATCCATTCTTCCACGCTTGGTCTGGGGAGGCACAATTTGGTGGGTTTGGCGTAGTGCGTGGCACCCGATCGGCGGGAGGCAGAACAGGAGTGTCATATAAGGCAGTGCTGTTCAGCTGGGCGTGAATCTGGCTCCAAGCCTGCGGGGATGGAGCCAGAAAACGTGGGCTAGCCAAAATAAATACCCGGCGATATGGACATATCGCCGGGTATTCCCGAGTCGGGCTAGCGGGATTTGAACCCACGACCCCTTGACCCCCAGTCAAGTGCGCTACCAAACTGCGCCATAGCCCGAAACATCCCAAGGTTACATCACAACTGAACGTGCTGGCAATTTCACGTGAACTCATCGGCGCTAAAAAACGAAAAGGCCCAGGTTTCCCTAGGCCTTCACGTCACTTCTTGCGTTGGCGCTTTTGGCGTGGTCGCACGGAGATTTCTACCGGAGTTCCAACGAAGCCAAATTCGCGGCGCAACCGGTTTTCGATGAAGCGGCGGTAGCCGTGATCGAAGAATCCGGTGGTGAACAGGACAAATCGTGGTGGCCGGTTGGCTACCTGCGATGCGAAGAGGATTCGTGGCTGTTTTCCGGAGCGTACTGGGTGCGGGTTGGCCGCTTGGAGTTCGCCCAAGAATGCGTTGAGTTTTCCGGTTGGGATACGCATGTCCCACGATTCGAGCGCAGTGCTCATTGCGCGCGTGAGGCGGTTGGTGTGCCAGCCGGTCTTCGCAGATAGGTTGATTCGTTCCGCCCATTGGATTTGAACGAGTTCACGTTCGAATTCACGATCGAGTTCGAGGCGGCGTTCTTCTTCCACCAGATCCCATTTGTTCATGATCACAACAACGGCGCGACCTGCGTCGATCACCTGTTGTACAACGCGGATATCTTGCTCTGCCATTGGTTCCGATGCGTCCATGAGCACCAGACCAAGTTCCGCCTTTTCGATGGCGGATTGCGTACGCAAAGTTGCGTAGTAATCGGCGCCCTTGGTGAGGTGAACACGACGCCGAACGCCTGCGGTATCCACGAACGTCCATGGCTGCCCATCGAGTTCGATAACTTCATCAACTGGATCGCGCGTGGTTCCCGCGAGTTCGTTCACAACGACTCGGTTTGACCCGGCAAGTTGGTTGAGAAGCGACGATTTTCCGACGTTCGGGCGGCCAACGAGCGCAACACGGCGCGGCCCGTTGTCAGGCCGTGCCAACGCAACAGCCGATACTTCTGGAAGCATCTTGACTGCCGCGTGAAGCAGATCGCCTGTACCGCGGCCGTGGAGCGCCGAAATCGGGTGCGGTTCACCCAGACCGAGATTCCACAGGGCCGCAGCGTCAGATTCGCCTTGTGGGGAATCGACCTTGTTTGCTGCCAGGATGACTGGTTTTCCACTACGACGCAGGAGGCGAACCATGCGTTCATCGGTATCAGTTGCGCCCACGGTTGCGTCCACAACCAGCATCACAACGTCGGCTTCGTTAATTGCCTGTTCGGAAGAATCAGACACAGACTTATCGATGCCTTCAACAACTGCTTCCCAGCCGCCAGTATCCATAATGGTGAAATCAACGCCAGCCCATTCGGCGTCATACTTCACGCGGTCACGGGTAACACCAGGGGTATCCTGGACAACGGCAACGCGTTGGCCAACGATACGGTTGACGAGCGTTGACTTGCCAACATTTGGACGTCCAAGAATAGCAAGAACAGGCTTACCCCACTGTTCAGTAATAGGAGTAAATTCGATTTCTCCATCAAGGAGAGCACGATCTTCGTCGTCCAAATCATAATCGTCCAAGAACGAACGCATGGCGTCAGCGTGAGCCAAAGCTTCGGGATCGTCCTCTTCTACGGACGCAAATGTTGCGTTCGGATCAAACGTGTCATCGAATACGTATTCGTCACTCATACCTGCGACTCCTTAATTAATGTCAAAACAGCATCCACAACCTGGTCAATCGTTAAGTTCGACGAATCGATCGTAGTCACGCCATCTTGGGCAGTCATAAACTCTGAAACCGTAGAATCATCCCGGTCACGGCGCAAAACCTCATCGCGCGTCTGCGCAAGCGCAGCCGCGTCCGCACTGCCCCGAACTTCTAACGCACGGCGTGCCAAACGCGCCTCTTCAGACGCGGTGAGTAGCACACGAACGTGAGCATCAGGAGCAACAACCGTTGTAATATCGCGGCCTTCCGCCACAATGCCGCGGCCTTCCGAATAGGAATCGCTCGCATCTTGCGATTCGATAATCGCACGCTGGCGGCGCAACATTTCCTTACGAACAGGAACGTTTACGGCAACTTTCGAAACGACCTTGGATAGTTCAGAGGTTCGAATATCAGCAGTAATATCGCTACCACCACACACAAACTTCTGTCCCTGCGGATCAAGCACGATCTCAAGCGGCATTGTCTTTGTGCACTCAAGAACAGCGGCAGGATCGTCTAGATCAATACCTTCGTGCAACGCCCACCACGTAGCCGCACGGTACATCGCGCCCGTATCCAAGTAGCCTAAGCCCAATTCCTGCGCCACCCGGCGCGCAACCGTAGACTTGCCCGAACCGGATGGGCCATCAATAGCAACACGTAACGCCATCACATACCCACCATCGACATGAGGGCACCCAGTTCAGAACCAGCAATCTGGCGAACCTGGCCAGGCTTCAAGTGACCCGCCACAATGTTGCCGAACTGCATACGCACCAGCTCCATCACAGGGTGTCCGACTTCTTCCATCATGCGGCGCACGATACGGTTACGTCCAGAATGCAACGTGATCTCCACGATCGAATTCTTCTTGGCCACTTCACGAATGATGAAGCGATCGGCGTGAACGGGGCCGTCTTCCAACGTGATGCCCTTTTCCATCACACGCTGCAGGCCACGAGTAACCGTGCCTTCAACACGCGCAATGTAGGTTTTTGGCACTTCGTACGATGGGTGGGTAAGGCGGTGTACGAGTTCACCATCATTCGAAAGAAGAATGAGGCCTTCCGTATCCACGTCTAGGCGACCAACGTGAACCAAGCGCTGCGGGTAGTCTTCCACGAAATCCGCCAGAGTCTTACGGCCTTGATCGTCAGACATGGTGGAGACAACCCCCGGCGGTTTGTAGAGCGCCACGGTGATTAACTCTTGATCGAGCTGAACCCGGTTGCCGTCTACATGAATAACTGCGGATTGCGGATCAACCCGGATACCTAGCTGGCGTACGATCGTTCCTTCAACGCTCACGCGGCCTTGTTGGATCATATCTTCTGCAGCACGGCGTGACGCCACGCCGGCATGCGCAAGCACTTTCTGCAGGCGTTCGCCCTGCGGATTGTGCAGATCTTGCGATTTGCGGCTCATGCCATCTCCTTTACTACATCATTAAATTCGTCATCATCTGGCAAGTAGGGCGCCAGAGGATCAAGTTCGTCAAGGGAGTTCATTCCCATTTTTTCTAAGAAAAGATCGGTTGTTCCGTAGAGCACTGCGCCTGATTCTGGGGCAACTCCAGCGGGTTGAACGAGCCCACGCGTTTGAAGCGTGCGAACAACAGAATCAACATCTACCCCACGAATAGCAGCGATCTGGGCGCGAGATACGGGCTGGCGGTAGGCAATCACAGCAAGAGTTTCCAAGGCTTGAACCGAAAGTTTTGAGGATTGTCCGGCAGTCATGAATTCACTCACCACGTCCGCATAGCGAGGATGAGAATAGAAACGCCACCCGCCACCAACGTTGCGCAGTTGAAAACCGTGAGGGTATTCGCCAGCCGAATAGTTGTCTGCCATCTGGGTAAGCAGATCAGTAACATCCGCCACCGTTGATCCTACAACCCGGGCAAGAGAATCTGCTGATACTGGTTCGGGTGCCACCATCAATATGGCTTCGAGCGCACCGCGACGATATGAATCGTCATTCATTAGGGCTCCGTTCTGCATCACTGCGATCGATAGATTTTAAGGCTACCCCATTTGCTACAACGATGCGAGTAATTGTGAGCGGTGCCAACGGCCCGGTTTGGTCACATTCGATTTCGCCACGCCGCAATAAATCCAGCACGGCCAAAAATCGGGAAACCACAGTAGAAACATCCGGAGCATCCGAACACAGATCGCCAAACGTGATCGATTCGCCTACAGCCAACCGTTCCCGAATATATGCCACCTGGCTTTCCACCGGCACCAACGGATCATGAATATGTTCCGTTGCCACGGTGTCAGGTTTCCGAGCAAACACACTGGCGGCGAACAAGGCCAACTCCACCGGGCTCAACCGGATCTCAACAGGTGGCGTGATCTGCGAAAACTCTGGCTCCACCGGAACATCGCGCGCAAAACTCAACGATTGTTCGCGCATCCGCTGCGCCAATTCCACAGCAACTTTTTTGAAGGCCCGGTACTGCAAAAGCTTGGCAAACAAGACGTCGCGGGCTTCAAAGAGCGCAAGAAGATCGTCGTCCTCCCTTTCATCGCGTGGAAGCAACCGCGCCGCTTTCAAATCCAGCAACGTAGCCGCAACCACAACGAATTCGCTCATCTGATCCAACGCGGCTTCGTCTTGATCGCGCACGAACGCAAGGAATTCGTCGGTGATTTTGGCCAACGCCACGTCCGTCACGTCCAAGCGATGTTTGCTGATAAGGGACAAGAGGACCTCGAACGGACCAGAAAACACGTCCAAATTGACCGCGAATCTGGATCCCGAACCGAGATCCTCCTGTACCACCATGTGGGGCCTTTCAGGCACTACCACCACGCGAAATGAGTTCGCGCGCTAAGCGAAGATAAGCTTTTGCTCCAGCATGGCCAGGCGCAAACGTAGTAATCGGTTCCGCAGCGATCGTGGCATCTGGGAACTTCACGGTACGGCCAATCATCGTATCGAACACACGATCGCCGAACCGTTCCTTGATCAGCGAAATCACTTCGCGGGCGTGAAGTGTGCGGGTATCAACCATGGTCAGTAGAACGCCATCGATCCGCAAGCGCGGGTTCAGGCGATCCTGGACGCGTTCGATCTGATCTACCAGAAGCGCCACGCCACGCATCGCGAAATATTCTGCTTCGAGCGGGATGATCACACCATGGGCGGCAGTCAACGCGTTCACGGTGAGCAGACCCAGCGACGGCTGGCAATCCACAATAATCACGTCATACGTATCCATCACTGGGCGCAAGATTCGCATGAGGGATTGTTCGCGGGCCACTTCGTTGATGAGCTGAATTTCTGCGGCAGAAAGTTCAATGTTTGCCGGCGCCACATCGAGGTTTGGCACAGACGTGTTGTGGATGACTCGCGTGATATCCGGTTTGGTGGACACCATTTCATCGTAGATTGTGCGATCGAGCGCCATAGCATTGACGCCCAGCCCTGCCGAAGCGGCACCTTGCGGATCGAAATCGACGATCAGAACCTTCCGGCCATATTCTGCCAGCGCCGCAGCCAGGTTGATGGACGTGGTAGTTTTGCCCACGCCGCCTTTCTGGTTGCACATAGCGATGATTCGCGCCGGGCCGTGGGCGTGAAGATCTGCCGGGAGTGGAAAATCTTCCGGCGAGTTATTAACGAGCGATGTTTGTTCTGCAGTCACACTTCTAATCTACCGGATATTTACTCGTGCCACGCACGTGGATGGGCCGTGGCGTAAATTTCTTTGAGTGTTTCGCGCGTCACTTTCGTATAAATTTGCGTTGTGGTGACGGAGGAATGCCCCAGCATTTCTTGCACCACGCGCACGTCTGCTCCGCCTTGCAAGAGGTGGGTTGCGAACGAGTGGCGGAACGTGTGTGGAGAAATATCGGTAAGCCCCGCTTCTTCCGCAACGGCTTGGATGACTCCCCACGCGCTTTGGCGCGAAAGAGTTTTTCCGCGTTTATTGAGGAAGAACGACGACGTGGGGGCGGCACTTCGCGCCACAAGTTCCGTTCTCCCATGGTTTAGATACGCCCTAATGGCTTCGATGGCATAGGTACCTAATGGAAGTATGCGTTCTTTTCGCCCCTTACCAAAGAGCCGGATCGTAGCGTTTTCGCACGACATATCATCCACTGTCAATCCGACAACTTCAGAAATACGCGCACCCGTTCCATACAGGATTTCAAGCAATGCCCGGTCACGGGTAGAAATCGCGTCATCGCCACGAGCAACCACCGCTAGGAGTTGTTCCATTTCTGGAATGGTGATGGCTTTCGGGAGTCGCATTCCGATTTTAGGAGGATGCAGGTCTGCCGACGCGTCCGTCGTCGTTATCCCCTCAGCAAGCAGAAACTCGTGGAACCTTCGAACGGCCGTCACCATCCGGGCAACTGACGACGTCGCCATGACGCTCCCAGCGCTCCCGTCACGCAAATACTCCACAAACGACGCCGCGTCCTCCGGAGAAATCGCAGCCAACGACGCAACTGAACGAAGCTCCAAATGCTCTTTATAGTGCGTTAAATCCCGCCGATATGCACCAAGCGTATTGTCCGATAACGACCGTTCAATTCCTAAATGTGCTACATAGTCACGCAACGCACGATCGAACTCACCACGAAATGTCATCAATCCCTCCCTCGCGATACCGGTACAAACTCTACGCTTGACACAAGAAACATATATTCTTAATTACGAATACTAATTCACAGGAGAAAGATGAGTCAGATGACGTCACTTACATGGACCGACTTGGATAAACAAGCCGTGCGATATGGTCGAGTGTTGGCCGCCGATGCTGTGCAAAAAGCCGGCAACGGCCACCCCGGAACCGCAATCTCACTTGCGCCTGCAGCATACCTGCTGTTCCAAAAAGTCATGAAACACGATCCAGCCGATCCAGCATGGCTAGGCCGCGATCGCTTCGTACTTTCCATCGGACACTCCTCGCTCACCCTCTACACCCAACTTTTCTACGCAGGATACGGCCTGGAAATGGCCGATCTTGAAGCCCTGCGAACCTACGAATCCAAGACTCCAGGCCACCCGGAATACGGTTGGACTCCAGGCGTTGAAATGACAACCGGCCCACTCGGCCAGGGCCTCGCTTCTTCCGTTGGTATGGCAATGGCTGCCCGCCGTGAACGTGGCATGTTTGATCCAGAAGCAGAAGAAGGCACCAGCCCATTCGATCACTTCGTGTACGTCATCTGTGGTGAAGGCGATTTGGAAGAAGGCGTCACCTCTGAAGCTTCCTCGCTTGCTGGCACTCAGAAGCTTGGCAACCTGATTGTTATTTTTGATGACAACCAAATCTCGATTGAAGACGATACCGTTATTGCCTTCAGCGAAGACGTGCTCGCACGTTACGAAGCATACGGCTGGCACACCCAGCACGTTCAGTGGCGTAAGCCTGGTGCTGATTACGTTGAAGACGTGGACGCACTCTACAACGCAATCAAGGCTGCTCAGGCCGAAACCGATCGTCCATCCATCATCAAACTCTCCACTATCATCGCTTGGCCAAGCCCAACAAAGCAGAACACCGGCGCATCGCACGGTTCTGCTTTGGGCGCGGAAGAAATCCGCGGTTTGAAGGAAGCTCTTGGGCTCGATCCTGAAGCATCCTTCCAGATGCCAGAAGAAGTTCTCTCCTATGCTCGTGGCAATGCTGCACAGCGTGCGGCAGATGCTCATGAAGAATGGGATGCTACGTTTGGCGCGTGGGGTGCCGCTCACCCAGATAAGGCCGAACTCCTCACCCGCCTCCAGGCACGCGAGCTTCCTTCCGGTTGGGAGGCGAGCCTTCCCGAATTCGAAGCAGGCACATCGATCGCTACCCGTGCGGCATCTGGCAAGGTTCTAACCGCGCTCAAGGACGTTCTCCCTGAGCTCTGGGGCGGATCTGCCGATTTGGCTGGTTCGAACAACACCACGATGGCTGGCGAACCATCTTTCTTGCCAGAAGATCGCTCATCTGCTGCTTTCTCCGGCCACAAGTATGGCCGTACCTTGCACTTTGGTATTCGCGAACACGCCATGGGATCTATCCTAAACGGTATCTCGTTGCACGGGCTTACCCGCCCATACGGCGGAACCTTCTTCGTGTTCTCTGACTACATGCGTCCAGCCGTTCGCTTGGCTGCGCTCATGCATGTTCCATCGATCTTCGTGTGGACCCACGATTCTGTTGGCGTTGGCGAAGACGGCCCAACCCACCAGCCAATCGAACACCTTTGGTCCTATCGTGCAATTCCAGGTTTGGACATCGTCCGCCCAGCAGACGCCAATGAAACATCTTACGCATGGCGCGGAATCTTGGAGCGTGATACTAACCCATCCGGTATCGTGCTTTCCCGTCAGAACCTTCCAGTTTTCGAACGCGGCGCAGGTGACGCACAGGGTGATGAACTTGCATCCGCTGAAGGCGTTCTGCGCGGCGGCTACGTGTTGGCAGATTCGCAATCCGTTGATGTGGTCCTGATTGCTACCGGTTCTGAAGTTGCTGTGGCGCTCGAAGCCCGCAAGGAACTCGCAGCTGAAGGAATTGGTGCCCGCGTTGTGTCGATGCCATGTATCGAATGGTTCGAAACCCAAGATGCTGACTACCGTGAATCTGTGCTCCCAGCAGCAGTGAAGGCTCGTGTTTCTGTTGAAGCCGGCTCCACCTTTGGCTGGAAGTACATTATCGGCGATGCTGGCGTTGCCGTTGGTATCGATCACTACGGTGCATCAGCCTCCGGCAATTACTTGATGAAGGAATACGGCATGACTGCCGCTAACGTTGTTGCAGCAGCTAAGCAATCGTTGGCTCAGGCCTGACACGGCTAGCCCTTTGGCCGGGAATATCTCACCGATATTCCCGGCTTTTCCTTTCTCACCGACGAAAAATTCACTTATATCCGGAGATAGGCTCATATAAAGGCTCTTCCCCGGTTCTGGGTGAATTTTTCGTTAAATAGAAATGGCCGGGAAAATCCCGGCCATTATTTTAAGATCAGAAGTTCACTTTGGTGATCAAACCAAGCAAAATAACGCACGTGATCCATACGAGCGCCACAATCACAGTAATGCGGTTCAGGTTCTTTTCAGCCACACCAGATGAACGCATTGCGGTTGAGATTCCGCCACCGAACATGTCAGAGATTCCACCTCCACGGCCCTTGTGGAGCAGAATCGAACCGATGAGAAGAAGGCTGGAGATAACCAGCAAAACGGTGATAGTAATTTCTAGAATCGCCACGATGTGTTCTCTTTCTAACGTAAAACGTACCTCACCTAAGCATACAAGAATGCGCGGGTAAGAGGAAACCTCTCACCCGCGCATTTCGTCACCCTACTGCGTTTTACACAGAATGGGCTATGCTCATGCCTGCTGGAAAGTTACGATCTTTGCAAACTCTTCAGCTTTGAGGGATGCGCCGCCAACGAGTGCACCATCAACATCTGGCTGTGCCATGATCTCAACAACGTTCGAGGACTTAACGGAGCCACCGTACTGAATGCGAACTGCTTCAGCAGTTGGGGCGTCGAACATCTCAGCGATCTTGCCACGGATAGCGCCACAAACTTCCTGGGCGTCAGCTGGGGTTGCAACTTCGCCGGTGCCGATTGCCCAGATTGGTTCGTAAGCAATAACGAGCTTTGCAACTTCTTCTGCGGAAAGATCAGCGAACATAGCAGCGATCTGGCCCAGAACGTACTCAACGTGAGTACCTTCCTTGCGGATCTCCAGTGCTTCACCACAGCAGACGATTGGGGTCATGCCAGCATCCAGAACCTTCTTGGCCTTCTTGCCAATCAGTTCGTTGGTTTCGCCGTGGTATTCACGGCGCTCAGAGTGTCCAACAACAACGTAGGTGACGCCAAGCTTGGTGAGCATGCCGGTGGAGATTTCGCCGGTGAATGCGCCCTCATCGTTGATAGAAACATCCTGTGCGCCGTAGGTGATCTTGAAGTCTTCAGAATCAACCAGAGTCTGGACAGAACGGATGTCTGTGAATGGTGGAACAACAACACACTCAACTGCAGAGAAATCGTGCTTGAGATCGTTGAGGGTCCAACCTAGCTTCTGGACAAGAGCGGTGGCCTCGAGGTGATCGAGGTTCATCTTCCAGTTGCCAGCCATAATTGGGGTACGTGCCATGATTATCAGTCCTCCAGAACTGCGATACCTGGGAGCTCCTTGCCCTCGAGGTATTCGAGGGAAGCGCCACCACCGGTAGAAATGTGGTCAAACTTTGTCTCATCGAAACCGAGGAGACGAACAGCGGCAGCGGAATCGCCGCCGCCAACGATGGTGAATCCGTCAGCAGATTCGAGTGCAGCAGCAACAGCCTTTGTACCGTTAGCGAACGCATCGAATTCGAACACGCCCATTGGGCCGTTCCATGCGATGGTCTTCGAAGAAGCGATTGCCTGTGCGAAGAGTTCGGAGGTCTTTGGACCAATATCAAGACCCATCTTGCCTGCTGGCATGGCGTCTGCTGCAACAACTTCAGCAGGTGAATCAGCCTTAAATTCAGAAGCTACAACGGTATCGATTGGAAGCAGGAACTCAACGCCCTTTTCTGCAGCCTTTTCAATGAAAGACTGTGCAGTTTCAACCTGATCTTCTTCGAGAAGAGAAGAGCCTACTTCGTAGCCCTTAGCCTTGAGGAATGTGAAGGCCATACCGCCACCAATGATAAGGCGATCAGCCTTTTCAAGGAGGTTGGCGATAACACCGAGCTTATCGGAAACCTTAGCACCACCAAGGATAACGGTGTATGGGCGCTCTGGGTTTGCAGTTGCCTTAGAAAGGGAATCGATTTCCTTGAACACTAGTTCACCTGCTGCGGATGGCAAAACCTTAGCAATATCGTAGACCGATGCCTGCTTGCGGTGGACAACACCGAAGCCATCAGACACGAAAGCATCAGCTAACTTAGCGTACTCGGCTGCGAGTTCTTCGCGTTCAGCATCGACCTTGGAAGATTCACGAGGATCGAAACGAACGTTTTCGAGTAAGACGACGTCACCGTCAGCCATATCTGCGGTAGCAGCGTGTGCGCCTTCGCCAATCGTGTCAGAAGCAAGAACAACATCCTTGCCAAGAAGTTCGCCAAGACGCTTTGCTACTGGAGCCAAAGAGAAGTCAGAGTTAACCTGACCCTTTGGGCGGCCAAGGTGAGCTGCCACGATAACGCGAGCACCTGCATCAACCAGACGGGTGATAGTTGGAAGAGCAGCCTTAATACGGCCATCATCTGTGATGTTCTTTTCAGCATCGAGCGGAACGTTGAAGTCCGAACGAACAAAAACCTTCTTGCCGGCAAGATCGCCGAGCGTTTCAATAGTCCTCATAAAAGTCCTTCATATGTGGATGGCACCATCTTTGGTACCGAAATCTAACCAGAAGGCCCGGGCACGCTGACGCATGCCCGGGCCCGCGAGTCATTACTCAAACCTGTTCGTGATTAAAAATCAGAACTTGGAAGCAACGAGATCGGTGAGGTCAACGAGGCGGTTGGAGTAGCCCCATTCGTTGTCGTACCAAGAGATGATCTTAACCTGGCCGTCGATAACCTTGGTGAGACCTGCATCGAAGATCGAGGAATGTGGATCGGTGACGATGTCGGTGGAAACCAATGGTTCTTCGGAGTATGCGAGAACGCCCTTGAGTTCGCCTTCAGCAGCTTCCTTGATTGCAGCGTTGATTTCTTCAACGGTGACATCAGCCTTAGCAGATTCGAAGGTCAAATCAACTGCGGAGCCGGTTGGGACTGGAACGCGCATTGCGAAACCATCGAACTTGCCCTTGAGTTCTGGGAGAACGAGAGCAACAGCTGCTGCAGCACCGGTCTTGGTTGGAACGATGTTGATTGCGGCAGCGCGTGCACGACGGAGATCACCGTGTGGGGCGTCAAGAATCTTCTGATCACCGGTGTAAGCGTGAACGGTGGTCATGAGGCCCTTGATAATACCGAACTTCTCCTGAAGAACCTTGGCAACTGGAGCCAAGCAGTTGGTGGTGCAAGAAGCGTTGGAGATAATGTTGTGCTTTTCTGCATCGTAATCTTCGTGGTTCACACCAACAACGAAGGTTGCATCTTCGTTCTTTGCTGGAGCGGAGATGATGACCTTCTTTGCGCCAGCTTCAATGTGTGCCTTAGCCTTGGTTGCGTCGGTGAAGAAACCAGTGGACTCGACAACGATGTCAATGCCAAGATCGCCCCATGGGAGATCGGCTGGGTTACGCTCTGCGAAAGCCTTGATCTCACGACCGTCAACGATGATGGCGTCATCATCGTAAGAAACTTCGTGATCCCACTTGCCGAGGATCGAATCGTGCTTGAGCAGGTGTGCGAGGGTCTTGTTGTCGGTCAAATCGTTAACTGCAACAACTTCGAAGCCGGCGCCCTTTTCGTAGGCAGCGCGAATGAAGTTACGACCGATACGGCCAAAACCGTTAATAGCAACGCGAATAGTCACTGCGTATCCTCCTTGTGCATCTGGGTGCACATCGTAAATTTCTCAGCGAGTTCTACCCGCTGACTCACGAACGTAAGACACGACGCGCCTTAACGTTCGATCCGTGCTCCATTCTACTCGCTACCCCTACGGTGCTGTCTAGGTAACTTCGCGCCTAGGTGAAATTAGTTGCGCAAATTGCCAATATTTTCTAGTTTTCAGTGACCTTGGGCCCGGTCTAGATTGTGCGCTCAGATACACCTATATGTTGGTCAACCGCGTCCATCGTGGTGGCAATGCCAAGTTCAGCTGCCCGCTTATCGGCCATCGTGTTCAGCCGGCGCAAACGCCCTGCAACAGCATCCTTTGTAGCCGGCGGAGTAAGCCTCTCCCCTAGTAAATTAAGCGAATCATCCGGATACTTAATTCTAAATTCTCCAGCCTGGCGCAAATTTTCTGGAATATCATCGCCGAGGATATCGAATGCTCGCTTCACTCGAATAACAGCAACAACCGCCGCATCGGCGCTTCTGCGCATATTGGCATCGTCAAAGTTGGCAAGCCTATTAGCTTGGCCATGCACTTCTCGTTCAGTACGGAGATCTTCCCATGTGAGCACAGCATCGTGCGCCCCAATCCGAGCAAGCATCGCCGCAATTCCATCGCCTTCACGGATATCTACCCGAATAGAGCCACGCGATTCCCGTGCTCGATATGACACATCGAGCCTCCGCGCCAAACCGCCAATTGCATACGCCGCTTCCATTGACGGGCATGTAATTTCTAGAGCCGCATTGCGCCCAGGTTCAAGCAAAGATCCACGTGCCAAGAAAGCACCACGCCACGCAGCAGCAGCATCAGCTTTTGTGCCGCCTACGATCTGTGGCGCTAACCCGCGAATCGGCCGCCCGCGTGGATCTAAAATACCGGCACGTTTAGCGATGCGTTCTCCATCTTTTACCACTCGCAGAAGATACATGTTTCCTTGCCGCATCGAATTACTGATAGCAACGATCTCAGCTTCCACAGAATAAACTTTCCGCACTAATTCCGCTAAGTGATGGGTGGCGCCAAGGTGAGTCAGCTCTGCTTGTAGAGAGATGATCCCGCCGTTGATGTGGAGTCCGCCAGCAAATCGGAACATGCTCGACAGCTCCGCAACCATCGACGAAAGGTTATGTGGGTAAACGTGACAGATTTCGTCCTTCACAGATGTTGTCAATGCTGGCATCTGGACTCCTTAAGCAGATATGACTCGGCGAGTGATTTGATACTACAAGTTTGGGTATGTATTACGCCGATTGCAATGAAAGATTATCGAAAACTTCACGAAACGCGGCGGCTAAGAAAAGAGGATCGTGTTGCGCTGGGTTGGCACGCTGTGCCACGTGATAATCGACGACGACGGCGCCCACACGTTTCGCTGCTTCTGCCAGTTGTGGATCGGCTAGGTTGGCCGAGCTATCGATAACGATCGCATCAATGCGCACATCTGGCGCATGCTTATGAAAGGCGTCGATCAGTTCCGCAGGCGTAGCACTCATTGTTTCGTCATCTGGCACCAAATTGATAACTAATGCCCTCCGCGCAGAAGTCGCAACCAACGCTTGACGCAATTGTGGAATTAGCAGATGCGGAACGATCGAGGTGTACCACGAACCTGGCCCGAAAATAACCCAATCAGCATCGTCAATCGCAGACACGGCAGCCGGATGCGCTGGCGGTTCGGAAGGAATAATTCCTACTCGTTCCACCTGCCCACGGCATTTTGCTACAGCAACTTGGCCGCACACGGTCGTCAGTTCCCCGCTCTTCTTGCGAACATCGGCCTCAATCTGCAACGGGATTTGAGCCATCGGCACCACGCGGCCACGAATCCCAAGTAATCGCCCGACAAGATCCAACCCGTCAAGTTCATCATTCAACAGATGCCAGGTGGCAACAATGAGCAGGTTGCCGACGGCGTGCCCATCCAGTGGCCCCGTTGAAGAAAAACGGTATTGCAGGACATCCCGCCAGGTTTGGCCCCAATCGCCGTCGTCACATAACGCAGCCAGCGCCATTCGTAAATCGCCAGGTGGCAATACGTCCATTTCCTGCCGGATACGACCGGAGGAACCGCCGTCGTCGGCTACTGTTACCACCGCAGTAAGGTGAGGTGTCAAAATACGCAACGCTGAAAGCGACGCGTACAAACCATGCCCGCCACCCAACGCCACAACGTGAGGGCCACGCGCCCCAAAATCTCGCCTTTCGGCCATCATTCACGTCCTAAATCACGGTGCAACGTGCGCACAGAATGACCGAGTGCGCGCAACTGTTCAGAAACAAACTCAGTCATGGCAACAGAACGATGCTTACCGCCTGTACACCCAATCGCAATCGTGACGTACGGTTTCAGCTCACGAACGTAACCATCCAAAATCGGATGAATCAAGTCAACGTACTTCGTAGCGAATTCGCGAGCACCGTTGATCCCTAACACGAAATCGCGCACGGGAGCATCGCGGCCGGTGAGGTTTCGAAGTTCGGTTACCCAATATGGATTTGGCAAGAAACGAACGTCGGCAACGTGATCCGCATCCATCGGCAGTCCATACTTAAACCCGAAACTCATCACTGTCACATGGACATCAGATTCCGTAGACGTTGCAACCAATTTGCGTACCTGCCGCGACAAATCATGAACGGATAAATCGGATGTATCAATCAGCATATCGGCACGGCGCCGCAACGGAGCCAAAATCTCCCGCTCCTGCGCAATCCCATCAAGCAACCGGCCATCACCTTGCAACGGATGCGGGCGGCGCACCGATTCATACCGTTGCACAAGCACTTGATCGGATGCATCCAAAAACAGGATCCGGTAATCCACCGAATGCCCCTGCAACGATTCTATGATTCCTTCAAGCTCCCGGAAAAACTCGCGGGAACGCACGTCCACAACGGCAGCCAAACGGCGCACACCCGATGTTGGCGTCACCAACCCCGCCAACGCGGAGAGCAACCGCGGCGGCAAATTATCAACCACATACCATCCCAAGTCTTCCAAAGTCGCCGCAGCACGTGAACGCCCGGCCCCTGACATACCAGTAATAATAAGGATCTCTGGAATATCTGGGGTTGGGAGTGCGGCGGTGACATCATCGATCACCACGCCGAGCGGAATGTTAGCTGTATCGTTAATGTTGTCCATATCACTATCTTGCCAAATTTTATGGGGTGGTGGCTAACTGCGTTTGTAGAGCCCTCGCCAACGCGGGCCCGATTCCGGGTGCCGCAAGAAGCTCATCATACGTAGCCGCCTTGATTTTTGCGAGCGATCCGAAGTGTTTGAGGAGCGCTTTTTGTTTTGCCGGGCCGAGCCCTGGCACGTCGTCGAGTGCAGAGCGAGTCATCGCCTTGCTGCGTTTCTTCCGGTGGAACGTGATGGCGAATCGGTGCGATTCGTCGCGCACATATTGCAGCAGCCGAAGCGCTGGGGACGAACGCGAGAGGATCACTGGGAACTCCTCCCCTGGGACCCAGATTTCTTCGAGCCGCTTTGCCAGCCCGATCACCATGAGGTTTGCGCCCATGTCATTAATCACGCGTTGAGCCGCGTTTACTTGTGGCAGGCCACCATCAACCACGATCAGATCCGGGGTGTAGGCGAATTTCCGTGGCTGGGTTGCGTTGGGATCTGGGGTTTCGATTGGTTCGTCATCGGAGGCATCATCTGCCGCGGCGCCCGATTGAAGGCGTGCGAGGCGGCGGCGCAAGACTTCGTCCATGGCCGCGGTATCGTCACGGGCTCCCTGGCCGTCTGGCCCACGGACGATAAAGTGCCGATAGTCCGATTTTTTCGCAAGAGCATCTTCGAACACAACCATCGATGCCACCTGGTGGGTGCCTTGCGTATGCGAGACGTCGTAGCATTCGATTCGCAGTGGCGCACGTTCCAGCCCGAGCCCGTCACGCAATTCTTCGAGTGCCTGCGAACGTTCCGTAATATCGCCGGCACGCTGGATTTTGTGGCGTTGGAGCGCTTGGACCGCGTTCGTATGCACGGTTTGGGCCAGTTGTGCTTTCGCTCCGCGTTGCGGAGTGCGAATTTTGACGCTTCCACCGCGCAGGTTCCCAAGCCATTCTTCCAGCGTTTCGCGTTCCGCAGGTTCGGACGGAACCCAGATTTCCCGCGGGATTGCGTCGGTTGCCGTGTGTTCGACGTCGTCAATTGACCTTGCGTTGCTAAGTTTTTTCGGCGACGACGTGGGTGCATACCCACCGTAAACTTGCAGAAGAAGCTGGTTGAGCAGATCGGCTTCTCCAAGACCTTCAACGGTGGTAACCCAGCCGCGTTGGCCACGGATGCGCCCGCCACGCACGAAAAACACCTGCACGGATGCTTCCAGTTCATCGAATTCGAGGCCGAAAATATCGGCATCAATATCGCGATCAAGCACCACCGTGTTTCGTTCGGCAACGGTTGTCAAGGCTGCCACATCATCACGAAGGCGAGCTGCGCGTTCAAAATCTTGATCGGCGGCAGCCTCCATCATCTGGGCTGTTTTTCTTTGATGAGTTTTTCGCCAGAACCATCCAAGAATGCGATCATATCGCGGGCGATCTGGCGGTGTTCTTCTTCGGTGACTCGGCCGATACACGGCGCTGCACATTTATCAATGTAGCCGTTCAAGCATGGCCGGCCAGTGCGTTGGGCTGAATTGAACACGCCTTTGGTACATGAACGCATGGGGAAGACTCGTAGCAAAAGATCGAGCGCTTCGCGTACGGCCCACACTTTCGTGTACGGGCCGTAATACTTATCTGCTTTGCGGTGAGCATTACGGGTGACGAGCACGCGCGGATATTTTTCGCTCATTGTAACGGTGAGGTACGGGTACGATTTATCATCCCGATACATCACGTTAAAACGCGGAGCGAATTCTTTAATCCAGGCGTATTCAAGCGTGAGGGCTTCAATTTCCGATCCAACAACCACCCACTGCACGTTGACGGCGGTAAAAACCATCGCCCGTGTGCGTGGGTGGAGTTGGGCTGGATCTTGGAAATAGTTGGATAGGCGGTTTCGCAAGGATGACGCTTTGCCGACGTAGATGACTCTGCCTTCGTCGTCAATAAACCGGTACACCCCCGGGTTAGTGGGGATGTCCGTTGGGCGATAACTTTGCGGATCGGCCATGCTTACGCCACGGTTCTTGCTGCTTGAAGAAGAGGCTTCAGGAATCGGCCTGTGTGTGATTCTTCCACCTTAGCCACGGTTTCTGGTGTGCCTTCGGCAATCACCAGGCCGCCTCCACGGCCACCTTCTGGGCCCAGATCGATCACCCAATCGGCTGATTTAATTACGTCTAGATTATGTTCAATAACGATAACCGTATTGCCCTTATCTGTGAGCGATTGGAGAACGCCAAGCAGTTTACGAACGTCTTCAAAGTGGAGGCCGGTTGTTGGTTCGTCAAGAACGTACACGGTACGGCCGGTGGAGCGGCGGTGCAGTTCGGATGCTAGTTTGACGCGCTGGGCTTCGCCACCAGAAAGCGTGGTTGCTGGCTGCCCTAATCGCACATACCCAAGGCCAACGAGTTCAAGCATCTCAAGGTATTTGGCAATACGGTTAACGTTGCCAAAGAATTCACGCGCCTCAGTGATGGTCATATCCAACACTTCAGCCACATTCTTCCCCTTGTAATGAACTTGGAGAGTTTCCCTGTTATAGCGCGCCCCATGGCACACTTCGCACGGAACATACACGTCTGGTAAGAAGTTCATCTCGATCTTCAGCGTGCCATCGCCAGAACACGCTTCACAACGGCCACCTTTAACATTGAACGAAAAACGGCCAGGCCCATAGCCGCGAACCTTCGCTTCTTGGGTTTCAGCGAAGAGCTTGCGGATCGGATCCCACATTCCGGTGTAGGTTGCCGGGTTAGACCGTGGTGAACGCCCAATAGGTGACTGATCCACGTGGACCACTTTGTCTAGTTCTTCAAGCCCGGTGACTTTCTTATGCTTGCCGGGTAGCGAACGCGCTCTATTGAGTTCGTTTGCCAAGACTTTGTAGAGGATCGTGTTCACAAGCGACGATTTTCCAGAACCAGATACGCCAGTAACAGCTGTAAATACGCCAATCGGGAATTTCACGGTGACGTTTTGCAGGTTGTTTTCCTGTGCTCCGCTCACAGTGATGTGCTTTTTCTTATCAATTTTGCGGCGTTCGGTTGGCACAGTGATCGCACGCTTACCGGTGAGGTAATCGCCGGTAATGGAACGGTTGGCCTGGCTAATCTTGGCAGGTTCGCCAGAGAAGACGATTTCTCCACCGTGTTCGCCAGCGCCTGGCCCGATATCTACAAGCCAATCGGCCTGCCGGATCGTATCCTCATCGTGTTCTACCACAATCAACGTGTTGCCCAAATCGCGCAACCGGGTGAGTGCTTCAAGAAGCTTTTCGTTATCGCGCTGGTGCAATCCGATCGATGGCTCATCCAACACATACAGCACGCCAACAAGGCCAGAACCGATCTGGGTAGCAAGGCGAATACGCTGCGCTTCACCGCCAGAAAGAGTACCAGCAGCACGCGAAAGCGTGAGGTAATCAAGGCCAACGGATACAAGGAAGGTCAAACGCTCCACGACTTCGCGCAACACTTGTTCTGCGATCTTCTTGGAGCGCTCGTCCAAATCGATGTGCGTCACGTAGTCAAGTGCTTCACCGATAGGAAGATCGGTCAATTCAGCAATGTTGAGTTTTCCTACTCGAACAGCCAAGACTTCTGGCCGCAAACGAGCACCACCACATTCTGAACAGGCGACTTCCCGCATAAATCCTGCATACCGATCTTTAGACCAGTCAGATTCTGTTTCATCATGCTTGCGCTTCACGAAATTCAGTACACCTTCAAAACCAGATGAGTACACTTTTTCACGGCCCCACCGGTTGCGGTACTTCATCTTCACTTTGAAATCACGGCCACGCAAAATCGCATCTTTAACAGCCTTTGGAAGTTTCTTCCACGGTGTAGACAGATCGAAATCCATCTCCTCTGCCAAACTAGACAACTGACGCAGGTGATAATCGCGCGCGGTAGCCGATGCAGTCACAGACCACGGCAACACTGCCCCATCTTCAATTGTCAAATCTTCATCCGGGATAACCAGATCCGGATCTACCTGGAGTTTGAATCCGATGCCATCGCATTCTGGGCAGGCGCCATACGGCGCGTTAAACGAGAACGTGCGAGGTTCAATTTCCTCAAGTTCGAGCGGGTGATCGTTCGGACAAGAACGATGCTCCGAAAAACGGCGCTCACGATCCGGATCATCCTGATCACGATCAACATATTCGATCACAGCCACGCCCTTCGAAAGCCGAAGGGCATTTTCAATCGAATCGTTCAGGCGGGAAGCAATCCCTTCGCGAATCGCCAACCGATCCACAACCACGTCAATATCGTGCTTATACGTTTTGGCCAATGCCGGCGCTTCATCCAAACGATACACGGTACCATCGATACGAGCACGCGAATAACCATCAGTTTGTAGTTGTTTCAGCAGTTCAAGGTGTTCGCCTTTACGCCCACGAATCACCGGAGCAAGAATATGGATACGCGTACCATCTTCTTCCTCAAGTAGCCGGTTCACAATCTGTTCGGCCGATTGCGCTTCAATCAGCGCACCACATTCCGGGCAATACTGCGTGCCCGCGCGAGCATAGAGCAAACGCAGGTAGTCATACACTTCAGTAATCGTGCCGACCGTTGAACGAGGGTTCCGGTTCGTCGATTTCTGATCGATCGACACAGCCGGTGATAAGCCTTCGATAAAATCAACAGCCGGCTTATCCATCTGCCCCAAGAACTGCCGGGCATAGGAGGATAGAGATTCGACGTAGCGCCGCTGGCCTTCTGCGAAGATCGTATCGAACGCCAATGACGATTTACCAGACCCCGATAAGCCAGTAAAGACAACCATCTTGTCCCGTGGAATATCGAGCGTTACGTTGCGGAGGTTATGCTCGCGAGCACCTTGAATATGGATTGAATCATGCACGCTTCCGATCTTACCGATCACCTCCGACACGTTTCCACGCCAGTTTTCCTTCAGCACAACGTAAGATAGTGCACATGGATACATATGCAGTTATTTACACATACGATCAGGCTCAAGCAGATCTCACCGCCGAGGTCCGTCCACACCACCGCGAGTTTCTCAAGTCTCTCTTTGATACAGGCGCTTTGAAGGCATCCGGTCCTTTGGACGGCGGGCGCGCACTCATCGTCGTCGAAGCTGAATCCGCCGAAGGCGCCCGCGAACTTCTTGTTCGCGATCCGTTCAATGAAGCCGGAGTGATTTCCGATATTGACGTCGCCAAGTGGACTGTTATTTACGGCCCGTGGGCGTGACGTGCGCAAAGATCCGCTGATTATCGGGATTATTCTTGCCCTTTATTTCGGATCGATCGGCTTAGCCCAGATCGTGCTACTCATGTTACGAATCCTCACGCTACGAACCTACGTTTTGGTAATGTGCTGACTATAGCCGAAATGGCGGCAATATATGCCGCCATTTCGGAAATAATCACGGCCGCCGTCTGTATGCAGGAATTTTCCTGCCCCAACGCCGTTGATTAGCCTTATTGTTCAGCCCGAAGTTTGCGCGCCCCAATAATGGAGGCCACCACAGTCACAATAATGATGCCTAGGATGATGCCTACCGACACGCCTGGCGTTGGTTCAGTGATTGCGGTGAGCATACCGTATCCGTGGAAGGCGTGGAGCAGAAGCTTCAAACCGATGAAACCAAGGATGGCCGCCAAACCGTAGTGCAAGTAGATGAGACGATCAAGCAAGCCATCCACCAGGAAGAACAGCTGGCGCAGGCCCAGCAACGCAAACGCGTTGGATGCGAACACGATGAACGGTTCCTTAGTCAAACCAAAGATTGCCGGAATCGAATCAAGAGCGAACAGCAAATCGATGGTGCCGATGGAGACGATACAAATCATCAACGGGGTGAGGAAGGTTTTACCAGATGCGCGGTGGAAGAGCTTATCCCCCACAAAACCTGCAGTAACTGGGAACACGCGTGAAATAAAACGAGTCATAGCCGTTGGCTGGTATTCGTCCTCTTCTTCAACACCGTTCCTACGGTCACGGGATTCCTTCAAACCATCGAGGATCTGCTTGGCTGCTGTGTAAATCATCCAGATACCAAACGCGAAGAATACCCACACGAACTGTTCAACCAGCGCTGCACCGATCATGATGAAAATGAACCGCAGCACCAATGCGATAATAATTCCCCACATCAGCACTTTCTGCTGGAATTTACGAGGAACTTTGAAGGCCGCGATGATAATGATAAAAACGAAAATGTTATCCAGCGAGAGCGAATATTCGGTGATATAGCCGGCAAAGAATTCGGTAGCAAATCGTCCACCATGCCGGAAGTACGTGGAGATTCCGAAGAGTACGGCAAGGGAGATGTACACGGCAGTCCATCGTGAAGCTTCACCGATCGTAGGTTCGTGAGCTTTGCGCACGTGCCCAAACAGATCGAACAGGATAAGTGCAATAACTGCGATCCCGAGAACAAGCCATTCCCACGATTCAACAATCATCGATGGATCAGAGGCTGCTGGAGAAGACGCAACAGAAAATAATGAGGTAAGCAAAGTTAGCCTTTCGGTACAGAACAAGACCGAAGGTCTCTTCCCGCCATCTCAGTAGTGAGAGTGGTGGCCTCGGCCCGGGCTGTTACGCCGCGATGACGAACCGATGTTTCATGGGAATACTCCCCTTCGCTTGCTCAAGTTTATCACGCTGTTATGCCTGCTTGATTGCTCGCAATTCCCGTTTCACATCGTTGATTTCGTCACGGAGCCGTGCCGCGAGTTCGAATTGGAGATGTTCGGCGGCCACACGCATCTGTTCTTGGAGTTCCACCAGTAACAGTTCGATTTCGTGGCCATCGGCAGGGAGCCGATCTTTGACGCTCTTTTCCTTGCGATACCCGCCCTTCAACAGTTCGTCTGTATCGATATCTTCGCGCACCAACATATCGGTAACATCCGCGATTTTCTTTCGCAACGGCTTCGGATCGATACCGTGCTTTTCGTTGTAGGCAAGTTGTTTTTCACGACGGCGGTTCGTTTCGTCAATCGCCTCCTTCATGTTAGGGGTAATCGAATCAGCGTACATGTGAACCTGACCGGAAACGTTACGGGCAGCACGGCCGATGGTCTGGATCAACGATGTTGTTGACCGCAAGAAGCCTTGCTTATCGGCATCAAGAATCGCCACCAAGGACACTTCTGGCAGATCCAAGCCTTCGCGCAACAGGTTGATACCTACGAGCACATCGAACTTCCCCAACCGCAGTTCGCGAAGGAGCTCAACACGGCGCAACGTATCCACGTCTGAATGGAGATATTCCACCTTTACGCCGCGTTCGGCGAAGTAATCAGTAAGATCTTCCGCCATCTTCTTCGTCAATGTTGTAATCAGTACGCGTTCATCGCGTTCAGTGCGGATGCGTACCTGTTCTAGAAGGTCATCAATCTGGCCCTTTGTTGGCTTCACAATGATTTCTGGATCCACTAGGCCAGTTGGGCGAATAATCTGCTCCACATATCCATCAGACAATTCCATTTCATACTTTCCTGGAGTTGCCGAAAGATAAACTGTTTGCCCGATTCGTTCAAGGAATTCAGCGAACTTCAGTGGCCGGTTATCCATGGCGGACGGAAGCCGGAATCCGAATTCAACAAGAGTGCGTTTCCGGGACATGTCCCCTTCATACATAGCACCAATTTGCGGTACTGTGACGTGCGATTCGTCAATAATCAGCACAAAATCTTCTGGGAAATAATCCAGTAGTGTGTTCGGTGGTGTGCCTGGCCCTCGACCATCAATGTGCCGTGAATAGTTTTCAATGCCGGAACATGATCCCAGATTACGCATCATTTCCAGATCGTATGTTGTGCGCATCTCAAGCCGCTGCGCCTCCAGTAACTTGTTTTGTTCTCGCAACTCCCCCAGACGATCCCGTAGCTCATCTTCAATAGACGCAATCGCGCTGTTCATACGCTCTTCACCAGCAACATAGTGCGATGCCGGGAAAATATAGGCGTGATCCACCTGCCGCACCACATTTCCAGTAAGTGGATGTAGGAGTGCGATCGAATCAATCTCATCTCCAAAGAACTCAATTCGGATGGCCAGTTCTTCGTACACAGGAATGATTTCTACTGTATCGCCACGCACGCGGAACGTACCACGAGTAAACGCCATATCGTTACGTGTGTATTGCATGGTGACGAACTGTTTCAAGAGCGCATCCCGTTCCAGTTCTTGGCCCACATGAACGTCAACCATACGATCCACATATTCTTGCGGAGTTCCCAGGCCGTAGATGCATGATACGGACGCCACCACAACCGTATCGCGCCGGGTTATCAGCGAATTAGTAGCCGAATGGCGCAAGCGCTCCACTTCATCATTGATAGACGAATCTTTTTCAATAAACGTATCTGTTTGCGGAACGTAGGCTTCTGGCTGATAGTAATCGTAATAAGAGACGAAATATTCAACGGCGTTGTTTGGCAACAACTCCCGGAATTCTGCCGCCATCTGAGCAGCCAACGTTTTATTGGGCTCAATGATGAGCGTTGGCCGTTGAATCTGCTCAATTAGCCATGCGGTAGTAGCCGATTTACCTGTACCGGTTGCACCCAACAGCACGATATCTTTTTCACCCGCGTTGATTCGTTCAGCAAGCTCTTTAATAGCAGCCGGCTGATCACCAGACGGGGTGTATTCAGAAATAACTTCGAAGGGCGCTTCTTGGCGGACAATATCAGTAACAGGACGCATAGGTATAGCCTACCTAATGCCTCCCACAACGTTTGGTGTCAATCGCTACGAGCGCACCGGCGTCGTTACCAGCTGAGCGTATAGTGTTGCGCTGGATTAGCGCTCATCGCCTGGCGCGCGCCGCTCAAAATCCACCCGGCATCAAGTAACGTATCTGCACCAGGATTCGAACGTAATCGCACGTGGTTCCCCTGAATTTCAACGACGTCACACCCTGCGTGACGAAGCCTAGTCGCCTGCAAATGCGTATCAGTCCGGAACGTTACGCTATCCAACTTTGGTGCGGGTTCACTCGGCCGTTCTTGGCTAAGCGCCCAATCGTATGGGATCACCCACGAATCCCACAGTTCTTCCGCGCACGCAACGAAATCAGATTCGTTGGAGGAATTATGTACGACGACGTCGGAGATCGCACTTCGCGCCATATCCCCCGGTTGCGAACCGATTCGGCTACGAGCCTGCTGTGCTGTCATCGCACGATTAGTCATCATACGTTCAACACGTTGAGCGTCAGGAGTGTGAATATTAATCGTTGCCATGAACGCAAACTGGTTCGCGCTTCCCACCAACAACGGAACGTCATACACTACGATCTGGCTGGGGTGCGCCGTACGGAGCCGAGTTGCCACCTCGCGCGCAATATGCGGATGGATAATGCCTTCCAACTGCGCTCTAGCTGCAGGATTTGTAAACACAACATTCGCCAGCGCGCCACGATCCAAAGAACCGTCTGCTCGTAACACCCGAGGCCCAAACGTACGCGCAACTTGTTCCAATGCTTTCGTGCCAGGGGCAACAACATCACGCGCAACCACGTCAGCATCAATCACAACAGCTCCACGCGTAGCAAACACGTGAGTCAATGTGGACTTCCCGGATGCGATTCCACCTGTCACAGCAATTTTGAGCATGTATCTGCGGCGTTCGTCAGCGAACGCGCTCCCCTTTCAATAACGCAAATAAATCGTTACCTATTTAGATTAGCGTATTTTGGGGTTCACGGCATACGCATCACGCGAACACAACCCTAATTCCTATAAAAGGTTCCCCCAAACACTACGTTCGGGGGAACCTTTTATACTGTTCTAAATCTCAACTCTTAACGAGTCGAAAAGATTCAGTTGCCGGTGAGCTTCTCACGCAAAGCAGCGAGTGCTTCGTCCGAAGCAAGGGTGCCGGACATGTCAGCTTCGGAAGAGTAGCTGGTTGGAGCAACTTCTTCGGTTTCGACGGTAGCAGCTGGTGCAGCAGCGGCGGCAGCAGCGTCAGCTTCGGCTGCAGCAGCAACCTGAAGCTTGTGAGCCTGCCAACGAGCCTCAGCAGCAGCGTACTCAGCTTCCCAAGCAGCCTGGTTAGCTTCGTAACCTTCGAGCCATTCGTTGGTCTCTGGGTCGAAGCCTTCTGGGTACTTGTAGTTGCCCTCTTCGTCGTACTCAGCGGACATACCGTAGAGCGATGGATCGAAATCTTCAGATGTTGGGTCAACACCCTCGTTAGCCTGCTTGAGCGAGAGGGAGATACGACGACGATCGAGATCGATGTCGATGACCTTCACGAAGACGTCGTCGCCCACCTTGACAACCTGCTCTGGCAGATCAACGTGACGCTGAGCAAGCTCGGAGATGTGAACGAGGCCTTCGATGCCATCCTCAACGCGAACGAATGCGCCGAATGGAACGAGCTTGGTGACCTTACCTGGCACGACCTGGCTGATAGCGTGGGTACGTGCGAAGGTCTGCCATGGATCTTCCTGGGTAGCCTTGAGGGAGAGCGAAACGCGTTCGCGATCCATATCGACTTCGAGAACTTCGACGGTCACTGGGGTACCAACTTCGACAACCTCTGATGGGTGGTCGATGTGCTTCCAGGACAGTTCGGAAACGTGAACGAGGCCGTCAACGCCGCCGAGGTCAACGAATGCACCGAAGTTAACGATGGAGGAAATAACGCCATCGCGAACCTGGCCCTTCTGAAGGGTGTTGAGGAAGGTGGAGCGGACCTCAGACTGGGTCTGCTCGAGCCAAGAACGACGGGAAAGAACAACGTTGTTGCGGTTCTTGTCGAGTTCGATGATCTTGGCTTCGATTTCCTTGCCAATGTATGGCTGGAGATCGCGCACGCGACGCATTTCAACGAGGGATGCAGGCAAGAAGCCACGAAGACCGATGTCGAGGATGAGACCACCCTTGACAACTTCGATGACGGTACCGGTAACGACGCCGTCTGCTTCCTTGATCTCTTCGATCTTTGCCCAAGCGCGCTCGTACTGTGCACGCTTCTTGGAAAGAATCAAGCGACCCTCTTTGTCTTCCTTCTGGATGACGAGGGCTTCAATCTTGTCACCAACTTCGACGACATCATCTGGATCGACATCGTGCTTGATGGACAGTTCCTTCGAAGGAATAACGCCTTCGGTCTTGTAGCCGATATCGAGCAGGACTTCGTCCCGATCGACCTTGACTACTGTGCCTTCGACGATGTCGCCATCGTTAAAGTACTTGATGGTTTCGTCAACGGCAGCAATAAGCTCTTCCTCGGTACCAATATCGTTGATGGCAACCTCGGTAGTAGTGTTGTTCGTGGTCATAGAGTTGGTGACTCCGAATTAATAATAGTTTCTAATATGGACAGGTGGTATGCCAATATGGAAAACATACAAGCGTACCAAGGTCCAAGTTTACGGGGTTTTACCGCGCAATAGCAACATTAAACCGGCGAGTTGGAATGCCATCTTCGCCACAACTAGGAGGCCATCATGAAATATGGACACCACGAGCTTACCGCACATGATGATCCAGTCCACGCTAATGAACAGTGGTGGTCCGAACACGCTGCCGAATACGTTGCCGAACACGGAGATACGCTTGGCGACGCCGATTTCATCTGGGGCCCAGAAGGCTTACGAGAGGCTGATATTGAGTTTCTTGGTTCTCTACGCGGCAAGCGCGTGCTAGAAATTGGTGCAGGGGCTGCGCAGTGCTCCCGTTATTTGGCATCGCGTGGGGTTCGCGTGGTGGCTACCGATCTTGCGGACGGAATGTTGGACCATGCCGCACGGTTGAATCGTGAGGTTGGTATCGACGTCGAGCTCCTGCGTGCCGATGCACGTCACCTTCCGTTTAAAGATGCGGAATTTGACGTAGTGTTCACCAGTTTTGGCGTGTTGCCATTTGTTCCCGACCTTGGGGATGTTCACCGTGAGGTTGCACGAGTTTTACGCCCAGGCGGGGTCTGGGCTTTTTCAGCACTGCATCCAACCCGCTGGATGTTCCCAGATGACCCTACCCATCATGGGCTCACGGCACATCGTTCATATTTCGACCGAACACCATATATTGAACGCGGTTCGTCTACTCTCGATTACGCCGAATTTCATCACACGCTCTCAGACCACATTAATTCGCTGATCGATTCTGGTTTTACGATCGACGAGCTGTTCGAACCACCGTGGCCTGCTGGCCGGACTGTTGTGTGGGGTGGATGGGGGCCAGAGCGCTCCCCTATCCTGCCCGGCACACTGATGATTCGATCGATCAAATGGTAGGCCGATCAGTGGGCGGCATCGCGCCAATTACGGCCGATGCCCACCCCCACCGATAACGGTACTGATAACTCCCAGGCGTTCCCCATCTGCTCACGTACGATAGCTTCAACCTGTTCGGCTTCTGACGCGGCGACTTCGAGTACAAGTTCGTCATGCACTTGAAGGAGAACACGCGACGATAGTTGCGCCGCAGCCAATTCCCGTTCCACATTCAGCATGGCGATCTTGATAATATCCGCGGCAGATCCCTGGATTGGTGCGTTCAGCGCCATACGCTCTGCTGACTCGCGCACTTGCCGGTTCGTAGAAGAAAGCTCTGGCAGGTATCGGCGCCGGCCAAGCAACGTTTGAGTGAAGCCATCTTTACGGGCTTGAGCCACTAACCCATCCAAGTATTCCTTTACTCGGCCAAACCGAGAGAAATACCCGTCCATCAAGTTTTGTGCCTCTGGCACTGGGATCTTCAACTGTGCGGAGAGCCCAAAAGCAGACAACCCATATACCAGGCCATATGACATGGCTTTGATCTTCGATCTCTGTGCTGGCGTCACCTCAGATTCAGCAACACCAAACACGCGTGAAGCAACATAGTTGTGCAGATCAGCACCCGCATTAAATGCAACGATGAGTTCCGCATCTCCTGATAAATGGGCCATCAATCGCATTTCGATCTGTGAATAATCGGCGGTCATCAAGTAATCGTAGCCGTCACCTGGCACGAATACTTCACGAATTTTCTGGCCTTCTTCCGTGCGTGCATGAATATTTTGCAGGTTTGGATCAGTGGACGATAGCCGGCCGGTAGCCGCCACAGTTTGCTGATATGTGGTACGAATCCGCTGATCGTCACCTAGTGAGCGCTGTAAGCCTTCAACAGATTGACGCAATTTGATCGCATCGCGGTGAGCCAAGAGTCCCGTTAGGAAGTTCTGGCCTGCTAACGCCTGATCGTCTTCACGCATGCTGATCTTGACTAGCAATTGTTCAAGAGCATCGGCGTTTGTTGTGTAGCCAGACTTTGTTTTCTTTGTTTTTGGAAGCCCTAGTTGATCGAATAACACGGCTTGAAGCTGCTTCGGGCTAGAAAGATTTACTGACGAATCCCCGATCGCCTCCCACGCCTGGGTGGCAGCCTGATTGACTCGCGCATCAAAATCCGCGTGAAGGCGTGCGAGTTGGTCCGCATCTACCGCGATGCCGCGTTGCTCCATGCGCGCCAACACATCACAGACTCTCAATTCCATTTCGCGCAACGCATCGCTTTGTTCTTCGGTTTCCAAAGCACGAGCAAACGCATCCCGCAGATCGTGAGTAGCCACAGCGCGAGCCGCAAGATCGTCCACAATTTCGCCATCAAGTCCGATGCCCAGAGTATCTTGCGCGCCTCCGCCAAGATCGATCGCAAGATACCGTTGAACGAGATCGGTGAAATCATATGTGCGTTGGTCAGGGTGTAAAAGGTATGCGTCGATTTCCGTATCGCCAACGATCCCAGCCAGAGTGTACCCCTCCCCTAGCCATGCGTGGATCTGAACCTTCATACTGTGCCCAATTTTGCCAACGTTCGGATCGGAAAGTAACGCACTGAACGCGGCCGAATCTTCTTCAGATATCAGGGCTGGTTCGCCGCCAAAAACGTATCCGTCCCGCGCAGCACACGCGAAACGCGCAACGCTTCCAGCGCCAGGTTTCCCGTTTCCTTCAATGGCAATCGCGTAAGGTCCTGCGTGTTCAGCAAGAAAAGCACCGCAGCTACCTTCCCACAACGTCACGTCCCGCGCTTCAGGCTTATCGGCTTCCTCAACTACATCTTCGCTACCTTCCCGAATTGGCAGTTCGGCAAGCACGCGCGTGCGCAACGTGGTGAAATCCAGGGTGTCAAAGAGTTCGTGAAGTGCCTGACGTTCTACTCCCATCGGCACCAGTTGATCGAGGTTTGGCACGATATCAAGATCGCGAACGAGTTTGTTGAGCACACGGTTGAGCCGCACTTGTTCTATGTTGTCACGTAAGGACTGCCCTGCTTTGCCTTTGATTTCTTCGGCGTGATCGAGCAACTGCCCCAAACCACCGTACTGGTTAAGCCATTTGGCCGCAGTTTTTGGCCCAACACCGGGAACACCGGGAAGGTTATCGGCTTTTTCACCCACGAGTGCCGCGAGGTCAGAGTATTGATCGGGGCGCACACCGGTTCGTTCTTCCACGCCTGCCGGGTTTAAGAGGAGCATTTGAGAGCGTGGCATCGGGTAGACAACCGACGTCAAGTCCGACACGAGCTGGTAGGAATCTTTATCGCCTGACGCAATAAAAACATTCATGCCTTCGGCTTCACCACGCGCCGATAGTGTGGCAACGATATCATCGGCTTCGTAATCGTCCACCGTGAGCCACGAAATACCCATGACGTTGAGGACTTCCTGGATAACCCCGATTTGCCCTTTGAATTCTTCGGGAGTTTTGGCGCGCCCCCCTTTGTATTCTCCGTATTCACGGGTACGGAAAGTACCGCCTGGCAGATCGAACGCCACCGCGATGTGGGTGGGTTTGTAATCGTTGATGAGGCGCAGGAGAGTATTGATAAATCCGTGGACGGCATTCGTGTATTGCCCTTGCGCAGTTCTGAACGAATCGGCTGGCAGGGCGAAGAATGAGCGGAAGGCCATCGAGTGGCCATCAAGGAGAAGCATCGTTTTTTCAGTCACGTTCTAAGCCTACCGGACAGGTAGACTTATTTTTATGACACGTGACGTTTTAACTATTAACGACGCCGAACTGGCCGCACGAATGCAGGTTACGGTTCTTTCTGCTTCAGTTTCTGAGGTGGTTGAGCAAATCCCAACAGCTGGCAGTTTACAGCCCTTTGGCGTGCTCCATGGTGGTGCGAACGCTTTTTTAGTTGAGGATGCCGCATCCCGGTTAGCTTTGCTGAATGCGCCAGAAGGCCGAATTGCGGTAGGTACTGAACTCAATATTTCTCAACTAGCACCGAACCTGACTGGCACTGCCACAGCGTATGCAAAAGTGATCCGTGCAGGGCACAGATCACTTACTGCTCACGTTGATATTGTGGATGCTGAAAACGAATTAACCGCAACTGGCAGAATGACGTGTGTGTTTATTCGCCAACCTGGTCAATAACCGCATCAGCAACTTCGCGCATGGTGAGGCGGCGGTTCATAGAAGTCTTTTGAATCCATCGGAAGGCTTCTGGTTCCGTGAGCCCCATCTTGTCCTGCAACAAGCCCTTGGCGCGATCGACCCGCTTACGAGTTTCGAACTGTTCAGACAGCGATGTTACTTCCGCTTCAAGTGAAACGATTTCTTGGTGCCGTGATAACGCGATTTCCACTGCAGGAAGCAGATCGGTTGGGCTGAATGGCTTAACCAAGAATGCCATGGCGCCGGCATCACGGGCACGATCAACAATCTCTTTTTGGGAGAACGCGGTGAGCATAACAATCGCACAACGCTGGCTGGCAAGGATGCGTTCTGCGGCAGAAACACCATCGAGACCTGGCATCTTCACATCCATAACGATCAGATCAGGTTCGTGTTCTGCGGCAAGAGCAATTGCTTCTTCACCATTCGAACCTTCAGCAACAATGTTGAAGCCAGCTTCACGAAGCGTTTCAACGATGTCCAAACGGATCAAGGTTTCATCTTCAACTACAAGAGCGCGCACCTCACGTGGATTAGTATCTTGATCAAGATCCTCAAACTGAGAATCATCCATCATCTCTGCCACGATGGCCTCCTAGGCATACATACTGTTGGTGTAAACGCGCTCAACGCGCTAGCTATGCGCGCCTTTGCGCAGTAAAAAGTGCTCCCGGAGGGACTCGAACCCTCATGCCTTTCGGCGCAGCATTTTGAGTGCTGTGTGTCTGCCAATTCCACCACAGGAGCGATGGACAACCACAACCTTACACGATCATTGGTTATCCTGCGAACTCACCTCAATTAGGCAAGAATCACATTATCGTTTTCCACATCAACGGCGTGTCTCACCCATCTTGTGAATGCGAATCGTGTTAGTGGAACCAACAACGCCTGGTGGCATACCGGAAACGATCACAACGCGATCGCCATCCACGGCAAGACCTTCCTTACGCAACACATCATCAACCTGGTCAACCATTTCATCGGTAGATGAGACTGGTGCCAAGGTGAGGGTGTCAAGACCCCACGAGAGTGCCAGCTGGCGGCGTACCTGTTCGTTATCTGTAAAGACAACAAGTGGAATACGGCCACGGAGGCGAGACATACGGCGGGCAGTCTGGCCAGACGAAGTAAAGACGGCAATGAACTTCACGCCGATTGCTTCACCAATATCCATAGCAGAACGGGTAATCACGCCATTGCGAGTACGGTGCAGGTTGCCGATACGCGGGATAGATTCAATACCGTGTTCTTCCGTGTATTCAATGATCGACGCCATTGTTTGAACACAAATGATCGGGTACTTACCCACCGAGGTTTCGCCAGAAAGCATAACCGCATCGGCACCATCAAGAATCGCATTAGCACAGTCAGACGTTTCTGCACGAGTTGGGGTTGGAGCCGAGATCATGGATTCCAGAACCTGCGTTGCCACGATAACTGGCTTCGCATTACGGCGTGCAATGGAAATTGCATGCTTCTGCACGATCGGCACCTGCTGGAGTGGAAGTTCCACACCCAAATCACCACGCGCCACCATCAAACCATCGAATGCTCGAACAATATCTTCAAGAACATTTACAGCCTGTGGCTTTTCAATCTTCGCAATAACAGGGATACGGCGGCCAACACGATCCATAACTTCGTGGACGTCATCGATATCCTTTGGCGAACGGACGAATGACAGCGCGATCAAATCAGCACCGTATTCGAGGCCCCATTCCAGATCTTCCTTATCCTTTTCGGACAGAGCTGGAACAGAAACAGCCACACCTGGCAGGTTCACGCCCTTGTTGTTGGACACAGTTCCGCCAACAAGAACCTGGGTACGGACGTCATTTCCTTCCACAGAAAGTACACGTACCTGCACCTTGCCATCGTCAATAAGAATCAAATCACCTTCGGAACAATCCCCTGGCAGACCCTTAAATGTGGTGGACACGCGATCCTTATCGCCCTGAATATCATCAGTGGTGATCGTGAAAATATCACCTGTGTTCAGAAGCACGGGGCCTTCTGCAAAACGCCCAAGGCGAATCTTTGGACCTTGAAGATCCACAAGAACAGCCACTGGCTTCCGGAGTTCTTCGGAGGCTTGACGAACCCAATCGATGCGCTCTTCGTGCTCTTCATGCGAGCCGTGAGAGGCATTGATGCGGGCCACGTTCATGCCAGCCTTCACCAATTCAAGAATCTGATCCTTGGAATTAACCGCAGGACCTAAAGTACATACAATTTTCGCTCTACGCATGATGTCTATCCTACCCGATTACTTTTTGTTCGTCTGTTACTTCTGGCTGAACTCGATAAATATCTGCCATTTCTGGATGAGTTTTGAGCCGATCACGCAACCAGAAGAATGCCAAAATTCCGCCTACGCACACAATTAACGAGGTCCACACGTTCAATCGGAGCCCCATAATCATAGTGGCATCATCAATCCGCAGATATTCAATCCACACGCGCCCCAGCGTGTACACAATAATGTAGAGCGCCAACACTTGCCCGCCGTGCAATGAAAACTTACGTTCTGCCCACAGCAAGAACATGAACCCAGCGATACACCACAGCATCTCATAGAGGAAGGTAGGATGGAAGGTCGTTCCAGAAGGGAATCCGGCTGGCAGGTGAGCATCGTCGATTTCCAACGCCCATGGCACGTCCGTTGGTGCACCAAAAAGTTCCTGGTTGAAATAATTACCCATTCGGCCAATCGCCTGAGCTAGCATCACGCCTGGAATAAAGGCATCTGCGAACGCACCGAAGCGCAAATTGTACCGGCGTAGCATCAGCCAGGCCGCCAGAGCACCAAAGAGCACCGCGCCCCAAATGCCCAAGCCGCCTTCCCAAATGCGAAAGATCTTCGTCCAATCCCCGTGATCACCAAAGTATGCAGTAGGTGAGGTAATCACGTGGTAAATGCGTGCGCCCACGATACCCGCCAGCACCATCCAGATCCCGATATCTTCAGACACGTTTTCTGGCCCCCCACGCCGTTGGTAACGTTTATCTCCCATATACCACGCGATTAAAATCCCGGCGAGGATAAACAAAGCGTAGGCTCGGATCGGGATTGGGCCAAGCATCCACACTGACTGTGGTGGGGACGGAATTGATGTGAGCACGGGTTCTCCTTTGCGCTCAGAGACGTATTAAACATTTGTAGATTTTGCGCTTGGCTTTTTATCAGCTACAGCAAGGATATCAACAACAATGATGACATCGCCTTCTCCTTGCGCTTGCGCTGATGGAACAACAATAGCCACACGCGAACCGACGCGTTGATCAACAAGCCCTGCATGAAGCCCCGGGAACACATCTTCCACCGCGATATACGCAGGTGGGTTACCATTTGTGAACGTACTTTCGATCACGCTTCCATCCGCTTTTGCAAGAACATAGTTGGCGTACACAATATCACCATCCGTGATTTGCGCACCTTTACCCACGATGATTGGAGCAACTTTAACGTTCCCGATTTCTCCAGAGATTGCGCTAGGTACTGGCACGCCGTCGTCGTTACTTGTGATTTGTGGGATAAGAGGATCTGTAATTTGAGTTTGTTGGGTTCCCGCGATTCGGGTAGGTAGGATATCCACGATAGTGATTGAGACGTGCCCGTCAGTTGGCTGAATAATCGCCAAACGGGAGCCTTCTTTTTTTCCGACGACGACGTCCGCTAGCTTCCCTACTGACTTCGAATTCGCTACCCCGCTCACGATGGTGGGCAGATCTGCAACTTGAGACCACTCATAGCCAGATGCCGTAAACTTCGTTGCTCGCATGAGCACCTGTTGATCCTTCGTGATTTCACGGCCGCTACCCGACATGAGGAAGCGAACGTCACGCTTATCTGAAGCGGGTTCGCCGGTAGTTGTCACTGTAACTACCGCGCCAAAATTCCCCTCTACACGGAGAGAAAATTCCCCTCTCTCATGCGTAACGTTCCAGATCACCGTAGAGATTGCGATTCCTAAAATAAAGCCGAATAATGCTAAGGCTCCCGCCACCACTTTATTCATCTATGCCTCCATCGAATCAATCAACGTATCAACCACGGTGTCTGCCACAGCAAACGGATCATCTAAATGGATCGTTGTTCCGGTTCCTTCGTTAAACAGCCGAACAAGCCCCCAATCAACAGCATAGTCGCGGCGATGATCTTGGGCCGCCTTAATGAACGCTGAACGAATGCGCGCACGAGATGTCATCGGAGGATCAACAAGAGCGGTCGCGACGTCGTCGTCCCTCAACACACGCCGTAACACACCGGTGCTCTCCAAACGCGGACGCAACCCAGCAGGCGAAATGTCGTGCCAAGCAAGTTCGAGGCGGGAAATACGATCGTCGCTCAACGCCACCCCATAACGATGCCGATAACGCGTGATCAATTCGTACTTCGCTACCCATTCCAACTCGGTACGAACGTGGGAAAAATCGCCAGAACTAAACGCGTCAAGCGCCCTGGACCACAAGTCAAAAACGCGAAGTATCAACGGATCGGACGCATCCAACCAGCCCTCGCGATCATAATGCCCCGCAACCGTATCGAAAACGGCACGCTGAATATCATGCGCGGACGTCACAGATCCGTTCTCCAACTGCAACGTAGCCTTCCCAGAAGGATCGCGGGCAATACGCCGAATCGCGTCCATCGGATCTGCCAAAGAAACTGCAGGCAATCGGACCCCAGACTCCATCACGTTCAACACAGCGCACGTCATACCAACTTTCAGAAGCGTGGCGGACTCGCTCATGTTCGAATCCCCCACGATCACGTGCATACGCCGATAGTGTTCGGAATCTGCGTGCGGTTCATCGCGTGTGTTAATCATCGGGCGCGTACGCGTGGACGACGTAGAAATTGCCCCATGCATATGCCGTGCCCGCTGTGACAGCTCAAAGCGAACTGTGCCCGGTTCCCGATGAACGTAACCCGCCCCCACTAACAACTGGCGCGACACGAAAAACGGCACTAAATCGTTCAACCGGTCCATAAAATCAAGCCTGCGGCGCACCAAATAATTTTCGTGGCAGCCATACGAATGCGATGCCGCATCCACGTTGTTCTTAAACAGATGAACCCGCACCGGCGCATCCGGCGCACTCAACCGTGGTTCTGCGTCCAATGCCATCTGGGCCAACATCTGATCGCCGGCGCGGTCCTGCGCCAAGACGTCCGCCAATTGTGTACACTCCGCCGTGGCATATTCCGGATGATCGCCAATATCCAGGTAGAGCCGGCCGCCGTTGCCCAAAAAGGCAGACGTGGCACCTGTGCGCGCCTGCATATCAGCGAAAATCTGCGCAGTAACATCCGCGACGTCCCGATCAACATGGGCACCCGAAAAATCTGAGCAGGCCACGCCATACTCAGTTTCGATGCCCATAATCCGCTGTATCACTGGCCGCCCTTTTGCACGAAGCCCTGCACAAACGACGAAGCGTTCGTTTCAAGGATTGAATCGATATCGTCCAGAAGCGCGTCCACATCAAATGGTGCCGCGCCGGTTTCTGATTCGAATGTTTCTTCTGTGTACTGCGATTCGCTGCGGTGGCGGAGGAAATCTTGTTCGCTCATGAAAGGCTCCTTACAGTTCTGTCTTATATGGATCTAAGAAGTGGATGTGTTGCGTGGAATCGGCGGTGGCAACGTGGGCTGATGCCCACCCCACCGTGAGGGCACGTGTTCCGTGTTCGCGGAGGATGCGGGCACGTAGCGCGGCACGTGTTCCTTCAGGAGCGTGGTGGGCTGCGTGGGCTACCTGTTGCGGAGTGAAGAGACGATCAATTCGGCCAGCCGAATCCAAACGGCGCACGATCGATGATTCTGGCCGCAAATCGTGCCATTGCAGATCGAAGGCCCGGAGCGCATCAGAATCCCACGTGCTCCCCTGGCGGTGCCGCATGTGGTTAAGCATCTGATATTTGGCGATCCATTCGATGCGTGGGGCGGCCGCGAACATATCGGTGGCGAGCGTATCGAGCGTTTCTTGCCAGAGGCGCACGAATTCCCACGTTTCAGGATCGTCTATTCCGGTGCGCTCCAGGGTGGTGCGCACGGCATCTAGGTAGATTTCTTGAATATCGAGTGCCGTGCGTGACGATCCATCATGCATATCGACTGCACGTTTGAGTGTAGGATCGTGCGATATTTCCCAGGTAGCGGCAACGGGTTCGAAGAGCACGAGGGCTTCGAGATCCAGCGGCATCGCGTCTTGTTCAAGCATCCACAACACCAGGTTTGTGGTGCCGATTTTGAGGAGTGTTGAGTAATCAAACTGGTTTGCATCGCCCCCGATCACGTGGAGCCTGCGGTAGCGGCTAGCATCCGCGTGGGGTTCGTCGCGTGTATTAATAATTGGCCGGTTGAATGTGGTTTCGAGGCCTACCGCGTTTTCAACGTAGTCTGCGCGTTGCGAGATTTGGAAGCCTGGGGCTTGGGAGGCTTGGCCCAGCCCGATTCGGCCTGTTCCGCACAAGATTGGCCGCGAAACGAAGAATGGTGTGAGGTAACGGATCGCATCGTTGAAAGGCACGGCGCGTGTGAGGAGATAGTTTTCGTGGCTACCGTAGGCAGCACCTTTTCCATCGACGTTGTTTTTATAGACGACGACGTTGTGGCCGCCGTTTGCTAGGTACGCCATCGTTTCTTGAGCGATGGCTTCTCCTGCACGATCCCACAAAACAGCATCGTACGGATTCGTGACTTCCGGGCTAGAGTATTCCGGGTGGGCATGATCCACGTACCAGCGCCCGCCGTTTGCCAACGCTACGTTGGTGATGGGTGTACCAGGGAGCATATCGCGTAAAGGCGGCACCGGATTGTTCGTGAGTTGATCTGGGTGAGCATGCCGTGGCCCAACTCTAAATCCACGAGCATCGTTAAGCGGATCTTCTGAATAAAAATCCCATGCTGCTACTGGATCAGACGTGTGGCGCACGTAAGCATCAACCACCGCTGCACTCAATCCAAAGGGATCTTGGGTTTGTGCGTTCAGATCAAGAATCCCGAACTCGGTTTCGAGCCCAACTATTCTGCGAATACTCATTCCTGGTCTTTCTATGTCTGGTTAGCGAACAGATCGGCGCACAGCCACGATGTCATGCCGGCCTTGAATGCGTGCCCACTCTTGTGGGTTATCAACGTGGGCTAAGGCTTCATTTTCGGTGAGATCTGCCTGAACCGCGTTGATAAGGTGCTGCGTTCGTAGCCCGCGTTCCCCGGTTGCTAGCAGATCTTTAATCGCAAATTTCTTTGCGCGTTCAACGATCGCTGCCAGCATAGCGCCGGACACAACGTGGTGAGCGTAGAGCGTTTCGCTAGTTCCATCACGGTACGTAACATCAACATACGCGTTTTTCGGGCATTCCTGCCATAAGTTATCCACAGTGGATCGAATCATGGCACGAACAGCATTTTCTGGACTACCGTGTTCGGCAACTTCAGATTCGTGAAGAGGCACGTCAACGGTCAAATATTTGCCGAGGATATCGATGGCTCCATCATAATCTGGGCGCGAAATGTTGATCTTCACATCCAAGCGGCCTGGCCGCAAAATTGCTGGATCGATCATATCTTCACGGTTGGAGGCACCAATAACAATCACGTTATCGAGCTGTTCTACCCCATCAATTTCTGCGAGGAGCTGTGGAACGATGGTTGTTTCCACATCAGACGAGACGCCAGAACCGCGGGTGCGGAAGAGTGCTTCCATTTCATCGAAGAAGATCACCACAGGTATCCCATGGGATGCTTTTTCGCGGGCGCGTTCGAAGATTTCGCGGATTTGGCGTTCTGTTTGGCCGACGAACTTATCAAGCAGTTGCGGGCCTTTAATATTGAGGAAGTATGCGTTTTCTTCTCCGAACATCCGTGATAGTGACGTTGCAACCGCGCGAGCAATAAGGGTTTTACCAACGCCTGGAGGGCCATATAGCAGCACGCCTTTTGGTGGTTTGAGCCCATGATCTCGGTAAAGTTCTGGATGCAAGAAAGGAAGTTCGATCGCGTCACGCAACTCATCAATTTGAGGTGCTAAGCCACCAATCTGTTCATATGGAACATGTGGCGTTTCTTCTAGGAGAAGTTGTGCCACATCTGGGCGTTCCACTTGTTCGAGAGCGAAACCAGTACCAAGATCTGCTAGCACCATGTCCCCTACCCGGACGCCTTGTTCTTTGAGGCGCCCGGCCAGGCGAACAATCCGGGTTTCCCCGCCAACAGCCGTGATCAAGATTCGATCAGGATCAACGATGTTTTCTACAGCAACAGCCTGGCCGACTTTAGGATAGGTGCCCACCCCAATAATCACTTGACGTTCGTTGAGGAGAACTTCTTGGCCAGGTTTAACAACTGCGAGAGACACCCAAGCGGCGGCCGTGACGTCAAGTTGCTTGCCTGCCTGCAGCACAGTAGCCGTATGTTGGGACGTCTGCGCGCTCACAAAAGTTGCGAACGTGTTGGGCGGTTTCGATAAGGATTCGAGGTGGTTACTCAATTCCTTGATACGTTCCCGCGCAGAAGCAAGTGCCTTGCTCAGTTCGCGATTTTGTTGGGCTAGGGCTCTGAGATCAGGTTCCTGGGTGGTCATCACTATTCTTCTAGTCGTTCTGCTGGTTCATTCGAGCGCGGCGCTTTTCTTCAACACGTGCCTGCGATTCCGCATCCAGTTGTGCGTTCATCGCTGCAGTGTTTTCCCCGGCTTCAGACGTGCCAGAAATTTCGACGTCGGCACGGCGAGCAACATCGCGACGAACCTTACGCAACTTCTTTTCTGACATCGCCCGTTCTTTGAAATCTTCCGCTTGCCATGCAAGTGGTTCAGAATGGGCAGCTGGGGCTGGACGTTTTGTTGGGATTAACGGAGTGGATTCGCGCCCAATCCGGCGTGCTACAACAAGGAATCCGGTGTGTGCAACCATGCGGTGATCCGGCCGAACTGACAAGCCATCAAGATGCCACGTACGAACCATCGTTTCAGATGATTCAGGTTCGGTGAAGCATTCGGATGCGCGAAGATCTTCAACGAAGCGAGACATCTGGGTTGTGGTTGCCACGTACCCAATAATGACACCACCGGAACGCAATGCATGTGATGCAGATCCGATGTTCTCCCATGGCGCAAGCATATCCAGCACAACGGTATCGATCGAGCCTTCTTCCATAGAATCCAGCACGGCATCAAGATCACCAAGGACCACGTCCCATGGTGGAAGTTGCGGACCGAACCAGGATTCAACATTTGCTTTCGCAATTTCAGCAAATTCTGGACGGCGTTCAACGGAGGTCAAGTGGCCTTCCATGCCAACAGCAGACAGTAGAGACATCGCCAACGCACCTGAGCCTAAACCGGCTTCGACTACGTGAGCACCAGGGAAAATATCAGCCTGCTGGATGATCTGGCCAGCATCTTTCGGGTACACAACTGTTGCACCACGAGGCATAGAGAGCACGTAATCGTTAATCAACGGGCGTAACGCCAATAGGCGGTGACCGGTTGCGGTATCGATAACCGTACCTTCTTCTTTCCCAATGAGCTCACTGTGCCGGAAGCTGCCACGTTGGGATTGGAAAAAACCATCCTGGGTGAGCATCACGGTGTACTTACGGTTCTTAGTATCGGTTAATTGCACGCGTTCGCCCGCACGGAATGGGCCACGGCGGCGCTGGGCGCCTAAAGGATGAGGATATGTAGTCACCTATCAATCTTACGTGACCCTAAGTGGTGGCGTCAGCGACAAAACTGTGAAAAATACTGGCATTCACATGAGGAATACCAGTAGCTCCATCAAGCTGCCTCGGCCTGTCCGATAAACCCGTGTTTTAATAGAGATATGGCCACTATTCATGCAGCTCTTTCCCCGTCACGGGTATCCGATTTCCGTTCCTGCCCGCTCAAGTTCCGATTCCGTGTTATCGATCGGCTTACTGAACCCCCATCGTTAGAGGCCCTTCGCGGAACGATCGTCCACTCCGTTCTTGAACGTCTTTACGATGTTCCCGCATCTGAACGTGGCGAAGCGCTCGCACAAGAATCTTTAGAAAATATCTGGGAGCAACATGCCGAAAAGTCTCCCGCTGATGCCGAACTTTTCACTGATTCTGAGTCGTTTACCACGTGGTTAGAATCAGCACGTCCGCTCATTTCGTCCTACTTCACTCTAGAAAACCCTCAGTATCTGGAGCCACACGGACGCGAACGATTCGTCAATGCCACGCTACCTTCCGGCTTGGCCATTCGCGGCATCATCGATCGGCTCGATAAGGCACCCAACGGAGCCTTGCGAATCGTTGATTATAAAACCGGGAAATCCCCTGCTCCACGCTTCCAAGATGGAGCGATTTTCCAAATGCGCTTCTACGCTACGGCGTTATTTTATGAAGAAGGCACACTGCCACTACGCACTCAACTCCTCTATTTGAAGGATAAACGAGTACTCACCTACGATCCGGTTCCAGCCGACGTCGAGGCTACCACCAACGAACTAAACCACGTGTGGTCTGCCATCCGCGGGCGGATCGACGACGCTCACTTCGAAGCCAAAAAAGGCCCGCTGTGTAACTGGTGCCATTTTTCGTCGATCTGCCCTGCGTTTGGAAACGTTGTTCCAGAGATGAGCGCAGAAGGAGTTGAAAAGCTCCTTACCGCGCAGCGGCCACCATCTGCTCCAGAACATCAACGCTGAGTTCCTCTAACGATTCCACGATCACAAGCCCATCAAGCATCGGGATCTCTACCTGGAATGGAACGGCGATCGTCAGAGCGCCAGACGCATGAGCCGAACGAATACCTGGGCGTGAATCTTCGAAAGCCACACACGTGGTGATATCAACACCTAGTTTTTCGGCAGCCAACAGGTATGGCAACGGATCCGGCTTGCCGCGGCCAACCGGAAGTTCGTCACCAGTCACGGCCACAGTCAACGTACCTTCCGGAGCAGCATCCAACGTTAGCTGAGCGAATTCACGGTAGGACGATGTGACGAGTGCAGTAGGAATCCTCCGCTGGGCACATTCTTCCAAAAGTTCACGAGCCCCTGGACGCCACGGCATACCACGAGTCTTAGCCTGATGAACAACTTCAGCAACAAGCATCGGGCCAAGTTCGTCAGGAGTCAACGGCAGTTCCAGCCGATCAACCAAAAGCCGGCATGAATCCTCAATTGCGCGGCCGATCAAATCGTTCTGATCGCCGTCGTTCCATGGCTTCCCGTACCGTGCGAAAACTGACCTTTCCGCTTCAAACCACAGAATCTCGGAATCAGTTAACGTACCGTCCATGTCAAATAAGGCTGCTGATAAAACCATCGCAATTCTCCTCAGTAAACGTGGAGCAAGCCGGCAGAAAGCAACGCCACCACAGCCACTGCAACTACCAAACGGTACACAACGAACGGCATGTACGACGTGGTCTCAATCAAACGCAAAAACCATACGATCACCGCGTACCCAACAACAAACGCAACCAGAGTCGCAACTAACGTTGGCATGGCACCCACGTGAGACGCAGTCCCGTTGTCAGAAAGCAAACGGTAAAAACCAGAACCCAACACGGCAGGAATTGCCAGCAGGAACGAGACGCGAGCCGCCGCGCTCCGCGTATACCCAAGCAACAAACCAACCGTAATCGTGCCGCCAGAACGCGAAACGCCAGGAATCAACGCCATAGCCTGAGCGAAACCAAGAATAATCCCGTCACGCAACGACATCTGCTCCAACACCAACCGGCGCTTTGAGATTCGATCCGCTACCCCCAAGAATACCGCGAAAACTGCAAGCATCAGAGCCGTAATATACATATTCCGGAACACAGAATCGATCGCATCTTCAAGAAGCAACCCTAACACAACGATTGGCATGGTGCCGAAAATAACGATCCATCCAAGCCGAACGTCTGGATCCGACTGCGGAACGCGATTCTTCCATGGCCCAAACGGCAACGCCATAAACCACGCGGAAATAATCCGCACAATATCTTTCCAAAAATACATAATCACCGCGGCTTCGGTGCCAATCTGAGTCACGGCAGTGAACGTGACACCAGGATCACCCAAGCCAGGGAACAAATCCCCCACGATACGCAAGTGTGCAGAGGACGAAATCGGAAGGAACTCAGTAAGCCCCTGAACGATACCTAAAATAATTGCTTCAAAAATACCCACGTGCTCACATTACCCTCCAACACGAAAGTCTATTAGGCTGACACATGTGAAGAAGAACAAGGTTGGAACATCCGGATTGCGCGTCGGCCAGATTGGCCTGGGAACCCTCACGTGGGGACGCGATACTGAATATGACGACGCGGCGCGCATGGTTCGCTCCCTCATTGACCATGGCGGGAACCTGGTTGACATTTCTCCGCTTTACGGCGAAGGGCAAGCGATCGGGGTTTTGGGCAGTATGTTCGACGGCGACGTGGATCGCACCGAACTCGTTCTTTCTGCGCACATCGGCCTGAGCGTACATGGCGGGCGTGTTATTCAAGATTCGTCACGCAGTGGAATTATTGCGTCTGTGGATCAGATTCTGGGCGAACTCGGAACTGATCATCTAGATATTGTGTCCATTGCTGCGCCTGATCACGACGTGCCGTTCCGCGAGATGATCGAAACACTGGCGGCATTGGTGACCTCCGGTAAGGCTCGCTACATTGGGCTTGCCAACCACCCTGCATGGCAGATTGCGCGCGTGGCTCAATATCTTTCGGATATGCGGCTGACGGATCTTGCCAGTGTGAACGCCGATTATTCGTTACTTGATCGTACGGTGGAAGACAATGTGTCTGCTGTGTGCGGAGCGTTTGGGCTGGGAATCATTGCACAATCGCCGCTCGCTGCTGGTGTTTTGACGGGAAAGTACCGCAACACAATCCCTGCCACATCGCGTGCAGCTACCGAGCATCTCTCTGCCACCGTTGATCGCTACTTGGATTCTGATTCACGGCGTAGCGTGGAGGCAGTGATTAAGGCAGCGGATGGGTTGGGCCGCACACCAGCCGATGTTTCATTGGCATGGCTACTTGCGCGCGATCACGTGGCCAGTGTGCTTTCTGGCGCTCGTACCGCCGCACAATTCGATCAACTCCTCGCGCTGGATCTCAGCGCTCTTCCGGCACCAGTTGATGACGTGCTCAGCGAAGTAACCGTCTAACACTAAAAAGTTCAAAATTACCCCTTCTTCTTGTCATCTTTTAGAATGACAAGAGGATCATACGTTGGGATGAATTTCGTTGCATTTTCGTAAAGCGTCCACACTATCTGCGTTTTCTTCTTACTCTGGTAGTGGCAGAAAACGCAAAAGAAAGAAGCCGCAATGTTAACTAACGTACTGCTTTCCGCTGTTTTGGCACTGACGCCAGCTCAGCTCTCAGCAAACACTCCTGACGATATAACTCTCACGTCAGAACAGGCTATCAATTTTCTTCAAAATCACATGACAGCCGACAATCCCGATCCTCATCACGGCCAGCTTTATTCTGGAAATCGTACCAATCTATTTGGTAGCGCTTGGAAAGATGTCGATCATAACAAGTGCGATACACGCAATGATATTCTCTCGCGAGATCTCTTTGATACTGATTATTCTGAAGAACCCGGAATCCAAGATATCACCCAGGGTGTGAAAAAGGGTAAGAGCGGATGCCGCAACGCGACCGTCTATTCCGGAAAGCTCAACGATCCATACACCGGAAAAATTATCGATTTTAAACGCGGGAAAGAAAGCGGAAGTAAGGTTCAGATTGACCACGTTATCCCGCTAGGATATGCCTACCGCCATGGCGCATGGGCGATTGCAAAAAACGGTGGGAAAAACGTTATGGAACAGTTTGCTAACGATCCATTGAATTTGCTTGCCGTTGATGGAAAAGCAAACAATGTGAAGAAAGACAAGGGCCCATCAGAATGGATGCCTGATAATTCTGCGTTCAAATGCGAATACGCTCTACGCATGACAGCCGTTTTGCAACGATACAACAGCTTCGGATTCACCTTTGACGATAAAGATAAAAGCACTCTTATTGGATTATTCCATGGAGAATGTGCTGGTAAATCGTTCAATTATCGTGCACCAATGACAGGACACAACACCAAGGCCGAAGTCCTATCAGACAGCGTGGAAACTGAGGATCCATCATTGAATGAAGCTGCCATAAAATAGGGTTGTCCAGGCTTTGAGCCTGGACAACCCTATTTTTACTACAGCCTAATATGCGTTAACGAATATCTTCAGTGACAATATCTTCATCAAGGTCAAAATCGTCGTCGAATTCATCGATATCGTCGTCTTCTTCGAAATCGTCGTCCTCAAAATCCTCATCGTCAAACGTATCGAACGGCGCCTCAATACCAAAGTGAGTAAACAACGTATCGTCATACATAATGTACGCATCGGCAAGCGCTTCCGAACAGCGCAAGACTTCGGGCGCATCCGGATCACGGTACGATACCGCCGCAGCATGAAACTCTTCAAGTGCAAAACGTAATTTTTCGAACGCAAGACGTGGATCAGTAACCATACATCAAGATTATCTCTCTTCTGTGAAATAGCAAACCTCACAGCGAAAACTGGGCAGATTTCCCAAGCTCCTCAATCACATATTCAGTTGGCATCGTACACTCAAGCCAAAGTTCTTCCGCCAAGGCGGCCTGCGCAACGAGCATCGATAAGCCGTCGAAGGTGCGGGCGCCAGCGACTGAAGCATCGCGAAGAAACTGCGTTACGCGCGGCGTATAAACCGCGTCCATCACCACGTGGCGGTTACTCAACCACTCCGTAGGTACTGGCGTGGCGTGAGGATTCGGATTCATCCCTGCCGCCGTACAGTTCAAAATAACCGTTGCGTCACGTACACAACGTTCCGTCTCAACTGTGGTAGCAAGTGGGACGACGCCGATCGTGCACGATTCGTCCGGCAATTCACGGATTCTGGCGGCAAGGCGATGGGCCCGCTCTAAGCCTGCCCCTTCGCGATTCATGAGTGTGACGCGGCGTGCTCCAGATTGTGCTGCCGCCAGCGCTACCGACGTACCCGCTCCCCCGGACCCCAAAATTAAAATATGTTCATGGGAAAGATCGATGCCTGCATCGCGCAACGGTTTAAGCATTCCCAAGCCATCTGTGGAATGGCCGATAATCTGATTGTCACGGAACGCCACCGTGTTCACGGACTGAGCGAGTTCCGCCGTAGGCGTGAGTTCGTGGAGTGCCGGCAGAACTGCGCGCTTGTATGGCATCGTCACGTTGATGCCGGCGATGCCGAGGTTTTTGAAGGAGCGGATCGCTGAGGGAACGTCATGATCAGGAACCTCTAGCAATGAGTACGTGGCATCGATGCCAAGCGCACGAAATGACGTGTTATGGATAAGAGGCGACAGCGAGTGTTCGATCGGATCGCCGATAAGGCCGAAATGTAAAGGCATGGAATATCTTGTTTTCTTACTCGGAGGCGAGGTAGCCAACAGACTTATAAACTATCAAAATATTCTTTGGCATCTTTCAGACCAAGCCCAGTGATATCTCTAATTTTCTTGATGGCCACCACGGACTTTCCATCGCTCTTTAAGCGAATAATCATCGCTTTTTCTTCGCCTGATAGGTATGCGGATGTAACCTCATCATGCCCTGTTAATCGGGCCAATGTGTCAATTTGCTTCTGTATCCGTGCGATGTGTGCTTTATGTTGAACGTTATTCATAAACGCCACGATCGCAAGACCAACCAAGATAGGTATCAGCCCGTAAATCATTTCTTTCTCCTGTTCAGGGAACGACTTTCTAGATAATGACTTGTAAACGATACACCTTCACAATATCGCTACATCCTCAGAGCTTCATACCTGAAGAACTGCTCACCCGATAATACAGACCTGATAATCATTAGTGGCAAATACTTTCTATGAAGTGCTCCGAGTTTTGTTCCTAGGCTTTTGCTTTGATTTTTATTATTTCCTGTGGCAGGTTCTGCTTCCAAAATTCGACTTCCATCTCGATCGGGGTTCGGTAGTCCAGGCTCTGGTGGGGCCGTGATTTGTTCCATCAGGATACCGACTCGAATGTCGTGTTTTCTACCTCGACACCGTCATCCCACCTGCAAGTATGGATCAGTTCGTTGTTGTAGGAGCCGTTAATATTTTCGGCTAGAGCATTGTCATAGGAATCGCCAACCGTCCCGGTGGAAGCGGCAATCCCGTGCTCAGCCAGGCGCTCGTTGTCGACGATGCTCACATACTGCGACCCGTGATACGAATGGTGAATCAAACCCTGTTGTGTCCTTAAGCACACACGATCAGTTGGTTGAGCGCCTGCAGCGGCAAAGCTTCTGTTCGCATCGAATCCGATAACGCCCACCCGACAATCCTCCTGGAGTACACATCGGTCACGAACGCGGTGTACACGAACCCTTTCCTAGTGGCGTATATACGTAAAAGTAAGCCACCCACAATTTGTTCACCACCGATATCAATTCCGTCACGGCAAAGAGCATGCCACATCTTCCGCACCCCGTAGACACCGTAATTATCCCGATGAACAGCACTCATGCGTTCAATTCCGATACTGATCAATAAACCGGATCATTTCTTAACGTGGCCTGGTTCGGATGCGAAAAAAGCCGAAGCGGCCTTCAGCAGCTTGTTAGTGTCGCGTAGCTGGTGATACGACGTAGCCTCGCGTTCTTGGCGGCCACATCTTCAGGCACAGGTTCTGCACGACGGGCCTGCGTCCATTGACGGGCCGTGTGCCACGAGACGCCCAGCTTTAGAGCTACTGCCTGCGGCTTGCACCAACATGTTTTCCGCCAAGATGTGGTCTTCCACAAGACGGACCACACGCTCCTTCGCATCCTGATCAAACTTTCTTGATATATTCGAAGATATTCCCATCTACTCAAACAGAACAAAACCCGGGACACTTCAGCCCAAATTTATGTTGAGCAACCCACAAGGGCTTATAACCTGTACTCCGCTATGACAAGGTTGTGTACTGACTATAAGTATAAAAAGAAAGACCGTTGATAAATCAACGGTCTTTCCGTGCGCGGAGGGGGACTTGAACCCCCACCCACTATACGTGGACTAGCACCTCAAGCTAGCGCGTCTGCCTATTCCGCCACCCGCGCAGGTGGTTGAAACTCAACCTCTTTCGAAGCAGTGCCTCAAGCAACAGAAAATAATTTAGCACCCTCTGGAGCGGGTTGCAAAATTATTTGGGTCAATTTTAGTGTGATCTGGGATACGTTAAAAATTTCTGATTCATTCAACCCGTTTTCGGGCCTTCACGGTAGGGTGGATAACATGAATTCACAGCCACAACGCCCCGATCCGAATCAACCCGAACTCCTTGTTCGCCAGTTCCATGAGGTTTACAAACTGCCAATAGTTACTGATAGGCCTGATGCAGCCAGAGAACGAATCCATATGCGCCTGAGCTTGATCGCCGAAGAGTTCGCAGAGCTCCTTGGAGCCGCGTACGGCCCACAGGCACGTCAAATTATGGAAGACGCCTGGGCGCAGGCTCAGACTGTTGATGAGCAGGCTCGCGATACCGTTGAAGTTGCCGATGCTCTTGGTGATCTTATTTACGTGATCTACGGAATGGCCTTGGAGTTAGGTATTCCCCTATCGCGTGTTCTCGATGAGATTCAAGCATCGAACCTGTCAAAGCTGGGAGCCGACGGCCAGCCTATTTACCGTGAAGATGGCAAAGTACTCAAAGGGCCTGACTATTTCCCTCCGGACATTTCACGGGCTCTCGAATCATAAAAACACTGTGGGCGCGGCTTTCTAGCCGCGCCCACAAACGTTTACCCCTTGGAGGTTCCAGGAATTTTATGAACGTTGCTGTTGGATCCCCGCGATTAACGTGGTTAAACCTGCACTGGTGAGCACGATAGCACCAACAACAGCCATACCTAGTCCCATGCCGATATGTGCACCTAGATCTAACGCTTCATGAACGTTCGGATCCATTCCATAGAGGACGCAGAACAACACTGCACATGATCCCGTTCCAAGCTGCAACAACATAATGATGAATAGGCGGAGCCTGTTCTGCCACTGGCTGAGCACGCAAAGAGATGCGCATAGTGCCACAAGTGACAGCAGCAAAAGCAGTATGCCCATCGTTTTATTTTCGATTAACGGTGATGAAAAATAAGATCCTACGATGTCTTCTTGGTCAACAGTTTCAATCGTTGCAGGTACAACTGACAGGAACGGCATGAAAAGACTGGCGGTCGTTACGAGTGCGCCTGTTCCACCCATAATTGCCGACAGTTTAATGGCCGTTGGGCGTTCAACACGGCCGACCTGAGAGGTAACATCCATGTTTTCATTCATGTTTACGATCCTCTTCAGTCATGATTTCAGCATCTTCAATATCGTCTTCGAGAGTTGCCTGCACAATTTTTGCTGCTAAATCATTGACGTGCATATCGATTGTTTTCTTCGTCTTCTTCTTTTCCGCCCGGTCTAAGTGTTCAAGTACCGGCAACGCTTTCGCGATACTATCGAGTTCATCACGCCATGCCGCGGCTTGTTTAGCTGTTTGTGCGTTATTGGCCGTCCCATAAAGGTAAGCCGCTTGTTCGCGTAGAACAGATACCCGATCAGTAAGGTGCTTAGTCCCACGCCCACTGCTAGATCCAAGGGACGTGAGCCGCTTTTTAAACGTGTCAAAAAATTCTGGGTTTTCTTTAAGTAATTGCCGTATCTGAGGTCCGTAATCTTTAATGATTTTGATTGCGGTGGGGCCAACAACTGCCGCAATACGAATAAGAGTTTTAATTTTTCCCATGTTTTCCACCTCTCGTAACCATGTGCAATCTTATCGTGTTGTTTCCGAAAGAGACGTATTTAACGGAAGTTTCGCGAGCGCGCTGGGACTGTTAGCGTAATTTTTTCGATTCCGTCGGCGGTGAGGTTGATTGCCCCGTCGTGTTGTTCGATTGTTCCGCGGATGATGAGTGTGTTGTTCTTTTCCTCTGCGTTCATGGTGGGTAGAGGACCGCTGTGGTGTGCGGTTTCGGTGCCTGGCAGGGTTGGATCGTCAACAAGGGCTAACTCTTGTGCATACCCAGCGCTATCACGTATAGCCGAACGGGAACGATAGGCGATCACGTTTGCTACTTGTGCAGAATTCCTACGCATGCAACCCAGCCTTCTTTACCAGCGGCTATTCCAGCAATTCTGCTTCTTGTAGCGTTTTCCGTGCCACAGCTAGACGAGTATTCACCCCACATCTCCATTCGAACCTATGTTCGATAATCTATGATCTGCCTCCCACATAAAACGGATGACACTTTTGAGCTACCCTTAAAACGTGTTAGATTTCGTATTTCATGAACCAAAGATTCCTGGCAACACCGGTAACGCGATTCGCCTCGCGGCTTGCACTGGTGCGCGCCTTCACCTCATTGAGCCACTAGCGTTTAATTTCGACGACGCTCACTTGCGTCGCGCTGGTTTGGACTACCACGATTTGGCGGACGTGGTTATCCACCCGAACTGGGAAGCAGCAAAAGAATATTTCGGTGACGATCGGCGCGTTTTTGCTTTCACATCACACACAGAAAACAATTACGCAGATGAGCAGTATCAAGATGGCGACATCTTGTTGTTTGGCACAGAACCAACTGGACTCCCCGATGAGGTATTGAACGATCCCTACCTCACCAAGCATCTACGCATCCCCATGCTCCCAGGCCGCCGTTCACTTAACCTGGCAAATTCAGCATCGATCGTCGTCTATGAAGCATGGCGTCAGTTAGGATTCCCGTCGGCTGCACCTATTTCTTAAAACGTCACCTCCAAGGATACCGGATTTACCCCGCTGACTTACGCCGGGTATACCTCAATCCTTGGAGGTATGACTGACTATTCATACGCAGAACGGGTACTCGGAACGGTTTTAGGAAAAACGCTTACTCGCCGTCGAAAAGAACTTGGCAAAACGCAAGAACAAGTAGCCAACGAAGCAGACATCAACCGTGAACACTATCAGCAAATGGAATACGGGCGATCAGATCGTAAACGTAACTCGCCACTTAACCCGCGGCTCAGCACTCTTATCAAACTGTCAAAAGTGCTTGATATCCCCGTCTCGGTACTTCTCAACGATGCGATCAAGGCCTACCACCTCACGGAAGCTCACATGAACGCGCAAGAACGCATCTAACGAACGCGCAACTCCCACGCCGCCACAGCACCAGCCGCTGCCACGTTGAGCGAATCGACCCCGCCTGCCATCGGAATCACCACGGCATGATCCGCATGCGAGATAGTTGCTGCGCTCAACCCGTCACCTTCTGTACCCAAAATCAACGCCACCTTCGAATCAGGCGCCATCACGTCCGGCAACTGGGCGAACTGATCCAGTGGCAAAGCATCATCACGCAACGCCAACGACGCCGTAATCCAGCCCCGATCTTTCAACATTTGCATGGAGCGTGGCCAGTGCGGAATCCGAGTCCACGGCACCTGGAAAACGGTCCCCATCGATACGCGCACGGCACGCCGATACAACGGGTCAGATGCCGAATCAGTCAATAACACCGCATCAAAACCAAGGGCCGCCATCGAACGGAACACGGCCCCAACGTTGGTGTGGTTAACGAGGTTTTCTAACACAATGATTCGCCGCGCCGTACTATCAGGCCCAAGAAACTCTTCTACCGATGGTAGTTCAGGCCGGTTCATTGCGGCCAGAGCACCACGGTGAACATGAAAGCCGGTAAGTTCTTCGATAAGCTCTTCCGACGCAACATACACAGGAATATCGCCACCATCGGCGTGCCCTGTAGCTTGTTCGATTATTGGCTGTAACGTTTCAAGCCAACGAGCAGACATAATAAACGACCGTGGCGTATGCCCCGCATTGATGGCCCGGCCAATAACTTTATCACCTTCAGCCATGTAGAGGCCGCGTTCGGCTTCGAGGCTTTTGCGTAGCGCCACATCAGTAAGTTTTGTGTAGTCCGCAAGCCGCGGATCGTCTAACGTTTCTAGCTCAATAATCACGCTTCTAGTGTACAAGACTCCCCACGGAAAACCGTGGGGAGTCTTGTGGAGTCGGTTGCCTAAAGTTACAGGTTTTGGCCTGTTTCTTCCGCTACTTCAGTTGCCCGGCTGGCTTCATCTTTCGCATCTGCCAGCGCTTCGTCCGTGCTTTGCAGACTTGTATTCGCAAGCGACGTTGCAAATTCACCATCATCAAGCCCGCTGAAATCAACCTTCACGTTCTCATCGCCAGCTTTGCCGGTGAAACCGGCAGTAACTGCATTGAGAGCCGCGGTGAGTTCAGTTGGAACAATCCATAGCTTCGACGACGACGATTGCGCAATTTCCGGCAGCATCTTCAGGTATTCGTACGACAGGAGCTTAGGATCAGCGTTGCCACGATGGATTGCATCAAAGACCTGCAAAATAGCACGGGATTCACCCTGTGCCTGCAAAATAGCAGCTTGTGCTTGGCCTTCGGCACGAAGAATCTGAGATTGCTTTTCGCCTTCAGCTGTAAGAATCGCAGATTGCTTGATACCTTCGGCAGTCAAAATCGCTGCACGGCGATCACGTTCTGCCTTCATCTGCTGTTCCATTGCAGATTGGACGGTTGCCGGCGGATCAATTGCTTTGAGTTCCACGCGCGAAACACGAATACCCCAGCGGCCAGTTGCTTCATCAAGAACGCCACGAAGTTGCCCATTGATCTGATCACGGCCGGTTAGGGCCTGTTCCATATCCATGGAGCCGATGATGTTACGAAGCGTTGTCACAGCCAACTGTTCGATAGCCGCCATCGGATTCGCGATCTCATAGGTTGCTGCTTCAGGCTGAGTGACCTGATAGTAGATGACCGTATCAATGTTCACCACAATATTGTCAGATGTAATAACTGGTTGCGGTGGGAATGGTACAACCTGTTCACGCATATCGATTCGTTGACGTACAGAATCAATAAACGGCACGAGGAAGTGAAGCCCCGGTTTGAGAGTCTTATGATACTTTCCCAAGCGTTCAACAATCACAGTGAAGCCCTGGTGAACCTGCAAAACTGCACGCCATACAGCAACAACAATAAGCAGAGCAAGGATGCCTAGAACAACAAGAAGAATAACCGATGCGATATCTGGTTCATTTCCCATCAAAGACACCTACCTTTCATTAACATTAGGCCGTGACAACAACGACTCGAGCGCCTTCAACAGCACTGACAATCACTGCCGTATCCGGTTCAATAGGACCTTCGAGTGTAGATGCACTCCACACGTCACCGCCGATTTTTGCCTGCCCAGAGTTTTCATCAATCGCACTCAGGGCAATACCGCCACGGCCAACTAGCGCATACACATTAGATTCACCGGTGGATGAATTATTGATATGCTTTCGTGCCCACGGACGTACCACCAACAGAAGCACTGTTGAGACAACGGCAAACGTGGCAACCTGCATCACAAGATTCCCGCCTAAAGCGGAAACACCTGCGGCTGCAAGAGCACCACCTGCCACCATCGTGAACGTAAAATCAACGGTAAGCATTTCTAAAATCAGCAACACTGCCGAAATTATTGCCCAAATTCCCCAAGCCATTGGAGTCCTTTCTTTGGACCTGATCGTATAGATATCTTACCCGACCAGGCCAGAAAAGATAGACATTACCGGCGTGATGTTGCGAAATACCGTCCATTGACGTGTTCGATCCGCGCAGGGATACCAAAAGCATCAGAGATGTTCACATCAGTAAGAACAGATGAAATCTCCCCCGCAGCAAACACCTTGCCATCCTTCATCAGCAATGCGTGCGTAAACCCGGCAGGAATTTCTTCCATGTGGTGAGTTACCAACACCATCACTGGAGCATACACAGCCTGTGCAAGATCGCTCAGCGTCTCAAGTAGCTTTTCACGGCCACCAAAATCAAGACCAGATGCAGGTTCATCAAGAACAAGAATTTCCGGATCTGACATAAGAGCGCGCGCAATTCCTACCCGCTTACGTTCACCAGAAGAAAGAGAACCAAACGTACGATCTGCCGCGTGAGCAACACCCAACGTTGCCAACAACCCTAGAGCACGCTCCGTATCTTCGTCCTCGTAGCGTTCATTCCACGCCGTGATTTTTCCATATGCGGCCGTGCGAACAACATCAAGTACAGTTTCCCGAGCAGAAATCTTGGCATCCACAGCAGACGAAGCCACGCCTACCAGCGCCTTCATTTCTGCCATATCTGCACTATCGAGCCTTTCCCCTACAATCGCAACATCACCAGAGGTCGGTTGCATACGCCCAGACGCAATAGAAATCAGCGTAGTCTTACCGGCACCGTTTGCACCCAGAATCACCCATCGCTCACCATCATTAACACGCCACGTGACGTCGTTAAGAATCGCATTTCCGTTACGCTGAACAATGACATTTTTTACGTCTAAAACTTCACCCATACAACAAGCCTAAATCATCTTGGCATCAAAACAGTAGTTCAGCGATTGAGAATTGCTCGGTAAAACTCCATAGTTTTGACAGCAATCGATTCCCACGAGAACATTTCTTCAACACGCTCACGGCCAGCCTTACCCATCGCAGCAGCACGCTCTGGATCTGCAACCATAGCCGCCAACGCTTCACCCAGATCACGCTCAAACGTGTCTGGATCAACCGGGGTACCGGTGCCGTCATCAAGCTGTTCGATCGGAACAAGCGTGCCCGTCACGTCGTCGTCGATACAATCAGGAATACCACCGGTAGCTGTCCCAACAACCGGAAGCCCCATCGCCATCGCTTCCAAATTCACAATCCCCAATGGTTCATACACCGATGGCGTAACGAAAGCAGTAGAACACGCAAGAAGCTGCTGAATTTGCAAACGCGGAAGGTGTTCGTCAATCCACACAACAGAATCACGGTGCTCTTGAAGCCCGCGAACAAGTCCTTGAGTCTCCGCCAAAATCTCTGGAGTATCTGGAGCACCCGCACACAAAATAACTTGAACGTCCGCTGGCACATATTCAAGCGCACGCAACAAACCAGGCACACCCTTCTGGCGCGTAATCCGCCCAACAAACGCGATCGTAGGTGCGTCCGGATTTAAGCCGTACGATTCGGTGTAAGCCCGCGCCGCTGCGATTTCTTCATCTGTTTCAGGAGCACGCCACCCATCAAGATCAATACCATTATGAATAACGTGAACCTTGCTTGGATCCACGTTCGGGTAACAACGCAAAATATCAGCACGCATCGCATGAGACACAGCAATAATGCCGTCAGCCGCTTCATACGCGGTCTTTTCCGCCCACGAAGAAACATTATAACCGCCACCAAGCTGCTCCCGTTTCCACGGGCGCAACGGCTCCAACGAATGAGCCGAAATCACGTGCGGCACTTCGTGTAACAATGATGCCCAGTGCCCCGCCATATTCGCATACCACGTGTGAGAATGAACGATGTCCGTTCCTCCCACTCCACCGGCCATCGCCAAATCCACACCGAAAGTCTTCAACGCAGAATTCGCACTTTCAAGCCCATCAAGATAGTCATAACCAGTAACCCGAATAGAATCATATGCGCCAGGTTCCCGAGGGCCGTCAAACGCGTGAACATGAACATCCGCATGTGCTGCTAAAACCTTAGAAAGTTCGGCAACATGGACTCCAGCGCCTCCATAGATGTGTGGTGGATATTCACGTGTCAGCAGATCGACCCGCATGGTTTTTCCTTTCGTGGAGCTTGATTCTGACTTAACAATAGCGTGTTTTCGTGTAAAACAACGAAAATATTCTCACGCAAGTACGGTAATTTCTTGCAGAATAATGGAAACTTTTTGCAAATATTCGACATTGCTCAGGTAAATGTCCAAATATCCCCCACTAGCTGACGCACTTCGTTAAAGTTGGCACTATGTATGGAGTAAGAAGATCAAAACCACGTGTTCTGGCGATCGTTCTTGCAGGTGGCGAAGGCAAACGTCTCATGCCGCTCACACAAGATCGCGCCAAACCAGCAGTCCCCTTTGGCGGCATTTACCGACTCATCGATTTTTCCCTGTCAAACTTAGTGAACTCGGGATACCTCAAGGTTGTTGTGCTCACCCAGTACAAGTCCCATTCACTCGACCGCCACATTTCCCAAACGTGGCGCATGTCCACCCTTCTGGATAACTACATTGCTCCTGTTCCAGCACAGCAACGTGTGGGCAAAAGTTGGTTCTCTGGTTCTGCGGACGCCGTATTTCAGTCCCTCAACATTCTGGATGACGAACGCCCAGATTACGTTGTGATCACTGGCGCGGACAACATTTACCGTATGGACTTCTCCCAGATGGTAGCCCAGCACATCGAATCTGGTTGCGGCCTCACAGTAGCGGGCCTCCGCCAGCCACTAGAGATGTGCTCCTCCTTCGGTGTGATCGATACGGATCCAACCGATTCCACGAAGGTTCGCCAATTCCTTGAAAAGCCAGAACACGTTGACGGCCTGCCAGATTCCCCGAACGAATTCCTGGCATCCATGGGAAACTACGTGTTCAGTGCGGACGCACTCGTAGACGCGCTCTACACTGACGCCGAAAACGATTCATCCAACCACGATATGGGTGGCGACATCGTCCCAATGTTCGTTAACCGAGGCGATTGTGGGGTCTACGATTTCACATACAACGAAATCCCAGGATCCACCGAACGCGATCGCAACTACTGGCGTGACGTCGGCACAATTGACATGTTCCACGAAGCGAATCAAGATCTGATTGCCATCAACCCAATCTTCAATCTCTATAACACGGATTGGCCGCTCTACACGGGCTACACTGGTTTACCACCGGCCAAGTTCGTCTATGGCCACCACGAACGATTGGGCCACGCACTCGATTCAGTCATCTCCCCCGGCGTGATCATCTCCGGCGGTGAAGTGATCGCATCCGTGCTCTCACCACACGTCCGCGTCAATTCCTGGTCCTCCGTTCGCGATTCCGTCCTTTTCGACGGCGTCAACGTTGGCCGAAACGCCACAGTGATCCGTGCAATCGTAGATAAATACGTAAAGATCGACGAAGGCGCCCAGATCGGCATCGATCATGAACACGATAAGGCCCGCGGATGTTGGGTATCAGAAGGTGGCATAGTCGTTGTTCCAAAGGGAGTTCACATCAAACGGGACTGACCCACGGATCTCCACTCCATGCGCAGCGCCTAGCCGATACTTCGGTTAGGCGCTGTTGCATCCCGGCTAGGAAGTGCGTTGCTATCAGGCGATCGCAATCAGTTCGAGGTAATCATCGGACCAGAGATCCTCATCTCCATCAGGTAAAAGGAGCACGCGTTCAGGATCGAGTGCTTCCACTGCGCCTTCATCGTGAGTCACAAGAATGACGGCGCCTTCATATTTACGTAGGGCGCGCAGGATTTCTTCGCGCGATGCTGGATCAAGGTTGTTGGTTGGTTCGTCCAGGAGTAGGACATTCGCGGCGGAGACGACGAGCATCGCCAACGCCAGACGCGTTTTTTCACCGCCAGAGAGTACACCTGCGGGTTTATCCGCGTCATCTCCGGAGAAAAGGAACGATCCGAGCACGGAACGCACGCCAGTATCATCAAGTTCTGGGGCCACATAGCGCAAGTTTTCGACCACGGTTTTGTTGGTATCAATCGTGTCATGTTCCTGAGCATAGTATCCCAGTTTCAAGCCATGACCTGCGATGACTTCCCCTGTATCAGATTCTTCCACGCCGGCAAGGATACGCAGGAGCGTGGTTTTTCCGGCACCGTTATAGCCGAGCACAACCACGCGAGATCCGCGATCGATAGCCAGATCGAGCCCCGCGAAGATTTCTAGCGAACCATACGATTTGGAGAGTCCTTTTGCCAAAAGTGGTGTTTTTCCTGACGGCGCGGGTTCAGGGAACCGCAGGTGAGCAACTTTTTCTGCAGCGCGAGTTTCTTCCAGATCGCCAACGAGTTTTTCGGCTCGCTTGAGCATGTTTTGGGCCGCGACTGCCTTGGTGGCTTTGGCACGCATTTTATTTGCTTGCGCGGTGAGCGCGGCGGCTTTCTTTTCTGCGTTTGCGCGTTCACGACGACGACGGGCTTCGTCACTTTCCCGCTGTTTAAGATACGCATCCCAGCCCATCGAATAAATATCGATGACGGAACGGTTAGCATCCAGATACCAGATCTGATTGACGGTTTCGCGTAGCAATTCAACAGAGTGGGAGATCACCACATACCCGCCGGAATACGCCTTGAGCCAATCTCGAAGCCAGATAATAGAATCGTGATCAAGATGGTTCGTTGGTTCATCCAGAAGAAGCGTATCTGCTCCAGAAAAAAGTACACGGGCAAGCTCAACACGGCGGCGCTGACCACCCGATAGCGTGTGCAGTTCTTGATCAAGCACGCGTTCCGGTAGTCCAAGGGATGCAGAAATCTGCGCGGCTTCAGCTTTGGCAGCGTAGCCACCTGCAGCAGTGAACTGCATATCTAGACGTACATACTTTTCCATAGCTTTTTGCTGCTTAGCACCGGTGAGGGTGGCCATATCATGCTCAGCGCGTTCAAGCGAACGCAAAGTCTGTTCAATTCCACGAGCAGACAGGATACGATCGCGTGCTGTTTGATGAGGATCACCAATTCGTGGATCTTGTGCTAGATACCCAATGGAGCCTTTTCGGCTGATCATACCAGCGTGTTCCACAACTTCCGATGTTGTGCCTTCTCCAGCAAGTAGGCGTAGAAGTGTTGTTTTGCCAGCACCGTTACGGCCAACCAAACCGATGGCAGAGCCCTTATCGACGTGAAGAGTTGCTCCAGCCATGAGGGTGCGTGTGCCAATATTCATTGAAAGATCTTGGGTATGAATCACCCTCCTAGTTTACCTATCTCCTGCGTTTCTCTATATCTCGCTCGTGGTGTAGCTCCCCACACCAACCGTGTAGACTCGCAGTACTATCCCCATCGAGTGAGGAATGCACATGAGTTTTAATAATGACATCACGCTAGATACGTCAGGAACTCGCCGTGGAGGCGGGGGAAAAGTTGCAGCAGGCGGAATCGGTGGTCTAGGACTTGCCGGTGTGCTCATCTATTTCCTTTTCACGGGGCAACTACCACCACTTGAAACAATCATCGGTTCTGCGCAACAATCACAAACCTCACAACAAAGCCAAAGTTCATTAGAACAGGAATGCCGTTCAGGCAAAGATGCGAACACTAAAGTTGAATGCCGGATGGTTGCTGGGCAAAATTCCATTAACGAAATGTGGAATGCTCAGCTACCAAAAGATACGGGGATCAAACACAAAACGCCTGGCTTCACGCTCTTCTCCAATGGAGTAAACACCGCGTGTGGCACCGCCTCATCTCAACAAGGTCCGTTCTTCTGCCCAGGCGATGACACGATTTATATTGACGTTTCTTTCTTCAACCAGCTAGAACGCCTAGGAGCGAAGAACGCGCCTTTGGCTCAACTCTACATTTTGGCACACGAATGGGGCCACCATATTCAGCTTCAAACAGGCGTACTACAACAAATCGATCACCGTTCATCTGGCCCCCAATCCTCCATGGTTCGTTCTGAACTCCAGGCTGATTGTTTAGCTGGTGCTTGGATTCACCACGCATCTACCACGGTGGATCCAGATACTGGCATCCCTTTTATGAAGCAACCAACAGATGCCGAACTCACGTCAGCTCTTGAAGCAGCATCAGCCGTTGGCGATGATCATATCGCTGAAATTTCTGGCCGCCGCGCGAATCCAGATAACTTCTCTCACGGTTCAGCAGCGAAACGGCTTGAATGGCTCAAAGTTGGCATCGAAAACGGCACATACAACGCGTGCGATACATGGAGCGTTCCCACCCCGTAACCTTACAACTGGACAAGAAACCAGAAGTCACAAGAGGCGGCAGGAATCCCCTGCCGCCTCTTCACATATCCGATCAGACGTTAAATCCGAGAGCACGTAGCTGGTCTCGGCCATCTTCCGTAATCCGATCTGGGCCCCATGGTGGAAGCCACACCCAATTAATCCGGAATTCTTTCACTAGGTTAGCCACGGCCATCGCGGCTTGTTCTTCAATGACGTCAGTCAGCGGGCATGCCGCCGATGTCAATGTCATATCAGCAACCGCCGAATCGCCATCAATCGTTAGCCCATACAACAAGCCAAGATCAACGATGTTAATCCCCAGTTCGGGATCAATCACATCGCGAAGGGCTTCTTCTAGCTCTTCAACTGTGACCTGAGAATCGGTCATATATACTCCTTAGCTTGATTTAAATATTACTGCTGATCCTGCAATGCCTGATCAGTAGCGTCACGCAACGCCATCCAACCTAACAACGCACACTTAATACGCATCGGGAATTTGGACACTCCTTGGAAGGCAGAAGCATCGTCGAGAAGATCGGCAAGGTCGTCGTCCATCTCAAGTCCACGCTGATCCATCATGTCACGGAAAGCATCGAACAATTCGTCGAATTCTTCAATAGTTTTGCCCTCAACTAAATCGTGCATGATAGACAAGGAAGCCTGCGAAATCGAACAACCTTGACCTTCCCACGCAACCTTTTCTAAACGCGAGCCGTCACTAGACAACTTCACTCGCATCGTGGCCTGATCGCCACACGTTGGGTTCACTTGGAAAGACTCTCCCCCAGCGTCATCCAGATGCCCCTCACCGTGCCGTTCACGCGAAGCATCAAGAATAATCTGTTGGTACATCTGATCAAGATCGCTCATGACTATCCTTCCACCCCAAAGTACGAGCGCACACGCGCCAGCCCCTCAAGGAATACGTTCACATCATCTTCCGTATTATACGGGCCGAACGATACTCGTGACGACGCGAAAACGCCGAAATGCTGATGAATCGGCTGAGCACAATGGTGCCCCACACGGATCGCAACGCCAGAAGCATCAAGAATCTGCCCGACGTCGTGAGGATGAACCCCCGAAACGTCGAACGCAATCACGCCCACGCGATCTTCCGCAGAAACTGGCCCCAAAATACGAATCCCATCCAGGTTGCGCATCTGTTCCAACGTATACGCAGTCAACGCCTTCTCATGTTCGGCAACCGTCTTCATGCCAACTGTGGAAAGATAATCAACCGCAGCCCCAAATCCAACGATCTGAGCCACTGGCTGAGTCCCAGCCTCAAAACGCGCTGGTGGCATAGCAAACGTGGTTTTCTCCATCGTCACTAATTCCACCATCGAACCGCCAGTCAAGAACGGAGGCATACGCCGCCCCAACTCACGCTTCACATACAGCGCCCCAATCCCCGTTGGCCCCATCATCTTATGCCCAGAAAAAACGGCAAAATCTGGATCCACCTGGTGAAAATCCACCGGAATATGCGGAGTGGACTGGCAGGCATCCAACACAACAAATGCACCGACTGCACGTGCCGCCGCAACGATCGTTTCCACAGGAGAAATCGCGCCCGTCACGTTGGAAATGTGTGTGAACGCCACAACTCGCGTATGCCCATCAATCACGCTAAGCGTGCCAAGAGCAATCTGCCCGTCAGGCATTAGATCCAGCCAGCGCAACTCCACGCCCAGCTTGCGGCACACCTCTTGCCACGGGATCAGGTTCGCATGGTGTTCAGCGCGAGTGACCACTATATTATCGCCTTCGCGCAACGCAAACGGAGTCTTTTTCCCTCTCCGCGCGTCAAGCGATTCATTCACAAACGTGTACGCAACAGCATTCAATGCTTCTGTTGAATTCTTGGTCCACGAAATTTCGTCAGGGAACGCCCCCACAAACGCGGCCACCTTCGCGCGCGCATCCTCAACCGCAATCGTTGATTCAGCCGCCAATATATGCGAACCGCGATTCACAGCGCCGTTATGCATCAGTTCTTGTTCTGCAACCGTTTCCATCACCACAGATGGTTTTTGCGACGTGGCAGCAGAATCAAGGTAAACGAGAGGTACCCCATCGTGAGCATCACGGCCCAAGATGGGGAAATCCGCCCGTGCAACTCGTGCACTAATCACGGTTTTAGCCTTCGTACTTTTCGTAGCCTTCTGCTTCCAGTACTGCAGCAAGTTCTGGCCCGCCAGATTCAGCCACGCGGCCATCAACGAACACATGCACAAAATCAGGCTTGATGTAGTTGAGGATGCGGGTGTAGTGGGTGATCAGCAGAACGCCATTCTGAGTGGATTCGTGAACGCGGTTAACGCCTTCTGAAACCAACCGAAGTGCATCCACGTCCAAGCCGGAATCCGTTTCATCAAGCACGGCGAACTTTGGCTTGAGCATTTCCAGCTGGAGCGTTTCAACGCGCTTCTTTTCACCGCCGGAAAAGCCGACGTTCACATCGCGGGACGCGAAGTCGTCGTCGATCTTCAGATCGGCCATGGCCTTCTTCATGGTCTTGACCCATTCGCGCAACTTTGGTGCTTCGCCGTCGATCGCGGTCTTGGCGGTGCGCAGGAAGTTGGTCACGGTCACGCCAGTCACTTCAACTGGGTACTGCATGGCCAAGAAAACGCCAGCGCGGGCGCGTTCATCGGCAGACATTTCGGCGATGTTTTCGCCGTCAAGCAGGATGTCGCCTTCGGTGATGGTGTACTTCGGGTGGCCTGCGATGGCGTAGGACAGGGTGGATTTTCCGGACCCGTTCGGGCCCATAATCGCGTGGATTTCGCCGGAGTTGATGGTGAGGTTTACGCCGCGAAGGATCTGCTTCGGGCCTTCTGCTGTTTCAACGGAAACGTGCAGGTTCTTAATGTCGAGCGTAGACACGTGTTTTTCTCTTCTCTTCAACGTTTAATACTAGGGATTTTAGATGGTGATATAGACGTCTGTGCCGTCTAATGTCACTGGATAAGTGGTGATCGGCTGGGTTGCGGGTGGTGTGATGACATCGCCGGTGGCCAGGTCGAATGCGGCGCCGTGGCGCGTGCATTCGATCGTGTCATCTTCCACCCATCCTTCGGAGAGTTTGAACCGCCCGTGCGAGCAACGGTTTTGCGATGCGAACCAGCGCCCGCTTTCTGTATGAATTACTGCCACGGATAGTGGGGCACCGTCTGGCGTGGAAAGTTCGAATCCTTCCACGTTTCCGGGTTCTACTTGGGAGGTTGCGCATACCCGAATGTCAGGCATTATCTGCACACCCCATTGTTAGATCGAGTTCGGCTTCGATGGCTTGCATGAGTTTCGCTTCCACCTGTTCCACACCGATTTGTTGGATGAGTTCAGCGAAGAAGCCGCGAACTACGAGGCGCCGGGCTTCGTCTTCTGAGATGCCTCGGGACATGAGGTAGAAGAGTTGCTCGTCGTCGAATCGGCCGGTTGCAGATGCGTGGCCGGCGCCTTCGATTTCGCCTGTTTCGATTTCAAGATTTGGTACGGAATCTGCGCGTGCTCCACGGGTAAGGAGGAGGTTGCGGTTGAGTTCGTACGTATTAGTTCCGGTTCCTTCTGGGCGGATGAGAACATCGCCTACCCACACAGAGTGGGCGTCGGTTCCTTGTAGCGCACCTTTGTAGGTGACGTTGGAGATTGCGTTTGGCACGCTGTGATCCACGAGGAGTCGGTTTTCTATGTGTTGGCCACCATCTACGAAGTAGGCGCCGAGCATATTCACGTTCGCTCCCGGTGCGGAGTATTCTACGGAGGACACCACGCGTACGAGCGATCCTCCTAGGGAAACCACGATGTGTTTCAGGGTTGCGTCGCGTCCTATACGGATTCGGTTGGAGGCGGTGTGTACTGTGCCTTCGTCCCATTCTTGAACGGTAACAAACGTGAGGTGGGCTCCATCGCCGACGACGATTTCCACACCTTCGTTGATTCGCCCAGTTCCGTTGTGGGTAAGGACGACGATTCCTTCTGAATGCGATTCTGCTTCAACGTATACGTGAAGTGGTGCAACGTCAGTGTTTCCCTGCCCGGTCACTGCGATCACGGTTTCGTGTTCGAGTTTGGTATCGCGTGGGAGGGTGATGGCGTGTGCCTGGGTGAACGCGTTCCATTCAACAACGGAGGTGCGATCTTCTGGTGGAGATACGCGGCCGAGTCGCGAATCGTCACGTGCGATGAGTTCGTAGCGAGCGTCACCGGTCACGGTAACGGCAGGTGTTTCGTCTGTGGCGCCTGTGAAGAAGTCGTCGATTTTTTCGATCGGGGTGAAGCGCCAATCTTCTTCGCGCCCGTGTGGGATTGGGAATGCTTCGAGATCGAATGAGAGTGCGCGATCTGCGCGAGAGTTCATTACTTGCGACATCAGCCGACGGATCCTTCCATCTGAAGTTCGATTAGTCGATTCAATTCGAGTGCGTATTCCATCGGAAGTTCGCGTGCGATTGGTTCAACGAAGCCACGCACGATCATCGCCATGGCGTCAGTTTCTTCGATACCTCGGGACATGAGGTAGAAGAGTTGGTCTTCAGACACTTTGGATACGGTTGCTTCGTGGCCCATTTCGACGTCATCCACACGTACGTCCACGTACGGGTATGTATCAGAGCGGGAAATAGAATCAACCAAGAGTGCGTCACACAGCACGTTTGACTTCGAATTGTGTGCATTTTCTTCGATTTGAACGAGGCCACGGTATGCGGAGCGTCCACCCCCGCGCGCAACAGACTTCGACACGATCGACGACGACGTATTCGGCGCCATGTGAACCATCTTCGAACCGGTGTCCTGGTATTGGCCCTCGCCTGCGAATGCGATCGACAGCGTTTCGCCGCGTGCGTGTTCGCCCGTGAGGTAGACGGCTGGGTACTTCATGGTCACTTTGGAACCGATGTTGCCATCGATCCATTCCATGGTTCCGCCTTCTTCGACCATTGCACGCTTCGTGACCAGGTTAAAGACGTTGTTGGACCAGTTTTGGATGGTTGTGTAACGGACTCGCGCGTTCTTTTTGACGAAGATTTCAACGACGGCGGAGTGCAGCGAATCCGATGAGTAGATTGGAGCTGTGCAGCCTTCGACGTAGTGAACGTAGGAGCCTTCGTCAGCGATGATAAGCGTACGTTCGAACTGCCCCATGTTCTCAGTGTTGATACGGAAGTATGCCTGAAGTGGGATCTCCACGTGAACGCCCTTAGGGACGTAGACGAAGGAGCCGCCAGACCAGACTGCCGAATTTAAGGAGGCGAACTTGTTGTCACCTAATGGAATTGCTGTACCGAAGTATTCTTGGAAGATTTCTGGATGTTCGCGTAGGCCGGTATCGGTATCGAGGAAGATAACGCCTTGTTCTTCAAGATCTTCACGAATCTTGTGGTAAACGACTTCCGATTCGTACTGGGCTGCAACACCGGCAACCAGGCGTGCTTTTTCAGCTTCTGGGATGCCTAGCCGATCGTACGTGTTCTTGATGTCTTCAGGGAGATCTTCCCAGGAGGTTGCTTGACCTTCTGTGGACTTCACGTAGTACTTGATCGAATCGAAATCGATTTTGCCAAGATCTGCGCCCCAGGTTGGCATCGGACGGCGTTCGAAGAGCTTCAGCGACTTCAAACGCTTCTTCAGCATCCATTCTGGTTCGCCCTTACGTTCAGAAATATCGCGAACGACGTCTTCATTCAAACCACGTTTTGCTGAAGCACCAGCTGTATCGGTGTCATGCCACCCATACTGGTACGAGCCTCCAATGGCTTCGATAGTTTCTTCTTGGGTTAGCTGTTCTTGTGAACCCATCCCGCTTTGGGTCATTTATTTCCTTCCCGATCGCCAGATTCTTCCGGCGTGATGCGTTGCGAACCGTGACGTGGCCGCAAGTTTTGTGGAATACCTAAAAGGATGTTTGTTGTACACACGTGACCACCGCTAGCTAGCGTGGAGAGGCGCTGAATTGGGACGCCTAAGAGACGAGCAAATGCTTGGGTCTCTGCTTCACACATTTCCGGGAAGTCTTTAGCAACTTCCTGGATTGGGCAATGCCCTTGGCACAACTGGATCGCTAACGCGTGAGGCCCACCTCGCCTAAGCGTTGCGACGAATCCATCCTTTGTAAGTGCTTCCGCAAGAGTAGCTGATTTTTCGGCAGTCGATTCACCAGACCGTTCCAGAATAGAGCGATATCGCGATTCGAGTTTTTGAGTACGTGCCTGAACGAATTCAGCCACTCCTTCGTTTCCGAGTTCGTTTCGTAAAAATGCCAACGCTTGGTTAGCAAGATCTGCATATCCTTGGCCAAGAAGTTCCTGACCTGCCGCGGTAGCGACGTACCGGCGCGATGGGCGCCCACGGCGTGCCGGACCTTGGCTATTTCCTTCGTGAGTTTGAATAAGATCATCTGCAACCAGGGATGATATGTGACGACGAACTGCCGCTGGAGTGAGAACTAAGATTCGTGCGAGTTCACCTGCTGTGATCGGACCACGTTCAACGATCAAGCGTAGGATCTGTTCGCAGGTCCCTACATCTTCTCCGTCAGTCATGGCCACCTCCAACTACTTCAATCTTTACACAACATTTTTGTTGCAATATTAAAGTTTTGCAAGTCGGATTAGGAAGAGTTACGCCACAATCGAATGCAAAAGTGTCACTAAAACCCGCTATATCGGGCGTTACCCACGTTTTTTCACATAGAACATTGCAGCGAGCACCCCAACAACAAGCGTAGGGCAGGATATATGGCGGCTGAAAATAGCGTCCATAACGTCATCAATGTTCACCCAATGAACAGTTATTTCGCGTTCTTCTTCCATGCGCTCAAACTCAACCGCAGTTGCTTCACGCACGTCTTCAGCCAAGAAGATCGTGATCTTTTCGTTGCTCACACCAGCTGACGCATGAAAATCTACTAGCTCGGTCCATTGCCCCGCCTCATAGCCGGTCTCTTCTGCCAACTCCCGCGCAGCAGCAACTCGTTTATCTTCACCCGCAACATCACACAACCCGGCAGGAATCTCCCACATCATCTGCCGAGGAGCATGCCGATACTGGTTAATCAACAACACGTCCCACGAATCACCGTGAGGCCGAATCGCTACGATGCCCACGGCGTCGTCATGATCCATATACTGGCGAAACGCACGATCCCCCGAATCAAACTCAAGCTGATCGTTCCACACCTCAAAAACGGGACTGGAATACTCGTGCGTCGATGATAAAACTTTGACGTGATCTGGTACCGATACGTCTTCTAACGCGATTTCACCAAGAACAGTCCTGTAGGTGCTCACATCAAACCCTTTCCACGCAAATCATGCCGCATCACGAAAACTACTGGCACCAGCACTCCAAGCCCACCGCACGCAGCCGCAACAAACGCACCCACAATGCCACCACTAGTCATACCCTGAATCCACGGCACGCCAAACCATGCAGCCACGCCTGTCACAGCGAGTACAGGTAAAACTCGAACCAAACGATTCCCATAATCGCCAATGATCCGTGCACCGCTCGTCCGCCGAAGAATCCCTAACAAAACAATTGAACCGACGCTTAAGCCAATCGACAGCGCACTACCAACCCACGCCAATGTAGCCTCACGCCCAGAAACTCCTAGCGCATTCGCAAAAATCAACACGGCAATCGTGGCCGCCCACGCAATCGTGTTCGTCAACACCACATAACGCGGGCGTCCCAAACCATACAGGACGCGAGCACCGTGATATAGAAGCGAAAAACCGACAGCTCCTAATGCCATCGTCTGTAACGCAAGATCCAAGCCCACGATCGGATTACCCAACTCAACCACAGTCTTAGCTGGACCAGCCAACACGGCAATCAACACTGCCGCAACACTCCCCATGACCAGTACAAGGTAAGTCGATTTCCCAACCAACATTTTCAGCTTCGCTGTCTCCCCCAGTTCGCTCGCTTCGGAAATCCGTGGAAACACCGCAGTAGCAATCGGGACAGCCAACACAGCATACGGAACCATGAAAATCGCATACGCATAGTTAAACGCGGCAAACGTGCCGGCGTCAGACAACGCATTCGTGGTGTACATAATCGCAATAATCGCAACCTGTTGAGCCGCCAGCGCAGCCAAACCAGCGCCACCCATACGAACCGTATCGCGCCCAACACCATCAGGGAAGCTCCATCCGATTCGAATCTGAACCAACTTGAGCACCGCAGGTAACTGGACAAGCGAGAACACGGCAACACCCGCAGTTGTCCCCCACCCCAACAAACTCACCGCGGCCATCGTAACCTCAGCAGGTTCTATCTGCGGGCCAACAGTGAGCGCATACCAGGCAAACACACCAACTACCACGATCGACGATAGCAATGGCGCAAGAGCAGGCAACACGAACTGCTTGTGCGCCTGCAACACTCCGGAAAACACCACCGATATGCCATACAACGGGATCTGGATGGCGAACATCCGTAGCAGACTCGTGCCTAACGCGGCTTGTTCAGCAGGCACATCACCAAGCAAGAAACCAACGATCGATGGGGCTGCGAGTATCACTATCACAGCCAGCGGCACCGACACAGACAAAATCCACGTGCACAAAGCCGTGACGGTCTGCGACACTTCTGCCCGGAGATTGCGCGCCATGAAGCGCGACACCAGCGGGATCACTGCACCCGCAAGCGCGCCGCCTGCTGCCACCTCAAACAACACATTCGGAACCGTGTTAGCTGTATCGTACGTACCTGCCACCGCACCATCGGACATAGCCCACGATTGCGCTAACTTACGCACCAATCCCATCATGCGCGAACCCAACGTTAGCAGCGCGATAATGCCTGCTGCTCCCGCAACCGACGATGTCTTCTTCATAAGGCTTCCTTACGGGCGGCCAAACGCATCAATCATAGAAAGAATTCGGTTATGCTCAATCACAGAGGAAAAAGAGACCTTTTCGGAGGCCAAGGTTAAGCCTGCAACGCCCGCAAGAGCCAGCAGCCGAGCTGGCACAGGCAACGTGGCTGCCAATGAAACGCCCAACTGTGCGCCCATCGCATTTGCGCCCAAATCGCCTAGCATGGTTGTACCGTTGAGATCGTCTGGAGCGACCAATGTTCCCGCTCCCATCAGCGCATACAACGGTACTCCCCCATCTTTTTGCACCAAAGCCAGCGGCAAGGCAACCATCCCTGATGCCTTCAACGCCCGGCCTGGCCGCAAATCAAGAAGGTTAATCAGGTTTGCCGTGGAAGCGATCAACAAGGCATCCACGCCAGCAGCTATAAGGCCAGAAAACGATCTTGGCTTTTCCAGGCAGATCCCTGCCACCGTTGCACCAGCACCGATAATCGCGATCTTAGCCACACCGGAAGTTACTTTGCCCTGCTTGAGAGCACCAAGATGCCCACGGAAACCTTTTCCCTGCGCCGCAAAAGAACCTTCACAATGATCATCGATATATCCTGCAGCGGCACCAGCTCCCGTGGCAACTAGGCTAGCACCACGGATCGAACCACGGGCTGTGAGCAATGTGCCTGCCATCATACCGCCGGCAAGCTGTGCACCGCTCACCAAGGATACAGAAGTGCCTTTGAACGAAGGCCGTTCCCACGAATCCAGTGGAAGGCGTTTAGCGGCTTTCCCAATCCCATAAGCGATCGTTGCGCCAGCGGCAGCCGCTAGAAGTTTCCTGATCATGCTGCTGGTTGCTCCTGTGCAGGGGCTTCGCCTGCAGCTGGCGGATTATCGGCAGGTTTAACCGATTCGACGCGAGGTGAGAGGGGGGCACCGGCGCCGTCGTCAAACCCCAGGTGAACCAGAGAATCATTAAGTTCTGCAGCAACTGCCATCACCACGTTCACTGTGCCAATTGCAAGTGATTCATTCAGGTTATCCACAGTAGAAGCACTACCAGCATCGCGGACAACTCGTGCCACATCCGCTGGTGAATCGGCAACTCCAGCAACTACGGTTGGAATGTGCTTAGCGAAACGAGCAGCCAGTTCAGCATAGGTTTGAGCATCATAGGTAGCCTGTGCTTGAACTTCAGAATTCTTTGCGGCTTTCTTATCGATCTCAGCCTGATCCGTGTCAGGAGCAATGAAAACAACGGCCTGCGCTTCGGCTTCGTTTGTTACAGCGATTGTCATCATTGGCCTTTCAGACCCGGTGAAGATGTCACGCAAGGTGGCATTCTGGCCAAAACCAGTCCCCTTGACTGTGAGCTGACGCAAAGCATCCGCCATCATCGTGTTCGCATCGGCACCTTGTTCTGCACCTTCAATATACGATGCCAACTGGGACGCGAATGTTGTGCGGTAGGCGGTTTGGTCTGCTGCCGTCCAGACGTTATTCAAGGTCACCTGCATGTTCACACTTGCGCCTGCCTGGGTAAGACGTTCAGTGGTAGCAACAATCTGTTCCGTGTTGGTGCCTGGCAGTGCCACGATCGCAACGGAACGGCCTGTCAGCGTACCAGAAACCAAGGTTGGAGCAACGTCAGTCCAGGCTGCTTCCTGTTGCGCAATGCTCTTACGAAGTTCGCTGGTCTCATTTTTGAGCCGCGAATTCGCTTCAGATAGCGCCTGAACTTGAGAGTTCAACACGTTGCCGATCGAATTCTGCAACGGGCCGGCGCCCAAAATAATACCAACAGCAAGGGCGATAAATACTGCGCCAAGCGAGACGAGGTGATAACGAAAGTCAACCATGATTCCACCTAAAAAGATTCTTAAACCAGAAAACCGTGTCTGAGAACCAGACATTGACCAAACTAAAAAGAATTTGCCCGGCGTCAGTAACTGCCAGCGATGCCGCGATCACAAGCACGCCTGTGATCAGCAAAAACGCAATCTGCCAGTTAGAAATTCGTGAGCGATACAGTTGGCTCACACCCTTTGCATCGATCAGCTTCGAACCAACCTGCAAACGAGTTAAGAATGTCGATGCCATGCCGCGGCGTCCCTTATCCAGGTATTCGATCAGTGTTGAGTGAGTACCCAACGCAACAATCAGGTTCGCACCCTTGGCATCAGCTAGCAACATCGCGATATCTTCGGATGTTCCTGTAGCAGGGAAGATAACGTGTTCAATTCCCAAGTGTTCTACGCGTTTTTGGCCCGGTGCCCGGCCATCGCGATATGCGTGCACAACAACTTCTGCACCAGATTTGAGGGCTTCATCGGACACAGAGTCCATATCCCCAACGATCATGTCTGGTTTGTATCCGGCTTCGATCAGCGCATCTGCTCCACCATCAACACCGATCAAAATTGGCCGGTATTCGCGGATGTAGGTGCGAAGCGCTTGAAGATCTTCCTTATAGCGGTATCCGCGCACAACAATCAGCGCGTGGCGGCCGGCGAACGACGTGCGAACGTCTGGCATGCCAATCCCGTCGAGAATCAGATCTTGTTCGCGCTCCACATACTCCATCGTGTTTGTGGCGAAAGCCTTGAGTTGGGTAGACATTCCGGCGCGTGCCGCTTCGCGCGCGTCTTCGATAGTCTGCGCTGTTTGTACTCGGCCTTCAGCGATGATTTCGCCACGTTCAGTGACAACGCCCGCAGCGTCCACTTTAATGATGCTGCCTTCGCGTACGTCCATAATTGCCGAACCGAGATCATCGATGAGTGGAATGCCTGCTTCATTTAAGATGATTGGCCCGAGGTTCGGGTAACGTCCTGATGTGGATTTGGCCGCGTTGAGCACTGCACGAGGTTTGCATTCAACGAGTGCTTCGGCTGATACGCGATCCAGATCTTCGTGATCGATGATCGCAATATCACCCGCAACAAGACGTTTTGTTAGGTTCTTTGTTCGGGAATCGACTTTGACGGATCCCTCATGATCGCCACTGAGATCCGCGTTCGCATTCTTACGCCGTTTGAATACCATAGAAATATCATGACACATGTGCGGTGCTAAGTAGTTCAGCCGCGTGTGTGAGTGCCGCTTCAGATTCTTCGTGTCCGGAGAGCATTCGGGCTAATTCGGCCACGCGTTCGTCAGCATCAAGTACTTTAACGTTGGTCAATCCACCGCTTGCGGTGAGATTTTTTTCTACGGTCAGATGGCGTGACGCGTAGGCGGCAACTTGCGCCAAATGTGTTACGGCAATCACTTGGCAACCACGGCCAAGTAAGGCAAGCCTTTCTCCGATAGAAAGTGCTGTCTTACCGCCGATTCCAGCGTCCACTTCATCGAAAATAAAGGTGTGTTCCGCGGTGGAATTGCCGTCAGCTAACACGACTTCGAGTGCGAGCATCACGCGTGACATTTCACCGCCCGAAGCTGTGTTTCCGAGTGGTAATAGTTTACTTCCACGGTGGGGCGCGAGTTGGCATTCGATATCGTCAAGTCCGTGCGAACGGGCTTCGTTCGCACGGGTCACACTGACAGAAAATGTGGCGTCTTTCATGGCTAGTTGCGCGAGTTCTCGCGTTACGGAGATACCTAGTTTTTTGGCGGAAGCAGCGCGCTGTTCGCTGAGTTTGGTTCCGATACGTTCGACTTCATCCCATGCTTTATTCACAGCTTGGGTCATTTTTTCAAGATTTGCTTGAGAATCGGCAATGGCAGCAAGGCGTTCGTCTGCGGTTTCGCGGCGTTCGATAATATCAGCGATATCCATGCCGAGATCGCGTTGAAGCGATCGGAGTTCGGCGCGCCGTTCGTGGATTGCGTTGAGCTGTTCCGGATCGGCGTCCAAGGTTGCGCGCTTGACTCCGAGTTCGTTTGACACATCGGACGCGCGCGAGCTCACCTCACGAAGTACCGTGACGAGTTCAGCCAGGCTTGGATCCGTCGTTGATATTTTGGCAAGTTCATGGGCGGCCCGGTCCAGGTTGTAGAGCGCTCCCGTTTCTTCCGCGTCAAGAGCCACAGCCGCATTGGTCAACGCGTTTCGTACGTCTTCCACATTTTCGAGCACCATCGCGCGCTTTTTTAGTTCTTCTTCTTCGCCTAACACAGGTCTCACCGCATCCACACGCTTGATAAACGCTTGAAGGGCGAGTTTTTCCGTTCCAGCTTGCGCAACTTTCGCCGCGAATTCGTCACGTTCCCGTTGCGTAGTTTGGTAGGTTTCCCACGCGTCGCGATATTTTTCTAGAGTTTTACCGACGCTGGTGCCACCGTACGTATCAAGAACCTTCCGTTGCGCTTGGGGTGCAGTGAGCCGAAGTTGATCTTTTTGGCCGTGAACAGTAACAAGATGCTCACTTAGTTGTTTCAAAATCGCAAGTGGTACCGCTTGGCCTCCAACATAGGCACGAGTTCTGCCAGACGCCGGAACATGACGGCTGACGTAAATGACGGCCTGATCGTCGTCGATATCGACGTCTCCCCCAGCGTTACGCACAATATCGATCGCAGGCGAGTGCGCGTCAACGACAAACGTACCGTCCACAACCGCAGCCTGAGCTCCCGCGCGAACTTTCGCCGAATCGATCTTGGCCCCCATGAGCATCATGAGTGACGTCAAAGCCATGGTCTTTCCAGCGCCTGTTTCACCCGTCAAAGCGTTCAAACCAGGCCCAAACTGTACGTGCGCATGTTCAATAACGCCCAAATCTTTAATACGAAGCTCTTCAATCATGCGTTCTCCCCATCGTAACGCCACCCGTGCGTAGGCAAATTAAACTTCCGAACCAAACGATACGTAAACGGCATCGCGTTCAACCGGGCCAAGGTAACTCTGTGCTGATCTCGCGTCACGCTCACGCGTGTGCCTGCCGGCGCCGAAAACAACCGGCGCCCATCGCACCACACGTGTGCGTTATCGCTATTGATCCGAACCGAGACGTGCGAATCAGGCCCAACCACAAGCGGGCGCGCAAACAACGCGTGCGCCGCAACGGGAGTGACCACGAGTGCATCGACGTCGGGCCACACAACCGGCCCACCCGCCGAAAACGAATACGCTGTAGACCCCGTGGGCGTGGAAACCAAAACCGTATCGCAACTAAACGCCGATAGCGGAACCTCATCAATCGCAATATCAGCTTCGACCATACGCGACACCGGATCTTTTTCAATCGATACTTCGTTCAGCGCCCAACTGCGCGATTCCTTCCCATCAGGAGTTTCGATCACCACGCTCACTGCCATGCGGCGTTCAACAGACCACTCCCCAAGCCGAATCGCGGAAATCACATGATCCAACGATTCCGGGTCAGCTTCCGCCAAAAAACCCATGTGACCATAGTTGATACCCAAAATCGGAAGATCCAAACCATACGTCAATTCGGCAGCACGCAAAATCGTGCCATCTCCGCCAATCACCACAACAAGATCCACACCTGACAGGTCGGCTTGCAACGGCGCAATAGTATCGTCTTCGGCTGTATCCCACGGAACTGTTGGTAGCCACGTGACCTCCACGTGGGCCTCTGTTAATGCGCGCGCCACACGCCTAGCCGATTCAATCACGTCAGGATTACGATCGTGCGACAAGAGAGCCACGTTCCTGGCCATCGCACCTCCTTTAATAAGACCTCGTGCCTTAATGCTAATCGGGTTCAGTGCTGTCCTGCAGGTCCTGCGGCTACGGCTTCGCGGATAGCGTTTTCGAGATCCTCGCCCAACGCATCTGGCGTGCCAGCTTTCATATGAATAAAGTATTCGACGTTTCCTGCAGGGCCTGGAAGCGGAGACGGTGCGATGGCCTGGATACCAAGGCCGTTTTCGCGGGCACATAGCGCCACATTGAGCACTGTTTCGACGTGGTGCTCCGGGTTTCGCACTACGCCACCTGCACCGAGCCGGTCCTTACCGATCTCAAATTGAGGCTTCACCATGAGAAGGAAATCGGCGGTGGGCGATGCACAGGCAACCAGCGGTGGGATAAGTAATGTGAGCGAGATGAAGGATAAATCGCCCACGATCAGCCCTGGTGCGGGAGCAACGACGTCTGGGGAGAGTGTGCGGACGTTCGTGCGCTCATGGACTTCTACGCGCGGATCTTCGCGGAGGCGCCAAGCCAGTTGGCCGTAGCCGACGTCAACCGCCACAACTGATGCAGCACCACGGCGAAGTAACACATCGGTGAAGCCACCGGTGGATGCGCCTGCATCCAAGGCACGTACACCTTTCACTTGAGGGGCAGCATCGCCTAAGTAATCCAGTGCGCCGATCAGTTTGTGAGCACCTCGGGACGCATAATCGTCGCGATCCTGATCGTTGACGATGAGGGCCTGCGCTGGATCCATCTGGCGTGATGGTTTAACAACCACATTTTTATCAAGGAGAACCCGCCCTGCGTTGATGAGTTCTGCTGCTTCGCTTCGGGAACGTGCAAGCCCTCTACGCACGAGCTCTGCATCAACACGGATCAGTTTTGCCATGGTTTATTCCTTTGCGGGTGTCACAGTGTGGCGCGGCCGAGCATGCGCGTCAATTCTTGGTGGACGTTCTCTAGATCGGTGATTTGATCGGATGCTGGCTTACCTGCAAGTGCATCCAGCACCCGAACCGGATCGATCTGAATCGTAGGTTTGGGTGCTGGATGTTCAGGAAGTGGATGACGAGTGTTATCCGCGATCATTGTTGTCACTTGTACCAGAGAGGTTGGAACTGCGGGATCCAATCCATATCTGTTCCGCTATCGACAGCGCGCCATACGGCTGCCACGACGGCCTGGTATTCGGCACAGGTCAGGGCGTCGTTGTTGCTAAGGCTTCTGCCGTTGAGCACGATGGTGTGTCCATCGATTTCAGCATAGATATTTCCAACATACACACGCTTTCCATCAGCGATAGGAGCGTGGTATTCAGTTGACAAATCACGCAAATCAAAAACCGGGTAGGTTGGCCGTTCGTCTATGGAAGCAAGCATGACCTGACGCATGGTTGTCACGCCTGTAAGCACGTGCGCCGAATCATATCCGGTGTGGTTAGCTCCGAGGATATCGGTGTTGAGTCGATCCCCTACTGCGAGAGGGCGCAGACCACCAGATTTTTCAAGGGCCAGCTTGTACATTGTTGGTTCTGGTTTGCCAGACGACGGTGGAACTACTCCAGTAGCATGCGTAATTGCCGCTACAAGCGATCCGTTGCCGAGGTATTCGCCGCGTTCTCGTGGAAGAGTCGCATCCGTGTTGGTGGCAACGTAGATCGCACCAGCGCGAATAGCCAAGGCTGCTTCTGAGAGGTCACTCCACGTCGTTTCTGGGTTCAGGCCATGCAAAACTGCATCTGGCTTATCATCTGCAGATTCTACAATGGTGAATCCTCCTGTGCGGAGGGCGTCATATACGCCCTCCGCACCAAGAGGCAGAACCTTGGCGCCTGCCGGTACCAGCGTGGCTAGGAGCATGACTCCAGTAATGGCGCTCGAAACAATGTCATCTGCTTCTGTTGGGATGCCAAGTGACGAAAGTTGATCCGCAGTATCCTGCGGGATACGTGCCGAATTGTTGGTCATATAAACAACTCGCACGCCTCGTTCTTTCGCTTCCGCATATCCTTCAACAGCACCCGTGGCAGCGCTTGCGCCACGATAGGCAACCCCGTCAAGATCTGACAGGATCACGTCATAAGAATCGAGAATCACGCGGTCACTCATCACTACCCTTGTGGTCTTTTCTTTGGTCTTCTTCAGCGTCAAAGAGTTCGTCGAATGCTTCGTCGAACTCTGGATCTTCTTCATCCATTGGTTCGTCGTCAGCTTTTTCGCCATCAACATCGTCGTCGAAGTTCTCTTCATCGTCGAATTCACTGTCGAATTCTTCTTCGTCAGCTTCTACGATGTCACGAGCTTCTGCAAAATCGTCGTGTTCCATCTCCATTTCTGGTTCTTCTGGGAGATCATCAAGGACGTCATCGAGATCAACCATCATGGAGAAATCTTCGTTATCTTCAAGTACAGCTTCCCATTCGGCACGGAGCTCGGTTGCTTCGTCAAGGCGGCCGAGTTCTTCTAGGCGGTCTGCCTTAATAAGCTGGACGCGAGCTGCGAGTTCCGAATCGAGGTTCTCAACAATAATCTTTTCAAGGACTGAAAGGCCGCCTTCATGATCGCCAGTCTCTGCTCTAGCACCGGAAGTAACGAGTGCGAGTTCAATCTTGGCTTCGGCATCGAGGCGGGCCAGTGGTACACCTTCGATAAAACGGAGAGCCTTTTCTGGGCGTCCCATACCGCGCTCTGAATCGGCTTCAAGCGGGATATGCGAGTAATCGTCGCTCATGCGGCGGTAAGTACGCAGTTCACGTAGTGCTTCTGCGTAACGTCCAGTGATGTATGCAGTAAGGCCAAGCGCTTCGCGAACAACATCGACGCGAGCTGCACGGAGGTATGCAGCATGGGCGTGAGTGTAGGCAACTTCTGGATCGATATCCATCATTTCACCTGCATATGCAAGGTGACGTGCTACAGTTTCGCTATTTTCTTTATTGAGACTCATGAGGTGACGGCGTACCTCAGCATCGAGTGACTGCGCGGTAATCGATTCTGGAATTTCTGCAACAAGGCTATTGCGTTGGTAGCGTTCTTCGCGGCGGTCTCCCCCACGGCGCTCACCACGATCTTCGCGGCGATCGTTATCCCACTTACGTGGCCCACGATCATCACGACGATCATTACGATCGTTGCTCCATCGGCGCTCACCACGATCTTCTCGGCGGTCGTTATCCCACTTACGTGGCCCACGATCATCACGACGATCATTACGATCATTGCTCCAACGGCGCTCACCACGATCTTCGCGACGATCATTACGATCGTTATTCCACCGGCGCTCACCACGATCTTCTCGGCGATCGTTATCCCACTTACGTGGCCCACGATCATCACGACGATCGTTATCCCACTTACGTGGCCCACGATCATCACGACGATCATTACGATCGTTATTCCAACGGCGCCCACCACGATCTTCTCGGCGATCGTTATCCCACTTACGTGGCCCGCGATCATCACGACGATCATTACGATCGTTATTCCAACGGCGCCCACCACGATCTTCGCGACGGTCGTTATCCCACTTACGTGGCCCGCGATCATCACGACGATCATTACGATCATTGCTCCAACGGCGCTCACCACGGTCATCACGGCGATCATTACGGTCATTATTCCAACGGCGCTCACCCGCGGGCTTCCATCCCGAGGAACCACCATCTCGATGAGAGCGGTGTTCGTTATTATTACGGTAATCTGACATATGTTCCTCGGCTTAAATTGTAAAAAATCAGTGGGATGCCCTAATGCATTCGCTGTTCATCTTACACTAGACAGATCACTACGAAACAAGATCTGCGTTGGTTAGGAATGTGTTTCACATGGGGTGCGTATGTTTTGAGGCATGTGTTGCTGAGGCTAAGTTTGGATGTGTGTTTTGTTGCATCTTGGTGGTGTAATTATGATTTTTGGTGTAATTCTGTGCAGACCTTGCGTATTTTGATGCCATTTACCATGCTTTGGCGCCATTTCCCGCGATATAGTGCTATATAGGTGGGGGATTGCGCGGGAGTGCTGTATATGGCTCTCTTGTTGTCTGTGGCGCTTTTTGGTGTCGTGTAGTTGACTGTTGTAGCGCTTCATAGTCTTTGTCTTTAGCAAACTAACATGTCGGTTTAGCGCTTTTTATTGCATCTTGGTGGCGCAATTACACCTTTTGACCCATTTCTATTCACATTTGCCTCATTTAGCACCATTTAGCGTGGTTTGGTGTCTGTGTGGGTTTGTTTTGCCGTGGGTTATATATAAATTTAAGCCCACGCGTATGATGTGTGGGCTTGGTGTGGGTGTATATGGATGTGAGCCCACGCGTATGATGTGTGGGCTTGGTGTTGTTGTGTTGTGGGGTGTGTTTGAGGGGCTGACCGGTGTGTTGGTTAGCCCCTCGATGGTGTGGTGACGGCGGTGTCCTACTCTCCCACACTCTCTCGGGTGCAGTACCATCGGCGCTGGTAGGCTTAGCTTCCGGGTTCGGGATGGGTCCGGGCGTTTCCCTACCGCTGTGACCACCGTCAAAACGGTTGGATGAATAGTTTCTGTGGTTGGTTTGGGGGTTGGGAGTTGTATAGTGGACGCGTGCGTGTTTGTTACGTGTTTTTGTAGGTGGTTGGCCATTAGTACCAGTCAGCTTCACCCGTTACCGGGCTTCTACGTCTGGCCTATCAACCCTATGGTCTGTAGGGGGCCTTCCGATCGTTAGGATCGTGGAAACCTTATCTTAAAGCAGGCTTCCCGCTTAGATGCTTTCAGCGGTTATCCCTTCCGAACGTAGCTAACCAGCGATGCTCCTGGCGGAACAACTGGCACACCAGAGGTTCGTCCGTCCCGGTCCTCTCGTACTAGGGACAGCCCTTTTCAAGTTTCCTGCGCGCGCAGCGGATAGGGACCGAACTGTCTCACGACGTTCTGAACCCAGCTCGCGTGCCGCTTTAATGGGCGAACAGCCCAACCCTTGGGACCTACTCCAGCCCCAGGATGCGACGAGCCGACATCGAGGTGCCAAACCATGCCGTCGATATGAACTCTTGGGCAGGATCAGCCTGTTATCCCCGGGGTACCTTTTATCCGTTGAGCGACGGCGCTTCCACAAGCTACCGCCGGATCACTAGTTCCTACTTTCGTACCTGCTCGACCTGTCGGTCTCACAGTCAAGCTCCCTTGTGCACTTACACTCGATACCTGATTGCCAACCAGGCTGAGGGAACCTTTGAGCGCCTCCGTTACCATTTAGGAGGCAACCGCCCCAGTTAAACTACCCACCAGGCACTGTTCCTGAACCAGGTTATGGTCCGAGGTTAGACATCCAGTACGACCAGAGTGGTATTTCAACAATGACTCCATACCAACTGGCGTTGGTATTTCATAGTCTCCCACCTATCCTACACAAGCCGTACCGAACACCAATACCAAGCTATAGTAAAGGTCCCGGGGTCTTTCCGTCCTGCTGCGCGTAACGAGCATCTTTACTCGTAATGCAATTTCACCGAGTTCGTGGTTGAGACAGCGGAGAAGTCGTTACGCCATTCGTGCAGGTCGGAACTTACCCGACAAGGAATTTCGCTACCTTAGGATGGTTATAGTTACCACCGCCGTTTACTGGGGCTTAAATTCACAGCGTCGAACCACGAGGGTTCTAACCGTTCCTCTTAACCTTCCAGCACCGGGCAGGCGTCAGTCCGTATACATCCACTTACGTGTTCGCACGGACCTATGTTTTTGATAAACAGTCGCTTCTCCCTGGTTTCTGCGGCCATTACCCCTAGCCCGTGAAGGGCTTCAGGGTTTTGGCCCCCCTTCTTCCGAAGTTACGGGGGCATTTTGCCGAGTTCCTTAACCACGATTCACTCGCTCGCCTTAGTATACTCTACTTGACTACCTGTGTCGGTTTAGGGTACGGGCGGCTAGAACCTCACGTCGAGGCTTTTCTTGGCAGCACAGGATCACTCTGCTTCCCCACTAGTGTGGGTCATCATCCAGCCTCACCCCTTAATGTTCCCCGGATTTGCCTGGGGAACGGGCTGCGCTGTTAAACGTGGCAAGCCATTAGCCACGCGGAGCTACCACTCTGCGTCACCCCTGTTAACACGCTTGTCTACTACAAGATCAGGTCCCACGCTCCCCGATACCATCACGCCCGAAGACGTGGATGGATGGTTTGGGTGGTTAGTATCCCTTGGTTCGACAGGGACGGTTCTTCGCCGGTACCAGAATATCAACTGGTTGACCATCGACTACGCCTGTCGGCCTCGCCTTAGGACCCGACTAACCCAGGGCGGACGAACCTGGCCCTGGAACCCTTAGTCATTCGGCGGACGGGATTCTCACCCGTCATTCGCTACTCATGCCTGCATTCTCACTCGTACGAAATCCACAACCAATTACTTGTGCTGCTTCACCTCACGTACGACGCTCCCCTACCCAACAAACAAAGTGTTTATTGCCGCGGTTTCGGCGGTGTACTTAGCCCCGCTACATTGTCGGCGCAGAATCACTTGACCAGTGAGCTATTACGCACTCTTTCAAGGGTGGCTGCTTCTAAGCCAACCTCCTGGTTGTCACAGCAACTCCACATCCTTTCCCACTTAGCACACGCTTAGGGGCCTTAACCGGCGGTCTGGGCTGTTTCCCTCTCGACTACGAAGCTTATCCCCCGCAGTCTCACTGCCGTGCTCTGACTTACCGGCATTCGGAGTTTGGCTGACGTCAGTACCCCGATAAGGGCCATCGGCCATCCAGTCGCTCTACCTCCGGTAAGAAACACACGACGCTGCACCTAAATGCATTTCGGGGAGAACCAGCTATCACGGAGTTTGATTGGCCTTTCACCCCTACCCACAGGTCATCCCCTCCATTTTCAACTGAAGTGGGTTCGGTCCTCCACACGCTCTTACACGTGCTTCAACCTGCCCATGGGTAGATCACCCCGCTTCGGGTCTAGAACATGCAACTCACACGCTTTTTAAAACTCGCTTTCGCTACGGCTTCCCCACACGGGTTAACCTCGCTACATGCCACTAACTCGCAGGCTCATTCTTCAAAAGGCACGCCATCACCCCTACCAAGGAGGCTCTGACGGATTGTAAGCGTCCGGTTTCAGGTACTATTTCACTCCCCTCCCGGGGTACTTTTCACCATTCCCTCACGGTACTTATCCACTATCGGTCACACAGAGTATTTAGGCTTACACAGTGGTCTGTGCAGATTCACACGGGATTTCACGGGCCCCGTGCTACTTGGGCACCACATAAAGCAGGCAGGCATGTTCCAACTACCGGACTCTCACCGTCTACGGTCCAGCTTCCCAACTGATTCGTCTACACACCATACATTTATCACTACCCGACCCAGTATCGGCTGGATCAAACATGGCCCCACAACACCACACGCGCAACGCCCGACAGCTATCACACACGCATGGTTTGGCCTCATCCGCTTTCGCTCGCCACTACTCACAGAATATCTTTTCCTGCGGGTACTAAGATGTTTCACTTCCCCGCGTTACCCCCACACACCCTATACATTCAGGTGCGGGTAACCAGAAATAACTCTGGCCAGGTTCCCCCATTCGGACACCCCCGGATCACAGCTCGTTTGCCAACTCCCCGAGGCTTATCGCAGGCTACAACGTCCTTCATCGGCTCTGCATGCCAAGGCATCCACCGAACGCTCTTGAACACTTACAAAAAACCAAAGATGCTCGCGTCCACTATACAATTCTCAACCACCACACCAACACCACACCCACACGCCACAACAACCGTCGCAACACGCAAGCACAGGCAGCACAGGATCTATTATCCCACACCCCAACAGCATGCCAACCCTCATACGATAAACCACTAAAAACCACTACCCAACCACCAGGCTAGGCACCACACAACAATAAACACAATAACGCGTGGTACGTGACTCCTTAGAAAGGAGGTGATCCAGCCGCACCTTCCGGTACGGCTACCTTGTTACGACTTCGTCCCAATCGCCAATCCCACCTTCGACCGCTCCCCCTCAAACGAGTTAGGCCACGGGCTTCGGGTGTTACCAACTTTCGTGACGTGACGGGCGGTGTGTACAAGGCCCGGGAACGTATTCACCGCAGCGTTGCTGATCTGCGATTACTAGCGACTCCGACTTCATGGGGTCGAGTTGCAGACCCCAATCCGAACTGAGACTGGCTTTAAGGGATTCGCTCACCCTCACAAGCTCGCAACCCTCTGTACCAGCCATTGTAGCATGCGTGAAGCCCAAGACATAAGGGGCATGATGATTTGACGTCATCCCCACCTTCCTCCGAGTTAACCCCGGCAGTCTCTCGTGAGTCCCCACCATAACGTGCTGGCAACACAAGACAAGGGTTGCGCTCGTTGCGGGACTTAACCCAACATCTCACGACACGAGCTGACGACAACCATGCACCACCTGTACACCAGTCCGAAGACTCACACATCTCTGCATAATCCCGGTGTATGTCAAGCCTTGGTAAGGTTCTTCGCGTTGCATCGAATTAATCCGCATGCTCCGCCGCTTGTGCGGGCCCCCGTCAATTCCTTTGAGTTTTAGCCTTGCGGCCGTACTCCCCAGGCGGGGCACTTAATGCGTTAGCTACGGTACAGAACCCATGGAAAAGGCCCCACACCTAGTGCCCAACGTTTACGGCATGGACTACCAGGGTATCTAATCCTGTTCGCTCCCCATGCTTTCGCTCCTCAGCGTCAGTAACGGCCCAGTAACCTGCCTTCGCCATCGGTGTTCCTCCTGATATCTGCGCATTCCACCGCTACACCAGGAATTCCAATTACCCCTACCGCACTCTAGCCTGCCCGTACCCACTGCAGCCCCGGAGTTAAGCCCCGGTCTTTCACAGCAGACGCGACAAACCGCCTACGAGCTCTTTACGCCCAATAATTCCGGACAACGCTCGCGCCCTACGTATTACCGCGGCTGCTGGCACGTAGTTAGCCGGCGCTTATTCAACACCTACCCTCAACTTTCGCCTTGTTCAGTGTTAAAAGGAGTTTACAACCCGAAAGCCTTCATCCCCCACGCGGCGTCGCTGCATCAGACTTCCGTCCATTGTGCAATATTCCCCACTGCTGCCTCCCGTAGGAGTCTGGGCCGTATCTCAGTCCCAATGTGGCCGGTCACCCTCTCAGGCCGGCTACCCGTCGACGCCTTGGTAGGCCATCACCCCACCAACAAGCTGATAGGCCGTGAGCCCATCCCCCACCAGAAAAAACCTTTCCAACCCCCACCATGCGGCAGAAGCAGAATATCTAGTATTAGACCTCGTTTCCAAGGCTTATCCCAAGAGAAAGGGGCAGGTTACTCACGTATTACTCACCCGTTCGCCACTAATCCAACCCCCGCAAGCAGGAGCCTTCATCGTTCGACTTGCATGTGTTAAGCACGCCGCCAGCGTTCGTCCTGAGCCAGGATCAAACTCTCCAAACAAAAAACCAAACACCCACAAAAGGCATCCAATCAATACATCCGAAAAGCCCAACAGGCTCAACAAAAAAAGACAAACCAAAACTAGCTCATCCAAAAAACAGCATCAAACCAACCAGCAAAAAACCAGCCAGCCCAACACCAAAAAAATATCGTAAAAAAGCTGACACACTATTGAGATATCAAACAACACACCCACACCCAACAACCACCCACCACAAAAGCAGACAACCATCAAGAAGGCAACATCACGAAGAAAACCATCCCGCAAGAACCGTTCCAGCCCCTCGCAACGAATAAATACTCTACCCACCCACACCCCACAACGTCAAACCAAACCAACGTAACCCCCACCACACATGGCATTTAGCAACGATCAGATCCCTGCGCAGGAAGCGCTCTTACCCATAGATCCTTATCCACAAGGGCAAAGCACATACAAAAAGGGAGCGAGGGCCAAGCCCTCGCTCCCTTCACGCCAGCATTAGCGTAGATGTCTACCAGATTTAACGTAAATATCTACTCGATTTGGCGCAGATATTTACCCGATATGGATAACAGCCATATTCTTACGGCCCTTGCGGATCAGGATGACTCCACCAGCCAGAACATCGGCTTCGGTCAATACACGTTCTTCGTCATCAACCTTCTGGTTGTTCAGCGAAACACCACCGGCACCGATGGTTCGGCGTGCCGCACCGCGGCCCTTTTCAAAGGCAAGATCTACAAGAACGTCTTGCAGGCTTGCACCCAGTTCCGCTTTTACGGACGGAAGTTCAGCAACGGCATCGCGCAGGGTGGCAGCGTCAACGTCAGCAGGTTCCTTCTTTCCAAACAGCACGGCAGACGCATCCTTAACACGGGCGGTTGTCTCCGCACCGTGAACCCACGTAGTGACTTCATCAGCCAACACTCGTTGTGCTTCGCGTGCAAACGCACGTTCCGCAACTTCAACTTCAAGTTCTTCAATACGTTCCTTTGGCAGGAAGGTAAACACCTTGAGCATACGGATCACATCGTTATCCGCCGTGTTCAACCAGAACTGGTAGAACTTGTACGGGCTCAGCATTTCTGGATTCAGCCACACAGCCCCGCCTTCAGTCTTGCCAAACTTGGTGCCATCAGACTTGGTAATGAGCTGGTTCGTCAGAACATGAACGCTCTTGCCTTCCACCTTGCGAATAAGTTCCATACCACCAACGATGTTGCCCCATTGATCGTTGCCCCCCAGCTCCAACGTGCAGTTGTACCGGCGGAACAATTCGAGGTAATCGTTTGCTTGCAGGATCTGGTAAGAGAATTCGGTGAAGGAAATGCCTTCGTCTGATTGCAAACGCCGCGCAACGATATCCTTAGACAGCATGGTTCCCATACGGAAGTGCTTGCCCAGATCGCGCAAGAAATCGATGGCGCTCATGGATTGAGTCCAATCCAGGTTGTTCACGGTAATGGCCGCGTTTTCGCCGTCGAAATCAAGCAAGGATTCCAGCTGATCGCGCAACGATTGGGTCCATTGCGCAACGGTCTCACGTGTGTTGAGGGAGCGCTCCCCCTTTGGCCGCGGATCGCCGATCAAACCGGTAGCGCCGCCAACAAGAACAATTGGGCGATGCCCCGCCATCTGCAAGTGCCTCATCATCTTCACGGCAACAAGGTGGCCATGGTGTAAGGACGCCGCGGTTGGATCGAAGCCACAATAGAACGAGATCTTCTCCTCGTTAAGAGCTTTGCGTAGCTCATCAATATCCGAGTGCTGAGCAATCAGCCCGCGCCACTGGAGTTCTTCGAGGACGTCAACCAAGGGAGTTCCTTTCAATCGTTCTAGATGTACAAAACGTACAAGAACTATTGTGCCTCACGGTTCGCGCACTCTCCAACTTTGTGTAGAAGGGAGTGTGGGACGTACCGCAGTGGAAGCGAGTCTGCGAGCAACCACGTAAACTATTTTTATTGAAAAGTTGATTATTGAACATCGAGAAGTTGATTTTATCGTGTTGAAACAAGCTATTGTCATGGCCTTGGCTTTTATGGGGCTGATTATTGGTGCAGGTTTTGCATCGGGCCAGGAACTCCTCCAATTTTTTATTGCTTTTGGTATTCCAGGTATCTGGGGTGCACTTGGAGCAGCGGCGCTTTTTGCGCTGTCTGGGTATATCGTGATGCAGTTGGGGTCGTATTTTCAGGCGAAAGAGCATTCGGCGGTTTTCGATGAGGTGTCTCATCCGATTGTCTCCCGTTTGTTGGATGTGTTCACCGTTTTGACCTTGTTTTCGATGGGGTTTGTAATGATTGCTGGAGCGGGCGCGAATTTCCATCAGCAATATGGACTTCCGGTGTGGGTTGGTTCTTTGGTGATGGTTGGATTGGTGATCGGTGCTGGCATGCTCGACGTCGATAAGGTCACTGCCGTTATTGGTTTCATCACCCCGTTTATTTTGGTGTTCATTATTATGGCGGCAATTCATTCGTTCACGGATGCCACACTATCGATTAGTGCCTTGGAGCCAGTTGCCACCACGTTAAAGCCGGCAATTTCTTCATTACTTTTATCCATGATCAATTACGTCACGATGTCAATGGCGTTGGCTATTTCAATGGCGTTGGTGATGGGTGGCAATCTTTTGAACACTCGCGTTGCGGGGTTGGGTGGCTTACTTGGTGGCGGTATTTTCGGCATCATGTTGGTTGCGGCCGTGTTGGCAATTTTCGCACAGATTGACAAGGTAAAAGATGCTCCGATGCCAATGCTTGAGTTGGTGAATCAGATTCATCCGGTAGCAGGTACTGCGATGGCAGTGATCGTGTATGGCATGATTTTTAATACTGCGATTGGGTTGTATTATGCGCTTGCGAAGCGTGTTACTGCGTCGTGTCCACAGCTTTTCTTACCTGCGATTACGATTCTTTCGTTGATTGGTTTCGGTTTGTCGTTTATTGGTTTCGAAGCGCTTGTGGGCACGTTGTATCCGATGATTGGGTATGCGGGCATGATTATGATGGCGATTTTGGCGTACGCCTGGTTTACTCGCCGCGAGGAGATCAAGCATGAGGACAAGCTTCGCGCACGTATTCGCCGTTTGTTGCGTGTGAAGTGGGATGTGACTCGCGTGTTCACGCGCCGTCACGAAAACGCGTTGGTTGCTGCGTTGGAGGAATCGAACGTTGATTCGTTGGAACAGCACCGTGAAGTTTCTGCCGAAGTAGTTGCGGAGATTGAGGACGACGACGAAGCCGACGTCGAACCTGCCTGGGAAGTGATTTCTCAGCAATGGGAAGAAGAAGCGGCCGCCGAAGAAAACGGTGAAGTCATCACTGAGGGCGAGATGGATCGGACAGAAGCCCGAGTTCAAGCACTCGAAGCGCAAGCACAAGATATCGAACGGCCTGAACAACGCTAAGTAATACGTTGAAGGGCGACGCACAAGGCGTCGCCCTTCAACGTATCTGCTTATTACAGGCCGAATCCTTGTGCCTTGACATGGTCAAAGAACGCGTCTTTCACCGGAGTCGATTGTAGTTTTCGCACAACCTGGGTGGTAAACGCATCCATTCGCCTATTCATGTCACGGGTATCGTAATAGGTGGTCATCTCCGCATCGTAATCATGGAGCGCTTCACACCATGATTCTGGTTCACAGTAGGCATTTTCCATTACTCGTAAGTTTGTTGGAATACGCGGTTTAAGCTGCGGTTCTTGCCCAGGATAGCCCACGATCATTCCTAACGCAGGGAACGTGTAACGTGGAAGGCTCAAGGCTTCTACTAATGCTGGAATGTCATTAAGGATCGAACCGAGTAACGTAACGCCCAGCCCAGCCGATTCTGCTGCCACAGTCATGTTCTGAATCATCAACACGGCATCCGTGAAGCCTTCACGGAAGGCATCTGCAGATGTTGCTGGTGTGGTATCTGCACAATGTTCTTCTAAAATCCGGAAGCTTCGGCGAGTATCAACAATTGCCACAATCAATTCAGGAGCACGTGCAATGTACTCTTGGCTCCCGATCTGCGCTAGCCGCCCACGAAGTTCTGGCGATGTGACCCGAATCAAGGCGGCATGCTGAAAACCACGCGAAGTTGACGTATGCATAGCAACCTCAAACAGCGTAGCCATCACGTTTTCTGAGACGGGCGTATCTGCAAACTCTCGAATCGATCGATGCGCCAACTGCGCATTGATCGTGTCATTCATGATGCGTCCTCAGTTGAACGTGCATGGGCAGTATCCAACAGCTCCCCCTTTAATTCAACAGCGCGTTCAGCCGAAGCTGTAATCACAAGAACCGTGTCGTCACCTGCGATGCACCCTAAAACGCCATCGATAACGGCACGATCAAGCGATGACGCTAAGAGTTGCGCAGCGCCAGGAGGCGTACGGAGCACAATCTGGTTTTCAGCATGCTGCGCGCTCACCAACAGTTCACGTGCCCACCGATTTAACTGGGCCCGAACACCATTATCAGCCACCGCAAGATCATTGACTGCAGGGATTCGATACACCCGCTGGCCAGCCGAATTATGTTCTTTATATGCGCGCAATTCTTCCAAATCACGCGAAAGCGTAGCCTGAGTTACTGCAATCCCCTGTTCTTGCAACAGGCGACGCAGCTGCCCTTGAGACGAAACTGTGGTAGTTTCAACAACTGCAATAATTCGTGCTTGACGTGCGGCCCTTGTTGTTGGGATAGAAACACTCATGCGTACTCCTTTAACTCTGCCATCGCTGCAATAAATGGGCGCAGATCATCTCGCGTAATAATCAACGGTGGCAACAAGCGAATCTGCTCCCCACTTGTTGACGACACTAAAAAGCCTTTTTCTCGAAGCCGGCGTTCGTAATCTGCTGCATCCGGCACCGCAACTGCCAGCATCAGGCCTTCGCCTTGGACTTCATAGGCTAGCGCCTCCAACTGAGCCTTCAGCCAGGCACCAGTGCGAACCACGTGAGGCAACAATGGCTCCACTGTGTTCAACACACACAAACCTGCCGCCGTAGCCAACGGATTACCACCAGTAGACGAAGCCTCCAATCCGCGCTGAACCAAACGGCCCGCCGTTTGAAAACCAATAGTCACACCGATAGGAACGCCGCCACCCAAACCACGAGCAACCGTAATCACATCAGCTACCACACGCGGAGTATGAGCAAACCAACGGCCAGTCCGGCCAACAGCAGAAAGCGACTCATCAACAATCAGCAACGCCCGGAACCGATCGCACAAATCACGAACGCGGCCCAGTTCGTGATCGTTCAAACGCTCGATGGAACGGCCATGGTGAACGTCGATAACGCACGCCGCAACGTCGTCGTCAAAAGCACTCTCCAACTCCGCCGCGTTCTGAACAACCTGAACCCCAGAAAGAAGCGGCTCAAACGGGGCACGATACGCTTCGTCAGCCAACGACAAAGCGCCCATCGTACGCCCATGATACGAACGATTCAGAGTCAAAATCCGGCCACGCGGCTTATGCAAGCGAGCCATCTTCAACGCAGCTTCCATCGCCTCCGAACCCGAATTCGAAAAGAAAACCCGCGCCGTAGCACCCAAATATCCTTCATCGGACAAACACTGCTGCAAACGTTCCGCCAACGCAACCTGCGGCTCCGTAGCAAAACTATTCGATACGTGACAGATCTTCTCCGCCTGCGCCAACAACGCAGAACGCAACTGCGGATGATTATGCCCAAGTGACGTGACCCCACCACCGGAATCCAAATCCAAATAGGATCGCCCCTCAGAATCCCATACGGTAACGCCCTCTCCCCTGGTCAAAACCAACGGAGGCAAGCCGTATGCGGCCATCATGCTTTGATCGTAACGCGGAATCAGATCAGACATACCGAACCTAACTTCTACTCAACTTCTCGCATAACTATACAAGCGAAACCTGAATAGAACGTGACAAAAAGATGTTAGCCCCGTAACGTCTTACGCATTCTCCCACGGAGTCAAACGCAACTTGCGCTCTTCGGGCCCGATGCCACGCTGCGAACGCGCCCGCAAATCCGCAAGCAAATCCGTGCCTGCACGAACCTGCGCACCCGCAATCCCGTCAAGCTCACCATCAGCAATCGCACCAATAATCTCCGCAACCTCAGACGGATCGTTCCACTCCGTACGCCCCTCATGCATCACACGATTCGCAGTCATATCAGTACGCACAACACCCGGCGCAACCGAAAACACCCGCAAACCAAACTGCGCACCCGCCTCATGCAACGAACCAGCAAACCGCAACAACGCAGTCTTAGACACGTAATACGACGACGCCAAATCCGCATCCCACACCGCAGCACCAGACGACAAATCCACAATCCGGCCGCCACCACGCTCAATCATGTGCGGAACCAACGCGTGCGAAATCAAATACGGGGCACGCACATTAATCTCCTGTGTACGCCACCACGCCTCCGGATCCGTCTCCCACGGCAACGCTTCTTCCGCCATGAAGCCCGCATTATTCACAATCAAATCAACCGGGTACTCCGCGATCGAATCCAACGTGCGATTCAACGCTGAGGCGTCAGCCAAATCCACACCGAACGTGACAACCTCTGCCCCACGCGCATTACACGCCCGCGCCGTATCGTAGAGCGCTTCCTGTGAACGAGCAAGCAAAAGAAGCGTGCGACCGGGGCAAGCCAGCCGGCGCGCCAGATGAGAACCAATACCGCGCGATGCGCCGGTGAGCAAAACAGTGTTCGAAGCAGTCATAAGGGCAGTCTAGCGCGTGAGGCGGGCACATGTGCCCGCCTCACTGAGTGTTGTTAAACAACAACGTAAGAAATTAGCCGCGCAATTCCGCGCCGAACTTCTTGCCCGTCTTCTTAATAATGCGCTTACGCACCGACGCTGCTTCTTCAGCAGTCAACGTATGATCCGTTCCGCGCAGACGCAATGCAAACGCTAGCGATTTCTTTCCTTCTGGAATCTGATCGCCAGTGTAAACATCGAACAAGCGTACGTCCTCAAGGATCTCTCCAGCGGCTTCACGAATCACGGATTCTACCTGGGACGATGGGAGATCTGCATCCACCACCAGCGCGATATCTTCCTTCGCTGCCGGGAACGCACTCACTGGTGTAACCGACATCGGACTATCAGACAGTGCCGTGAGGAGAACATCCGCGTCCACTTCAAACGCGATCGAACGCGCCGGAAGATCGAACGCCTGGCACACCTTTGGTGCAAGTTCGCCCGCATAACCGATCACATGGCCGTTTACAGATGCTTCCGCACCGCGCCCTGGATGAAGTGGGGCGTGATCCACGTTGGCGAATTCTACCTTGCCGCCGAGCGTACAGACCAACGTATCAACCGCTGCCAACGCATCGCGCCAATCCCAGGTAACAGCAGGCATATCTGCACATGCTTGTGCCACCAGCGGCGTTGCAACACCAGCAATGTGGTGAGGCTGGGCTGGCATCGCAGCAGCAAGAGCCGCAAGCTGTTCATCAGTTGGACGGCCACCGACATTAGGAGTGGTTGCTGGAACAAGAGCATCTGGGCGCGTAACCAGGGAGGATTCGAAAATAGCCACTGCCGGGTTAGAGCGAGCCACATTCATCTTCGCTGTGTCAAGGAGAGAATCGAGAATCGACGTACGCATGTACGGCGCTTCATCCTGCAACGGGTTCGCCAACACGATCGCGCTACGGCGGGAATCTTCTGCTGGAATAAGCTGCTTATCGAACGTTCCAGCTGAAACGAACGGGTAGGACAGAACCTGAGTCCACCCCTGTTCAGCAAGCGCACGAACCATATCGCGCTGATGGCGCTGGCGCTTGGTCAGGCCTGCACCGCCACGCGGAGTTGGCAGAATCGATGCGATCTCATCGTAGCCAACAAGGCGAGCAACTTCTTCCACAAAGTGAGCAGGGCCTACAAGATCTGGACGCCATGGAGCTGGCGTCACCTGCAGGGTGCCCCGGCCTTCCACCGTACAGCCGATCTCTTCCAAGATCCGCACGATATCGGCTTCTGGAACGTTCAGACCGGTGAGACGGCGAACATCATCCGTTGCGAATTCAATCGGAGCGATTGCAGGAACCGTGTTCACATCGCACACGCCCTCATCGATCGTGCCGCCACCGAAATCAGCGAGCAACTCTGCCACCATTTGCGCAGCGATCGGCGCGAGTGTTGGATCAACACCGCGTTCGAACCGCTTCGATGCTTCAGACGGAAGACGATGACGACGTGCCATACGTGCTACCGATACCTGATCGAAATGAGCCGCTTCGATCAAGATATCCGTGGTTTCATCAGAAACCTCGGTATCCAAACCGCCCATCGTGCCAGCCAGGCCAACAACGCGTGCGCCTTCACCACCACAAGAATCAGCAATCACCAGATCTTCAGGATCAAGCGTGCGTTCAACCGAATCGAGCGTAGTGACCGTTTCACCCGCGCGAGCACGGCGAACAACCAACGGAGCTTCAACTTTGCCAAGATCGTATGCATGGAGTGGCTGCCCCAAATCCAGCATGACGTAGTTCGTGGCATCCACAGCCAACGAAATCGGACGCATACCAGCCGCAGTTAGCCGATCCTGCATCCACTTTGGCGATTGTGCCGCCGAATTTACGCCACGCACAATACGAGTAACGAAGCGATCGGCCCCTGGAACACCATGGATTGGTGCATCGTCACGAACAACAACCGCGAAACCAGAATCATTCGGTGTTGCCAGATCCGTTGCCAAGTTTTCTTCCAAACCAGGATCCGTAAACTTCGCCCCCGTAGAGTGAGCGTATTCGCGTGCTACACCGCGCATCGAAAAGCAATATCCACGATCTGGAGTCACGTTAATTTCAAGCGTTTCACCGCCAAGCCCAAGATACGGCAACACGGATTCACCAACAGCTGGGAGGTTCGCGGCAGCGGCGTCGTCGTCAGAATGAGCCAAAACGATAATCCCATCGTGATCCTGGCCCAACCCCAATTCACGCGCCGAACAAATCATGCCATCAGACACGTGACCGTACGTCTTACGCGCAGCAATCGCAAAATCGCCCGGAAGCACCGCGCCAGGAAGCGACACAACCACGTAATCGCCTTCCACAAAATTGTGCGCACCACAAATAATCCCACGCGACGGGAAATCCACAGGTTCTTTGCCCTCACCTGGAGCATCATTGTGCGAACCAACATCCACGCGGCAGTAGTTAATCAGCTTGCCGTTCTTCTGCTCTTCCTTAACGAGGGTGAGGACTTTGCCGACGACGATCGGCCCAGTGACGTCTGGAGCATGAATTTCTTCTTCCTCCAAGCCGACCTTCACAAGATCTGCAGCAAGTTGAGACGCAGTCAAATCTTCGGGAACTTCCACATGGCTAGCCAGCCAATCAATTGGAATAAGTGGCATCAGTTTCCCCTTCCAGTAGTGCCGAACTGCGTTGAAAAACGGACGTCGCCTTCAACCATGTCACGCATATCAGCAATTGCATTACGAAGCATAAGTGTACGTTCGATACCCATACCGAACGCGAAACCCGTATACTCTTCCGGATCGATTCCAGCGTTACGCAAAACCTCAGGATTGACCATTCCGCAACCGCCCCATTCGATCCAGCCAGCGCCGCCCTTCTTCTGAGGGAACCACAAATCCATTTCTGCAGACGGTTCTGTGAACGGGAAGTACGACGGGCGCAGGCGCGTGCGGGCATCCGGACCAAAAAGCTTACGCGCAAAGTGATCCAGCGTGCCCTTCAAATGCTCCATAGTCAGGCCCTTATCCACGGCCAAACCTTCAATCTGGTGGAACACTGGCGTGTGCGTTGCATCAAGGGCATCCGTACGGAACACCTTGCCTGGGCAGACGATATAGAGCGGGACTCCACGTTCCAGCATCGAATGCGACTGAACTGGTGACGTGTGGGTACGAAGAACAAGGCCTGGCTGCGCCGCGGCTTCTTCACCACTGCCAACCTTTTCCACGCCCTTGACGTAAAACGTATCTTGCATTTGGCGTGCCGGATGATCTGGGCCAAAATTCAAAGCATCAAAGTTGAACCATTCATGTTCAAGTTCAGGGCCTTCTGCGATCTGCCATCCCATTCCCACGAAAAGATCAGAAATATCTTCCATGAGTGCTGGGAGCGGGTGGCGGGCACCGCGTGGCGTGCGACGGAACGGAACTGTCACATCAACAGTTTCTTCAACCAACATACGCGCCTCTGCAGCGGCTTCAATGCGTTCTGTAGCTTCTGCTAACGCTGCTTGGATTTCCTTGCGCGCGCCGCCCATGAGCTTGCCGGCGATTGGGCGCTCTGATTTATCAAGCGATTTGATCTGCATGTTGGCATGGGTGATCGGTGCGTTATCACCGCTGTGCGCAAGGCGTGCATCCTTCAGCTCATCAAGAGACGAGGCATTGGCGAATGCTTCCTTCGCTGCAAGAACAGCCGCTGCGATTCCTGCCTCATCCAACGGACTTAGCGATTCCATAATGGCCTTTCATCGTACATCTGTAACTCTTCTATTGTAAACCGAGTATCCAACATCCTTGTAAGAGAGAGCACATATGATTCGTCACGCTCTACTCGCCAACAGCGTAAAAAGCTCTAAAACGGCATCTTTCTGCGTAGGGTTGAGAATAATTAACTGATCAACGATCACCAAAGGAGACGATCATGACTAACGAAAAGAATATGTTCGAAAAGGCAGCAGACGCCGCCAAGGAACTCTTCGATAATGCGAAAGAGACAGTCACCTCTCCCGAAACCAAGGAAAAACTGACCGATCTAAAAGCAACCGTTGTAGATGGAATTCGCACAACGAGCGAAAAGGCCACTGACGTAGCACGCGATGCCAAGCACAAAGCACAAGATATGCTTGGCCAAAACGATTCCATCGTTGACAAAGCTGATCGCAAACTAGATCAGGCAAGCGAAACTGTATCGGATAAGCTAGGAAATTTTGCCAATCGTGCCGAAGATAAAATCGATGAGGCCAACGATCGATTGGAAGATCAAGAATCCTGATTATCACTAATCCTGGCTTTAAAAACAGCATATAGCCAGATATCTAACGTGTGGGGCCGCATCACTGCGGCCCCACACGTTCACTAACCCAAGGGTCTCGTGGAAGAACTGGCTATGCTCAGTCCATCAAACCAGCTTGGCGAAGAATCTGAGCAATGCCCTCTTCTTCAGCTGGGAGAAGCTTGGATACTGGCTCTGGCATCTGGTTGGAGGAGAAAATACCCAGAACTTTCAGAGCCGTCTTAAAGGCGCCAACACCAGCGCCAAATCCTGTGGTGGAAGATGGAACCATCACGATTCGCATCAAGTCAGAGAGGCGATCTTGTTCCTTACGGACAGTCTCCCAATCCCCCGCCTGGTATGCGTTCCACTGGCGAACGTAGCCAGCAGGATCAACGTTGGCAAGGCCAGGAACCGAACCATCAGCACCGCCCAAGTATGCTCCGTCAACAACCACTTCATGGCCGGTGAGCAGCGAGAGCGGGTGGCCTGCACGTTCGTTGTCCTGTAGGAGGAAACGGAACGAAACGTCGTCACCTGACGAATCTTTCACACCTACAAGAATGCCTTCTTGACCAAGCTTAAGTAACAGTGCTGGTGAAAGTTTGGTGTGAACACACACTGGGATATCGTAAGCAAACATTGGAAGATCCGTTGAGGCCTTCACTGCGCGGAAGTGCTGTTCAACCTGTGGCATACCGCCAAGTGCGTAGAACGGAGCGGTGGCAACGATGCCATCCACGCCAATCTTTTCGGCCTGCTTAACGTGCTCAATCACGCGATCAGTCTGAGTATCGATCACACCAGCCAACACTGGAACGCGCCCGGCAACCACTTCGTTGGTTGCGCGTAAGATTTCTTCACGGCGCGCTGGGGTTGCGAATGCACCTTCACCAGACGAACCCAAAGCAAACACACCATGGACTCCGGCTTCGATCATACGATCGAGACCACGCTGGTACGATTCGGCGTCGAATGAACCATCTTCGTGTTCTGCAACAACTACTGGTGGAATAACTCCACGAAATTCTGTCATGATATTTTTCCTTAAAGAGTTGGGTGTAGCAATGACGGCGCTGCGCCCAGGAGTTTCCGTGTGTAAGGATCTTTCGGATTCGAAAGAAGATCTGCTGCTGGGCCTTCTTCAACAACAAGGCCCTTATTCATCACGGCGATACGATCAGAAACGTAGCGAACCGTTTGAATATCGTGAGAAATGAACACCATTGCGAGGTTCAGTTCTTTCTTGAGATCCGTGAGTAGGTTCAGGATCTGTGCGCGCACTGAAACGTCTAGTGCGGATGTTGGTTCATCTGCGATGATCGCTTTTGGTTCCAGTGAAAGCGCACGAGCAATTGCCACACGCTGGCGCTGGCCACCGGAGAGCTGCCCTGGGAGAGCATCCAATGCCGATGCTGGTAGGCCGACCATCGAAATCAGTTCACTCACACGCTTTTCGCGGTCCGCTTCGGTTCCAATCTTGTGCACGCGCATTGGATCGGCAAGCTGATCGTGCACAACCATACGTGGGTTGAGCGCGGTGGCTGGATCCTGGAACACAACCGACACAACGCGTCCGATACGGCGGCGAGCATCTGCTGTACGCTTCGTGACTTCTTCACCGTTAAAGAACACTTGGCCTTCGGTTGGCATCTGGAGGCCACACATCACATTTGCGGTGGTGGACTTACCACAGCCGGATTCGCCCACGATACCGAGTGTCTGCCCTGGCATGACCTTCATGTTCACGCCGCGAACTGCTTGGATCTTATTTGGTTTGAATAGAGATCCGGTTCGGGTGGTGAAGGTGACCTTGACGTCTCTCAGTTCGATGATAGGTGTGTCTTGAGAATTCACAGCGCTTCACCTGCCTTCTGTGTTTCGGTGGCTTGTTCTGGCCGTGGTGGCAACGCGGCATAGTAGTGCCGTGGGCCAACTTCGGTGAGGACTGGGCGGATGTCCAATCCGTAATCTGGGTGCGAGGATCGTGGCGCGAAGCGATCGCCGATTGGGAAGTCCTTTGGCGATGGCACGGTTCCTGGCACCTGGTGGAGGCGGCCGGATCCAGATTCGATCGAAAGAACTGCGCCCAGCAAACCACGGGTGTATTCGTGGGTTGGGTGGAGCAGAAGTTCGGAGGTTGGCGCCTGTTCGATAACTTGGCCTGCGTACATAACCGTGATCGAGTGGGCAACTTCCGCAACGAGTGCGAGATCGTGGGACACGAAGATCATGGCGAAGCCGAGCTTTTCACGCAGTTCGTTGAGCAGTGCGATGACTTGCTTTTGAACGGTCACGTCCAGAGCCGTAGTTGGTTCGTCTGCGATCACGAGTTTTGGATCGCGCGTGAGTGCCATTGCGATGAGCACACGCTGGCGCTGACCACCGGAGAGTTCGTGTGGGTAGGATTCGAGCGTACGCTTTGGATCCAGACCAACGAGTTCGAGCAGTTCTTCCGCGCTTCGGGTTCCGCCACGCGAGGTGAGCTGCTTCATCTGCGCCTTGATGAGCATTGCTGGGTTGAGCGAGCTGAGGGCGTCTTGGTAGATCATGGCCATTTCGTGGCCAAGTAGCGCTTGACGTTCTTTCACGCTCATCTCGAGCAAGTTCTTTCCTTGGTACAGGAGTTCACCGGAAAGTTCTGCACGAGGATCGATGAGCCCCATGATGGAGAGTGCTGTAATCGATTTACCGCAGCCAGATTCGCCAACAAGGCCCATAGTTTCGCCGGGCGCAACAGAGAAGGACACGTTATCGACGACGTTCACATCCCCGTGGCGTGGGAACTTGATAGAGAAGTTCTTGACTTCGAGCAGCGGCGTCACGCTTGGATCTGCCATAAAACGATCGTTGCGTTGCGTTTCTACGGTATGGAGGGCGTTGATGCGCGCCTGGAGCGATTCGGCTTGTTCTGCGTATGCCTTGCGAGGATCGAGTAAAAGCATGTCTGCTTTACGCTTCGACGACGATGCGACCTGTGCAACCGACACGCCCTTTGGCGCTGCCACCATGGCGTCAGTGATACCTTCAGACAGGATGTTGAGGCAAAGCACGGTAATCATGATGAGGATGCCTGGGAAGAATGCAGTCCACCATTTACCGAGCATAACGGACATGTTGGCAGATGCATCTGACAGGACGTTGCCCCAGGTTGGGACCATTGCGGATTGCAGACCGGAACCGATGAAGGTCAGAGATGCTTCAAGAATGATTGCGTCTGCAACAAGCACTGTTGCGAACACGAGCACTGGTGCTGCAGTGTTACGCATAACGTGCTTGATCAGGATCCATGGTGCGCGAGCACCAGAAACCACAACTGCACGGACGTAATCTTCGCCGTAAGCGCTCATAACGTTTGCACGGACAATACGTGCAAGCTGAGGCGTGTAGACGAATGCGATCGAGCAGATGATAACAAGCAGGATACCTGCGAGGTTGTCGGAGCTGAACCGTGCGGAGAAGACGAGCACGGTGACAGCAGCCATTGCGATACCCGGGACAGCCATAATGATGTCTAGAATACGCATGATGACTTCGGAAATGGACTTGCGAACAACAGCAGCGATGGAGCCAATAATTGCACCGAAGAACAGCGCGATAGCAGTTGCACACAGACCAATGATTAGTGAGAAGCGACCACCGTACAGGAGGCGGGTGAAGATATCACGGCCAACGTGATCAGTTCCGAAGAAGTGTTCGCCACTTGGGGCAGCCCACTTATCGAAAATCGCATCAGGAGCATATGGCGCGATGAATGGTGCAATCAACGAAATAAATGCAATCGTTGTGAGCAAACCTAGAGCGATTCGCGCACCGAGGCTCATATTACTAATTCGGGAGAATTTAGCGCCTGGCTTTGTCACTTTGTTGAGTTTTTCTTTCTTTCCCATGATCACACCGACCTAATACGTGGGTTAATCAGCAAGTAGAGCATGTCAACAATAATGTTGACGATGATGAATGCGATTGCAACCACCAATGCGCCACCCTGAACAAGATTGACCCAGTTGTTCTGGATACCCTTAATAAGAACTTGGCCCATACCGTTGATAGCGAAAATAATTTCGATAACAACAGCACCACCCATGAGATAACCGACTCGAAGACCGAGAACAGTAACCGGGGTGATAAGGGCATTACGCAAAACATTGCGACCAATAACAACAGACTTTGGAATACCTGCTCCAAGAGCAGTGCGGACGTAATCACGATCAAGTTCTTCAACCATCGAGGTACGAACCACGCGAGTCATCTGGCCAATCACTGGAATTGCCAGAGCGACTGCCGGCAGAAGCATGCGGAGGAACCAACCGCTGAAATCGTCAAACATTCCAGGAAGGGCACCCGAAACTGGCAACTTACCGATGAAAGCGAGCACAAGTAGAACAGCTAGCCAGAAAGAAGGGGTACCAATGCAGATAACCGAAAGGACACGGATAACCTGATCTGGCCAACGATCACGGTAGATAGCTGCGATGACTCCTAGTGGGAATGAGAAAAGGACAGCAAGAATGAGTCCAAAGAAAGTCAACTGCAGCGTGACAGGAAGGGCCTGAGCGATGAGCGAAGAAACCGTGTTTGATACACCAACACCGTAGATACCAAGATCACCCTGGACGAGGTTAAGAATGTATGCACCGAGGCGAACCAAGACTGGTTCGTTCAAGCCGTGTTGTGCTCTAAATGCTTCAAGTTCGGTCGGGGTAGCGTTTTCACCAAGAGTACTGTAGGCAGGATCGATTGGGGAAAGTGCCATAATTAAGAAGACGAGGACTGTCACGCCCAGCACCATCACTGGCAACGCAATCAGACGGCGCCCGATGAGTCTAAGTAGATTGTTCATTCCATCTATTCTTTCTGACGACTGTCAAACCTAGAGGGGGCGGATGCGGGTATACGCATCCGCCCCCTCATTGGCTCTATTCAGATGTCTGAATTACTTGTGGCTTGCACCGAGGAGGTACAGACCGGTTGTTGCAATGGGGTCAACGCCATCAAGAGCTGCTGGGTTGTAGGCGGTGATCATTGTACGGTGGAAGAGTGGGAAGATCGGAGCCTTTTCAGCAACGATATCCTGGATCTCGCCCCACTTGGCCTTAGCGTCAGCACCAGCCAAGGATGCTGCTTCAGCCATCAGGTTCTGAATCTTGTCGTAGGTTTCCTTATCGGAATTAGCGAAGTTCGAACGCTTGTGCATCCAAGCGTTGTCTCCGTACCACCAGGAGAAGAAGATGGCCGGATCGTTACCGAAGACCGATGGGTCTCCAGGAGCGAGGATGACATCGTAGGTTGGGTTCTCAACGTCTGCGTTATCAGCGTAGAGAGCTGCCGAAGCCTTGGACTCGATGTTGACCTTCACACCAACCTTCTCAAGGTCTTCCTTGATCTGTGGAGCGAGGTTAGCAACCCATGGGTGATCGGTTGTCAGCAAGGTGATTTCCAAGGAGGAAACTCCAGCGGAAGCCAAGAGCTCCTTTGCCTTGTCAACGGAGTAGCTCAGATCGGTAGCTGGTTCCTTGAAGTCTGGGTTGACCTTTGGCAGGAAGGACTTTGCTTCCACAGCCTTGCCATCGAGGGAAGAATCGATGAGCTTCTGAACGTTGATTGCCTGGCGGAGTGCGCGGCGAACTTCAGGCTTATCGAATGGCGCCTTAGTGGTGTTGAACATCAAGAATGGGTTGTTGTAGCCTTCAACTTCCTTGACTTCCCAACCAGCACCCTTGAGCTGATCGATGGTAGCAGCTGGAACAGCTTCCATCACGTCAGTGGTGCCACCGAGGGCAGCAGCCAAACGCTGGCTGTCATCCTTCTGTGGGTTCCAGACGATCTTCTCGAGTTTTGCTGGGTTCTTGCCATTGTAGTGCTCGTTGACCACAGCGGTCACTGGTGAGCCTTCCTTTGGCGCATCTTCGAACTTGTATGGACCGGAACCGATTGGCTTGGTCTTGAGTTCGTCATCAGTCATGGTTGCTGGAACGACCTTGACGAGTGCCAAGCGCTCCTTAAGCTTTGCGAATGGGGAGTTAAGTTCTACCTTGATGGTGGTGTCATCCTTGGCGGTCAGGGACTTGATCGCCTTGAAGAATGGGGTGTAAAGACCGCCTTCGTTCGAGTTGCGCTCGAAGGACTTGACAACATCCTCAGCCTTGACGTCCTTGCCGTCAGAGAACTTTGCACCTTTACGAAGGGAGATTTCGTAGGTCAGTTCACCAACTTCCTTTGGATCGCCAGCAGCAAGAGCTGCTTCGGTGGAGTAATCTGCCATGTTGAAGTTGTAGAGACCTTCAAGAATGTGCCAGTTAACACCGTTAGCAAGAGCAGATCCAGCGTGGATCGGGCTCCAGTTGGTGGTTTCGTAAGCAACGCCAGCGTTAAGAACGCCGGATGGACCCTTTGCTTCTGGTGCTGCAGAGTCTGCCTTCTTATCCCCTGTAGTACCGCCGCAGGCGCTGAGCGCCAGAGCTGTTGCAGCAAGAGCCGCAACAACGCGAGTCTTCTTGACAAACATATATTTTCCTCTCCATTGAGCATATGAACAGCCGCGACCGACTAGCTCGTATGTTGTCCGACAAATTTATGTTATGGCCTCCTTTGCCAGTGTGCAAGGCAAAACGCCATTTTCATATAACTTTTCGGTAACGATTTCATTCTACTGCATTTTTAGCTAGATGCAGTATCGAAAATATTACGGCACCATTCCGCAAAAGTATGCTCTGATATGCGGAAACTTTCGCTAGCCGCGATGCTGAGCACGCGCCGACGAAAATAAACATATCGACGTCGCCATCGCAACGTTCAATGACTCGGACGCTCCCCACATCGGAATTCGAACCAGACCATCGGCATAGCCGTATTGTTCATCAGTAAAACCATGCGCTTCATTTCCGACCATCCACAATGTTGGGCGACGCAAATCGATAGCTGCGCTTCCCGGTTCGGCAGCGCTTTCTGCGCTGCCGGCTTGCGCAGCAGCCCCGCACTGCGCGCCTTCCGACTCCAAAAGCGCCTGATCAGCTAATTGCCCCAGATCGTATTCTCCGCGACCGTCAGCGATAAGAATTTGGAATCCAGCCTCACGCGCATGAGCCACCACGTCTGCCACATCTTCATCTTCCAAAATGGGAATATGGAAATATGAGCCCGCGCTTGAACGCATCACTTTAGGGTTCGTTGCTTCAACCGAACCGCGCCCTAAAATAACAGCGTCTGCCCCGCATGCATCCGCACACCGAATAATTGTTCCAACGTTTCCTGGATCTACGCTTTCCAATGCGCACACCACAAGTTTTCCGTGCGCAAAGATATCGCGGATATCTTCCTCATCTGGAATAGCAATAACTGCGAAGATTCCTTGCGAATTAGGGGCAACGCTGCTACACAATTCGTTCGGAAGAATATGAGTATATGGATCGACACGACGCAGTAAAGCATCAATATCAGGATGCCGTTCTAACGCTTCTTGCGTCACATACACATCGCGAATACCACGTTCATAGCACAATAAAGCTTCCCGAACCCCTTGTGGACCTTCCACAATTGCTTGTTCGTATTGTACGCGCATTTTCCGGCGGTACAGTCCCGTTGCTTTTTTCAGCTGGCCGGTCATCGTCATCATCGGGGTACGTGGCATGTCATCCTCTTTTCAGTGTCGTAAAAACGACTGCGCTCCCACTCTACTAGTTAAGAGCGGGAGCGCAGAAATTTATTGATTAGAATCAAGCAACTGGAGCATTAACGTCAGCTGGAAGAGCCTTGCGAGCAGCTTCAACAACCGAAGTGAAAGCAGCTGGATCGTTCACTGCCATTTCGGCGAGCATACGACGATCGAGTTCGATACCAGCAAGCTTGAGACCCTGCATGAAGCGGTTGTAAGTCATACCGTTTGCACGAGCACCTGCGTTGATACGTGCGATCCAGAGCTTACGGAACTCGTTCTTACGGACCTTACGATCACGGTAGTTGTACACGAAGGAGTGGGTAACCTGCTCCTTAGCCTTACGGTACAGACGTGAGCGCTGACCACGGTAGCCCGAAGCCCGCTCAAGGACTGTGCGACGCTTTTTCTTGGAATTAACGGCGTTCTTTACGCGTGCCATGTTTCTTTTTCTCCTTTAGTGCGAGCTAGCTCAGATGCCGAGCAATGACTTGACCTGCTTGACGTCTGCCCGAGCCACCGGCTGATCCGAGGACAGGCGGCGGGTGCGGCGGGACGACTTGTGCTCGAGGAGGTGGCGCTTGCCAGCCTGCTCACGCATAAGCTTGCCGGATCCCGTCTTACGGAAACGCTTCTTTGCACCGGAGTGCGTCTTCATCTTTGGCATTTTATTTTCCCTCAATGCTGCCTTTAGAGCAGCGTTCTGTTCTGGCTTCCTCGTGACTGGAAGCGGTTCGTGTCAGCTTGTCGTAAGTAGGCTATTCGTCTTCTTCAGCACCGGTTTTAGAAGCAACACGTTCTGCGTTCTTTTGGGCGCGGCGTGCTTCTTCGGCGCGGCGGTTTTCGCGTTCAGCTTCGCGGCGGCGGCGCTGATCGGACTTCGCCTCAGACTTGCGGCGGGTTGGTGCGAGCACCATCACCATGGAGCGACCATCGACGCGCGGTGCAGATTCAACCACAGCATCTTCTGCAGTATCGGCAGCCAAACGTTCCATAAGCCGGACACCGACTTCTGGACGAGACTGCTCACGGCCACGGAAGCGCAACTGAACCTTGACCTTGTCACCACCGTTGAGAAACTTGATGATTCGCTTCAACTTGGTTTCGTAGTCATGCTGATCGATCTTGAGACCGAGGCGCATTTCCTTTAGTTGCGTGTTGGCTTGGTTGCGACGTGACTCGCGTGCCTTCTGTGCGGCTTCGTACTTAAACTTGCCGTAGTCCATAAGCTTGGCTACTGGCGGGTTCGCGTTCGGCGCCACTTCAACAAGATCGAGGTTCGCTTCCTGAGCGAGTCGCAGTGCATCTTCCACACGTACAACGCCTACCTGCTCTCCAGCAGGGCCCACGAGACGTACTTCAGCCACGTTGATTCGATCGTTGATTCTTGGCTCGTTGATAATTGCTCCTCTAACTTACTTCGACGTGCGACGCGCACGGAGTCCAGAGGGCATACGGTACAGTGCCGTATTCTCGTAACCCGATCCCTTAGGGACCCAGGTGGGATTTTCTCCGCTTGCGTTCCGGCTATTGCCGGTCGGTCACTGAGTTACTTTACCAGCTTGCGTTTACTTTCCCAAAAGCAGCACCGCGCCATTTTCGCGTTTTTTCGGTGAGCTTGCGCACGTTCACTCTGGACGTGGGCGAATTTCTACAAGATCGAGCCGCGCCCGCACGTATGGGTCAGTTTCGAGCGTTGCCGCCACGGCTTGCGCTACAGCAACTACTGTTTCTGTGGCAGAGTCCCGCGAAAAAACCATATCCACGATCGCGGTTCCGTTTACATCTGGCAAAAGTTCGATTGACAGCACATGGTCACGATATTCTTCCGCGAGCTTCGTGATAACACCGCGTATTTTCGGATCGGCCCACGGAGCCAACCATTTTCCGCCTGCCGCCAGCGTAATAACCGCGGTTCTACCCAGCACCGTTTCGTTGTCGGTTCCTGGATCGAGCACGATCAGCCCAGTTTTCTGTTTTAACGTTGCGATAGCGGTAGCTTCGATGCTCACTGGCACCGGCCGCGCTGTTGCGTTCCAGTTAGTTAGCGCTTCCGCGTGAGAAAAGACGACGACGGCGGAGCGGCCATTGTGCACCTGGGCTGTGACAAGCCCTTCTTCACGTTCCAATGGATGGGATGGTTGGCTGGTATGTTCGAGGACTTTCCCGTTGGCGTCTGTGCCCGGATGCGCGTGTGGGATAACCGGCAGGAGAACACGATCTAGTGCGCGCACGATGTTCTCAACACGCTGATCTGATGACGATTCGTATGCCTTACGCAATTCCTGTGGCATGGAGCCATCATCGTTGGCATACGGATTCGGAGTAAGAAGAGATGCGAGATCAGGCATCGTTTTCATCTCCTGCAGGATTCATAGCGCCCAGAATTTCAGCAATTTCTTTATGAGAGAGGTGTTCAACACTGCCTTCGATATCCGCAGGCTTCTTCTCTCCCAAAATGAGGTATTCAACTAGAGGATCAACCGCATTCAATAACAGACCGCCAGGTATTTCTTCTCCACGTTCGCCGTTCATATAGCGCACACCCGATACAATGCCAGATGTGCCAGCTTCGGCCCCGACGTCGTCTCCCAATTCGGCAACCATCAAGACAACTCCGTACGGCGATAACTCGGAAAGTAACGCAGCCACAAGTTCTGGCTGATCGGAAGGTTCAATGGAATCGTCATTACCCGATGTTTCCCCAAGCAACTCGGAAATATCCCAATCGTCAAACTCTTTTACCGGAATATCACGAACTACTACTGCCCCATATTCTGTGGGAACAACGGAAGCGGTAATCCCCCGAAGGCTCAGCACTGCTGCAACGATATGAGGATGTTCGAACGTAGTAAGAATGATGTAACGGCGCGCAGAGTTCACAGGTTCAACCTTTCATGATGATTCAGTCTCCTATTTTATGCGTCCTCAAACCCTAAAAACAAAACTTAGGACTACCGTCCCAAGGCGTGCCTAACCTTGCTATACCAACATTTCTTTTCCGAGTAGGGTGATAAACATAGGGAAGTTAGAGACGAAAGGAGTATAAAGTGACTCTTACTTTTAATAATGCTGCGTGTAATTGCGACGTCAAACGTGGCGCTCCTTCACACCTAAATTTCACGCCTGCACACGAAGATTCCGCTGAGCTTGGCACAAAACTCAACTGGCTCCGCGCAGGTGTTCTGGGCGCAAACGATGGCATCGTGTCTACAGCCGGTATCGTTATGGGAGTTTCTGGCGCTGCCGTAGATAATCATGCACTTTTTGCCGCCGGTTTGGCAGGCATGGTGGCTGGCGCGCTTTCGATGGCGGCGGGCGAATACGTCTCTGTGTCCACTCAGCGCGATACGGAAAAGGCGGCGGTAGATCACCAGCGTGCATTCTTCACTCGCGATCCATACGGGGCTCAGATGCGGCTGGCCAGTTTAATTGCGGGCAAAGGAATTTCCAAGCCTCTTGCCTGGCGGATATCTGAAGAACTCGCCAAGAAGGATCCCGTTCACGCGCTCACTCAATACGAATACGGGATTGATGCAGATGAACTCACGAATCCGTGGCATGCTGCATGGGCTTCGATGGTGGCGTTCGTTCTTGGAGCCACCATTCCATTCTTGGCGATGATCTTCTCCCCTGCTAGCCTCGCAGTTGGGCTCACCGTCATATCTGTGAGCTTTGCGTTGGCGATCACCGGATCCGTTTCTGCATGGCTTGGAGGAGCACCGATCGTTCCGGCCACACTCCGAAATATCGTGTGGGGAAACTTGGCCATGTGGGTCACGTATGGAATCGGAATCCTCGTAGCTAACGTCTAGCTACCTCTCCTATGACTCCTGCGTGACCTGATCCACGGCCCCACCAAACCGGCGATTGCGGGATGCATACTGTTCGATGCATCGCCACAACACATTCCGATCAAATTCTGGCCATGGTTCATCAACGAACATCATTTCGGCATACGATGCCTGCCAGAGCATAAAGTTGGACGTGCGTTGTTCGCCTCCGGAACGGATAAACAAATCGACGTCCGGTAGGTGCGGCTGGTAGAGCGCCTGGGCAATCGTTTCTTCGTTGATCTTTCGCGGCTTGATCTCACCGCGCGCGGCCGCCGCCGCAATCTCCGCAACAGCATCCGCGATCTCTGCACGCCCGCCGTAGTTACAGCAGAAATTCAAGGTCATAGTGGAGTTGTACATAGTGAGGCGCTGGGCTTCTTGCAGCTCCTTGATAACCGAGCTCCACAAACGCGGCTGGCGCCCAGACCACACAATCTTTACTCCCCAATCGTCAAGTTCGTGCCGGCGCCGGTGAATCACATCCCGTGAATAATTCATCAAAAAGGCAATTTCGGATGGGGAACGTTTCCAGTTTTCGGTGGAAAACGCATACACAGATACCACCTCAACACCGATTTCAACTGCCCCTGCAAGAACATCCATCAGCGCCTTTTCGCCAGCCCGATGCCCTTCGGTTCGCGGTAAATGGCGTTCATTAGCCCACCGCCCGTTGCCGTCCATCACAACAGCAACGTGCTTTGGCACAGCATCGGCAGGAATTGCAGGTGGCCCTGCAATTCCTGCCGGAGGAGCAATAGGGTCATGCATTGTTGGCGTGATTCGTTCCATGGTTCCTCATTTTACGTCAAGAAGCCGTAGAGACTTCACGTGTTTTTCGATATGCCATTGGGAGTAAGCACCGACGATGGCGGCGGCAGATTTGCGCGCAGCGATCGTGGCAGCATCTGCACTGGCCCAATCTCCTACGATCAGCGCCAGCAACAACTGCCAGGTTTCCACAGACGGCGTTGCTGATCCTACAGGCCGGCAATCATCGCACACTGCCCCACCTGCGGCGATATTCAGCGCCGAATGAGGCCCCGGCACGCCACACGACGCGCATTCATCGATAGAAAATCCCCAACCGGCCACCATCATCGATCGCAAGATATAGGAATAGACGATCAATTCAGGAGGATGCACCTGCTGAGCTACGGCGTAGAGAGCACCGTGAAGCAACGCGAAGAGTTGAGGATCGGCCGCACTGTCGCTGTCATTAATAATGTCCGCAAATTCTACGATCGCACTGGCTGCCGTATAGGCATCATAGTTGCGCCCAATCGTGCGGCCATATTGCGAAAGCGTATCCACCTGCGAAATCGTATCGAGCGTTTTCCCTAAGTAAATCTGCACATCCACGTGGGAAAACGGTTCTACTCGCGCCCCGAAGCGCGAGCCCGTTTTCCGCACGCCTTTGGCAACAGCCCGGATTTTTCCGTGATTGCGTGAAAGCATGGTAATCACACGATCTGCTTCCCCAATATCGTGAGTACGCAGCACGATGGCATCATCGCGGTAGGTTTTCACGCCAGATCAGAACCCTAAACGGCCAAGTTGTTTAGGATCGCGCTGCCAATCTTTTGCCACTTTGACGTGGAGATCAAGATAGACTTTTCGGCCAAGCAACCGTTCAATATTCGCGCGCGCCTGCTGGCCTACTTTGCGCAAACGCTGCCCTCCGTGTCCAATAATGATGCCCTTTTGCGATGGACGTTCCACAAAAATATGGACATGGATATCGATTAGCGGCGGTCGTTGAGCGCCCGGTTTCGCTTCACGTTCGATCATTTCTTCAACGACGACGGCGATCGAGTGCGGAAGTTCGTCACGCACGTCTTCAAGTGCGGCTTCGCGTACGAATTCTGCGATCATGGCTTCGTCAGATTCGTCAGTTACAGCATCCATCGGATACAGCGGTGGCGAAAGCGGCATATGCTTCAAGAGCACATCGGCGGCCAAGGCAACCTGTTCCCCGGACTTCGCACTGAGCGGGATAATTTCAACAAAATCGTGCAGTTGGCTGACATCGATCAATTTCGCTGCCAGATCCTCACGCGAAATTTTATCGATCTTGGTCACAGCAGCGAAAATCGGAACGCGGGCCTCAGCAAGTTCACGCAACAAATAACGATCGCCCGGGCCGATCTTCTCATCAGCCGGCAAACACATAAGCGCAGCATCCACACCATCAAGCGAATCACGAACCATATCGTTTAAACGTTCACCAAGGAGCGTACGCGGCCGGTGCAGACCAGGCGTATCAACAAGAATCAACTGCCCGTGATCACGTTGCACGATACCGCGAACGATTCGACGCGTTGTTTCTGGCTGATTAGCCGTAATCACGATCTTTGTTCCCACCAGTGCGTTGGTGAGAGTTGATTTGCCGGCGTTCGGGCGCCCAACAATAGAAATGAAACCAGCCCGGTAATCTTCTGGCCAGCTAGCAATCATCGAATCAGTCACTTTGGTTCGTCCTCTTCTGTTTCAACACGCGAAGCGATAATAGTTTGTAGGAGTTTACGCCGGCCTTCAAATCGGTCAGCACTCATGGTTACGCCATACGCTTGCGCGCACGATCCAACGATAGGGATCCGGCCCAGCGCCTTGGTTAGAAGGCCGCCAGCGGTTTCGACGTCGTCGTCGTCAATCTTAATACCAAAAAGCTCCCCAAGTTCATCCGCTGGAAGGCGAGCCGGAACACGAAAAACTCCAGGCGATAACTCTTCGATTTCAGGTTCGGCCCTGTCATGTTCGTCCACCATATCCCCCACGATTTCTTCCAAAATGTCTTCGATCGTGACCAAGCCGGCGATCCCGCCGTATTCATCAACAGCAAGAGCCATATGCTTCGCGTCTGCACGCATCTCACGCAACAGATCGTCAGCCATCTTCGTTTCCGGAACAAACACAGGTTCGCGCATCACATCAGAAACGGTGAGCGAATCCGCATCCACCCTCCGGTGAGTCTTACGAATCGCATCCTTCAGATACAAAATGCCCACCACGTCATCGCTTTCCTCCGCAATAACAGGAGCACGCGAATACCCAGAACGATTGAACAGCGAAATGGCCCGATCCAGTGGCTCATCTGCACCAATCGTAATCATATCCGGGCGCGGAACCATCACTTCACGAACCATCGTTTCAGACAGTTCGAACACGGAACGCACGATCTCACGTTCTTCATCTTCCAATGCTTCGGATTCGGATACGCGCTCAACCATGTAGGTGCGCTGATCGTCGTCGGTATCCCCCGCATCATCATCAGAATCACGGCGCGAGACAAAAATCGAACCGATCTTCGTAAGCCACCACAACAACCGGCCACCTAAGCGAACCGACCGCACAGGATACTTAAAACCCAAAGTGGGAGGGATAATAATGTTGGTCAAACCGAGCGTGAGCAGCATCGCCATCACAACGCCCACCAAGTTCAGCATCAGGTTGCGGAACACCAACCCCACCAAAACCATCAACGTGGCACCCAGCAACACCAAAATACCTGAACGAACCGCAGTCACGGCAGTAATCGCCGCCAACCGGTGAGTCACAATCAGCGAAACGAACGGGCCAGACTGCCCCTCATCTTCTGCTTCCTCCACCTGCGTATGCGTAATACGCGACAGGGCCGAAAGTAGCAACGCGCCAAACGCAGCCAATAGCGCACACGTTACCGCAATCGTGATAAGAATCGGCAACGGCACAGATTCTATTTCAGACACTGCTACTCCACCGTAGGAGCGATGTCATCGATAGTCGCATTCGGATCTTGTGGATCGCGCGGGCGGCGCGCCAAGAAGGTCAACAGCAAACGCCGCTGAAGTTCAAACATTTCCTTCTTTTCGTCCGGTTCCGCATGATCGTAGCCCAGCAAATGCAAAATACCGTGCGTGGTGAGAAGCAGGATTTCTTCCATCGTGTTGTGCCCCGCCGCCAGCGCCTGACGCGCCGCGACCTGCGGACAAATAGCGATATCTCCCAGCATGCCAGGCGTAGGTTCCACGCCCAGCGGCGTTGGCCGCAGTTCATCCATAGGGAAAGACATGACGTCAGTTGGGCCTTCCAGATCCATCCATTCCACATGCAAGGCAGACATCGCTTCCTCATCGAGCATCACGATGGAGAGATCAGATTGTTGATGCACCCGCAGATCGTCCAAAACCCACGTGGCTAGCTCCGAAATTTCTTCAAGCTGTGGCGCTGGCTCAAAACCAGATTCGTCATTAACCTCAATCATGGGTATCCTCTCCTGCGTATCGTGCGTATGCATCGATGATGTCTGCTACCAAGCGGTGACGCACCACGTCCCCTGCTCCAAGTTCAATAAATTTAATATGGTCCACGTTACGCAAGATCCGCCGCACGATTCCGAGTCCCGATGTGGTGTTGCGCGGCAGATCCACCTGGGTTAAATCGCCTGTGACCACGATCTTCGAGTTGAATCCCAGGCGCGTGAGGAACATTTTCATTTGTTCCGGCGTGGTGTTTTGGGCTTCGTCAAGGATCACGAAGGCATCGTTGAGTGTGCGGCCGCGCATGTATGCAAGTGGCGCCACTTCGATTGTACCTGCAGCCAGGAGTTTCGGAATTGCTTCCGGATCGAGCATATCGTAGAGAGCATCGTAGAGCGGCCGCATGTACGGATCGATCTTGTCATTCAGCGATCCTGGCAGGTAGCCGAGCGATTCGCCAGCTTCCACGACAGGGCGAGTCATGATGATTCGCTTCACCTGGTTTGTTTGGAGCGCCACCACGGCTTTCGCCATCGCTAAGTATGTTTTTCCTGTACCTGCTGGGCCGATTCCAAACACAATCGTGTTTTCATCGATCGCATCCACGTATTCTTTCTGGCCGAATGTTTTTGGCCGGATAGTTTTCCCGCGGTTGGTGAGAATATCGGTGGTGAGGACTTCTTTTGGCTTGTTGAGGCCGTTAGTCATGATTGTCATGGCCCGTTCCACGGCGTCAGTTGTGAGGTGTTGCCCGGACGATGCCACAGAGACGAGTTCGCCGATCAGGCTTCGCGCAATATCCACGGAGGCTTCGGGGCCAGTTATCTGAATATCACGCCCGCGGACGTAGAGTTGCGCCGGCGCAAGGCCGCGTTCGAGCGCACGGAGCACTTCATCGCGGTGCCCGAGCACATTGATCATCGGGATACGTTGCGGAACAGTTACAGTATGCGAGGTAGTCATCAGTTCCATTCTACGCACGTATGACCGCGATTGCCCACGGTCCCGCCGTTGCGGAACGCAGGACGTGTTCGCCTAACAGGACGACGCGCCCGCCCGCGTTCGTGAGAAGTTCGAGTTCTTTGTCGGTAATTCCACCTTCAGGCCCGACGACGATCATCACCTTGCGGCTGGAGCTATCCAGTTGCGTCGTGATCGGCGTGGTGGCGCTTTCATGGCAGATGTAGACCACGCCGCCATCGGCACAACAATCGGCGATATGGCAAGCCAAAGACGCGCTAGAGTGCGGCTGATCCACAGTAGGAATCCAGGAACGGCGCGATTGCTTCGCAGCCGATTGTGCTGTGGCTTCCCAACGCCCAACGCCCTTGCGAGCCTTGGCAGGATCGGACCACGAGACGATACTGCGTTCAGCCTGCCACGGAATGAAGGCATCTGCCCCATATTCCGTTGCTGTTTCTACCGCTTGTTCATCACGGCCTCCCTTAGCGAGTGCCTGAACAAGAGTAATCTGCGGGTTATGAGCAGGATCGTTCGCTACGTGCTCCACTGTGCCAACCAGCGAACTCTTAGCCACGTCCGTCACAGTAATCGTGGCGCGCAAGCCCTTGCCATTAACAATATCTATCCGCTCCCCTACACGAGTACGCCGAACCGTAGCAGCGTGACGGGCCTCATCGCCGTCGAGACGAATCGTCTCCCCCACGCAAGCCGCGGATAAATCAGGATCCACATACACTGGCAAGGTCATCAGGCACGCCCAGTAAACTTATCGCGCAGCTTAGAAAACACTGATCCGCCGGCTGTCACTGGCTTCGCATGACGTTCTTCACCACGAAGCTTCGCAAGCTGTTCAAGCAAAGCGCGCTGATCGTCGTCGATCTTCGTAGGCGTAGCCACCGAAATCTGAAGCTTCACATCGCCACGCGTGCCACGATGCAAACGCCCCACGCCCAAACCAGGCAACGAAATCACGTCACCCGACTGCGTGCCAGCCTCAATCTTGATCGTGTGAACGCCATCAAACGTATTCACATCCAAGGTGGTTCCCAACGCAGCCGACGTCATCGGAACTTCAATCGCCCCAATCAAATCGTCACCCTCGCGAGCAAAAAACGGATCTTCAGCAATATACACTTCTAAGAACAGATCGCCTGCAGGACCGCCAGCCTGACCGGCGTCACCCCGGCCTTGCATACGAATCCGCATACCATTCCCAACACCCGCTGGAATATTCACCGTGACGGAACGGTTCGCGCGAACACGGCCCTCCCCCGCACACTCAGGACACGGCGTCACAATAATCGTTCCATATCCCTGGCAGTGACTACACGCAACAACGGACACCATCTGGCCTAAAATCGAATTCGTCACGCGCTGAACAGAACCCGAACCATGGCACTCGGTACACGTCACTGGAGACGTACCCGGAGCAGTCATATCCCCATGGCACGTATTGCACTCAACAAACGAATTAACCGTGATCGTCTTCTCAACGCCAAAAACCACGTCCTTTAACGACAAATCCAGGCGAACCAACGAATCCGCACCACGGCGAACACGCGACGCCGGACCTCGCTCAGCCGCGCCACCGCCAAAGAAACTCGTGAAAATATCGCCAAAACCGCCATCAAAACCGAAGCCACCAGCGCCGCCAAAGCCGCCAGCACCACCGTTCTTCACAGCATCCGCGCCACCCAGATCGTACATCTGACGCTTTTCCTTATTCGAAAGCACATCGTAAGCCTCAGAAACTTCCTTAAACTGCTCCGCGCCATCAGGCCCGGCAACATCAGGATGGAGCTTACGCGCGAGCTTCCGGTAAGCCTTCTTAATTTCTTCCGGAGTTGCGTTACGGTCTACACCAAGCGTGCGATAGTAATCAGCCACGTGTTCCTTCTTCGATAGTTACATGTGAAAAATTGATTTTAACGGTGGTCATGCGTTCCACCAAGAATATTCGACAAATAGCGAGCAACCGCATGGACTCCCGACATCGTGTGGTGGTAATCCATGCGCGTTGGGCCAATAATTCCCAGGCGCGCAACCGACGTATTTCCCGTACCCGAATACGATGTGGACACCACCGACGCGTTATCCAACTCCGTATCCACGTTTTCGCGGCCAATATGGACCGAAAGACTATCGTCCATATGCGCCAGCATTCGCATCAATACCACCTGTTCTTCCAGCAGATCGAGCATTGAGGACAGGGAGCCATCAAAATCTAGATCGTACTGGGCCAGGTTTTTACGGCCCGCCACCACCACGTGTTCTTCCGATTCTGCGGCGAGCGTGTGGGAAATCGCCGTGGTGATCGTGGTGGCAAGAGACGCGAGGTGTTCTGGGACATCCGCGTAGACGCGTTCGAACGCTGTGTCCAGTTCTTGAAGCTGTTTGCCCGCACACTGCGTATTCATGATCGTGCGGATCAGGGCGATGCTTTCTGGCGGCACCGGAGCCGTGAGAGTGAGAGTGCGTTCTTCCACGCGGGCTGCGTCCGTGATAATCACGAGCAGGAGGTGGAGTTCACCGAGCGGCACGATTTCTACGTGACGCAGGGCCGTGCGGCGCAGGGATGGGTATTGGATGACTGCCACTTGGCCTGTGATGTGGGCAAGGGCGCGGGTAGCACGGTCCAGGACGTCATCTAGATCTACAGCTTCGCTGAGGATCTTTTCAATCGCACGGCGTTCTGGGGCCGAAAGCGGTTTAAGTTCATGAATCGAATCGACGAATTCGCGATAGCCCGCATCCGTTGGGACGCGCCCTGCCGACGTGTGTGGCTGGACGATCAGCCCAGCTTCCTCCAAGTGAGACATATCGTTGCGTACCGTTGCCGGCGATACACCCAGCTTGTGCCGTTCCACAATTCCCTTAGAGCCAACCGGTTCGCGGGTGGCAACGTAATCACGCACGATCGCACCCAGCACAATTTTCCTGCGTTCGTCTGACACGTTCCCTCCTCACTGTGTGTTGGCACTCGCCTGCCCCGAGTGCTAATTCTACGTGGGAAGGCTGGGAGTTTCATGGCAGCACACGGCTCTGGTCACCGATCTCACGTTGGGCGAACGTTTGCGACGTTAAGGCAGTATTTCAGGATGCAATAAGATGCATATCGTTTCACAACGTGCCAAAATACTTACGCTTCCTCTGCGTGCCACGGTACATAGAGAGAACAGCATTAATACGCGCCGACAACGCATTTCTACGCTTTCCTGACGGAAGCAGTTCTACTCCCGCTAAAAGTTCCGCAACAGTAATCGCTGTAATAGCAATATCATCCGTACAAGATTTTAGCCATGACGTAACTGATTCATTAGGGACGGTCCGGAGAATCTCTGTAATAACGTTCGTATCGAGAATAATCACTGAAGCACCGCCGTCCGTGCACGTTCCTCACGCTCAGAAATTGGAAGATCATCAATTCCACCCACTTCTTGAATAGACTTCATGAGCGCTAAAGCAATATTCGGTTTCCTAAGACTACTTGCCAGGATGTCCCGTACTTCTGATTCAATAGCGCCTTTCTCCAAAATTTTGCTATACGATCAGATCACTAGCTTTTCGTACATACTCTTATCTCATCTTCCCCTTCTGGCTTAGTGGGATGCATGTATTCCTGATTTTGCAAATAAGTGATGAGTTTTTGATTATTTTCAGCGGGATGCCTCGTGTTAATTTGAGTGTGTAATGATTTTCATGCTTCGTGTTTTTTGAGTGTGTAATGGGTGTTAGGCGAGCCGGATGTTGATTCCGTGTTGGTAGCGTTGTTCGTGCTGTTTTTGTTTCAGGGCCGATGGTCAGTGTCTTGGTTGTCTTTCATGGATGGCCGATGAGGTGGTTTTGAGGGGTGATTTTCCGGGTGAGTTCAGCGGGGTTGACCGTTGGGGTGACATAGTTCATCGTTAAACACACGTGTGTATAGAGTGTGGCAAGGAGCGCGAGTTCTTCGGGCGTGTCATATATGCCCTTCACGACACGCTCTTCACGTTCGGCTGTCAACGGTCGATCGTTGCCGCGCTCATAGATAACACTACAGCCCGGGTGTTCTTGTTGTAGTAGTGCTCGCCATCGATACGTTCACCGTGGCATTCACGGGGCTCCATTCATGCTGGCAGTCCCACAGCCACATACGTCCCGCACGCCATACCTTCCACAGTCCAGATCCGGATGAAGAATGTCTTCGCTCCTACACGGTAAGCCTGACCTAACCGTCTAGCTACGTCAACACCCATCGACCACTCAGCATATTAAAAACAAGTGTGGGTAACCGCACACGCGATTACCCACACTTAGATCAAAGTTGTAGACAACTTAGCCCCGACGATGACGCGCGGTGTAGCGCGAAGCCCCGAACAGCCCCGCACCACCCAAAAGCGCCATGAACGAGAACGCCACAGCGTTACCCGTCTCAGCACCCGTGCGAGCCAGCTGCGAGCCAGCCTTCTCCGCACCCGCAGGCTTCTGCGGGCCAGCAGGCTTGGATGGAGAAGCTGGCTTCTCCGCACCCGCTGGCTTCTTAGGATCGCTTGGAGCCTTGCCAGGAGCCTCGCACGGTGGCAGAGCCTCGATCTCGCTCAGCTTGCCGCTTGCAGCCTTGAGCGCACCATCAGCATCCGACGCAGCCTGAACAGCCTTGTCGAAAGCTGCCTTAACAGAAGCAAGGGCATCCTTGGCATTCTGAACGCCATCCCGCGCAGCCTCATCAGCAATACTTGCCTCAGACACTGCTGCACTAGCAGCCTTCTCACCATCCTTCGCCTGTGCAAGCTTATCCTTAAGGACATTGGCGTCGCCAGCCTCAAGGGATGCCTTATTAGCATCAGCCATTGCCTTCTTCAGCTCAGCCACATGCTCAGCAGCCTTCTGCGCAGCCACAAGCTCCGCTTCAACTTCCTCCGGCTTAGCGGCATGGTAAGCATCGTATGCTTCCTGTGCCTTAGCCTCCGCTACTTCAGCCCGCTTATGATCCTCGATAGCCTTCTTCAGCACTGCATCCGCAGCAGCCTCAGCCTTTTCCTTAGCCTCGAAATCCGCCTGAGCAGAAGCACCACGGGCGTCAGCTTTCTTTTCCGCCTGCTCTGCAGCGACTAGAGCATCCTGCATCTTCTTAGCGTGTTCATCAGCAGCGGCCTCCTTATCCTGGAGAGGCTTAACCTTTCTGTCTGCAGCTGCCCAGGTCTGCGCAGCTTTACGCATAGCCTCTTCACGCTCGTCGGGGTGACCTGCCTTCTGCGAGGCCTCGAGCGCGTCGTCCATCACCTTGCGAAGCTTATCCGCTTCGGCTGCCTTCGCTTCGGCATCTTTAAGGTCGTGGGCCACTTTAATGTGATCAATCTTGTTGTATTCAGCCTCGGCTGCCTCAGCCTTAGCCTTCAAAGCCGCGTGATCCTTGGCAGCCTTCTCTGCCGCCTGTGCCTCCCAGTAAACCTTGTTAGCTGCGAGTAGTTCCTGCTTCGCTTGCTCAAACGCTTCATTTGCCGCTTGCTTTTCCTGCTTCGCTTTTGTCAGCTCCTGCGTCGCCTTTTCCAGCCTCTGCGTCGCGTCTTCGACTTTCCTCTTGGCCTCTTCGATTTCTGTCGCGTCCTTGCCCTTTTCCGCCCCGGTTAGGTTGGCTTCAGCAAATTTCTTCACGTTCTTAGCCGTTTCAACAGCAGTCTCGGCTTTTTTAACAGCCTCCTCGGCATCCGTGAGCGTCTTGGCGGCGGCGGCGGTCTTCTTATCAGCCTCTGCTTGGGCAGCCTTAGCCTTGGCGAGCGTCTCCGGGTCAAAGTTACCGCCTGCTTTCATCAAAGCCTGCTGTGCCTCGACCAGCGCCTCGCGGCGCTTTTCTGCATCTTCTGCAGCAGCCTTTGCCTTCTCGAGGGTCTCCGCAACAGCACCCGGGCCTATCTCTTCATATGCAGCTTTAGCCTCATCGTATGCCTTCTTTGCAGCCTTGGCAGCCTCAAACGCGTTGTACGCTTGCGTTTGTGCCTTATCGGCCTTATCGCGTTCCTCTACGGCGGTCTTGACCGCCTCGCCAGCAGCAATCGCAGCCTTATTCGCCTCGTCGCGATCAGCCTTAGCGTCGCTGGCCTTCTTTGCTGCGTCAATCGCGGCCTTATTCGCCTCGTTACGCTCAGCCTCGGCCTCCTGGGCTTTCTTACCAGCGTCAATCGCATCCTTGTTTGCCTTGACCATCTCGCGGCGAAGCGCCTCTGCATCGCCTGCCTCAACGGAGGCCTTATTCGCATCGCGCATTGCCTTGTTGAGTTCGGCCACACGCGCGCTAGCCTTCTTAGCCGCCTCGAGGCGCGCAGCTACCTCATCAGGCTTAGCCGCCTGGTAAGCATCATAGGCGTCCTTCGCAGCCTTTTCTGCAGCGACTGCGGCATCATAAGCGCTCTGCGCAACCTTCACGGCCGACTTTGCCTTGACAAGCTCACCTTTTGCCTTTGCCAGACTGTCCGCTGTCGTATCAGCCTGCCGTTGCGCCGCATCGTAAACAGCCTGTGCTTCATCCACATGGGACTTTGCTGCCTCCACAGCAGCCCGTGTTTCAACAACCTTTGCACGAGCAGCTTCTACCGCTTGGCGCGCACGCTCAAGCTGTTCCTGCTTTACCTGCTCCGTCGGGCAAACAACAACCTTCGCAGCTTCAGCACCCGTAGCCGGGGTAGCAAAAGCAGGCGCTGCCCCCGCGACGACAACGCCACTGAGCGTAGCAGCAAGCGCGGCTCGCATTGCCAGTGAATTTTTGGTGTTCATGGACGTAACTCCTGTATATAGAAAAACTAGACGCTACCTACGGCACCGTATATTAAACTAGATAATTGTCCGATTAGTCATATGCATACTACGCTATAAAAACCACCAGCCCAAAACCAAAACACACAAAAATGGCATTACTTACAAACACAGTCAACCTATTGCACCTAGAAGGCCTTTATACCGAACACGACGATTACATTAAACAAAAACCTCAAACCCCAGAACACCCTACCCACCACGAAACACGACCCCCTTCCCAAAACCAACTCAACTATTCTGCTGCATGCCGCTTCCGAAGTTCTGGAACAATCAATTCAGGCATCTCACGAAGCATAAAACGATCGAAATGTGGCACAGTAAACTCCGCATACCCGTGCCTTGGGGTATACAGTAAGCCCATATTGATTAGCTCCGAACGCGTTGGTCCCAAACCGAACTACGCCCCATCACCTTCTGTAAGATGCCTTGCACGCTCTAAAGCGTCAACAGACCACTCTACGCCTTCCTCTTCTGCGGGCTTAGCAAACGCATCACGGGCAGCATCGCCTTCAAGGGAACTGATTTTAGGGAACGTAAATAGCCGCTCCGAATATGATTTGGCGTCACCGGCCAGTTCAGCGATCTGCGGAAGTCCCAACCAAGGTGATGGGCAAGGCACGCTGCACAGTTTTATGTATCGCCATAATGAGGGCTTCTAGTTGGGAACGTTCTAGGAATTGAATTTCGTCGATAAGAAGGACCACACCGCGCTTATGCGCGCGCAGCAGCTTCGAGTCGATCGTTCCACTTGGCACGAGGTTTGATTTTATACAGCGCACTGCGAATCCCTAAAGAGATCTGCCGGACGTCCTTTTAGGCACGAGCAAGTAGCAATTCAAAATCATCCATCTGTTCTTCACGACCAGCGAGAACAGGCGGTTTTGCTCCTGCGTTTGGCGTATAAGGATCATCAATACGTTTCAACGTATAGTGTTATTACTTATTTTTATTTAATTATTTTCATTTTATTTATTTCACATAAAATATAAATAACTTCATAAAGATTACAATCGTTGTGCCGATTTCCCGCACACAGGCGTGCCGGCACCCACACGCGGCGTGCTGTCTTTTATGCTGGGACGCATGAGTTTCGATCGTTATGGTTCCGATGTTTTGGCGTCTGGCATGCACGCCCGCAAGGCCGCACGTCCACTTCCGGTTGAGGTGGGCATGGTGTTGGAGGACGTCACGTCTGGTTACGTAGGCGAAGTGGTTCGCGTAGGCAAAGTGAGTGGGCAGTGGCAGATGGAGTTGGAGGATCGGAACCATCGGCGCCGTTCGTTCGAGTTGGGGAAGGGCTTCTGGCACGAAGGCGTGGCGGTGGATTTGAAACCGCCGGTTGCGAAACTGGTTGCGGGGCGTAGCGACGACGTTCGCACCGTTGCCGGCAAAACCCTCACCGCGTCTGGTTCGCTGCACGTTGCACACAAAGCCCGCGTGGCCCGCCCGTCGCGTATTTGGGTTGAGGGTAAGCATGACGCCGAATTGGTTACGAAAATTTGGGGCGAAGATTTGGCGTATGAAGGCATCATGGTTGAGGAGCTGTTCGGTGCCGATCATTTGCTTGACATGTTGGCTGTGTTTGATCCATCCGCCGACGTTCGGGCCGGCGTTCTCCTAGATCATCTTGTTCCTGGATCGAAGGAATCGCGTATTGCGCAGGCGGCGATGAAAATGCCTGGCGTACTGGTGCTAGGGCATCCGTATGTTGATGTGTGGCAGGCGGTGAAGCCGCGTGCTTTGGGCATGACTGAATGGCCTGTTGTTCCGCGTGGCGAAGACATTAAAGTTGGTACGCTTGCTCGCCTAGGATGGCCGCACGAAACAGCGGAAGATATCGGTTTAGGCTGGAAACGTATTTTGGGGGCCGTGAATAGCTACACGGATTTAGAGCCATCTTTGCTGGGCAGAATGGAAGAGTTAATCGATTTCGTGTCTGCTGGACTGTAGGTTCGTGTCTGCTGGACTGTAGGGGACTTAGCCTGTTATTCCCAGAGGTTCGCAGGCAATTCGTGAGCGATGCTTATCAAGCGGCGGGAGTAGGCATCAACACGCTCTACGATATCGGCTTCGCCGTATTGAGTTTCAAAAACTGCCGTGAGGTGTTCTCCATTAAGGTAGAGTGCTTCGAGTTCGTTCCATGACGAAATACTTGAACGAACGTCCGCTGTAAGGTAGTTGGGGATGCTAGCACCGGCAGTTCGGACCTCAAATCCTTCAAGTTCACGTTCCACGATCGCTTCGCTGAGATTAGCAACTGCACCATCTGAACGCTGAGCAAGTTCTAGCGTGACATATAGTTTATCTCCGTGAAGGCCCTGAACAGTAACCGCTTTCCATGGCGCATGGACGATGCCTTGAACACCGGTTTCTCCGGCTTCGATCGGCCACATCTCCCCTGGCGTGTCTGATCCCAACAAGAACGATGTTACTTCATCGACTTTCGGGCGAACCTTCCAGCCACGTTTGCGCATGACTGCACTAACTTTGGCTTCGTCATCCCATGCACCTTGGTGCCGCGATCCGAAAATCACATACCCAATTGCGCCAATGATCAGTGTAAAAAAGATGATCGTAATGGCTGGCATAACGTAGTTCCCCATGGCACACCCTCTCGGTTAGAGAGCTAGCAGTGTACTGCGAACTCCCCGCTTGATATCTATAGTGATCGTAGTTGATGGAACTTTGGCAAAGCAAAAGCGCCAATTCAATCTTCCATAGGTCTTGCGTGCATTCAGTTTGCATTTTCGGAACTTTTACCCCGAAAAACCCGGTTTTCTAGCCAAAAATGCAAACTGGGTGCACAGAGTCCCTGCTATCAGCAGGCCCGATTACCACAGCGCCCGAATCACCGTGTCCGCAAGTAACCGCCCGCGCAGTGTCAGCACGATCCGCCCGCGCAGCGCCTCACCAGGCTCAATCAGCCCATCCGAGATCAACCCAGCAACCACATGCGGCTCAACATCCGGAACCGCAATCCCTTCAGCCACGCGCACGCCCAACATAATGGCTTCTTCGCGCCGTTCAGCATCGGTGAGATGCTCGATTTCCGCGGCAGGGATCATTCCAGCAGCTAGATGTTTCGCATAGGCGCCGGGGTGCTTAACATTCCAGAATCGTGAGCCGTTGATGTGGCTGTGTGCGCCTGGCCCGTATCCCCACCAGTTTGTGTTGCGCCAGTAGGCAAGGTTATGACGGGATTCTTTTCCAGGTTTGGCCCAGTTGGAGACTTCGTACCAGAAATAGCCAGCCTCGTTCAGCGCGACTTCGGCCATTTCGTATTTGGTTGCCATCTCATCGGGATCAGTTTCGGGGAGTTCGCCTTTGCGCACCTTACGCCCCATGGCCGTGCCTGGTTCGATAGTGAGTCCATATGCGGAGATGTGCCCTGGTTCAAGCGCGATAGCGGCATCCAGTGATCGCTGCCAATCGTCTAGGCTTTCCCCTGGCGCGCCGTAGATCAGATCTACAGAGTAGTCGAGCCCAACTTGGCGCGCCCATCGCGTCACTTCGCGTACCTGCCCTGGCGTGTGCTGCCGTTCCAGAGTGTCCAGCACGTGGGAAACCGCGCTTTGCATTCCGAACGAAACGCGCGTAAATCCCCCGTTTTTCAACGTTTCGAGCGCGTCACGATTGACGCTTTCCGGGTTTGCTTCGGTGGTTATTTCTGCCCCATTGACGACGCCGAACGTCTCACGCAATTTCCTCAAGATAGCCACGAGTTGGGTTGCGTTGAGCATGGTTGGCGTTCCACCCCCGAAGAATATGGAGGTGAGTGACGGATCACCACCTGCAATCAGTTGGTGGGACGAAAGTTCGATTTCGCGCGCAACAGATTCTTGATAATCGCTGACCTTAGCGCCCGGCCCGAAATCTGTATTCGTGTAGGTATTGAAATCGCAATACCCACACCGCACTCTACAAAACGGAATATGAACGTAGGCACCGAATCCGGATGTGACATCCGGATTCGGCAGTCCAAAAGCCGGCAGTTGCTTGGCGGGTAGATCGATCACGGGAGGGAGATCGTTGCCGCAGCCTGGTTTGGCGATGCACACACATCATGGATACTTCGGCCGGCATCAATACCGCGCTGTTCGAAACGAGTCATGGTGCGCCCATCCCATCGCGGGGCAAAACCACCAACGAAATCGCCTTCATCATTCGGATCTGGGCGTTCGCCAGTGTGCAGGTTATCCATCCATTCGCTACGTTCGATAACGTCACGCATCTGCCATGCGTAGTTATCCCAATCGGTAGCCATCCGCCACACGCCGTCAGCGGCCAACACGCCAGCAACAGTACGTGCGAACGTTTCGTTCACGATACGTCGCTTGTGATGGCGAGCCTTGCGCCACGGATCCGGGAAGAAAGTCCACACTTGTGCCGCCCGCGTATTCGGATTCTCCACATCCGTACGGAACAGGATTGGCAACGCCTGCGCAGCATCAACTTCCATGATGCGCACGTTCTCCACGCCTTCACGCACGGCAGCATTCACGCATCGTGCAACACCTGGAGCCCAGGCTTCCAGAGCCAAAAAGTTCCATTCCGGATGCGCCTGTGCCTGCGAAATCAACTGTTCGCCTGAACCAGGACCGATCTCAACCACGATAGGAGCAACCCGCCCAAACGCAGTATTCAGATCGATAAACGCATCGTCAGCAATCGTAGTCTGAGCTTCACCAGCAGGATAGTCAATCACATAGTGCGAACCATGCTCTGCCATGACCTTCTCAAACTTATCCCCCAGCCGCGAACCGCGGCGGGTAAAAGAAATGATCCGGCCATAGTTCTTGTTACGGCCTTCAGGCTCGTTCGTCGTCGTCATTTCTTCTTCGCCTCCGGCATCTCCGAAGCCAACGCGGCCACAAACGCTTCCTGCGGAACGTCCACGCGGCCAATCGACTTCATGCGCTTCTTGCCTTCCTTCTGCTTCTCAAGCAACTTGCGCTTACGCGTAACGTCACCGCCGTAGCACTTCGCAAGCATGTCCTTACGCAACGCCTTAATCGTTTCACGCGCAATCACACGCGTACCAATCGCGGCCTGAACTGGGATTTCGAACTGCTGGCGCGGAATCAGAGCCTTCAGCTTGCCGGTCATCTCAACGCCATAATGATACGCGGCGTCACGGTGAACAATCGCAGAAAACGCGTCCACTGTTTCGCCATTGAGCAAAATATTAACCTTGACCAAATCAGCAGGCTGTTCGCCTTCCTCTTTGTAATCAAGCGACGCATAACCCTTCGTACGTGACTTGAGCTGATCGAAAAAGTCCGTCACGATTTCAGCCAACGGCAACTTGTAGTGCAACTCAACGCGATCTTCAGACAAGTAATCCATACCGCCCATGATCCCACGGCGCTGCTGACACAACTCCATCACGGAACCCACAAAATCCTTCGGGGTCAAGATCGTTGCTTCAACAAGCGGTTCGTAAATCGCCTTAATCTTCCCTTCCGGGAACTCAGACGGATTCGCCACGATGCGTTCTTCGCCGGCGTCGGTGACCACGCGGTAAATAACCGACGGCGCCGTAGCGATCAGATCCAAATCGAACTCGCGTTCAAGGCGTTCGCGAATGATCTCCAAATGCAACAGGCCTAAGAAGCCACAACGGAAACCGAAGCCCAACGCCACAGAATTTTCTGGTTCGTAGGTGAGAGCGGCATCGTTCAGTTTGAGCTTCTCCAGGGCGTCACGCAAGGCTGGGTAATCAGAACCGTCGATCGGATAGATACCCGAGAACACCATTGGCTTCGGATCACGGTATCCGGCCAGCGGCTCCGCGGCCGGCTTGCGCAAATCGGTAACCGTATCACCAACACGAGACTGGCGAACGTCCTTCACGCCCGTGATCAGGTAGCCCACTTCACCAACGCCCAAGCCCTTCGATGGCTTCGGTTCTGGCGAAATAATGCCGATTTCCAGGAGTTCGTGGGCGGCGCCGGTAGACATCATCGACACGCGCTGGCGCGGAGTCAACTTGCCATCCACCACACGCACATACGTGACCACGCCACGGTACGAATCGTAAACAGAATCGAAAATCATCGCGCGGGTTGGGGCATCCGCATCGCCCACAGGCGCCGGAATCTCAGCTACGATACGATCCAGAAGTTCATCCACGCCTTGGCCGGTTTTACCGGAAACGCGAATCACATCATCAGGATCCACGCCCAAGAGCGAACCCAATTCGGCCGCGTACTTATCCGGGTTGGCGGCCGGCAGATCGATCTTGTTCAGCACCGGGATGATCACCAGATCGTTTTCCAGGGCCATGTAGAGGTTCGCGAGGGTTTGGGCTTCGATGCCTTGGGCCGCGTCCACCAGCAAAATCGCGCCTTCGCAAGCTGCGAGGGAACGGGAAACTTCGTAAGAGAAATCGACGTGCCCTGGCGTATCGATCATATTCAAGGCGAACGCCTGCTTATCCACGCTCCACGGCATACGGACGGCCTGCGATTTGATCGTGATTCCGCGTTCGCGTTCAATATCCATGCGGTCCAGGTACTGGGCGCGCATATCGCGTTCTGCCACAACGCCAGTAAGTTGGAGCATTCGATCGGCCAGCGTCGATTTGCCGTGATCAATGTGGGCAATAATGCAAAAGTTGCGGATCCGCGACGGATCAGTAGCGGCGGGCTCAATGATTTTAAGCTCGGCAGCGGTTGAAACAGGCACGTGTTCTCCTTTTCATATAGTCGATCCAACGATACCAGTGGCGAGCGTTTGTGCGCTCATAGTGGCACACTTAGGTTATGAGTATCACCGCAGGTTCTTTAAATTTTCTTCTTCCCGTGATTGAACGGCTTACGCGGCTTCCGGGGCGCATGCTTGCGATTGCGTCTGGGTGCGTGAGCGGTTTGGCGCTTCTTGTGGGTTGGGGTGCTGGGCGTTCGTCTGGCACCGTGTGGGGTTGGTGGCCGTTCGTGATGGCGCTTGTTTTCGCGGGTTTCGTGGGGCTTTTTGCTGTGTTGCGGTTCCGTTTGGCGCGGGCTGTGGATGCCACGATTGACCGGTTGACTACCGCCGCAACAGGTACGTCTGACGTGACGGTGTTGAATGAAGACGGTAGCGTTGTGGGTACGTCTCATTCGTTCGACGACGAAGTTGCGCGTGTACAAGCCGCTCAACGCCATGCCGATGCGGCACGCGAGGCTGCCAATAAGCGTCCTGTATTTCTTCCTCGGATTGAAGCGGCTCAGCGGGCTGCGATTGCTGGGGCTGGCGGCGTGGAGAAGGCTCCTTATCTTAAAGATGATCTGCGGCTGACTATCGTGAGTGCTGTGATGAGTCTGGCCGCGATTCCTGTAGGTATTTTCCTCATATTCGTTGGAATAATTATTTGGCTCTAGGGTGTGGCAGAATCTCTACTATGGCTTTACCAGAAAAACTTCTTGGCCGTGATGAACACGTTATCCGGCACATGCATGAACATCCGAAGGCTCTCTTTTGGAACGCCTGCGCGCTTATTGTTGTGCTTGCACTACTAGTTGTTGGCATTCTCTACATGCCAGAGCGCTTCACTCCGTGGGGTGCGTGGGCTATTGCTGGCGTGGCGGCCGTTGCCGTACTTTTCGTATGGGGTATTCCGTGGCTCAAGTGGGTAACGACGACCTCCACGATCACCACTCGCCGAATCATTACTCGTAGCGGTATTTTTTCTAAAACTGGCCACGATATTCCTCTCTCCCGTATTTCTAACGTGGCCTACGAACACGATTTCATCGATCGGATTTTTGGCGCCGGCACGCTTATATTGGAAACTTCTGCTGGAAATCCGTTGGAGCTTCACGATGTGCCTAACGTGGAACGCCTTCACGTTGAACTCACCGAGCTTCTTTTTAATACCGAACGTGAAGAATCGGATCAGTAACGATGAGCTTGTGGAATCGTCTTTCTCATGTTCTGATCGACCTTGGCGTTGGCGCGTTGAAGAGCGCACTTTCGTCGTCATCTTCGTCTCCACGTTCGGCTGGTTCAACATCTCATCGAACAGAAAAACCAGCCCACACCCCCTCGCCTGGCACAACGCTACCCAGCCCTTACGAACACGCGATTGATTATGATGTGCGTACGCTCGGGATGCCGCGTTTCGCCTACAATCCAGTGCGAAACGACGCACCTGATCCGGGTGAAGTCGTATGGACTTGGGTGCCATATGAAGAAAACGATGGCCGTGGCAAAGATCGCCCCGTACTGGTTGCAGCGATGTACGGCCCTGATCACGTGGTATTTGCACAAACTACCTCAAAGGATCACGATCGCGATGCTGCCGATGAAGCCCGTTGGGGCAGGTATTGGATGGATATTGGTTCCGGGCCGTGGGATGCCAAGCGGCGCGATTCAGAGGTTCGTTTGAACCGGCTGATGATCGTGCACGTGGATCAGATTCGCCGTACTGGCGGCCAGATTGATCGGGCTATCTTTGAGCGCGTTGTGGCTGGGATCAAAAAGCATCTTTGTGCGTGATCCGTTCCACGATAACTTGGCAGAACTAGAGAGGGTGACCTGCTAGACTGGGCTACGGACTTTCTTTACCTGGTCGGGTAGGAAGTCCGGCCTCGATTCATAACCACGGGTGTCCCCACGCCTTACAGTCCGGATCAGGCAAGCCCTCACCGACCGTATTCCTTCGCGAATGCCAACAAGCATTCACGAGAAATGAAAGAGATTCACGTGGCAAATATTAAGTCCCAGAAGAAGCGCATCAAGACCAACGAAAAGCGCCGTGTCCGCAACCAGGCCTACAAGTCCGAGCTCAAGACGCTCGTTCGTAAGACCCGCGAAGCAATCGCCACCGGCGATGCTGAGGCTGCAACCGACGCTCTCAAGGTTGCCAGCCGCAAGCTGGACAAGGCTGTTTCGAAGGGTATTATCCACAAGAACCAGGCTGCTAACCGTAAGTCGAAGCTCGCCGTTCAGGTAGCTAAGCTCGGTAAGTGAGCTCGCGTTTAACGCAAAAGGGCGTGGCCTTCAGGCCACGCCCTTTTTATATCCGCTTGTGTCTTCGCCTGGATTCATTTTCGTCAGAGCACCTGTTTAGAGCGCGCTAATGATGTCCTCTACGGTCTTCTTGGCATCGCCAAGAAGCATGTCAGTGTTTTCGTTGAAGAAGAGTGGGTTTTGCACGCCTGCATAGCCGGCATTGCCCATGGAACGCTTGAATGCGATAACACGGGTTGCTTCCCATACTTTCACCACTGGCATACCGGCAATTGGAGATCCTGGTTCTTGTGCTGCAGGGTTCACTGTATCGTTGGCGCCGATAACAAGAACAACATCGACGTCGCCAAAGTCATCGTTAATTTCGTCCATTTCTAGCACGATATCGTATGGCACCTTAGCTTCGGCAAGAAGCACGTTCATGTGCCCTGGCAAACGGCCTGCTACTGGGTGGATGGCGAACTTGACGTCAATACCTAGTGCGCGAAGTTTCGATGTCAGATCAGCAACCGGGTACTGTGCTTGAGCTACGGCCATACCGTAACCGGGCGTGATCACTACCGATTTAGCGTTCTTGAGCATCCGGGCAACGTCTGCTGCCGAAACTTCAGTATGGGTACCATAATCGCGGGCTTCGCTTGTGCCCGCTGGTGCCGCACCAAAACCGCCAAGGATAACGGACACGAAGGAACGGTTCATTGCCTGGCACATGATGTAGGACAGGTAGGCACCGGAGGAACCGACCAACGCACCTGTGATAATCAGCAGATCGTTATTCAACGTGAAACCAGCCATTGCCGCTGCCCATCCGGAATATGAGTTCAGCATTGATACAACAACAGGCATATCGCCACCGCCGATGGCGGCAACCAAGTGGAAGCCGAGGGCAAGCGAAACGAAGGTGAGGATGATCAACGGAATGAGGCCTGAAGCCAACGAAGTGGAATTAACTAGCCACACGATCAGCAAGAAAGACACAGCGAGCGCACCGGCGTTGAGCCAGTTGCGCCCAGGCAAGGTCATAGGTGCTCCACCCATCTTTCCTGACAGTTTCAGGTAAGCCACGATTGATCCCGTCAATGTGACGGCGCCAATGAACACAGCCAAGCCGACTTCACCTAAATGGAAGCCCGATCCTGGCATGCCACCTGGCTGAATGATGAATGAATTGTAGCCAACAAGAACTGCGGCCAGACCAACGAAGGAATGCAACAGAGCGATGAGTTCTGGCATGCCCGTCATTTCAACGTTGCGTGCTTTGTAGATACCGATAGCACCGCCAATACCCATGGCAAGCAAGGTGAGGATCACAGTAGTTACTGGAGCTTGTGCCCCATCGAATGCTACGATCACCGTGGCAATCAGTGCCAGTGCCATACCGATCACGCCGAGTTGATTTCCTCGGCTTGCCGTTGCCTGGCGTGAGAGCCCTGCAAGGGCCAAGATGAAGAGCAGTGCGGCAACAATGTAGGCCACCGATTGAAGTTGGTGCGTCCATGAAGGAACAAAATCGAGATTAGTCAAAGTCATGATATCCATCGTTGTCATGGGTTAGCTCCTTGTGAACATCTTGAGCATACGGTCTGTCACCATAAAGCCACCAAAGATGTTAATTGATGCAACGATTACGGCGATGAACGCAAGGATTTGGACCAAAATTGATGCACTGGCCATCTGGGTTAGTGCACCTACAACTATGATTCCGGAAATAGCGTTTGTTACGGACATCAAAGGTGTGTGGAGCGAGTGGGTAACCGACGTGATTACGTAGAAGCCCACCACGCATGCCAACGCAAACACCATGAAATGGCTTGTCATTCCTGCAGGAGCAGCGTAGATCAGCGCGATAAACATGCCCGCCGCGGCAAGCATCCACCAGTATGTGGCTAGCCAGCTCTTTTCGTGAACTGGTTCAGGCGCGGGCACCTCCACTGGCGCCGGCTTTGCAGCAGGCGCAGCCGACACCTTCACAGGAGGCGGCGGGAACATAATCTTCCCATCCAAAGTCACAGTCATTTGCCGCACGATGACGTCGTCAAGATCCAAGTGAAGCTGACCGTCTTTGTTCGGCGTGGTGAGCTTGAAGAAATTGACAATGTTTTGGCCGAATAGTTGGGATGCCTGTGCCGGTAGCTTCACCGAGTAATCGGTGTGCCCAACGATAATCACACCATTGTCTGTAGTAATCACAGATCCTGGGACGGTCAGTTCACAGTTTCCGCCATTCGCAGCGGCCAAATCTACGATCACAGATCCAGGCTTCATGCCGGCCACGGCTTCCGCAGAGAGCAAGATCGGTGCTTTCCTGCCAGGAATATTCGCGGTAGTAATAACGATGTCGGATACTGCAGCCTGTTCAGCATAGAGTTTTTCAGCAGCATGTGCCTGTTCTTGGCTCATTTCCTTCGCGTACCCATCGGAAGATTCTTGGGCAGGGGCTGGGATGCCTATGAAAGAGGCGCCCATGGATTCGATTTGTTCAGCAACTTCTGCACGAACATCAGTAGCATTCACTATGGCACCCATGGAGTTAGCGGTGCCAATCGCAGCCAGGCCGGCCACGCCAGCACCAATCACATAGACGGTGGCAGGTGGTACTTTTCCGGCAGCAGTCACCTGCCCATTAAACAAACGCCCAAAGTTAGCAGCAGCTTCAATTACGGCACGGTATCCGGCAAGGTTTGCCATGGAAGAAAGCACGTCCAGTGATTGCGCACGCGAAATACGCGGAACCATATCCATGGCAAGCCCGGTAATTCCACGTTCTGCCAGATCGTTCAGCGTATCTGGGTGAGCTGCTGGTGCCATGCGCGAAATGAGTGTGGCACCATTCTTCATAAGGTTACGTTGTTCCGCAGGTGGAGTATCTAGGGTGAGAACGATGTCCGCTCCCCACGCGTCAGGGCCACCAACGATTCTTGCTCCTGCTGCTTCATATTGAGAATCAGGGTAGCTAGCGCGATTCCCTGCGCCTTGTTCAATAACAACGTCATATCCGAGTTTCACCAGTTTGGCGGCGGTATCGGGGGTTGTGGACACGAGCGCTTGCTGCGCGTGCGGTTCTTTTGGTACACCTATTCGCACCTTGTCTCCTTTCGGCGAATCTACTTTCTGACTTTACCCTCCGAATCTGAGGGCTATCCACGTATTTTCCGGGCGCGTCCAACATCTAAGATGCCTCGTTCGAGTGCATATTCAGGATCTCTTGATCCGCCCTTAACATCGGCATCGGCTTTGGCAATGGCTGATATAGCAACGGCAAGCCCGGCAGGAGTCCATCCGCGCAAGTCCCGTTTAGCCCGCTCTGCCATCCAAGGGACTATGCTCACTTTGACGTCGATTCCATCGGATCTCTGCCCTAAAATGTGAGCCATCGTTCGTAATTTAGAAGCAATGGCACCAAGGATTGCGGTGGGGCTGGCGCCAGTCGCGAGCGCGTGCCGTGCTAGTTTGACTGCTTCTCCGATGTTTCCGACGATGAGCGCGTCTGCTACGTTGAAGCCTTTTGCTTCGATTCGGCCGGCAAAGTAGGTGTGGACGTTGTCTTCTCCGATGAGTCCGTGGACGTCTGCAAGGAGTTGTTGGACGGCTGCGAGGAGTTCGCGGAGGTCTGATCCTACGGCTTCGATGAGTGCACCGATTGCTTCGGGGGTCATTTTGCGGCCGGCGGCGCGGATGTCTGCCATGACTGCTTGGGTTTTGTCGCGTTGGTTTTTGACTGCGGAGATTGTGGTGGTTGGGATGTTGTGTTTTTTGAGTGCGGTGAGGACTTTTTTGCCTTTGACTCCCCCGTTGTGTTGCAGAATGAGTACGACGTCTGGTTCTGGTTGGGTGAGGTAGGTGAGGATGTCGTCTTGAAAGGCCGCGTTGAGGTTTTCTAGGTTGGGCACGATGAGGAGGCGCCGTTCTCCGAAGAGTGAGGGGGACGCGATGGCGGAGAGGTATCCGGGGCCATAGGTTTGCGCATCGATATCGGTTACTTCTGTGTTGGGATCGATGCTGCGCGCTTGACGTTTGAGGAGCGTAATGGCGCGTTCGGCGTAGACGGGTTCCCCTGACTGTATGAGGACGATTGGCGCAAGTTGAATAGTATCCCAGGTCATTGTTCTAGTATCCCACGTTCGCATGGCGTATTTCTCTCTTGCGTAGTTGTTTCGCGATGATGAGCACTAGTGAAATTATCGCGACGTTGGTGAGTGTTGAAAGGAGCGTTGGGAGAGTCAAGGTTGGGAGATTTTCGACGACGACGCCTATCCACCATGTGCATAAGCCGCTTATTGACAGGAGGATCGTTCCGAAAGCTGGCAGGAGAGGTGCGATGATTCCTCCGCCGAGTCCGAGGATGGTGAGTGGGGCTATGACTGGGGCAACAATGGCGTTGGCAATGATGGAGAGGACTGATACGGTTTCTTGGATGTTGATGAGTAGCGGGACGGTTGCGATGCCAGCGAGGAATGGTATGGCGATTGCTTCTGCTATGGGCCGAGGCATGATAGTAGTGAGGTGGTTGCGTAAGGGAGCTCCTCCGATGACGATTGCTGCTACAGCTACTGTGGAGAGTTGGAATCCTAGGCTGCGAACTAGCCGTGGATCGGTAAGAGACGCATAGATGACGGTGAGGCACAGGAGCGGCAGTGCCGTGGCACAGTAGCGTAGCCCTATCCCGATACTCAGTAGACAGCCCATCATGACTGCACGAGTGACCGAGGGCTCCGGCGATACGAGCGTAGTGAGTATGTATGTAGCGCATAGCGCGCCACCGCCTGCGAGGTAGCGCCATCGTTGCCCAATCATCATGAGGGCTAAACCAATTGTAAGAGAGACGTGTGCTCCGGATACCGCGGTGAGATGAGATAATCCGAGCGAACGCATCGCATCTTTTATTCGCCGTGGTAACAATGAATCGTCTCCCAGAGCAACACCAGGAATAAGCGCATCATCGTGTGTTCGCGTGGATTGAGCAAAATTAACGAGGGCACGATGAACCTGCCCTACATATGTGTACCAGCCGTGTGCAGATCCAATACGAGACACATTGCGAGCTTTTATCAGTCCTTCACAAAAATCTCCCGGCCACGGTTCTTCCATCTTCCCCGTGATAACCACAGAATCGTAGCGTCGAAGATCTGTGCGGTCCGTGAGTTTTACTCGTACGATAGATTCTTGCCGGTGTGTATCGTGACCTGTAGTGACGGTTTGTGTACGAAGAATAAAATCGAGTCCTCGAGCGCTTCGCATCGGGTGCGATGCCACGGTTCCGTGAAGAACCACTAGAGTTTGGGTACGTTGTGCTTGACCAAGTGGGCTAGAAGCCGACGACGTTCCCCACACGAACGACGTGGTTGCACTACACAGTGCACACACTCCCCCAAGAACTACCGTACGGCCAATCACCGGGTAACGCTTCCCTATCACAAGCCCAAACAGTAACGTGGCAAGTGCTCCACCGAATATGAACGGCAGAATTGTCAACGGAGAGCACGCCACCATCATGACTATCACTGCCGGCAAAGCAAGCCGATAATCCTGCCCAGCCATTACGGCCCCACTCGCACATGGTCACGGATACGTTCGATCGTCTTCTCCCCGATCCCACTAATCCGAGTCAAATCATCGACCGCGGCAAACTTTCCGTTCTTTTCCCTCCACTGCACAATCGCAGCCGCAGTAGCGGGCCCAATCCCTGGAACCGTTTGTAGTTCGGTGGCGCTCGCGGTATTGATATCGATTCCGTTACTCGCGGGTGTCGATGCGGGCTGAGACGCGTCGTTTGTTGGGGCTTCCCCGACGCTCGCAACGTGAATATGTTCCCCGTCCGTTACGCGAGCTGCCAAATTGATCCGAACCATATCGGCATGTTCTGTGGGCCCACCTGCGGCTTGAACAGCATCATGTATACGCGAAGAATCAGGTATAGTCACCACGCCAGGCTGATGAACGGCTCCTGAAACATAAACAGTGAGTGTACTCGGTTCTTCGGGTTTCACAGGCACAGGAGGTTGGCGCGGTTGTGCAGGCCCGGTTTCTTCTTCCACAGTTTCTTGCTGAGCATGAACATGATCTGGAGTTTGAATCATCGTGGACATAACCACCACGAGCGCAACTAGAACCACGCCTATCGCGATGATTCGTGCAGCTTGAGGGCCAACCTCAAAGCGTGCTGGCACACGCCGATGCGGAGTCAATGCACTGATATCATCCCCGCCTCCCATGGCAAGTGCTGCCGATGTTAATGAGTGGATTCGAGACATGGAGGAACCGCGCTTCGTATCTTGTGAATCCGTGTATCCGATACGATGCCGAGGTGATCTGCGAAGTGGCCGTGTAGAACGCCGAGGAGGTGGTTCAGTCATAGTTTGAGTATGCCGCACGGCGTCGTCGTCGAAAATCATCTGTGGATAAAAAACGCGTTAACGCAAACGGTGGAAAACTCGTCATCACACGTACAATGTCTGTATGACTACTGAAGCTGATATCGCCCGCCTCAAGGCGGAAGCCCTCGCTGCTCAAGCTGAAGCCGCCGCCGCGAAAGCTGCTGCAGCGCAAGCGGCACTCGACGCCGCGATGGCCGCAACGCAAACCCCGCAACCCGCCCAAGAACCGGTGGCTGAAGAACCACGCAGTCTTTCAGACTACGGAACCCACCTAAAAGACGCCTACGCTTCCTCACCAAACCATCTCACGATCGGCACCTATATTGAAGATGGAGAACCGCAACCAGGCGTGAATATTACGTTACCGATCGGAATGCTCAACCGCCACGGACTTGTTGCCGGCGCAACCGGAACCGGAAAAACACGTACGCTCCAACTGCTAGCAGAAGGACTCTCCGCGGCAGGCGTGCCCGTGTTCCTCACCGATATCAAAGGCGATCTGACCGGGCTCCTTGAAGCTGGAACCGAATCGGAAAAACTCATCGCACGCACAACCAAACAAGGCCAAACCTGGAGTCCGCGCGCATACCCAACGGAACTGTACACGCTCGGCGGAGAAGGAAACGGAACCCCGATCCGCACCACCGTGTCAGACTTCGGACCGATCCTCCTTTCCAAAGTTCTCGGACTCAACAACACGCAAGAATCCGCACTCTCGCTCATCTTCCACTGGGCAGACCAAGAACGGCTAGCGCTCATTGACTTGAATGATGTGCGGGCTGTGGCTACTTACCTCACGTCGGACGATGGCAAGAAGGAACTCGCCACAATTGGCGGAATCTCCAGTGCAACCGCAGGCGTTATCTTGCGCGAAATCGCCGAACTCCAAGCACAAGGCGCCGATGCATTCTTCGGCGAACCCGCGTTCGATGTTTCTGAATTCATCAGAACTACGGCGGATGGCCGTGGCGTCATTTCCGCACTCGAACTGCCAGATGTGTACTCGCGCCCAGCGCTCTTTTCTACATTTGTCATGTGGCTTTTGGCAGAACTGTTCGAAATCCTGCCAGAACGCGGCGATGCCGATGTGCCAAAATTGGTATTCTTCTTCGACGAAGCGCACCTGCTTTTCAACGGCGCCTCCCCTGAATTCCTCAACCAAGTTGTGCAAACCGTCCGCTTGATTCGTTCCAAGGGCGTGGGTATTTTCTTCGTCACCCAGACGCCAAAAGATGTTCCGGACGACGTACTTGGGCAACTCGGCGCGAAGATCCAGCACGCACTCCGTGCTCACACTCCACAAGATGCCAAGGCGTTGCGCGAAACAGTCAAGACTTTCCCGAACTCACCACTTGATCTGGAGAAGCTCCTGCCGAGCCTCGGAACGGGCGAAGCGATCGTGACTATTCTTGATTCGAAGGGACGCCCCTCCCCTGTAGCACCAACTCGTATCTGGGCGCCGTCCGCATCCATGGGTGTGGCATCCGATTCGGCGATCAAGGCTGCTTTGGACGCATCACTTTCCATGGCCAAATACAAAGACGTGGTTGATCCTGAATCAGCCTATGAACTGCTTGAAGCCCGCATGGAAGCAGAACGGCTTGCCAAGATTAAGGCACAAGCCGAAGCCGCAGCTCAAAAGGAAGCCGAAAAACTTGCACGTGAACAGGCAAAAGAACAAGATCGCCTAGCACGCGAACTAGAAAAACAGATCGCAGCAGAAGAACGCGCCGCAAAACGCGAACAAGAACGGCGAGCACGCGAAGCGGAAAAAGAAGCCGAACGTGCAGCAAAACGCCGCGATTCTATCTTCGATTCCGTGATCAAAACTGCCGGACGAACCTTGGCACGCGAAATCACGCGTGGCCTGTTCGGAACGCGCCGCAAATAATGTGACGCCGTTACGCGGCTAAACAGATGGCCGGGAATACCTAGATTCCCGGCCATCTCTACGTTTCTTACGATGCTCACGCATCGCGCGGTTACTTGCGGTATGTCAAAGTAACGGTAAGTGTGCGGGCCATTCCTGGAGCCAACACAATCGAACCTGCAGCATCTGGGCGGTTGAACGCATCAGCCACATGTGACAATGGTTCAACAGCAATTGAACCGCGAACGTTACGTGTTGCACCATCTGCCGTGTAGATGTGAACCACTGGGGCTTCGGCTGGTTCTTGAACGATGTCTATTTGTGCATTTGTGGATGGATCACGAAGGATCGTTGTTACAACACCGTTTTCATCTGGAACGAGCCCACGGAACGACGTATCGAGCTTTGTGGAACCCAAGAAATCAAGCTGGTAAGGAGCCTTAATGCCAGCATAGGCGGCTTCGCCTGGCCGTGGGATCAACGATGAGTTGAAGATGATGCGGGTGCGTGCGGGGATAGTCAGTGACATGTTCGATGCACGTGAACCTGGGAAGCGAAGGTATGGATGCCAGCCGATAGCAAATGGAATACCGTGGCTGTGTTCATGGCGTGCCATGAAAGAAACAGTCAAGTGCTCTTCATTATCTGCTCCGGTATCAAGCGAGAAAGTGACAGATAGTTCGAACGACCACGGGTAACCGGAAGAACCTGGGAACTTGTGGGTGAGTGTAAGCGCGCCATCCGTATTGGTGGCATCAAACTGTGCTTCACCAACAAGGCCGTGTGCCGCACCTTCTGGAAGTTCATTCACCGTGTAGGTTTCGCCATCATACACATAGGACGAACCGGTGAGACGGCCTGGCCAAGGGGCCATAACCTTGGAACGAGCATCGCGCCCATCTTCCATTTCTGCCACAGATTCGTATCCGTCAATAACGTTGATTCCCGGGCGAGGCTCCCAAGAGATAAGCGTGGCACCACGTTCAGCCACAAGTGCAGTTGCCCCGCTAGCAGAGGTTAGTCTCCATGCCGGCATCCCATCAAATTTGGTTGCTTCGATTGTTGTACCAGCCATCGCCACCACACATTCTCCTTTTTCGTATCGTCACAAGTACCGCCCGCCGCGGTTTTCGTATTAGCTTACTCTCTTATCCAGAACATGTGATAACTCGAATCCCATATTGTGGAAAATTCTTATCCTAAATTCCTTTGCCCGGGTAAAAGTGAGGGTGTGCAGCAAAAATTGCTGCACACCCTCATACACCGTCTATCACGGAACGACGTTCACGAGGTTTGGTGCACGCACAATCACCTTACGTGGTTCGCCGTCAAGGAATTGCGCAACCTTCTCTGATGCCAGCGCCAACGCCTGAAGATCTGCATCCGAAATATCAGTAGGGACTTCAAGACGATCACGAACCTTGCCCTTCACCTGAACAACACACGTAACGGTATCATCCACGAGCAACGATTCGTCCGTTACTTCAGGGAAAGGTACGTGTGCCAACGATTCAGAGTGTCCAAGGCGCGCCCACAGTTCTTCCGCAATGTGCGGTGCAACTGGCGATGCCAACAGAACAAGTGCTTCAGCGACTTCGCGGGTAACTGGCTTACCTGTGACATGGTTGTTGAGCACAATAATCTTGGCGATCGCAGTGTTGATGCGCATGCCATCGAATTCTTCACGCACATCGCGAATCGTACGGGCAACCAGCTTGGCTGTTTCCTTATCAGTTGGTTCATCAACGATAACGAGTTCGCCAGTTTGTTCATCAACAATATTGCGCCACAGACGCTGTAAGAAACGCTGAGCCCCAACAACTGCACGGGTTTCCCATGGACGATCGGCATCGAGTGGGCCCATCGACATTTCGTAAACACGGAAGGTATCAGCACCGTACTGTTCAGCCATCTCATCTGGGGTAACGATGTTCTTCAGGGACTTGCCCATCTTGCCGTATTCACGGTTCACAGGTTGCCCGTTCCATTCGAACGTCACTTCGCCAGAACCATCGGTGGCGGCAACTTCAACAACCTCATCTGCTGGCACGTACTGGCCGCGGGAATCAGTGTATGCGTATGCCTGAACATAGCCCTGGTTGAACAGCTTGTGGAATGGTTCGCTAGAGCTCAAGTAGCCTAGATCGAAGAGAATCTTATGCCAGAAACGTGCGTAGAGCAGGTGCAAAACTGCGTGTTCTACACCGCCGATGTACAAATCGGTACCGCCAGCCGGCTTACCTTCCTTTGGACCAATCCAGTACTCTTCGTTTTCTGGAGCAATGAATTGTTCGCCGTTGCGCGGATCGATGTAGCGCAGTTCGTACCAACATGAACCTGCCCAGTTCGGCATGGTGTTGGTTTCGCGGGTGTACTTCTTGAGCCCATCGCCCAAATCCAATTCCACATTCACCCAGTCGGTGAGGCGGCCAAGTGGCGGTTCTGGTTCAGAATCCGCATCATCCGGATCGAACGAACGTGGTGAGTAATCAGGGGTATCTGGCAGTTCCACTGGCAACATGGAATCTGGCAGGGAGTGTGCCACACCATCTTCATCGTACACAATTGGGAACGGTTCGCCCCAGTAGCGTTGGCGTGAGAACAGCCAATCACGCAACCGGTACGTGATCGCGGCCTTACCGATTCCCTTTTCTTCTAGCCACGCGGTGATCTTGGCCTTGCCAGCCACCTTATCCAGGCCGTTGAGCGAGATTTCGGAATTTTCAGAGTTGATGATTGGGCCATCTTCAGTCCATGCCGATTCGCCATCGAAATCTTCTGGGGTTTGAATCGTTGGAATAATTGGCACGTTGTACGCGCGCGCAAAATCGAAATCACGCTGATCGCCAGATGGAACGGCCATGATTGCACCGGTTCCATAGCCCATCATCACGTAATCTGCGGTGAACACAGGAACCTGTGCCCCATTCACAGGGTTGGAAGCGAAGATGCCGGTAAAAACGCCCGTTTTCGTTTTTTCCATATCCGCACGTTCCTTATCAGACTTGCGGGAGGCTGCACGCTGGTATTCCTTCACTGCGGTTGCAGGATCTGCTGCCCCACCAGTCCATTCAGGCTGTGTATTTTCTGGCCATTCGGCAGGAAGTGCTTCCCCGGCCAACATTGGGTGTTCTGGCGAAACGACCATGAAGGTTGCGCCGAAGAGAGTATCTGGGCGGGTGGTGAACACGGTAAGGGTGTGATCGGAATCGGCGCCGTGCGCAGTGAAATCGACGTGTGCGCCCTGAGACTTACCGATCCAGTTACGCTGCATCGAACGGACCTTTTCTGGCCAATCAACTTTGTCCAGATCTGCAGCCAAACGATCAGAATAGGCGGTGATACGCATCATCCACTGGCGCAGGTTGCGCTTGAAAACTGGGAAGTTGCCACGTTCGGAGCGGCCTTCGGATGTAACTTCTTCGTTTGCCAACACGGTACCGAGGCCTGGAGCCCAGTTCACCGGGGCATAATCGACATAAGCCAAACGGCGGGCATCCACAGCTGCACGGCGTTCTTCGGGGCTCATCTCAGACCAAGCCTTGCCCTCTGGCGTTGGGATCGATCCATCGGCAAATCCAGCGATCAATTCAGAAATTGGGCGGGCGCGGCCAGTGGTGCCTTCTTCACGGCCTGGAGCTTCCGGATCGTACCAGGAGTTGAAAATCTGGGAGAAGATCCACTGAGTCCACCCCACGAAATCGTTATCGGTAGTGGCAACGGAGCGGCGCTTTTCATGCGACATCCCGAGGCGACGCAATTGCCCCCGCATGTTATCAATGTTCTGTTCTGTTGTAATGCGTGGGTGTTGGCCGGTTTGCACAGCATATTGTTCTGCTGGCAAACCAAACGCATCGAAGCCCATGGTGTACAAGACGTTTTTACCTTGCATGCGCTGGTAGCGTGCCAAACAATCGGTTGCAATGAAACCGAGTGGGTGCCCAACGTGAAGGCCCTTGCCTGATGGATATGGGAACATATCAAGCAAGAAGTAGGCTTCCGGAGCCAGTTCGCCATCTCCAGCAAGTTCGCCTACTGGGTTTGGAGCGTTGAATGTTTCTTCGCGTTCCCACCGATCTTGCCACGATGCTTCGATCTTATTGGCAAGTTCGGCAGTGTAGCGATGCGGGAAGCTCTCTATTGCCGACATGATTCTCCTTATTTTTCTAACAAAATCATTTAATTCCCATGGTATCGCAGGCCACCGACATTCTTTGAGTGCGCTTTGTGTGATCCACCAAACGTCATCGAGAGGTAGACTACAGTTATGAGTAGTATTTTTACACAGATTATTGCAGGCAACATCCCCGGGAAATTCGTGTGGGCTGACGACGACGTGGTAGTCATGGCCACAATCGAACCGGCACGTCCAGGGCACGTGATGGTAGTCCCACGCGAAGAAGTTGCGAAGTTTAACGACGTCGATCCTCGCGTTTTCGCGCACGCTATGTCCGTTGCACAGATTATTGCTACTGCTCAAGAAAAAGCATTCGGCGTTGAACGTTGCGTTGTATCAATCCTTGGTTTCGAAGTTCCACACACTCATATTCACGTAATTCCTGCCGAATCTGAAGCAGCCGCAAACCTGCATAACGCAACTGCAGCACCCGCGGTCGATATCACCAAAGCCATGATGCAACTACGCGGTGCACTCTTCGATCTTGGCTATGGCGAACACGTCCCAGAATATATGGATGCTCTATAACCTGCGCTCATACGAAAAATAGTGGCAACTGTTCCCAGAAGGTCACAACGATCAGCAGGATAATAACTGCATACCCAACCCCGGCGCCGAGCCAGCGATTGCGTGCAAGTGCGCGCCCGGCGTCGGCGGTTTTATCCCCAAAATGCCCTGACTGTGCCACGCGAGAAATCGTGTGAGCAAACAAGGTGATCGTGACAAACCATGTGACTAAGCAGTACGGACACAGCGAACCTTCAACCGCAAAACTTTCGTACATGAACCAAGCGATCCACAACATGCCTGCACTAAGCGCGGCCGCCAAAACGCACCATAACCAGCGCGCGAATCGAGCACCCGAAACCAGCGCAAGACCAAGCGCAACGATACCTGCAAAAAATGCTAACCCGTACACCGAATTAGACACGCCAAAAAAGACCTCATTTTGCCAGGTACCAACCCATTTTCCACACCCCACCAGCGGATTGATATCACATGGCAAAACACTATCTGGGTGCAATAATTTCTGCTTTTCAGCAACTAGCAACGAAATCGCCGCCCATACGCCAATCGCACCGCAGATCGTCACTAACCAGGCAAAACCGGGTTCGGCGCCACCCGCACGCTGGTGAGATGTAGGGCGAGACTCATACTTTGCAATACGCGCATCGATTTCAGCTTCGCTCAACTCGCGCACAGACTTCTTACTCATGAGCGCCACATCTTTCATCTACGTAACTGGTAACAAACTCAACTGTATCTTGCCAACCTGTTACAGCGTAGGCCGAAATACCAAGTCGAAGCACAGGGAAATCGTTACCGCCTTCATCAAGACGATCCCCTACAAACAACATATCGTCAATAGCAATGCCCGTCTGCTTCGACAACTCTGCAATACCATACGCCTTATCTACTCCAGATCGAGTAATATCAACCGACGTGGAACCGCCAGACCGTACCTCAAGCCCAGGCAAATCTGCCGCAACAGCGCTACGCAACGCCTCTTTCTTCGTCTTATCAGGATCCCAGGCCTTCTTCGCATCAACCGGAGCCTCCTGCCCCAGCGCCGAAAACGTGATCTGAGAACCGCGATCTTCCAAAATCGGACCCCATGTTTCGATTTCCCACAAGCCCAATTCCTTCGCGCGCTTCTCCAACGATGCAAGCGCGGCTGCACGTTCTTCTGGCTCCAGATCACGAGCGTAGATCGTTTCCCAATCGCCATCAATGAAACGCAAGTATCGTGTGCCGCAAGTAGGCATCAGATGCAAGCGAGTCAGTTGCTGCGGGGTTGCGTCAAGATTGGCAAGGAGCTGGGCCGAAAATTGGCCAAAATGACCACCGGAGATCACGCAAACCTCTACGCAATCAAGTAAACGGCACAATGCCTTCGCCATGTGAGGTGGCAACGGAGACTTAGAAGGCGCAAGCGTATCGTCTAAATCGAACGCAATTAAGGCATACTGTGTCATTTTTCTCCAAAGCTCGCGGGAATGTTTGCCCGCAACGTCGCAGGCAATTGATAGGCTGAAAACATTGTACGCACTTAAGGAGATATTTATGAAAGCAAGTCCCGCAGAAGAACATCGTGATAACAAAGTTCCCCTACCGTTGATCACCGCGGCAGCATGGGCTTGGCGATTAATCGTTGTCACGATCGTACTAGCTGGGATCGGCTGGTTGAGTTTTCAGTTCTACACACTCATCATTTCCGTGATGGTGGCGCTTTTGCTAGCAGTGATCTTAGAACCTTTAGCATCAGGACTCTCTAAACATCTCCGGTTCGGTTCTGGATTGGCGGCAGCCATTGCGCTACTCACGCTACTCGCGTTCCTAAGCGTACTCATCTGGGGATCTAGCGTGGGCATCATTTCCGGCGTCTCTGAAGTTTCCGATCAGATTCGAGCAGGTGTTAGCTCCATCGTGCAAGAAGTCACCCAACGCTTCCCTAATATCGGCGCGTACGTTAATGAAGCATGGAACTCACTACAAGGAACTCTCACCACAAACTCCGGGCGTATCCTTGGCGGCGTCGTTGCCGTTGGATCAACCGTAACTTCCCTCATTACCGGGTTCGTCTTAGTTCTCTTCACACTCTTCTTCTTCCTTAAAGACGGACGCCGGCTTTGGCACTGGATGGTTCGCCTTCTTCCGTTGCAATACCAGAATTCTGCCAATGAAGCAGGTATTCGCGCATGGGTGATGGTAGGAAACTACACCAAGACTCAGGCTATCGTTGCTTTAGTAGATGCCGTTGGTATTGCCGCAATCGCCCTTCTCCTCAACACGCCTTTCAGTCTTGCGTTTCCTATTGGTGTAATTGTTTTCTTGGCTGCATTCGTACCTATTGTGGGCGCGTTTGTTTCCGGTTTCGTGGCCGTCATCATCGTGCTGGTGAACACCCAATCGTTCTTCATGGCAGCCATGATGATGCTGGGGATCTTGGTAGTTCAGCAAATTGAAGGCAATCTCCTTCAACCTGTTTTACAAGGTAACGCACTAAACATCCATCCACTTGCGATCGTGCTTATCGTGGCAGGTGGTTCTTCCGTAGCAGGTATCGTTGGCGCGCTCTTTATCGTGCCGATCGTAGCGGCCGTCAATGCTATTGTGCTTTACCTGCGCGGGCACGATCTCTACCCATACCTCAACACGATGGAAGATCGGCCAGGCGGTGCTCCACGCGATTTCCTGGAACTTCGTAAAGAACATTGGGAAGACTTCGCCGTGAACGTGGCCCAAAACGATTCTCCAACCGTCCAAAAGCAGACTAAACGCGCCCAACGCAAAGCTATGATCGCAAAGGTTTTCGGCACGTCAGAAAAGAAATAGTTTTCTACTATTGCTCACATAAACAAATGTGAGACTATTGAACATAAACGAGAAAATTTTGAAAGGGATGTTTTCAATGGCAACTCCTCATATTGGTGCCGAGCTCGGCGATTTCGCTCCAGCAGTTCTTATGCCAGGCGATCCAAAGCGTGCGGCACGCATGGCACACATGCTGATGCCAGGTGCCCGCTTAGTCACAGATGTTCGTGGAATCCTTGGCTTCACCGGAGAAGTTAACGGCAAGCCGCTTTCTATCATGGCTTCTGGCATGGGCCAACCATCGCTCTCCATTTACGTAAACGAACTATTCATGCACTACGATGTGCAGCGCATCATCCGTGTTGGCACTGCTGGCGGCCTCTCCCCTAAGGTCAAGGTTGGCGATGTTGTGATTGCTAACGGCGCACACTACGAAGGCGTGATGAACACGTTCCTCACACCAAATACTCACTTTTCCGCAGTAGCATCCTACGAACTGGTTCGCGCAGCAGCAGATGCCGCCGGCGATGATGAGAACGTCGTTGTTGGCCCAATTGTGTCCCGTGATCGCTTCTACGGCGTTGATCCAGCTGATAACGAAGCGCTCGCAAAGGTTGGCTGCCTCGGTGCCGAAATGGAAGCAGGCGCACTATACGGGCTCGCAGCCAAGTATGATCGCCAAGCCTTGTCCGTTCTCACGATCTCCGATCACATCACTGTTCCGGGTGAAGATATGACCGCAGAAGAACGCGAAAACAACTTCCAAAAGGCACTCAAGCTTGCTGTTGCCGCCGCTCACTGCTAACAATCTTTCCTTAAAATAGCGATCACGGCTAACCCTTACGTGCTGCCTGCTTCTGAAGAAGTAGGCAGCACTGTGGTTTCTACCATGTTTCTGATGTCCTTGACGTGCGCACGGCACGGAAAGATGGGAATAACTTCAACATGAATACGGGCTGGGCGTATCTGCAGCGGAGATAGATTTTTTCTGGTTTCACATGGTTCTTTTTCATTCATAGATTCAATAGTTGCACGAGCCTCCCACACACTTTACTGAACACTATGCACATCGCATGCCAGATACCCCACATAACACGTCCGTATGCTGGAACGGGTTGATTTTCAGCATGGAACATGGAAACCTTGAATGTGTTCATCAAGAGCAGCAGAGAGACTCGGCTCGCAGAAGCTGCAGCAACCCACATCAGGTGGGTGCTAACGCCGGGAACGATGGAGGCAAGCATGATTGAGCTCAAGAGCGTATCGAAGGTATATCCTCGAAAGGGCAGCTCAGATGTCCATGCCTTAAACAACCTATCTCTCAGTATCGCTGACAACACGATCCACGGCATTGTGGGCGAATCGGGAGCAGGAAAATCTACACTTATCCGATGCCTCACCGCACTTGAACGCCCAACATCTGGCGCTATTTTAGTTGATGGCCAAGATCTCACTCAGCTTCGTTCATCAGAACTTCGTGCCGCACGCAGAAGAATTGGCATGGTGTTCCAGGGAGCAAATCTTCTCGATGCTCGCACCACCTACGAAAACATCGCTTACCCGCTCCGTATCGCGAAAGTTCCAGCGGCAGAAATCGATACGCGCGTCAAAGAACTTCTTAAACTTGTTGGCTTACAAGATCGCGCCAACTCCTACCCCGCTCAGTTATCTGGCGGGCAACGCCAACGCGTCGGAATCGCTCGCGCCCTAGCAGATAAACCAGCCGTCCTTCTCGCAGATGAACCAACCTCCGCGCTCGATTCAGAAACCACTGAATCAATCTTGAACTTGCTCCAGAGCGTTCGGGAACAAACCGGCGTCACCGTCGTCGTTATTACCCACGAAATGTCCGTTGTTCGGAAAATCTGCGATTCCGTCACGCTACTCGATGCAGGCGGTATCCTTGAAACTGGGCACATTCGCGATATCTTAAGCGATCCATCATCAGTTTTGGCACGCAAGCTTATCCCGCTACCGGAACTCGATCCTGAAGTTGGCGAACTCAACGATATTATCGATCTTTACTTCACGTCACGTCCGGGTGAACCAACTGGATCGCGCGTCCTGAGCAAAGTTGCCGAACTCGGCGCAGATATCGCCGCCGGAACATTCGAATCGGTTGATGATGTGCAAGTGGGCCGCCTAGCCCTCACAGTCCCTATCGGCACTGGTGAACGATGTGCCGCCCAATTTGATAAATCCACGATTTTTGCGCAGGTGCGAGAAGCATGAACACACTACTCACAACTTACCTGCCAGCCCTCATCAACACTGCCCGCAGAGATGAAGGCACGTGGTTCAACCGCCCAATCATCCAAGAGCAGCTGTGGCCAGCGATCATCGAAACACTCTACATGGTTGGCGTGGGGACGATCGTCACAGTGCTCCTCGGGCTGCCGCTGGGGGTCATTCTTGCCGAAACACGCAAAGATGGCTTGATTCCACACCGCTGGGCTCACAAAACTATTGGCGCGTTCGTCAACATCGGCCGCGCAATCCCCTTCATCATCTTAGCCGTTATCGTGCTCTACGCGATCCGATTCATCAACGTTCCATGGCTATCTACTGTTGGCTGGCCGGCCTTCACAGTTGCTCTGATCGTTTCCGCAGTGCCGTATTTTGCACGCCTGGTTGAATCTAATGTGTTGGCTGTTTCCCAAGGAAAAGTGGAGGCAGCACAGATGGCCGGCGCATCACGCTTTGCCATCATGTCTGGTGTACTTGTTCGCGAAGCGCTCCCGTCAATCATTCAATCCATCACGATTCTTACGATTACAGTGATCGGCTATTCTGCTATGTCGTCTATGGTTGGCGGCGGTGGCCTTGGCGCCCTGGCAATCAACCACGGCTATACGCGCCACAACTTTGACGTGGTGATCATTACCGTTATCGTCATCCTTATCATGGTTCAGATCGTCCAGTGGATGGGTGACATGTTTAGCCGGCTGGTGGATCACCGCTAAGGCTCTACCAGCCGGGCTTCCCAGCCTTGGCACGTCCCGTCACGCGCCTGTTTCTTCCCTGCGCGCACGCCATTTATCGTGGCTTCCCATTTATCTGCCACATCCTTAACTTGTAGAGGAACATCATGAAACTTCGTCATATTGCTACGGCTACTCTCGCTTCCCTTCTTGCCCTGACCGCATGCTCTTCTGGAGCGGACAACGGTGCGTCCGGCGCCGCCTCCGATTCGAACACGATCGTGGTGGGCGCCTCCCCTGTTCCACACGCAGATATCCTCAAATTCGTGAGCGAAAACTTGGCCGCATCTGAAAACATCAAGATCGAGATCAAGGAATACACTGATTACATTCAGCCAAACGTGGCGTTGGATGAAAACGAACTGGATGCTAATTTCTTCCAGCATGTGCCTTACTTCGATACTGAAGTTGAAGATAAAGGTTACGAATTTGAACATGGCAAGGGCGTTCAAATCGAACCTTACGCTGTGTTCTCCAAGAAGGTGAAGGATGTTAAGGATCTTGCTGATGGTGCGAAGATTCTTGTAAACAACGATCCGTCTAACCAGGCTCGTGCGTTGAAGTTGTTGGAGAAGCTTGGGGTGTTTACGTTGAAGGACGTTAAGAACCCAACGATTCACGATTTGGCTGAAAATCCACGTAACTTCACTCTTATTGAGGCGGATCCGGCGATTGTTCCAGTCCAGCTTCCAGACGTTGACATCGCGGTTATCAACGGCAACTTCGCTTTGGATCACGGTTTGAGCCCGGCAAAGGATTCGATCGCGATTGAGTCTGGCGAAGATAACCCGTACGGCAACATTTTGGCGTGGAAGAAGGATTCGAAGAAGGCTGAGGCGATCGCGAAGTTGGAGAAACTTCTTCACGATCCGAAGGTTGCTGAGTTCATCCGCGATTCTTACCCAGACGGCGAGATCATTCCAGCGTTCTGAGTTTGACTGATAGGGATCGCCTCACGTGCTTGGGCACGTGGGGTGTTAGGGACGACGACGCGGCTACGCCGATCGCAGATCTGGACTATACCTGTTTGATCGCTTTTAGCGCAACATGGGGGAGGGTTATCATCACCTTTGTTCGCATGTCCCATCAAGGTATCCTGTCATGGTTGTACCATGAGTGAGTCTGTGTTACAAGATGAAGCAATTATTGCCGAATATGGAAACTATGGAGGTGGTATATGAGCGAGCAGATCTACCAGATCATATCGATGGCCGTCTATCTGATGGCGATGGTTGGTATCGGCCTGTGGGCTTATCGCAAAAATACGTCAGTTGATGACTACATGCTTGGTGGCCGCCAACTGAACCCCGCAGTTGCTGCTCTTTCGGCAGGGGCTTCAGATATGTCTGGCTGGCTTTTGATGGGGTTGCCGGGGGCTCTGTATGCTCGTGGCCTTGTGGAGGCGTGGATCGCGATTGGTTTGACGATCGGCGCATGGTTGAACTGGAAGTTTGTTGCGCCGCGTTTGCGTTCCTATACTGAGGTTTCACACGATTCGATCACGGTTCCGTCGTTTCTGGATTCGCGTCTGCGCGATTCGTCGCATGCGCTTCGCATCGTGTCTGGAATCGTCATTCTGTTCTTCTTCACGTTCTATGTATCGTCTGGCATGGTTGCTGGCGGTACGTTCTTCCACGCGGCGTTCGGAACTGATTATCTGACGGGTATGTTGCTGGTTGCGATCGTGACTATTTTTTACACGATTATAGGTGGCTTCTTGGCCGTGTCGTGGACCGATCTTGTGCAGGGCGCGATGATGCTTCTTGCGCTTGTGATGGTACCGGTGATGGGGTTCATTGCTGTGGGTGGGCCGTCTAAAGCGTTCACGTCGGCAACGGCTGTGAATCCTCACCTAACCTCGCTTCTTGGCGAACATTCACTCACCACTACTGGTCTGATTGGTATCGCGTCTGCTGTTGCATGGGGTTTGGGCTATTTTGGCCAGCCGCATATTATTGTGCGTTTTATGGCGTTGCGAAAACCATCAGAGGCGCCTGCCGCCCGCCGTATTGGTATCGGCTGGATGGCAATTTCAGTGTTGGGTGCGATGGGTACTGCCCTGGTTGGAATTGCTTACGCGCATCAACGTGAGATTCCGCTTCTTGATAACCCTGAGCAAGTCTTTATTTACATGGGGCAGATCCTTTTCCACCCACTTATTGCAGGCTTCATGCTGGCGGCGATCTTGGCTGCAATCATGTCCACGATTTCTTCGCAGTTACTGGTATCGTCGTCGGCACTTGTTGAAGATATTTATTCGGTGTTCTTCCACAAGAGCGTGTCTGAAAAGACTGGTGTTCTGCTTTCTCGCGCGGGCGTCACGATTATTTCTGCGATTGCGGCTGGGCTGGCAATATCGCCGTCGGATACTATTTTGAAACTCGTTGCATTCGCATGGGCTGGTTTCGGCAGTGCGTTCGGTCCTGTTGTACTTTTGGCGCTCTTCTGGCGCAAGCTGACAACGTCTGGTGCATTATCCGGAATGATCGCTGGAGCTGTCACGGTAGTAGTATGGAGCAACCTCACTGGCGGAATCTTCGATCTGTACGAAATCGTTCCCGGATTCATCGTGAACTTCGTTGTAGCAACAGGTGTTTCTCTTGTTACCTACAAGGTTAACCCTGTGATCGACGCCGAATTCACCGCAGCCCAACTCATGGCTCACAATTGGGAGGATCGTGAAGATCTACTTAACCGTGTTCGTAACACGGTTATTACGGATACGTATGTAGCTCGATCAACACGTCAGTAAGGCGTCTTATCGTTGGCGTATGGGGAGGGATAGCGCTCCCTCCCCACCTGGCATCTATCTGCCGTTCGTCAATGTCTTGTGGCAATTGTCAAGTATTCTCTTGCAGCGTTGCAAATCGGTGGATCGGGTGGTGCATGCACGCCTAAGCTCAACACCCGTTGAACGCAAGTGGGGGCCGAATCAGACGATTCGGCCCCCTTGCGTCACGCGCAGTTTACATCAGCCCTGCAACCTGCGGTAGCCAGAGCGATACCTGAGGAACAAACACCACGATAAGCAGTGTCAAAATGATTCCCACCAGGAATGGCCACAGCTTGGCAATCACAGGTTCGATTCGCAATCCAGCAACCTTAGAGCCAACGAACAAAACGTTGCCCACTGGCGGCGTGATCACACCAACCGATAGGTTCATAACTACCATCGCGCCAAAGTGAACCGGATCCACACCCAAGTTCGTCACGATCGGCAAGAAGATTGGTACGAAGATCAAAATAGCCGGAGTCGGATCCATGAAGGTACCAATCACAAGCAGAATCGCCATGATGATCAGTAAGATGCCAGTCTTAGAATCTGTAATCGACAAGAGCGTATCCGTAATCAACGTTGGAATACGTGCAAACGCCATCACCCATGACAGGCCAGAAGACACAGCCACAAGCAACATGACCACAGCAGTCGTACGAGTAGAGTCCAGCAAAATCCCTGGAAGATCACGCACGGACAAGTTCTTGTATGCAAAGCCCAACACCAAACAGTACACAACCGCGATAGCCGACGATTCTGTAGCCGTAAACCAACCACCGATAATACCGCCAATCACGATCACAATCATGAACATCGATGGAACTGCACGCCACAACGTAACAAGAGCGAGCTTAAGCGATGGACGCTCCTCATCACGAATAACGTTTTCCTTACGATACAAGATCAACGCAACCACGATACATGCAACAACCCACAGCAAGCCCGGGCCAACGCCCGCAGCAAACAATGCTGCAATCGAAGTAGAAGACACTAACGAATACACAATGAACGTGTTCGACGGCGGAATCAACATACCTGACGGAGCAGACGCAATATTCACCGCAGCCGTATACGGCTTAGAATAGCCTTCCTTCTCCATGCGCGGGCCCATGATCGTACCCACCGCAGAAGCAGCCGCAACAGCAGCACCAGACACAGCACCGAACATCGCATTCGCAACAATATTCGCTTGAGGCATCGACGCCGGCATCCGGCCAACCAAAACCTTCGCAGCATCAATCAGACGGCCAGCAATACCACCATGATTCATCAGCACGCCAGCCAAAATGAAGAACGGAATCGCCAACAGTGCAAAAGAATTAACACCAGTAAACATACGCTGCGCAATAGACATCGCAGCAACATCCGGATTCATTACTGCCATCGCAGCAATCACCGTAGGCAAACCAATCGCGATAGCAATAGGCACAGAAAGAGCAATCAAAAGGACAATTCCAACAAGGAGAATCAGTCCTGCTACAACAGTTGGAGTCACTTCATCTCTCCTTCCGTAACAAGTTCAGTATTCTCAGCAATCTCTTCGCCTTCAGCCACAACACGCTCAGAATCAGGGATCGGATACGTGCTCATCTGACCAGTAGAAATAGCAATCAGATGGCTCACGGTATAAAACACAAATGCCACACCAGCGATCGGAATCACCACATAAACCACACCAATTGTGGTAGGCAACGCAGTCAAATTCTGCGACCAAGCATTCGCCGCAGCATTCGCGCCACCCCATACCAACACGATCACAGCAAACAACAACGCAGCCACATGAGTACCCAACGCCAACAATCGCTCAACCGCATTCGGGAAACGACGCGCCAAAAACTCCACAGCCATATGCCCACGTTCACCATACACATACGCCGAACCCAAGAATGACAGCCACACAAACAAAATCTTTGCCAGCTCTTCAGACCACGTCACAGGCGAATCCAAAACGAGCCGGGAAAACACCTGCCACACAGTTGTTGCAACCAACAACGCAAACAGCAACGCACACACATAACCCACAACCCGGTTAACATGCTGAGTCAAAGCCTTCATCACTTCTCCTCCTTCTTCGCCTTCTGGATACGGTCAAAGAGATCACGCTGCTCCGTCGTGGTCAAAAACTCATCCTTCATCGGAGCCAAAGCAGCATCGAAAGCCGCGCGATCGACGTCGTTAAACACAGCGTTATTCTTCTTCGCAATCGCAACCGATTCCTGCGTGTATTCCTTCCACAACTCCGTATGGAAATCCATCGAATCGTACCAAGCCGAATACAACAACTCACGATCCTTCTGCGGCATCGCATGCAACAAATCAGAACGCATAATCATGTAATCCAAACCAACCAAATGGTTCGTGTACGCGTAATGCTTCGCAACCTCCATATGCTTAGCCGTGTTGAACGACACCTCGTTGTTCTCAGCCCCATCCAAAACGCCAGCTTGCAACGCCGAATACACTTCACCATACGAAAGCGGCGTAGCAGAACCACCCATCAACTCAATCATCCGAATATGCATATCGGACTCCTGAACGCGAATCTTCAAACCCGCCAAATCAGCAGGCTCCCGAATCTCCTTGCTCGTGGTGTAAATGTTACGAGTGCCCTGCGTGTAGCCACCCAAAACCGTAATATTTTCGCCCTTTTCCAGCGAACTAAACAACGGCCCTACAATGTCTTGATCCTGCAACACATCCATCTGATGTTCGATCGACGAAAAAGTCGTTGGCATATTGAGAACCTGGAAATCCTTATTCACATTCTCAAGCTGGGTGCCAGAAACAATCGCCATCTCAATAGCGCCGTTCTTCACCAGCTGCAACACTTCCTGCTGCGATCCCAACTGTTCATTAGGGAAGATTTCAATCTTGTACCGGCCGTTGGTCTTCTCTGCAACGCTCTGCGAAAACTTCTCCAAAGCCTTGAACGACGGGTGCGATTCTGTCTGGTTAAGTGCGATCTTAAAGTACGAAACTGTGTCAGGTTTTCCTACATTAGCAAGATCGATGCCGCCAAAACCAGCACACCCGCCTAATAGTAACGTTGTTGCCGCAAGTACGGCGAACAATCTGCGTCGGTATTTCATCGATATTCCTTTGCATACCTCGTTGAATGCGACAGGCCCACGATGAAAACGTGAGCCTTATGACTCACAACGTTACAGCGCGCAGATTATTTACTCCGCCCTGTTGCCATTTGTTGCCAGAATGCGGCAGACAAGCGTGAGCGCCCTGGTCAGATCTGCAAATGTGAAAGACAAGTTCGGCTGCGCTGGCGCACCATCACGATCCGTTTCTTCGCCAACCGTGGCCAGACCCTGCGAACGAGCCGCCGGCACGTGAATAAAACCGGCCGGCCCCGCGAACGAGGTGAGCACCGCCCGAAAAATCGCGTTACACACGTACTCCCCTGCATTTTCTGACTCTGAAGCAGGTAGCCCCATCGCTTGGAACATTGCAACAATCTGGGCATTGGGCAGGCGCGTCAAAAGTTCTGGTTCGCCATCATCGAGGCGTTCATTGCGCGGCTGGGCACCCGCATTATCCGGAATCCGTGCGTCTGCGATATTTTTGGCGATCTTTTCTGGCGTAATATCCGTACGCCCGCCCGCTTCTCCCACCGCAATCACTGCATCTGGTTCGTGTTCTGCGATCGCCGCACGCAGCGCATCGGGCCCCGTCGCAAACACCACAGGGAGCCGGGCGGTCATGATCGTAATATCACCATCTTCGGTAAGGATATGCCGCGGAAGCCTGGAAACTGCTTCCCAGCTGGCGTTTTCTGTGTCTTTTCCGAATGGCTCGAAGCCGGTAACGAGGATACGCATGGAATCATTCTACGAGGTTCGGTCACGCCGGGTAAAAATTGGCCGTATTTCCGCCGAACCGCTATACCCCGCGCCGGACCATAAAAATCGAACACCTGCACAAAATATGGGAATACGGCACGCCCTCCACGTATGTTGGAGGCCGTGCCGTATTCCCTATGAAATTGCAGGCATTTCCTATAGCCTCACATTAAGCCCGCCGCCGCGCAATAACAGCTCCAGCAGCAATGAACGCCATGGCCACAAGGCCCAATGCTCCTGCAACGGTACCGGTGGCAGCCAAAGCCTTACCAGCAGAGGCCACCTGGGTAGGTGGAACTGGAATCGTGCGCCCGGGTCGATCGGAGTTCCCGCCTTGTGTTCCCGGAGTGCGGTCTTCTTCCCCACCATTATTGGAAGAATCCGGTTGAGTATCCTTCGAGTCATCGATGGTCACCTTGACGGCGATAACGCGTGAGGATTCAAGACCGTTTGGTTGCACCGCACGGATTGTCACAGTATTAGCGCCTTCCTTGAACTCGGTTCCAGACGCGAACTGTAGTTCAGTTTCGCCCTCTACGCCACCGGTTCCGAGAAGGTCTGCTACCCCGTCGTCGTCGATTGTGTAGTGGGAAAACACCTGTTCACCAATGGTTGCGAATTTCGCTAGTTGGCTCTTCGCTACCGTAACGTCTACCGATTCAGGACCCTTGATGGTTGGGATTCGATCCACAACGATACTGACGGAGGAAACGGTTTGGTTTCCTGCCAGGTCGGTTGCGGTTGCGGTCATTGCGTAGTTTCCTGCTGGCAGTTTGTCTACGGCGAACGGAATTGCGAGTTCGCGTGCAGTCACGGTCGCTTTGCTTCCAGAAACAACGACTTCATCCTTTGGCTGCTCGGCCGCCTTGTCACCAGTTTCGGTTTCCTTTTCTTCCAGACGCTTCTTTTCAGCCGAGCGAGCCAGTGCTTCCTTTCGGATCTCACGTACGTCTGCCATGAGTTCTTCTGGCTTCTTTTCTGTCATTTCAACGTCGGAATATTGGGTATCGGTGAAGATTTGCTTGCCTTTGTGGTCCACAACTGAGAGCGTGAACCCGCGCAGATTTTTATCTTCAGCCTTGGTAACGATTGTGGCGTCGCTTTCAAGACGACGTCCGTCCACCACCGGTTGCTTTTCTTGAGTGAAGCCGACGACGGGGGCGTCCTTATCCACAACTACCGGATAAACACCAAGGATTTGGTTGCCGAAACGATCGATGACCGTGACGAGTACCTTATCGCCGTCTTCTACCTTCACTGGGTAGGTGAATTCGCGTTCGTTCGATTCTGGCCCGTGGCCTGCTTCGTTTTCGCGCTCTTCAACCGTGTCCTTGTTGATGAGGAACTTGTATCCCCAGCCATCATCGGAAACCTTTCCAGTAAAGGTAACAGCGTCCTGGTTAGTGAAGATCGATCCTGCAATCACGTTCGGTTCGCTGAACGTGACTGTTGGAACGTTGACATCAATGAGTAGCTTGAAGGATTGCGCCTTCGTGCGAACAGGTTCCTTTTCCCCTGCAACAAACAGTTCAAGCCGGTAATGATTCTGGCCAGTTTCTGCGTGAACAGGAAGAGCGAACTTTCCGTCTTTCTGGATTGTCGCAACAAATGGTTTACCTTCAGCCATCACACCGTCACGATCATCTCCGGATGGTACGAGTTGAAGTTTGGCCACAGTTCCTGCGTTCACCGTGCCGCGCAACGTGAACGTCTTCGTGGCACGATCATAATCTGGCGTGGTGTTTGGAACAGCACACACTGGGATGTTCTGACCACAGGTAGCGTTGTCAATCTTTGGAAGGTTTGCACTAAATGACGTGAAGCCTCCCGGCGGAAGTGGCGGTGGAGGTGGTACGCCTGGTCCACCTGGCAACGGCGGAGGTGGCGGCGGCACACCTGGACCACCTGGTCCTGCCGGATCAGGCGTAAAGTCACCAGTCACAGATACCGTCTTGGTAGTACGGTTTCCGCCGTCAGATCCAACAACGGTGATTTCTTGAGTTTCCTCATCGAAGTCAACCGTTACAGTGAACGTCTTACTGTTCTTGGTCACATCGTCGCTCAAGGTAGCGTTCTGCCCATTAGCAATAACGCTCAATTCGGCTAGGTCACTGTTATCCGCGATAGTACCCGAAATAGTGGCCTTATTTCCGTCGATCTTACGTTCCGTGATCTTAAGAGTTGGAGCAACGTTGTCATAATACGGAGTCAGAACAATCGACTTAAGCACCTTACCGGTTTTATCAAACGCCTTGACCTCGATCTTGTTCTCCCCCACCGTGAGAGGTGCAAGAGTTTCGAAGTGATGCTTATCAATCTCAACGTTCTTGCCGTTGACGGTCAGACTATCAACTTCAGGCGCAACGTAACCGCTGATAACTGCCTTAGGCCCAGCAGGTTCACCGTACTTCACAACGAATGGCGTGACGTCACCGATAAGTTTTTTCGTCATCGCAGTTTCGAAGGCAATAGCCAGCTTGTCATCATGCAAAATCTTGTGTTCGCGTGCAACGTTTGCAGCCATATCGCCTGCCGTGATGGCCACGTATTTAGCGTCTTTCCCAACCTTCACACGGAAGTGAGTATCCGATTCGTTAATACGTTCAGAGACGATGTTCACCGCGCGATCAGTTTCCGCGATCGGCTTGACCTGAATTCCTGAACCTTCATCAACAACATCAAAGTTCACGTATTCGCCGTCATACTCACCAATCGTGATCTTTGGAACCGATGTATCGACGCCAAATGGAAGTTTCACTTCTTGCCAAGGGTGCTTTTCTGACACGCGCGACTTGATATGGAAAACATACTTACCATCGGGAACAACTGTGTACTTGACGTTTTTCTTATCATAGATCTTGCCGTCGAACCCGTATGCTCCCGCGGTGAAGAGGATGTCTTCGCGAGTTGCTCCCGGTTCAACTGCGTGCTTGAGTTGCGGGCGGCGCAGATCCTGCTGCTTTCCGGTGGTTTGCTTGAACTTTCCGTCCTCGCTCGTTACCGAGTATTCGACGTCGGCGGCGTTGCGGCGGATCAACATCTGTGGGAACACCACGTCCTGCATCTGATCACCGTTTGGAGAGATCCACAACGAAAGGTCACGCTTGTTGTCCTTGTTTTCTGCAAGATCCTGCACTTCAGTCAGTGGCACTGCTGAATCTTCGCGCAAGGTAGCAAGAACAGTAGAGGCCTTAACCTTCACTGGATCGCCCCACTGTTCGCCTGCCGGAGCGATGATCGCTTCCTTGTTCCAGTTGCCCACGAATCCGAGGTACGGAATCGCAAGATCTGGAACCTGGGTTCCCTTGAGCTCTGCCCAGCCTTCAATATAGTGGTCAGTTCCCACGGCGGGAGACACGGTGAACGTAATTTTTTCTTCGGCTCCCGGCTGGATAACTACCGAGTCACGATCAGCGGTCAGGGATTCTTTAGTTGCCACGAACGTCGTTGTCTTTTCATTCACCCCGTTCGTTTCATTCACAACGCGCTGCGCTGGAACTGAATAAACTGCGGCCATCGAACCGTGGTTGTGAAGCGTAACGGTGAACGATTTTGGCCCACTCAGTTCGCCCAAAGAAACGAACGGTTCGCCGTCAACGGTGGCGGTAACATTCGCTTCCGCAGCGTTATCAACGCGAGCAAGACCCGCACCCACCTGACGTGGTGCGTACGGAACGTTCTGTTCGTTAGTAGGAATCTGGGCCGTGTTCATGAGCGCGGTACGAATCCGCTTCACGATGTCCACACGAGACATCTTCGGGTTCTGCTTCGTGAAATGCTGCCACAGGAGCGCAGAAAGTCCGGACACGTTTGGCGCAGCCATCGACGTACCAGAATCCGATGCGTAGCGATCCTTATTCAACGTAGAGAAGACTTCGCCGCCGATACCTGCGATATGCGGCGCAAAATCGAGCGTTGGGGTTGGGCCCCAGGAGGTGAACGACGACGGACGAAGGTGCTTCTTCCCCGCATAGTCAACCAGCTGGCGTTTGTCAGTGAACGTCACTTTGACTTCACCCTGCTTGATTGCTTCAGCAATCTTCACGCCAACTGAATGGTAGGTTGATGCCGAAAACTGGGTGTACTTTTCTACGCCGCCCATGCCAATGAATTCTTCGCCGCGCTTTTCATCGTTGTAGACGAGAACCCCGATAGCGCCCGCTTCATCGATGGCACGCTTGAACATGTCAGAGAATTTTTCTTTACCGCGCTGAATGAGCGCGATGTTTCCCTTGACTTGGGCTTTCTTTTCGGGAGTGAACTCCCCTGCTCCACCGTACCCAAAGTCCACGATCGTATGTTCTGTGTTGTCCGGTTTGCCGGTGGAAGTCTTGTGGATGAGGTTTTCTTCCTTGCCATCCTTCTTCTTCCATTTGGCCAAAGGAAGCACTTGCACCGCATTATCAAGGGAAGCCACAGCGAACGCGCCCGTATCAGCGGCTGGCGATCCGAGCGTGCCGTCGTCTAGTTGCCCACGAGTATCGTTCGTATCCCCGTTTTCGGAGAAGTTCAGGCCTTCGTTTCCGGCAGCAACAACTACCATCACGCCGGCTTCGCGCGCCTTCTTGATTGCGCGGAATACGCCATCGGATGCGTTACGATTTCCGTTTGCCGAACCGAGCGACATATTGATGATGTCTGCCTTGAGTTTGACCGATTTTTCAATCGCCGCGATCAAGTCCGAATCGCTTGCCCGCGAATCAGGTTTGTTGGAGAAAACTTTCATGGCCAAGAGTTGCGCTTTAGGTGCAACGCCGTCGAAACTTTGATTTTCGACGACGTCGGCCTTGCCGTGTGCCGACCCGTTCGCGGCAACGATGCCAGAGACGTGTTGACCATGCTCCGACTTATTCTTGTCCGTAATCTCAAAGTTCTCATCAGCAAAGTTGTAACCTGTTGGCACCTTGCAGGTGAAAATGCTGTGCTTTGTGTCAGGCTTGAGCTTGGCTTTCTTACAATCTTCATCGGTGAACTTGAGATCCTTGTGCGTTGGATCGATACCCGAATCGATAATCGAAACGACAACACCAGTACCGTCTAAACCATGGCGTTCATAAGCTTGTGGAACGCCTTCCATCTGGCGGGCATTGTGTTCTGCACGAGCATAGGTGCGTTCGAATTTAACCGACGATACTCGTGGTTCATTCTGCAACGCAGCCATTTTCTTCACGGGCATGTCCGCCGAGAAACCGTTAACGAGGTACCCAAGCTGGCGGCGAACTTTTAAGCCATATTTCTTCTGCCAGCGTGACAGTAGCTCTTCTTGAGTCTCAATATGCTTTTCTTCTGATGATTCAGATGGATCGAATTCCTGGTCTTTAAGCATAACCAGCACGCGAGCCCGCTTTGATTCGGCCGTTGCACTCCGCCCAAGTATTTCTTCCATGTCATGGAACGATAACTCGCTACCGGCGGAGTGCGGCTTTTCGACGAATGGACTCGCCGTCGCACACGGGGCAAGACCTAGAGATATGCTCACCACCGATGCGAATGCAACTGAGGAAAATAATCGCCTCATTATGCCTCCTTATGTTTATCAGCACTACAACCAAACCAGATTTACTTTTCCCTGACTAGCGGATATCATATTATGAACGATTCTTTTATAGATTTCCTCTAAACATTGACATTGACTTACTAAAGTCATAGTATTTCTTTTATACATTTTGTTGGTGTGAGCCTTTGGTTCCTCTGCTAAGCTAGAGTAACTACGTTTCTAACATTGATGTATCGCAGGTGGTTACTATTAGTCCCTCATCGCACGTCTATCGACTCGGCTTGTGGCTATGCGTAATCAGTGGCCTCATGTATGCATCGTTTTTGATAGAAGCTGTCTTTAATTTTCCACTTGATCCCGCGTCCAGTTATCTATCTGAATACTTTGCGCGCGATAGCCCCTACCGGTTAGTTTTCGCTACAGCCGATCTTTTATCGGCTGCTCTAGTTCTGTCAGGTATCATCTGTTTAGCGGAAGTTTTTACCCTATGGAACAAAGTCCAGATTCTCATCGCTATTGGGTATTCCGTGTTCGCAATCGCTACCGTGTTTGATGTAACGCTACCGTTAAAATGCGCCGAATCCCTCAGCTATTGTGAACAAACTGGATTAACCGCACACATGGTGGCATCCGCGATTGCCAATATCGCATTGTGTGCTGTTGCCCTGTTAACGCTGTTGATGGCATATCGTGGGCGCTTCTTACAGCCTAATACGTCAGTAATCGCTGGAGTATCGATGCTTTACATTTTCTTTACTGTGGTTGTGACGATCTGTAATTTTGGCGGGTACCCAGTCGGTTATCCGCAACGAATCCAAGTGTTCTTTTCATGCGCGATTTTAATGTTCGCAGGAAGTGTGTTGCGCCCTTATGGTATTACTGATTCCCGGATTAGCACTCGCACCTGAACTTTATGCCGCATATCAACCCCACGTATCCATCTATGATCCGTGGGGTCATTCGTGGACTCATGCAGATTTTGAGTTTGACTCCCCTGAACAAGTTACGCTCATCGGCCATTCACTTGGCGGGCTGGTTGCTCTGGAGTGGGCACTTCAATTTCCTGAGCGAATAAACGCACTGATCCTGTTAGATCCAACCTTCCCTGCGTTACACACACAATTACACAGCCCCCGGTTTTCTTCGCTTATTTCTCAGATAGCGTCGCCTTTTATTCCACTGGCCTTTACCCCATTCGTAGATCGTGCTGTTATTCAACAACGCTACCGTGGAAAAGAAAACGTGAAGTTCTTGTACGAACAGTCTGCAACGGCGTCAATAGTCGAACACCGGGTAGCAAAACTACTAAAAGATACGCAACTAGAGGTACCTACACAGATCCTTGTGGGCGCAGGAAATGGGAGCGAACGGCGTTTCCTCACTGAGCAAGATCAACTCGGCCAGATCCTGAACGCACCAACGCACAAGCTCTGGGGCGAAGGGCATCTCTTCCCTTTAACGCACCCAGAGCTTGTGTGGCCGTTTATTTCTCAGGTTTAACAAATGGGAAAGCAAGAACGTCACGGATCGTTGTGCCGGTTAAGAACATAACCATCCGATCCATGCCAATTCCCAAACCACCCGTTGGAGGCATACCGAATTCAAGCGCAGTTAAGAACGGTTCGTCGATTTCCATTGCCTCAGGATCACCACCGGCGGCCAACAGAGACTGCTGTGTGAAGCGGGCTCGTTGTTCAAGTGGATGAGCCAACTCTGTATAAGCTGTGCCTAGCTCCATTCCCAATCCCACCAGGTCCCAACGTTGAGCAATGTGCGGATTATCTGGATCGGCCATCGTCAAAGGCGAAGTTTCTACCGGGAATCCTGTGTAGAACGTTGGAAATACCGTAGACGATTCAATCAACTCATCATACAGCTCAGTAACAAGCTGTCCCACTGTTTCTGCTTCGATTTCGTAACGTTCACACAGGTCCGCATACTCTGCAATAGTGGAGCCTGGAACAATCGTGCGTCCTACAGCTTCAGACACGGCATCGAATACTGAAACAACTGGCCAAGGCTGGGAGAGATCTAGAACCGTGCCGTCTTCTGCCACGATTTCTGGCTTGCCATGAATCGCGGTAGCAGCCCCACGGAACAATTCTTCCGTTAAAACACGCATCGTATCCCAATCTCCGTATGCTTCATACGCTTCAAGTGAAGTGAATTCAGGATTGTGTGTGGCGTCCACACCTTCATTACGGAAGTTTCGGCCGATCTCAAATACTTTCGGCGTACCACCAACCACCAGGCGTTTAAGGTAAAGCTCTGGAGCAATACGCAAGGTGAGCGCCTGATCATAGGCGCGGATGTGCGTGCGGAACGGGCGGGCGTTCGCACCACCGTGGATTGTTTGCAAAATAGGGGTTTCGGCTTCCAAGTAGCCTTGCGCGTACAGAGTCTGACGAACATAGGCAACCACCTGTGCCCGAGCACGGAACAAGTTATAAGCCTGTGGATTCATCGCATAATCGATGTGCCGTAGTTTGGCACGAAGGTGCGGGTTTGTGAGCGGGATTTTTGGCATAGGTACCAGTGATTTGGCAGCCATAGCCCACGATTCGCCAAGGAGCGAAAATGTGCCAGAATGCGATGCGCCAAGATCACCAGTAACCGAAACCAGATCACCACGATTCACACAAGCCCGGAACGTTGCCCACGCCTCCCCTGCACTTCGTTCGAAAATCACCTGGATGTGAGCGTGTTCTTCCACGATATCGGCAAACACAACACCACCGTAATCACGAACGTGGTGAACACGGCCGGTCAAGGACATGTGGCCTGCCTCCATATTCACCGCATCGGCGATGGAGTGTGTACGTGGCACACTAACTGGATACCCGATCCCTCCGCCTTGTTCAAATTCTACGAGTTTGCGGCGTCGAACCCGGCGCTGTTCCGGAATCCGTGGTTCTGGAACGTCCTGATGAATGAGTGATTTTTCTAATTCAATAATCTCGTGTGGATCACCAACCGGCGGGAAGTAGCGTGAAATCGACGGCAAGAAGCCTTCTGCCGTGGCGTATGCGATCAGCGTACGAGCAGTGAAGAATGCGTTATCGACGCACAAATAGCGCGTCTGCCAGCGGGGCCGGTACTTCACATTCGATCTGTAGAGTGAATAAATCTGCCACCAGCGGGAGGTGAACATCAAGAACTTGAGCGCGAAGCGTTCACGTGGGCTGGCACCGACTTTGGCACCACGTTCAATAGTTTCGCGCATCACCACAAAGTTAAGTGAAATCTGTTCGATGCCCATGTTTTGGGCTTCTTGAGCCAAAGAGGCCACCATGAATTCAGTCACGCCAGAAACGGCATCCGGCGAACGCCGCATCACATCCAGCGATAGACCATGCAAACCCCACGGAGCAAACGTCAAGATTCCAACAGGATGACCATCGGCATCGTGGGCTGTGACGATCACGCTACGGAAATCACGCGGATCCCCTACACGTTCCGACGCCATCGTAAAACCACGTTCATCACCTACACGCCACGCATCTGCACGTAATGAGAGCTCGATAAGTTCATCAGCTGGAATCGAACTTTGACGGCGAACTTTCACAGTGTAGCCCGCACGGTTCGGGGCGCTCAGCGCGCGCCGAACATCAGGCAAATCTTTCACATGAAAATCGGCCACGTCGATGATCGTCTCATCACCCAGCGGGATCGCATTTAGGCTGGCACTCTTGTATGCTCGCGCACCGGCTTCTGACGCAGATACGGCGGCCACCACCCACGAATTCTTCCGGGCATGGGCACGCCACTCTTTAATCGCAGCTTTCCAGGATGCCGGATCACCGATTGGATCGCCGGCAGCCAAGCACACACCGTTGACTACACGGTACGTCACAGCAGCTTTCTGATCTGGCGATGCCACAACGTTTCTGTCATATCGCGTTGCGAAATAGCCTAAAGAATCTGGCGATGGCGGATCCAGGAGGAGCCGCCGGATCATCATGTGTTCTTCAGAACTGACTGATGGCACTTTTGCAGACTTTAGCAACACGATCAGTGCGATATAGAGACCGCCGGCGGATATGATTCCTGAAATAACGCGGACGGCTGGTGGAGCCCAGTATTGGCCGCGTTCGGCCAGATCATCTGGCGAAAGCCCTAACGCTGTATTAAGGGCGGTTTCGAATAGGTGACTTTCGGCGTGCATCGGCGAAAATGAGAGTAATGCCCAGGCTATGAGTGTAGACACTATTATGCTGCCAACGAGTATGCCGAAGGCGAGGATCCAGCGCCCACGTACTCGCATCGGGAATTCTTTAAGAGACCAGAATCCTACACATATGTATGCGAGCGAGAAGAGAGTGTTGCTCATGATTTCTGCTACAACAGGGAATGGCGTAGGGCTGAACGTACCGTATATTAGCCATAGATTTTCGAGACCGTTAATGAACGTGGGGACTTGGATCACTATGAGGTAGAAAATGAGGGCGGCACGATGCCCTCGAAGCATTCCCGAGGTGAGGATAATCATCAACAGTGTGATGAAGAGCGTTGGATATCCGGGAAGGGCGATGAATACAAAGAAAAAATCAACACGTTCAACAAAATGTGGTGCCACATGCCGTAAAAGTAGCCCCACAAATAACCAAAGTGCCGATATTTGTGTTGTTATGAGGATCAGCGATGATCGTTGGAAACGTGTTTTTTCAACCATGTCATCGATTTTAATAGAGATTGGAAGCGAACATTGTCAACATGGCTGTAACGTGTAGTCGCAATATGCGCATTGGGACGTTCCGTTGATGGATCGTGTGGCGAGGCCGCGTTCTACGTGTGTCACGCATCGTGTGTTGGAACAGGTGAGTGTTTTTTCCAGTTTCGAACGTGACATTTCGGGACGTTCCAGGGCATGTGTATCATTTTCACTATCGTTGAGCAGATGATAGATGAGCGCGGAGCGCATCATTTTTCCGTTATAAGTTTGTTCAAAATAGCGTGCTCGCGGATCCTTATCTACGGCGGGAGAGATTTCGCCCACACGTGGGAGTGGATGCATGACGATCGCGTTTTCGGGTGCCTGTGTCATTTCTTTCGGGGTAAGTTCGTAGGCGCCTTTGAGGCGTTCGTATTGCGTTGGGTCTGTGAAGCGTTCGCGTTGGACGCGGGTCATATAGATGACGTCGGCTTCAGGTAGTGCTTCGTTGAGGGACGTTGTTTGCACGACGTCGTTGCCCGCCTCACGTAGGTTCGTTACGAATTCGTGTGGGAGCGCGAGTTCGGGTGGGCTAACCATGATGAATCGATTATCTGGATAACGCATCATAGCGTGGAGGAGAGAGTGAACGGTGCGGCCGTAGAGCAGGTCTCCGACCACCACGATTGCAAGGCCAGACAGGCGCCCGAATGCTCGTTCGATGGTGAGTAGATCGGCTAGGGTTTGAGTAGGGTGGAAATGTCCGCCGTCACCTGCGTTGATGACGGGGATGTTTGCCGCTTGAGCGGCTACTAGTGCTGCCCCATCGTTCGGATGCCGAATCGCCACAATATCCGCATAATTAGAGACTACGGCGAGTGTATCGGCAATCGATTCACCTTTCGACGCCGATGAGTTGCTTGCCGATGGTACTGAGATAACCTGCCCGCCAAGTCCGTACATGGCTGATTCGAAACTGAGCCGGGTGCGGGTGGATGGTTCGTAGAACAAGGTGGCAAGGATCCTACGAGCTGCGGCACTTTGATATTCTTCTGGCCGCTCGATCATGGCGTGAGCCGTGGCAATGAGGTGATTGATTTCTTCGATGGAAAGATCGGCAATATCGATGATGCTACGCATTGGTTTACTCCTGTTCGTTCATCCACGATTCATCGCGCGGGTTGTCACGGAATGCACGCAAACGCGGAATATCGGTTGCGTGAATCTGGCCGGTGGCAACAGCGGCGTCAATAACGTCGTCAAATGTGGTGAGCGTGGTTAATGTGGTGCGGGAGGCGGCCAGCGCTTCGCTGGCCGCCTCCATTCCGTATGTGAAGAGAGCTACGATACCGCAAACGTGGCCACCAGCATCGCGCAACGCATTTACTACGTCGATAACCGAGCCTGCGGTTGAGATCAGGTCTTCAACAACCACGACCTTCGCACCTGGTTCGAGTTTGCCTTCAATCCTGTTGGTACGGCCGTGATCCTTAGCAGAGGATCGCACGTATCCCATGGGAAGCCCGAGCCGATCTGCCGCGAGCGCCGCGTGTGCTATTCCTGCGGTGGCGGTTCCCATGAGAACTTCTGCTTCTGGGAAGTGTGTGCGGATGCGTTCAGCGAGTGCTTCTTCGATAAGGTTGCGCTGTGCCGGGGCGGTGAGGACTAGGCGGTTGTCTGTGTAGATTGGGCTTTTAATACCGGATGCCCATGTGAATGGTTCGTTCGGGCGTAGGAATACTGCTTTGATAGCGAGCAGTGAGTGGGCGACTGTTTGTGCGGTGTTCATGAGCAAAATTCCTTTACGCAACGGGTGTAAGCGGCAACTGGATCGATGGCTTGGGTGATTGGGCGGCCCACAACGATCATGTTGGAGCCGAGTTCTTTGGCGCCTTCTGGTGTGGTAATTCGGCATTGATCGTCTTTGGTAGAGTCTGCGAATCGGATACCGGGTGTGACTGTGAGAAAGGATGAACCGAGTTTGTTGTGGACGATTCCGGATTCGAGTGGAGAGCAGACCACGCCGTCGAGTCCTGCGCTTTTGGCGTTGCGTGCGTATGTTGCTACTACGTCAGCAACCGGTTCTTTGATGAGGAGTTCGTTTTCGAGTGTGGCTTGGCTGGTTGAGGTAAGTTGGGTGACTCCTATCAGGAGCGGCCGTGTGCCATCGTCACGGGTAAGCCCGTTACGTGCCGCTTCCATCATGGCTATTCCGCCAGCACAATGAAGGTTTGTCATATCCACGTCTAGTCCGGAAAGGACCCGCATTGTTTTGTGAACAGTTTGTGGAATGTCATGGAGTTTGAGATCAAGGAAGATTTTGTGTCCGCGCTTCTTCACGTCGCGAACTAGTTGCGCCCCGGCAGAATAAAATATTTCCATTCCGAATTTCACGAAGGGTTTTTCTTCAGTGAAGAGGTCTAAAAATTCGATCAGCGTCTGTGCTGAATCGAAATCGCACGCAATAATGACGTCACGGTTCATCGTTAGTTGATTCCTTTCTCGTATTTCTTTACTAAGTCACGAAGTGAAGAGATCCCGTTGCGGTTCATCTCCCCTGGTAGATCGCGAATAATCGTGTGGCAGGCGTATGGATCGATCAAGTTGGCTGTTCCTACTTGCACAGCAGTGGCTCCAGCGTGCATCATTTCCAGCACGTCTGCCGCACTTTGTACTCCCCCGATTCCAATGATGGGAATGTTCACCGCGTGGCTCACATCCCATATCAAGCGAATTGCCATCGGGAACACTCCTGGGCCGGACACCCCTCCCGTGCGGTTCGCCAAAATCGGCGCGCCCGTACGTAGGTTCAACCGCATTCCCACGAACGTGTTAATCAGACTCAACGCATCGGCTCCGGCAACCTCACACGCTTGGGCAATCTCAACCACGCGCGATGAGTTAGGTGAGAGCTTCATAATGACTGGCTTAGACGTAACGCTCTTAATCTCTGCGCATACCTCCGCCGCCGATTCGGGCGAATCAGCAAACGTCTTTCCGCCGTCGTGAACATTTGGGCAAGAAACGTTGATCTCCAACCAGCCCACATTCTCCACCGCATCCAGTGTGGCGGCCACATGCTTATATTCAGCAATCGAAAAGCCCGCCACATTCGCCATCACAGGTTTATGGAAGTACGACTTCATGGCGGGCAACTCGTGCGCCACTACCGCATCCACACCCGGGTTGGCCAAACCGATAGCATTCAGCATCCCGCCCGGCGCCTCGGCAATCCGTGGCTGAGCTTTTCCGTGGCGCGGCTCCGCCGTCGTCCCCTTAAACGAAAAGGTTCCCAATTCGTTAATGTCCCACAACGCAGCAAACTCAGCCCCAAAACCGAACGTTCCAGATGCTCCCATCACGGGGTTATCTAAATCGATCCCGCACAGCGATACGCTCAAGCGATTCATCACGCAACCTCCTCAAGAACGTCAGCGCCATCGAAAACTGGGCCTTCCACGCACACGCGCTCCAACCCGCGAACCGTGGGCACACTACAACCCAAACACGCACCAAAACCGCACCCCATGTGACTCTCCAAACTCACCTGAAGATGCCCACTCACCTGCGCTTTTAGAGAACGCAACATGCCTTCTGGGCCACACGCCAAAACCTGCCGGGTATCCTGTGGCAACGCGGCCGTCACATACCCTCGCACGCCGAACGAACCGTCCTCAGTAGTCACACTCACGTCACACCCCAACGCGGCAAACTCATCCGCCGCATAAACCGCGCTCGCCGTCCGAAAACCCAGCACCACCTGCGGCCGCGCCCCCTGCGCAACCGCAGCCTTCGCCGCAAAATACAACGGAGGAATCCCCGAACCGCCACCAATCAACACCGGGCGATCCCCCACGCAACTCATATCAAAGCCGTGCCCCAACGGGCCCAACACGTCAATCACAGAACCCACTGCAATCTCCGCGAGCGCCCGTGTGCCAGCACCCACCTTGGCAATAATCACGCTCACGATCGCGCGGCCATCACACCACTCACAATCCGCGATAGCCAACGGGCGCCGCAAGAAAAAACCCGGAATGCTCACGTTCACGAACTGGCCCGGATATGCCTGTTCGAAACCGGCGCATTCGAACCGAAGGCGATAAATCTGTTCCGTCAATGGTTCGTTCGCAACCACGCGGGCGTCTCCACGAAGATTCGTCATGGCGTTCAGACTCCTTGGCGGCGTGGGGCGTCGATTGTGGAGACGTTCAAGGTGATCTCCTCTAACACATCCAGCAGTACGCCCACCGTTTCTAGCGACGTAAGGAGAGTGGCAGAAAATTCTGATGCCTTCGCACGAATCTGGGCACCATCGGATGTCTTGGAGGACTCCCCCACATCCTGCGTGTTTATAATGTAGGAAACATGCCCCGATTCGATCGCGTCGATAATCTCCGTAGACCCTTCAGATATCTTCGACAACACGCGGGTGCGAATCCCATGTTCTTTCAGATAAGCGGCCGTCCCCTTCGTTGCCGCAATATTGAACCCTAAATCGTAAAAACGGCGGATCAGAGCCAAGCTGGCATCCTTATCCTTATCCGCGATCGTGGCCAAAACCGTGCCGTAGTTCAACAATGTCATGCCCGCAGCTTGGAGGGCCTTGTAGAGGGCACGGTTGAGTTCGTCGTCGTACCCTATCGCTTCGCCGGTTGACTTCATTTCTGGCGAAAGGTAAGCATCCAGGCCCTTGATCTTGTTGAAGGAGAACACCGGGGCCTTCACAAAGTAGCGGTCACGTTCGTCTGGGTAAAGTTCGAATATGCCCTGTTCTTTCAACGAAACCCCCAAGATCACACGGGTGGCGATGGCTGGGAGGCCGTAGCCCGTCACCTTAGAGAGGAAGGGGACCGTGCGGGACGAACGCGGGTTCACTTCGATGATGTACACCTTTTCGTCCTCGTCCACAATAAACTGCACGTTGAACAAGCCAACGATTCCGATCGCCTTCCCCAGCGCCTTCGTGTAGGCCAGAATATCGCCCTTGACTTTGTTCGACACCGAAAAGGTTGGGTATACGGAGATCGAATCGCCCGAATGAACGCCCGTATGTTCTACAAGTTCCATGATGCCTGGCACAAACACGTCCTGGCCGTCACAGATCGCATCAACTTCCAGCTCTTTTCCGGAAATATACTTGTCCACCAGTACTGGGCGATCCGTATCGATCTCCAGGCCTTGTGAGAGGTAATGGTGCAGCTGCTCATCCGATCCCACGATTCGCATGGCACGCCCACCCAGCACGAACGATGGCCGCACCAGAACTGGGTAGCCAACTTCGGCGGCCACGGCGATTCCATCTTCCACGTTCGTCACGGCCTTGCCCGGGGCTTGTGGGATGTTGAGGGTGGAGAGGAGACGTTCGAATTCGTCGCGGTCTTCCGCACGGTTGATTGCTTCTAGCGATGTTCCAAGAAGTGTGACGCCGCGGGCTGCCAGCGGGCCAGCAAGATTGATGGCTGTTTGCCCACCGAGCGATGTGATCACGCCAATTGGTTGTTCGTGATCCACGATGTTGAGTACGTCTTCCACCGTGAGTGGTTCGAAGTAGAGCTTATCTGCCGTGGTGTAATCTGTGGAGACAGTTTCTGGGTTGTCGTTGATGATGATGGCTTCGTAGCCGGCGTCTCGGATGGTTTTGATGGCGTGTACGGATGAGTAATCGAATTCCACGCCTTGCCCGATTCGGATTGGTCCTGCGCCGATGACGATCACTTTTTTGCGGTCTGTGATGCGTGAATCGTTGGTGGCGCTGTAGGAAGAATAGAAGTATGGCACGTATGCTCCGGATTTGAGCGTATCGACCATGCGGAAGGCCGGCACGATTCCGGCGCCTGTGCGGGTTGCGTAGATGGCTTCTTCGGTGGTGTTCCACAGGCGTGCGATCACGCTATCGGCAAAGCCCATGGTTTTCGCGACGCGTAGGGTTTCGATATCGCCTGGGTTGTTGGCGAGTGTGCGTTCCATTTCTACGATGGAGGCGAACGATTCGAGGAAGAGCGGCGTGACCAGCGTGGCTTTGTGAAGTTCGGTGAGGTCTGCTCCCCGGCGGATCAGTTCGACGATTGCGAAGATCGTATCAGAGCGGAAGTCGCGCACGTACTCCCACAGTTGCGTATCGGACATCTCCGTGATGCTTGTGGTATCGAGGTGGTCAACTCCAATTTCTAGCGAACGTACCGATTTGAGCAGGCATTCTTCTAAGTTGGAGCCGATTCCCATCACTTCGCCGGTTGCTTTCATTTGCGTTCCGAGCAGGTTTGGCGCGTCCGTGAATTTATCGAATGGGAAGCGTGGGAATTTGGCTACGATGTAGTCCAGTTCTGGATCCGCGCTGGCTACCGTTCCGGCCACCGGGATTTCTGACAGGTGGAGTCCTAGCGCAACTTTCGCGGTGACGCGCGCGATTGGGTATCCCGATGCTTTCGATGCGAGTGCGGACGAACGCGACACGCGCGGGTTGACTTCGATGAGGAAGTATTCCGACGTGGTTGGGTTGAGTGCAAATTGGACGTTGCAGCCACCTTCGATTTTGAGTGACCGGATGAGTTTGAAGGCGGATTGTTTGAGCATCTCCAGGTCAGATTCGTTGAGTGAGAGTGCAGGGGCGACGACGACGGAGTCACCCGTGTGTACGCCTACTGGATCGATGTTTTCCATAGAGCAAATGCAGATCGTATGATCGCTTGCATCGCGCATGACTTCAAATTCGATTTCCTTGTAGCCTACAATCGATTTTTCGATCAGGACTTGGTGGACTGGCGAAAGATGGAGTGCGTTCACCATCATTTCGGTGAGTTCTTCAGGCGAATGTGCGAATCCGCCACCGGTTCCGCCAAGTGTGAATGCTGGGCGAAGCACAACTGGATAGCCAATTCGTTCTGCCGCGGCAAGCGCTTCTTCTACCGTGTAGGCAATGTCGGATGCGATAACTGGTTCGCCTATCGATTCACACAGTTGCTTGAACTGTTCTCGATCTTCGGCGCGTTCGATCGATTCGGAGGGGGTGCCGAGTAGCTGGACACCGCATTCGGCTAGGATCCCCTTCTTTTCTAGTTGCATGGCAAGGTTCAGGCCGGTTTGGCCGCCGATGCCGGGGACGATCGCGTCCGGGCGTTCCTTGCGGATAATTTTGGCAACGTATTCCAGGGTGAGTGGTTCCATGTACACGCGATCTGCCACATCAGAATCGGTCATGATCGTGGCTGGGTTAGAGTTAACTAGGATCACTCGGTATCCTTCTTCTTTCAATGCCAAGCAGGCCTGGGTTCCCGCGTAATCGAATTCAGCTGCTTGACCTATCACGATTGGGCCTGAGCCGATAATGAGGACTGTTTTGATTGTGGTGTTCTTTGGCATGAGTGTTCTCCTCTATCGTTGGCTTATTCGGTGGTTGCGGTTAATGCGTTGTAGACGGTGGTTCCGTCAAAAATCGTGGCTAGGCAACGGCCTTTCACGTTCCAACCGGCGAACGGGGTGGCCCTGCCGAGGGAGACGAATTCGGCTGGATCGATCGTGTACTGCGCATCCAGATCCCACACCGTAAAGTCGGTGGAGCGTGCGGGGATGTTGAAACGTTCACGGCCTGCAGTGGTAAAGAGTTCGACGGCGCGTTCAAGGCTGACAAGCCCAGTATCTACAAACTTCGTGTAGAAGAGCGGGAAAGAGATTTCGATGCCAACCACGCCGAATGATGATCCGGACAGGCCGTGTGCCTTTTCTTCGGCGGAATGTGGTGCATGATCGGTGGCGATCATATCTACTGTTCCGTCAAGCAAAGCGTCAATAAGTGCTTGGCGATCGTGTGGTTCGCGCAGTGGCGGGTTCATCTTGAAACGGCCGTTATCTTCGATCATCGATTCGTCAACAAGAAGATAGTGCATGGCTGTTTCGCAACTGATATTGAGTCCTTCACTGCGAGCTTGGCGAATGAGATCTGCAGATTCTCCACAGGAGATGTGGCACACATGGTAGGCCGGTTTCAGGCCTTCTTCTGCCAGTTCCCGCAGCATCTGAATATCGCGTTCGATCTGTGCATATTCAGCTTCTTTAGGGATACCGATCAGTCCGTGAGCGGCAGCATATGGACCATCGTTGATACATGAATGCGCCGGGCGAATGTCACCAGCTTCGGCATGAACGGCCACAACGCTGTTCGATTCGGTAAGAAGCTTGAGTGCTTCTTTCATTAGATCGCGGTTATCAACCCCATGCCCGTCGTCAGAAAACCCCACCACACGCGGCGCAAGCTCAGTAATATCGCTGAGTTCCTGGCCTGCTTCATTCTTGGTCACGGAAGCGTACGGTAGCGTTTCAATGAGCGAATCACGTTCAATCGCCGCTTCTTCTAGTGCCAACGCTTCACGTGAATCTGGCACCGGATCAAGGTTTGGCATCGCACCCACAGTGGTGAATCCGCCGCGTGCTGCTGCAAGGGATCCTGTAGCGATCGTTTCCTTGTAGGTTTGGCCGGGTTCACGGAAGTGGACGTGCACATCACAAAACCCCGGGAATACAACGACGTTCTGCGATACTGTGCCAGCTTCTTGTGCTTGCCGGATCTGTTCGAGGAGGCGTGGATTTAACATCGCGTCGTTGTTGCACTGTTCGATAGTCGATACCAGGTTCATCATTGTGCCTTCCGCTGGGTGAATGAGGGTACAAAAAAGCCTTGGTTCAAAAACCAAGGCTTAAACGAGAAATAAAAACGAATGTCAAAACGGATCATTCCTGGCTTCCACGATGATGTGGGGATCCAGGAAGAGAAAAATAACCAAGAAAAGAAAGAAGAAAGACGTATCGCATTGTTACTCACTTTCACTCCTTCCCTCATAAAAATTGCGCACATAACGTGCGCTCATTTTGGGCTGAAGTAACTGTAGCAGGCAGAGCTCTACAGACACAACCTCATGTTCACGATGTGGCGCGCAGTACATCAGATGATGAGATTCAGTCTTCATCATGACTATCGGCTTGCGTACGGGGCGGCAGGGATTCCCCTGCCGCCCCGTGGCGTCTAGAATCTTCGTTTTAGAAGCTTGGCAAAATCATAGCGCTGAAGGTAAACGACAAGACGATCCACGCAACTGTAGCAACTGCATATGGAAGAGCCGGCGATTTCTCCATCTGGGCTTCACGGTTGATACCCACATAAAGCAACAATTCCCCAAAAATCGATGCGATCACCGCCAAAAGACCAATGACGATCATCAAGAAGATCATCAGCTTTGATAGCGGTAAAAATGCAATGAGAAGAAGAATCGGGAATAAAACCATCACAGGTGCTAGGGCTACTGTGTAGAGAGTCAGGCCTCGAACAAAACTTATCTTTGCACCACGTACTATGAACACCGCCATCAATGTGGCCACTCGCAAAGCAATACTCGCAATAGTGCCGATGATGAGGCATAGGAAAACAGCAAACCATTCACCAAAAGTCATCAAGAAATAGTGGCCTTCGGAAAACAGCAAACTGCCTAGCAAACGTTCGGGAGAATTGAACGAAGCGAATGCCGATGGCCCTGGAATATAGCGTGCCATCAGTAATGATGCTGGCAACGCATACGCCACCACATAGATACCGGCCACAACCCATGCAAAGAAAGGCTTAGCAAAAATAGCTGAAAACAGCTCTGTGGTACGCCCATGCCACATGTGCATCCACACTTCTGGGAGTTGTTTCAACGCGCGTATCGCAGGCCCTTGTGATGGTTGAGGCTTATTCATCTCTTGCGGGTCTAGATTTTCAGACATGATTCTCTTAAATCCCTTCATGACAACAAACAGGAATTCAATATACCGGACAATAGCGAAGTAACAATAGTCCTTTAATCGATATGTGCTGTTGTCAACGGGAAACGAACCCGAATAGCGAATGACATGAAGAGTAAAACAACCAGCGTGACAACCAACCCAATAATTCCAGAACCTGTGAGCGCCAAGGCCACATATCCAACAAATGCAGAGCCAGCACCCAGCAGAGCATATGGCAACTGTGTATTCACATGAACGATGTGGTTACATCCAGCGCCGGTAGAAGAAAGGATCGTCGTGTCCGAAATCGGAGAGCAGTGATCGCCCCACACGGCGCCAGCAAGAACGGCACCGAAAGCAGCCAGCAATACACCTGCGCCTCCAGGAACAGACCCTAAAATATCGCCTGCAAGCGGCAACAAAATACCAAATGAACCCCATGAAGTTCCGGTTGCAAACGCCATCGCGCCAGCTGCAACAAACATGATTGGAACCAGCCACATCGGAGGCAGGTTAGCCGCCTGAACAAGCTGCCCAACATATTCACCAGTGCCGAGCTGAGAAATCAAACCGCCAAGAACCCAGGCACACAACAGAATCTCGATAGCCGGGAGCATTGACCTGCCGCCTTCAACAACGCCGTGAACGAACGTGCGTCCCGTGAAATCGTCGTCGTTATGCGTGTAACGAACGTAGTAATAAATCGCGGCAACCAAGCCACTCATGCCACCAATGTTCAGTGATACAGCAACGTTTGTTTCTGCCAAAATAGAAAGCAGTGACCATGACTGCGAAGCCTGATGCCCCGTGATCACGATTCCAGCCAACACGCCAACAACAAGGAAAACGAACGGAACAATCAACGCTCGGCGAGCACCAGGTTCATGCTTAGGCAGATTGTCTGTTAGCTGCCCTGGCACTGAAATCTGCAGATCATAGACGTGACCGGTTTCGCGGGCTCGGCGTTCTTCGCCACGCATAGCTCCAAGGTTAAGATCCCACGAAACAGTAATCCACAGTAAAACGATGGCCGCGATCGCGTAGTAATTCATGCCAGCAGCACGTAAAAAGGCCCCGGCTTCTGAAACGTTCAAGCCCACCGCCGTAACGATCGGAGCCATGATGCCGATGATCGATGCACCCCAAGAAGAAAACGGAGCAAGAACGGCCACAGGCGCCGACGACGAATCGATCAAATACGCCAGTTTAGCGCGAGATACGCGATGTTGATCCGAAACTGGACGAGCTACTTGCCCAACTGCAAGTGCGTTGAAATAATCGTCAACGAAAATTGCTGTACCTAAACCGGCAGCAAGTTTCTGGGCTCCTTTTCCGGTGCGGATGCGAGTGGACGTCCACGTCGAAAATGCGGACGTTCCACCTGCCATCAGCACAAGTGACGTAATGACGCCTAACACAAGCAAAAACACCAAGATCAGCACGTAATACTGGTTAACTTGACCTTTTTCACTATCCCAGAACAGGCCAGAAAATACAGACCAGATGAGGGATGCAGTTTTGGTCAACGATGCGTCTGCCGTAAAGAACGCAGCGGTAACAATACCGGCCAGTAAGGAGACGATCACCTTCTTAGTCCAGATCACCAGTACTATCGCAACAATCGGCGGAACTAAGGTCAGAAACGGGTATACCTCAATCATGGACGTCTCCTTTCAGGTAGTTGTTACTAGTAGCAACCGATTAGACCATACTTAGATAGCGCGCGCCAGTGAGAAAGCCTAAGTTTTCAGCTTGTGAGACACTAGCTATTGAGAATGTTTATCGTTAGCTGTATTGTTGGAGCGTTCAAGATACGTCCCAAGGAGGAAATATGAAGAAGGGCATTCACCCTGATTATCACCCAGTTGTGTACCGCGATCGCTCCGCAAACTACATGTTCCTAACACGCTCCACACTCACGTCAGAGAACACCGTGGAATGGGAAGATGGCAACACCTACCCAGTGATTGACATCGAAGTATCTAATGCGTCACATCCGTTCTACACGGGTCAGCGCCGCATCCTCGATACGGCCGGTCAGGTTGAAAAGTTCAACCGCCGATACGGCCGCAAGTAAGACTGCTTCAGGTGTGGCGCGCTGGGTTCCAGTGCGCCACATTTTTTATTACCTCATCCACCACGTCCAGCATCTTTCCGTATTGCATAAACTCGTGAGCAACACCCGGAACATCCACATACGTCACTGGAACACCCGCTTCTTTCAGGCATTCACTCAACAACACCGAATCGTCACGTAGCGGATCGCAATGCGCACTCAGCAGGTAGATTGCGGGCATCCCGTGGTAGTCACGTCCGCATAGTTCAAACACGTCAGCAGGCACGCCTGGCGGCAATACAGCACGTTCGTACATTTCTAGATCTTCGCGTGACATCCCGCGTTCATCGGCACTATATTCAATGCGCGATTGAGTTTCGCCGCGCGTATAGGCCCCATAAAAGAGTGCCAACCCGGCGATTCGTTCACGCACGCATCCTGATTCTTCCTTGTTTGCCAGCGCAAGCCACACTTGTACCATCAGCGTGGCACCGCAACTATCCCCCATGAGAAGAATAGGGCCTGCCCCATCAAGGCTTTCGAGCACACGTACGACGTCATTGATTTGCCGTGGATACGTCGCTTCCGGCGCCAATGAATACTCCACTGACAAAACGGTTGCGTTCAACTCCACGCTCAGACTCCGCAGTAACCGATCATGGCTTCGCGTCTCACCCACGATCCAGCCACCACCATGTGCATATATCACAGTCGTATCAGACGCGTTGTCAGGCGAGTATCGAACACCTGGGATCATCTCTTCTCCGAACGGTACAGCAAAGCGTTTGTGTTCAACACTGGGACCACCCGTATTCCACCACTCACGTTTGGCCACGTAACCGGCTCTCACCTGTTCCATCGTGTCTTTGGAAAGATTGAGTTCACGCCGGATGCGGGCGGCGCGTTCCGCGACCGCCCGCATCTGCGCGCTGAGGTTATCAGCCATCTAGATGCCTTTTGCCGCATCTCGCCACAGCAGTAACGAAGAGATAAAGCCAAGGAAGAGCAAGATTCCGCAGGCTATCAGCACCGCATGCTGGCCGTAGGAGAACCCGCTATGAAGTGCATCTAGCACTGCAGCCTTCCCTTGGCTTAGCCCTTCCATTGGCCCGCCGGCGGAATCGATGGTGATTGTGGCAAGTTTATTTGCTTGAGCTTCGGGAATATGCAACCTTGTGAGGCGATCTGGTAGATCAGCACGGATAGCCGCGGCCAAGGTTGTGCCAGCTAATGCCACACCTAGTGCCGAACCGATCTGACGGAAAGTAGATTGAATCGCAGATCCCATGCCGGATCGTTCAACCGGCACATCCGCCAAAACAACGGAGGCCAGCTGTGCCGATGCCAGGCCCATCCCGCACCCATACACGGCCAACACAACGGCCAGCCAGAGGATGCTGGTGTGTGGTCCTACCAGCGTGGCGGCAAACCCTATTCCAACGACTTCCAGCCCCAGGCCAACAACTACAGTGAGCGCGGGCCCAATCGCCGCAGAAATATGCCGCGCCAAACCGCCAGACACGATGGCGCCGGCCGCAAGCGATGCCAGGATCCATGCGGTATTCATGGGGGAAAGTCCGCGTACGTTCAGCAAATAGAGTGGCAATCCAAATAGCACGCCGAATTCACCGGCAGCAACGGTCAATGCAGTCAGGTTTCCATGGCGGAAGGAGGTGATCTTAAAGAGCGCCACATCAATCAGCACGTTTCCTTTGTGGCGCTGGATCCGCGTCTGGTTCACCATAAAGAGAATAAGGAGCACAACACCGATCGCAAGCGATATAAGCGAGGCGGAAATGGGCGGGTTCCATTCCCATGATCCGATGATGAATGGTTGACGTGGGCTCCACCATCCGTATGTGGTGGCTTCGTTCAAGCCGAATACGATGAAAGCGAATGCCAGCGCGGATGTGAGCGCGGATCCCAGCGGCAACGGCTGAGTATCGTCTTTCGCGTTGTCTGGCAAAACTTTCCATGCGAGCGGCAGTACAGCAACGATTAGTGGCACGTTGACGAAGAAGATCCACGGCCAGGTGAATGTGGTGGTGATCCACCCGCCTAGGAGCGGACCCAGTGCTGCCATTGTAGCCATCGCTGCGCCCCATATTCCGAACGCGGTTGCCCGGCTTCGATCGCGGAAGGTTGCGTTGATTGTTGAAAGGGTTGCGGGAAGTACCATTGCCCCACCGATTCCTTGGAGGGCACGGGCAAGGAGCATGAGTGAGGCGCCGCGGGCGAGCGCAGCGAGCAACGATGCTCCGGCAAAGACGATCAATCCCGTTAGGAAGATCTTTTTCCGGCCCCACTTATCCCCCAATACGCCCATTGGCAGCAGTAGCGCCGCGAACACAACAGTGTAAAGGGAAGATACCCATTGGGCTTGAGTGAGGGTAAGGCCCAGGTCATTGATAATAACTGGCAGAGATACTGCCACGATTGTTCCGTCTAGAACAATCAGAGAGACACCGAAGATCAGAACAAAGAGTATGTTCCAGTAGCGTCGTTCCATAGCAGTCAGCTTTCAGGCAAGAAGTTTGTGTGAGTGTTTCGGAGAAGTCCGAAGGCATGGCGCGTTGTATCACGCGCGGTAGTGAGGGGTGACGACGACGAACGGGCTTGGCGTAACGCCAACCGTAAAATGTGTTCGCCGATCACGCTCAGCAAAGAGAGCGCTACTGGATCGTCGTTCCCTAGGCGCTTGCGGAGATTTTCGTGGAGAGCCTGGGCGTGCGCTATTTCGGCTTCCTGGTTAGGTATTTCTGCTGGTGCACTCGATTGGTGCACCAGATGGGTGAGGATAAATTCTGAGCGTGCAGCCAGTTCTAGATCGTCACATGTTTCCAGCGTGGCCATAATCGCGTTATCAAGCACCTGCCACACGTCAGTGTTTTCTGGCGCGTGCAGGACTTCCCTAGTGTAGAACGAGCGAAGTTCAAACAACGGTTCAAGGAGCGCACTCATTTTTGATGGGAAGTGATTGAAAAATGTGCGGCGTGAGATTCCGGCGTGACGAGCAATATCGTCAACCGAAATCGCATCAATGGATTGGGCGTTATCGGTCAGTTCGATCGCGGATCGAACGATGGCGTCACGAGTTTCTCGGCGTTTTGTTTCACGCCACGGACATTCAGTCATAGTTGCACTCTAGTGCAACTATGCACTCAAGTGCAATTATTAGGATGTGACGACGCTGACGGCGAACAACCATCCACACCAGGCTGCCGCAACACTCGCAACGCACATCACCGTAACCCGCGATAACGCCACCCGATAATAGCCCCGCTCAACCAACGAAGCAGCCTCAACACTTGCCGTACTAAACGTTGTAAACCCGCCACACAACCCCGTTCCCACAATCACAGAGGCAGAACCAAGCACAGGCGCTAATCCCACAACCAGCCCCAACACAAACGATCCCACAACATTGATCACCACAGTTGCCGATACCACGCGCACAAACCGAGCCAACACAGGCGCCAACATCCGATCTGTCAGAAACCTCAAGCCTGCACCCACGCCACCCGCGAGCGCCACGATCATCATGACTTACCCCGCAATCGACGCCCCAACGCGGATCCTGCTAACGCCAGCACAACTCCCCCAATGACGCTTGCCAGAATATAGCCCAACGCCATCACCAGATTCGCTTCAAGCAATCCAAGAGAATCAACCGCGAAAGCCGAATACGTCGTAAATCCACCCATAAAGCCGGTACCGAAAAAGAGACGCAACCACGGGGTCGTCGTCACCCCATACACCACCGCAAGCAGAAAACTCCCCACAAGATTAATACCCAACGTAACCCCAGCACCATAATCAGCACTCCAGAGCATCCCCAGCAAAGCACGAACAAACGTTCCCGCCACGCCACCGCACACAACCAACACACACTGGCGAAGCATCACTACCCCACAGTCAAGCGTGCCTGAATAACCAACGGAACAGTCTTCTTCTGCATACTCGTACGTGCAACCGCCGCAACAATCGTCACGCGCGTGGGGATATCACCGCGCCTCACATGGATGATCAGATTCACGCTCGATCCGCTTATTTTCCACTCGCTTACGCCACGCGGCAAAAATAATCGGCAAAACGGAAATAAAAACGATCAACAGCATGATGCCTTCGATCGATTTAGTAACCCCAGGAATATTACCGAGCACAACACCCACGGCAGTCATCAAAAACACCCAAATAATTGCGCCAGAAATGTTCCACCCTACAAACTTCTTATAGTGCATGTTGGCAGTTCCTGCCGAAACTGGTACAAAGGTTCGCACGATCGGCACGAAACGGCCGAGCACTAAGGCAAGCGGCCCCCACTTATGGAAGAAAGCTTCCGTTTCGTGCAGATGCTTCATGCTTAAGACTTTCGCATCCTCCTTGAACAGGCCGCGCCCAAACCTATGCCCCAGCCAGAAACCGATCTGGTCACCTGCAATCGCAGCAAGAATAGCAACGATTAAAAGCGACCATACAGACAGGTTCAGTTCATGGCGCAGGGCAGCTGCCGTTACAAGCAAGGAATCGCCTGGCAAGAACGGGAAAAGAACGCCAGATTCGATAAACACGATAATACCGATGCCAAACAAAACCCATGGCCCAAGACTCTGCAAAAGTGCAGCTACGTCCAGTTGAGCCATCAGTTGATGAATCCATTCCATTACTGTGCGTCCTTCTCTTAAAGTACACGCCTCATACGGCCATACCAGACTGTATAACCTAACGGCGATACATTCGTAAAACTAGTCTTCAGTGTAAGCACATACCCACACGATCCGAGCCATACACCAAGTAGCGTTCCTCACCTTTACGCTGGCGCCTCGGCTCACAGTCAGTGATTAGCTACGTGCTCTTGGACTGTCTGGCGAGCTCGTGCCACGGCTTCTTCAGTTGTTTCAAACAAATGATCTTCGATGGGGAGCGATCCGAACAGTTTCATGTTCCGCGCAGTACGAAGATGTTCTGGACGGAGCCCCTTCAGATACACAACGATTCCTTGCCGTTCGAATCGACTAATAACATCAGCAAGCGCATTGGCACCGGACGCATCCAGGATTCCCACGTGGGACATGGAGAAAACAACCACGCGAATATCGCGCCCGTACTCTCCTATTTCTTCTGCCACGCGATCGGCCACACCGAAGAACATGGATCCGTCGAGCCGCAAGAGTGCGATATGTTCATCTCCTGGCATTGGCGGGATTGGAAGTGGCAAGCGAACAACACCAGACATTCGGGAAAGATGGCGAATTGCCAACACGGCAGCAAGAAGCACACCGATGATGATGGCTTGGATCAGATCGAATGTCACGGTAACAAGTGCTGTCATCCAGAACACCACCATGTCTGATCGGGTTGAGGTGGTGACTTTGCGCAGGGTGGCTGGCGATACCATCCGGGTTGCGGTAACAAAGAGGACGCCGGCTAAAGTAGCGAGCGGAATTTGGGACACGAGTGGCGATACGAAGTAGACCACGCACAAGAGCACAATGGCATGTGTTACCGCAGCGAGCCGGCTTCGCGCACCTGATTTCACATTCACGGCTGTGCGAGCGATCGCGCCAGTTGCGGGCATTCCGCCGAATACTCCAGCCCCAATTGAGGCGAGACCTTGCCCCACGAGTTCTCGATCCGGGTGATACGAACCTTGCCCCGGCATTCCGGCAGCAACGCGCGCAGAAAGGAGTGATTCAATTCCGGCCAGCATGGCAACAGCACACGCGGTAGGAATGAGTTGTTCTACCGTGTAGAGCGATAGTGTTGGCGCGGACGGCGCCGGCAGCGCGTGCGGGAGTTTCCCGATCACTGGAACATTGAGCGCGATCAGCCACACTGCGATCGAAGAAACTATCACGGCCATGAGTGACGCTGGCAGTTTGGGAGCGATTTTTTCAGTTGCGAGGATGAGGACGACGACTGAGGCGACGATCCCAAGCGTGTATATCGACGTTGGCCACAACGCTGCTTGGAATGCTAACAGAACGGACTGAAGTGTGCTGTGGCCTGCAGGAATGGATACTCCTAACGCCAAAGGAACTTGTTGCATGGCGATGATCGTGGCAATGCCAAGGGTAAATCCTTCCACAACCGACCAAGGGATAAGTGAAATCGCTTTGCCAAGTCCAAGTACGCCGGAGATGACCAGGATTATTCCTGCCAAGATACTCAGGAGCATAATGGACGATACGCCATGTTCGGCAACGATCGGCGCAAGAATTACTACCATTGCCCCTGTTGGCCCGGATACCTGAACGTGTGAACCGCCAAAAACTGCGGCGATAATACCTGCAACAACAGCCGTAATAAGGCCTGCCGCTGCTCCGACACCAGATGATACGCCAAACGCTAAAGCTAAAGGAAGGGCAACAATTCCTACAGTGATGCCAGCAACAAGATCTGCACGCCAGGTTTTGCGCACGTGGCGCCAATCCCGCCACGAAGGAAGTAATTTTCTCATGTGTGGCAGGGTGCCAAAGCCCGGTTTCACAGATCGTCCTCTTTATAATTATCGATTCATCATACAAACAGGAGTCAATATAGCACCGGGCTCACGCACCACCGGGTTACTAAGGTCAGGAAAAGGCCCTATTCGTGTTGAACGGCATAGTAATGCGACTTACATGGACGTCAATCGACTGTTCAGCACTCCCGGCCACATATTCGATCTTGTCATTACGATCAATGCGATACGACTGATCGTAGCGGTCCTTAGAACCTGCAATGCTACCAACGAAACCTTGTTCGTCGCCGTAATAAGTTACAGGCTGACCGCGAGTCAAGTACATCAGTTCATCTGCTAACTTTGATCGATCCATCTGATGATCTGAGTCTTTGAATCGACGGGAAGTTTTCGTTTCCTTTTGCGTACCCAGTTGCGATGCAGCGATCGTTTTTAGGGTTGCCGTTGGCGAAGCGATCAGTCATAACAAAGTAGAAGTTTTGCCCAGCGCCTGGGTGGCGATATGGTGTTTTGACCAGCGCGTCGTCTTCTGAACGATATTCTTTTGCCAGTTCTTCAGAGCTTATGGATACTTTCCCAGTCGCGTCCGAATAGCCAAACGTTAGTTTCGTTGGGTGCGTGAGGTTGAGGTGGAAATTTTTCCCTGCGTTACCGTGTCCACCATTCCCGACGGCGTTGTTCCACGTTTCGTTGAGCACCAACTTAAATTCGTGCCTACCTGCGGGGATCCTCCATGTTCCGCTCTAGGTACGGGCGTGATCATCACGTGTAAGTTGTGTGCGATCGCATGTTTCAGACCAATTTTCTTCACAGCCTAAATGTTGTTGCATTGTGCCTGTTTGGGTTGAGGCGTGGGCTTTTTGGGTGCCGTATCCGTTCAGGAGGCCAGTAGCTATGAGGGAAAAAGTTGCGATAAGCGCCCATGTTTTTCGCCATGGACAAGAAGACGTATTTACTTTAATGTGTGTTATTGCAGGCATGTGTAAGACTCCTTAGAGTATTCGGGGAAGTCCCGTTAATGTGCTTTTAGTTTAAACCTAGAAATTGTGCCATCCATCACTTACGGGAAGATTGCGGTAAAACCCCCGCACACCTTCAGAGAATTCACAGCCACACGCATGCCTAAAATTTTTCTCACAAATAATTCGATTTTTTGAACATATTAGCAATGCGGGCCAAAACTGATTGACTTAAGCACATAAGTTTCATAAGTTGGCGGCACTACATAAAAATGTAGTGTCGGCGGGAGCAATATAGATATCTACCTATATGCCCCTTTCGTACAATGACGTATGTAAACGACGAGGATTTTCCATGAAATCACCAATAAGAAGATTATCCGCTTCAATAGCAGCGCTTGCTCTAGCAGGAACTGGAGCAGCAAGCGTCGCACAGAGTGCTTACGCAACGGAAAATGATACCGGCCCAATAATTCTGGACAAAGTTGATTCACGTTCCGAAGCATTACTTCACGATGTGATCATCGATCAACTTCCTTTCGGAAAACCAGGAGTTTATGAAAGGTTTTCACCGAAAAAACACGATTATGAAGCAACTGCGTATTACCACACGAAATCGATAACGATCCGCACGATCGCTAAAGAAGGCATCACTCCAACAATCAATGGAACCCCAGTTGATCAGCAGGGACGAGGCACGGTTGCTCTTTCTAACGGCGATAATACTGTAACGATTACGGCAGGCTCAGAAACATATCGAATCAACGTTCATAAAGTAAATACAGATTTCCGCGGCAACGTCATGCTTTCAGCGACTGCTACAACCAGTTCTGGTACTGAATCGGACAACAAAGCTGTTGTAGATAATAACCGTGATACCCATTGGCAGGTAGCCACAGCAGTCCAGAAAAAGACTTGGGATGAACAGCCCACAGGCATTGAACTCCATCTAAGCAAAGCACAATACGTTGCCCGGTTAACGGCGTGGGGACTACCGGTGTCTCACAAAGGTTCAGCATGGAATCAATTAGGGTCATCTGTAAGTATTGCCATCCAGACTGAAGATGCCGGAGAATGGGTAGAAGTTGTTTCTCAAGCAAATGTGCGCAATGACGGCGGTATCTGGTATTGGGATCTTGGCGGATACCATAAAGCCAAGAACATTCGGCTCTGGCTAAACCCTACAACAAATGTTGAAAATCCCAAAGAGGCAACTATCGACTCTATTCGCTTTGACGATGTTGAAATCTGGGGGCTTCCAGAAGGGAAAACTCCCGAAGCACTACCAGCGGAGCCAGCAAAGAACAGCACAGGTTTCAACCCAGGAACAGGTAAATGGGGCGTGGATCGTGCACAGGCTCTCGCACTTCAATACGGAATACTTATGCCTGCGTGGATTCCGAGTGAATCCTATGGGCGTTCTGTGATGAACAAACATGAACAAGATCTTTCGGGCGGGGCAATCCCCATGTTCTATGATCCACCGTTGTTCAACACTCCAGCTATGAAAGCGCTGGGAAATTCGCCATGGTCTATAGCCAAAGCACCTGGTGGAAATAATTCACTTACTGATCAGGCTGAGCTCAAAGACTTCTTGTCGGAAAACATGCAAGCTTACCGATCATCACTTGTTGATATTCAGTATGGTGATGAAGGCGGATATGACGAACATCAGTTACGCCTTTTTAAAAAATGGTTCGAATGGTCCAAAAATCAGTATCCAGGCGCAATCACTCACAGCAATCAAAACGGTGACGGAACATGGATAAATAATATTTCCACATACGTCAGTCAAGCCAAACCAGATTTATTAAGCTGGGATACCTACTACTACATGGGGAATGATAACCCGAATATGAACCCTGCAAATGCGGTTCAATCCCATTTGAGCACTACTGTGTGGAAAACATATCGTAAGGCGGCACTCGAAGGCCTGACCGGCGATGGTACTCAACCCATCATGTACGGCCAGTATTTAGACTACAACCACCAATCCAACGTATCCGAATCGCAAAAATCCATCACCACAATGCTCTCCTTAGCTTCCGGGCAAAAATGGCTTGGCTTATTCCGAATGGAACAAAATGGATTCGATAAAGGTGGCCTATTCGATCACGATGGCGCTCCGACACATGAATTCTACGAATTTGCGGATGGGTTTAAAGACGCACAAGGGATGGGCAAAAAGCTCGTAGCACTCAACAATACATATGTTGCTACAGTCCCCGGAACATATAACGGATCCAAAAACTCAGCACCAAGTGGCTGGAAGATGGGTAAATTTACAAGTAGTGATGCGCGAAAAGTCAATGCCGAATATGGTGTGATCAACGTAAGCGCAACCAACATCGGAACAACCAATAATGGAGAACCAGGCGACGTCGTCGTCGGGTATTTCGATAAACTACCAGGACTCGAAGACGCCAAAACAAAAGAAATTTTCGGAACCAACGCAACAAACCCGAAAGCTATCATGGTAGTCAACGGTCTGGTTGGCCAAACAGACAAACTCGTCCAACTCTTGGAACCAAGAACCGATAACGGCGCTTTCTGGCAAACCGCGCAAGACGTCACCCTCACACTTGCCAAACCAACCGACGCAGCCAAACTCATGCTCGTAGACTCGAAGACCGGACAACAAACAGAAGTTACCCCAAAGATAAACGAACATAATGCCACCGTGACACTACGACTCGGTGGCGGACAAGGCGCTCTACTGTACTGGACCGCCCCAAACAAAGCCGATAATGGTGAAGTACCCGCACCTGATGATCCAGCCGCGAAGATCGGAACACCATTCCATCCATCCAAAATCTGGGCAGATTCTGAGCAATTTACCAAAGAAACTCGGCCAAACGGAACAAAAGAAGCTCTGCTTGATGGTACCGATACTGATCCAAATACAGAAACCTTCTGGCATTCCCAATGGGACCCACAACCCCAACCAGATTTCCCACATGCACTTGTTGTTCCTACTGACGGAAAGCTCATATGCGGAGCAACCACAACCGCTCGCGAAGGAGCTAGCGATGGGCCTCAAAAGGCAACTTACTACCACGGCCCTGCTCGCGAAACGTACGTTAAACCTCAACCAGATGGTCAATGGGAAAACTTTACTGAAGTGAAAACTGTAACCCTTAATGCATCTGGCCAAACGATCGTTAAATTCGATCAACCAGTTAAAGCAGACGCGATTGGTTTAGGACTTTTCAACAGTATCGCAGAAGGGAAAAAGTACACTCATATGGCAGATCTTCGCCTGATTGAGTGCCCGAAGGAAACCTTCCCAGCCGATCCGCCGAAAACTAATTCTCCACAAACACCCCTTCCGCCAAAAACGGATCTGGTAATGGACACGATACCCTCGAACATCCCTAAGGCCACTACCCCAGTCACAAAACACTTGGCTGCTACAGGTACATCCTTAGCACCCCTTGCGCTAATCGCACTCGGCCTCATAGCTACAGGAGCTCTAGGCCTAGCTAAACGCAGAACACGGGCCCTCTAGTAATAGAAAATGTGTGCGGCTGGTTGCCAGCCGCACACATTTCTTTAGCATCCGTAAAACATTACTAACACCCGCATGAATGCCCTAACATCAATTGCACAGGGAAAAGCGACACATCGTTATCATCGCATGGCTCTTTTGCCAACAAAGATTCAACCGCAAAATTAGCCATCTCGCATACAGCTTGGGCGGCAGTTGATAATCAAGGGTAGGTGTAATTCACATTGTCTACCGCGCGTTTTTCCTAGTGGCAGGCTGGTTTCGCCCCATCCGTGTGACCTGCGTCCCGCATCGCTTTGTATCCAACTCGTACGGTCTGCGAGCATATCGATGAATCACGCACTTCTCTGTCTACCTGACACCTTTCGGCAGCACTCATACTTTTCGGCGCAAGCTACACTTTTTGGCGCTCCCCCCTAGAGTGTCATTCGCGATCCGATCGAAGCACCTAAAACGCGCCCACACATCCTCTCCTGCGCCTGCTCTAAGCCATGCCAGAAACACAATGAACCCCTCGTTTTCCGCGTTCTGCCAAGTAAAACTCGGAACCCGAGGGGTTCGTGCCGCACTCACACTTTTGTATCCAAAGTAGAGTGCAGATGGTTGCCTCTACGCTACTATGGATACTTTTGTGTAGCGGGGGTAGTTTTTAGAAAGGGGGTGTACTTTCCACGCAGGGGGTACTTTCGCCACGTCCGCACCTTTCGATCTGATTCTTTATTCCCGATGTTGCTTCGCTGCTTCGTTACCGAAGATCAAATCGCATCAAGGCTTTATGTTTGCGCGTAGTTCACTGATAGAATGAGCGCGAACATAAGTTGAGTATGGGGTGTGTGTCATGGTTCAAAGCATTCCCATGCTGGTCTACCCCACCGCCACGATCATTGCCGAGAAACTCCAAACCATCCTATCAAGGGCCACGTTCAACACTCGCATGCCCGAATTCTAAGGAGAAAAATGTTTATATTAGAATTACACCAAGGTGGAATGAGCACAGAGCTAGGACTATTTGACACCATAGAAGAAGGAAGAAAATTTGTATCTCAACTTAAAGGATACAAATTTGAAGAGATAGACGGATTTGAATACGAAACTATAAAGCTAGATTCAATCTCAGACTACATGGAACTAGAAATAAACGGCAACATAGTACCACTAACTAAGTTTATGTTTACAGAAGATGGCGATGTAGAAGTATATTGGAAAGAAATTCCAAACCTATCTAAAAAAGGAAAAGGAATCGTAGAAGGTACAACTAGAGTGGATGCCTACACAGTAGCGAATTCAGATTTAAGAGAATATATCGAAGCGAGAGATAATAATTATTTAGAAGTAAAGAAAAATCTAGAAAAGAAAGGCTACCAAGTAGAAAGAGCCTACTTCGGATCAGAAGACGGAGAAGCAATCCTATTTAGAAAAAAAGATTCAGAAGATTGGCACTTCTTAACCCATATGGATCCAGAATTCACAGAAGAATTTGATTTAGATGAATGTTTAGAAATGGTAGAAGAAGATAATTAAATTGAAAGCTAAAAGCCACCACTCGGTGGTTTTTTATTTCTAAATTCAGGATGCCTCATGTCTATTTGAGTCTGGAATGGTTTTCATGTCTCGTATTTTTTTGAGTGTGTGATGGGTGTTAGGCGAGCCGGGTTTTGATTCCGTGTTCGTAGCGTTGTTCGTGGCGTTTTTGTTTCAGGGCCGATGGTCAGTGTCTCGGTTTTCTTTCATGGATGGCTGATGAGGTGGTTTTGAAGGCGGGTGATTTCTTGGGTGAGTTCAGCGTGGTTGTCGCCCTTCACGACGCGCTCTTGACGTTCGGCTGTCAACGGTCGATCGTTGCCGTGCTCATAGATAACACGTCAGCCCGGGTGTTCTTGTGTTGTAGTGCTCGCCATCGATACGTTCACCGTGGCGTTCACGGGGCGTCAATCTATGCTGGCAGTCCCGCAGCCACATATGTCCCGCACGCCATACCTTCCACAATCCAGATCCGGATGAAGAATGTCTTCGCTCCTACACGGTAAACCTGACCTAACCGTTTAGCTACGTCAACACCCACCATTTCCAGAGCTACTTCCTCATTTATACGACAATTATTTCGCGCTCAGAACACGTAAGGCACCACTAACGCTTCACACTCATTTTCCATAAAGTACGTCGTTCGGTTGAAATGACGGATAGTTTTCAGTATCCTACTTCGTGGCCGAATTGCGCCTGGCGTGTATGCGCCTCGGTTTGGTTTGGCTCACATACTGTACATTTGGCGAATGCCTCTGGGGGGGTGCCCCTATGTTGTGTGTCAAGCTGCCAGGGCGGTGTCGGGGACGTCGTAGAGGGTGCCGTCTCGGAGCATGGCGTACAGGACTGTGAGTCTGCGGTGGGCGAGGGCGATGATGGCTTGGTTGTGTCGTTTGCCTTGGGCTCGTTTGCGGTCGTAGTAGGCGCGGCTGACCGGGTCGGTGCGGATCACGGCGAAAGCTGACAGGAACAGGGCGCGTTTGAGGCGTTTGTTGCCTGAGTGGCTGACTCGTTCAGACTTGATCGATGACCCGGACTGACGGGTGGTCGGTGCCAGGCCAGCGTAGGAGGCCAGGGCTGCTGAGCTGGTGAAGGTCTTCCCTGCAAGTTCAGCGATGATCACGGCAGCGGTCCTGAGACCGATGCCGGGCATGGATCTCAGGACCAGGTAAAGAGGGTGGGTGGCCACGATCTTCTCTACCTCTGAAGCGACGTTGGCGCGTTGAGCGTGCAGGCTCACCAGTTGGCGGGCCAGGTGCGGGATGACTAGGCCCGCGGCTTCGGTGCCGGTGACTATCACCGACTGCTTCGCTAGCGCGGTAAGAATATCCTCGGTCCATGCAGCGTGGCGGCGAGCTCCGTGCTTTTTGAGTTTCGCATCCATTCTGGCTCGCCCGGCTTTGCGTAGAGCCTGCGGGGTTGGCCAGGTAGCGAGCACTTCGAGGATCGCGTCATGTTCCAGGCGTGGTCCGAGAACTCTTTCCAGTTCAGGGTGGATTTGGGTGAACAGCCCGCGGATCCGGTTGGAGACTTGATTGACCTGCCGTGAGAGGTCAAGGTCGAAACCGGTGAGCATCGCCAGTCCTGCCTCGTCCTGGTCGGTCTTGGTGAGCTGGCGCAGGGTGTGGGGAAGGCTGCGGGCTGCGTCAGCGATAATGAACGCATCCTTTTCATCAGTCTTCGCCTCGCCCGGGTATAGGTCAGCGATCCGGCGCATGGTCAGCCCCGGCAGGTAGGCGACCTCGATGCCCATATGTTGGGCGACCGCGATGGCGAGAGCGCCGATTGTTGCCGGCTGATCCACGACCACCAGCACAGAGCCTTTCGCTGACAGATTCGTGTAGATATCAGTGAGTTTTTGTTCGTTGTTGGGCAGGGTCTTATTCCATAACACCTGCCCGGAATCGGTTAGTGCGCAGGCCCAGTGGTCGGTCTTGCCGACGTCCAGTCCTAGAAAAATGTCTGGTCGGTCAGTTCTCATGGCAGTTGTCCTCTCGGTTTGCACCATAAGTCGGCCGAGCCTAGACAGCACGCCTCACATCCACGTTACGACAGGCATCCATCCTTGGTGCCGAGCCCCTAATCAGCGATCACATGCTGGCAACCGACCCTGGTGGCAACACCCCCCGGATCATTGGATAGACAGGGGCAAGACACCATGCCAGGGCGGCTGGCCGACAATCCCAATCAACACCCGCCAATCAGGACCTGTCAACAAGGTAACGGGTGAGTACACTCGGTGTTTAATGCGTGTGGCTGGTGTGTGGCACGGGTAGAGGTAAATTGCCGGTGACACTGGTAAAGCAAAGACTTCTGGTACTCGTGCGGATGTAGTACAACGTGATGTCACAGCTGACGGTCTGATCCGGTTATGGGTCGCGTCACGTATGTAAACAGTTACGGGATTTGTGTATGCCGTGTTTGTTAGTGATGTGTTTAGTAGGAAGATTGTGGGGTGGGTGTTATCAGATTCGATGCGAACAAAAGCACTACCACTGCAGACGCTCAATCAGGCAATGCATAGTGCTCACTCGGCCACTGATCTCATCCATCATGCTGGTTCGAGGTGTCCTTGGTGTATCACGAGCGGCTCGCAGCTGCCGAATTACTGAGTCTACAGGCAGTGTTGGGGATTGTTACGATAACGCGCTAGCAGGAAACGAACGGTTCGTATAACAACGAGCTGATACATAATCGGTGTTGGAATAATGTGTTCGAAGTCGAGATCGTGACCTGTCAATGGGTTACCTCGCCGGCTCCACGAGAAGCTCAACTATCAAACACCAGAAGACATCGAGAGCCAATACTGGCAACAACACAAGGCATCAGTAATAATGGAAAACAAAGCAAACGCCTAGAAAGAAAACCCAGACCACTTCATATCGGGATGGCCGATACACACGGCCTCAACAGTCTTCGTAGACATACACACTCACTTTCCAAAGAATCAGGGCACAGAAAACTGCTCGCCCATCTGGGGCACGCACAAAGAAAGAAAGGGAGGCTGTTAGGAGCGGGCTTTGAGAAGCTGTTCCATCACGTCATCACCAGGCGCACCGCCCGAGTAGTCGGTGGTACAAGTGGCGCGCACGATCTCGTAAATCTCATACCAATACATATTCGCCTGCTTACCAAACGACTGGGACATGGCAACGAACAGGGACGCGATAGCAGTCCCCGTGGTCGGGTGCTTGCCGAGCAAACCGAACTTGGAGATCGCTTGCTCGCATTGCACATAATGCGCGAACGCCTGCGCATAGGATTTAATCAGGCGTGGGGCTACGAACTGGGAACACCCACGAGCATCAAGCCACTGCCAGGTCTCCCAATACACTAGGTCAGCGCCAAGGGGTTTGCCATCACGCTGAACCTCGGGCAGGTAGTCGGAAGGTTCGGGCATCGTCTCACCAGCAAGCACCGCGCCATCACCAATATCTGTGCCTTCAAAGTCGAACGGCTCATTCAAAGGATCCTCAAGGCGAGTAACTGGGCGGCCTGCTACGAGCTTCTCATTCAGCGGATCAGGTTTCGCTCCTGCTCGCACGCGGCGTCCGCCACGGTTGGTGCCGTCTTTTGCCATGTATTACCTCCTTCTCTAAGCCAGTGGCCCGGGTATAGAGGCCAGGAGTGGGAACCCCGCTATCGGTCGTAACTGTTCTATAATGGGGATATGCGTATTGAACGTGACATCGATTTCGGGCGGCCGCGACGGATGCGCTGCGGACGTTGTGGACACGAAGAACTCGTCAGCCACGACTGGATGGAAAGCTGGGAGCAGGGCAACGAGCTCTGCACCGAATGCGGGATCGACTGCACTGAAGAAGACCGGGCTCGCCCCACGTACGACCCTGATGATCCAGCAATAGTCGATCATCAGGTTCTTCGGATGTTCTGGTACCACACCAGCACGATCCCGGACTGGCCCCAGAAGGAGTTCGATCCACGGGAGAAGCTAACTCCAGAGACCGTTCAGCGCATGACGAGGATGTGCGGTGCAGGCGCTGTCGACCGATGGGCTGAACAACAGAAATCCAAAGCCCTTCACGTCGGCACCTACGAGGCAGCAATCGAGAACATGCTCAGGCGAATGGATGACCAGCCCGAGGGCGATGCCCCGTTCTACCTGTACCGAGTAGTGCTCGACGACGCTGTGGGCATCGAGCCGGGAGTTCATCGCGAACCAACGAACTGGGTCGGCGATGCACAACCAGAGAAGTTCCTGAACCCCGGACACTCCGTCTACCGCTACATCAACGAACACGAGGACGAAGGCAGCATTTCGTTGGCCCTTACCGCAGACGCGATCGAGTCGGTATCTGGAATTCAGATACCCGTAGCGACCAAAACGCCAGCTAGGAAGAAACAACGCCTGGCTACGTGGCAGGACGTTCAGTTGAAGGTCAAGGAAGCGAGCGTACCTAACCGGGTACGGCCCCGTTTAGCAGATGCTTTCAGGGACGTGAGCGCAAGCAATACCGACCACCTCAATCTAGATCTCCTCGACGGGCTGGTTGATCTCATCCAAAATCCCTCTCATATCCTCGCTCTCCTTGACTCCGTGGAGCTCCGACAAGTCTGAATCGGCAGCCTTGGGTCAATACCCTGTTTGATTCAGGAACTTTGCACGCAGTTGGCCCCGCCCGCTGACTTTCCCAACACTTGTAGAGATCAGGAGCCCCACCCCCTCGCCTGACCTGCCACGTTCCGCCGTGGCATGCGAACAGACGAGAGTCCTCATTTTTTTGAGGCCGGCAGGTTTTCGGCGCATTAGAGCGCGAAATCCGCGAACAGTGTCAGTAGGTGTAGACCCTGGGTGTTCACCTCCATCGGTCATCATCCAAAGCTGTCTGTCTCGAGTGGCAGGGTTTGTATAGGGCGCGCGGGTTCGAGGGGTCGTGGGTTCCGCCGTGTTCGAGCGGGAGAACGTGGTGGACTTCCTGCACGGGTGTGTAGCGACCAGCTTCAAGGCAGTCTTCGCAAAGCGGATGGGCGGCGACGTAGGCGGCGCGGATCTTGCGCCAACGCGCGCCGTAGCGACGGTTGATCTTCGGATCCCTTTGGTAGCGCCGGTAGCGTGCATCCTCAGCTTTGGCATGGGTCTCGCAGTAGCGTTCGTGGGTGAGCTCAGGGCATCTGGAATAGGAGCACGGGGAGGATGGTTTGACTGGCGTCTATTCACCGGCTCAGAAGTGTCGCAAAAATCTTTCAACCCCATAAACAGGTGCCAAGTCCTTTCCTGTTAGTCGACTTGTGCAAACGCATAGCACGTGGAGATGAAAAACGATTCTCGAGATCCCCAACCACTATGAAATCTCAATGCTGAGGGACTCCTTAGTAGGAGCACTTTCACTCATAGAAGATTTACGGCGCGTTAATAGATATAGCTTCGATTACTGACGAATGCTAGGAAAATGCAAGCCGCTCACTATTTATTCCAGAATCTCAAACTATTTAGGGGCTGTAACAAAAAACTATGTGCTTTGCATCTTATTCTATGACCTTGTTATTACACTGTTTAATCACTGGAATTTTTGAAAAATAGTCTTTTGATACACTACCCAAGGTAGCTACGGAATAAGCTTAACTTCCTCCGCTAGCATAGCACGAATATTCAAGCTTTGCGCTGGAGATTTAGTCGTAACTGTGAGTTTCTCAATTCTCCCGATTGCTGCACAATGCTTCGGCGAGTTAGGTAGATACCCCTCAATGATTGCTACCTCGAGAGAGTCACCAGCTTCCTTAACTGCGCTTCGAAGTCCAAAACATTTTGGATTACCTGTGGTGACGGTGAAAGTCACCTCATGTATTCCCGTGATTTCATATTTCATCCAGTCAATTATTTTTTCGGAGCGCATAGCATCTCCAGCGTTTGAACAGCCGCACAACATAGCACCAACGCTAAGTAATGCTATCAGCCGTCTTTTAAGCTGTCTCGACGATGAAGATTTAATCATTTCGAGTGCCATTATACATCTTCATTACTGCGTCATCGAAATATGGACCACTATTGTAGGTGTTATTTTCTGGTCCAAACGAGGTAACTGAACGGACGTGCCCAAGCCCCGTCGAATTGCTGTAATCGTCCAACCAAGGACCTCCAGAAGAGCCGCCACCAAAATTGCATCCAGCAATCTTGGGGAATTGGCTTAGCCACCAGTAGTGTATCGTCGTACACCCCCAGCACGCCCACATCCTTTCACCGTTGTTGAGATTGCTAGGATATCCAAAAACCGTAACATCAAAATCGCGTAGAGGAACCACCGGTCAGACTGATGGAACTACACCTGCTCCTCGCGCAGGATCCGGTTGAGCTTCTTCGCGCTCAGCCCGTAGTCCTTCACAATCGCCGTTGTCGTCAACAACGAATCGAACTGCAACACGACGTCGTAGTACGAGACTTTCGGTGCCGTTTCCAGCAAGGCTTGCTCTGCTGCCAGGCGCTTGGCTCGTTCCGCACGCAGCGTGGCGATGGCATGCTCCAGGAACTCATCGTCAGCGAGGAGTTCGTCGTATGCATACATGCCATGGCGACGAATCGTCGGTAGCACTTCATCGAACACCCAGGCTTCGAACTTCTGCGCTGCCGGGAGCTTCGAGGAAATAATGAGGCGGTAGAGGTCACCTTCAGCAATGAAATGGAACCCCCTTGCAATGGTCTTGGAGCGCCTTGCTGGCGTTAACGTACCCGAGCGCGACGGCGACATCCTTCCCACAAAACAGCGTCTGCCCGTCGCCCGTGATGGTGCGGATAGCTCCGAAGGCATCGTTGGTAAAGGTTTGAATGGTGTTGCCCATAACAAGGCTCCTGTTCTGAGAGCCAAATAGACGAATATGCACCGGTTGGTGCTAGCAGCTCTCAGTGGTAGGCCACAAACATCCAAGGAGTTAACCCCCTAGGCGGGTTTGTGGTCACTGAGCTTTGGGGCTCTCGCACATACGCCCTCGAGCACCACCTAATCTGGACGGGTCATAGAACAACTTGTCGAGTGCTCTGTGTGGAAGAACTATCAATCTCTCTTGCTTCAGCAGCGCCGACGCGGTAACCTTATAGACAACATGACCGGTTCCGCTGCCCGCTTCGGTGGGAGTCCAGGGCCGGTCTTCGCTTTAGACAAAGGTGAGCGCGTGGGACAGATGAAACTGTTCAAGACCTACAAGGAGCAGGTCGAATTGCTTGGCCAGCGTGGGATGCAAATTGATAACTCAGAGCACGCCGAGAAGTTGTTAGCGCAGCTAAATTACTACCGTTTATCCGGATATTGGTATCCGATGCGCCGGTTTTCCCCGCAAAATGGTATCGCCCAAGATGAATTTGTTGACGGAGCGTCATTCGATTTGGTGGTGGCGCTGTACGAGTTCGACGAACGATTGCGCCACAGCGTATTCATTGAGCTCGACCGTGTGGAATTGGCAATTCGGACCAGGCTTGGTCACGAACTAGGTCGCCTTGATCCGCTGATCTATTTGGATCCGCAGCGTTTAGGAGCTCGCGCAAGTCAGCGAGGCAAGGGTGAGCGCACCTTGCCCGTCCCAGGGGTGGGCGGACTTCAACGATGGCGACGTGACGGTCGTCGACGTCGGCTTCAACCTTGACCGGTTCCCATAGTCTCAAAGCTACGGGAACCGGCACGCCGATGGATCCCGCACTTCTCTGTCTATCTGATACCTTTCGGCGGCACTCATACTTTTCGGCGGAACCCACACTTTTTGGCACTACCCCCCTGAGAGCACTATTCGCGACCCAATCGAAGCACCCAAAACCTGCTCGGACACCCGCTTCCACGCCCGATCTAAACCATGACAGAAGCACAACAAACCCCTCGAATCCCTTGTGTTACCTAGTAAAACTCGGAACCTAAGGGGGTCTGTTCGCACTCACACTTTTGTATCCAAAGTTGAGTGCAGATGGTGGCTGGCACACACATTTGGTTACAGGGAGTCTAGGTGGGTGCATTTTCGAGATTTCGATGCACCCAGCACTTGACTAGGCATTTTACCGTGAGATTTAGGATTCATTAGCCGAATGGCTGGGTACTCACGCCTGCTTTTCAGGTATCGGTAGGTACAACGGCACGTCTGCTCCGACTTCATCAAGTATCAAGTTCTCTGGAATCGGATGCTCCCAAGCCCCGATTGCGAGAAACGTCTTCTGCTCACCTGGGGACAAAGTGAAGGAATCGGCCAATTCAATGCGCACAAAGTCCTCTCGGTTTCGCAGGAGCTCAATTTGTACAGGTACGGGACTATCGTTAACGATCGTATATAACGAATTCTTGACCCACTGCACTCGAACACGTTTTGACCCGCTTGCCTCAACTTGTATCGGCGCCTGGGACGCAGTCTCCTTAACAGCACTGGCAATGGCAGCCAATTGCTGTTCGAGTACGCCAACTTGATCCCGCGCAGCTTGAAGCTGTTGCTCGGCCACATAAGCGGCCTCCTGTGCACGATGTTCTGATCGCCCGGCACGCTCTCGCTCGCCCATAGCAGTAGTACGTGCCCTCTTCGATAGGTGCGCCTGAAAGTATGCGAATCCTCCACCAAACAACGAAACAACAGCCACACCAGCAGAAATCCACGAAGCAAGATCCATCTATTTCCCAATTCCATTCGGCCAAGGCTACACTATGCATTTTGAAGCAGTTGTTGGAGTGACCTCATTGGCGCTTTCAGCTGCCCCAACTTGGCATCGATCCGTAGTTGTTCCCGCCGTGAAGGGACAGCTAACGGGAGCCGTCGTAGAGTGGTTTGATTCAAGTTCTGCATTGTTGTGCCGAGCGACGACGACGAGAGCTGAGCACGCACTGATGGCGCCTTCAAGGTTAATGCCACATAATCGAATACATGATTTTCCCCGCTTTTAGCATAGAAACATCCCGTTCCGCATAGCCATCCAGCTTCCGCCTCACTCACTACTGCAGATCGTCCCATTTCCCCTCGTCTACCGATTACAAGATCGCCGTGCGCTAACGCAAATGAAGACAGCCTTGCAGAGGTCTCTTCATTGACGAAGACCGTCGGAACAAAGGTGTCTCCAACGATGTTAGATGGATTGATCACCGGCGTTCCGTCGTCAACGTAGTCCCTCCTATGTAACGCGCTTCCAAAGGGACCTGTACAAACTTCGATCGCCAGTTCGGAGAACCGAGTCCACTCCCAGGTGTCAGGGATATCGAAATACTCCTCGTCATCGGTGACGGGTGGGAGGGACTTATGCTTCTTAAGCTTACCTACCTTGACTAGGGCGTCGCGTTCGGCGGCGATTTGTTCGAGGAGTTCGGCGGCAGTGCCGTCTTCGGGGTGCTGCTTGGTGAGTTTGCCGCTGATGGCGGCTTGGAGGATCGCGCATTCGATTGCTTTGGCGAACTCGCGGTCTAGATACTCTCTCTCTCTCTCTCAAGTTCAGCAAGTTGGTCAATGAGCGGCAGAACCTCGTCAAGCTTGGCGACAATCCGCTCCTGCTCGGCGAGCGGAGGTAAGGAGACCATCATCAAGTTCAGTGAGGTTGAATTGAGGGTATTTCCTTTCATCGCAGCCTTTGCGTCGCCATGTGACGAGAAGATTGGTAACGCGTATGCAAGGTAGCTTGGGAGGATTTCCCACGTATCAACAATTGGAAAAACAGAGATGATCGCTTCGTTGTGAACTGCGTCAACGCCAAGGAAACTGCACCGTCCGATGGTCAGTTTGAAACTCATGATCAAGGTTCCAGCGGGACTCACTACTCCACCGAAAGCATCAGAGATTGCCTCGTCGCTGACGCTCTCTCTCGTTGACGTGATAGTTTCACCTTGCGCCATGTCCGAGATCGAAACCCAAGGCACGGAGCCTCTTAACCAGTATTTCTGCTCCGCGCGCTTCGGCGTCTTTCCCATTCGGAACTCCACCAGGTCGCCAAACCTAATCCATCGCCATGAATCGGGAAGCACGAATGGATCGTCGTTCTCCCCAATATTGGGCAACGACTTTTGTTTCTTGAGCTTGCCTTCTTTGACGAGCCTCGCGCGTTTTGCTGCGATCTGCTCTAGAAGCTCTGCCGCTGTGCCGTCTTCTGGGCGTTGGTCTGTGAGTTTGCCGCTGATGGCTGCTTGGAGTATGGCGGCGCGGAGACGGTCGGCAATCATTCCTTCACCGCCAGTAGTGATTCGATGAGCGCGATTTGGGCATCGATCTGGGCGTCCAACTCAGCACGTCGAGTCTTATAGTTTGCGATGGTCTCTGCTGGGCTGAGCACCTCGGTGGATGCTTGCGGGAAGCCACACAGGTCGAGGTTATAACCGCCGTCAATGATCTCTTGGGCGGAATAGCGCTTGGCCTTCGGATTACCGTCAGCGTCGCTGATCTCCTCTCGGCTGCTCCACCAGTCCATCGCAGGTTGCAGGTGCTCAAGCAGGAGTGGCTTGGTCTTGGAGAAGTTCTTGTAACCTTCGGGTTTGCCTACCCGATAGAACCACACGTCCTTCGTGGGGTGAGTCTTGTCAAAGAACAACAAGTTGGTCGCGATGGAGGTGTACGGCGAGAACACTGAACCTGGTAGTCGGATGATCGTGTGCAGGTTGAATTCTTTGATAAGTCGCTCCTTGAGAGCCAGCTTCGCGCCGTCGCTACCAAAGAGAAATCCGTCTGGCAGCACCACGCCTGCTCGGCCGTTCTTCTTGAGTCGGTAGGTAATGAGCGCGACGAAAAGGTCGGCAGTTTCGGAGGATCGAAAGGCTTGCGGGAAATTCGCCTTCACTGCTTCTTGTTCGGTTCCTCCGTAGGGCGGGTTCATCGCGATGACTTCGAACTTCTCGTGCTCCTTGTATTCGCGAACGTTTCGCGAGAGTGAGTTGCCGTGAAAGAAGGCGGGCTCGTCGACGTCATGTAGAAGCAGGTTGGTGACACCCAGCAGGTACGGCATTGGCTTCTTCTCAATACCGAACACGGCATTCTGGAATTTCTCGCGATCCTCCACCGACTCCACCTGGGTATCCAGATGCTTGAGTGCCGAGGTAAGGAAGCCCGAGGTTCCGGCGGCGAAATCGGCGACCCGCTCCCCGAGTTTCGGGTTCAGCATTTTGATCATGAAGTCAGTAACCGCGCGCGGGGTGTAGTACTCACCGGAGCTGCCAGCGCTCTGGAGTTCCTTGAGGAGGGTTTCGTATATCTCTCCGAAGGCGTGGAGGTCTGCGTAGTCATCGAAGTTGATCTCGTTGATGAGGTTCACCAGCTGACGGATGAGGATGCCGTCCTTCATGTACTGGTTGGAATCCTCAAATACACCCTTGACGATCGTCTGGCTCAACGGGGTGTTCTCCGTGATCGGCAAAGTCTTCAGTGTTGGGAATAGGTCTTCGTTGAGGAAGATCAGCAGCTCATCGCCGGTCATGGAGCGGCCGTCCTTGTGGTCTGGTGCCCAGCTGCGCCAGCGAAGCCGTTCGGGGATGATCGACTCATAGTCGTCGAGCATGATTTCCCAGTTGGCTTCCTTCGCGTCATAAACCTTGAGGAAGAGCATCCAAGTGAGTTGGGCGATGCGCTGAGCGTCGCCATCGACACCGGCATCCCCGCGCATAATGTTGCGCGAGGAAGAAATGAACGTAGACAGACTCATTGGTTAGTTGCTCCTAGGCAGCGGTCTCATAGATGACGTCTTGCAGAGTCTTGACCGCAGCCAAGTACTCGTTCTTACCGCCAAACAAAGAAATAATTTTCACCGGCGAACCGAACTGCACGAACGGCTCATTGGTGAGCACTCGAACATCCTCAAGCTCGCTAATACCCACGTCGGCGTACTTGTCGAGCAGTGCGGCCAACACCTGCTCGGCTGCCGACGAGTATTGATGCAGGTATCCGCGCTTCTTCACCTGATCGATCCGCTCCTTCTTGGTCAGCGGTGGACGGTCGAAAGCGACGTGCATAATCAGATCAAAGTCGTCAACGTCGTCGAAATGCCCTCCGGCCTCGGCACGGATCGCATCCAAGAACACACCTTTCTCCTGGAGCTCGGCCACGAGGGCTGTCTTCTGGTCGGCATCGTTCCAGGCTTGAATGAATGAATCCAATGTCTTGTACGTGCCGCGCAACGTGGTGCGCGAGAAATCGCGCAAAGACTCGATAATCAAGTTACCTGTGGTTGGGTCGATGTATTGCACACGCTCATTGAGCAGCTTCACTTCAACGCCACGCACCCGGACCTTCTCTTCACGCCCCGGCGGCAACGGTGGTTCAGGATCCTCCCCGCCCGCGGGAATCGGCGGAGTATTCGGATCGACCTCGTCATCTTCGGGCCACTCGGGTGGAACCTCTTCCCCGTCGTCTCCTGGAACTGGAGGCCCGACTGGTTTGAAGACCACTGGTTCGCCGTCGAAATCAGGATCGGCAAACAGACGCGTTGAACCACGGAAATCGAGAATGGTGAAGAACTGCTTGCCGTGATCTTCCGCGAGGCGGGTGCCGCGACCGATGATCTGCTTGAATTCCGTCATCGAACCGATGTTGGACTCAAGAACAATCAACTTCACTGTCTTAATATCCACACCTGTGGTGAGTAATTTCGAGGTAGTCACCGCGGTCGGATACTTCTCGTTGACGTCCTGGAAATTGTCGAGTTGAGCCTTGCCGGTTTGTTCGTCACCGGTGATGCGCATGACGTAGCGCCAGTCCTTGGCTACCTCTTCGGGCATCTCGGTGATCAGTGCACGACGCATCCGCTCTGCGTGCTCAATATCCACGCAGAACACGATCGTCTTTGAATCCGTGCCATATCGCCGCAGCCACGAGGCGACATACTTAGCTACCATTTTGGTGCGCTCATCGATCACCAAGTTCTTGTCGAAGTCCTTGACGTTGTACTCGCGATCTTCGATCTCGTTGCCATCGACATCGCGCTGCCCCTGATAGGGACGCCAGCCCTCAAGATCAACATCCAAGCCGACACGTAACACCTTGTAAGGTGCAAGGAAGCCGTCCTCAATGCCCTGCTTCAAGCTATACGTATAAACCGGATCGCCGAAGTAGGTGATGTTTGAGACGTCCTTCGTCTCCTTCGGCGTGGCCGTCATACCGATGTGGATCGCACCCGAGAAGTAATCGAGCACCCTACGCCACAGCGACGCCTCACGTGCCGAACCACGATGACACTCATCCACCACCACCAGATCAAAGAACTCCGGCTTGAACTGGCGGAACGGCTCATCACCTTCATCACCAGCAAGTTGCTGGTAGAGACTCATGTAAACCTCGTAAGAGGAATCGAGCTCCTTGTTTTGAACCTTTGTGATCTTGCCCGAGAACGGCGAAAAATCGTCACGCATCGTCTGATCGATCAACACATTCCGATCAGCGAGGTACAGAACGCGCTTGACCGCGCCCGATTTTAATAACCGCCAAATGATCTGGAACGACGTGAACGTCTTACCCGTACCAGTAGCCATCACCAACAAAAGACGCTTCTGTCCATTCGCGATCGCCTCAATCGTGCGATCAATCGCTACCTGCTGGTAGTAACGAGGAACTTTGTTCTTGAATGAGTCGAAGTAGTAAGGCTCATCAACTAGCTCTACCTCACGTCCGTGCAGATTTTTTGCATCCAGATAGCGCTGCCACAACTCGTCCTCGGTCGGGAACTCATCCATCCTGAACTCACGCTCACGACCAGTCAGGCGGTCATGCTCAACAAAGGACGTACCATTCGTTGAATAAGCGAACGGTGCATCGAGCTTCTCGGCGTAGTCGAGAGCTTGTTGGAGACCAGCATCAGCACTGAGCTCAAGTTTCTTCGCCTCAACCACAGCCAGCGGCTTGCGGTTGCGCGTCCGCCGGAGCACATAGTCGGCACTGCCCGACTTGCCACGCACTGCCTTCTCGCCGCGAACGATGATCTGACCCGGCGTGATCACTTCCATCTTGATCTGCTCTGGCTTCCACCAAGCAATCTCAACCAGCGCGGGAGTGATGTAGCGGAGTTTGACGTCCTCTTCGCTCAGCCGCTCGCCAGAGATATCACTCATGTGAACTCCTTCTCTCACCGGCAACGCTGCCGGATACGAACAGCCTCAAATCCACCCGAAGCGGGACATCTTCAGATAACAAGTTTACCACACAATCACCCGATCTGGCCCTGCCACGCGCCATGAGCACCGGAGTCAGCAAGCTCCACACTGCACCGGCGCGGACACCTTTGGACGCCACAGGGTAAACAATTTGACACCCACCCACACTTTTTGATGGAGACCCATACTTTTTGACGCCCTTCGGCTCGTCTTGTTGCCAAAGGAGTCGACAATGGCAAGAGATCCCGATAATTGAATCCGCCACAGACGCCATACATAGAAAACCTCTCACCGTAAGCGTCTGACTAGGCCAAAACTCACAGCAAGAGGTTGCGATCCTTGTATCCAAAGTTGAGTGGTAATGGTTGCCTCTACGCTACTATGGATACTTTTGTGTAGCGGGGGTAGTTTTTAGAAAGGGGGTGTACTTTCCACGCAGGGGGTACTTTCGCCACGTCCGCACCTTTCGATCTGATTCTTTATTCCCGATGTTGCTTCGCTGCTTCGTTACCGAAGATCAAATCACATCAAGGCTTTATGTTTGCGCGTAGTTCACTGATAGAATAAGCATGAACATAAAAGGGATATGGAGGGTTCGTCATGACCCAAAACATTTTGGAAGATCTGGTACGCACCGATGATGGCGTCTTACGTGTGTCTGCTGCTACGAAGTTAGGGATCAGTGCTCCCACGATCTACGCATTCGCTCGTTCACGTGGGCTGCAAAAGATGTCGAAAGGCATCTATGCCGACGCTAACGGGTGGCACGATGAGATGTGGCTGACCTCGCTGCGCTGGCCGCGCGCAGTTTTTTCTCATCACACCGCACTGTTTACTCACTCCCTTACTGACCGTGAACCTGGCACAATGACTCTCACTGTCCCATCGGGCTACAACGCCACTGCGCTGCGCAAAGCAGGTCTGCAGGTGTTCTACATCAAGCCTGAGCTGCTGGAGATGGGCAGAACGAAGGTGCCAACTCCTGATGGGCACCTAGTGCCCTGCTACGATCTTGAACGCACTATCTGTGATGTGCTGCGCTCGCGTTCACACATCGATCCGCAGATCCTCACCGCTACCATGCAAGGATATGTGCGCCGCAGCGATAAGCAACTGGCCGTGTTGGCAACCTATGCTCAACAGCTGGGGCTTAGCGGGTTGGTATCGCAGTACTTGGAGGTGTTGTTGTGAAAATTAATAGTGCTGTCCAGCTCAAGGGGCGGATTAAAAATACCGCGCGTGAGCGTGAGGTTGACCCGCGCGTGTTATTGCGGATCTACATGATGGAACGATTCTTAGATCGCGTTTCTCAATCTTCTTACCACGATCGGTTCGTCCTCAAAGGCGGCATGTTGATCTCCTACTTGATCGGAGTCAACCTGCGCACCACCATGGACATCGACACCACCATGTATAACCTCCCGCTCAACATCAACGGCGTTCAAGAATTCATCGACGAGGTTATCCAAATCGATACCGGTGACGGTGTTGTCTTCATACTGGATCGGCTTGAAGAGATCATGGAACAAGCTGACTACCCAGGCATTCGCGCACACCTGACCGCCGCATTCGATCACACCACCACACCGGTCAAAGTCGACATTTCTACCGGCCACACCATCACACCCGGCGCGATTGAAACCTCACTTGACGCGATGTTCGCCCAGCCAATTCCCATGCTGGTCTACCCCACCGCCACGATCATCGCTGAGAAACTCCACACCGTCCTATCAAGGGCCACGTTCAACACTCGCATGCGTGACTTCTACGACCTGCATGCCCTCACCCAGGCGCAGGGCTCCCAGCTTGATCCAGCACAACTACAGGCAGCATTTCGGGCAACTATGCAAACTCGGCGAAGCCTCGTCTTGATCGAACAACATCACTCCATCATGGCCTCGATTGCCAATAGTGAGACGATGCGCACTGCTTGGCAGCACTTCAGTCAACGCTACGAATGGGCCAAAGCCCTCACATGGGACGACGTACTCACCAGCACACAAGCACTCCTCGACGCCGCCTTGACTGATCCTGACCGTTCGTAAAACTCAATACCCCATCGACAACCGCGTTGCCTCAGTAAAAGGGTGAGCTTATAAGAGGATATTTAATGTTCACTCGACTGGCAGGCCTTTAAACACAACGTTGATCTGCCCGTCGGTTTCGATCGTCACGTGGTCAACAAGGAGCGCCCATGCATCATCGGAGTATTCCAGTAGCGGTCTTGCGTCGAGGTAGTCGGCGGTAGCCGGGCTTAGGCAAGGCGGGCCTGCTTGTCCGTGATCTCAGCGTTGAGACGTCCGCGGGTGGCGGGTGCTTTCTCGTATCGGGCGGTCAGGTTCGCGTATTCGTTATCAAATTCATCAGGGTCGAGTCTGGTGTTGGTGGCACTGGCCAGGAGCTGGTCGATCAACACGGTGATCTCACCAACCTCTTGGAGGGCTTTGTCCCGTTCAGCTTCTACCGGCCTTGTATCGAACACGGTTCCTTCGAGTATGCGTAGTGCGCAGCGTGCACCAGCATTACCTGTAATCCGGGTGGCCAGGGCATCGACGAATACGTGCTCGATGTCCACATCGACCACGTGCGGGGTTTCGCAGCCGGTTTTCTTTCCTTCGTATTTGTTGGCGCACAGCTTGGTTTCTAGTGGTGGTTGCAACCCCGTGTTTGATTATAACTGGTTATTATCTCGCTAACCGCCCTCGCTCTCAAAATACATAAGGTACGCCGAATGATTGACTAAGGTATGCCTTAGTTATTAAAATTTCGGTATGGATTACTCGTCTTCTTTGCCTCAATCTGATCGTTCAACAAGTACCGCTGCCGGGCATTGGGTGCTCGCTCGCGCTGGTAAGCGGGTGCTTCGCCCTGGCGGGTTGAAGTTGACGAAACGTATGTTGAGTGCCGCCGATATGCAGGGAAAAGAAATCGTGGAGTTTGCTCCAGGCCTTGGTCGTACTGCCCAATTGATCGTGACCGAAGGTGTATCCTCCTATGTTGGTGTTGATCAAGACCCGGCGGCAGTCGCACGGGTGGAAGCCATCGTCAAACCTCACGGCGGAACAGTCATTAATGCTAAAGCGCAAGACACCGGGTTAAGTGGCGAAAGTGCCGAGGTGGTGGTGGGGGAAGCGATGCTAACCATGCAAGGCGAAAAAGCCAAAGCCGAAATCGTTGCCGAGGCATTCCGTCTCCTCAAACCAGGCGGTTATTACGCCATCCACGAGCTCGGCCTCACCCCAAATGACATTGACCCAGAGTTGGCTGATGGGTTACGCAAGCAATTAGCCCGGACGATTCGAGTTAACGCGCGCCCGCTGACCGAGAATGAATGGCGTACGGTGCTAACTAATGCTGGTTTTGAGGTGGAATGGATTAGTTTCGCACCGATGGCGCTATTGTCTCCCAGGCGTAATCTTGCCGATGAAGGTCTCTTGGGAGTCGTCCGGATTATCCGTAACCTAATCCGCGATAAAGCCCTACGAGCCCGGGTTTTTCAGATGCGATCCACTTTCAACAAATACCGCGACCACCTGACCGGAATCGCTATAGTAGCTAAGAAACCATCCAACTAAATTATTTCCCTAATCACCTGAAAGGTCACCGTCATGAGCGCTGAAACTCCAGCATCCCCAGCCCTAGGCTTTATTAACAATCTAGCTAATGAAATCGAGTACGCGTCAGGCTCAACTGTCTCCAAAACCTTGCTGCGTGCCGAGGGAGTCAATGTCGTCCTATTTTCTTTCGATGCCGGGGAGGAACTTTCCGAGCACACGGCTGCAATGCCAGTGCTCGTTGAAACCTTAGAAGGTGAGCTTGAAATCACCGCCGAAGGTAAAACCGTGACTCTGCTACCTGGTGGTGTAGTGCATTTCACTACCCGATTACCGCATGCCGTTAAAGCCATCAAGCCGTCAAAAATGGTGCTCTACATGCTGGCAAGACCTTAAACTCAAAGAAACGGCTAGTCAAAAGAGAAATCACACAGTTTAGTTTTATCTTTCAGGCCGGGTAGCGCCCCGCTAAACTAGCAGCAACTTAAGCATGCGAAGGAGTTATCGCTGGGCAAGGGTATAAAAAGTACCCGCCCAGCAAGATAGCGTCCAAATATACGAGCCGTAACGAGAACGCGGGGTCAGTTTTTACCGAAGGGTAGGTCTCACGCGCATCGCCTCAGCGACCACTGCATAGGAAAACAAGCGGATCAATAAAATAGAGAACCCTATGTTGAGCTGTCAAAATGGCTCTTTATCCAGCATAAAAATAGGACGCTCACTTTGTATCAAAATGAGCGTCCTAGTGGTGGAGCATAGGGGATTCGAACCCCTGACCTTTTCATTGCGAACGAAACGCGCTACCAACTGCGCCAATGCCCCGTACTGTCATTATGATAGCAGGTTTATCTGCAAAATATCGAATTGCTGTCTGACAACTCACGTTGTCCCGAAGATGTGTGGATAAATCACTATCTTGTGGACAGTTGGAAATCACTCTTCGGAGTCGTGTAAAAATAGATCTCATGCGCCGTTCGTTCATTGATAAAATCCTCTTCCCCATCGCCATAGCCGCAGGTCTGTGGCTAGTTGTTCCTGGCCTTGGCCCAGATATTGCGGGGATGGAAGAACGTTTCGGCTGGAAGATCGGCCCCGACGATTGGCGTGGCCCGCTCTCCCAAGAACCAACATTTCACATCTCCAACCCAGAAATCGGCGCGCTGTTAGATACCATTCCGATTCGTCACAAGCAGCATCTCCCCCGATACAATCGGCAAGATTTTGGACAGGCTTGGGCCGACGTCGATCGGAACGGTTGCGATACCAGGAACGATATTCTTGCACGTGATTTGAACGATGTGCGGTTTAAGAAAGGTACGCACAACTGCGTCGTCGTCGCCGGAAAACTCAACGATCCCTACACCGGAAAGCGAATCGACTTCGTGCGCGGGCAGAAAACGTCTACGCTCATCCAAATCGATCACGTGGTTGCCCTATCGGACGCATGGAAATCCGGAGCGTGGGAATGGGATCCGGAAACACGCGAAAACTTTGCCAACGATCCAGAGAACTTACTTACCGTTGACGGCCAAGCGAACCAGGACAAAGGCGCCGCGAACGCCGCCCAGTGGCTCCCAGAAAACGACGCCTTCCAGTGCGCATACGTCGAACGGCAGCTGCGCGTGAAAGCCCGCTGGCACCTGTCCGTTACGCAAAACGAACACACGGCAATCGCACGCACGCTCTCGCACTGCTACTAACGCAACGAGAAGGTCCCCTCCGAACTCAATCGAAGGGGACCTTCTCATGTATGTATCACTCGCTATGAACGATGTTCTTGAACCAAGGCCGTAAGGTAGTACCGCGAAGGATGATCTCGCGCTCCTTAACCAACGGAATGTTCCGTTCATCGATCACTGTCCACCACTTATCCCAAGCCAAACCAGTACCTTCACCTGCCTTCACGTGAATGTTACGTGCGTTTGCTGGAATCTGGATGCGTTCGCGGAAACCGTGAGTACGAGCCTTCCATGTTCCTGCCCACTTCACAGGCTTGACGTGCTGAACGCCCTTCTCGTCGTAGCTAATTTCATCCCATTCCAAAGCGAACTTTGCAACGTAACCGCCACGGTGACGAAGTGTAATGAAGCCCGAGTTGTAGGTAGTTGCGGTGGTTTCAATGTACTCGCCAGTGTTCTTGACTACTGCACGCTGGTTGTCCTTCACAAAGTTAACTGTGTAGGAAACTGGCACAGCTGGAACGGTGGTCGAGAAGGTGCTTTCTTCTTTGATAATCCTCTTGAGATCTTCAATGCTTCCTGTCGCAACTTCAACGCCCTTTTGCGCACTTCCACCAAGAACATAGACAGTTGCGCGAGTCTTATTCAAGATATTCTTGTACTTCGTATCAACATCTGTCTTGCCATTACCGAAGCTACCCTTAAATACTGCGCTAAATGCTGCCTTCACATCATTATCAGTGGAATCAGTTTCCAGCTTCACGAAGATCTGACGGCCGTAACTTACATTCGAAATGTAGGCTAACGGGTTCTTTTTATCAATATTGCGATCAATCAAATCTTGCTTCGTTACATTCTTTGCAAACAGCTCGTGAGGATTGTTCGGAGTATCAGTAGAAACCGTGTAGAAAATCTGCTTGAAGGAAGCAATGCCAACTTGGCGCTCATGCTTGTGGATCGCATCGAAGTTAACATCAAGCTTGTTTGCAACCTTTTCAAAACCAAGGCCAAACTTAGCTTCAAGCTGTTCTTTCGAATTGACCATCAACTCATCATATGAAATCTTTGCTGCATGGTTTGGGTAAGTAGAATGCATATCCGTCCACCCCTTCAACAACTCATTGATGCCACCTTGGACGGAACTCTTATGAGGATTCTGGATGACTTTCTCTCCCTTACCACTCAAAAGCCCAGGAAGATCAACACTGACGGTAATAGGTGCTCGATCAATTCCCACTACGGTAGGACTCCCTTTCGAGAGATTTTGATTAGCACGGACCAACGCTCCTGGGAACGTATTGGCATTATTGGCCTCGATTACCGAAATATCACCTCGCAAATTATTGAAGGTCTTCTTTTCATGCTTGAATACGGTGTACGTTCCGTTCTTAAACGATTCTTTTGTTACCGGAACCGTCTCAATTTTCTCGCCTTGAACTGCGAGAACTCCAACTGGATCGTAGTCTAGAGATCTGATGAATTTATCAATTTCGCGACCGTTATCAACAGTTTGTGCAGGCTGGGTCTTTACGGCAGGAAAATCTTTTTGCTTAACAGGCTTCGGATCTTGCGCGGATTCACCAGTCTGTGCAGCGGGAGCTGGTGTGGTCTTGTCTGTTGGATTACTTGCCGTTTGATCGCTTCTATTGACAGTTTCAGTTGCGGAAGAGGTTGGCGAAACTGGATCGGTTTGTGTTGAAGCGTCAACTCCAAACGCAACGCCGGGAGCGAATGCTCCTGCCAGCAATGCCGTGCCTGCTACCGTTGCAAGAAATCTCCGTGTCATGATCTTGCCCCTGTCTTGATAGAAGAAATAATGTTTTTGTGAGCCGACCCACATCGGTTGGCTACAAGAAAATTGTGCACCTGTTCATATACTGAAACAAAATCAGACATAGCAGTTCAGGAGATGAGAGACGGATTTATATAACAATGTCACCAAATTTTAAAACAAATCGATAACCAAAATTTTAGACATTTTGGGCTTTTTGACAGGAGAAAAGAAGATATAGGAGATTAAAAGCCACATAAAGGGATAACAATTCCCAATAGGCCATTCCCGGCATAACTTGACACTTTTAACAGATTTGTAACACTTGTATCACAATTAAAAAGAGGTTAACTACACCGCTTTAGTCACTCACAGAAATTTCCAAAGATTTTCAACAAGTGATGTAATCACAGGCAGATTTGGCAACCCAAATCCGTTTGGTGGAGCATAGGGGATTCGAACCCCTGACCTCTTCCATGCCATGGAAGCGCGCTACCAACTGCGCCAATGCCCCGTAAGACTTAACTAATATACATCAGACAAGCCTCGAACATCTAGTTGCACGGCCTATTTTTCACGTGAATCAAATCACGAAAAGATCAGACATCGCACAAATAGTCATTTTACCTATTCCACGATTTGATTCTCCACGAAGGAACAGCGCCTGGACGTGACACAACTTCCGCCCAATGACAATTTTCCATCCCTTGAAGCATGTTCCATGCTGATGGATTTTGCCCCATGAGCACCATAACGCCATTAACCAGTGCAGATCCGTGGCTAACAAACAGCAGAGTCTGCTCCCCCGCCTCAGATTCCGCTTCCTTCGCGTACTCTTCGATCGCTTCAGCAACGTGTTGCCCGTTCACATCACGCGTTTCGATTCCAGCCACGCCTGGTTCTTCTCCAGCACGCCAGCGTGCCCAGGCTTCTGGGTATTCGGCTTTGATTTCTACCGAGGTCAAGCCTTCCCATTCGCCGTAGCCGCGTTCGCGCAACCGATCGTCAATTTCCACGC